>NEWQ02000039.1 GCA_002869855.2 Nitrospira sp. CG24D
TGGGATAGTAGAACCGAATGCCGCAGCAGAGCTTGGGATAGCCGCTGTTCAGAATCAGATCGACGTAGGTCCCGGAAAACGATTTATATCCCAGCAGCCGCTCTTCCGGTTCGATGGGGGGCGATTGCCATTTGACTCCCTCGGCCGTCCGCCGCAGTTTGATATCCGCCGGGCACCGGATGAGCCAGCCGTAGCTGCCGACGGTGCGAACCGGCCCGCAGTCGTCCGGTAACACCTTGTACCCGCTGGCGGCAAGCCCTCGCTGTTCATCGAGCGTCATGTTATTCAGCATCGGACGGTGGGGGTTGAAATCCAGCTTCAGCCGCTCCGGTGGAAACGCGGTCGAATACTCCCGTTCCCAATAGATGATGACTTTATCGCCGCCATCCTCAGCCGGAACCTGCTCTGTCGTTGGCTCACTCATAGGTCTGACAGTAATCGATGGTGACGGATCAGCGCAAGTGGCAAAGGGCTAAGCCCGACGCACATGAAACAGCGTCAGCCCGCTCCGCAGCTTGGCCTTCGGTAGAATCGTCTTATGCATCGCAAACGTGGGCAGCCGCTCAACCGCCTCCTCCCAGCAACGCTGCAAGCCGGCCCGGCTCAGCTCATCGCCCGTCCGTGCCGGCCCCACGACAAACACGTTGCCGCCCGTCTTGATGCGTTGCGCGAGCGCGCGCACCCACGCCGTGAGGGTACTCGTCTGCTCAAACTCGGCATAGGGCAGCCAGGCATAGACAAGATCATACGACTCGGATTGAGAAGTTGCAGACGAGAGCATGAATCGGGTTCGCTCCAGCCACTCCCATCGCTGTAATTCAGCGCACACGGTCCAGAGCTGCTGCGCCTGTTTGCAGGCAAATGGCGGGTGCGAAATGTGCGCGACGACTTCTCGTGGGCGATCGAATGGCACACAGGTTGAAATCACCGCATCCCCGTTATCGATCAGAATGCGCTCCGCTCTCACGAGTATCTGGCCGATCTCGCGATCCTGCTCGGCGAGATCCTGCAGATAGTCCGCGACAAATGGTTGAGCCGCTAGTTCTCCGACCGGGGTCTCGTCCTGCGGATACAGCAGCACCGCTCCGAACACCTCTGCCGGTTGGACGGCGGGCACCGCCGACACGAACACTGCTCGCCAGTCGACCGGACTCGGCGGGGGAACGACCGGAGATGATGTCACCCTTGCCAATTCCTGTGAGAGAGACACATCTTTCTTACAGTCACGGTCGCTCAGCTGTAGATGTCCGTCGACGATGACGGCCGATCGATCCCAGGCCACCATCCGCCGCCCCTTGGGATTCACGTACGACAAACCCGCTGGATCGTCGGCGCAAGTCGTCTTCAGCAACACCTCTCCCTGCACCGTCACACACAGTCGATACGCCTCATCAAAATAGCGCAGCGGAGGCGCCGGCGCCGGCAGCCACGTGACCCGATGAGAACGGGAGGGGTCCATGAACAACGCAATAGGATCTCCGCCGGCGTCGGCCTGCGGCGTGAAGAAACTGCTGAAGAGACGAAAGGCCGCTTCGGATGGATAGGTCGGAATGCCGCGATAGCGCAAGGGCCGCGGACTGGGCTGCCCCTCGTTCTGGTCGTCGTAGAGCCCGCGAATCAGCTCAAACGCCGCCGACCCGGTGCCCGGAAGGAGTGATTTGAAGAGTTCGACGACGGGTAGAAAATCGATCTGCTCCCAATGCATTGCCCCCATGCAGGACATGAACCGAGCCGATTCGAACGTGCCGTCTTCCAGCACATAGAACGCATCTTTCCGATGCCGGATGGTCGCCTGGCCATGTGCATCGATAACCAGATCTTCGTCCCCATAGAAAAACCGGACCTCTTCGATCGGCACCCGCATCGCCTGCGCCGCCATGTGGCGTAAATCTTCCGCTTTCAGGCGCTGCCAGCCCGGCTTCGTCGCCAGATTGAGACGGGTTTCATTGACCAGTCCGCCGGGTTTCAACCCGACCCACCGCCCCCAATCCAGCCGCAAGCGTGCACGAACCAGCACCGTTCTTCCACCAGGGTCCACACCCCACTCACATTCATGCAGGGGATGGCCGTCAGGATCGGTCGCGAGAAATCGCCGGCCATCGTGCCGATAAAAGACCAGATGTCCAGTGGATTGGCGAATGACCTTTCCGCCGGACTGGTCGAATTGATGGGCCAAGGTCTGATTGGCAGGAAACCGGAGACAGTCGGGAGACGTTAGTGCGGTACGAACAGAGTCACCAGCCATTTACTCGCGGATCTGGCCGCTCCCCAGAACGATGAACTTCGAACAGGTGAGTTCCTCCAACCCCATGGGGCCCCGGGCATGAATGCGGGAGGTGCTGATGCCGATCTCGGCACCGAGCCCGAACTGATAGCCGTCATTGAGTCGTGTGGACGCATTCACCAGCACCGCCCCCGCATCGACTTCCCGCAGAAACCGCATGGCTCGCTGATAGTTGGTTGTGATAATGGCTTCGGTGTGCTGCGAGCCGTATTTAGCGATATGCTCCATCGCCTCGTCCATGTTCTTCACGACCCTCACGGCAAGGACCAACTCTAAGAACTCTTTTCCAAAATCATCGTCGGCCGCCGGCTTCGCGTCCGGCAGCAATTGGCATGTCCTGGGGCAGCCGCGCACTTCCACCTTGGCCGCTTGCAGCTTTTCCATGAGGCGCGGGAGAAACGTCCGCGCGATCGTTTGGTGGACGAGGAGGGTTTCCATCGCATTACAGGTCGAAGGCCGCTGGGCTTTGGCATTCACACAGATCGCCTCCGCCATCGCCTGATCGGCATCCGCATCCACGTAGATGTGACAGATCCCCGCATCGTGCTTGACGACCGGAATGGTGGCGTGCTCGGCGATCGTCTTCATGAGCGAAGGACCGCCCCGCGGGATGATGAGGTCGATATAGCGATCCTGCTTGAGCAGGACCGGTACAAGTTCCCGATCCGGACGATCGACAAAACTGATGGCGCCAGGGGGAATCCCGGCCTTCTCCGCAGCTTCGGCCAGCACGGCAGCAATGGCCGTATTCGAGTGAATCGCCTCGCTCCCGCCGCGCAGCACACAGGCATTGCCGGACTTCAAGCAAAGCGCAGCAGAATCGGCGGTGACATTCGGACGCGACTCATAAATAATGCCGATGACCCCGATCGGGACACGCACCCGGCCCACCTGCATTCCGTTCGGCCTGGTCCACATCTTCGGCATGTCGCCTAGGGGATCGGGCAACTTCGCGACTTCCCTGATCCCGGCCGACATATCGGCAATTCGCTGCTCCGTGAGCCTGAGACGATCCGCCATGGCGGCTTTGTCCGGCTCAGCACCGAAGGCCTCGACATCCTTTTCATTGGCCTCCATGAGGGCGGCCTTCTTCTCATCCAGCGCATCGGCCATGGCGATCAATGCATTGTTTTTCACGACCGTGGAGAGCGTCGCCAGACGACCGGCGGCCTGTCTGGCCCGCGTGACCAGTTCATGCACATAGTCGGGTATGGAAAGCGGCGGAACTTCCTGAACGTCCTTCGTCTCAGGAGACTCAACGGCGGCTAACTCCTGCTGTTCCTCGTCGGAAATCATTCGTATCGCCTTCTCTGTGAAAAAGTGAACGGGCGACAGGATACCGCGCGGGTTTGAAGGGGGTCAAGACATCATCCGGCACCATCAGAAACCTGCAAAAGCCCGATACAGACCGTTTCAGGGTTCAAATGGAAGACCGGCGATGATTCACCTGACGATTTTAGGGAGCGGTTGGGGCTACCGGAGGTTCTGCCTGAAGAGGGGTTGTCCCGACGGGATTCTGAAGGGACATCGGACTCGTTCCCGGGGAAGCCCCCTGCTGCCCCGCTGGTCCTGGTGCTGCGGCTCCCGGCCCAGCCATTCCGACGAATGCCATGGAAGGATTTGGATGCTGAAATACCCACTCATAGTGTGATTTCCGCCCATCAAAGTGCCTGACTGCAGGAGGAAAGTTGTGCTGCCAAATCGGCTTACTCTTGCTCTTGCTCCTGACCCCCATGATTCCTCCGGTCGGGGCGCGAACCAATTCCCAGTCGCCATGTCCTAACGGCTCGGCATAGACTTTTCGCAAAAACGGTTTGGGCAACCGGGTGAGTTCGGCCAGTGTTTGCGGATACACTTCTCCTGGAACCACTCGTCCCGCCTTCATGGTGGCCGAATAGAACGCCAAGGCGTTCTGAATCTCAATGCCTTTGGATATTAAATCGGCCTCGAGCTCACGCTGCACCATCACCTTCCAATGTCGTGCCGCCACGGTCATCCCGAGACCGATGAGCACGATGGCAAACATCAAAACGACATAAGAAAATCCACGCTCAGACTCTCTGCTATTGAGGACTGACCCTCTCATGGGCTATGGCTGCGGTTCGTCCGCATTCTCCGTTAAGGGAACCGTATGGTCGACGCGCGCCCGGGTATCTCGAAGCGTCACGTTTTCCGGAGTGATGGCTTTCACCACGAGATGCCGCTCCAAGTGCTGACCGACCCGGCCGATCACCACCTCTTCATTCTTGCTCAGCACGGCCGTATTGCCGGCGCCCTTGGCCGACTCACCCATCCGGACAAATCCCAGATACCGATATTGATCCAACTCTAAAGACGCCGCTTGTTGCTGCGCTGCCTGTTCAGAAACTTGATTAGACTGACCACCATCCGATCCGTCACCGGCCGCCGGCAACGTTCTATCTGAACCAGGCGCCGCAAAGATATTTCGCGGTGCGGTAAACGTCGCCTCACGCTGGGTTCGCGCGGAGGCCAGCTGCTCGAGATGGACTCGCAATCCGCCTGTTCGTGAAATCGAACGGGCGAGCGACGAGGCCGGGCCTGAGGTGTTGGCCAATGGCCTGCGAACCGGATCAGGCAGCGCGCCCCATTGCCAATAGGCCACTCCGCCCCAGAGCGCCACCAGTCCGATTGCGATGAGCGCTTTCCACTTGGCATCCATCTATTTCTGGCCATCCGATGCAGGCTTCACAGCTTCTCCGCGCAAATACGTCACAATCTTAATGTTAAAGGTCAACTGTTGATCGCGCGGACTGGAGGAACCGGCAAGCTCCATATCTTCTATGAACAGCAGTTCCTCGGCTGTTTCGAGATCATAGATAAACCGCCTCAGATCTTCATACCGCCCAGTCATGGACCCCTGAAGCACCCCTTTGCTCGTATTTACCACCGTGGTCGACTCTGTCTTATAGGACAGCGCTGGCAGTGTCACATGATCGCGTTTTGCCTCTTCGGATATCCCCAAAGCTAACGGAGCAAAATCACGTTCGACCGGCAGGACCGCCCACACCTGGCTCACATCCTTTCGCGCTTTCCTGGCTTCTCGATGTTGGGCCAACACCTGGCGCGCAGCCCCCCACTCCTTTTCGATCTGCATCCGGCGATCTTCCACCCCCCGAACGCCGAACGTATTGACCAGAATCAGGCCTACTAGCAACAACGCGGCCAGCCCAACCCACGGCAACAGCGGGGCATAGGGCTCGGACAACATGCGTTGCAACCGATCGGTCACTTACACGCCCTCCCGCCGATAGCGCACGGTCACATCGAACTCCACCAAACCGCTTGGCCCGACTCGATGCTGAGCTAACACCGGGTCTTTGAATTTGGGATGGTCTTGCAACCCGACGGTAAATGCCGTGAGATCTTCCAAGCTGGCCGCCGAGCCGGTCAGGTGAACGAGAGATCCTCCGGACTCCAACCGGACGCTGGCGAGCGCCAAACGTGGCGGCAACGCTTGCTCCAACCCCGCCAAAAACGCCGTCCATGAAAAGGTCCGCTTCTCAAGCAGTTGATTGGCCAATGCGACTTCTGCAGGTAACTGCTGCAGCGCCCGCTCGGACAGATCGATCCCTTCTTGAGTCGCCTCGGTCATTAACTGTTGATCCTGCTGCCGCACATGCTCCAGCTCTGTGCTCATTTGCCGGACATCTTGGTACCCGAGAGCCGTCCGGGCAACACTCCAAGCGATCGCCACACAGAGCCCCAAACAACCTGCCATCAGCCCAAGCTGGAGTGGAAGCAGATACCATCGAAATCGAGTGGCGAGAGAAATCTGGAAATATCGACGGAGGCCCATGATACGCGCCACGCGATCGGCGACGCGGCTTATGCCGTCCCGAAGGGCCGCCATCATGACAACACTCCCGCCAGCGCGGCAAGAGAATCCACGCCTTGACGACGGTCCCCGCTCCCCCATCCACGCGATTCAAGATCTTCCCAACCCAAGGACTCAACGGACAGCGCCAGATGCTCTTCGAGTTTTTCATGCAAGGGCACCATATCGTCGGCGCAGAGCACGGCGCGCTTCACCGACACTCCCGAATGACGTTGCTGGCACATTTCCACCGAAGCGGCACATTCCTCCGCAATCTTCTGCAAGCCGGCATCGGCGCCGCTCAACGCATCCGCTGTCAATAACTTGCAGCGGTAGAACAACAGGCGCCCCTGCTGAAACACCATGGCCGTCAACGCTCGATCAACCAAGCTGATCCATAGAAGGTCATCGCCTTCCCATCCAGTTCGCCCGGCCATCTTGACCCATAGATCAAAGAGACGCAGGCTCGTCAGCCCCACATCCCGTGGAACCAAACCGACGCTCTCACACACCGATTCATACTGACGCAAGACAGATTGATGGACCGCCACGGCCAGTACCGACTGCGCCGCGCCGGCGGCGCGCGGGGACCCGCCAAATACTTGGGAGATCATCGTCGTTCCGGTGAGCGGAAACAGCTGTTCCTGGCCGAATCGCCAGCGAATCAACGCCTCGCGTTCATCCGCACGAGCAGGCAGTTGGTCCAAATGCAACACTACGGCACGCACCGCCGCATCCGGCAAAAGTAAGGTCACTGGGCGAGGATAATCGGCCATCACCGCATGCCCCAGAATCCGAATGTCTTGAGGAGGACCGACCAAGGCGTGAATTTTCGCTTCCACGACAGTCAGCTGAGCAAGATTCGGTTCGGCCGGAGACGGTTTGACCGCGCCCTCAGGCAGCGGGGAGGTCACGCACCGATGCCCACGTCTGCCGCGCCAATCCGACAGCGCCTCCGCCCATGCCACAGACTCCACACCGATCTTGAGACATTGTCGCGGCCGACCGCTCATCCATCCCCACATCCCTCACCCCTCCTCGCTGAAGGTCACACGATTGATCTCACGCAACGAGGTCTCTCCCTGCAATACTTTCTTGATCGCGGATTGACGCAGCGTAATCATCCCATCCGTCACGGCACGATACCGGATTTCCGACAAGGGCCGTTCCGCCAAAATCATCTCCTTGATTTCATCCGTCAGATCCAGAAACTCTGTAATACACTTCCGTCCGCGATACCCGGTTCCCATGCAATTCGAACAACCCTTCCCCTGATAGAATGGGGTATCTTTGTATTGCTCATAGTCGAGGCCCGAATCCTCCAAGAGCGCTTGTTCAGCCACAACCGGCACCCGGCACGAGGGACAGAGGATCCGAACCAGTCGCTGCGCCAACACGCAATTCAACGCCGCGAGAAAGTTGTAAGCATCGATGCCCATGGAGGCGAACCGACCGATGACATCGAACACATTATTCGCATGGACCGTCGTCAGCACCAAGTGTCCGGTCAGCGCCGATTGAATCGCAATCTGCGCTGTCTCCGCATCACGAATTTCTCCGACCATGATCTTGTCCGGATCATGACGAAGAATGGATCGAAGCCCTCGCGCAAACGTCAGTCCTTTTTTTTCATTGACCGGAATTTGCACGATTCCAGCCAGCTGATACTCAACAGGATCTTCAATGGTAATCAGCTTGTCTTCTGCTGTATTCATTTCGGTAATCGCGGCATACAATGTCGTCGTTTTTCCGCTTCCGGTTGGCCCGGTCACCAACACCATCCCGTAAGGCCTGACGATCGCCCGGCGAAACCGCTTCAGATCTTCAGGGTTGAAACCCAACCGCTCCAGGCGAAGGGCCGACACCCCGGTGGTAATCGCCTCCCGGTCAAGAATACGGACGACGACAGATTCACCGAATACGCTGGGGAGAATAGACACGCGAAAATCGACAGTCTTGCGATCAAGCCTCATCCGGAAACTGCCGTCCTGCGGCACCCGCCGCTCCGCAATGTCCAGTTCAGACATGACCTTCAGCCGAGACACCAAGGGCGCATGCAGACGGACGTCCAGCGGTTCCATGGCCGGAACGAGAATGCCGTCCACACGCAACTTCACCTTCGTGGCTCGATCCGAGGCTTCGATGTGAATATCGCTCGCGCGACGCTGCATCGCACTGAGCAGGATCGAATCCAGCAGTTTCACGGCCGGGCTCTGATCCTCGGCCACATGATTGACAGTGAGCACCTCTTCCCCGCGGTCGTCCTCTTTGACCAGAACGGACCGGTATTCCGCTTCTAATTCCCGCAACGCCTGGCTCGAACCTTCACTTCGCTCAAGCGCGGAGAGAATCGCGCTCCGCGAACTCACCACACGGGCCAAGGGCTTGCCGATCAGCAATTCCAACTCATCAAACCCCAACACATTCTGCGGATCCGCGATGGCAATGGTCAGAACACCGGCCCGCTCCCCCATCGGCACAAACGGATGGCGCTGCATGAGTTTCACGGAGATGGATTCATAGAACTGCTGATCGACGCGAAAATCGGTGAGCGGGTCATAAGGAAGTCCGTACTGTTCGGCCAAAGCCTTGGCGAGCTGCTCTTCCGAAAGTACCCCTTCGCTCACCAGCGTTTGACCAAGCGCCAGGGAGACCCCACCCAAGCGACGAAGCGCCTGCTCAATCGGCTCCCGGGCAAGGCCATGGCGAACCAAGACCTCCAACAATGTGGGACGGGCTACACTACGAGCCACTACACACCTCACGCCAAAGGACACCGTTCACTGCGCCTGTAGAAACAAGCTTCATGATGCCCTACCCGATCGTGCCGGCCATTTGAAAAACCGGCAGATACATAACAATCACGATGGCTCCGACAAGCACCCCCATCACCAGCAACAAGACCGGCTCAATCCACGTGGTCAATTGGGACAAGCGCGTATCGAGATCCGCTTCGTAAAAGTCCCCGACATCGCGCAACATGCTCTCCAACGAACCGGTTTCCTCACCGACCGACACCATCTCAATGGCCAGCTTCGGCAAGATATGGGGACGCTCAAGCGCAGTCGCCAGCGTGGCCCCTTCACGAATCTCGCTTTCCGCTTCCTCCAAACCTGACCTCACCCAGCGATTGGAGACCGCGCCGCGTGCAATGTGCAACGCCTCTACCAGAGGCGTGCCCCCGGCCAGAATGGTCCCCAGAGTTCTGGTCAGCTGTACCGTGTGATGCTTCACCATGATCGGCCCAATCAATGGAAGCGCAAGCAGGAAGCGATCGATCGTGAACCGCCCGGTCGGAGTCGCATAGTAGGCCCGCAAGCCCAGCCCACCCGCGCCGAGAATGAGCAGCGCCGGAATCAACTGCGCCTCACCATGTTGCACAAGATCCATGAGTAGTTGGGTCGCCCATGGGAGGGTCTTCGCATTCTCCCCGTACACTGACACAAAAGTCGGCATCACATAGGTGAGCAGGAAAGCAATAACGCCCACTCCGATTAACACCAAGAACAGCGGATAAGACAGGGCCTTCGTCACTTTTTGGCGGAGCGCCATCATCAGCTTCAGGTAGCCGATGTACCGCTGTAGCACCTCGGGAAGATTGCCCGATTGCTCCCCCGCCTTAACCGTCGCGATATATAACTCGGGGAAATAGATCGGGTGTTTGGCTAACGCGTCGGACGACGCCGCCCCTCCCCGAATATCCTGCCGTACATCCCGCAACACCTGTTGAAATCCCGTGTGTTGAGCCCGCTCGATAAGCAACTCCCACACTCTCAACACCGGCAAGCCCGACTTCACCAACGCCAAAAACTCCTGGTTGAAAATCAGAAACTCTCCCAGAGGAAGCTTTCCCCAGGACCGACTCGAGACAGAATGGCTGGAGGCTGCACCGCTTCGCTGATGCAGAGTGAAAACCAAGAGGCCTTGAGACTCGAGCTTTCCACGCACTGCGGCTTCTTCGACCCCTTCGATCTGCCCGTCAACGATTGAGCCGTCGGACCGGGCAACTCTGTAGGTGAAGATGGCCATGAATAGGTACCTGCGTCCCCGAGAGACGGGGCGTCTGGTTACTCAGCCTTATCGAGTGGAGATGTCCCGGATGCGACACGGCTGGGGAGCCGAAGGGCTTGCCCAATAAAAATCCGGTTATCGTGCAACTCATTCACGCCCATGAGTTCCTGCACCGTGGTATGGAATCGCTGTGCAATGCTCCACAGAGTATCCCCCGGCTTTACCGAGAGACTGGTAGGATAGTCGGCCGCCGCCACGGAATACTCTCCGCCATCAGTAATCGCTTCGGATGGCAGTGCCTCAGCCGGGGCCACCGCCACACGCGACTTCTCAGAGCCATGACGGGATGAATCCATGTTGACAGGACGCACCGACGGCGGGCGGGTGTCAGTCGATGACAGATTGGCCGGCGCGGCACCGGTTTCGCCACCGCGTTCAAACTGCTTTCCCATCTTCGCCAACTGTTTCTGGAGTTGTTTCAACTGGTTCTGCAACGCCGTGCCGGCCTGGGACACCCGTTGTCGCTCAGTCCGGGATGAAGTCAGTTCTTCGCGCTGAAGGTCAATAATATGCCGCGCCTCCGTCAGCCTCCGCTCAGCTTCTCGAATTCGGCCTTCCATCTGCGCGCGAGCAATTTGGGAATCTGCTAACTCTTGCCGCCTGGACTCAAGCTCCGAGCGAAGCTCCGCAATCGTGCGCTGGGAATCACGGAGTGAGGTCTTAAGCGTATCCACTGTCAGCTGAAGGTCCGACACCTCCTGCTCAACGATGGGCTCAAGCGGTCCACACCCGACAAGACTTATCCCTCCGAGCAGGAACCAGATAGCCCATGCACCCAGCCTTCTCCGGCACGTAAAACCGGGGATCCGAGTAAGCAACTCATGAACTGAGTATATGCGCATAGACAGCATTACCATTGATTGTAGGCGGTCCCGGTTGTTCCGACAAGATCAGACCCGGAATAGACATCAAAGATGCCACCCTCCGTAGGCTCAATGATCTCCTGCCACGTCGTCGAAGAATTCGTGAACGGATCCTTGGGAATCGCGCGCAAATACCCGGCCTCCACGAGACCCGCCAAGCCTGGCGGATATTTCCCATGGTCAGCCCGATGGTGATCCAAAAGTTCCCGCATAGTGAAAAGATCCTGCCGCAATACGGTCTCCCTCGCCTTGATCAACGAAGACTGATAAGACGGCACCGCAAGCGTGGCTAAAATTCCGATAATCGAAATCACGATCATCAACTCAATAAGGGTAAAACCCCTTGCGTTGAGTGCGCCACGCCTACCAATCTCGATACTTCGTTCCATCCAGTGCCATGGCCTCGCTTTGGGTCACCACATCATAGACATCCTCGCCACACCAACTGGAGGGCTTTGGGCTGTCTTTATAACAACGGAGTATCCAGTCGACCTTCCCGGTAAGCGGATCAACGGGCATTCCTCGAAGGTACCGCCGTATCGTCGTCCCGCGAACCGTCGCTTCCTCCCCGGTCAGTTTGACCCCGAGAAGCGCGTCCAACGTCTTGGGGTACCCATAGATACTGGTTACATCCTTACAGGTCAGCTTGTTCTTCAAGCAGACAGGCCCAAGCAGCGCATCGCCATCTCGATTCCACTCCAACTTGAAGGTATCAATGGCCGCTCGGATCGTCCGCAATTGCTGGCGCAATTCGATTTCCTGCCGTCGCTGCGTCGTAACCTTGCTCAGGGGCATCGCAATTGAGGCGAGAATCACCACGATCGTCATGGTGACAAGGAGCTCAAGAAGCGTGACCCCCGACTCTTTCACCGGACCCTCACGACCCCTGTCCCGACTTCGCTCGCTTGTGCCACACCGTCTCGATCAACCGCAGCGAGCTCGACCCTAACCGGAGAAACACCAACGGCAGCAGCCGCAAAGATGACCGTTACTGATCGAGGGGCACGGCTATCCGCTTTTGACAAACGGAACGCCAACTTTCCTGTCTCCTCCCCCCCACCTTCGTTTCCAGAAGCAGCCGAATCGAGCAGCTCCGCTTCGCCGATTCGCTTGAAGTGCAACACCAGCGGATCGTACTCCAGCTGGAACACACCATCAGCCGATGCCTGGAGACGCCCATCCATGATTGAAAGCTTGATCTCTTTTCCGACTTGGACCGCAGTATCACCGGGCTGAATAGAAAGGATCGGGCCACTGACTGCGGCCTTCATCAGAGAAGCGGCTGACGCTTTATCGCTCTTGGACCGTATGCCGGAGAAGGCTAGTGATCCAAGTCCGGCCTGACTGCCAGAGAGATGAGTAAGCGTTTTTTTCTGAGCACTGGAGAAAAGCGGCGTGGTCGCATAACTCGTCTCAGTCCCGGACCAGAAGGCCTGGTTGGTTGATCCAGGGGCCAACGGGGACTGCATAATACGAGGGGTAATCGTCAAAATGACTTCAGTCGTCACACGTTCCGTTTTGAATGAGCTGAGCCAATTCCCGATGAGAGGCAGATCTCCGATCCACGGCATAGTCACACGAGTCTTGCGATCCTCTTCCTGAATCAATCCGCCGAGCACGATGGTCTCCCCGTCACGCATATTGAGCGTCGTTTCGGCGGAGCGATTGCCGAAACGGAACTGCTGGATCGGCGGAGAGGCCTGCAAGGTCACCTGGTCGCCAATGCGAATCACTTCAACTTTCATCTTCAAGGATAGTTCGTTGCCCAATCGAATGGACGGCTCCACCGTAAGCTTGACTCCGGTGTCCCGAAACTCAATCGACGTGACGGTTGAGGTCGTCGGCACAGCCCCGGTTGCCGCCTGTCCAGGCAACACATTGGTGGTCGACAAGAGGATCGGCTGCTTGTCTCCGATATTAATCTCGGCCTTCTTATTGTTCACCACCCGCACCTTTGGCGCGGCCAGCGTCTTGGCGTCAGACTCCTGCTTGAAGAAATCGAGCAGGACACTCGTTGGAAGACGAAACAGATAACTGTCCGGCCCAAGACTCGTCAGTTGGCGATAGGTCATTTGGACAGGATCTGCCGCCAGGGCCCCCGTAAACCCTGGTGGAATAAGCCCGGCGCCGGCCTGTTTGGGATAATTCAATCCGTATGTCTGGTTCTTGGTGCGATTGACTTCCAGCACTTCAAGATCAAAGAGGACTTCCGGCTCTTGCCGGTCGTTGGCAAGAATGATCCGCTCTGCGAGATCCAGCTTCTCCGGTTGATCGCGGATTACGATGGCATTGAGCTGTTCGTTGGCATGCATCCGCTTGGAGTCCAGCATGCTTTTGAGCAACACCAACATATCCTTGGCCTTGGCCGTCGAAAGATAAAACGTCCGGATCATCAGATCCTGATACTGCTCCTGCTTCTGCTTGGTGTTCGGACTGATGATGAGGACTCCGGGAGAGACCTGCCTGGAAAAAAGACTATTGCTGTTCAAGATCAAGTTTAGCGCATCCTCAAATGGCGTATCCTGGACCCCGATGGAAATCGGATCGTTCCGGACATCTTTATCGAAGATCAGGGTGAACCCACCTACCTTCGCCACTCCCTCCAATACCTCTTTGATCCCTGCGTTCTTGAATCGCATCGTCACCGGCTGCTTCAGGCGGTCGCCGCGCATGGCGGCTTGCTGCTCTTCTGTCAATCGGCTGATACTTTCAAGAGGATCTTTGAAGGTAGGGTCCAGCTCAGCAGCCCTGGTGTAGCCTCCCATCGCCTCGTCTGTTCGACCGAGCTGGGCCAGCCGCTCAGCTTCACGGAAATGCGAGCGCGACTCTTTCAATCGGGTCGCTTCTGCCAGACTGGCCTGATGAGCAAGATTGGCAGGCTCAATCGTCAGTGCCCGTTTAAACTGCTCAATCGCCAGATCCATTTGCCGTTCTTTGAGAAACGCCTCTCCGCGTTCATGGTAGAGGCCTGCGGCTCGTTCTCGCGCCATCGCGTACTTACTGGTAAGACCTGGATCAAATGGATCATTCTTCAACGCCTCCTTGTAGGCGAGACTGGCCTCCTCCCAATTCCCGGCTGCCAAATGCTGATCACCGCGCTTCGCATCCTGAGAGGCGAGACAACCCGAGAGAAGAACAATAGACAGAAGCAACGGGGCGACTTGCCCAGAGTGGGGGGAAAACCTATCGACTCGAATCAGAAGACTCCACATCACAATGCCAGCAGCCTTTCTTTAGACCATCAGAAGAACAGCCCGGAAGGATGGAAGTTTGATACCAGGCACGCCAGGCTACTTATACTACATATTGAGAAGTTCAGAAAGAACTTGTCAATAGGCAGTAGCTCGAGGACTCCTGTGAAGGCTGGAACCTACACGTCCGTCCCCACTCGTGGTTGAGAGCCTATGAGCAACGGTTGAGGGGCGCAGCGGCTGAAGACCGTACCAGTTATCCCCCACTAAACTAGAGGCGCCAGTACTTTATTGAGGAAGGAACTTTTGAAGGGTCAAAGATGCTCTTCACATCGATCAGGACTCCGCTCTTCAGATCACGCAAGGGCTTCAGCAGCTCACTCAGCCCCATCTCGAGGAAGCTACGGTGAGCCACCGCCAGGATCACGCCGTCAACATCCTTGATCTGTTTCAAATCGACCAATTTGATCCCGTACTCATGCACGGCTTCGTCTGATTCAGCAATAGGATCGTGCACAACCACTTGCACGCCATACTCGCGAAGCTCGTTGATGATATCCGGGACTTTACTATTGCGAAGATCGGGCACATTCTCTTTGAAGGTCAATCCAAGCACCGCGACCCTGAGTTCATTGACAGGCCGTGGGAGCTGGCTCAGGAGCTTCATCGTCTGTTCAGCGACGAACTTTCCCATGCCATTGTTGATCCGGCGGCCTGAAAGAATCACCTGGGGGTGGTAACCCACCGACTCGGCTTTCGCCGTCAGGTAATAGGGGTCAACCCCTATGCAATGGCCACCGACAAGGCCAGGCGAAAACTTCAGGAAGTTCCATTTCGTACCTGCGGCTTCTAAGACTGACTTTGTATCGATTCCCAACCGATGAAAAATCAGCGCGAGCTCGTTCATCAGCGCAATATTGAGATCGCGCTGCGTATTCTCAATCACCTTGGCAGCTTCAGCCACCTTGATACTTGACGCACGGTGGATTCCGGCTTTTACGACCGTCTCATAGGTCTTCGCAACAATTTCCAGCGATTCAGCATCCTGAGCCGAAACAACCTTGATGATTTTCTCAAGCGTATGTTCTTTGTCTCCAGGATTGATGCGCTCCGGAGAATATCCGATCTTGAAATCGACCCCGGCCTTCATTCCTGACATCTTTTCAAGGATGGGCAAACACACTTCTTCCGTAGCACCGGGATAGACCGTCGACTCATAAACAACAATGGTCCCCGGAGCCAAATTCGAGCCGATCAGCTCGGATGACTTCTGCAAAGCTGTAAAATCAGGCTGAAGCGCCTCATTAATAGGCGTCGGCACCGCGACAATAATGAAATCAGCAGCCTTGAGCTCCGCCGGCTCCCACGTATACTGCACCTGCGAAGCCTTGAGATCTGCGCATGAAACTTCACCCGTTCGATCGACCCCGCGGCGCAGCTCCGCGATCTTGGCCTTGTTAATATCAAATCCAACTACGGGACCTTGCTTGCCGAACGCCACGGCAATGGGAAGACCCACATATCCCAGCCCTACGACAGCAATTGACCGAGCCTGCTCGTTACCCATAACATCCTCCAAAATATACTCAAGCAACATGGCAGAAGCCCTAGAACCAGTCAAGAAAGTACGCGGTTCTTTCCAAAGGTTCGATTCACCTTCGAGCCACGCGTAATGGGCACGTCCACGAAACCACAAACCGGCAGTATGCCAGCAGGGTAGCGCATCGCGGACAGGTTGGATCAATAAACCGTTCAAGCCTCAGACATCATTCTAGTCAACACCCGTACCTATGGGAAATACCTAGACTGGAGATAGCCGGGGACAACTCCGGATGGAAGCCCGCACAGCATCACGGAATCATCGACTACCTGGACCCCAAGGGATAACCATGCGAAGGAGCGCGAAACATCGAACTGACACGAGGGCCCAGCCCCACCTGGAGACCAAAGATCCTCCTCCCTGAATAGCTCCAGCATGTTCTCTCCCCCCTACGCTTTCGCCCCCATAGGTGCAACACACAGCTCACCACCTCCTCGATGCTGATTGCTAACTGTTTGAAAAAGCGCCACCTCCGCAAACTCCCATGCGATCATCGAAGCACCAATACAAGGCACTCAACTTGCTTTAGCTTCCCACGGTTGCCGATCATCCACCGTGAGGTAGATGGCCGGCGCGCAGGGCGGTCGAGCAACACGGAGGCCCTTTACTATGTACTCTCCAACGAAATCTTTGAGCGCCAGGATATCGCAACGGTTACTACTCGGCATGGCTTTGGCCGGCTTGATAGTAATGGATATTCAGATACCGACGCTCACCAGCGCAGCCACTTTGGCTCGAGAGAACACATCACTATTGCAGCCCCAAAGTTCGTCAACAAAGACTCTCTCTCCTCCCGCAAAATCTTCATCGGGGGGATCACGAAAGTCACATCGTCTAGTCCGCCGCCCGGCCCCCTCAGGCAGCAACGAGGCCGGGGCGATTGGTACGGCAACCCTGAATCAAGCCCCATCGTCATCCGCCATCAACACCGTCCCTGCAAAGACAGTGTCCCCGGAGCCAGGGACAACTTCGACCAGGGAGGGAGCGCCAGAAAAGCAGTCTCCTCCGATGAGCTTCGCGGCACCGATTGCTGGGCCGATGGCACTCATGCAGACTGCGCCGGTAGCCACTGCGGCCGCATCCCCATCCGCACTGATGGGAAGCGCACAGCCATCGACGAGAGTTGCTGCCGCAGCTCCGTCCGGAGCGCGTGGACCAAGCCTTCCAGGCCGAATGCAGCGACTCATGTCTGAACTACCAGGGGCAGCCCAAATCGTTGCCTATCAAGAAGAAGATCCTGACCCGACAGTGGTTATCCCCACACTCACCCGCAATCCAAGCGTCTTGTCGTTTTCCGCGGTTCAGAATGGATCCAGCCCGGCAGCTCAGCCTCTCACTGTTACCAACACGGGACCGGGAACGCTGACGTGGACCGCATCATCTAATAGCGCCTGGCTGACATTGAATACCGCCTCCTCGGCCTCAGGGACCAATCTCGGCTCGGTAAGTGTGCGGGTAAATCCAACTAGCCTCTCGGTTGGAACACATACCGGCCTGATCACCATCGTCGGAACCGGTGCGACCAACTCCCCGCAAACAGTCACTGTGAGCTTTGACGTCACTGCTGCTCCCACTCCCACCATCGGCCTAAGCGCGACAGCGTTATCGTTCTCGGCCGTACAGGGAGGAAGCAATCCGGCAAACAAGACGATCTCCGTTTCCAACTCCGGGAGTGGAACGTTAAACTGGACGGCAACTGAAAACGCCGGCTGGCTCAGCCTAAGCCCTGCTTCGGGAACCGGAGCCGGAACGATATCGGTCGCGGTCAATACGTCTGGTTTATCCGTTGGCACAGTCAGCACTCCAATTACGATCGCCGCTTCCGGAGCCACAAACACACCGCAAACCGTGACCGTCTCGCTCACCATGACCGCAGCCGCTATTCCTCCGGCAATCGGGGTAACGCCCGGAAGCTTGACCTTTACAGCGCAGCAGGGAGGCGGAAACCCAACGCCACAGTCACTGGCAATCAGAAACACCGGGGGTGGCACGCTGACTTGGACGGTCAGCAACAACGCGGCGTGGCTATCGCATTCCCCAACCTCCGGTACTGGGAACGGCGTGGTGACGATAAGTCCGATCACCGGAGGCCTAGCTACCGGCACCTACAACGGCATAGTCACCCTCTACGCTGCCGGATCCTCAACCGTCAATGTGCCAATAACCTTCACGATAACTGCTCCGGCGGCTCAACCAACCATCGGCATGAGCCCCACGAGCCTTGCGTTTAATGCCACCGCCGGCGGGAACAACCCCTCGACACAGAACATCCTTATAACCAATACCGGCACGGGAACCCTGACATGGACCGTCACAGATAACGCCAACTGGCTAACGGCAACCCAATCAGGCAATTCAGTAGTAGCGAGCATCAATATCACGGGTCTGGCAGCAGGAAACTATAGCGGCGTCATTACCGTGTCTGCATCCGGGGCTGCCAACACCCCGCAAACAGTACCGGTAACACTGACTGTAGCGGCGGCTCCACAACCGACAACCGGATCGGTTACACTATCCTGGAGTGCCAATAGCGAATCAGATCTCGCAGGATATAAGGTTTATCGTGCAACCAACTCAGGAGGATACGGTGCTCCCATTGCTACCCTAACGGCAGGAACAACCCAATACGTATCAAGCGGTCTGGCAAAAGGATTCACATACTTTTTCGTGATCACAGCCTATGACCAGGCAGGGAACGAAAGCCCCTACTCGAGCGAAACAAGCAAAAGCGTCTATTAATAACCGTTCTGAGAGCCAGGTTAGGTGTGGTAGAACTTTCCATGTCTCTGGCAGTGCTCGGACAAGTTTTACAAGAAAAGGAAAGACACATGAGCATAGAAAGTGTTCGCAGAAACCGTTTAGCAACTGCAGTGAGAGTTGTCTGCCTACTCCTAAGCTGTATGGCGTTGTCGCCACCATGGTCAAATGCGGCTGTATTTTGGGAGGATGAGCTGGAGCCAGGGAATACGGGGTATCCTGTTGTTTCAGGGATGTCCTACGCAACCAGCCCCGTTTTTTCAGGGACGCATTCCCTCAAACAGCATTTCCTGGGCAATCACGTACAAGGCGGCACCTACAATGAACGTTACTTCGGAACAGCCACGGACGACCTCTGGTCCAGATACTACATGTATCTGGATAATTTCAAACCTGACGCCCAAGCTGGAACAAAGCTAATGCTGCAAGCAGGAGAAGGCTACTATCCGAGCTTTTGGTGGCTGATGCCTTTCGGTCAAACCACCCTCACAGTGGGCGTACAAGGGATCAAAGGAGGAACCGAGACGTACCTCGTCTATGGTTCGAACATTCCACAGAATCGATGGGCCTGCATTGAAACGCACATCAAGATGAGTAGCCCAGGAGTTTCAAATGGAATCATCGAAGCCTGGATTGATAGCAATCAAATCATTGCGCGATATGATTTGCCGATGCGAGATGCAACCACCTCTGGCCAGAATAGCCCCAATGCAAAGTTTAATTACAATAGACTGTATGTTCAGTATGGAGAAGGCGACCTTTACTATGACAAATTAGCTGTCGGGAACCAACGGATCGGATGTTCAGGGGAACTGCCAAAGAGCGAAACTCCCGCCCAAACTGTTCCGCCCCCTCAAGTCCCAGTGCCCCAAGCTCCTCCATCCGTCCCCACACCGCCACCAGGCCTAACGCCGCTGCCAGCACCAAGTGGGCTCTATATCAGATGAAGAATTCTATGATGAGGTAATTTATGGGAACATCAAGATCAACCGATGAGCAACCTCAGACAGGTGGGACAACAATCATGAGAATTCAGGCAACGCACTCAAGCAGAAATAAATGGCCGCTTATAGTTTCATTGAGTATTACCGTGGGACTATCGCTTTTTGCAATACCCTCCCATGCCACCGTCGATTGGGACGAGGGGTTTGAATACGCTGGGGCCACTGTCAACGACATGAACAATGCGATGGATACGGTGTGGGGGAGCTCCTGTGCGGGAAATTCATCGATCATGGCCCCCACGACGCAAGCCCTGAGTGGGGGTGGGCCTGCGCCGCATAGTGGCTCAAAGATGCTCAGGGAGACGTTCCGAGGGCACCAGGCGATCAACGGCCAACCCGCCACGCCAGGCTATCAATCCTGCTGGAAGGATCGGAACCTCAATGCCCCCACTACGAGCACACTATATAGCCGGTTCTGGTTTTACCTGCCGTCAAGTTTTGTCCTTGACGCTACCGTCACAAAGATGACGCTGCACCCGGCCTATGCGGGTGATTCCTACACCTCAATGTGGTGGACGATGCTCTGGGGGAATCCCCAATTAGAAGTGGGCGTGCAGAAATCGTGGTCGCCACCAAGCCTGGGGGACCAGACAGAAAACATCTATGGTGGCACTATCCCACGCGATCAATGGGTGTGCATCGAAACGCGCCTCACCTACGCCACCCCTGGGCAGCAGAACGGCATTGTGCAGGCGTGGATCGACGGTGTCCAAAATATCAATCGGTCCAACGTCTGGATGGATCAGACGGGGCAACAAAGTGTCTTTCGCACAGTACGACTGTATGTGCAGGATGGCATGGGGACAATCTACTATGATGACTATGCGGTAAGCCGTGATGCCAGAATTGGATGCAATGGTTCTCCAACACCAAGCGATACGACACCACCTGCAACGCCGTCCGGGTTTACAGCAAGATAGGAGTAGTGGTCGAGAGACCAGCAACTACCCGAGCAGAAACGTTAGGCAGAGGATATATGACTGGGGCAAGCACAGCCATACCAACATTCTTTATACTGTATTCATGTTCCGGTTTTTGCGTATCCTTCCCCCAAGATCGCTCGACCTAGGCGCACACTGGTGATGACTCTCGTCAACAAAGCAGAAGCGACAAGGGTCAGGATCGTGATGAAAAGATAGTTCATGAGGGCATTGCCTTGCGCTAATAAGGCTGTCACCAATAGGCCTACCGCCTTTAACACGATGGGCATGTGAAGAATGTATATGCCCATCGTCGCTTTTCCTATCTGGGCGATCCAACGATCACTTGAGGAAACCACCCTCATCATGGACCACAGGATGAGCAGCCCGAGATATTGCTCGCTCCATCCCAGAGAGATATGCACACTCTTTGTAAAACCATACATCAGGAGGCTACAGATCAATACGGCACGGTAGCGACGCTCTACCTGCTCCCCACAAAGGAATAAACACGCACCGAATAGATAGTACTGTAATCCCCATAATGCATGCGTAACTGGCTCAAAACATCCTCCAAGACACTCCGCATCTGAAGCGCTAAATAATCGCAACCCGCTGAACTCATTCCAAGCCAGAGCGTAGGCAACAAATATAAATGGTACCGAATAAGTTGGGACCAACAAGAGGTATCTTAGGACAGGCGTCCATGCTCGTATGAGAAATAAAGAAAGCAGAAAATACATTTGCGAGGAGATCGATGACATATAAATACTCATCGCAAGCTTTTCTACTGGACGTCCCACAATGACCCTAACCGGCAATACATTGAAGTATTCCAAGGCTGCCCTGAAACCCACGTAGATCACAGTAAATACGACCCACGGAATAAGTAGTCGCACACAACTCTTCTTCAAATACACACCGTAATCAAACTTCCTCGACTTAAAACTCGCGCAAAACAAGTACCCATCCACCATAAAAAAAGAAGGCACCGCGATCCCAAAACAGGATAGCAAGAAAGCCTTCGTTTGACCGCTTATGTCGGCATATTCCGCAGCATGGATAGCTACCACCATGCAGATCGCAACACCTCGCAATCGATCCAGAAACTCGATTCTATTGGCTTGCGTTTGGTTATGCATTCATCGACCCGCTGACCCGGGCGAAGCTTCGCCAAAGAGTTGCTT
>NEWQ02000004.1:0-22939 GCA_002869855.2 Nitrospira sp. CG24D
GGATGTCCCGGGGCCGGAGGTATGTTATGAGACTGTCGATGTGGCTAGTGGCTCATCCCGTTCAGCCGGTGGGGCTGCGGGGACGTCCTGATTGAAGGCTGCCGGCAGGACTTCTTCGATCCGTTCCACCGGAATGAACGTGAGCTGGTCGCGCACTTCCTGTGGCACTTCTTTCAGATCCCGCTCGTTGGCCTTCGGCAGAATGATCCGCTTGATGCCCGCGCGGTGGGCCGCCAGAATCTTCTCCTTAATGCCGCCGACTGGCAGCACCAAACCACTCAAACTGATTTCTCCCGTCATGGCCGTATCGCTGCGGACGGCTTTGCCCACGTAGGACGAGGCGAGGGCCGTGGCCATCGTGATACCGGCTGACGGGCCGTCTTTCGGGATCGCGCCTGAGGGCACATGGATATGGACCCCGTTGCGTTTGAACTTGGAAATATCGAGCCCCATGCTCTCGGCATGCGACCAGAGATAGCTCCGCGCTGCGCGAGCCGACTCCTGCATCACATCGCCTAACTGTCCCGTCAGGGTCAGTTCATGACTGCCGGGAAGCAGGGTCGTTTCGATGTACAGGACATCACCTCCGGCTGGTGTCCAGGCCAGACCGGTGGCCACACCGGGAGGCAGCGTCTTGCGCCCTTCTTCCGGCATGAAGCGCTCTGAACCGAGCCATTCCTCCAGCATGTCCGGGCGAATGGTCACCGGCTGCCGTTCCTGGCCCTCCGGGAGTTCCGCGAAGGCTAAGGCTACTTTTCTCGTCAACCGACCGAGCATCTGCTCCAGCTGGCGCACACCGGCTTCCCTGGTGTACCGGCTCGTGACGAGATTCAGCACCTCGTTGGACAGCAACGCCTGTTCGGCATTCAAGCCCGCTTCCTTCAACCGTCGCGGCCAGAGGTAGCGCCGGGCGATTTCCGCCTTCTCATGTTCGCTGTAGCCTTGCAGGCGGATGATCTCCATCCGGTCCAACAAGGGTTGGCTGATCGTATCCAGCGTATTCGCCGTCGTGATGAAAAAGGCCTTCGACAAATCGAAGGGGAGATCCAGATAGTGGTCGCGGAACGTGTGGTTCTGCGCCGGATCGAGAATCTCCAACAGGGCTGCCGCGGGATCGCCGCGGAAGTCGCGCCCCATCTTGTCGATCTCGTCGAGCATGAGCACGGGATTGTTCACCCCGGCTCGCCGTACGGCTTGAATGATGTGGCCCGGCAACGCGCCGACATAGGTGCGGCGATGCCCGCGCAACTCGGCTTCATCGTGTACGCCGCCCAGGCTGAGCCGCTCGAACGTCCGGCCCATGGCCCTGGCGATCGATTGCCCCAGGCTCGTCTTGCCGACACCCGGAGGGCCGACTAAGCAGAGGATCGGCGCCTTGGCCGACGGGTTGAGCTTTAAGACGGCGAGATGCTCCACGATCCGCTCTTTCACTTCTTTGATGCCGTAATGATCTTCTTCGAGCACCTGCCGAACGGTCGCCAGGTCAATCGCATCTGCCGAGGCTTTCTTCCATGGCAGTTCGAGCACCAATTCCAAATATGTGCGGAGCACCTGATGATCTGCCGACGATGGCGGCACCTTGGCCAGGCGCTTGAGCTCCCGTTCTGCTTCTTTCCGCACATGGTCGGGCAGTTCCGCCTCGGCCACTTGTTTCTTGAGATGGGCGATCTCGTTGTCGTCGCCGTCCTCTTCGCCCAGTTCCTGCTGAATCGTTTTCAATTGCTCGCGCAACATGTATTCGCGCTGGCTCTTGCCGATCTTCGCCTGCGCATCGCTGGTGATCTTGTCGCGGAGCTGGAGAATTTGAATCTCTTTGGACAAGGCCACATAGAGGGCGCGCAACAGATCCAGCGTCGCGGTGCTTTCGAGCAGCTTCTGCTCTTCCGCCACGCTGAGGTTGACCAGGGAGGCCACGCGATAGGCCAGGGCCACCGGATCATCTTCATGGCTTAAGGCCTCGCTGGCCTCTTGCATGCCGGGGGCTTGGATCACCCGCGGGAGTTCTGTGACCAGCTCTTGAATCGCCCGATGCATGGCCTGCACTTCCGTGCCGGTCTCTGAAGGACGGTCCAGCGACCGGACTCGCGCGATGGCATAGGGGGCCGATTGGGTTTCTTCAATGATTGCCACACGGTCCACGCCTTGGACAAACGCATGAATCGCGCCTTCCGAGGACTGGCCGATCTGCTTAATGATCGCTTTGGTGCCGATCGTGTACAGGTCGCTCAGGCCCGGTTCTTCGGTCTGCGAGTCGCGCTGGGCCACGACCAGGATCATCTTCTCTTCTGTCTTCATCGCCGCTTGCACCGCCGCCATCGATCGTTCCCGACCGACGGTGAGGGGCATCATGACGCCGGGGAATAAGACGGTCCGCTTGATCGGTAATATGGGGAGGGTCAGCACTTTGGTCTCGCTGTCCATGTTGAGTCCTTTCTCTCTCTCATCCCTGAGAAGAGACACGTTGGATGAGCGTGTGAGAGCAGAGATAGATCGGGGATCGGGCAAGTCAAGGGCAGGGGAGAAGATGTCCGGATAACTGGACGGATAGACCGGAAGAGGGGCGGCCGACGGCCGATTCAGCGATCTTGGAACAGACTGCCAGTACTACGGATCGTCCGTCCGTTCCCGCGGCCGGATGTGGGAAACGGCGGCGTTCCGGCTGGGCCGTCATAGGTGTCCGTCCCGGCAAGATCAAAGAAGAGTCCAAGGCTGTCCTGGGTGCCATGGCCCAAATCGGCCAGGCCTTGGTAGCGATCGGCTCCTCCTTCATCGATGAAGAGCGTCCAGGATTCGCCGTCGGCCTCTCCCAGGCCGGTGCTGCGGGTGAAGTCATAGGTATCCGGCCTGCTTCCGGCGTCAATGGATAGGCTCACGCTACGGTCGCTCGCAGCACCCAGCGCGTGCTTCGGACCGGAGGGCGTATAGCGATCGGAGCCCTGGGCATCCACGAACAGTGCTGTGCCGTAATGACTGGCGGCGCCGAGGCTGGTCCGCCCTCCGGTGCGGGTGTCGTCTCCGTCGAGATCGAGCGCCACCCCGACGCCGAAGGAATAGCCGGATCCCTGGGCCATGTTGCCGCCGCGGTATTGATCCTGGCCTTCGAGATCGATGAGGTAGCCGAGTCCACCGGCCAGGTTCGGGAGCTGGGCGTCTGCTTTGGCACTGCCTCCATCCAGCCCGGCGCCGCTCCCCATGCCGAAACAGAGATACTGAAAGTTGGGGTCACCCGGCTTGGCCGCGGGCGCCTCCTGCTGATTGAACGGACTGGGATATTTGTCGCCGCATTGATAGACGTCGCTGCCGGCGTGATCGATGACCGCGCCCATCCCCAGAGGCCCGCCGAATCCGATGGCGAAGGCGTGGCTGGTATAGCGATCATTTCCGGCCAGATCGACCAGGAGGCCGAGCCCGCCGAAGGCCGCGCCTTGCGTGAACCGGTTGCCCATGTACACGTCGTTGCCCTTGCGGTCGAAGAGCATCCCGATGCCGGCGAAGCCGGTGCCGCCGGAGCCCTGGTCGAGCTGATAGACGTCGTCGCCGGCCAGATCGACGAGCAGCCCGACGCCGAGCCGGCCGGTGGCCAGCCCGAGCGGATCGCTCGTGTAGGTGTCGTTGCCGGCCAGGTCGATCACCACGCCGATGCCATGGTCGATGTCGCCGGAGGACGCGATCGTTCCATGATAGGTATCGTCCCCGCCGAGGTCGATGACGAGCAGCACCCGGCGATCCAGATCGTAGGTGTTGACGTCCGGGCCGCCGATCACGATTAGGCCGTCGCGCGTCTGCTGCACAAAAAGTACGTCGCCCGTGATGCCGGGGGGAGGTTGTTGAACCGGAGTGCGCTGTTGAAAGGCCAGCGCCATGCGCTGAAGAAAACTCTCGTTGCCCAGCCGCGCCACGGTTTGCGCTGCTGCGATCAGCGCGGCATAGTCGAGCTGTTCATCCACGAGCCTGGCGAATTCTGTATCGAGCTTGCGGTGTGCCGCGCGCTCCTGGGGCAGCTCATTCGAGCGGGGAGCGAACTGATCGGCCACCGTTCGGGCATGTTTAAAGAGAAACCGCCGTTCATCGTCGGAGAGATTGGCCAGCGCCTTCTCCCGCTGGATGGCCGCGTCCTCTAACGTGTCAGTCAGGAAGGCCACGATGTCCTTCTGGGCGGTTGAGCCCGGGAAGGGGAGCGGCTTGAAGTATTCGGACGTGCGGTCGACGGCTGCTTCCATCACGTCCAGGAGCGCCGGCAAATTGTCCACGCCGCCTGCGGCCAGTTCTGCCATGAGAAGCCCCTGATGTTCCAGTGAGGAAAACCCGGCCCAGGGATCCGTGAGGCTTTGGAGTGCGATGCGCCGCTTGTACCGCGCCGGCACATCGCGACCGATGGCATGAGTGGCGAGGACACGGGTCTGTTGCGGGCCTTGCTGCTTTTCGATGTCTGGTTGCACCACCGGCGCGAGTCGATCCACGACCGATGTATAGAGCCGGCTCTTTGACGTGACTCCCGGCAGCGGAGATTTATGGATGAAGGCCTGGCAGCCGGTCAACGTGGCAAGCAGGAGAAGTGAACAGACGACGAGACTGCGCAAGAGAGTCATTCGAGAGCCATGATTGAAGGGAGGGCCGAACGCCGACATGAGCGATAACTTATCACAGCCTGATCAAAGATTCTGTGACTCTCTGTACCCGGATGGCCGGGCCGCTCCTAGTTGTAGGGAGGGAGTTTTCAAAGACGGCGTGACCGGTTCCCCGCGCCGGTTCTGGTTAAACGATGTTAATAGAGACGCTGGTTGATTATACTGTTCCATGCGAGAACTCTGCGTCGGGAGAGCTCGACTTGATACAATGTACATTCCGCTGCAACAGCGATGGCAGCAGTCAGGGGACTCTCTCGCCGCGAAGCAGCGGGGCATGACCGGTTCCCGGTAGCCGGACAAGCTTCAGTGACCGGGCATAGACGAAAAGGACACCATGTCGGAATCTATTCGTTTCGCCACCATAGTCAAACGTTGGTTGATCGGCCTCGTGGCCGCCTGTCTGTTGGCTTTCGGCGGGTATGCACTCCTCGCGAAGTCGGGCGAGGAGCCGTCGCGGGCAGGCCAGGCGCCGGGCGGCGGGGCTCGTACTTTCCCCGTGGCTGTCGCGACTGCGAAAACCGGCGACATTGGGATCTATCTCAACGGCCTCGGATCGGTGGTTCCGCTGAACACCGTCAACGTCAAGAGCCGGGTCGACGGCCAACTCATGAAAGTCCTGTTTCAGGAAGGGCAGCTCGTCCGCCGCGGCGAACTGTTGGCGCAGATCGACCCGCGACCCTTCGAGGTGCAATTGACACAGGCCGAAGGACAGATGGCGCGCGATCAGGCGCAATTTAAGAACGCGCAGCTGGACCTGGAGCGGTACAAGGGTTTGTTCGAGCAGGGATTCATTCCCAAACAGCAGCTGGATACGCAGCACGCGCTGGTGCGTCAACTGGAAGGGATCGTGAAGGCCGACCAGGGCCAGATCGACAATGCCAAGTTGCAGCTGGTGTACAGTCGCATTACGTCCCCCATCGACGGACGGATCGGGTTGCGGCTGGTCGATGCGGGCAACATGGTGCGGGCGAACGATGCGAACGGCCTCCTGGTTATCACGCAGCTCATGCCGATTACGGTCGTCTTTACGATTCCGGAAGACAATCTGCCGGTGGTCATGGCGCGGCTCAATTCCGGCGAACCGCTCCCGGTGGAAGCGTTCGACCGGGAGCAGAAGAAAAAGCTGGCGACCGGCACGTTGCTCACCGTCGACAATCAGATCGATTCCAATACCGGCACGGTGCGGCTCAAAGCGGTGTTTTCGAACGAAGACGGGCAATTGTTTCCCAACCAGTTCGTCAATGCGCGTCTGTTGCTGGAGATGAAACATGGCGTCACGATTGTGCCGGCTGCGGCCGTGCAACGGGGCGCGAAGGGTACCTTCGTGTATGTGGTGAAAGAAGACCAGACGGTCGCGGTCCGCGCGGTAGGGGTGGGGGCGGCCCAAGGCGACGACCTGTCTATCGACAGCGGCCTGGCACCCGATGACATCGTCGTGGTGGATGGAACGGAGAAGCTGCGTGATGGCAGCAAGGTCGAGGTCCGGAACCAGAAGGGCGCTCCCGCAAAAACCACGGATGCTCCCGTTCCCCCCGCCGGAACCGACAAGCCGAAGCGAGGGGCATCCTCGTGAATCCGTCCCGCCTGTTCATCATGCGGCCGGTGGCGACGGCCTTATCGATGGTGGCCATCGTGCTGGCCGGCGCCCTGGCCTATCGCCTGTTGCCGGTTTCTGCGCTGCCCCAGGTCGATTATCCGACCATTCAAGTGCTGACGTTTTATCCCGGTGCCGGCCCGGACGTGATGGCGTCCTCCGTGACGGCGCCTTTGGAAAGACAGTTCGGCCAGATGCCCGGGCTGAACCAGATGACCTCGACGAGTTCCGGCGGCAGTTCGGTCGTGACGCTGCAATTCAGTCTGGATTTGAATCTCGACATCGCCGAGCAGCAAGTACAAGCGGCGATTAATGCCGCCTCCACCTTCATCCCGCGCGATTTGCCCAATCCCCCGGTTTATAACAAGGTGAATCCGGCGGATGCCCCGATCCTGACGCTCGCCCTGACCTCCAATACCCTGCCGCTGTCGCAGGTCCAAGATCTGGCCGAGACCCGCTTCGCCCAAAAGATTTCCCAGCTGGCCGGTGTCGGGCTCGTGAGCCTCAGCGGAGGGCAGCGTCCGGCGGTGCGTATTCAGGCGAACCCGCGCGCGCTGTCCGCCTATGGTTTGACGCTGGAGGATTTGCGTGTCGCCGTGGCAGCCGCCAATGTGAATCAGGCCAAAGGCGCGTTCGACGGGCCGCGAAGAGCCTCGATCATCAATGCGACGGATCAATTGCTGTCGAGCCGGGATTACCGGCCCCTGATCGTGGCCTATCGCGCCGGCGCGCCTGTCGTCCTGTCCGACGTGGCCGATGTCGTCGACGATGTGGAAAATGTGAAGCAGGCGGCCTGGATGAACGACCAGCCGGCGATTCTTGTCAATATCCAGCGGCAGCCCGGCGCCAACGTGATCGACGTGGCCGACCGGGTCAAGGCGCTCCTGCCCCAGCTCCAAAGCGCGTTACCGGCTGCCGTGCAAGTGACCGTGCTCACCGACCGCACTACTTCTATTCGGGCATCGGTGCGGGACGTGCAGTTCGAATTGATGCTGGCCGTGGCACTCGTGATTCTGGTCATCTTCCTGTTTCTGCGGACCCTCTCGGCCACGATTATTCCCGCGGCGGCCGTTCCGCTGTCGCTGGTGGGGACGTTCGGGGTCATGTATCTCGCAGGGTTCAGTCTGAACAATCTGACCTTGATGGCGTTGACGATTTCCACGGGCTTCGTCGTGGACGATGCCATCGTTATGATCGAGAATATCTCGCGGTACATCGAGCGAGGGGAGTCGCCGTTGGAGGCGGCGCTCAAGGGGTCGAAGCAAATCGCCTTTACGATTCTCTCCTTGACGATCTCGCTGATTGCCGTGCTGATTCCGCTCCTCTTCATGGGCGATGTGGTAGGCCGGCTGTTCCGCGAGTTTGCCATCACGTTGAGTGCCACGATTCTCGTCTCCGCCGTGGTTTCTCTAACTCTGACGCCGATGATGTGCGCCAGACTGCTCCGCCATCGATCCGAGTCGGAACAAGGCTGGTTTTATCGTGCTTCTCAACAACTGTTCGATCGGACGATTGCTGCCTATGGCAGGACCTTGCGCCGGGTGTTGCAGCATCAATCGGCCACGCTGGTGGTCGCCGCCGGCACCCTGGTCTTGACCGTCTTGCTGTACATCATCATTCCCAAGGGCTTCTTTCCGGTGCAGGACACCGGGGCGATCCTGGGCATTTCCGAGGCGGAACAGTCGATCTCGTTCAGCGGGATGGTGGAGCGGCAACAGGCGCTGGCCCGCACCATCCTCGCTGACCCGGCCGTGGCCAGCCTGTCGTCGTTCATCGGCGTGGACGGGACCAACACCACGCTGAACAGCGGGCGCACCCAGATCAATCTGAAGCCGATGGCCGAACGGAGACTGAGTGTCCATGACGTCATTCACCGGTTACAGCAGCAGGTGGTCGGCGTGGAGGGAATGTCGTTGTTTCTGCAGCCGATGCAGGATCTGACGGTGGAAGATCGGGTCAGCCGGACGCAGTATCAATACACGCTGGAAGACGCGGACCCCGAAGAACTCAGCCGGTGGGCGCCTGCGTTCGTGACGGCGCTTCAGGCGCTGCCGGAATTGCGCGAGGTCAGCAGCGATCAGCTGGATCGCGGGCTGGCCGCGATGCTGGTGATCGACCGCAGCACGGCCTCGCGACTCGGGATCACCCCCCAGCTCATCGTCGATACGCTGTACGATGCGTTCGGTCAACGGCAGGTGTCCACGATGTTCACCCAGCTGAACCAGTATCGCGTCGTGCTCGAAGTGATGCCGGAATTTCAGACCGGGCCGCAGTCGCTGCAGTTTCTCGATATCCGGTCGATCACCGGCGGGCAGGTGCCGCTCAATGTGTTCACTCAGTTCTCCGAAACGACGACCCCCTTGGCCATCAACCGGCAGGGACAGTTTCCCGTGGTGACGGTGTCCTTCAATCTTGCGCCGGGGAAATCGCTCGGCGATGCGGTTGCCGCGATCGAGAAAGCCTCGCAGGAGATCAATCTGCCGGTCAGCATTCGCGGGAGTTTTCAGGGCACGGCCCAGGCATTTCAAGCGTCGCTGGCGAATGAGACCTGGCTGATCCTCGCCGCACTGGTCACGGTCTATATTGTGCTCGGGATTCTGTACGAGAGCTACATTCATCCGCTCACGATATTGTCCACGCTGCCCTCCGCCGGAGTGGGTGCGTTACTGGCCTTGATGCTGTTCAGGATTGAATTCAGCGTTATCGCTCTGATCGGCATCATTCTGCTCATCGGCATCGTCAAGAAGAACGCGATCATGATGATCGACTTTGCGCTGGATGCGGAACGCAAGGAAGGGAAGCAGCCGGAGGAGGCGATTTATGAGGCCTGCCTGTTGCGCTTCCGGCCGATTATGATGACGACGATGGCGGCGCTGCTCGGCGCGCTCCCGCTGGCGATCGGATCAGGGGTGGGGTCGGAACTCCGGCATCCGCTCGGGATCGCCATCATCGGAGGGCTGATTGTGAGCCAGGTGCTGACGTTGTATACGACGCCGGTGGTATACCTGGCGTTCGACCGGTTGGCGCGGCGCATCCGGGCCGGCAGGCCGGCGCCATCGACCGCCGAGGCATTCACTCCGGACATGCTATGAACATCTCGGCGCCGTTCATTCAACGTCCGGTCGCCACCACGCTGTTGACCATCGGGGTCACGCTCGTCGGTCTCGTCGCGTTCCGCTTCCTTCCCGTCGCCTCGCTCCCGCAAGTAGAATTTCCGACCATCAATGTCTCGGCCACGCTGCCGGGCGGCAGTCCCGAAACCATGGCCACCTCGGTGGCGGCTCCGCTGGAACATCAGTTCACCCGCATCGCCGGCGTGACGGAGATGACTTCCACAAGCATGCTGGGGTCTGCGAATATCACGCTGCAATTTGACCTGAGCCGCAATATCGACGGCGCCGCGCGCGACGTGCAAGCTGCCATCATGGCGGCACGGAGTGAACTGCCGACGACTCTTCCGAACAGCCCTACCTATCGGAAGATCAATCCGGCCGACGCGCCCGTTCTCATCCTCTCGCTGACGTCCGATCTTGTCAGCCGGGGCCGCATGTATGACGTCGCTTCCAGCATTCTTCAGCAGAAACTCTTGCAAATTGACGGGGTGGGGCAGGTCACCGTCGGTGGTGGCTCGCTCCCGGCCATCCGCGTCGATCTGAATCCCTCGGCGTTGAACAGCTACGGGATCGGACTCGGCGACGTCCGCCGGATGCTGAGCAGCACCAACGTGAATCGTCCCAAGGGACAGTTGTCCGATGGGAAGCGGACCTGGGAGGTGCGGACCAACGATCAGCTCCATACGGTGGAAGAGTATCTGCCGTTGATCGTGAGTTACCGGGAGGGGCGGGCCGTGCGACTCTCGGACATCGCGACGGTCGAGCAGTCGGTCGAGGATCTGCGGACGAGCGGTGTAGCGAACGGCATCCCGGCGGTGCTCATTATTATCAACCGGCAGCCGGGAGCCAATATCATCGAGACCGTCGACCGTGTGCGGGCTCTGCTTCCTCAATTGGAAGCGTCGATCCCAGGGAGCATGACGCTGAAGGTCGTGGTGGACCGCACCCCGGTTATTCGCGCGTCGTTGCACGACGTCGAGCGGACTCTCGCGATCTCCGTCTGTCTCGTGATCCTGGTGGTGTTTCTGTTTCTGCGGGACATCCGGGCCACGCTCATTCCTTGTGTGGCGGTGCCGGTCTCGCTGATCAGTACGTTCGGCGTGATGTATCTCTTCGACTATAGCCTGGACAATCTCTCGCTTATGGCCCTCACGATCGCGACCGGGTTTGTTGTGGACGATGCCATCGTGGTCCTGGAGAACATCAGCCGGTATCGGGAGCAGGGCATGGCCCCGATGCAGGCGGCGTTGCGCGGCGCCCGCGAGATCACTTTTACCGTGCTGTCGATGACCGTCTCGCTCGTGGCCGTCTTCCTCCCGATTCTCTTCATGGGTGGCATGATGGGACGGATCTTCCGTGAATTCGCCGTTACGCTCTCCGTGGCTATTCTGGTCTCGCTGGTCGTCTCGCTGACGACGACGCCGATGATGTGCGCCCGCGTACTCAAAGCGGAAACCGGCAGACCCCATGGTCGCTGGTACCGGATGAGCGAACGGTTCTTTGAAGGCCTGCGCGGCGGCTATGCAGGAAGTCTCGGCTGGGTCCTCCGCCATCCGCGCGGCATGCTGGTGCTGACGCTGGCCACAATGGCTTTCAGCATCTATCTCTACACCATCGTGCCCAAGGGCTTCTTTCCCCAACAGGACACGGGGCGCATGTTCGGAAACATTCAGGCCGCGCAGGACATTTCATTTCAGGCTATGCGGCAGAAGCTCACCGAGGTGGTGGATATCATCAAGAGCGATCCGGCGGTGGACACCGTGACGGGATTCAGCGGGGGCGGGGTCAGCGGGAACACCAATGCCGGCCGTATGTTTATCTCGCTGAAGCCGCTCGAAGAGCGGCAGATCAGTGTGGATCAAGTGATTGCCCGTCTGCGCCCCAAGCTGGCGAAAGTGACGGGCGCTCCGACGGTGCTGCAGGCGATTCAGGATCTGCGTATCGGCGGGCGAGCCAGCAGCGCGCAATATCAATATACGCTTCAAAGCGTGGACCTTGCCGAGCTGAACACCTGGGCGCCCAAAGTCGAACGGCAGTTGCGCACGCTGCCGGAAATTACGGATGTAAACAGCGATCAGCAGGACAAGGGCCTGCAATCGCTCGTGGTGTTCGATCGCAGTACGGCCTCTCGACTGGGGATCAGTCCCCAACTGATCGACGATACGCTCTACGATGCGTTCGGCCAGCGGCAGGTCTCCATCATGTATACGCCGCTCAACCAGTATCACGTTGTAATGGAGGTGGCCCCGCAATATTGGCAGAACCCCTCGACGCTGCAGGAGATCTATGTGCGGTCCCCTGCAGGGGCACAGGTGCCGCTCAGTGCCGTGACGCGTTTCGAACCGACGAATACCCTCCTTCTCGTCAACCATCAGGGGCAGTTTCCCGGTGTGACGCTGTCGTTCAATATGGCTCCGGGAGCTTCGTTGGGCGATGCGGTACAGGCGATTGAAAAAGCGATGCGGGAGATGGGAATTCCGTCCGGTATCAAGGGCACGTTCCAGGGCGCGGCCAAGGCATTCCAGGCCTCCGTCGACAACCAGCCCTTTCTCATCCTCGCCGCGCTGGTCACGGTCTACATTGTGTTGGGGATTCTCTATGAGAGCTACATCCATCCATTGACGATCCTGTCCACGCTGCCGTCCGCCGGAGTCGGCGCGCTGCTCGCGTTGCTCCTGTTTAAGACGGAGCTGAGCATGATCGCGCTGATCGGGATCATTCTATTGATCGGCATCGTCAAGAAGAACGCCATCATGATGATAGACTTCGCGCTGGATGCGGAGCGCAAGGAGGGGAAGCCACCGGAGGAGGCGATCTACGAGGCCTGTCTGTTGCGCTTTCGACCGATCATGATGACCACGATGGCGGCCCTGTTCGGTGCCTTGCCCCTGGCGCTGGGGATGGGGGTCGGATCGGAATTGCGCCGGCCGCTCGGCATTGCCATTGTCGGCGGGCTCCTCGTGAGCCAGTTGCTGACGCTCTACACGACGCCGGTGATCTATCTCTATCTCGATCGGTTGCGTTTGCGGTTTTCGCGAATGCGTACAGGCCGGGAGGCGGGTAGGCCGCTTCCTCAGAGCACTCAGTTGCCGGATGTCCTATAAAGGCTAGGACGCGACGGCGCTCAGCGATGCGGCGGCGTAGTCAGGATAGACGAGGCTGGCTGGCTGTGACGAGGCGGTGAGAAGCTCTGTGACTCGTTCCCGGACCCCCTGACTGTATCGAAGAAATTCCACACCCAGGTAGCCGTCTTTACTCCAGCGTACGACAGAGACTTCCACCGCCAGCGGGGTGGGCTCCTGCGCAACGGCAATCTGGAGCGCAAGATAGGTTCCGGCATTCAGGTCGATGTCGCTCCGCATCCGGCAGCCGGTGGGCGACAGATCGAACAGGACTCCTTCGCCGGTACCGGTATCGCACTGGATATTCGCGGGGTAGCCAACGGAAATTCGGGTGCGACAGCGTAGTTGCATCGTCATCATCTCCCTAATGATCCTACAGTGCATATCGGCAGTGACGAGGTAAACTTGACCTGTAGGATGAGCGTACCGCTGAGATTGACGGGGTGATGGCTCAGGCTGCGATGGTTCCTGGCGCTGTGTCGTTCTTTATGGGTTGAACAGGCTGGGCGGGAAGGTTAATCGCTTCGGCCGTGACGGCGATTTCTTTGGTCGCGGGACTAATCCCATAATGCTCCCGCCGGATCTCGTTGCCGAGTTTCGTTCGATATACCAGCTCATTTGTCTCAAAATCATATTCAGGAATCTCTGGGCTCTCCCATCGCAACGAGAAATAGTGGGCATAGAGGGTGTAGAAGCCATGGTCTTTGGGGTTATGCCGCAAGACATACTCGGGCATCGTCTGGACGTCCAGGGCTGCGTGGTAGTGCTGCAGCCAGAGATAATCGCCGAGGATGACCATTTTGACCAAGGGAGGGTCCGCGTATAGTTTTAGATTGATGGCCTTACCCATCGCCTTCAGACGTTTGAGTAACTCAATGCTCTGCCGGACTTCTTCCCGGAAGGTAGCTAGCGTGTGCTCCGGATGGCTGATGGCCTGAATGCGCGTGGCAGCGTCATAGCTATAGGGATTCACGAGGAGAATCTTGGCGCCCAGACACTTGTCGAGAACGGAGGACAGGTCGCCTACCTGGTCGACCAGTGTGCTGTAGCCGCTTGATCCGATCACCATGATCGTCCGGCCTGCCCCATGTTCTTCTTTCAGCTGCTTGATGCGCTGTTGCGCGCCGCGCGCCCGCCGGGGAAAATAGGACACGAGTCCGGCTCCGGTGGCTACGGAGGCCAGGGCGTGATCGCTGATGCTTCGACGGAGATAATTCAAGCCGAGGATCAGCAATACGGCCACGGTCATTTCGACGGCGATAAGCGAGAGCTTGTCGTGCTCAACGCGGGACCAGAACGCCAGGAACCGGGTCGCGCCGGTGGGGAGCAGCAGAGCGATGCCGGCGCTGAGGAGCGCTACAACAATATGATACAGACTCCCAGCCACATCCCGAAGCAGTGCCCGAACCGTGAGCGAACATTCATGGAACATAAGGACCCCTTTTTCTTATCGAACTGACACTCATTCCGTCGCTGCTAGGACAAACCTAGGCGCGGACAGGCGATGACGCCATCGGCCTGTCTTTAGCCAGAGCGGACGGCTGTGTGTGGGCAAAAAAATATCGCGTCAGACTTTCTGCCTAATCGGGAAAGGTGGATCCCGAAGCCGGAAAGCCTCACGCGATGGACTGCTACACGACCATCTATCCATATCGGTCATGCCGAGGAAAACTTGAGGGAATGGAACGGAATGGGTCGGGTTAGGCTCGTGTCGGTGGGGTGAGCCGTCTTCGCGCTCCGCCTTGGACGATTATGAATTCGTAGAGACGACATTCGATGGCGCCGTTGAAGAGAGGCGTGCGTTTGGTGGGAGCCAGGCTGATGAGCTTCGGGGCGCGGAGGTCGCCGGTAAAGAGATAGACGCGCCAGCCGACGCAACGGGTTTTCAGCCATGAGCCGAGCTTGGGATAAAGCACATCCAGATCGGCCTGCGTGCCGAGGCGGACGCCATAGGGGGGATTCATGACGATGATCCCAGGTTCTTGCGGCGGAGTGAGGTCGAACAGATCTATTTGTGTCAGCGCGATGTCGTTGGCGACTCCGGCGCGCATGAACTGATCTTTGGCGGCTTGCACGGCGTGGGCATCCCGATCGGAGGCATAGATGGGAGCCGGACTGGCGGACAATTGTTTGGCTTGGGCCTGAGCCTGGACAGTTTTCCAGAGAGCCGAGTCGAAATTCGAGAACAGTTCAAAGGCGAAGCGCCGACCGAGTCCGGGGGCTATTTTCCTGGCGATCAGGGCGGCTTCGAGTGGAATAGTCCCGCCGCCGCAGAGGGGATCGAGGAGTGGCGTGGTCCCGTTCCAGCCGGTGAGTTGGACGATGCCGGCTGCCAGGTTTTCGCGCAATGGCGCATCGACAGTGGACTCACGGAAGCCGCGCTTGAAGAGCGAGTCCCCGGTGGTTCCGAGATAGAGCGTGAGATGTGTGGCATCGAGAAAGGCGTCGATGCGAATGTCCGGGCGGTTTGAATTGACACTGGGGCGGGCGCCCTTTTGTTTGGTGAAGGTGTCGCAGACGGCATCCTTGATCCGCAGGGTGACGAAGTCGAGGCTTTTGAGCGGACAGTGCTGCGCGCTGGTTTTGACTTTGATGGTGCGCGAGGGCTGGAACCATTGCGGCCAGGAGAGGGCGGAGGCCGCGGCATAGATATCCTGTTCGTTGCGATAGGGGACGTGCGCGACTTCCAGCAGGATGCGGCTGGCGATGCGGCATTCAAGATTGGCCCGGTAGATGGTCACGAGGGAGCCGGAGAAGCCGACGCCGCCTTCTGTTTGACGCAGGTCGGTCGCGCCGAGGGCGGCGAGTTCCTGCTGCAGCAACGCTTCGAGGCCGCGCGGACAGGGTGCAAAGGAGCGGTAGTTTGTGTTATCCATCCTGATCACCTAATGAGAAAGAGTCTGCCGTGAAATTCTGCAGCACCTGCGGCGCCCCGGTCAGCCAAAAGATTCCAGCCGGCGACAATGTGTTGCGCTATGTGTGTGACCATTGTCACGCTATTCATTACCATAATCCCAAAATTGTCGCTGGCTGTATTCCCGAATGGGAGGGGCAGATTCTGCTGTGCCGGCGCGCGATCGAACCGCGGCTGGGGCTTTGGACGTTTCCGGCCGGATTTATGGAGATCGGCGAGACGACGGAAGAGGCGGCGGCCCGGGAGACGAAGGAAGAGGCGCTGGCGGATGTGGAGATTACGGCGCTCTATGCCGTACTCAGTATGCCGCACATCGGGCAGGTGTATATGGTATTCCGCGGGCGGATGCTCACGCCGGAGTTTGGAGCCGGAACTGAAAGTCTGGAAGTCCGCTTGTTCCCCCGCCATGCGATTCCGTGGGAAGGCATGGCTTTTCCTGTGGTTGCTGAAGCGCTTCGCCGCTACGTCAAGGATGCGGTTGGCGGTCAATTTCCTCTGCACCTGGCGAGCGTGGATGATCGGATGCCGCCTGAGCCGGTTCCTGATTTGTGACGGGCATCTATCGGAGCAGGTTGCGCGGCACGATGGCGTGGATGTCCACGAGCGAGTCGGTTCGATCGATCGAGTAAAAAATCCGCCAATCTCCGACAGCGTACTTCGACAGGCCCGGAAGATCTGACGCGACCGATTCGTGGCGCAGGTTGTCCACGTTCGACGCGATCCATTTGGTTTTATCAAAGAGCCGTTGGGCCATGGCAGAATCGACTTGCGACAGGTCTTGAATCACGGCCGGTCGGAAGGCGAGGCGAAACCAGGCCATGGCGTTACCAGCGCAGTCCGAGCCGGTCGGCCACATCGTCGCCGGAGAGCCGTTCGCTGCCGGTGAGTGATTCTTTTAAACGCGCTCGTAATGCGTCTCCCAATGCCAACCCGAGGTCCGGATCGCCGATGAGTTCGCGGATACGATCATCGACGAGGCCCTGAACAAGTTCTTTTAACTGTTGAAGCGTGAGCAGAGACAGATCCATAGTGCGAGAGAATACAAACCCGATGCTGCGGATTGCAACTCTCGCGGACGATGATCCGGCCGACTTTAAGCGGCGTGTGTGGCGGACGAGAGCTTGGTGATCAATTGATTGAGGCGCTCGAGTTGCGGGGGTGCAATGGTGAGGAATTCAATGCCGATGCCATTTGAGCCGGTCCAACGGACGGCGGCATTTGTGATAGTGATCGGAGTGGCTTCACCTGGGAGTTGCAGCGAGACCTCCAATTGCATGCCGGTAAACGGTCTAATGACGCTTTCGACCCGGCAGCCTTTGACGGAGACATCGCGGAGTGCCGCATTGTATTTCAAGCGATCCCGCTGCATGAGAATGCTGGAGATTTGGGCGGGGTATCGAGGAAACTTTCTGGTGACCATCGTCAGGACTCCTCTGCAAGCTGTTCAATCAATTGCGCCAATCGATCCCGCTCTGATTCCTGCATTCCGAGAAAGTCGACGCCGAAATCATCTTCCATAGTCCATCGAACAGTGGCCGCATGGACGTGGATCGGCGCAAACTTAGGTGGGTGGAGCTCCAGCTTGAGGATGGCGCCCATTTCCATGGCTACGTGCGAAGCGCTCATGATCTTGCATCCACCCAGGCCGAGGTTGTACACGGTACCTGTGGTGACGCAGTCGCCGGTGCATGAGATCGGGAATTCGACGCGATAGCGGGTTTGCTGGCGTAACTCGGCTTTTTCCCGCTCACGCTTGGATTGAGTTGCAAGTGACCTCATAGTGGGCAAATATTTCCTGTTCTCTGTTTTGGTCTGATTCTCTACGAAGGCTATGTGGCAAGGGGTGGAATGTCAATAAAAACGCTCATCTGTGCGAGAGTATCTAACGTTCACGGTTGAGGAATCATGGCTATGAAGAGAAAGCCGGGAGAGCCGATCTATTTAGGGCGCCATATACTGGCGTTGGGGTTAGCAGTGGTTTGTCCTGGAGCGCTTCCGCAGCTCTATCATCTGCTGGTGGCTCCGATTTCGATGGAAGTGAGGCTGGTGGCGGGATTACTCATTGCCGTAGGCGCGGGCCTGGTGCTGGTGCGACTGTACTCAGTGTCAGCGAAAAACGAGCCATAGCCGCTCAGCGTCGCGGGTTCGTTCAGCGACGGCCCCAATGACGGTAGTGCCGCGGACCCCAATAGATGTGCGGGCCGTAGTAGTAGGGGGATCCATAAAATCCCGGGCGGCCTAGATAGAGACCCAGTCCTACGGCTGGCGGGTACACGTAGGTGTAGGCGCTGTAGGGGACAGAGGGAATGATAGCGGGCGGGGCTGCCAGTTGCCTCTGCATGTCTGCTGTGGCGGTGGCCTGCCGGTCGCTCTGCTGCTTGAGCTGTTCGACGGTGTTTTGTTGAGCCTGCAGTTGCCCTTTCAACTTTCCGATCTCTTCCCGTTGCAATTCGATAAAGGTATTGAGACAGCGGGTCTGCGCTTCACCTTCATAGGTCGAACATTCCCAGGGTACTGGTTGATTCTCAGCATGCGCCAACCCGGCTGCCAGGAATAGGGCTGCCGCTGCGGCTCCTGCAATACGGAGAGTGTTAATGAAGTGTCGAGCGTGGGGGGGTGCCATCACGATTGCCTGACGGGCCATAGTGTTCCTCCTCTTGCGACGTGAACCTCTGTACACGCTACCATGCGAGATCAGTTTTGAGTAGCCCGGCATGATTCACTCAACGCGCGAGCGCTCTCCCGGTTGACGAGCATTGATCTTTCTCACGATTTTGCACGTGCCAACCGTGGTTTGATTTTGGGGGAGCGGCCCCCCTAGAATGCGCCATCATTCACACGAGAAGAGTATGCGATCTCCCTCATCCAAGTCGCCGCGGCGGAAGCCCAAGCCTAAAAGTCCCACGCTCACACCATCCCAGAAACGCCGGTTCCAGCAGCGTTTACTCAAGTGGTATGCTGAACACGGGCGCGATTTGCCCTGGCGCAAGACCTCCGATCCGTACCATATTCTCGTGTCGGAAGTAATGCTGCAGCAGACGCAGGTCGACCGGGTGATTCCCAAGTACCATGAGTTTTTAGATCGTTACCCGAGTTTCGAGCATCTGGCGGAGGGATAGCAGGCTGTTGAAAAAGCCCGTCAGCGTTGTTCTCGCCTCGAAAGCATCCTCAACGTAGCCCAGAGGCTACGCCTCCGGTGTTGCCGTCGCCTGCGGCCTTGTTGGCTAGCCCGTTTGAGCATACGTGTGGGATTAGGATAGGATGTGAATGCTATGCAAATTGTAGGAATTATCTCGATAGCCATAGTTCTCTATCTCCCGGCTGTCGCGTGGGCGGTGGCGGGTGATGAGGCGACGCATGCCGACGACCATCATGAGGATGTGCTGGAGCTGCCCGAGGTCCATGTGCATGGCCTGTCACTGAACAAGGACCAGCAGCTGGGGCCGGTGGCGAAGGCTACTCCATGGCCGGGGATTCCCTCATCCCTCGACGGCAAGGAACTCGACGATTGGATGAAGGCCCGAGTGTTGGTGTCCAAAGATGCCAAGGTGACCGTCGTCGTGCTGGAGCCTGCCAGACACCGCGAGTTGACCGCCGCCGGTATCGTTGCGCTCAGTAAGTGGACGTTCGATCCGCAAATGAAGGGCGATGAGGTCATCGACGGGGAGCTGACGGTCCGCATCCACTTCAGAACCAGGTGAAGATCGCTTGACGCCTGACGAATGACGCTTTATCGTCAGTCTCCATGAGTCTCGACGAATCACTTTTTCTTGCCATCAATGGCCTAGCTGGCCGTTCTGAATTCTTCGATCATCTCTTCCTTCGCTTCAGCGCGACAAGCACGCTCTATCTGCCGGTGGCCTGTGCAGCCGGGTATTGGATCATGCGCCGGCGTTGGGAGGCGTTGCTCGGCAGTCCGTTTCTGGCCGGAGCCGTCGGGCTGTCGGATTTTCTCGGCGGGCAGCTCAAGTGGGTCTTTGCGCGCGTGCGGCCCTGTCATGCGATTCACGAAGCCATTGTCGTCGGGGGCGGTGCCTGCGGCAGGTTATTCAGCTTTCCCTCCAACCATGCGATGAACACGGCGGCGGCTGCCGCCTTTCTGCAAGTGCTCTATCCCAAAACCGGCTGGATCAGCTGGCCGATCGTGGCGCTGGTGGGATTCTCGCGGGTCTATATCGGGGCGCACTATGTCACCGATGTATTCGGCGGCTGGGTCTTAGGCGGACTCATTGGCGGCGGCATCGCCTGGGCGCTGCTGCAATGGCCGAGATTTCGCACGGCCGCGCGGCCGTCGGTCTCTCTCTCTCGGTAGGTTGGGCTCTCCTGCCTGTTCGGTTTCTACGATTCCATGCAAGCGAGCAGTGCGGCTCGTAACTGTTCCACGTCATAGCCTCGTCCGATGAGGACGATGGCGGGACTGGGTTCGTCGAGCAGCATGATGGGGGCGATGGTGGGTGCTCCCGGCGGGGCGTACTGAAATTCTTGCAGCTCCGGCTCTCCTGCGAAGCGAAAGAAGCCTTTGGCTCGTTCGAGTTCTTTGGGCAACGACTTGGTCCAAGTCTCAAATTGTGTGTGATTCAGCGGTGCGGGAAGTTTCACGGTCGTGGCGATGGGATGATAGTCCGCCCGTTTGTGTGAGCTTGATGGCCGGGGCTCGCCGAAGACCACGTTGGTCTGTTTGGCCGGTCGTGCCTGTTGCATCGGCGCCAGGAGCGCCGCCGCGTCGATGCGCGCATGCGTGGTTTCCCAGATGCGGGCATAGGGGTTCTGTTTCACGATCCCGCTTTTGAATCCCTCCCAGTGACCCGGCACATAGAGATCCTGTTTGTTGAGGATGAGTTCGTCCGCGCAGCGAATCGCTTGTGTCGTGACATATTGGCTGGAGTGGCTGGTGTCGCTGGCGATGGGATGGAGCAGGGCAATCACCCGCTCCAACGTCGCGAGCCGAGCGGTGTAGAGATCCGTCACAGCGTCGATCACTTCAGCCGGATCGGCCAGCCCAGAACACTCGATGATCACCACGTCGGAGGCGGCATCGTTGACGAGCTGCGCGATGCCCCAGGACAGATCTTCTTTTGTGTCGCAGCAGACGCAGCCACCCGCCAGATTCATGACCTGTTCGGCAATCGTACCGGCTCGCGGGCCGTCAATGCTCACCTCGCCCGCTTCATTCATGAGTACGCCAGCCCTGAGGCCCTGGCTTTTCCAGTATTCCAGGAGACGCATCAAGAGCGTGGTCTTGCCCGCGCCAAGCGAGCCGCAGAGGAGATAGAAGGGGACTGGCATTAGATAGTCCTCAATGGCTAAGCAGGGGTACTCGACGTAGATCGATATTGTACCGGGTGTGAAGGGAAAGTGAAAAGCTCAAGCGATCATCCGATGATTTGGGCGAGTGCTTGCCGTAGGAGGGTTTGATCAGCGGGGGTGAGTTGTCCGAGCTTCTTCAGGATGAGCGTAGGGTCGATGGTGGTCAGAACGGGCTTGAGTACGGAGGGTTTTAGTAGCCCTGCTCCACGCCAGTCCTGAACTTGCATTTCGCCCACGGACAATGTCGTCGGCTGTTGACTTGTCACGGCCATGATCAGGATATCAGGACGGGTGCGGTGATAGGCCGTGCTGCTGATGACGACAGCGGGGCGGCGCTTGACGGCTGATTGATCGGTGAAGGGAAATGGGACGAGGATGATATCCCCGAATTTATAGCCGGTCATAATCGGCGTCGTCGGGGTTGTCCCAGACCCGCGCAAATGCGGTGGTGGCGAGTTGTCCCGCAGCATGAGTCATACCCTGTTCATCAGTCTGACGATGGGCCAAGAAATCGACGAAGTCTTCCACCTCTGCCACCCGTTCAGGAGGCAGGTTTCTGAGCTTCTCTAGAATTTGCTGTTCATGGACCTTCGTCATTACAAGCTCCGATGAGGCAAGCCTACCAGCGTATGTGGCAAAGATCAATTGGAAGCAGGGATGCGTTGTTAGTGGCTGTGAAGGGCTTCGATTGGCTGATGCTGGGCGGCGAGCTTAGTCAGGTCGCAATGGACGTCGTCGGGATCACAGCAGTGTGTCTCCAATTGGATCGTCATGTGTTTAATGCCGAAGTCGGAGGTAATCCGGTCGTGGATCGAGCGGAGCAGCGCGTTGGTGAGGTCGGCGTCATCTCCATCCACCAGCACATGGGCGGTGAGCATGATGAGCCGGGGCTCCACGGCCCAGATATGGAGATCGTGCACATTCTTTACGCCAGGCAGGGACTCGATGGTTGCGGCGACCTGTGACGCGCTGATCGTGGGCGGGGTGGATTCCAGCAGCACATCGAGGGATTCTTTGAACAGCGGCCAGGCCCCATGGAGAATCGCGCCGACCACCAGGAGACTGATGAGTGGATCGAGCACCGTCCAGCCCGTCAGCATGATCGCGCCGCCGCTCAGCACCACACCCAGCGAGACCCAGGCATCGCCCAGCATGTGCCAAAAGGCGCTGCGGATGTTCAGGTCGTCTTTTGCGCCGTGCTGCAGCAGCAGGGCAATGCTGAGATTGGCCACAAAGCTCATGGCGGCAATGCCCATGATCCACCCGCCATCGACGGGGACCGGATGTAGCAACCGTTTGAGGCCTACGAGGGTAATGCCGATCGCCGTCAGCACCAGGATGAACGAGTTGAGAAACGCGGCGACGACGCCGGCGCGATGGTAGCCGAACGTGCGCGTTTCGTTGGCCGGTTGCCTGGTGAGGATGTGCGCATAGAGCGCCAGAAAGAGCGAGCCCTGATCGACGAGATTGTGTCCCGCGTCGCTCATGAGGCCGACGCTGTCGAGCAGGAAGCCGCCGATGAATTCGGCGGTGATGACCAGGGCATTCAGCCCGAGCGAGAGGTAGAGGCGCGAACGCAGATGCTCAAATGAGGCAAGGCCAGTCATATGCGTAGTGTCGCACGGTCATCGGATCACGGCAAGCGTTGGAAGAATGAATCGTCGCGCCGAGAAAGGCTCGTTGGTGCAAGTCTGACTTCACTCTCGCGTACTTGCACTGTAGGGTCCGGTGTCTCCATTGATGCCGTAGAGCGCTTCTGAAACACCGTACTGCGTAAGTACTAAAATGAGTGCGAAGGCAGTGCAGATCGTGACTGTTAGGGGAAGCTTCACCTGGCCTCGTAATACCAGTACATTTGCAAGTGCAGGCACCCCGAACAGGAATATAGCCAAATGAAGGCTGAAGTATGCGGGGCCTATAGCACCATGAATTCTGACTGCACCAAGCGTGAGGAGCAGCACGGCCTCGATAACGAATGTCACTAGGATCACACTACTACCTATCAATAGAGGGGCAGCCAAGAAGGAGAGCCTTTGGAGGACCCATGTGAGCGCAACGGCATAGGCCGCACTGGCGATCGACGCTACTGGTATCGATAATATGATTCCGAACAGTTCCATACAGTTCCATTCAGGTCTGTCGCCTTTACGTGAAATTCTCGTATAGCAAATCTACTGCAAAGTTGTAGGCAAGACCATCTTTTTGAAGCTATGGCAGTTTGGTGTATGGCAAATAAGTCTGAACCGAAGACAGCCGTCACG
>NEWQ02000004.1:23039-81084 GCA_002869855.2 Nitrospira sp. CG24D
GGTTGCAGCGACTAAAGGATGAGGAGATCGAAATCCACACCCGTTCAGCCTTCTTGCAAGGCTTGCTGTTGATGCCCCAAGCAACCAGACCGGCAAAATTTTCACCGTGGTCTGAGTTATGGCGTACATGGCACGAATGGCTTTTACGTCATGGTGTATCCGCTGTGCAGGCCTGTCTGGCCTTCCCCCTCTCCTTTCCAGAGATTGAACGTGTTGTCGTAGGGGCAGACAGCGTGAACCAGCTGGAGCAAATCATCAGTGCAGCGACCAATGCTGCTTCCGTTGATTTTCCGGACCTGCATTGCGATGCAGAGAATCTGATTAATCCGGCCTGTTGGTGCCTTTTATGAAAGTTGTTGCGCTCGTCCAGGCCCGCATGGGTTCCACCCGCTTGCCGAACAAGGTCATGAAGCCGATTGGCGGCATCCCGATGATTGAGCTCTTGCTCTCACGCTTATCCCAGGCCAAAGAGGTGGATCAAGTCGTCGTTGCGACTTCAGGAGATGATCGCAATCAGCCGCTGGTCGAACATGTCCGCAAGCTCGGCTATGCCTGCGAGCAAGGCAGCGAGAACGACGTCCTCGACCGTTTTGTTCAAGCGGGGCGTGTGCACCACGCCGATGTCGTGGTCCGCATCACCGGCGATTGCCCTCTGGTGGATCCAGGGCTTGTGGATGAAGCCATACGTCGGTTCAAGGCCGCGGAGGTGGATTACTTCAGTAACGTCAGTCCGCCGACCTATCCGGATGGGTTGGACATTGAGGTCTGCACCTTCAAATCGCTGGAACAAGCCAGCCAAGAAACTCGCAAGCTGTCCGATCGTGAGCATGTCACACCCTACCTGCGCGAATCCGGGCGGTTTAAGACGGCCGCCATGCAGCACAGCCAGGACCTCTCGGCTCTCCGCTGGACGGTAGATGAATCGGCGGACTTCGCCGTGATTGAAAGAGTATTTCTGTATTTCCATCCTCGCACCGATTTTACTTGGGGGGAAGTACTCAGATTGCAACAGCACCGGCCGGACATTTTCAACATCAATGAGCACCTCGTCCGCAACGAAGGAGCCATCTTGGGCACCGGACAAAAGCTTTGGAAGCGCGCCAAACAAGTCATCCCGGGCGGCAACATGCTGCTATCCAAACGCGCCGAAATGTTTTTACCCGACCAATGGCCGGCCTACTTCAGTAAAGCCAAGGGCTGCAAGGTGTGGGATTTGGATGGTCGTGATTATATCGACATGTCCATCATGGGCATTGGCACCAATGTCCTAGGCTACGGGCATCCCGAAGTGGATGAGGCGGTGCGCAAAACGATAGATGCCGGTAACATGTCGACCTTCAACTGTCCGGAAGAGGTTTATCTCGCCGAGCGGCTGGTGGAGTTGCATCCCTGGGCGCATATGGTGCGGTTTGCCCGCTCCGGCGGCGAAGCCAACGCGGTCGCCATTCGAATTGCGCGCGCGTCTTCAGGGAAAGACAAGGTCGCCTTTTGCGGCTATCACGGCTGGCATGACTGGTACCTTGCGGCTAATCTCGGTGATGAAACGCATCTTGCCGGGCACTTATTGCCAGGACTTGAGCCCAAAGGTGTCCCGGGCAATTTGCGCGACACGATTTTCCCGTTCACGTACAACCGCCTTGACGAACTCGAATCCTTGATCAATACCCACGATGTCGGCGTGATCAAGATGGAGGTGTCACGCAACCAGGGTCCGGAGAACGGCTTTCTCGAAAAAGTAAGAAAGCTGGCCACCGACCGTGGCATCGTGCTTATTTTCGACGAATGTACTTCGGGCTTTCGCCAAACCTTCGGGGGGTTGCACAAACTGTATGGCGTCGAACCCGATATGGCGATGTTCGGGAAGGCACTTGGCAACGGCTACGCCATCACCGCCACCATTGGTCGCCGTGAAGTCATGGAAGCAGCGCAGACCACCTTCATCAGCAGTACCTTTTGGACCGAGCGGATCGGGCCGACGGCCGCGCTCAAAACCTTGGAGGTTATGGAGCGGTTGAAGTCGTGGGACACCATCACGCAGACCGGCCTGAGCATCCGCCAGGGATGGCAACGACTTGCCGACAAGCATCATCTCGAGATTGATCATTGGGGATTGCCCGCGCTTACCGGATTTACTTTCCGAAGCTCCAATGCGCTCGCCTATAAGACGCTTATTACCCAAGAAATGCTGACTAAGGGATATTTGTCAGGAAACAGCGTCTATGTCTGCATCGAGCATACGCCTGATGTGGTGGCGGATTTCTTTGCGGCGCTCGATCCGATATTTATGCTGGTCAAAGAATGTGAAGAAGGCAGAGACGTGATGGGCCTGCTAAAGGGGCCGGTGTGCCATGGCGGGTTCAAACGACTGAATTGAGGTAGGATGAAAATTGTTCTCCGTGTCGATGCCTCAAGTCAAATTGGCACCGGACATTTCATGCGGTGCCTGACGTTAGCGGATGCACTCAAAGCTGGAGGCGCACAGGTCCGTTTTGTCAGTCGTCATATGCCGGAACATCTGAGGGGAATGTTGGTTGCGAAGGGGCATGAATTTATCCCGATAAAGAGCAGCCCGAGCGGGACTTCCGACGACCTGCCTCATGCTGCGTGGCTTGGCACCAGTCAGCATGCCGATGCCCGGGACTCCCTGGAAGCCTTATCTGATCAGACCTGGGATTGGCTGGTTGTCGACCATTACGCATTAGATGCCCGGTGGGAGTCGCTGCTGCGGAAAACAGTGAAGAAAGTCATGGTTATAGACGACATTGCTGACCGTCAGCATGATTGCGATGTTTTGTTAGATCAGAATTTGTATGCGGACATGGACACCCGCTACACCGGCAACGTGCCTCAGTACTGCCGGCTGCTGCTGGGGCCGCGGTATGCCCTGCTGCGCGAGGAGTTTCGCCAATTGCGTAAGTATGTTACGCCTCGTAACGGGCTTGTCAAACGTGTACTGGTGTTCTTTGGTGGCGTGGATGCAGACAACCTTACGGGTCGCACCATTGAGGTGTTGTCCAAGCTTAACAGTGAAGAGTTATGTGTTGATGTAGTGATCGGCGCTCAGCACCCGCAACGGGAAGCGATTGAAGCGGCATGCGCTCAATGGGGCTTTGCCTGCTACGTGCAGACTAGTCAGATGGCCGAGCTGATGGCCGCTGCTGATCTGGCGATCGGGGCGGGGGGAAGTACGAGTTGGGAGCGGTGCTGCCTGGGGTTGCCGACGCTTGCGTTCGCTATGGCGAATAACCAGCGCCCCCTGTTAGAGGAAGCTTCCTTGCGTGGTCTCCTGTATGCCCCCCGATCTCAGTTTGAAATCGCGACAGCTGTTGATCTTCACTTTAGGACATTGATCGATAACCCTCGTCTGCTCCAGTCCATATCTCTCCGGGGATTGGAGGCTGTCGATGGTCTTGGTGTGAGGCGTGTATTGCGGGAGATTGGATGCGGATCCATTGTCATTCGTGAAGCGATGGAAGCAGACGCGGAAAAACTGCTCATGTGGCGGAATCATTCTTCTGTGAGGGCCGTATCTCGCAACGCAAATTTGATTGATAAGACCACTCATGAGGCTTGGCTGAAGACGGTCCTGGCTGATCCTGCTCGTGTGTTGCTCGTTGGCGAATGCCAGGGCAAACCGATTGGAGTTGTCCGTTTCGATATGCCTGCTGAGGAGGCTGAGGTTTCGGTATATCTGGATCCGGATCACAAGAATGAAGGGTTTGGCTCTGAGCTGTTGTCGGCTGCAGAACATTGGCTGGCTGGGCATCACCCTGCAGTTCTTTCTATAAGGGCGGAGGTTCTGGAGAACAACGAGCCTTCTCACCGTCTTTTTCGTGCAGGCGGATATCAAATACAGTCTTCCCTGTACACCAAGGATATTCACCGCGTATGAGCACGCCGATTCGTATTGCCGAACGTCTTGTAGGTCGCGATCAGGTCCCTTTCATCATTGCCGAAATGTCCGGCAACCATAACCAATCGCTTGAACGGGCCCTTGAAATCGTTGAGGCCGCCGCCAAGGCGGGAGCCCACGCACTGAAAATCCAGACGTACACGCCAGATACTATGACGATTGATCTGGACGAGCGGGAGTTTCACATTAGTGATTCCAAGAGCTTGTGGGCGGGTGCTTCGCTCTATGAGCTTTACGGAAAGGCCTACACTCCGTGGGAGTGGCACAAGCCCATCTTCGACCGGGCGCGTGGATTGGGCATGATTCCCTTCAGCACGCCTTTCGATGACACGGCGGTGGAATTTCTCGAAAGCCTGAATGTGCCATGCTACAAGATCGCGTCCTTTGAGAATACCGACCTGTCGTTGATTCGCCGCGTGGCTGCGACAGGGAAACCGCTCATTATTTCAACCGGCATGGCGACGGTGGCCGAGCTGGATGAATCCGTTCGCGCCGCGCGTGAGGCTGGTTGTAAGGAGTTGATCCTGCTCAAATGCACCAGTACGTATCCGGCCACGGCGGCGAACACCAATATCATGACGATCCCCCATCTCAGAGAACTGTTCGGCTGCGAAGTGGGTTTGTCTGACCACACCATGGGGGTCGGGGTTTCAGTGGCCAGCGTGGGGCTTGGTGCCACGGTCATCGAAAAACATTTCACCCTTTGCCGTGCCGATGGCGGGGTAGACAGCGCCTTTTCACTCGAGCCCGAAGAGATGTCCATGCTGGTGGTTGAGACAGACCGGGCTTGGCAGGCATTGGGGCGAGTGGTGTATGGCCCCACTGAGGCGGAACAGCGATCGACAGTGTTTAGACGATCAATCTATGTTGTGCATGATCTCAAGGCCGGGGATGTGTTGACGAGAGAGAATGTTCGTTGCATCCGTCCGGGCAGGGGACTGCCCCCGAAGTACTTCGACATCCTCATTGGCCGTCAGGTGAAACAGGATGTGAAAAAGGGAACGCCGATGTCGTGGGACCTGCTCGGATAGTGGATCCCATTTATACTCCGCGGTTTACCCTTCGCCCTCTTACCCAGGATCACGTTACTTCCCGCTACTGTGGCTGGTTCGACGACAAGTCGGTGTCTGAATATATTGAAGCAGCAAAATCAGACCATAGCATGGAGAGTTTACGCGCATATATCAGGCTGCGTGAGCAGCGTGATGATGTCCTGTTCCTTGGTATTTTTACCCGCGCCGGACAGGAACACATCGGTAACATCAAATATGAACCTGTCGACAGGGCTCATGGGTTTGCTGTAATGGGAATGCTGATCGGCGAACGTGAGTGGAGGGGCAAGGGCGTTGCAGAAGAAGTAATTCGGCATTCAGGGGCGTGGCTCCAGCAGAAAAGAGCTATCAAAGAAATCGTACTGGGTGTCGCTCCCGATAACGTTGCAGCGATTAGCGCATATGAGAAGGCCGGTTTTAGACAAGAACAGACCAATCGGATCGTGATTGATTCGAGTGTATCGATCAGCATGGTGTTGCATCTTGATGTCTAAGGCCCCCTCGGCACATCGCCCTCTAGGAGGGAGTCGCATATTTCGCACTGAACGAGGATACGTCGAGTTTGAGTCTGTAATTTCTCGCGTTGAAGCATGGGCCGAAATCGCAGCTTTCGATGTTCTTGGCTATCGTAGGAATTCCCTCGCCAGTAGATTGGTTCAGCGCGTGGTTGAAGTAGGACTGGTACCGTTTATTCAGGAGTGTGCACGAGGTGCTGAGTGTGCCAGCCCTCTCGTTCTCGCTTCCGAGGTTGTACGGTTTTCAGATTTCACGGTTGAGACGCCTTCTGGCACGGTCCGCCTCCGTCCACTGTGCGTGGTTCGGTCTATGGTGGAGTTTGCTCTTCATTGGTTGCATGTGGCGGGCATGGCGGTGTCGGCCGTCCTGAGTCGTGGGGAAAGAAAGAGTGCTGCGACTCTCGTATTTGGTGTCGGCAGTGAAAGCCTCACATTCGGTAGTGACGATGGTAGATTTGCGGATTTTTGTCGGAATGGGCCAGTCGTCCCGTTGTCAGAAGCAACCCGCCTGGTTGTTCAAACTGCCAGTAAGATTCGACCAGTTCAGCCTAACCGCTTTGAATATGCCCGGTTCCCCTTGTTTGCGCTGTTCCAGGGAAATGTGCGAAGCCTGATCGATTTTCTGCGCTTTATGTTAGAGCATCTTCAGGCTGCGGGGGCCTATGTGTTTGCGGTGGTTCGTCTGCCGGTGGTTAGCATTCTCGGGAGAGATTTTGCGTATCATGCCCTGGTGACGTATTTGAATCGGAAGAGCCTGATTGAGGCTGTGGTGATTACCAATTCAAATTATTCTTCTCAGCCGCTATGGATGAGCGATCTTCCGGGAAGACGATTTCTCACACATCTGGTCTGGTATTCGCAAAACACCGTTCCGCTGGTCTATGCGGATGAGCCTATCAAGGTCAATATTCCGAACTATCGCCATATGCGCATTGATGTATCGTGGGTGTGGACCGATGCCTACGCGGTCTACCTGAGAGCCCTGTCGATTCCGGGAGACATCCATGTTGTTGGACCCATCCTCTGGTATCTGCCACCCGTTTCCGCGGTTCCAGAAGAAGCCTCCGATGACATCCTGTTCACGTTGTTTGATGTCACCCCGGTGAGAGATGCGGTCGCCGAGTCTATAGGGTTGTTCGGGAACTACTACAGTGCTCAAAATATGACACAGTTTGTCGAGGAGACCTTGTCGGTATGCAGAGAGCTTGAAGCAAGAACTGGAAGACGTGTCCGGCTGTCTCTCAAGCACAAGCGGAGTTACAACGATCGCACGCACGACCCGCGTTATAGGGAGCTCATCAGTCGCCTCACGGCTTCCGAGGAAGGCATCGAGTTGATTCCCTTTGAAACCAACATGTACGCGTTGCTTGCCAACAGCGATCTGGCGATTGTGGTGCCCTATTCATCGCCGGCCTATGTGGCGAGTAATCGTCGCGCTCACGCGGTCTACTTCGATCCTACGAAAACACTCGTGCCCACTTTTCAGCCGGCGCCTCTTGTGACATTTGCCTCAGGTCGGACGGAACTTCTGCGTGTTGCATTGGATGCCGTTAGCGATCGTGCCGATGCTCGCGAACCTTCATGATCAGCCCTGGGGGCTCTGGTGATCCGTTGGAGTCCGTTACCTACGGGGTCGGTTGTACGCTGTTAGGTAATTGGGCCAGGGCGTCAGATCTTTTCCAATCAACGGGAAATGCAGCGTGTGCTGAGTCAAGGTGCTGCTATTGGGTGCTCTGCTAAACGGCCTCAAGGAGGTTTCCGCGTCACCTCTTTAGTGTATTTTCGCGGGTGTGTTCATCGTGAGATAAAGCATGCTGGAGCAAAGTTCGATTTGGTTTTTCCTCAGTCGACGTAAATCGCTGTACGGCTGTCTTGCTGCGGTGCTATTGGTGGCGGCCGTCCTTGAAGCGCTGAGCGTCGGTGCGGTCTTCCCGCTTGTGACGACGGTACTGGGTGGCGATGCGTCCGTACGTGGCGGAAGCGTGTTGTCATTTCTCGAGTCCATGGTGACGCTGTTCCCAGGCCGGGATCGCCTGGTCACATCTGTCGTATTAATGGTGGGGTTTATTACGGCCAAATCTCTCGCCGTTTTGATGAGGGACTATCTGATCGCCTACGGCGGAGCCAAAGTCGTTCATGAAACGAAGCAGGAGTTGTTTGCCCGGCTGACTCAACTACCCTATTCCTATTTCATCGCACATTCGCATGGAGATTTGAGTTACCGGTTGACTACTGCTCCGCAAAGCCTTGGACTGATGTTGTTGCTGTTCCCTTCCATTCTCGCTCAAGGCTTCATTGTGTTCGCCATCTGTCTGTTGCTGATGACCATTAGCTGGCCCTTGACGCTTGGAATCATAGGGGCGGGCGGTCTCCTGTACGGGCTGCTTCGCCAGGCCTCAAAGCGAGTGTCTCATGTCGTCGGGAAGCGGCGCACTGCAGCTTTGTCGAGGGAGCTCGGAATCGTCGTTGAATTCATGGCAGGGATTAAGGAGATTTTTGCCGCCAATGCAGCTGATCGGTGGATGTCACACTATTGCGAGCAAGGCAGGGAATTGCGCGTTCTCCATGTTCAAGATAGCGTCTGGCAATCTGTACCGGGAGTGCTTATCGAATGGGTCTTTTTTGTCCTGGTCGGCGTGATGGCGGTTTTGGCTCATCAATCGAGCGGTTCTCCCGCTGCATCGATTCCCATGATGGCTGTCTATGCGTTTGCGTTATACCGTTTGATTCGGTCAGTCAGCCTGCTTAGCGCGTACAAGCTTCGGCTCGGTAGCCAGGTGGCCGACGTGGGGTTGCTTCATCGGACGCTAGAGGAGCCGATCGCCGTCTCCCCGAATCATCGGGCGGAGGAGGCATCATTCACGAAGAGTGTGATATTCGACCACGTGTCGTTCGTCTATCCGGGTCGCCAAGAACCCGCATTGCGTGACATCAACTTGGCCATTGAGCAAGGCCAAGTGGTGGCGCTGGTTGGACGTTCCGGATCCGGGAAAACCACGCTGGTTAATCTCCTCTTGCGATTGTACGACCAGAGGGACGGTGCGATATGCGTGGACGGTCGTCAGCTTGCTGCCTGTTCGCGGTCGTCGTGGCTCAGGCTCATCGGCTATGTAAGTCAGGAAGTATTCATGTTAAATGGTACGGTCCGGGAGAATATTCGGTTTGGACTTGTGGATTGTACTGAAGGTGCGATTGAGGAAGCCGCCAGGGCCGCATATGCACATGAGTTTATTGCAGCGCTGCCTCATGGGTATGAGACAATCGTCGGAGACCGAGGCATGATGCTGTCGGGAGGGCAGCGCCAGCGCTTAGCCATTGCCCGTGCATTACTGCGAAAGCCTCAACTTTTGATTTTTGATGAAGCCACGAGTGCTCTGGATCCCACATCAGAAGCATTCATTCAGCAGGCAATTCGTGATCTGGCACGGGACCATACCATTATTCTGGTTGCCCATCGTCTCTCAACCGTGAGATTTGCCAACAAGATCGTGGTGCTCGAGGATGGACGGATTGTTGAAATGGGGACGCATCCGGAGTTGCTCGCAATGAAGGGGCAATACAGTACGATGATGTCTTCCTCTGTCGAGTGAATCGGTCATGAAGGTTTGAGTTGTGTCGGTGGCGGTCCGTATCAGTAGAGTATATTTTGATCGCCGATCGACCGGTTCGTAGAATGAAAGTTGTGTGGAGTGCCGGTGTATGTTCGAAGAGTCCCTGTTCATGGCATTGAGCTGGCCTACTCATGAGGAGACCGGTTCCATCTGCTGGCAATTTATTCGGTTGGCACTACATCGAGATACATAGGATTGAGGTGGGATGCGCGCGCTAATACGATCGATACTTTCCGAAGGACAGATTGAGGTGCTTCGTGGGGCGCGCAGCAAGCTATCCCAGACTGGGAGTCATGTCTGGGATTTGGTTTGCCGGATTCTACCCGATCGGGCCGTCTTGTTCGTTGCGGGTCATACTCAACTGGTCAGGCAATTAGACTATGTGCCCGAGAAGATCTGGTTACGTGTTGAGTCGGAAGTTGAATATGTGACCCGCCTGCACTCCTGTGCAAAGGAACCGGAAACCATCGACTGGATCCAGAGTTTCTTCCACAAAGGAGATGTCTATTATGATATCGGCGCGAACGTCGGAGCCTATGCGCTTGTAGCGGCCAAACATTTTCGAGGCGACGTTCAGGTCTATGCGTTTGAGCCGAGCTATCCCACGTTCAAACAGCTCTGCACGAATGTGGTGATCAATGATTGCCAGAGTTGCATCACGCCGCTTCAGGTGGCTCTGTCGGATCAGACGGGTATCGCGGTGCTCAATTACAGTTCGCTGGTGCCGGGCAGCGCGCTGCATGCCTTGGGGGAGGCCTGTGATTATAAGGGAGACAAGTTTCGACCTGTCGTGAAACAGCCTGTCTTAGCCTTTGCCCTTGACGACCTCATCCGGCAGTTCGCGCTGTCTCCTCCCGCCCATATCAAGCTCGATGTCGACGGCATTGAACTGAGCATTCTGAGAGGCGCGGAAAAGACACTGGCCGGTGCCGCGTTGCGAAGTGTTCTTGTCGAGATTCTGGAAGGGGATGCTCATTCGATGGAGGTCGTGTCTTTTCTGGAACGGTGCGGTCTCACGCTCCACTCAAAGCACAAGTACATCCATGGGGGCAGTACCGGCCCTTCGTCACGGATCTATAACTATATCTTTCACCGGCAGGGTGCGTCGGGGGTGTCAGTGAGATGATCGTCGCGTTGGTTGCAGGCCAGGAAGAAGATAGAAAGTTTCCCGGACGGAACACGTTTTCCCTCTTGGGGCGGCCCATGATGAGTTATCCTATTCTCGCCGCGCAACATGCGAAAGAGGTGGATCGTACCTTTCTGACGACCGACTCCGAGGCAATCAAGCGAGTGGCCGAAGGAATGGGTGTGACGACGCTTCAGCGGGGACCGCACACCAGCGGGCCGTCAGTCCATCTGAGGGAGGTGCTGAGAGAGGCGATAGCCCAGGTATCTCAGGCTATCGGCGAAATGCCCGAAGCGATCGTCTTGCTGCTCTGTAATGCCCCGACCGTGACTGCCGGTCTGATCGATCATGGCGTGGAGATTTTCAGAAAAGACTCCTCGCTGGATGCCGTGATTTCCGTGTCGATGCACAATGAATTCCATCCCCGGCAGGCACTGCGCATGGCTGAAGGCGGGTTGATACGCTCATACTTGTCTGATGAAGGGCGGCAAGCGAACACGAAAGAGGCGTACTTCCCGGACGCGCTGTTTTTGCTCTTTCGTCCGCAGGTGTTAACCGGTCCGGCCTCAACGCAGGGGGAGGACGGCCGGATTTTGGATTGTGAAAACTGCCGGGTGTTTCCGCTTGTTCATGAAGGCTACGGAGATGTCGACCATATCTGGCAGGTCCCTGCGGTTGAAGAGTGGCTGCGTCGCCAGGGGTTTTCTCAAGATGAGACCCCTTATGGCCAACGGCCGACGACGGGACCGGTGGTGCAGGTCACCTCGAAGAAGGCGGGAGGGCGGCGGGTTCTGGTGACAACGGTTCCGTTCGGCGAAATAGATCGGACGCCGCTCAATCTTCTCGAGGAGGCCGGCATCGAGTATATAATCAATCCCATTGGACGCAGGTTACGGCCGGAAGAGTTGGGAGACATGATCGGTGACATTGATGTATTGATTGCCGGCACGGAGCCGATTACGGCTGAGGTGCTGGCTCGGGCGAAGCGGCTGCGTTTGATCTCGCGGGTCGGGATTGGGTTGGATAGCGTCGATCTCCAGGCCGCTCGTGCGCGAGGGATCCTGGTCTCGTACACGCCGGATGCGCCCGCCCCGGCCGTGGCGGAGATGACCATGGGAGTGATGCTCTCGCTGCTTCGATCATTGGCGCAAGCGGACCGGGGGATGCGAGGGGGGGTATGGCACCGTTTCCTCGGACGTCGATTATCGGATGTGACGGTAGGAGTCATCGGAGTAGGGCGTGTCGGAAAGCGTCTCATCCGCCATCTGCAAGGTTTTTCGCCGAGGATTCTGGCGAACGATCTGATTCCTGACTATGAGTTTGGCATCGCGCATCACGTGAACTGGGTTGAGAAGGAGCGCATCTACACAGAGGCGGACATCATTACGCTGCATCTGCCGTTGACCCCGCTGACACACAATCTGATTGCGGCTCGTGAGTTGAGTATGATGAAGCCCGATGCCGTCCTGATCAACACGGCGCGCGGCGGAATGGTTCACGAACAGGACTTGGCACAGGCCCTCAAGCGCGGTACTCTCGCCGGCGCCGCGCTCGATGTGTTTTCGCAGGAGCCCTACGCAGGGGAGTTGGTCACCATTGAAAATTGTCTGCTGACGTGCCACATGGGGTCGATGTCGCGCGATTGCCGGACCCGAATGGAGTTGGAAGCGACGGAAGAAGCCATCCGTTTCCTCCAAGATGAACCCTTGCGCCTGTTGGTTCCTGAGACTGAATACCTTCTGCGAGTGTCCGGGTAGCCCCGGGATGCGTCGTCCGGGGCAGCATGGCTTCGTCGGGATCCAGTCGCGATGTGTGATCACGCTGCTAGGGAAATTGTGAGGTTCCAAAAGGACCTATGAACCGTCTCGACAAGATATGCGCGGTGCGACAAGCCCTCAAGGATGGCAGACCCTCCATCGGGAGCTGGATGCAGATTCCCCATGCCTCGGTGGCCGAGATCCTGGGGCAGGCCGGCTACGATTGGGTCGCAGTAGATCTGGAGCATGGCGCGATCAGCGTCGCTCAATTGCCGGATCTGTTTCGGGCCCTCGAGCTCGGAGAAACCCTGCCTATGGCACGGCTGGCGCAAGGGAATTCCAAGGATTGCAAGCAGGCCCTGGACGCCGGCGCGGGTGGGGTGATCGTCCCCATGGTCGAAAGCGCGGCTCAGTTGGAGCAGGTCCGCGATGCCTGTCGTTGGCCTCCCGGCGGGATCCGAGGGGTGGGATTTTCACGTGCAAATCTCTTCGGCAAGCACTTTGATCGGTACGCTGAAGAGGCGCAGGCCCCGCTCCTGGTCGCCATGATCGAGCATATCCGTGCGGTTGACCATCTCACGGAAATCCTCCAGGTATCGGGTCTCGATGCCATCATGATCGGCCCCTATGACCTCTCCGCATCGATGGGACTTACCGCACAGTTTCAGCATCCGCATTTTGAAGCGACCATGCGGCGCATTCGGACGATCGCCCACGAGCACCGCATTTCGAGTGGTCTCCATGTCGTTCTTCCAGATCCTGCCGTGCTGAAGACCCGTCTCGCCGAGGGGTATCGGTTTATTGCCTACTCGATTGATGCGGTATTTCTCCATAGGTCGTCAGCGGCCCCCGCTGTGAGCGACCAATGAGAGAAGAAGAGATTCGTCCCAGAAATCTGTTCGACGAGTATTTGCGTCTTGCCGCGCTTGATGCGGAGAAATATTTCGGCCGCTCTTCTCGCCGATCGGTTTTGTGCCCCGCTTGCGGCGCTCAGGGGGAACGCGTCTTTAGCAAGCACGGCTTCTCGTATGAGGAATGTCCCGTCTGTCAGACGTTGTTTGTGAGCCCGCGCCCTCCAGCGCCCGATTTCTTTCGCTACTACCAGAAGTCCGATTCGGCCAGGTTCTTCGCGACCACGTTTTACCGGGAAACCGCCGAGGCTCGCCGGGAGAAACTTTGGCGGCCGAAGGCGGCAAAGGTCAAAGAGGTCTTGCAGAAATATGGGGTAGGTCAGTATGCGGTCATCGATATCGGCGGTGGGTACGGCATTCTCGCAGAAGAATATGAACGGCTCACAGGAACGCCGGTGACAGTGATCGAGCCGAGTTCAACGCTCGCCGAAATTTGCCGGCAAAAAGGTTTGTCTGTCGTTGAAGAATTTCTTGAGCGTGTCGATGGGGGGCAGTTACCGGCCGGTCCCAAGGCGTTCGTCAGCTTTGAGCTCTTCGAACATCTCCACGATTCAGAGGTGTTTCTGCGACAGTTGACAACGTTAATGCAATCCGGTGACGTGTTTTTTTTCACCACTCTTTCGGGCATGGGCGTGGACATTCAAGTGCTCTGGGAAGAATCAAAGTCCATTTCACTTCAGCACCTGAATTTTTTTAATCCGAAGTCAGTACGCATGTTACTCGAACGGCATGGCTTTCGCGTGCTTCACGTCGACACGCCCGGCCGGCTCGACATCGACATTCTGTACAACAATCAGACCAGAATCACGGACCGGTTCTGGCGCAATTTTCTGGCAAGCGCAACCCAGGAAGAAATGCAGCGCTGGCAGGACTTCGTTGCCGATCAGGGGCGAAGTTCTCATATGCATGTGATTTGCCAGCGCCCGTAGCGGCATACGATGGAGATCATGCGTCTGCAAATAGGGGTACGGTAGGTGGCACTTCCAGAGAGATGTCCGATGTGTCATGCAGGGTTGGAGAAGCAATCCGTCGCGACCAGACATGTGTATGGAAGCGAACGAGGACGTGGCAATGCCTTTTTCCATTGTCATGGGTGCGACGTGCGCTACCAATACCCCGGATTGACGGCCGCGGAGACGGAACGTTTTTATGCGGCTGAGTTCGAAGGGTTTATGACGGGTCGTGCGGGAAATCAGGGCGGGTGGGAGAACGCCGAAGCCCACGTCCGAGCGAATGAGCCGACCCGTCTCAGGCGTATGAAGTATCTGGAGCCCCACCTGATTGCGGGAGGGCGCGTACTTGAAGTGGGTTGTTCCTCGGGGTTCATGCTATATCCGCTCCAGGAGGCCGGTCACGAATGCGTGGGCATCGAGCCGTCAGGACTGTTTCGCGACTACGTGAAAAGTCGCGGGCTGAGTGTCTATGACTCCCTTGCCCAGGTCGAGCAGTTGGTCGAACCGCCACGGTTTGACCTGATTCTGCATTGTTTTGTGATGGAGCACGTTGCGGACCCTCAGAAGTTTCTTGAGTCGCAACTGGCGCTGTTAAGGCCGGGCGGGAAGATTATCTTCGAGGTTCCGAACGTGGCTGACCCGTTGCATGAGGTCTACGATATTCCCGCGTTTGAGCGATTTTATTGGTCCGTGGCGCATCCGTGGTATTTCAGCGAGGCGGCACTCCACTATGTGCTCGGCAAATTGGGGCGACCTTGCCGGATTTTGCGGGATCAGCGATATGACCTTTCGAATCACATGGTGTGGGCTCGCGATGGGAGACCGGGGGGTATGGGGCGCTTCACCGACGTGTTGGGCCATGAACTCGAAGAGAGCTATAAACAGGCGCTCATCCGCATCGGTAAATGTGACACGCTGATCGGGATCATCACGAACGCGTAAGGCGAGCAACGATGGATAGAGTCTTGATCACAGGCGTGGCGGGTTTTATCGGTTCTCATGTCGCCCGCCGGTTCCTGACAGAAGGGTATCAGGTTGTCGGGGTGGACGATCTTTCTACCGGAAAGATCGCGAATGTTCCCGCCGGCGTTGAATTCGTTCAGGGTGATCTGGCTCGACCTGCCACACTGACCCGCGTGCCGCGTGATTGCAGGAGCGTGTTGCATCTCGCGGGGCAATCATCGGGCGAGATCAGCTTCGATGACCCGGTCGCAGATCTTGAGCGGAACACGGTTTCCACACTCAACTTAATCCGGTATGGCATCGAGAATCGCATCGAACGTCTTGTGTATGCGAGTTCGATGTCGGTGTATGGCGCAGTCGAAGATGCGCCGATCAAGGAGACCCATCCGTGTGTGCCGCTCTCGTGTTATGGCGTTGGCAAACATGCGGCCGAAGGGTATTTGCGTGTCTATGGGAAGAAGCTGCCGTTTGTCTCCCTGCGCATGTTCAATGTGTATGGCCCCGGTCAGGACATGAGCAACCTCCGGCAAGGGATGGTGAGCATCTACCTGGCGCAGGCCATTGCAAAGGGTCGGATTGAAGTAAAAGGAAGTACCGATCGTTTTCGGGACTTTGTGTATATCGATGACATGGTCGAGGCATGGTGGCGCGCGGCTACGTATCCCTCAGTGCTGGGCAAGTCGTTGAACGTGGGCACTGGTGTCAGAACGACGGTGGGGGAGCTCCTGGAACGTGTGTGCGCGCTGGTTCCCGGAAGTACGTACAGCATCAGCGGGGCGACACCGGGCGACCAGACCGGCATTTACGCGGATGTGTCCGAACTGAGAACGTGTCTTCACGTGGATCGATTTACTCAGCTCGAGGTGGGACTGCGGCTCTTCGCCGATTGGGCACGCGCCTTGTCCCCTGATATGAAAACCAACCTTCCAACCCAGCCGCCATCATGAAAATACTCGCTCTGATCCCCGCCCGCATGGGCAGCAGCCGTTTCCCGGGTAAACCCATGGCCCCGATTCTCGGGAAGCCGATGATAGGGCATGTGTATGAACGTGTGTCCAGGTCTCCCTTGTTGGCCTTGACGGCTGTGGCGACTTGCGACAAGGAAATTTATAACTACATCGAATCCATCGGCGGGGTTGCCGTCATGACCGGTAGCGAACATGAGCGCGCCTCGGATCGTTGCGCCGAGGCGCTCCTGAAGCTGGAACAGGCGAATCATGCGCGTTATGACATTGTCGTCATGGTGCAGGGGGATGAACCCATGACGCATCCCGACATGATTGCAGAAGCGATCCAACCGTTGCTGGACGACCCGCAAGTCCAAATCGTGAACCTGTTGGGCACGATTCAGGATGCGCAGGAATTTGAGGATAGAAACTGTATCAAGGTCGTGTGCGATCTTCACCGGAACGCGTTGTATTTTTCCCGGGAACCGATTCCCACGCGAGCCAAAGTGGCGAAGGTCCCCATGGGCAAGCAGGTCTGTATCATTCCGTTCCGGCGGGATTTCCTGCTGGAGTACACGCGGATGGCTCCAACCCCGCTGGAGATTGTCGAATCGGTCGATATGATGCGCGTATTGGAGCACGGGATGAAAGTTCGAATGGCGCCGACGCGGCACAGCACGCAGGCAGTAGATACGCCGGAAGACTTGCGCAAGGTTGAGCGGCTGATGCGAGGCTTGTGAGTCGGATGACTCGGATGCGATGTTGAGGGTATCAGGTAGCATGAGTATGTCATTCCTTGATCGGAGCATGCGGACGGACCCCTCACCGGGGGGAGGTGCCTGTATTGCTGCGTACCCTATCCCCGGTAGGGGCGGGACGCGATCTGAGGCCTGCTTCAACACATTCAGCGATTCGCTCATCAGCGAGGCTGCATGTCGGGAGCGATTGTAGCGGTAGAGGAAGGATCTGATCTATGAGAGTTGCGGTCTTCGGCGGTGCAGGTTTTCTGGGAAGTCATGTCGCTGATGCCTTGACGGCAGCAGGACACGATGTGGTCATCTTTGATCTGAAAGACTCACCCTATCTTCAAGCGAGTCAGCGTCAGGTGGTGGGAAGTATTTTGGATCTCGATCAAGTGTCAAAGGCCGTACAGGGATGTGAGCTGGTCTACAACTTTGCCGGATTGTCCGACATTGAAGAAGCCAATGCACGGCCGCTTGATACGGTGAAAGCGAACATTTTGGGCAACGCGATCGTGTTGGAGGCCTCCCATCGAGCGAACGTGCGACGTTTTGTTTTTGCGAGTTCCTTGTATGTTTACAGCGAGGGGGGGGGATTTTACCGGAGCAGCAAGCAGGCGTGTGAATTACTTGTTGAAAATTATAGGGAAGCCTATCAGCTTCCCTATACGATTCTCCGCTATGGGTCTCTCTACGGGGAGCGTGCGGACGCCAGAAACTGGGTGAAAAGTGTGCTTCAGCAGGCCTTGAGAGACGGGCGCATTGTTCGTTACGGTGATGGGGAGGAAGTGCGCGAGTATATCCATGTTCGTGATGCCGCGCGGTTTAGTGTGGCCGCACTTGACCCCGAATATGAGAACCAAACGGTCGTAATTAGCGGATTGCAGGCGATCAAGATTAAGGATTTGCTGAAAATGGTTCAGGAGATTATGGGCGGTCGAGTACAGATCGAGTATCGATCCCCTCAAGACCGGCTGCCTGGAGCCGCCCAGTTACACTACTCGATTACGCCTTACTCGTTCAGCCCTAAGATAGCGAGGAAACTAGTCGGGAAAGACTATCTGGATCTCGGGCAAGGACTCCTCGAGTTGCTTGAGCAAATCCACCAGGACCTTCCTCCAGCGGGCGCCATTGCCAGCCAGTCGTAATGCTCAAAGCCATTGTTTTTGATTTTGACGGGACCCTCCTTGAGTCCGCCGAGATCAAGACCGAGGCATTTGCCGAGCTGTTCAACGAGTATCCCCAACATCAACGCAGGATTGTCGACTACCACCTCGCCCATGAGGGCATTTCACGCTATGTCAAATTTCGTGAAATCTATCGGGATATTTTGAAACGGCCGCTCGGGCAGGAAGAGGAGGATCGGCTGGGCTTGACCTTCGGGCGATTGATTGCAGACAAGATCGCTGTGTGTCCATTGGTTCCCGGGGCGTGGGCGTTTCTGGAGAATGTCGCCAGCCAATACAAGTGTTTTATCGCGTCAGGTACTCCGGAAGTGGAGTTACACCCTCTTGTGGCTCAGCGAGGTCTGAGAAAGTTTTTCGACGAAGTTCATGGGGCACCGACTCCTAAACCGGAAATTCTCCAAGGCATTCTGCGGCAGCACGTTCTGGATCCTTCAGAGGTACTCAGTATTGGCGATGCGCTGAGTGATCTTGAGGCTGCGCAGACTGAAGGGCTCCCTTTTGTGGGACGGGTTCGTGCGGGAGAGGCTGCCATTTTCCCTCACGGGAAAACTGTGGCCCTCTTTCATGACTTTGATGAATTGGAAAAGGGATGGAACACGATCCTGGCTCAGATCCGGAGGCCATGAGAAGCCTGGTGGATTCTTCGTGGCCCATATTGGCCTCGGTAGCCGTAATGCCCATTTTGATTCGATATCTGGGGGCCGATTCCGCCGATGTCTACAATTGAAAACTCTCGACACTTGGTGATTTCGGATAGCGGGCCGGAGGCTTGGATCGGCCAAGTATGCGGTGTTCCTTCTTCGATGCCGATCTTGGAAGTATTGCCCTTGGGAATGAGCCAAAGCCGGTATCGAACCCGTTACGGGTCTGAACTTGAGGGAGTCCGGACTTGGGGGTTTGCCGACGTGACGCGGCTGGTTCCTCAGGCACGTGCCGTAATTCGGGATCGTGTGCCGCAACTCATGGTGCAGCTTCGCAGCAGCCGCATTGGCGGCAAGACCTCTCTTCTTGATCGTTTTCAGCGTCGAGGATTCAACGGGTGGTGGTTCCTTGAGGTATCAGAGAAGAGCGCCTACCGTGGATTGTTGATCAATCGCATGTACTACCTGGCACTTATCCAGTCTCTTCTTGCTTCCACAACCTATCAGAAGGTCTGGTTTTGTTTGGAAGATGAGGTCTTGTCCCGGTCGCTGAACGAAGGCCTGAAGTTGTTATCCATTGATTGTACTGCGGTGAAGAGCACAAGGCTGTGGTCGAAACGTGGGGTCGGGGCGTGGCTGATTCTTCATCTTTGGAATGCTCTGGGTATTGGGATGCTGCATGTATTGCAGTTATTGCTGATCAGCGGGCTAGGAATCGTCAATCGAAGGTCGCCGCCTCCGCAAAGTGTACTCTTGTTCAGCTTTTACCCGCGCATGTGGAGTGCGCCCTATGGGGCGAGCGCCACGGAGTGGTTTTTCGGGGATTTGCCGAAGTTTTTTTCCGGTGCAGTGTCGCACTGTTATGCAGTGTGGTTGACGGTATGGCCGCGAGAAATCTGGGCAAAGCGCAAAGAGCTGAGGTCGTTCTTTTCCACTCAAAAGGCGCTGTGCCTCTCGCAGTACGCAGGCGTCGGGGCTCTTGCAAGTCTCTTCGACCCGAGATGGTGGATGATGCATGTGCGGTTGGCCCGGAGGTGGCCGCCAGCCAATGAATTTCGACTGGGGCCGTTCGATGTGGGGGAAATGGTAAGTGACGAGTTACATCGGTCACTTTCGAGTACAGAGTTTTTTCGTGATGTGCTGCTCGTGGATGCATGGGAGCGCCTCACGCGTTCCAGCCCGGTAGCCGCCGTATTATATCGGTTGGAGTTCCAGCCTTTCGAAAACGCTATCTTGTACGGGGCTCGGGGGAACACCCGCACGATCGCGTTTCAACACTCGCTCTTCGGGAATAATTATCTCCCGTACCATTTTGTTCCTGGCGAACTGAGCCATGTTTGGGACCGAGGCGCCATGCCGCTGCCGGGATTGATCATCACATCCGGTGAGTTTGGACATATGGTGATGCTTAAAAATGGCTGCGCGCAGACATCGGTCGAAGTGTGTGGTCCCGTACGATATCGTGAGTTCTTCAAGCGGTACGGGCAGCACCGCGACAGGCGAGACGAGGCAAGAAAGCGATTGGGTTTGGATCGCGAAGCAAAGACGCTGGTTGTTGCGACAGCCGTATCGAGACCGGATGCAGAAGCACTGCTCGAGGCTCTGGGTGAAGGAGTGGAGCATTTCGGTAACCTGATCGTCATGTTCAAAAGTCACCCTGCCCTCTCACTGGACAAGGAGTTTGAGAGGATTGTGGGGGTTCGGCTCGGAGGCGCAAGATACCGGCTCCTGGCGTCGGGTGAGGAGCTCTACGATGCACTTTCGCTTGCGGATGTCGCCGTCGTGAATCCCTCCACTGTGGCCCTTGAAGCCCTTGTGCTAGGGGCTCTTCCTGTCATTTTTGACAGTGGTGTGGTGTTTGACCCGAAAGTTTTGGAGTCAGATGAATGGGGGGGGGTGATTGCATCCAATGCTGAGCAACTAAGCCAAGCCTTGGGAATCGTATTCGGGGCGTATGAAAACCTCGAGGCCGTTAAGCAGGGATTACATATACAGGCTGAGCGCTGGCTCGATCAGCCTCAGAAGGATCCGTACCCGCGATTTGTTGAGGTATTGAGGAAGCATGGAATAGTTCCTAAGTTGGGATCTGCGGAGAACGAATCGTGATCGCGGGTCTCAACATCGTCTGTCTCGCCGGATGCGAATGGGATTTTACCTGGCAGCCGACGCAGGAAATCATGCTTCGGCTGGCCAAGGCCGGCAATCGAGTGCTGTACGTGCAGCCTACCGGAACACGTACGGTGAAGTTCTCGGACTGGCGGCGAATTTGGGAACGGGTGAGGGGCAAAGTTGCCGGTGTGCAGCGGTCCTCTGCGTTACCTCCTGAACTCACGATTTACTCCCCGCTGGTGCTTCCGTTCCCCTACTCCCGTGTAGCGCGTTCCATCAATCGCTGGATCTTATTCCGGAAAATAGAAAGATGGCTTGGAAGACGGATCGGCCTGGATGTCATTTTCTGGTTCTACTTCCCGTCCCCTCTCAATGCCGATGTGATGCGACGCGCGAAGGCGAGTCTCTCGATCTATCAGATCATGTCTTCAGCCGAAGCCGTCCGTCCGCATCCGGCATTCATCGAGGCGAATGATGCCATGCTGGAAGGATGCGACCTGGTTTTGGCCAATAGCGGACGATTGCGAGTGCAGGCCAGTCGGCACAATACCTCCGCACATTTGTTTCGGGCGGGCGTCAGCCTTGAGTTATTCGAGACCGCACGAAGATTTGAAAAACCTGACGATCTTCAGGGTATCGACGGCCCGATCGTCGGGTATGTCGGCGCGCTTCACGAGTGGGTCGATCTGGAACTGATTCGGGCCGTAGCCGCATCGATGCCTGATTTTCAATTCGTTCTCGTAGGGCCGATTGTGCGGGATGTCGAGGTTCTTCGAGGCCTTCCCAACGTTCGATTCCTGGGACAGAAGCCCCATGGAGAAGTGCCTCGATATGTTCGTTTCTTCGATGTGTGCATCATTCCCTACGTCCGTGACGCCTATACGGAAACGACTTATCCGGCCAAGCTGAACGAATATCTGGCGCTGGGTAAGCCTGTTGTGGCCACTCCACTTCCCGAGTTGGTGGATTACAATCAAGAGTTTGACGGAGTGTTGCGCCTGGCAGGGGATGCACCGGCATTTGCGTCGGCGTTGCGTGAGGCTGTCGAAGGTAATGCTCTGGAAAGGCAAGCGCATTACCGCTGTGTGGCGGGGAAGAACGCATGGACGACGATTGTGGAAGCCATGTCCGGACTCATTGAAGAAAAGCTCCGGACTCGCCGCAATGCAGGAAAACATGCCTGAGATTCGGCCATGGTCGTCTTAGTAACGGGCGCCACGGGATTTATCGGGCGCCATCTCATACCGAAACTCCTTGAGCAGCACGCATCGATCAGGGTGGTGACGCGTGACCCGCGCCGGCTGCCGGTAGAGTGGCGAGGTCTGGTCGAGGTGGTGGTCGGCAGCCTGACAGAGCTGAGGGTTCAGGCCGCCGCGACGAAGGGAGTCGGCCTCATTTATAACCTGGCAGCTGAGCTTCGTGACTCCTCCCTGATGAGAGCCATCAACGCCGAGGCTGTGCGAGGATTGATGGAGCAGGCCGCGCAGGCGGGTGTGAGGCGCGTCGTTCATTTAAGCAGTGTCGGGGTCATCGGAGCGAAGGGAGCAGGGGTGGTGACGGAAGGCACGCCATGTCGCCCCCGGTCGCTCTATGAGCAAACCAAGCTCGATGGTGAGCGAATCGTTCAAGAGTATGCGCGATCGAGAGAGATCGAGGGAGTGATACTCCGCCCCACCATTGTCTTCGGCGATCGGAAAGAGGGCGAAGGAGACAGTCTGCTAAGCTGGTTGCGAGTCGTGCGACGGCAAAGGTTTGTGTTCTTCGGGAAGCACGGCGTGGCAAATTATATCTATGTCGGAGATGTGGTGGAATCGTTATTGAGGCTCTCAGAAACTCCAGTCAGCGGGACTGCGGTCTATATTGCCGCGGATCCCGTCCCGATGGTTGAATTCGTACGAGCAATGGCCCAGGTCTTGGGCGTACCGGCTCCCAGCCGTCGGCTCCCGTTATGGGCGGCCTATGCTCTTGGAGCAATCGGCCAGATCTTCAATCGTATGTTCGGAATGTCAGCGCCGTTGACGTTGCCTCGGGTTCGCGCCCTATCCAGCAAAACCATCTTCAGTGGAGACAGGCTTCTCATGGAGCTGGGGGCGCCATTTCCATATGGGTATCAGAGAGGACTAGACCTGACGGTGCAATGGTATCGATCGGTCGGTCAACTATGATCGGGAGCCCTCTTGTTTGCCTCCTGCATGTCTGCTCCATTCTGAATAAGGGCGCGAGTGTGTTGATGTCGGGTGAGCGAGGCATGCGAGTGCGCGTTTCAGCGAACGTTTAGACGAACGGGCCTATTTGTGTGGACTCGAAGAAAGCTCCCCCTCATCGTTTCTGCTACCTGTCTGGCGAGCCTTGTGCTGGCAATGTTCTGCTTTGTCTATGCCGCATCCCTCCTGGTTGGCGAGACCGCTCCCAAACAGGCGGATGTCGGGATCGTCCTGGCCGGTGATTTCAGCCGCGCGCTCTATGCATCCGACTTGTATCATCGAGGATTTATACCGAAAGTCTGGCTGTCCCGCCCGGAGCGTGAGCGGCCGCTGCGGCAGTTGGATGCTCTCGGAGTGCCCTATCCCCGCCAGGAGGAGGTGAGTCGCGCAGTGCTTCTGCGAAAAGAGGTGCCTGCCGACCGTATCGAGCTATTTGGCCATGGGGTTGCCAGCACGATTGAGGAGGCCCGGGCCGTGGCCGAATTTCTCGGGCAGCGCCCGGACATCCGGTCCCTCTTGTTGATTACGAGCCGGTTTCACGCGCGCCGTGCCGAGGCGATCTTTCGCACGATCCTTCAGGCTTATCCGCATCTCGAGATCCATGCGGTCGGGTCGCCGTATGACGGGTTCGTCGTCGATCACTGGTGGAAAGATCGGGATTCCGCCCGGCAGGTAGTTCTCGAGACGGCAAAGTGGCTGCTCTTTTGGGTTTCTACGGAGTTTTGATGTTCCCGGATTGGCATTCGACCGGCGATCGACAGGGATCGGAGTTCTGATGGGGGGGAAACGGCCGATTCGTGTTCTGCAGGTGTGCACCATCTTCTTAACGGCGCAGACGTTTATTGCCCCGGTCCTACGCTATTTGTCTGGACGTGGTTACGAGGCGGCTGTCGCTTGCTCTCAGGAGTCAGCGGCGGACGGACCGGTCTCCCCGGGAAGCAGGAACATCGAAGGATGCCAGGTGTTTTCAGTTGCGATCCCACGGACGATTCGGCCGCTCCAGGATCTTCCGGCCATTCGGCAACTGTGTCGGGTGATCCGCGAATTCAAGCCGGATGTGATTCACACGCAGACCTCGAAGGCCGGTATTGTCGGACGGCTGGCCGCCCGGCTGGCCGGCGTCCCCGTCATCATTCATACGGCCCATGCGTTTCCCTTTCACGCCTATCTGCCGTGGCCGGTTCAGTGGGCGTATATCTGGATCGAACGATGGGTGGCCGGCTGGACGGATCTGATAATGGTGGACACCGAGAGCGTGCGAATGGACGGGCTGCGGCAGCGGATCGTTCAGGACGCGAGCCGGATTGTGACTGTGCCGATGGGCGTGGACTTGACGCGATTCTCGCCTTCTCTTGGCGGACCTGGTACTCTCCGTGACGCGCTTGGTTTGGGGAGACAGGCTCTGGTTGTCGGGACCGTGGCCCGGTTAGTTCCCGACAAGGGGCTGGAATGTTTCCTTCGAATGGCCGCCATCATTCGTGCTGAACGCGCGGATGTGAAATTCCTGATCGTCGGGGAGGGGCCGCTCCGCCAAAGTCTGGAGCAGATGGCCGAGTTGATCGGGATCGGACCGGACGTGGTGTTTGCCGGTCACCGGACTGATATTCCCGAGCTGATGCAGGCCATGGATCTGTTTGTGTTGCCGACGAGACGCGAAGGCTTCGGCGTGGTGTTTGCCGAAGCGATGGCCATGGGGAAGGCCACTGTCGGAAGCGACATTGGTCCCATTGCCGAGGTTTTGGAGGATGGAGTCACCGGCTATCTGGCTCCAGCCGATAACCCCGAGGCGTTTGCGGCCCGTACCTTGGAATTGCTGAACGATAACGCGAAACGGCGCACATTTGGTGAAGCGGGCCGGCGCCGCGTCGAGCAACTGTTTAGTCAGTCCCGGATGTGTGAGTTGATCGAAGGGCATTACCGGCGGCTGCTGGCGCAAAAAGGATTCGTCCTGTGAGTCGGGACGCTCAACTGATTCTGAAGCACGGAAGTGATCGTGTGGCGGCGACCTTGCTTCTCCTCCTGCTTTCCCCATTTCTCATCGGGCTGTCACTCCTCATTCTCGTCAGCAGTGGGTGGCCGGCTTTGTTCATCCAGGAACGGGTTGGGAAAGACGGGCAACTCTTTCGGTTGTATAAGTTCCGTACGATGGTGCGGGATGCGGTTCGGCTCGGGCTTGGAACGACGGTCGGGAAGTCGGATGACCGGATCACCTGGGTAGGCGGGTGGCTGCGGAATTGGAGCCTGGATGAGCTGCCGCAGGTGCTGAATGTGTTGAAAGGCGACATGAGCCTCGTCGGGCCGAGGCCGACATTGGAATATCAGGTCGCGCAGTACACCCCGTTTCAACGGAGGCGGTTGGAGATGAAACCCGGGATTACCGGTTGGGCGCAAGTGAACGGCCGGAACGCTCTACCATGGCCTCAACGCATCGAGCTGGATGTCTGGTACGTGGATCACTTTTCGCTCTGGCTTGATCTCCGGATCCTATGGCGTACGGTCGGGGTGTTTCTCCGCCGCGAGGGGTTGTACGGCGCCGGAGGTGTCAATGATGATTTCAGTTCTCCGAGGCAGCCGTGAATAAGAAACGCGTCATTATATTTGGAGCGGGCGGGCACGCCAAGGTTGTGGTGGATGTCCTCGAGCAGATGGGGATCTATCAGATCGTGGGACTCGTTGATGATAGCGTGGAGCTGAAAGGAACGGTCCGAGGCGGCTACTCGGTGCTCGGGACCAAAGACGATCTGGCCGGAATGAGCGGAGCAGGCATCGAGGGGCTCATCGTGGCCTTAGGCGATAATTATCGTCGGAAGCTTATGTTCGAAGAGGTTGAGCGGATGGGATTCAGGTTTGTTTCGGCGATTCATCCGTCAGCCGTCATTGGCAGCCGGGTCAGGATTGGAGCGGGAACCTTGATGGTGGCTGGAGTTGTCGTCAATGTGGATGCTGAAATCGGCGAGAACGTGATCGTGAATACCGGGGCCACGATCGATCACGATTGTCGGATCGCAGCCCATGTGCACCTGTCCCCGGGCGTCCACCTGGCCGGTCGTGTGTCCATTGGAGAGGCGTCTCATCTTGGAATCGGCGCTGTGGTGCTACCCAATATCTCAGTGGGGAGGCATTGTATCGTTGGGGCGGGAGCGGTGGTGCGGGAGAATTTGCCTGACAAGGCCGTGGCTGTCGGCAATCCTGCCAGAATCATCAAACAGAATGAGGTGGCCCTTGGGTTCTGATGGAATGAAAATCCCGCTTTCTCAGCCGGATCTGACGTGGGTTGAGCGGAAAGCCGTGCTCGATGTCATGGAATCGACGTTTCTAAGCTTGGGGCCGAAGCTGCCGGAATTCGAACAGGCGATGGCGCAGTATGTCGGCGTCAAGCACGCGGTAGCCGTGAACAGCGGAACCAGCGCGTTGCACTTGATCGTCCGTGCCCTCGGAATCGGTCAGGGTGATGAGGTCATCACCACGCCCTTTAGTTTCATCGCGTCGGCCAACTGCATCCTGATGGAAGGGGCTCGGCCGGTGTTTGTCGATATCGATCCGGAGAGCTACAACATCGACCCGGCGAAGATTGAGGCGGCGATCACGCCACGGACCAAGGCCATTCTGGGCGTCGATGTCTTCGGCCGCTGTGCGGAATGGAATCGTATTGAAGCCATTGCGAAACGCAGAGGCCTGCTGGTAATCGAAGATTCTTGTGAGGCGATCGGGGCCGAGGCGTTCGGCAGAAAGGCCGGAACGTTCGGCGAGGCGGGCTGCTTTGCCTTCTATCCGAATAAGCAGATGACCACCGGCGAAGGGGGGATGATCCTGACCGATCGCGATGACCTCGCCGCCCTCTGCAAGAGCATGCGAAATCAGGGTCGGGACGAAGGGCAGGCCTGGTTGGAACATGCCAGATTGGGATTCAATTATCGGCTCAGCGATATTCAGTGCGCGCTCGGCATTGCCCAGCTTTCCCGGTTGGAGGAACTCCTGTCGAAACGGGCGGCAGTCGCCGAACTATACGGCAACAGGTTGGGAACGCTAGAGGGGCTCATCAGACCGCAGGGGCCGACACAAGGCCGGATGAGCTGGTTTGTCTACGTGGTGCGGTTGGCCGATCGGTTTTCACGTGAGGATCGGGACGCTATCTTGCGCGGGCTGAAGGATCGGGGAATCGGATGCAATAACTATTTTGTGCCGATTCATTTACAGCGGCACTATCAGAACACGTTCGGGTTTAAGGCAGGGGATTTTCCCGTCACCGAGCATACGAGCGATCGAACCATCGCCTTGCCGTTTCATTCTGCGATCACCGTGGATCAGGTCGAGCAGGTGGCGGTCTGCCTTACTGAGCAGATCCGGCTGGCACAGGAGCGCAAGTAAGTCTGCGAGTTCTCGGGATAGAGTAGCGGGACGTCCGGTGGTGCAGGCGTGTGCAGGGGGCCACTCGCGGGTCATTCGAGTTGACGTGTGCGTGATGGAGGGATGTCTCCGGGACCTTGATGGATTCTCTGAATCGTGATGAAGCAGCATCGTTGTCGCTTGACGGGATTCTCGTCATCAATCCGAGGGATTTTGTCGATCGCCGAAAGAGTATTGAACGGCAGCTGCAGCCGCTCGGATTGGCCTATGAGTTCATTCATTCCTACGATGTCGCCGATTTGGACGCAGCGATTACGGCGCGATACTTTAAGAACGAACTGCTCAGCCCCGGGCAACGGTCCTGTGCGCTCAAGCATCTTCAGGCGTTGCGTCTCGTTGCCGAACGCCAATGGCAGCGTGCGCTGATTCTGGAAGATGATGCGCTCCTCGTCGCGCAATTTGTTCCTCGCCTCCAGGCGGCGCTCCAGGAATCTGCGTCCATCGCTTCTCCGCATGTGCTCTTCATCGGCAGCGGGGGGAATCTCTATACGCCTCGTCGGCTGAAGGTCCCGGGCCGGCACTTGTACAAGTCCACTCGCGGGCGACTGGGAGAGGCCTATGTGCTCGGGAGTCACGTAGCCCGGCAGCGGATCGAGTGGATTGAGGCCAGCGGGATTCTCTTGCCGATCGATAATCTGTTTGAGCGGATTGACCGGGAGCGTGGCATCGATCTCTATTGGCTCGAGCCTCCGATTGTCGAACAGGGGAGTAAGAACGGGCGGTTTCAGTCGGTGCTGGAGCCTGCGCCTCCCAAATTCGTTCGGCGGATCACGGCGGCGCTGCAGAAGATTCGTCGGAAGTATCTCTACTAATCGGGCATCTCATTCCCGCGCCTGGTAATGGCATGGTGAAAATCGAATCTTACAATATGATCGATCTCGCCCGGATTGCGGTGATCATCGCCTGCGTCGGTCTTTTGTACTCGCCGTCGGTCGGAACGGTGGGCCTGGTTGGCGCGGTTGCGGCCTTCCTTGCCAGCGGTCAGGCGGTGGTTCGTCTGAAGCGAGTGCTCTCAAGGCCGTCGGTCTATTGGGCTCTTCTTTTTTTGGGGATTGTCCTGATCGGGACGTTCTATGCGGGGGTGCCCTGGGCTGTTCGATGGATGGACCTGTCTAAGTGGCGCACCATTCTCTGGTTTGTGCTGGTTCTGGCGATTTTTGATGAACGCCGCTGGAGAGAGCGGCTGCTGATCATGTTCATTGCGGGGACGGCCGTGGGGGCCATCGCCTCGTCCGCCGCCGCCGCCGGGTGGATCACTCTGTGGCGTCCGCCCGAGCATCTGTTGCGAATTTCCGGTACCCAAGGGATGGCATTTGCCTGCGCCGCCTTGATCTGTGCCTGGATCATCTCGGAAAAGGAATTGATAAGGCCGGTTCCGTGGGTCTGGCCGCTGCTTGGACTGGTGTATGTGACCAATATTGTCTTTGTGACCGACTCCCGAAGCGGGTATGCCATTCTGGGCCTGGGCCTGGGCATCCTGCTGTCATGGAAGGCCTCCTGGAAAGGCCGGTTGTTGATCGTTGCGGGTTTGCTGTTGGCGTTGGGGCTTGCGCTGGTCGTCTCGCCGCGGATGTATGGCAAGGTGCAGCTTGCCGTCACGGAGTGGGCGCATGAATCCGAGCTTGAGGGCCTGACCAGTTTCGGGATCCGCCGGGTGTGGTATCTCAATACGGTCGAAGTGATCCGCGCGCATTGGTTGGTTGGTGTCGGCACCGGCGGGTTTCCGGAGGCCTATCGGGAGCATATCGCCGGAAAGTATCCTTCAGAAGATTGGCGGTCCTTGGCGACGACAGATCCGCACAATCAATATCTGGGAATTTTTGCGCAGCAGGGCATCGTTGGGCTCGCGGTCTTTCTCGCCTGGCTGGTGGCGGTCGGCCGGGACCGGTCCGGTCCTCCGGTCTATCGAAACCTGGCGGTGGCTATTTTGTGCGGGTGGTGTGTGACCAGTTTGTTCAGTTCACATTTCCGGACTTTTGTCGAAGGCCATATGCTGGCTACTTTTCTGGGAGTACTCTTAGCTGCTGAGAGTCCTCCGCGGCCGGAGCCGCCCGTGGGGCCCATTATTATTGAAGGAGCTACAGGGTGAAGGTTTCGGTCTACATCATTGCCTATAACGAGGCGGGTAAAATTGCCGATACCATCAAGAGCGTTTTGTGGGCTGACGAGATCGTTCTGGCGGATTCAGCCAGCACAGACGGAACGGATCGGATCGCGGCAGAGATGGGGGCGCGCGTCGTCCAGATTCCGTTTAAAGGATTCGGTCATCTGCGCAACCGTGCCGTTGCCGCGTGCACGCATGAGTGGATTCTGAGCATCGACACCGACGAGCAGTGCACCCCGGATGTCCGCGATGAAATCCTCGCATTGCTGGCCGGATCTCCCGCGCAGGATGCCTATCTCGTCCCCCGGCGGAACTACTTCATGGGGCAATGGGTGGCGCATTCCGGCTGGTATCCGAATTTCAGGCAACCCCAGTTCTTCCGCAAAGGCGCGATGACCTACGTGGAGTCGCCCGTCCATGAAGGCTATGAATTGCTGACTCCCAAACCGGTGGGGCGCTTGAAGCATGCCATCTGGCAGGTTCCGTTCAGAAATTTCGAAGAAGTGCTCAAGAAGGCGAACCGCTATTCCACGCTCGGGGTGTTGAAGATTGCCGACAAACGTGTGTCGATGGGGCAGGCCCTGGCGCATGGCCTGTGGTCTTTCATCAAACATTATGTGTTTAAGAAGGGATTCCTGGATGGCTGGCCGGGATTCGTGATTGCGTTCGGAAATTTCGAGGGCACGTTCTACCGCTACGCGAAGCGGTATGAAGCGCAAGAAAACTGGCCGCTCCCCACGCAGCCCCCGCTGCGCCGGCCAGGCGGATCTCCATCGGTATGAAGACCGCGGTCATTGTCACGACCTATAATCGCCCTGATGCTTTGGGTGCCGTGTTGGCGGGATTTGAGGCGCAGACCGATCAGAACTTTGAGCTGGTGGTAGCCGATGACGGGTCGACGTCCGAGACCGCTGCGGTCATTCACGATTATCAGCGTCGGAGCAAGGGCTCTGTTCGGCACGTGTGGCAGGAGGATCGAGGGTTTCGTGCCGCCGCCATTCGCAATCGAGCGATCGCCGCCACGACAGCGGACTATATGATCTTTACAGACGGGGACTGTATTCCGTCCCGACAGTTTGTCCAGGCGCACAAGCATTTGGCGGAGCCGGGATATTTTCTCGGCGCGAATCGGGTCCTGTTGTCCGCGGGTTGTACGCAGCGAGTCCTGCGCGAGCAGCTTCCTGTTCACCAATGGTCATGGGCGCAATGGGCGCAAGCCTGGGCAGGCCGCGATATCAATCGCCTCGTGCCGCTTCTGGCATTGCCCGATAGCGTATTTCGTAAGTGGGCTCCTAACCGATGGGAAGGGATGAAAACCTGCAATCTCTCGGTCTGGCGAAGCGATCTCTTGCGCGTCAACGGCCTGGATGAGTCCTATGAAGGCTGGGGGCTGGAGGATTCTGATCTGGTCATCCGACTGTTACGGATCGGGGTCAAACATAAGTCTGCGCGCTATGCCGCGCCGGTGTTTCATTTATGGCATCAGGAGCAGGCGAGAAACCGGCTGGAGGAGAACCGGACGCGATTGGATCAGGTACTGCGAACGCAGGACGCAGAAGCTGTGGTCGGGCTCAGCCGGTATCTGATGGAGGCAAGATGAGCGGTAGCGCAGGGAGAGATGCCGGTCAGGTTGCCGGCGGGCGGTTGATCGAGTGCTGCCCGGTCGGTTGCTCGGACACATTGGCGGAAACAACGATTGTGTTGCCGGAAGGGCCGTTGCGGCGCTGCCTGGCGTGCGGCCAGCTCGTCAGTCAAATTACAGCAACGGCCTATGCCGGCTCGATGAAAGAGTTCGACACGCCGCGAGGGACGCTCCCGACTCCACGCACGCAGCGCAGACATGATGCGCGGGCTGCCAAGCTGTTTGGGAAGGTGAAAGCACTCATTCGCCCTGAGTCGGGAACTGGTGCCAGGCTTCTCGATATCGGGTGTTCCAGCGGGGCGCTGCTACGAAGCGCGATGACGCACGGGTTTGATGCCGAAGGAGTCGAGCCTGCGGCGCAAGCGGCGGAGTTTGCCAAGAGCACGGAATTGAAAGTTTTTCACGGGTATCTTGAGGAGGCACGCTTTCCGGCCTCGAGCTTCGATGGGGTGACCTTGATGGAGGTCATCGAACATCTTCCGGATCCCACTGCGCTGTTGAGAGAGGTGTGGCGGGTACTCAAGCCGAACGGTGTGCTCGTGGTAGGAACGGGCAATGGCGCGAGTTGGACGGTCCGGTTGGTTGGCGCGCGTTGGGGATATTTTCAGGTGGCGGAGCACGGTGGCCATATCAGTTTTTTTAATCCGATGTCACTTGCTGCCTTGGCACAGCGGTGCGGGTTTGATGTAGAGCGGAGCGAAACCAGGCGGGTCTCACTGGTGGAGCCTCACGAAGCCGGTTGGGTCACGTATCGTATGCTCAAGGTTGTGGCAGAAGTGTTGGCGATGCCGGCTCGCCTGTTCGGCAGAGGACACGACATGCTGGTGTTCCTTCGAAAGTCTTCAAGATAGGCGTTGTCATTCGTGGATCCAATTCCCAGGCTTAAAATTGCCGTGCTGATCAAGCGATTCCTGCGCACCGGGGGTGCGGAGAAGTATGCGATGGAGGTCGTGCGGCGATTGGCTATGAGTCATGAGGCGCATGTATTCGCGCATGAGTGGGCGTTTGACGGGCCTGAACCCATTACGTTCCACAAGATCCCGAGAGTATGTCGCAAGCCGGCCTGGTTGAATCAGCTGGTTTTCTCCTACTTTTGTCGCAAAGCGGTAAGTCGTGGATTTGATGTGGTGCACTCGTTCGAAAAGATTTCGACCTTCGATGTGATGACGGTGCAATCGCCGTGCTTTAAATCTACCGGCCTCGCAGAGCAGCCTTGGAAACGGATGCTGGGCTGGATAGCGCTGGCATTCAGTCCTCGCAAACTTGCGTGGATGTGGCTGGAGCGGGAACAGTTTGCTGACGATCCGGCGCGAATCGTGATTGCCGTGTCGGAGCAGGTCAAGCGTAATGTCCAGGCGCAGTATCCCCTTCCTGATGAGCGGTTCAGACTCGCCTATACCGGAGTGGAGGTTTCGCCGGCAACTGTGGTTGTTTCGAGGCGCGAGCGGGATAAGCTTCGATCTCGATGGGGTATAGGTGTCAATGACCTGGTTGTCCTGTTTGTGGGGACGGAGTTCAAGCGGAAGGGATTGGATGCGCTCCTGCAAGGCTTTGGCAAGGTGCCGCGCGCGCGATTTAAGTTGCTCATTGCCGGTGGCGGTGGGGAGCGAATCGAATACTACAAGAAGCTGGTCGAGAAGTTAGAGCTGGATTCCGAGGTTCGGTTTCTGGGATTGGTCGACGATATTGATCGGATCTATCCGATCGCTGATATGTATGTTCTGCCGACCCTGGCTGATCCCTGTCCGCTCGCCCCGCTTGAAGCCATGGCGGCTGGGGTTGCCACGGTCATGAGTTCGTCGGCCTATAACGGGAGCGCCGAATTGATTCGACAAGGAGAGGCGGTGATTCTCTCGAACCCTCATGACCCGGAGGAGATTGCGGCGGCTTTACTAAAACTCATGAACAGTCATATCCGGCAGCAGGTGGCGGAGAAGGGACAGCAATTAGTACGTCAACTGACCTGGGACAAGACTGCTGCGGTGACAGCGGCAGCCTACCAAGATGTCATTCAATTGAGGAATTTGAACAGACAGGTCGCGGGAACAGTCACAGGTGCTTGCGGTCGTTCGGCAACGATCCAGTAGAAGGTGGCGGTGAAAAAGACCTATGAAAGTGTGCTGGTGGTGTGCACCAGGCGAATCGGCGATGTGGTATTGGCCACACCGGTCATCCGCTCGCTGAAGGCCGCTGCCCCTCATGCCGCAATCGACATGCTGGTGTTCAGCGGGACGGAGGGCGTTGTCACCGCCAATCCCGATATCCGCCAAGTGTGGACCCTGTCCACTAGGGCTTCTGCCTGTGAATCACTGACGATGCTGTCGCAGCTTTGGCGTCGTTACGATCTCGCCTTGTCAGTTCTGCCCGGTGACCGGCCTGTGTTCTATGCGTGGGCGGCCGGCCGGCATTCGGTCGCGACCGTCACTCCTGAGCGGAAGTCGTGGTGGAAGCGGTTGTTGCTTGATGGCCAGGAATCATTCGACAATTACGATACGCATACGGTGGGCATGAACCTGCGGTTACTCAGGTTGCTCGGGGTGGCTGCGATTGCGACTCCGGTTGTGAGCTGGGCACCTGAAGATGAGGTGGCGGCACGAACGGTGTTCCCGGGTATGGAAGGAAGCGAGCGCTACGCCGTCCTCCATGTGACTCCCAAGTTTGTCTATAAGGCGTGGACCGTATCCGGCTGGGCCATGCTGGGCCGATGGATCAGGAATTGTGGGGTGAAGGTCGTGGTGGTGGGAGGGACTTCGCCGGACGAGCGTGTTACAGTCTCCCGGATATTAGATGGACTGCCCTCGGACGTTTTCGATCTGACCGGACGGGTCACGTTGCGCGCGCTTGGGTTTATACTGAGCCGGGCGGCGCTCTATGTTGGGACTGATACCGCCGTGACCCACATGGCTGCGGCACTTGGTGTGCCGACCATTGCATTGTTCGGCCCCTCGAATCCGGTCAAGTGGGGGCCATGGCCGAACGACTGGTCCGCCGATTCCCCAAGCCCCTGGAAGAGGGTCGGGTCTCAGCGACAGGGCAATGTTTATGTACTGCAGGGGAAAGGCGATTGTGTGCCATGCCTCCACGAGGGCTGCGAGCGCCACGTCAACAGTGTGAGCGATTGCCTGCAGCAGCTACCGGTGAGTCGGGTGATCGAAGTTGCAGAAGAGTTGCTCCAGCGGCAACACAGGCGTCCGGCCATAGTGGAGGCGTGACGAAAACATGAGGGGAAGCTTGTGAGGCGTCTGGCAATTACGCTGTTTCAATGGGCCGTACAGCGGTATGGCCAGCTCGTGCTGCGATCTCGATCGCTCCTCGTGTTGGCCACTCATCTGGGTTTAATTGTGGGCGCGCATCTGAGCGCATTTGCCCTGCGATTTGAAGGGGATGTTCCGCCCCCCTTTGATCGAATGATGTGGCGCTATCTGCCTCTCGTGCTGTTCATCTATTGGGGCGGGTTGTGGCTATTCGGCATCCAAAGCGGATTGTGGCGTTATGTCGGGCTGCATGATCTTCGGCGGATTTTTTTGGCCTCCCTTGCGAGTTCGGGAGCGTTTTTGGTTTTCACCCACGTTGCTCTTGGACAGATCCAATATCCCCGATCGGTCATTGTCCTTACGGGCCTCCTGAGCGGAGTCTACATTGCCGGCATCAGGTTGGTGGTTCGCTGGTTTCGGGAATGGCTTCAGATCGTAGGCCCCACAGCCAGACGGGTTCTCATTGTGGGGGCTGGCCATGCCGGAGAACTGTTGGCCAGAGACATGTTGTCGGATCCCAGCTTCAACAGCCGTCCGGTAGGATTCATCGACGATGATCCGGTGAAGCGAAAGATGAAGATTCACGGGGTGCCCGTGGTTGGGACGATCGCTGACATCAAGCGTGCCGCAGACCGGCTGGAGGTTCACGAGATTATTGTGGCCTTGCCGTCTGCCGGGACCGGTACCAAGCAGAAGATTCTCGCCGCGTCTGAAGGCTGTACGGCGCCGATCAAGATCTTGCCCAATGTGAAGCAATTGCTGGGGGATCCGGTGTCTCTTCAGCAAGTGCGGGCGATGAGTTTGGAAGACCTGCTTCAACGGGAACCGATCCAGACTGACCGGCAGGAACTGCATCCGCTGATTGCAGGCAAGACCGTGCTCGTCACGGGGGCGGGAGGATCGATCGGATCGGAGTTGTGCCGCCAGATCGCATCCTACCGGCCGGAATCCTTGGTGCTGTTTGAGCGCTATGAAAACTCCCTTCATGCGCTGCTGTTGGAGTTGCGCGCGACATTTCCCGCTGTCGGTGTTCTTCCTGTCATCGGCGATGTCACGGTCCCGGAACGGGTGGCCGAAGTATTTCGTCAGACGGGTCCTGACCTCGTCTTTCATGCGGCAGCCCACAAGCATGTGCCGTTGATGGAACTGAATCCGAAGGAGGCAGTCCGGAATAATGTGCTGGGCACCCGTATCGTCGCTGAAGCCGCATTGGCGGCGGGCGTCGATCGGTTCGTGTTGATTTCAACGGACAAAGCCGTCAATCCCACGAGTGTGATGGGCGTGACCAAGCGTATTGCGGAGCAAGTCATTCAGGGATTTAATCACCGGGGTCGGACCAAATACAGCGTGGTGCGTTTTGGGAATGTCCTGGGCAGCAACGGGAGTGTCGTGCCCTTGTTTACGGAGCAGATTCGCAAAGGCGGCCCGATCACGGTGACAGATCCGGAGATCAAACGATTCTTTATGACAATTCCTGAAGCGGTTCAGCTGGTTTTGCAGGCGAGTGTGATCGGGCAGGGCGGGGATGTGTTTGTGCTTGATATGGGTGAACAGATCAAGATTGTGGATTTGGCCCGGAACATGATCGTGCTGTCCGGTTTGGTGCCTGGGAAAGACATTGATATTCAGTTCACCGGTTTGCGCCCGGGGGAGAAGCTCTATGAAGAGCTGTTTGATGAAAGTGAACAGACCGAATCAACGGCGCATGAGAAGATCAATCGCGCGGTCAGCCCGCTCGCGCAGGCCGATCTCGACCCCTGGCTGGATCAGCTGGGGACGAATCTTCTGCGGTGGAATGAAGACGACCTCCTGCTGCAACTCCGGCAGCGGATCCCGAGTTTCACGCCGACGGTTCCTCAACGGGTCTCCTGACCGGGTGTCTTTCCCGCCTTCATCGTTGAAATGAAATCAGGTAGGAAAAACAGCCTCTTCCCTCTATAGTTTGAACGGGTATCAACCGATATAAACGGGACAGAGGCGGCGAAGCTGGCTCAGATTGGGAGGGGCTGACTGTGAAAGGTGTCGTGCTGGCCGGCGGGCTGGGAACCAGGCTCATGCCCCTCACGAAAGTCACGAATAAGCATCTTCTGCCGATTTATGATCGGCCAATGATCTATTACCCGATCCAGGCATTGGTTAATGCCGGGATCCGAGACATCATGCTGGTCACCGGTGGAAACAATGCCGGTGATTTTCTCAGGCTTCTGGGTAACGGCAAGGAATTCGGGTTGAGACACCTGAACTATACCTATCAGGAAGGGGAAGGCGGGATCGCCGATGCCCTTCGGTTGGCGGAACATTTTGCGGACGGTGAGGCGATCTGCGTAATCCTGGGCGACAATATTATTGAAGGTAATATCGCCATTGCCGCCGAGGCCTTTCGGCAGCAGCAGATCGGAGCGAAGATACTCCTGAAAGAAGTGAAAGACCCGCAGCGATTCGGTGTGCCAGTGCTAGAGGGCGAGCGTGTGCTGAAGATCGAGGAAAAGCCGGCCCATCCAAGATCGGCCTATGCGGTGACAGGGTTGTATTTCTATGACGCGCAGGTGTTCGACATTATCAAAACGTTGAAACCGTCTGGGCGAGGTGAATTGGAAATTACCGACGTCAACAATGCCTACATTGCAGCAGGGACGCTGACGTGGGATCTGCTTGAGGGCTGGTGGACCGATGCCGGCACCATTGAGTCTCTTCATCTCGCCAACCAATTGGTCAGTCAAACCGGGGCGAACAAGCTTGAGCGCTGAATGAAGATCCTCCTCACAGGCGGCGCCGGATTTATCGGATCCCATCTCGTTCGGCGATTGCTGGCCAGGCCTGAGCATCAGGTCATCAATCTCGATGCCCTGCGGTATTCCGGTAATCTGGCCAACCTCGAATCTGTGCGACAGCATCCCCGCTACCGGTTTGTCCAGGGGGATATCTGTGATCAGCCGCTAGTGGAATCGGTAATCCGGGACCATCAGATTGACGGGGTCATCAATTGCGCTGCGGAAACGCACGTCGATCGGTCTATTCTCGATCCGGGCAGCTTTGCACGGACCGATGTGGTCGGGACAGGCGTGTTATTGGAAGCGGCCCGTCAGGCAGGGGTCAGGCGATTTCTCCAAGTCAGTACCGATGAAGTCTATGGCAGTGTTGAAACAGGGACATCGAGCGAGACCGATCGTCTGGCGCCTCGCAGCCCCTATTCCGCGAGCAAGGCGGGCGGGGAGTTGCTGGCGCTCAGCTATTGGACGACCTATCAATTCCCCGTGGTCGTGACCAGAGGGAGCAATACCTACGGTTCTCATCAGTATCCGGAGAAATTCATTCCCCTCTTTGTCACCAATGCCATAGATGCACAGCTCCTTCCGCTCTATGGCGATGGCCGTCAGTGCCGCGACTGGCTGGCTGTCGAGGACCACTGCGCGGGGATCGAGCACGCATTCCTGCACGGAGAGCCTGGGACGGCCTACAACATCGGCGGGGGGAATGAGCGGGAGAATCTCGCGGTTGCCGAGATGATTCTCGACTCGCTGGGACAACCGAAGAGTTTATTGCGATTTGTCAGTGATCGCCCCGGCCATGACCGCCGGTATGCGGTCGATTGCAGCCGGTTGCGGGAACTGGGCTGGAAGCCGGTCGTGTCGTTTGCTGATGGGCTCCGCGAAACAGTCCGGTGGTACCAAGCGCACGAATCCTGGTGGCGGCCGATCAAGTCGGGTGAGTTCAAGCGCTATTACGAAGAGCAATATCGTCGTCGATTGGAAGAAGGGACGGCATGCGGATCCTGATCACCGGGGCCAACGGACAATTGGGGTGCGAATTATGCCGGGGATTCGCCTCCGAGACGCTCATCCTGAAGGACCTTCCTGATTTCGACCTGACAGGATCACAGGTAGAAGAAGATATCGCAGGGGCAAGGCCGGATCTCATTATTCACGCCGGAGCCTATACCGATGTCGATGGGGCCGAGCGCGAGCCCGAGCGAGCGATGGCGATCAATGCCTTGGGAACCGCGCAGGTGGCACGGGCGGCAGTGCGAGTCGGTGCCCGGTTGCTGTACATCTCGACGGATTATGTCTTTCCCGGCACTCAGCGACACCCCTACGGCGAAGAGGATGTGCCGGCTCCCGTCAATGTGTACGGGCTATCGAAATGGCGGGGTGAGCAAGCGGTGGCGAAGTCCGGGGCGGATGCCCTGATCGTTCGTACGGCATGGTTATACGGCTCGATGGGGAAAAATTTCGTCAAGTCGATCATGCGTGCTGCCCTGGCACAACCCTCCCTCCGGGTGGTCAACGATCAACGAGGATCCCCCACTTCCGTCGAAGATCTGGCGGCGGTCATTAAGGCCACGGCGGCAGGATCGTTACGAGGCATTCTACATGTGACCAATCGGGGAGATTGTACCTGGTATGAGTTTGCCCGGGCGATTGTGGACGAAATGAACCTCGAGGTTTCGGTCCTTCCCATCTCGACGGCGGAAGCAGGACGACTTGCTCCGCGTCCACCCTATTCGGTGCTCGGACTGCAGCGGTTAGCGCGGCTGGATCTTGTTCCTCGTGACTGGCGTGAGGCTCTGAACCAGTTCGTCAAGGCAGAGCGGGCATTGGTTACAGTTCATCCGTAGCGTGGTTGGCTCTCCTTCTTTCTCTGTTCAATTCATTTTTCCTTTGTAACGAGTAGGCGAATCGGTAAGATGGGAAGCACGGCTTCTGCCATCCGTAGCTTTTGCTAGGTGAGAGGACGTTTATGTCTGGGAACGAGAACATCATGAAAGAAAAGGCCTCCGAGCGAAGCCGGCTGAGCGAAGTTCGCCTGTTTGCTACGGATGTTGATGGGGTGCTGACTGATGCGGGTATGTACTATTCTGAATCGGGCGATGAATGGAAGAAGTTCAACACACGCGATGGGATGGGGATCAAGCTGCTGCAAAAGGCCGGCTATGTGACGGCGATTGTCACGCAGGAACGAACGAAGATTGTGGCGCGGCGCGCTGAAAAGCTCGCGATTCCAGAGTTGCACCAGGGGGTAATGGATAAGCTCACGGTGATTCGCGAGATGGCCGGTCGCCATGGTTTGTCATTGAGCCAGGTGGCCTATATCGGTGATGATGTGAATGATCTTGAGGCGCTGCGCGCGGTCGGGTTTTCGGCTGCTCCGGCTGACGGTATGCCCATCGTGTGCGATGCCGTGCATTATGTGTGTCGGGAAAAAGGTGGGGAAGGGGCCGTGCGCGAAATTGCGGAGATGCTGCTTAGCGCTCGTGAGGATCGAGCTTAGAATATGCCAAGGCGAGATGAAGGAGAGCGGTTATGAGAGCACGAAAGCAGAATCTGTATCCGGTGATCATGGCCGGTGGAAGCGGGACCAGGTTTTGGCCGTTGAGCCGGCAATTGTTTCCCAAACAATTGCTGAAAATCGGTGGAGATCAGACGCTGATTCAACAGACGATGCAGCGGGTGCTGGGGTGTGCTCCGTCATCTCAGGTGCTCATTTCGACGAACGCGGCCCAGGCGGAGTTGATTCGTGGACAGCTGGGTGACTGGAAGCATGATCTGAAAGACGGATTCGTTCTGGAACCTGAAGGGCGGAACACCGCGCCGGCGATCGCGTTGGCGGCGCTCGAAGTCGTACGGCGCGATCCGAACGGACTGATGCTGGTGGTGCCGGCCGATCATGTGGTGTCTGGGCAAAGGGAATTTTCAGCCGCGGTGGCGCTGGCTTCACAACTGGCGGATGAGGGCTATCTCGTCACATTTGGGATCAAGCCGATCAGGCCGGAAACGGGCTATGGCTACATCAAGCCGAATGGACGAAAGCTTCTGGGCACGCGGGGAACGCTCAAAGGGTATCGTGTCGATAAATTTGTGGAGAAGCCGAACGCGGCCAAGGCCGCACAGTATCTCAAGGCAGGACAGTACTATTGGAACAGCGGGATGTTTGTGTGGCGCGCCGCGACGATCCTCGAGGAAATTCGGACGCACCAGCCTGCGCTCGGGAAAGTCGTGGATCGCATCGCCCAACTGCAGGCCTCAGGCGCTCCCAGGCAGACGATCGATGAAGTCTACCGATGGGCGACGTCGGTCTCCATCGATAACGGGGTCATGGAACTCTCGTCCAAGGCGGCAGTCGTTCCCGTGAAATTCCGGTGGTCTGATGTCGGGAGTTGGGGAAGTCTGGATGAAGTGGCCGAGAAGGACAAGGCTGGAAATGTGCTGGTCGGACGGGTCATTGACCTCGAAAGCTCACGCTCGATCGTGTATGCCGATCGGCGTGTCGTGGCCACGATCGGCCTTGAGGACATGGTGGTGGTGGATACGCCCGATGCCACGCTGGTTTGTCCGAAGTCTCGCGCGCAGGATGTCAAAAAGGTGGTGGAGATTCTCAAACAGCAGAAGGCGCCGGAACATCTTGAGCACCTGACGGTTCATCGCCCTTGGGGATCCTATACGATTCTCGAAGAGGGAGCCGGTTTCAAAGTGAAACGAGTGACGGTGAATCCGGGCGGGCGCCTCTCGCTTCAGCTGCACCACAAGCGGAGCGAGCATTGGGTCGTGATTGCGGGAACCGCACGGGTCACGCGAGGTGAAGAGGTATTTGACCTCCAGGTCGGACAGAGCACAGCCATTCCAGTCGAGACCAAACATCGGTTGGAGAATCCCGGCAAAGAGACGGTGCATATTATCGAAGTCCAGAATGGTCCGTATCTTGGGGAAGACGACATCGTGCGATTTAAAGATGATTACGGACGAACCGCCAACGCGTAGAAGATAGAGGAGCGGCTATGGGATTGTTTCGAGAATACGACTTGCGTGGCATCGTCGGTCAGGAATTGACGGAAGAGATTGCGGAGCGCGTGGGCCGTGCCTATTGCACGCACGTACGAGGGCGCGGGACGAAAATCATCACGGTGGGGCGCGACGGCCGGCTCAGCTCGCCTGATCTGTATCGCGCGCTGGTCAAGGGGTTGCTTGCCGGCGGACTCAATGTCATCGATATCGGGATCTGTCCTTCCCCGCTGGTCTATTTCTCATTGCATACGTTGCCGGTCGACGGCGGGATTATGATTACCGGGAGTCACAATGCCGCCGAGTACAACGGGTTCAAGATTTGTGTCGGGAAAGAAGCGATTCACGGCGACGAGATTCAGGCACTGCGGCGTGTGATGGAGGAGGGGCAATTTGTCTCCGGTCAGGGAACGCTGACTAAGCACCCCATCATTCCCGACTATCTGGCCTATATCAAGAAAAGCTTCGCCGGAGTGGATGCGAAACGATTGCACGTGGTCATTGATTGCGGCAGCGGTGTGGCGGCGCTTATTGCGAAGGATGCCTTGGAATTATTGGGTTGCAAGGTGACGGGACTGTATTGCGAATTAGACGGCCGATTCCCGCATCATCACCCGGATCCCACGGTGTTGGAGAATCTTGCGGACCTTATGCAAGCGGTCAAGGAACACAAGGCGGATGTGGGTATCGGCTACGATGGCGATGCGGATCGGATCGGGGCCGTGGATGAGCATGGGCAGGTGTTGTGGGGCGATCGATTGCTGGTGATCTATTCCCGCGATATTCTGGCGGTCAAGCCGGGCAGCACCATCATCTCCGAAGTGAAAGCGTCACAGAGCCTCTACGACGATATTGCCAAGCATGGCGGCCGTCCGGTGATGTGGAAGACGGGCCATTCGCTGATCAAGGCGAAGATGAAAGAAGAGAAGGCCGTCTTGGCCGGTGAGATGTCCGGGCACATGTTTTTTGCCGATCGGTATTTCGGTTATGACGATGCGGTCTACGCCTCTTGCCGGCTCGTGGAGATTCTCGCCAAGGGAGTGAAGCCGCTCTCTGCGTTAGTCGCCGACCTTCCGGATACAACGGTGACGCCGGAAATTCGTGTGGATCTTCCCGATACGATTAAATTCGATGTGGTCAAGCGGGTTCGTGATCGGTTCGAAACGTATGCCAAGACCAAGCAGGGCCTTGGCCCGGAACAACGCCGGGTTCGTGAGTTGGTGACGATCGATGGAGTGCGCGCGGTCTTCGAAGATGGCTGGGGGTTGATTCGGGCGTCAAATACACAGCCGGCATTGGTGCTCAGATTCGAAGCCACAACGCCTGCGAAACTTGATGCGATTCGAGCGATTGTGGAGGGCGAGTTGGCCGATGTTCGTCGGGAACTCGAGCGATAGTGCCGGGCTTACGGTATTTGCCGCGACGGGTGTTCCTTTCCACTGCAACGCGCGTTCTAGCCTGGTTACTCTGCTTGCTTTCAGTAGGGGGCCCAGGCTCGGTCTATGCCGATGAAAGCCCCCTTTCTTCAGCTCGCCCGTTCAGAGTGGGCGAGCGATTGACCTACGATATTACCTTTCTCAATATCAGCGCAGGAACGGCCGTGATGGAGGTCGGTTCAGGTGATGCCACAGGTGATCATCCGTCGGGAAAATTTATTACGACGGCCGTGTCGAGCCCGAAGGTCACCAGATTTTTCCCCGTCGATAATCGTGTCGAATCCCTGACGGATCTGACGACGCTGTTGCCGGAACACATGACCTTCCGGAGGCGAGAGGGGAAAAAAAAGGAAGATATCGAGTACGTCTTTCATCGGAAAGACAACACCGTCTCAGCCACCCGCGGCGGGGTCACTGAGCTCATACCGATTCCCGCTGACACACAGGATCTGATTTCCTGTCTCTATTATGTGCGAAGCCTGTTGCCGTTGAAGCAGGGCGCATCCCAGGCCTTGACGGTCTACCACGATAAAAAGATCCGCCAGGTTGAAGTGCGGGTTGAGAAGATTGAGATGCTGGATGGGCCTTGGGGAAATCTTGAAACAGCGCAAGTCCTTGTGATCATGCCGTTTCAAGGGATCTTTCTGAATCAGGGGAATATCCGCGTATGGTTTACGACCGACGAGCGACGGATTCCGTTGCGCATGAAGGCCAAAGTGGTGATCGGATCGATTGTGGCTGACTTGGTGAACGGCATTCCTGAGGTCACTCACTCGAAGTAAGAGAGCGAACTTTCGTTGCCGAGATCAGGCAAACCCGCTATACTGCCTGCACTATGGGCCAATTTCCCCTTACATTAAGCCGCTTTATCATCCGCAGTCAGGCCGAGCACCCGGGTGCGACCGGTGAATTTTCCAGCCTGCTGAGTCAGATCGGACTCGTCGGGAAAGTCATCGCTCATGATCTGCGACGCGCCGGTCTGATCAACATCCTTGGCACAACCGGTGAAACTAATGTGCAAGGCGAAACCGTCAAGAAGCTGGACGAGATTGCCAATGATACATTTCTCCGCGCGTTCCAGGGCGACGGTTTGGTCTGTGCGTTAGGTTCTGAGGAAATGGAGCAGATGGTCTCTCTGCCTGAGAATTGGCCTCAGGGGAAGTACATGCTGCTCTTCGACCCTCTCGATGGTTCGTCCAATACAGACTGCAATATGCCCCTGGGCTCGATTTTCTCCGTATTGAAGTATACGCGGGCCGACCGCCCACCGACGGAGGGTGATCTGCTGAAAAAAGGGGTTGAGCAGGTTGCCGCCGGGTACCTGCTGTTCGGGTCCAGCACGATGCTGGTGTATACCGCCGGACATGGCGTGCATGGGTTTACCCTTGATCCCGGTATCGGGGAATACTTGCTCTCGCATGAGCGCATGCAGATTCCCGAGCGAGGGAAAGTCTATGCGGTGAACGAGGGCAATCGTCACAAGTGGACTCCCGGCATGCAGAGGTATATCGAGTTTCTTAAGACCCCGGACAAAGCTACCGGCCGGCCGTACAGTGGTCGATATTCGGGGTGCCTGGTCGCAGACGTGCATCGCATCCTGCTTGGTGGAGGTGTATACCTCTATCCGGGCGAAGTGGATAAGCCGGAAGGCAAGCTGCGGCTCCTCTACGAAGCTAATCCGTTGGGCCTGGTGGTGGAACAGGCCGGAGGGCGAGCCTCTACCGGTACGATGCGAATTCTTGATATCGAGCCGAAAAAACTTCACCAGCGGGTTCCCTTGATTATCGGCAGTCGGGACGATGTCGAGACCGTCGAAGCCTTTACTCAGGGCCGGGCGTAGCGCGCATTTTTCACGTCATTTTCTCCGGGAGGATTGTCATGGCAGATCGAGTACGGGAAATTCTCAGTTGGTATGAAAGTGATAATGCCGGCACGAAGGCGAATCTGGCGCGCATGCTGCGCCATGGCAAGCTGGCCGGAACCGGCAAGCTTGTGATCCTGCCGGTCGATCAGGGATTCGAGCATGGGCCAGCCCGCAGTTTCGCGCCGAACCCGGCTGGTTATAATCCCCACTATCATTTTCAGCTCGGGATCGATGCGGGATGTAATGCCTATGCCGCGCCGTTGGGATTTTTGGAAGCGGGTGCCAGCCACTTTGCGGGCCAGATTCCATTGATTCTCAAGTTGAACAACCACGATGTGTTGCATGATGAGAAAGATCCGTTGCCGTCCGTGACGAGCAGCGTGAGGGATGCTTTGCGGTTAGGCTGTGCAGCCGTGGGATTTACCATTTATCCGGGGTCGGCCCATTGCAATGCCATGTATGAGCAATTGCGAGCCATTACGGAAGAGGCCAAGGCTTCCGGTCTGGCGGTCGTCGTCTGGTCCTATCCGCGGGGGTCTTCGCTCAGCAAAGAAGGTGAAACGGCGATGGATGTCGGGGCCTATGCGGCACAGATCGCCGCACAGCTTGGTGCTCACATCATCAAGGTCAAGTTACCGACTGCCCACCTCGAACAGGCGGCAGCCAAGAAGGTCTACGAGGCGACCCAAATCCCGATCAAGACTTTGGTAGAGCGTGTGAAGCATGTGGTGCAGAGTTCGTTCGATGGCCGCCGCATCGTGATCTTCTCCGGCGGCGCCAAGAGCGAGGACAAGAACGTGTTCGATGAAGCCCGGGCCATTCGGGACGGCGGCGGATTCGGCAGCATCATTGGGCGAAACTCCTTCCAGCGTCCGAAGGAGGAGGCAGTGAAATTTCTCCACACGATCATGGGGATTTATTCCGGAGACACTCAATAACTGCTCTGTCGGCGATTCATTGGACGAAGGTAGAAGCACCATGGAAACACCCAATCAGAAGCCTGGATCAAGCCGCAGCTGGATGGTTGCCGCTGTGCTGCTCACGGCGGGGATGATCATCGGGTTTGTGGTGGCATCTGATCTAGGATGGCTCTCGAACGGCCATGCCGTTCCGGATAGCGGGGTTGCCCCGCTGGTCAGGCCGGTCGCCACCGCTCCGCAGCCTGTCTTGCCGGGGATGGGGAGCCAGACGTTTGTCGAGATCGCCAAAGCGGTCAAGCCGGCGGTGGTCAACATTTATGCGACCAAGAGCGGCAAGGGTGACGGCGCTCATGCCACGCCGTTTGAGGATCCGTTTTTCCGCAAGTTTTTCGGGGAAGAATTTTTCCGTCGGTTTGAACAGCAGCAGCCCAAAGAAAAGAAGGAACGCGGTTTGGGTTCAGGCGTCATCGTTGAGTCGAACGGCCTGATTATCACGAATAACCATGTCGTCGGCAAGGCCGATGAAATTCGGGTGACGCTGTCGGATAAGCGCGAGTTCAAAGCCAAGCTGATCGGGACCGATCCCAAGACCGACATCGCGGTCGTCAAGATTGAAGCGACCAACCTTCCGACGGTGGCTTGGGCCGACTCCGATCTGTTGGAAGTCGGTGAGTTTGTGCTGGCGGTGGGCAATCCGTTCGGCCTCACTCAGACCGTCACGCTGGGAATCGTCAGCGCGTTAGGGCGAGCGGCGGGGATCGCGGAGTACGAAGACTTTATTCAAACCGATGCGGCGATCAATCCCGGAAACTCAGGCGGCGCGCTCGTAAATGTGCGCGGTGAGTTAGCGGGAATCAATACCGCCATTTTCAGTCAGAGCGGCGGCAACATGGGGATCGGGTTTTCAGTGCCCAGTAACATGGCCCGCTCAATCATGGATCAGCTGGTGAAGACCGGGAAGGTCGTCCGTGGCTGGTTGGGTGTGTCGATTCAGGAGTTGACGCCGGAATTGGCGAAACAGTTCGGCGTGGCCGACACCAAGGGCGTGCTGGTCAGCGATGTGATGGATGACAGCCCAGCAAAGAAAGCCGGGGTGGAGCGCGCCGATGTGATCGTGGAATATGACGGAAAGCCGATGGATTCTCCCACCCATCTGCGGAACGCGGTGGCGCAGACGCCGGTGGGGAAGAAGGTGTCCGTCAAGTTGATCCGTGAGAAGAAGCCGAAAACGATCGACCTGGCCATCGTCGAGCAGCCGAAATCCATGACGCAATCGGGGGAGGAGGAGTCGGCTGAAACGGCGGCGCCAACCGGGATACTGTCCGATCTGGACGTGCGGGAGCTGACCGACGAAGTGGCCGGCCGGTACGGAATGAAGTCCAGCGAGCGCGGAGCCGTGGTGGTACGGGTGAAGCCTGGTGGCACTGCCGAGGAAACCGGTGTTCGGGAAGGCGATCTGATTATCGAGATCAATCGGCAGCCGGTGACATCTCTGAAGACGTACGAGCGTATTGCGGCCAAGTTGCCGAAAGACGAGGCCGTGCTTATGCTGTTGAAGCGGCAGGGACGGACGATTTATCTGACGCTTCGTCCATGATGCGCGAGGGGCGGATTCTGTCTCGCCGATGTCATTAAGAAAATAGTTGAGGGGACAGGGGCGGACGATGCATCGCAAATTCCGCCCATGAAATGGTGAGAGGGTGCCCGGAGGGGCGCCATGAGGGAGAGGGGGTTCCGGTATGGTATCGCGAGCCATATTCATCCTTCTCAGTGGGCTGGCGGGCATGGTCTTGTTCTTGCGGGCCGAGAATGCCACCGGCGCGTTCTGGTTGTACGGGTTCGGGATCGGGGCGGTCACCGGTGGGCTGATTGTCGTCGGTGAATACGCATTACGAACATTGTCATTCGGTATCATTGTCGGTGCGACGGCAGGTCTGGCAGTCGGGCTTTTGATGACCGGGCTGGTCGAGTGGGTTGGCGGTGAAATCTTCGATGTGCAGACCTTCCTCTTTCACATCGGCGGACTGGTGTTTCTTCTCGGGTTTCCCTATCTGGGCTTGGTGATGGGGGCGCGATTCGGACAGGAACAGATTCCATCGTCTCAGCCCCGGTCGACCGATCTCTCCGGCAGTTCGAATAGTCTCAAAGTACTCGATACCAGCGTTATCATCGATGGTCGTGTCGCGGACCTGTGTGAGACGGGTTTTCTGGAAGGCACGTTTTTCGTTCCGCAGTTCATCCTGCACGAATTACAGCATATCGCGGACTCGTCGGACTCCCTGAAGCGCGCCCGCGGCCGCCGTGGACTTGATATTCTTAATAAAATTCAGAAAATGGCGGATATCGATGTGCAGGTTGTGGAAGAAGACTTCCCGAATGTGAAGGAGGTCGATGCGAAGCTGGTCGTCTTTGCCAAGAAAAAGGGCGCGCGCATCATGACGAATGATTTGAACCTGAATAAAGTGGCTGAACTGCAGGGCGTCCGTGTCCTCAATATCAACGAGCTCTGTAACGCACTGCGGCCTGTCGTATTGCCGGGAGAGACCATCCGGGTCTTTGTCTTGAAGGAAGGCAAAGAAGCCGGCCAGGGCGTGGCCTACCTCGACGACGGCACGATGATTGTCGTGGACAATGCCCGGCGGTGCATTGGCCGCAATGTCGACGTCGTCGTGACCAGCGTGTTGCAGACGACCGCCGGACGGATGATTTTTACCCGGTTGAAAGAAGATGCCGAGCGAGAGGAGTTACAAGTCGCTCGTGGATAGACGTGTGGTCGCGGTCGTCCCTGCAGCCGGCAAAGGCTTGCGGATGGGCGGCTCAGTTCCGAAGCAGTTCCTCGCATTAGGCGGTGAGCCGCTTGTCGTCCATTCGTTGCGTGTCCTGCAATCTTCCCCCTGTATCGATCAGATCATCCTCGCCGTCCCGCAGGCGGATCTGGACTACTGTCTGAACGATCTGGCTGTGCGGTACGGGTTTTCGAAAATCACCAAAGTGGTTGCGGGCGGACGAGAACGGCAGGATTCCGTTCGGCAGGCCCTCGAACATGTTCCGGATGAGACGGAAATCGTTGTCGTTCACGATGCGGTCCGGCCGTTTCTTACCGAGAAAATGGTTGCGGAGGTAGTAGCGGCGGCGCGACAGCATGGCGGGGCGATCATCGCGCTTCCCATGCGCGACACGGTGAAGCAGGTTGGGTCTGAGCATCGCATCGAACGCACCGTCGATCGTCAGCCGTTATGGCTGGCGCAGACGCCGCAGGCATTCCGGTTTGCCTGGTTACAAACGGCTCACCGCAAGGCGCATGCGGAATCAGTCCATGCGACGGACGACGCCTTTCTCTTTGAATGGGTCGGCCATCCCGTGGTCGTCGTGGAAGGCAGCGGAGAAAACATCAAAGTGACGCGACCGGAAGATATGGTGATCGGGGAAGCAATTTGGGGCTCCCGTACGGCCGCGCGTCTGGGAGAATCCTAATGGCAACGAAGATTCGCGTGGGTTGTGGGTATGACGTGCATCCCCTGGGGGCGGGGCGGAAATTAATTTTGGGCGGTATCGAGGTGCCGCACTCCAAAGGGCTCATGGGCCATTCCGATTCCGATGTCCTGGTCCATGCGGTGTGCGACGCTTTGCTCGGTGCGGTGGGCGAAGGGGATTTGGGCCGGCACTATCCCAGCTCCGACCAGAAGTACAAAGGGATCTCCAGCCTCAAGCTCCTTGAAGATGTGATGGGGAAGTTGAGGGAGAAGGGCTATCGGGTCGTCAATGTCGATACTATCATTGTGGCCCAAGCTCCACGCTTGAGCGCCTTCCTCGCCGCCATGCAGAAACAGATGGCGCAGGTCATGGGGATCGATGCCGATCAAGTTAACGTGAAAGTGAAGAGCGGCGAAGGCCTTGATGCAGTAGGACGGGAAGAAGGCATGCATGCCCATGCCGTCTGTTTGATTGAGGCTGTGTGACTGCCGTAGGATAGCGCACGATGCTGAAATCCATTCGACAGGATCTCCAGGCCGTGTTCGATCGGGACCCGGCGGCCACCAGCCGGCTGGAGGTTATTCTGACCTACGCCGGTTTCCATGCGCTGCTCATCTATCGAATCGCCCATTGGTTGAAATTGTACGGCGTGCCGTTTGTGCCGCGAGCCCTGTCCCAGCTGGCCCGTTGGCTGACCGGCATTGAAATTCATCCGTCTGCCAAGATCGGCACAGGGTTTTTCATCGATCACGGGATGGGCGTCGTGATCGGCGAAACGGCCGAGGTCGGCGATTACGTCACGCTCTTTCAGGGGGTCACGCTCGGCGGAACCGGGAAAGAGCGAGGGAAACGGCATCCGACGCTGGGCAATCACGTGGTTGTCGGCGCCGGGGCCAAGATTCTCGGCGGCATCAAAATCGGCGACAACGTCAAGATCGGTGCGAATTCCGTCGTCATCAAAAACGTCCCGCCCAACTCCACCGTCATTGGGGTACCGGCCCGTGTCATCAAGACGCAGGGCGAGAGGCTTCCCGATGTGACGATGGATCAAACCAACCTTCCCGATCCCATCAGCGACCGGTTCGCAGCGCTTGAACAGGAGTTGATCGAACTCCGCAAGAAGCTCGAACAGCGCGACTCCCAGCTGCCGTTCTAGCAGGGTGCTGAAAAAGGCCGCCAGCGGCGTTCTCGGCTCATCAAAATCCTCAATGTACCCCTGAGGGTACGCCTCCGGTTTCGATTCGCCTGCGGCCTTGCTGGACAGCCTTTTTGAGCATCCTGTGGTAATTGTGGTTCCAACATCGCAGGAAATACTCTCGCCACATTTTCGCGCGCGCCGAGTTTTTCAGAAGCCTGCTAGCCCTTCCGTTGCAGTGTCATTTTCAATTCGGGTATGCAGAACTCTATGCGCTGGTCGCATGGAGGAAGACGACTCGTTGTCAGATGAATTGGCAGAATAAATCAGAAAGGGTGGAATCCGGCGCGGCGGGAGCCGCGCCGGAGTATCGCTGCTAGTTCGATAGACAGGTACTCATGAATTTCTTCCGCTCGTCGCCCTTCAAGGTCTTCTCGCCTGCCTCTTTATTGCACGCCTTCATCTTCTCCTGCTGAGCCGTTTTCGCGCTCTTCGCCGGCTTGGCAGAGAGGCATTCCTTCATAAACACCTTCCGTTCGTCGCCTTTTCCTTCACCCAATCCCTTCTCGTTCGCTTCCTTGCTGCACGTCGCCATCTTGTTCTGCTGGCCGGCGGCTTCGCTGGCTACGGGGGCCAGGGTGATGGCGGCCATAAAGAGTGAGAGGACGACCAGGCTGGCAATCTTCATGGTGATGCTCCTTGTGTGAGATGGTGAAGGATCGACGACGCACTATACCAAAATGCTTAGTGGTTGTCTGTAAGTGGTGGCCCTAAGGCTCAGTAGTCGACCCGGATAAGGCAGAGTCCCTGGGGAGGTGCGGTTTTGCCGGCTGCGCACCGGGAATGGGCGGCGAGGATGGCAGGGAAGCTGGTGGGGTCGCGCTTGCCCTGGCCGACTTCGACTAATGTGCCGACAAGGCTGCGGACCATCTGCTTTAAAAACCGGTCGGCATAGGCTTCGATGCGGAGTTCGTGGCCCTCACGAATCACGACGAGGCGTTGGAGGTGGCAGACCGGATCTTCGTTTTCGGTCGGTTGAGTTTCGAACGAGGAAAAGTCGTGTGAGCCGATGAGATACAGGGCAGCCTGGTTCATCGCCGCATCATCCAACGGTTTGTAGACATGCCAGAGCGACTGCCGACCCAGCGCGGGACGGGGAGAACGGTTGAGGATCCGGTATTGGTAGAGTTTGCCCTTGGCTTTATAGCGGGCATGAAACTCCGAGGGAGGAAAGTCGACGGCGCGGACTGAGATATCGGAAGGAAGATGGGCGTTCAACGCCATCGTCCATTCATAGGCCGTCATGTCCCGATCGATGCGAAAGCTGACGACTTGTCCCAGCGCGTGTACGCCGGCATCGGTGCGCCCGGCAGCGACGATGGAAATCGTCTGTTGCGTCACGCTCTTGATCGCGGTTTCGACGGCCTCTTGAATCGTGGGTTGATTGAGTTGACGCTGCCAGCCGGCGTATTGCGTTCCCTCATATTCGAGCGTGAGTTTGATAGTCGGCATAGTGTGCCGGGAGTGTAGCGTCTTACCGCGCGGTCGGCTTGCCGGTGGCGAGGAATGATTTCACGCCGTTCAGCAGCGAGTCGGCTACGTCGCGGATGAACGCATTCTTGCGCAGCAAGTCTTCTTCAGACGGATTGGAGATATAGGCAATCTCCGCCAGGATACTCGGCATGCTGGTATAGCGGAGGACATAAAACGGCGCGGTCTTCACGCCGTGGTCGGTGATCGTATAGTGGCCGTTCATATGGGTCACTAGAGATTCCTTGGCAGTCCAGGCCAGTTCGAGCGATTCTTCAATCTTTTTCGCCGTGAGCAAATCGGCGACGAGATATTCCCAGCCCACGCCGGTGCTGCTGATGGGGGTGCCATTTTCTCTGGCCGCGACTTCCAGGGCCCGTTGATCTTTCGCTTCTCCGAAGTGGTAAATCTCAATGCCTTTGACGGATCGCGAGGGATGGGAATTGACGTGGATGGAGACGAACAGGTCGGCCTCATGGCGGTTGGCAAACTTAGCCCGTTCTTCCAGTTCGACAAAGACATCCTGGTCGCGCGTCATCAAGACCCGCACGCCCGGCTGTTTGCTGAGCAGATCACGTAGCCTCAAAGCGACTCTTAGCGTAATGTCTTTTTCCTCGGTGCCGCGCAGGCCCCGCGCGCCGGGATCTTTCCCGCCGTGACCGGGATCGAGCACGATGGTCTTGAATGACTTCGCCTGGGGAATCGTCGGCTGCGGCGGCGGCTCGAACGTGTTCGGAATAGGTGGGGTGGGCGGAGTCTGATTCGATGCGGGGGCGTCTGGAACGGCGATGCCTGGGATTACGTCCACCACCAGCCGCGCAGGATTCTCGAGGGAGAATTGTTTATAACGCCGGATGGCGTGCGTCGGCAAGGCTACCGTGACGGCGCCCGCAGTAGTCTGTGAAATCTGAAACGGGGCGGGAATGATGCCGCGATCGAGTCGGTTTCTGGCCGACCGGCTCATCGTCGCATGGGGCAGCCAAATCACCACCTCATCCGAGTCCGCCGATTTAAGCTCGGTCACCTTCGTGTGGCGATCCAGATCGAGCACGAGCCTGGTTCGCTCAGGGGTGGAGAATACGCGAAAATTCTGCACCGTGGCCGGCATCATTGAGGCGGGAGTGCCTTTGGCCTTGCTCTTGTGGGGGCGATGAGAGCGGGAGTCAGAAGCGGCGGCAAGCGCACTGTCAATTCCTGCGGTCAGGAAGACGACTGTGAGTCCGAGCAGGCACAGGGATACGATGGAGAGGGGGAATGAGAAATCCTGCCAAGATCGTAATCGCATGTGCCTATATCAATTGTAGAGGATAAAAACTTTTCTCAGATGTCCCGCCACTTGTCAAGCACTTGCGTCCGTTCCCATCCGGCATTGACAGAGAGGAAACCAGACCGGTAGCGTGATCGCTATGGCAATCCATCTTATCATCGATGGCTATAACCTGCTTGGGGCTCAGTCCGCAGCGAAGTCGGAGATGGCCCGGGAGTCGCTATTGCACGACCTGGCCGCCTATCGACATCGCAAAGGCTATCCGCTGACCGTCGTGTTCGACGGGTGGCAACAGGGGTATTCCGTCGAACATCGCGAACATCGGGCTGGCGTTCAGGTGATCTTCTCACGGCGGGGCGAGAAGGCCGATCAAGTTATCCAGCGGCTTGCGCGCGAGTATGGATCGGATTGCGCCGTAGTGAGCTCGGATCATGAGATCGTGGCCACCGCTAAGGCGCATGGCGCGACGGTGATGACCGCGCAGTTGTTCATGAGCAAATTGGCAGCGAGCGGACTGTCATCAGGTCCAATCCAGGGGAAGGAACTGGATTCAGGAGAGGACGAGCGGCCCCGCCGAGGACCGGAGAAGAAGGGCAATCCGAGGAAGCTGCCGAAAGCGGTCCGGGAACGGAACCGTCAGCTCAAGCGATTTTGAACAGGCGTTTGGCGTTGCGCGTGGTGGCGAGAGCGATTTTCTCGGGGGACATGCCGAGTTCATCGGTGCGAATAGTCGCCAGCTGCTGCGCGACATGCGTGACATAGGCCGGTTCATTGCGTTTCCCGCGATGCGGGACCGGCGTCAGATAGGGACAGTCGGTTTCGATCAAGAGTCGTTCCAACGGAACGGTCTTCGCGATATCCCTTAGCGCCGTAGCGCTTGGGAATGTCAGAATGCCGGAGAACGACAGGTAGAACCCCAGATCCAACGCATCCTTTGCCAGTGCCGCACCTCCGGAAAAGCAGTGAAACACCCCGCCGACCTCTGACGCTTTCTCTTCCTGTAAAATCGCCACCGTATCCGCGTCAGCCTCTCGTGTGTGAATGATCACGGGGAGCCGGAGTTCGTGCGCGAGCTGAATTTGTTCACGAAACCGGTCGCGCTGTTCCTTCGGCGACGAGTGGTTGTAGTGGTAGTCCAACCCGATCTCACCATAGGCTACGACTTTTCTATTCTTGGCCAGCCGGCGGAACTCGTCGTACCAGGTGTCTTGGATGTGCTTCACTTCATGCGGGTGAACACCGATGGAGGCATAGACGAAATCGTGCTGATCTGCCAGCGCAACCGCAGATTGGCTCGTGGCAAGGTCGCAGCCGATGGTGATGAAATTATCCACGCCGGCTTCGCGCGCCCGCGTGATCATCGTCTCTCGGTCATCGTTGTACCGGGCGTCGTCGAGGTGTGTGTGTGTGTCGATGAGCATGGAGAGCCAACCCTATCCGAGGGGCCTCGTGGCCAAGCAGGGCGTGATGGGTGATAAGCCTAGGCTGGCTTGGCAGCAATAGAGTCTGCCAGCTCGTTCAGGAGCGCGGCGGTTTCGTCCCAGCCGAGGCAGGCGTCGGTGATGGAGACGCCGTGCGCGAGCGTGACGCCTTGCTTCCAGGACTGTTTGCCTGGGTTGAGATTGCTTTCGAGCATCAAGCCCATGATCGAGTGACGGCCTTCGCGGAACTGGCGGAGCACGTCGCGGGCGACGAGGCTCTGGCGTTTATGGTCTTTGTTGGAGTTGTCGTGTGAGCAGTCGATCATGATCGGGCGAGCGATGCCTTCGCCGGCGACCGCCGCTTCGGTCTTGGCCACGTGCTCCGCCTCATAATTGGTTTTGCCGCCGCCGCCACGGAGGACGATGTGCCGGTCAGGGTTGCCGGCGGTCCGGATGATCGAGGTCTGTCCCTCGGCGTTGATGCCGACGAAATGATGCGGTGCGCGGGCCGAGGTCATGGCGTTCACGGCGACTTGGAGACTGCCTTCGGTGCCGTTCTTGAACCCGACCGGCATTGACACGCCGCTGGCCAGTTCGCGATGGGTCTGGCTCTCGGTCGTGCGGGCGCCAATGGCGCTCCAACTGATCAGGTCAGCGATATATTGCGGGCTGATCGGATCGAGCAGCTCGGTGGCGCAGGGCATGCCGGACTGATTGATCTTCAAGAGAATCATGCGGGCCAGTTCCATGCCGGTGGCGATATCGCAGGTGCCGTCCAGATGGGGATCGTTGATGAGCCCCTTCCAGCCGACGGTCGTGCGCGGTTTTTCAAAGTAGGTGCGCATGACGATCAGCAGGCGGTCGCGCAGGGCTTCGGCCACCGGCTTGAGCTTGGCGGCATATTCGTAGGCGGCTTCGGGGTCATGAATGGAGCAGGGGCCGACGATGACGAGCAGTCTGTCGCGATCCTGGCCATGGAGAATCCGACGGATGGCATCACGCGTTTCGACGACGAGAGCCGCAGCCTCATCCGTGATGGGAAGCTTCGTCTTGATGGCGCGCGGCGAGGGGAGCGCGTTGATTTCTAAGACATGTTGGTTGTCGATGGGTCTATTCATGGTACCTGTCCGCGAGTGGATCGCGGCCTTTTCCACTCAGGTTAGTTGCACGGGATCGATTTGGGGTTCGCTAGGATATGCGAAAATACAAGGAAAAGTCTATATGGCTTGACAAGAGCGGGGGCCTCTCGATAGTTTGGCGCGGATTTTCTGTGCCCTTCATGATGAGCCTCTCGGGTAGCTAGGTTCAAAGATGATGTACCGTTCGCCCCATTCGCACTCTCTGCTCCGCCGGTGTATCTCACTGGCGATGCTCGTTATCCTGCTCGGACTGGCCCCGTTTGCCGTCGCACAGGATGTCCACCACGAGCTGGCGGCTGCCGATCACGACGGCCACGAACACTCCGATACCGACCTCTGTCAGTGGGTCCAACACCATACGGCCGGATCGTTGGATGACGGCGCACCGATTCTGGTCGCCGGTGAGCTGGTCCGATTAGCCGAGTATCCCGCTGAATCGATTCTACTGTCCGTTGAGCCTTCTTCGTTCGACCCCTCCCGCGCTCCTCCGCGTCGCTAAGTTCACTTCAACGAATCGTGCAGGGTTCGGCACAGCCTGTGCCGGGCGCTGTGGTCTATCTATTTTCGATGTTGAACGTGGAGGAACTGTATGCGACGCGCATGGTTTCATATCTGTGCAGGTCTGATTATCGGGAGCCTGGTCGGGAATGGCGGGATGCTGTCTACGGCTCGTGCGGCAGAGGGGGAAGCGACTAATACGATTCGCGGGACGGTTCAGAACCAGGACCTCCGCCGGGTCGGGCAAGTGGTTGTCGAGGTCAAGGATCAGGAGGGCAACAACGTCACGACGGCTGTGTCCAATGATGCCGGCGAGTTCACCGCCTCCGTGCCTGCGGCCGGAACCTACTCGGTCAGCGCAGTGCAGGATACCTATCGTAGCGAGTATGTGGTGCTGCAGATCGGAACCGAGACGCCTCGGCCGGTGGCGCTGACGTTGACGAAAACCAGAGAAGTCGCATTGGAAGTGGTGTCTCCGCTGGCCCCGATCCAATACAAGGCGTCGAGTGAAACCTATTCAGTGAGCCGCAAGGACATCGAGGCATTGCCGCGCGGCAACAATAATGAATTGCACGATGTGTTGCTGACGATCCCCGGTGCCACCTACGGGTCGCTTAAACAGGTGCACATCCGGCAGGATCACGCCAATCTCCAATTACGCATCGACGGCGTGCCGATTCCCGAAACCGTCTCGTCGACCTTCTCCGATGTCATCTCGCCGCGGGCCTGGGAACGGGCCGATATCGTGCTCGGCGGCATGGAGGCCAATGTCGGAAACAAGACGGCGGCGTTGATCGATGTGACGACCAAGAGCGGCACGAAACCCGGGTTCGGCTCGCTGCAGATGTTCGGCGGATCGAATCGGACGGTGAACCCGTCGTTCGAATACGGCGGGACGGTCGGCGAGAAGTTCCGCTACTACATCCTCAATAGTTACACCTCGACGAATCGCGGGATCGAGCCGCCGACGCTCGGCCACTCGATTTTTCATGGCCAGAGCGAGCGCAACCAGACGATGTTTCGCGGCGACTACCAGCACGATAATACGAATAACTTCACGCTGCTCTTTTTGAACTCGGTGGCGAAGTACCAGATTCCCACACTGCCGGGCCAAACGCAGAACGCGACAATTACGGGTTTGCTGCCGGCGGGCTTCTCAGCGGTGCCGTCGGAACGGGTGGACGAGAATCAGAAGGAGCAGAACCAGTATGCGCACCTGGTGTGGCGGCACGATGTGACGTCGAATCAGTTCTTCAGCCTGGCGGGCTACTTTCGCCATACCCGTGCGACGTTCAAGACCGATCCGTTTAATGTGCTGGCGTATGTGCCGGACGAAGCGGAACCGTTTTCAGCCGGGAGCCAGGATCGGACGGCCTATTCGGGCGGCCTTCGTTTGGACTACACCTACGTCTATAGCAAAGAGCATTTGATCAAGACGGGTTTCCAGTTTGACCGGACGCAGGCCATCAACAAGACTCGGCTGTCGACCTTCCTGGATGACGGCGCGGGAAATCCGACGGGCAACGTCATCGGTCTCAACGCCGATAACCGCCTGATCGGCTACCGGCAGGAATTCTGGATTCAGGACCAATGGACGCCCAACGACCACTGGACGTTCAATCTCGGGCTGCGGGGGGATGTCATTCAGTACACCCGTGACGAAGCGCAGCTCAGTCCGCGCATCGGCGTCACCTACAAAGCCAATCAGTCGAATGTTTTTCATGCGTTCTACGGCCGGATGTTCACCCCGCCGAATCTGGAAGCGATTTCCTTTGCCAAGCTGAACACGGCCGGCACGAAGGCCGCGCCGGAGGACACGACGAACATCGCGCCCCGGGCTGAACGGGCGCATTACTTCGAAGTGGGCAGCTACCATGCGCTGTCCAGTTGGGCGACGTTTGAATTGACGGGCTACTACAAGCTGGCCCGCAATTTGTCCGATGCCGGGCAGTTCGGTACGACGCCGTTGTTGAACTATTTTGCGTTCAACTATGGATGGCAACGCGGCATCGACGGGGCCTTGAAGTTCCAGGTGATGGACAATCTTACGGCCCGGCTGAATACGGCCTGGGGCCAGTGCAAAGGCTATGGTCTCCAGTCGGGGCATTTCCTCTTGGAAGCGAAAGAGATCGGGGATATCAATTCACCGGGCGGGGTGTTCTGCGACCACACGCAAATGATCACCAGTTCGGCGCTCGTCAGTTACCGGCTGATGGAGCGGACGACGTTCAGCGGGCAGATGCTTTTCGGATCAGGCTTGCGGACGGCGGCGGATGAGGATGCAAAGACGAACTCGACGCATAGCCAGTCCTATACCGTCTTCAATACGTCGATCACGCACGTGATTCCCTTGCCGTGGGAGGGGCAGAAGTTCCTGATCGGGTTCGACGTGGTCAATCTGTTCGACCAGAAGTACTACATCAATCGCGGCGAGGGGAGCATCGGACTCGGCGTCTCGCATGCGGGGATGCCACGGTCGTTCTTTTTTCGCGGCCAGTGGTTCTTTTAACCGGATGCTGAAACGGGCCACCAACGGCGTTCTCGGCTCG
>NEWQ02000004.1:81184-86607 GCA_002869855.2 Nitrospira sp. CG24D
CAGATATCGCCTGGCTGATCAAAGACCTCGGACCCGATGACGCGGCCTACCTCCTCGGTGTTCTACCGGAAGAACGGGCCAAAGAGATCCTTTCGCTGATGCGGGCGGAGGACTCCACAGAAGTTGCCGACCTGTTGAAGTATCCGAAGGATACGGCCGGCGGCATCATGACCACGGAGTTCTTTTCGCTGCCGGAAGATGCGACGGCGCAAGAGGCCATTCGACGGCTTCAGCAGGCCACCGATGCCGAAATGGTGTTTTATATTTATGTGACCGACAAGGACGAACACCTTGTGGGAGTTCTTTCGCTACGCCAGCTCTTGACGGTTCCCCCGGCCACGCCGCTGAAAAATATTATGATGCGCGACGTGATGAGCGTCGCGGTCGATATGGACCAGGAAGAAGTGGCGCGTCAGGTCGCCAGCTATAATCTGTTGGCGATTCCTGTGGTGGAGAAAGACGGGAAGCTTGCGGGGATCATCACGGTCGATGACGTGGTGGACGTCATCCGTGAAGAAGCGACCGAAGACATGTTGAAGATGGCCGGCGCGATCGAGGAGGACTCGGTCTCGAAGTCTTCCAGCTTTGGCGCGGCAAAGGTGCGGCTGCCCTGGTTGTTTACCAATTTGGTCGGCAGTCTCTTGTCCGGTGCGATCCTCTGGTACTTCAGGATGACGTTGCAAGAGGTGGTGGCGATCGTCAGCTTTATCCCGGTCATTGCGGCGATGGGCGGCAATGTGGGATTGCAGTCGTCTACATTAATCATTCGAGGACTGGCCACAGGGGTGGTCGAATTGTCGGATGTGCGCGCGGTATTTTTTCGTGAGGTCAAGGTTGGCTTATTGATGGGGTTGGCCTGCGGCGTGATGCTGACCTTGGTCGGATGGGCCTGGCATCAGGCCTTTTTGGGCATGGTGGTCGGGACGTCGCTGGTGATCGCCTTCCTGGTCTCGACGAGTATGGCGACGATCATGCCGGTCGTGTTGAAGCGCATGGGTGTTGATCCTGCCGTGGCGGCCGGTCCCTTTGTGACGACGGCCAACGATATTACGGGCATCACAATCTATCTCTCATTGGCCACGCTGTTTTTAGACCATCTGCGGTGATCAGCATCACCACCGCGGGGGGCCGGGGCATTGCGTGTGCGAAAAGGGCTTGGGCGATGCCTCTCGTAAAAACTTCTGCGATTATTCTCAAAAGCCGTCGGTGGGGCGAGGCCGACCGGATTGTGACCTTCTACTCGAAGGAGTTCGGGAAAATCCGTGGTGTTGCGCGCGGGGCCCGACGATTCAAGAGCCACTTCGGGGCCACGCTTGAGCCCTTTACCCGTTGTCATCTTGATTTGTTCGAAAAACCGGGTGATTCGCTCTATCGAATTTCTCATGTCGATCTGATCGAATCCTTTCAGCCGCTTCGGGAAGAATTGATGTTGATGGCCTGTGCGGCCAGGATGGTTAATGTGGTGGGGGCGGTCACGCCGGACGGCGATCCGGATGCCAGACTTTTCGAGACCTTAGGTCAGGGCTTGGGATCACTGAAGGGGAGTCGAGATCCGGTCTTGATGGCGTTGTTGTTTCAGATTCGTTTGCTGGGGTTGACGGGGTTTCGCCCACAGACCGATCACTGCGCGACCTGTGGAATGACCGGTGTGACGGGGGCGCCGCAGTTCTCGCCGCTGGCAGGCGGATTTGTCTGTCTTCCCTGTGCGGCGCGACAGATGGTCCGGTGTGTGGTGATGTCTCGCGGGAGTCTGTCGTTTCTGCAGCAGGCCATTCGGCTGAATCCGGAGCTGGTCACACGGCTGACGGCAACCGGCCAGGTGCGGGCTGAGGTGGAGCAGGCGATTGAAGGCTATGTGACCGTCGTAGCCGGTCGACGGTTGCCGCCGGTCGATTTCTTGGCGTCGATGTCTTCGGTCTGAGCACATGGAGCATGAGAGGATGAGGGGAGAGACTATGGCCGCGGCATTGGTTCCCATCGACATGCAATGGTTGGAGAAGGGCGTTTTGGGCATCGAGTGGAGCGATGGCCACAAGGGGATTTATCCCATTCGTGTGCTCAGATTGCATTGTCCCTGTGCTGCCTGCGTCGATGAGTGGACGGGTGTGCGCCGATTGAAGCCCGATGATGTGCCGATGTTTATCATGGCGCAGGACATTCATCCGGTCGGGCGGTATGCGCTTCAATTTTCCTGGAGTGATGGGCATGACAGTGGCATTTATTCCTACGGGCTTCTGCGGCAGCTGTGCCAATGTGATGTATGTGTGCCGGTGAAGCCGACTGAGCAGAAGAGCCGGCGGCTTTTATGAACGAGAGAAAGGGGCTGGCGCCCATGAAGCATCGCGGACGTACGGAGGGGGGAATCTCCGGAAGTATTCTGTATGTGGCTGGAAGTCTGATATGCGTGCTTGTGATGGCAGGCTGCCAGAGTCTGCCCCCGCTTGGGGAGCAGGAACGCCTGGTGCAGAATAAGCAGCTTACAGTCCAGCAGATTTCCCCCAAAGCATTCGTGAATGTCTGGGGCAAGCCGGTCTATCACCATAGTGAGTTCACTCAGTTCTTTGTCATGCCGGATAAGTCGATGGTTCCGCGTTCGCGGGTCCCAATTGGTGAACCGCCGGAGGGATGGGAGGCAAGTTTCGAGGCCGGGGAAGGGGTGTTTTTAGGCTATCCCGAGCAAGGATGGGTGTTAGTGTTTTTAGATGATCGGCTTGTGTATCGGGAAGAGTTGAAGGCCGACAAAGTACACGCGCTTGGGAAGACGTGGCAGTTCGAAGACCGGTTTAAGACGAGCTTGGAGGGCGCGCCGCTCCGCTAGGATCATCTGGTTCCATACATCAATGGCAAGATCTCACCACATCGACTCACTGAACATTGTAATGGCCGCTTCAGAGGCGGTCCCCTACGTCAAGACCGGCGGGCTGGCCGATGTCGCAGGTGCGCTTCCAGTTGAACTTGCCAAGCTGGGGCATACGGTGACCTTGATTGTGCCCCGCTATCGCGGTTTTCACGCGGATGGGCGATCGCTACGGGAGCTTGGGACGATTCGTGTTAAGACTGCCATGGGGGCTGTCGACGCGACACTGGAAGAGGATTTGATTCCCGTCACGGGGCGAGGGCAATCGGTTCGAGTGGTGGCGGTTCGGTATGATCCCTATTTTGACCGGGCTGGTCTGTATCAAGGTCCAGACGGGGATTTCAGCGATAATCTTGCTCGGTTTGCCTTTTTCAGCCACGCGATCGTTGAAGTGATAGCATTTCTCGGGAGCAGTCGCCGTGAGCCGATCTCTGTTTTACATTTGCACGATTGGCAGACGGCGCTTGCGGCTGTGTACCTGAAAACCACGGAGCGTGGTCGGGCAATCGTCGGCGATGTCAGGACGCTTTTGACGCTTCACAATGTGGGGTATCAAGGTATTTTCCCCGGTCCCCAATTTTCTGAGACGGGCCTTCCCTCAGATCTGTTTACTCCTGCCGGGTTGGAGTTCTACGGGTCGGTGAATTTGCTCAAGGGAGGGATTCTCTTTGCGGACAGGGTGTCGACCGTAAGCCCGACCTATGCAAAAGAAATTATGAGTCCTGATGGCGGGTTTGGTTTGGAGGGCGTGCTTGCAGGTCGTCGGGATGGTGTGGTTGGGATTATCAACGGCATTGATATTGGTTCATGGGATCCCGAGACGGACAGTCATCTTGCGGCCACCTACTCACGGGCTGACCTGTCAGGAAAAGTTGTTTGTAAGAAGGCGCTTCAGCTCGAGCTGGGTTTGCCGAATCGTGATGTTCCACTCATTGGAGTCATCGGGCGGTTGACGTCGCAGAAAGGGTTCGATCTGCTGGCGGAGATTATCCCGGAGTTGATGGCTGAGGGCGTTCAGATTGCGATTTTGGGTACCGGTGATCGAATCCTCGAAGATCGATTTCAAGCGTCGAAGGAGCGTTACCCCCAGCAAATTGGCTTGTCTTTGAAATTTGATGAGGGACGAGCGCATCGAATTGAGGCGGGAGCAGACATGCTGGTCATGCCGTCGCGGTATGAGCCTTGCGGACTGACTCAGCTCTATAGCCTGCGGTACGGTACGATTCCAATTGTGCGAAAGACGGGCGGATTGGCAGATACGGTTATTGCCTACCGGCCCTCGACGGTATTGGCCGGACATGCGACGGGATTCCAGTTTGAAGGGGTTTCAGCGGATTCTCTACTAGCCACAATTCTGTTGGCCCTGAAAGTCTACACAGATCAGGAGGAGTGGAAGGCGGTTCAGCAAGCTGGTATGGGAGTGGACGCTTCCTGGGAGTGTTCAGCTAAGCGATATGTCGGAGTGTATAGAAAGTTAAGTGGGGAGAGATAGCCTAGGGAGTTTTAAGCGAAATCTGAACTCCATTTTCCATCTCAGCCAATAGTTTGTTAGCTTGTGCGAGGTAGTAAGTTGGCTCCTGATTATCTTTGTGAAGCGTGATCACGCCAGTAAGTGCTTCTCTAGCCAAGTCAATTCTCCCAGAACTGAACGCGATTTGCCCGACATGGAGAGAGCACGAAGCTGCCATGGCGTGAACGTCTACGGCAAGGCGGTTTGCCGGCGTGGTGACGAATCGCTCCAGCTGTTGCGGCATCGGGAGCACAAAGCCCTCGTGTCCCTGGCCAGCCAAGGCGGCCGTCGTTAGTTTTCCCATAGCCTGCTGAGTTTCACCTAAATCTGAGGTGGACTTGCAATGCGTATATGTTCCCCAAAGATTCATAAATCCAGGGTTGTCGAGGCCTACTGTTTTGAGCGGTGTGCCGGTCTGGCACCCTGACATGAGTAGGGCCAGGCCGAGTACGCTACCGATGGATCGCTTGGAGAAGATCTGCTTCAAGTCTAGGCTCCTCAGGTGAAAGATTCACCGCATCACTTACTGAGGGTACTGTGCAATCAACAGACCTGAATTATGTAATCGCAAGTTGCTGAATTTGTTAAAGTAAATTTCAGTGAGCACGAGTGGGATGTTGTGAAGATCGCTCAGTGTGGTGTCTTTGCAACAGAGGTGTAAGCGGGAAGTTACGAGTTGAAGATCTGGACTAGAATGCCTGTGCGGGTTGTCGCCGTCGTCTTTCGCATGATGTGTTTGATGTGCTCTTTAACTGTTTGCTCTGTAATGAGGAGGGCGTTTGCGATCTCTTTGTTGGTCCATCCTTTGGCCAAATGTTCCACCACGGCTTGTTCACGATTCGTGAGCTGGAACTTTTCGCGGGCATGATCAGTATTGAGGTTCTGTCTTCTTCCAAGCTCTTCCATGGTGACCACCAGGCGAGCATGCTCCACACCGCCACGGTCTGGCAGGCCAAATCCACGAAGCAAAATGGGCTGGCTGGGATCCCCGCTCACCCGCTTGAGCTCAAATTGCTCCCAGTCTTTTGCTTCAGTCCGAACATGGAGCGCCTTGAT
>NEWQ02000040.1 GCA_002869855.2 Nitrospira sp. CG24D
AGCGCCAAGGCATAAAACCCCGCTTGAGCCATCAACGTTCCTTGATAGAACAGCGACGATGACGCGAGCATAACGTTGGCCCCCAACGCCCCGATCATCGCGAAAGGCACCAGCCATCGACACAGCTTGTGACTGATCAGTTGCCAGGCGAACAGGTGATACCGAAACGGATTGAGAAGAGCCAAGCTCTTCATAAACACGGAAATTCCCCGGACTATCGTGCGGACCTTGCGATCATACTCTTTCTTTGGGTCGGCTAGATTCTTGTAGAACCCGATACTCTCCGGGTCTGCCACTCCTCGGAGTCCTAGCCTGACGCTATTGAGCAGCGTGTTGAAATCACTTTGAAGATCCGGCGCCCAGTTCTGGCACACGGTTCGACGGGCGGCAAAGAAAGACCCGCTCAGTCCTACCAGCGTATTGACTCGCGTTTCGAGGTTCCGGAGAAGCATCTCGTAGCGAACGTACGCGCCTTCCCCGCTCACCGCTCCATCCACGTCGATAAACCGGTCCACGCTGCTCACGCAGCCGACCGTCGGGTCCGCAAAGTTCCGTACAATCGTAGAAATGGCCTGGGGTTCAAGCATCGTGGCCGTATCAGAAAATACCAGAATCTCTCCGGTCGTCGACTCGACGGCGAGTTTCTGCGCCGCCTCCTTCCCGCCCTTCACAACCGACCGAACTAATCGAACTCCGGACGGCCCATACGAGCGGACCAGGTCGTCGGTTCCGTCGGTGGAGCAGTCGGACGCCACGACAATGTCGAGGCGCTCGCGGGGGTAATCTTGCCGAAGCGTATTATCCAACTTTTCCCGAATCCGTTTCTCCTCGTTATAGGCCGTGATAATCAAGGAGACCATCGGGTGGTTCGGGGCTTTCCTCACCGGACGATTGCGCAGGACTCCGATCGCCATCAGCAGCAGCGGATACCCCATATAGGCATAGAATACGAACGTGACCGACGCCCAGAATATCGAGAGCATGCAATTAGAAAGTGTCATGAGGCGCCATTCCGCTGGTTTCTGACGTGGACGTGAGGATGACCGGCACCCCGGGTGACCGGATCTCCGCCCACAGTATTACCAGGAACTGAGAGCTCCACCTGGACACCCAGCACACGGTCGATCTTCAGACGGTCCTGCTCCGACACAAACTGATGCGTGGGCAAGGTGACTAATCGATCAACGACTTCCTGAGCGCCGGGGTACCTCCGGCCTGCCAATTGTCCGGCCAATTCCGGTATTTCCTGAATGGTCGCCGGATAGTTGGGACTCAGCCCCGCCCCCTGCTCACGACTCAGCCGACAGACAGCCTCTTTGGCTTCTCGGCCTCTCACTAGCACAGGCAGCCGGAGAAAGAGCGAGCCCTCTCCCATGATCGGCTGTACGCCCTTCCGGACGAGATCCAGCCCTTCAATGAGCCACCGCGCACGGGAAGACCGATCCTGATTCGCTCGCGCCAATCTCCGTTGCCAGCCATTGAGCAAATGCGCCCGAACATTATCCATTCGAAACATCTGAAAGTCCGTGTAAAACTTGGTTTCACCCAACCCGAGGAAGGGGAGCCCCGCGGGAAACCAGTACAACGCCGGATGGATAAAGATGCGCATCACGAGGAGCTCCAGCCAATTGCGAACAACATCAAGCCAAGAGGCTTCTGGCAAACTCGCGTACTCCGCTTCGATCGCTTCCGCGATCGGAGCAGAGCTGGTCAAAATGATTCCTCCTGTGCCACAGGTCATATTTTTCCCACGGCCCAGACTATAGAACCCCACATCCCCGATCGTTCCAAGAAGACGATCGCCGGACTGCCCTCCCATCGCCTGCGCCGCATCCTCCACCACGAGAATGCCCTTCCCCATGCACAATTGTTTCACCCGTGCCGTATCCGCGGGACGGCCAAACAGATGGGTTGAGACGACACAGAGGACGTGTTCGTTGAGCAATCCCTCAAGCTCGGCCAACTTGAAATCAAGCGTGTTCGGATCCACGTCACAGAGCACGACCTCCAACCCGGCCTTCACGATCGCGGACGGAACGGAAAAACACGTATAGGCGGGAATGATTACCCGCCGCCTGTGGCTCACGACCGCCAGCGCTTTGAGAATGACCGTCAGCGCCGCTTTTCCGGACGAGACCAGATAGACTGCGCGCACGGCATAGTGGGCCTTCAGCTCACTGACCAGGCGCGCTTGGTGTTTGTGGCCCCCCCAGAAACTGCCGACGGAGCGCAGGAGATTCCCAAACGGTAGCGGAGCCGCTGTCGGAGGAATGGTTCGTTGCGGCGTCATGGCAGGTACTTCACCAAATGCGGGCCGACCAGATTTGCAACAGGCACCGGAAACCGTTTCCACAGGGCAATGGCGGCCTTGAACTTGGGATTGTCCGGATTCAATTCCGGAATCCTGCGCCCCTCGGAGAGCCAGTAGTACCAGTGCAACTGGTGAGGCTGCGCGCCCCATTGCGCTTTGAAGCGATAGGTTCCGCTGTCGACGGAGGACCGGCCAAAATCAAACTCCTTGAATCCCTCTCGACAGGCAAACTCCAGAACGGCCCCATACAAAAGCATGTTGGGAGACAGTCGGCTATATCGCTTATCTGACGCAGCCCAGGGGATTTCCAGCCGATTCCGAAAACCATACAGGAGCCCTGAAGCAAGCGGAGATCCATTGAGCGAGACCACACACAGGCGCACTTCTTTGGGAAAGGTCTTAAGGATGGCTTCAAAGAATCCCTTCTCATACACCGGCGTACCAAGGTCCCGCATACATCGGGCAAAGACACGATAATAGTCCCCCAGCAACTCCGTGCCGCCGATCCTGACCTCCATCCCCTCCTTCTGCGCCCGCCGCACCTGGCTGCGCAACTTGGAAGGAAAGGCCTTGAGCAAGGTTTCGTAGTCCGGAGGGAGCGCGAGACGCATCGAGACTTTTTTCGATCGGACGGGCCACTCTGTTGCAAGCGGCTCTTCCTGCCTCAATTCGATATGCGCCGCGCCAACTTCCTGAGCCGTGACCGCCGCAGCGTTCAGCAGGGCACGAGCCGCCTCCGCATCATCCGCCAAGACTCCGCCATAGTTGAAGAAGGCCATGGAGGTGAGGAAACGCCCGAACATCGGACTCTTGGTGAAGACCAAGGGAAGGACACCCCGGACTTTCCCCTCTCCATCCTTGACCATCAAGTAGGGCGTCGCGTGGCCGAATACCTGTTGAATGACACCCCGCCAGGCAAGCAGGTGATAGCCTGACGCCTGGGGGTGATTCAGTACGTACTGCTCCCACAAGGCTTCGTCATACGCATCCTGGAGGTGTACGATGTTCACGGGATTCCGCCTTATCGCGATTCAGAAACTATGCAGACGCTGCTAGACGGCCTGTCGCTCGCGGGACTTGCGAGATTCCATGACAGTCTGAATGGCCTTCTCCAAGGCCTGGCCCATCGCTGCCCACGAATACTGACTTTGAACACGGGCCAGTCCATTGCCCGCCAGCCGGCTCACCGTTTTCGGATCTGAAAGCAATCCCACAACCTTCTCCGCGAAGGCCCGCGGTTCATCGGCAAGCAGCACCTCGCGATCGTCGGCGAGATCCAGTCCATCGATGCTCAGCGATGTCGCCACGATCGGTTTCTGCATCGCCATCGCCGCGAGGATTTTGTTCTTCACCCCCGACCCATATCTCAACGGACACACAAATACCGCGGCCTGACTCAGATAGGGCCGCACATCCTCGACTTTCCCCGTCACGTGAACGCCGGCCATTCGCCCTAGTTCCTTGACCCGGTCCGTCGGATCGCTGCCGACGATCCAGAATTCCGCCTTGGGACGTTGTTCAAGAATCAGAGGAAAGATCTCCCGCGCGAAAAACAGCGCCGCATCTTCATTGGGGGCATACCCCATCACACCGGTAAAGACAATCTTGTCGGCATCGACACGCGAATGGTCCGGAGCAAAGTACCCCATATCGACGCCATTCGTAATCGTGACGGTGTTGATTCCCGTTGAGAGCTCGCCGATCACTTGTTCATCGACCGAAGAATTCGTGACGACAAGGCCGAACTCCCGCCCAAGCGATCCCTCCAGCTGTTGTATCTTCAGCAAGTGGAGATAGATGGCGAGATGCTGACGCCACCCGCTGGTGGTCTTGAGCACTCTCCTGGCCATTAATGTCATCGAATCATGCAGGTCGATAATAGCGGGAACGTCGAGTTCCGGATCAACGTACTGCCCCATGGGGAGCAAGTCGACATAAATCAGCTCACAGCGATTCCGGATACACAGCTCGCGAACCCTGCGGCGAATGCCCTGGTAATACTCTGGGAACCGGAAGCGCGTTTCAAAACTGGCGGCCAAATGCAGTCGATGCCACTGCTGCCCCCACCAAGTCATGGACGGCGGATCAGGCAATATCTCAACCGTCGAAAACACTTTGGCAGCCGTTGGATCGTTCAGGAGGGACTGATACCGCTCGCCGGAAGAACAATAGGTGAGTAGAAATAACTCATGTTGCCGAGAGAGTTCCCGACAGAGATTGAAAAGGCGTGGAGACCCAGGCATCTTTGACGTCGCGGGGATATCTGGAGCCAACACTAGTATTTTCATCGCAAGCTACTCGTCGAACAACGCACCGTTCTTGCCTCATCACCAACAAATACCATCATAGGACGCGGTCAGACCTTCCCGACCTTCGATCCGTGCCAAGTCGATAATGAGCTGGTCCGGGCGCATGCGTTTCAACGCGGGCAGAAACTCGGCCGACGCATATCCGACAACCACGACCTGGGCCGCGTCCACGAGATCTGTTGCCTGATCGACCAGCAATGAAGACAGATGGGGAATATGCTCTTCGATAAACCGCTTATTCGCGCCGATCAAGCGGCTGGTCGCCACATTCTTATCATAGATCTTCACTTGAAACCCTTTTCCGAGCAGAGTCTCGATGACTTCAACCAAGGGGCTTTCCCGAAGATCGTCGGTATCCGGCTTGAACGTCATCCCAAGAAATCCGACTTTCTTCTTCCCTAGGCCCACGATCCGCTGAATGACACCCT
>NEWQ02000041.1 GCA_002869855.2 Nitrospira sp. CG24D
GGCAAGCAAAAGCTCCCTTAGCCCGCCGACACGATCAGCCAAAGCCCATTCACCTTTTCCCGTGGATTGACAAAACCAACAACAAAGACAAGCGCGACCGAACCAAGAACGGCGAGAGACCCCAAAAGCACCAGCTTTAACGCCCACATGCGCGGCATCCTAGCACAAACGGACGGAAGGACACCCCTGTCAGTCCGTTGCTCCCGGAGCGCGCGCCCTAAGAAGGGCCTCGCTCGACGGCCGTAGTCGGACCGACAAGGGGCGCCCTTCCTAAAGGGACAACAAGCGGGCTTGGAAGAAGCATTCATATTTTAGTGATCGTTCAGCGCAAGAAAGAGGCGGGAGCGACCAGGCTGCCCTTCGTGCTCGCAGACACGTCTTATATGAGAGGCCTGGCGATAGGGCGTTAGGGATTATTCATGTGGCCGTTTTGGCGGAAACCAAACGGGAATGAGGGTGGTTCAACTTGCGTGGCGTGACCAACCAATCGGTTGATTCACATCAAGGTCTCCCTTTGTCCTTTCCAATCCTGCGCCTATTTGATCCTGTTCCCACTCTTCCACCTGGGAAATCTTCAGTCACTATCACGTCTATTAAATTGTCTCCTTGCCCTGGTTCAATCACAAAACTTCTCTTACGGCGGCTTGGGGGAAAAACTTGCAAATTGATAGGCAGAATCCAATATCTTCCTTGAATCCACGTCCTTGATGCAGTCAAGAGATCGTCGGTCAGGTTATAAATGACAAGGATTCCCCGAGGTGTTGAAGGTCGCTGATCAAGATAGCTCTGTAGCTGAACAACAGCACGCTTCAAGGCTGACTGAGAAAGCGACCTCTTTGCCCGAAACACCTTTGCTTCAATAGTGTATTCTTCGCCACCATGCTCTGCGAATAAGTCAGTTTCACTTCGACCAAATTTCGTGCCCACGGCGAAAATATTCCGCTCCACAAGAAACCTGCAGAGCTCCTTTTGGAGGAGGAGCTCTCCTTTCTTTGTCATCTCCACATGAATCTCAGGTGTCATCACCTCCAAGCCGAGCTTGTATTGATTAAGGGCGCGTTCAATTGGAGAGTTATATCTGACGAGAGAATCTAGAATTCGTACTACCGTGCGATTCTCAAACAGAATAGTTCGATGCGCGGTGTCCGCGAAGAACTTCTCCCGCAACGCTTCAGTTTCTGGCCCGCTTATAATTCTGCTTTCTTCTGGTAGCCCGAGAAGCAACCCGATCTCGCTGTTGGACTTAAAGTGCCCACCCGTAAGTATGGCGCAAAGTCGACCGAGCGCTCGTCCCAGAACTTCCTCTTGCTTGGAAACTGGGCATGAAGCGTCTGACGATTGCCAACTAAGGATTCGTGGCAGCTCCACCATTTCTTTTGGGATCCGTGCTATTTCTTGACGCATCATTGCCAGCGTAAGACTCGGTTTGAGGTGGATCACATATTTGACTATTTTCTTGCGGGCTTTCTCAGAGGTCTCAAACTGAAGGAAGTTGGGCGGGAGCAAAGATTCGGGGTCTTGCATTCTCCCTCTGCGGTCGTCGTCAAACTCTCGCCGAAGGCTGCTCCATACGCTTGCCACCTGGGAATCAGTAAGCAGGCCTATCTTTTTGGTAACCAGGTCTGAAATTTTACTCAGATCAGCCTGTGCATTGGCTGCAAGGAGCAGAGCCTGACCGAAGATTGCTGCTAGGTGGAATTCCAAAACCCATGCTAACCCAAGCTCACTTTTCTTTGTATGAGTTGTTGCTAGTTCTTCGACAGCCTCTTTCAGCTGGCTGAGTGTTTCTTTAGGGTCAATGAAACGATCTTTTGCTATTTCTAGCGGCCCACCAAGATCAGCGGCCTCCAGGGTCGTCCTAGCCAATCTCATAGAGTCAATGTCGATAGCCGCTGATGCTTCTAAGCGGGTATTCAGATTTGCCAAGTCGATCGATTTAGTTACGTCATGCAGCACTTCTTGTGTCAAGCCGTCAATGTCAGCCTCGACAAAGTCTTTTGGCCTTTCGTCGAGATGCTGTTCGAGATCGTCAAGTCGAGAGAGCAAATAGCTCAAGCTAAAATTTGCCATGAGTTAGACCTGACGGAGGCTAGGATTTGGCACCGTGAAGTGTTTCGGAACTATACAGCTTCAACGTCGCACCATTCCACTATCCTTCTTGGAGTTAAGCTGGGAGGAACCCTTCTTCCTGCCAGCTTAACTCTCCAGTTTGATTCCAATTCTGCGAAAGTAGACGATACCCCACCGTGCGTTAGCTGATTCGTATCGCCGGTTCATTTTTTGCATTTCATCGATGTTGAAGTTTTTCCCTGCTTCCGTCATATAGACTCCATGCTCACGCTCATTCAGTTTCCCTGGTCGCCGTTCTGCATCACGATCCGGCACATCCTGAAACGCCATCACATTCCTTTCAAGCTGCGCAACATCGCCTTTCATGATCGCGCGCCGATCATCACCGCGACGAAGGGAGCCGGCTACACCGTTCCCTGCCTCGTTGATGGAAAACGCGGGATCTGCGACGTGACGGATTTAGGCCAGGAGGTCGCGCGGCACATCGATCAGCGCTTCACGCTCAACCTGTTTCCGAACGAGTTCGAGGGAATTCAGCTCATCCTCTCCCGTTACATTGAAAACGAATTGGAGTCGGTGGGATTCAAGGTGAATGATACCTACGTGATCCCGAAGCGCCCTCTCGTGGAGCGGGTCATGATGGTCCGGCATAAGGAACGGAAGTTCGGCAAAGGCTGCGTCGCGGCATGGACCAGCCAGCGGAACGACCTGAACAGACAGTTTGCGGAGCTGCTCCAGCCGATCGACAACATGCTGGCAACGTCGCCTTTTCTGCTTGCCGATCGTCCCTTGTTCGTCGACTATAATCTCTATGGAGTGCTTGAAAACTATCTCTTTAACGGCAACACCAAACTCCCCGGCTTGAAACACCTGCGCCGCTGGCACCGCGCCATGACACATGCCAACTAAACGCCGGCACCGCTTTCGTCCCCTGCGTAAGCTGCTTCACGTTGCAATCGGCTTGTTGCTGTTCGCGCTGATCGGCGTGGGATATCAGATCGTCGGTATGGTGCAGGACCGGAAGCAGCATCCCCCGCCCGGACAGCTTATCGACGTCGGCGGATATAAACTTCACCTCTACTGCACCGGCAAGGGCAGCCCAACCGTGATCCTGGATGCCATGGGCCTTGGCTGGTCGGTCTATTGGTCAGAGGTCCAGCCGGAGATCGCAAAAATCACACGGGTCTGCTCCTATGACCGGGCAGGATTCGGTTGGAGCGATACTGGCCGTCTGCCACGCATCGGCAGACGGATGGCCGATGAGCTTCACCAGTTGCTGACGAACGGCGGTATCTCCGGCCCCTATGTGCTCGTCGGCCATTCGCTGAGCGGGTTCGTCGCTCGGCTGTATCGCCAGGCCCACCCGAACGATGTGGTCGGCATCGTGCTGGTCGATGCCGGGCACGAGCGGCAATTCGATCAAATGGAGTTTCGAAAGTTTGCGGCACCCGGGAAGACCCTGTTTCCGATCATTCGCGCGATCACGGCACTGGGCCTGACCCGGCTGTTGATATCGCTGGATCTTGCGCCGTCGTTCTTCGCCACGCAGGAATCGGGTGTGCCTGCCGACATCCGCCCGCTCCTCCGCGCCGGATGGACGCAATCGCGCTACTTCAAGACGATGGCATACGAAGGCGCGGCGCTGGAGGACACCGCCGGGCAAACCGGGATGGCCGGTTCGCTCGGGAGCCTGCCCTTGACCGTCATCACCGCGACCGGACCGACTTGGTGGCCCGACATGCCGACGAGCGTTGACCCAACGCGCTTTCGAAAGATGTGGCTCAAATTCCAATCCGATCTCATGAAGCTCTCCACCAACAGCCGCCAAGTCTTCGCCGACCGCAGCAGCCACTTCATCAACTTCGACCAACCGGAACTCATCATCGAGGCCATCCAAGAAATGCTCGCCGCCCAGACACACTCTCCCCCCCGGGGGTGATTCGATCCGCTGTCCTCACGGTGATCGAAACAACGGCATGCATTTGGACACCCTCGCGTCTACCGACTTTGCTATACTCTCGTGCATCATGTCACCAGATGCACCGGCTTCGCAGCCGTCCGGGAAAGATCGCCGCGAATACTATCGGATCACCGTCACCCTGCCCATCCGCATTCAGCCCGAGACGGATACGACGGAAGGTGCGCTCATCGAGCAATCCGTCAACATCAGCGGCGGCGGCTTGGGCGTGACGGTCTCCACGGTCTATGAACCCAACGATATTCTCTCCGTCACGTTACGCCTTCCCGACCATGGCCTCTTCACATCCTTCGCCGAAGTGCTGCGGCTCGATCCCATTCCCTATCCCGGAGGGACCTATCGCCTCCACGCTCGCTTTATCAGGATGACCACACAGGAGCGGGAAGTGTTGATCAGACATATCCTGCGGTTTCAACGAGACCACCTGCAAGAACACTACTCTGCATAACGCAGGGCGACATCCGCGCGGCACTCAGGCAACAACCACATCCCTTCCTACAGGCTGAGCCCACTGCATTCCTGCGCGGATAAACCATCCTTCGAGAGTCCGCTATCAATAAATGACAAACTCCTTGGCGATCTCGCAACCTTCTCATAGACTGGTTGCGACTCTAGGGAGGAATACCGACTACGATGTCCGATACACAGTTCGAACAATTAGTGCGCCGCCTCGAGGCGTACGCCCCAAAACATCCGACACAATACAAACTGAAGGTCGCGCTGGTCGCCGCTCTCGGCTATGCCTATGTGTTGGCGGTCTTGGGCCTGACGCTGGGCGTCGGTGCCTGGCTGATTCTTTCGTTCAAAGACGGAGGATCAAACCATCTCAGCTCTATCAAGCTACTGTTCGGCCTTGGAGTCCTGGCGGCGATCATCCTGCGCGCCTTCTGGGTCCGCTTCACCCCACCGACGGGCTACGAGGTGCAGCGGGAAGACGCGCCGCGCCTCTTTCTCCTCATCGACAAGCTGACGACTGCGTTGGGCACGCCGCCGTTTCACCATGTGCTTATCGTCAACGACCTGAACGCGGCCGTCGCGCAGCGGCCGCGCCTCGGCATCTTCGGCTGGTACCAGAACTATCTGCTGCTCGGCCTGCCGCTGATGTTGGCCATGACGCCGGCCCAGTTCCGCGCCGTACTCGCGCATGAGTTCGGCCATCTCGGCCACCACCATGGGAGCTTCTCCGGATGGATCTATCGCACACGTATGGTCTGGTCGCGGCTGCTGGAAGAGCTGCGCGCCCGCGATCATTGGGGCTCGGTGCTCTTCACCAAATTCCTGGACTGGTATACCCCGTTCTTTAACGCCTACTCGTTCGTCCTGGCCCGCGCGCAGGAGTACGAAGCCGATCGTCAGGCTGCCCGGCTAGTCGGCCCGCACGCGATGAAGGACGCATTGGCATCGCTCCAGGTCATCGCGCGCCTGATGGACGAACTCTATTGGCCCGCATTGAATCGCCGGACCATTACGAATCCCACACCGCCCGCCTCGCATCTCGATGAACTCATCACCATGTTACAGCGCGTGACTCCTCAAGACAGCATTCAGAAGTGGATGCACGAGGCGATGCAGCAAACCACCAACTATGCCGATACCCATCCGGCCTTGGCCGATCGACTGTCCGCGCTGGACCAGCTTCCCGAAAAACCCAATGCGCCGGAACCGCCCGCCGACGTTCCCCACTTGCGTGACCCCCATGAGGCCACGGCCGCAACCTATTACCTGGACACGCATGCGACTGCGACGCGCGCAGCGCTCGACCGCAGCTGGGCGGAGTCCGTGGCGGAAGAGTGGAAACAGAAACACCAGGAGATGGCTGCAGCGCGGGCACGTTGCCAGGCTTTAAGCGACAAGTCCGCGACCATCGGGCTCTCGATCGACGAACTCTGGGAATACGCCTGTCAAATGGAAGCGCTTGAAAGCGACCGCGCAGCGCTGCCGTTGCTGCAACAATTGCTCGCGAAGGAACCGGCTCACGCCGCGGCAAACCTGGCGATGGGCCGACTCTTGCTGGCGCAGAACGATCAGTCCGGATTGCAGTATCTGGAGAAAGCCCTGGCGGCGGACCGCGAGGCGGTGATTCCGGCCTGCCAACTGGCCTCCGGTTATCTGGAACGCCGGGGCAACCACAAAGAGTCCATGCGCTACCGAGTCAAGGCGCAGCGGCAACGGCAGCAGCTCCTCGATGCCGAAGCCGAACGCAGCGCCATCAAGCCCGGGGACTCGTTCGAACCGCACGGATTGGCCGCTGAGGTGATTGACGGCATCGCCGGACAACTGGCGTCAAAGGCCGACGTTCAGGCTGCTTACCTGGTCCGCAAGAAGGTGCAGGTCCTGACCAGCGTCCCCTGCTATGCGTTGATCGTTATTCCGCAGCGCGCCTGGTACGAGTTGGATGCGGAGGGCAGTAATCAGGCTCTCCTGGAGAAGCTCCGCACAACGCTGACGCTCCCGGAAGACACCTACATCCTCATCGCGGACCAACTGATGAAGCACCGGTGGATCAACACCCTTAGCGCCATCCCGCAATCCGCCATCCTGAGCACCCACACCACCGCTTCATAGCTTCCTCAACAACTCTTGCAGGTTCCATCTACGGCCACCCTCAGAAGAAGGATGAGAATGGTTCGGCGATTTTTATTTCTGGCACGACGCCATGATCCACAATTTTTCGATAGCCGGGTCAAGGGCGGCTTTCGGCAGGACGCCGGCGAGGAATCAACGGCATGTGCAGCAGATTGTGACCTACGACGATCTCCTCGGCGGTGAATTCGCCAATTCCCCAATAGAAAAGGATCAACAACAGACTGCCGATTGCCAGCTTCAAAAACACCCACAGCCCCAGCGCAGGCCAGAGGACCGCATACCCAAACGCGAGGCCTGCTCCTAACAGCGCGCGCCAGAGACTGGCCCACGGGAAGGCCAGCCCGCATACTCGTGCAGACAGGACAGCGGCAGCCACCGCCGCCATGACGCTAAGACAACCTGTGACCGCAGCTGCGCCTACAGCTCCCCATCTCGGCACCGCCAGAATATGCCCCACAAGTGCCAGCGGCACCAATGGGCCCGTGATGAGAATGAGCAATCGCGGATAACCAAAGGCGATCATCAGCGTGAGGCAGACGTTCATCAACAGCATGACGAACCCCCCGATGACCAGACACGCCAAAATAGGGGCGATCGCCGCAAATGGCTCTCCGAATATCAATACGGCCAGGGGTCCCGCTGTCCCGGCAATCAACGCGGCAAGCGGGAGCAGTAGCAGAGAACCGCGCATCGCATTGCGTGCAATCCCGCCTGCGTGCGGCGCGTCGTCTCCGGATAAAACGCGGCTCACTGTTGCCAGGAGAATGGGAGCGACCACGGCTCCGAGAAGGCTTGGAAGCAACGAAAGATTTTGTGCCGCTCCATACAAACCCGCCTGAACCCCCGACCCTCCCAGAGCCTTCAAGGACAACAGATCCAAGCGAATAAATAGCGTCCCGCAGGCCGATGAGATGAAGAGGGGCATTGCATAGTCCCACAGCGGCCACTCATTCCAAGAGACGCGCCGGAACAACGCAGGGCGGATTGCGCGTCGCGCCAACAGCAATTCGGCGAGAGACGCCCCAATTAACCCAAGGATTGCCCCAGTGATCGACCAGCCTAAGAGCACAAAAACGAAGATCAACACCATTCGGACTATCCATCGCCCTGCACTCAAGATCCCGCAGCGCCCGAACCGTCCCACTCCGTTCAGAATATGCCGATGAGCCTGCACGACGCAGGACAACGGGATATCGATCGCAAGCAGTCCGAGATACCAGGCGAGGTTCGGCTCACCGAACAACCAGCTCGAAGGAACTGCCAGGATCCAGATGAGTAGCATGGCACCGCTGCCGGCAAACAGTTGGAGATTGACCGCCGCAGTCCCTACCGGACGCCAATCAGAGGCCTCGCTGACATACTTGATCGTGGCTCGCGAGAAGACGGCATTCAAACTCCATTGAATCCATGAGACCAGCGTCACGGCCAGCGCCAGCACTCCATAGCCCTCGGCTCCCAGCTGCCTAGTCAGAAATCCCGCCGTCACCAGCGCGGTCACGGGGAACAGAGCCTCCGCAAGCAGATTGCGGAGGCTGCCTTCCAACATCTGCCGCCCCGGCTGAGGAGACCACTGGTTCACTTGACGCCTCGAGTCATATCGTTCCCGGGTCGGACCATATCCGGCGCGCAAGCGGGCACTCCTTTCGCCCGTTGCCAGAAGAAACCCGCCGCGTTGGCAGCTTGCGCTGCGATCAGAAGCGGGACGACACGCAACGCGTGTCCCCAGGATACTTTTCGGAATGGGTAGGCGAACAAGCGGAGATAGAACGTCGGGGGTTCAATCCTCAATGACTGCCCCCTGTGGCGAGCGCGATGCTGATGGTAGTGAAACGCCCCGCATCCATATTGAAAATGTTGCCGGAGAAACGCTCCCGCGCCCAGCTGGTGCGAGTGATAGACCACTGCCTCAGGCGCATGCATGATTCGATGCCCCTCATGCTGCCATCGATCGCATAATTCGCGGTCCTCGCCTGCGGCCCGCGGATAGGCTGAGCTGAATCCCCCGATTGACCGGAAGTGCTCGGCCGGAAACGCCAAGTTGCTGGAGGGAAAGAAACGGATCCGCTGAGGGGTACCGTTGTAATAGTCCACCAGGTAAGACACCAGCAGTTGACTTGCGACGGAGTACAGGTTTTCGGTCAGGGCGTTTCTGGTCTCTCCCCCGACGGCGGTCTCCCTGGCTTGCAGAAAACGCTCCGACAGGCGCGTAAGCCAATCCGGCGCGGGAGCGCAATCATCGTCTGTAAAGGCAAGGAACTGTCCCACCGCCTCCTTCGCGCCGTGATTACGCGCCGCCGCCGGCCCCCGGTTCGTTTGGTGCACCACCCGACACGTCAAGGTGTTCCGGTAGGGATTTACAACCTGGTCCGGTGACTCGGCTCCCCCATCGTTCACGACAATGACTTCAAAACGATCGCGGGGATACTCCTGCGCAGCCAGGGCACGCAGGCAGCCCGCGAGCATCATCGGACGATTGTACGTCGGAACAACGACTGTGATGTACGGATACGGTGTGCTGGACATGCGTCGTCAGGAATCCCGTTCGTTCAGACTGATTCCGCCCATCTCCGCATGACCTCCGGCGCCAGCATGGTTCCGTACATACCGACCATTTCCGTTGCACGCGCCACACAGGACATGCCCACGACCAAGGGCAGCAGCACCACTCGCCGCACAGGGTGAACGTCAAGCAGCCGGCTGACTCTAAACCAACGTGGAACGTCCAACAGGATATGCCAGATCATCGTCATCACGGGTTCGAGGATCGCCATGCGCGCAATCCACTGATTCGGATAGTGCTTGTTCAAGCGCCGCAACATGAACACCTCATAGCCATACCGAAAATGGAGGCACTTCAACCAATAGAACCACGAAAAATAGTGCGTGACCCGCTGATTCGGCTGGAGCACAAGTCGCTCCCCGCCATCCAGGAACGACTGCGTGAGCAGGGGTGCGCCGCACAACCGGCCAAATTTCGTATTGTACTGGTGCCGCCGGAAGGTCTCGACTCGGAGCCCGAAGTTGTGGTCCATAAAGCCGACTGGCATCGGTAAATTGCGCTGAGGATCGACGACTTTGCCGACCACCCAGCCCCAGGTGATCGAAGCAGCCGCCAGCCTGGTCGCTCGATTCCATTCCCAATTGGTGGCACTCTTGAACAGGCTGAGACCGATCGACACGTCGCCGCCCCCGCGGATGCCCTCCACCAGCGACGACAACCATGTGCGATGCGGGTACACGTCGGAGTCGGTAAAGGCCAGAATCTCGGCGGACGCAAACTGGGCCCCTCGGTTCTTCAGCTGCAGGTACGAGAGCCCCTCGGCTTCAACCGCTTGAACGCCCCAAAATTGCGTACCCTGCCCGTAGAGCGCTCGCCACTCTTTGACCTGCTTGGCGCTGCCCATCAGGATAATTTCAACCTGATCCGCGGGAAAATCCTGCCGTTGCAGCGCATCGATCGTATTCACCGCTTTCCCGAGATCGCGTGATTCGTTATAGCCCTCCACAATCACGGAGACAACCGGCTTCTCTGGCCGCGGTGCGCTCATATCCACCTATCTCCTTACCGCCTGCATCGGCGTTCCTGTCTTTGCAGAAAGGGCGACCGGCATGTCAGACACCATCTGCTGATACAGAGACATGAACTGCTCGCATTGACGAGCCAAGCTAAACCGCGCTTCGGCGACGCGCCGCCCCGATCGTCCCATCGCGTCCGCCTTCGATCGATCGCACAACAACTCCTCCAGTCTCTGCGCTAACTGGTGCGGATCGTTCGGCGTGACCAGATACCCCGTTTCCCCGTCTTGCAGAATTTCCTCCAGCCCGCCCATCCTGCTCGCGATGACCGCGGTCTCCCGCATCATGGCTTCGACCGCCACCAATCCGAACGGCTCCGCCCATCGAGAGGGCACCACCTGCACCCACGCCCGGGCTAATTTTGTCTCCATCGCTTCCTGAGGAAGATGCCCAAGAAACGTGACGTATGCAGCCACTCCCAACTGCTCCGCTAATTCGACAAGATTCTTCCGCTCAGGCCCGTCGCCCGCGATGAGAAGGCGTGCGTCAGGCACATTGCGAACGACCAGGGCAAAGGCCTGCACCAGCACGTCGACACCCTTCTCGGGAACCAGCCGGCCGGCAAATACCGCCAGAGGAGTCGAAGACCATACCCGCGTAACGGATTCGATCGCCACGCCGTTGTGGATCACTTCGACCGCGTCAACCCCATCGGCCAAAAGGCTTCCTTGCACCGCATGACTATTCGCCACAATCCGCGCGAAGACATGACGCCATCTCTTCCACAACCACATCTGCAGCTGCAATGGAATCCAGTCCCGCAAAGGGACGCAGCCGCTCCGGTAACAGGCAAGACCGGCAGGCTCTCGGCAAGGCGATCCGCCGGGCAGCAATTTCGTTCCCGTCTGGCACACCGGCCGATACCACACCACGTGATACAGCGCCGGGACCCGCCGAAGCAGCGGTAAAATCACAGGAGACAGCTGCGTCAGAAACATACGTACATGCACAATATCCGGCCGAAACTCCTGCAATACCCGGCGCAATCGGACATAGGCCCATGGATTGAAAGCCTGCAATATTGTTCGCCACCGCGATACGGTTCCGAAGCACACGTAGTCCGCAGCCCGCGAATCCGGAGCAGATCCGGCAGAGCTCGCAAACAACCGGACGTCATGCCCTTGCCGTCGCAACGCGTCCCGCAACGCGAACGTCAGAACCTCGGCTCCGCCGACCGACGTCCCGTAGTCATTAACCAGGAGAATCTTCATGAGGGTTGAACGCTCGCCTCCCAAGGCCTGACCGTTGCACTCACAGCTCACCCCGCTCGCGATGCCATGCAATCGCATCACGTAGCCCCTCTCTCAGGGAAATTTTTGGGTTGAAACCTAGCTCCTTCCGAGCTCTCGCAATAGACATGACCTTGTCCGACAAAAAGAGTTCATACTTGCTCGCCCGGGGCAATTCTCTCCCACATGCGCGATACAGCATACAGTTCGCTGCGTGAAACATCTGATAGGGAAACCGGGGCAATCGCACGGACGAAAGAGTGACGCCCAACTCGTGGGCAATGCCTGTCACAAGTTCGTTCACGGTGACAGGGTGCTCACTCGCGAGATTATAGATTCGACCATTGATCCCGGCCGTCTCCCCACAAAGCCGTAACCCTTGCACCACATCTTTCACATGGCTGATGTGCGTATGGTTATTCCCCGGTCCGATCACACGAAATCCGCCCGCACCGATCGCGAGAAAGAGCCCGATAAAACTCGGTGATCCATAGCCGAGCACTCCCGGAAACCGCGCAATGACGACCGGCAGCCCTTGGGCACGATAGGCGTCCAACAGCCTCTGCTCCGCCACAAGTTTCGTCTCCGCATAGGGGCTATCCATTTTCGTCCGGCTCTGTTCGTCCACCGGCGGATCTTCGATCACGCCATACACAGCCGCTGTGCTACAGAACACCATCCGTGTGATCCCGAGATCGAGGACAGTTTGAGCTACGAGATCGGTCGCAGCCACGTTGGTCTGATAACAGTCCTGCTTGGAGGGTGCGGTTCGGCTGGTCAATGCCGCGAGGTGGTAGACCACATCAACGCCTTGCATAGCCCGCTCAAGCGCGCTACGGTCTGTAAAGCTGCCACGGACGACGTGGACTCCAGCCCGTTCAAGCTTGGCCGCGTCCGAGGTCGGCCGCACGAGGGCGCTGACACGCGACCCCCGGCTGATCAAATCGCTCACGAGGTAGCCGCCGAGAAATCCTGTGGCCCCTGTCACACACACATTCATATTGCGCTCCTCTCCCCAAAGCATATCTCCCGTCAGGCGCAGAGAGACTCCGGTCCGGGCTTCACCAGTGCCGGTGATCCTACGGCAGTTGGCACATACCCACAACCCACACTACGAGGGGATACATCCCCTCCCCCTCGAAAGGTGGAGGAAATTCTTGCTACAGGGCGCCGTTTTGCCGCTCCGTTCAGACCGACACCCCATCGACATACTCTTGCTACAGCCCAGGCTGAAGATCACACGCCTCAAAACGTCAGCAAATCCCCACATCCTCCGGCTGTGTGTTGAGACTGAGTATCCTGGTCTTCACCTTGCACTAAGATTCAGACATCGACATCTCATTGAAAGGATCCCCGCATGTCAGTTCAGATGGTGATCATGCTCTCAACACTCCTCATCCTCCCCCTGTTGGCCGGGGTGCTGACACTTGAGCACATTCGACATGACCGTCGAACACCTTCTCGCGTCCGCCGCCCCACCCTTAGCGTTCACGAGTAGACCTGCATGAGCACAAATGAAAGGCCGCCCCATGTCTGATCCACGCCAGCACTTTCGCATCCCCGTCAATCGGCGGGGTTTCATGCACCGCAACGGAGCCACCAGCCTCTGCACCCTCGTAGATCTCACCGCGCAGGGCCTCCAGATTTCTGCCGATCTCCCGCTCCTGGCCGGAGACCGGGTCGAGATCGAGTGTCAGCTCGAAGCCGAGAGCCGGATTCACTGCGCGCTCACGCTGACCCATGCCACAGGCAGGCACGCCGGTGGCCGTCTCGTCGACATCTCGCCCGAACATCACCGGCGCTTGATGGATTTTCTGGGTCGGCAAAGCGTGGCCGCCCACAACAGCCACTAACCGCGCTGATTTCCCCCTGCTGACGTTGGCAGCCCCTCCAAGGAGGAATACTTTTGCCGCCTCACACCACGCTATACTGCGGCCTGCGATGGAACAGCCAAAACCCTATAAACGCGAGCATTACCGACTCCCGCTGCCCGTCACCTATCCGGTGATGTTTGCAGGCAACACGGCGATCGGCGAGGGCACCCTCACCAACCTTTCGATGCTCGGTTGCACGATCGAATGTGCGACGATTCCCCCTCATTCGACAAACTTACTATTGAGGCTGATTCTTCCGGATCAGAAAGAATCACTTCCGATCGACGAAGCGGAAGTGCGGTGGATCGATGAGCGGCGGATTGGAGTGCAGTTCAACAGGGTAGAGCGTGCAGCCAATCTGCGGCTCCATGGGTTCGTATGGGACCGGATGCTCGAACGACTTCAGACCATCAAGCAGCAACGCTAAATACGATTGGTCCTCGTCCACCTTCAGCTTTGTTGTGAGTGTTCATCCAGATTAAAACTCCCGCCAAGCCCACGACCACATACCTCACCCAGGCCCTCTGACCGATTCGATCAAGGGCGGGCTCGATCAAGTACCGAGGCTATTCCCGTCACTGCATCGTAGGCTCCCTCCGTCACCCACCCCTCGCAATCGGACCCGCCCCCAGGTTTCAGGCCGTTGCCATCACCTCAGGCGTCCACCTCGGCCGACCGGTCGTGCTTCGTGAGGTATCGCTCACGATGGAACTCCATGTCTGACAACCTTTTCATGGCATTCCCGCCCCCACAGGCATACCCGATCATCTCACCGGTGCCATCCGCGACCAGCCCCGCAAACAGCAAGGGCAACACTCGGGGTAACAGATGCCTCGCCCGGCCAGGCCGGCGCAGTTCACTCACGATACGACGAAATCTGACGAACGGGATGAGCGGAGCGCTGAAGGCATACAGCACACGTCGTACTGGTGACCACGCCCTCGCACGGGAGGCCGCAAACAGCCGGCCGCCGTCTACACGTAACGGAATCCAAGAAAAAGGGGCCGAAAAATTCTGGTGATAAGTCTTCGCCGTCGGTTCGAGATACAATTGATGCCCTTTCGCCTGTAGATCCCATTGGAGGATACTCTCGGCCTCCAACATGGCTTCCAGACGATCGCCGTACTCCAGGAGCAAATCCCGTTTATACGTCCCGTTATGCCCGGGCAAGTGCTCCCTCACCCCTGCGGAAACCGGTTCCATCCATTCGGCATATTCGATAATCAGATTGGTCCAGCTGACAAGGCTATTGGGATTGGCATTGGCCATCATGGGGCCGACCGCAGCCCAGGGTTTCCGATGCGCCTGGATGAGAGCTTCAGCCCATCCCTTGGCGGGAAAGGAGTGGTCTTCCACAAAAGCGACCACCGGCGCGGTGGCGCGCCGGACACCGGCGGCACGAGCCCGGGCGGTCGACGTCATGTCGCCGATTTCGACGATGTGGATCCCGCGGAAGCAATCGAGCTCTGAATGATCGATGTTCGCGCCTGGCGCCGAAGGAACAACCAGCACAATTTCCAGTTGATGACAGGCGCCCTGGGCCCGAAGCCGGCGAATTGTTTTCCTGACAGTGTTGTAGGAATCAGGGGAGATCACAATGACCGACATCGCTGGAACTTGTTGAACTACCATGCTGAACTCCTCTCGTTGTTTCCCTCAAACCCTTGCCTTCGATTTCTGACGACAGCCAAGGAAACTGCCGAACACCGCGCATTCATTTAATTCGGTTGCACCTGCCTACTTTTCAAATGGTTGTGCCGCACGTAGTCCGCCAATGTTTCGCCGATGCGATGGTGGACGGCTGGTGACGGATGCGGGTCGAACCGGCTCGCCATGTACTGCTCCTCTGTGAACTCGTTCGCCAAGGATGACAGATCGATATGCGTGAAGTTGTCGCGTGTCAATTGATCCGGCACACGCCCCCACACTCCCTGCCGTCTCGCGGGAAGCAGCATCACCACGTATGGAACCCCGCGTTGCGCTGCGACCGTCCTGAATCTCCTGACATGATCGAATGTCTCGGGAATCTCGCCTCGTGAAAGCGCCTCTGTAATGTCGGAGGGGCTGAAGAACCAGCGCACGCCGATATCTCTCAGCACGTATGTCAGGTGAATTCCGCGTACCACCTGCCGTGTCATCGACCCAGGAGGGCTCAGCCGGGAGAGCTTCTGATCGATCAAATAGCCCGCGTCGTCGACGGTCGGTGTTCGGGCGAGGCTGAAATCTTGGGGAATCATCGCCATGACAACCAGATCGGGCTGGATATCCAGCATGCGAGCTTGGAGCGTCGCGGCCATTTCTTTGACGCTATAGGCCGATACGCCATAGTTAAACACCTTGACGGTTACGGCCTTCTGTTCCCGATTGAGCGTATCTTCCAATACTTCGGCGAACGTATCCTCCGTCCGTGTCACTCCCTCGCCAAAGGTGCAGGAATCGCCGACGATCGCAATGCGATACTCGTTCGCCTGTTTGGCTCCATACGATGCCCCGGCAATCTTCGCCCGCAACCCCAAACTATCAGTGTTGATGACGGCGAGTCCGCGCGCCCGCGCTTGGGTGAGATTGGGTTTATGGATATAGGGAATGTCCGGCGAACGTTCAAACGCCGTGTAGATGGGATCATAGATGTGACGTTGAGAGTATCCCCATATCCTGGCCACAACTTCGAGCGCACCTAGGGTGATGAGCAGCACCCACACGGCAACGAGAAACTTCCTGAGCGGTTTCCTGGTTACGACGGGCCTCCCGGCGAATGTGGCCGAATCCCGTTGCGGCGTCATGTCGTTTTTTCCTTCGCGCGCTGCCAGAAAAATCCTGCTGCGTTGGCAACTTGCGTCACCATGAGGAGCAGCATCAAGAGGGGGGCTTGCCCCCCTGTGCGCTGACAAACGGGTAGCGCAGCATGTTGATATAAAACATCAGCGGCTCAACCTTGACTCGGTCCTGGAGTCGTCTGGCGCGGACCCGATGAAAGCAGAACGCGCCCTGTCCATAGTGAAAGTGTTGCCGAACAAAGGTTCGAAACGTCAGCGCATGGGCATGGTACACCACAGCCTCTGCGGCGTAGATCATTCGATACCCGAGATGCAGCCAGCGGTCGCACAGCTCCCGATCCTCAGCGGAAGCCCGCGGGTACGTCACATCAAATCCTCCGACGGCACGAAACTGTTTGGTCGGGAACGCCAGATTACTCGACGGGAAAAATCGCGCGTTGTGAGAAATCGCGTTGTAGAAAGAACACAGATAGGAGACCAGGAGCTGGCTGGCCGTGGAGTAGACATTCCCCGTGAGCGCGTTGACCGTTCGCCCCCCAATGGCACAATCAGGGAATGCAACGCATTCCCTTCCCAAGGCTTTAAGCCAGTCCGAAGCCGGCGCGCAGTCGTCGTCCGTAAAGGCGAGGAACTCTCCTGCGGCCTCAGAGGCTCCTCTATTGCGGGCCGCCGCCGGCCCCGTGTTCTCCTGCTGTAACAACTTGAGCGTGAGCGTTCCGTGGAAGCGAGCAACAATCCCGTCCAATGGCTCCACTCCTCCGTCATCCACCACAATCACTTCAAAGCGGTCACGCGAATAGTCGAGTCGAGCACAGGCCTGCAGACAGACGGCTCGCTGCTCCGGCCGGTTATAGGTCGGGATGACGATCGAGAATCTTGGGGCATCAGTCATCTGCATGGCATCTCATGGGCGCTTGGCTCATATGGCCGATTCGACCACTGCGCGCTGATTCGCGCGCAGTGAAATGAGATCAAGAATGCGGCGTACCGAGCCCTCCATCGTGAGGTCCTGGGTAATCAGTCGGTGCGCCCTTTCGCTGATTACGACTCGCTCCGTTTCGTGAGCCAGGTAGTACCGAATTGTTTCAGGCATCTCGCCGATCGAGGAACTTACAAAATGCCGTCCGGCCACAAACGGGTCTGGTTGGTAGATCGGTTCGGATAGGACAAGCGCCTTGTTCGCCATCCCCAGGATCAAACAGAGGTCGGGAAACTCCCCCGGGGTCCTGGCCAGGTTGAGCAGGATCTTCGTCCGGTTCAACAATTTCGTCCGCTCTTCTCCCCAACAGCTCGGATCAACGTAACTGCCTACGGCCTCTATCTGAATTCCTTTCTTACGCAACCCGCGCAAAAGTCGATTCCGGCGGGGAACATCCTGGGCGCCAAGAAACAACACATCAATTTCCCTGGACAATCCCAAATCGCGACCATATGAAGGCTCGTAGCCGAGAGGCACCCAGTCGGACGCAATGCCTCGCTCAGAGAGAAACCCGCAGCGCCCCGATGTCGCCACCACAAGCACATCCGGAACCCTCTGCTTCACCCAACGACGCAAGACAAGATAGTTCGTGTAAACATCCGTTGCATTGGAATCGCGAAGCACAAACTTCGCCGTTTCCCACCAATTCAGTCGCGGCCAGGGCAAACCGGCGGCCCTGGGAGGCGGCAGCGGCTCCGTATGCCACAGCACGACCAGAGGCCGTTGTGCGCGAGGCATGGCCGCAAGTTGCGCATAGAGGCCCGGATACCAATTGGTATTTCCCCAGATCCACACCACGCTATCCGCGGAGAAATCGGCCGGTCCATCTTTAATCTGCTCCACATCGTGTCCGGCCTGTTCAAGAATCGACGCCACCATATGACGTGTCCCGAAATTGGCGGTAAAGCCCCGGTAGCAGAAGGTGATAGCCCTCTTATGGTCGGCAGCCTGTACGCGATCCTTCATGGACCTTCCCCACCGTCCTGCTTCCGCTCTGTGCTAAGAGATCCGGATAGAAGGCTGGACTTCACATCCACGACCCGGCCCGTTCTTGCAGACTCTTCCGCAGCCTCGATCACCTCCAGACTGCGGTAGCCGTCCAATAAGTCCGGCGAGGTCTTTTCACATCCACGAACAACGGAAATGAATCTCGACAAGGCCTCGCGATAGGACGGCTCGTGCCAGGGAGATCGCAACTTCTTAAGCAGATATGGCGCGTTCATGAATGGCCTCAGCTTCTGCGTCATGCGACGGAAACGTGAGGATGTTCCCCCTGCATCAACGATCTCTACATCCAATGAACGATACCGATCCACCGTGAGTTTCCCGGCTTGTCCATAAATCTCGACCCGATCCTCGTCCACCGCACAGAGCGAGAAATACGACTGAATCCGTAACCCACCGGCAAGCCGGAGATGCAGCACCGCGATATCGTGCTCTGTGCAGCATGACTCGATGTCGGCGGACACCGTCCGGACCTCCTGTTGAAAGAGGAACCGGACCAGGTCGATATGATGAGAGGCGAGGTCAAGCAAGACGCCGCCGCCGGTCGAACGAGCTTGCTTCCAAGCTGGCATCGAACGCATCGGGGTGGAAAACACTGACCGCATACCAACCAGCGATCCAAGCTTCCTTGCCTGCAGCTGCATCTGCGCCGCCTGAAACAGGGCATTGAAGCGATAATTAAAGCCGACCATCCCAACTACTCCCGATCGCTTCCATACGCTCACGACCTTATCGGCTTCTTCCAAACTCGCCGCGATCGGCTTTTCGAGATAGACAGGTTTCCCCTCTTGCATGGCTGCGATCGCCACCTCAGCATGGAGTGCGGTCGGCACACTCACAATGACCGCATCGAGGTCGCGCATTTTCAGCAGGTCGCGATAATCGGCATAGGCCACGGCCGATGGGATACAACGACTGGCTGCTTGACGCCGACTTGGCTCAGGCTCAGCGAGCGCAGCGAGTTCCACTCCAGGTAAACGTCGCAGGATCGGGAGATGAACCGCCTGCGCAAACCAGCCGCAGCCGATGACGCCGACTTTAAGAGGGTTTTGCATATACGACACGATCCTCCTCTACGCCAGCTGCTGCGGGCTGTTGCCCGGGCCGAAGATATAGCCGACGAACTCGCCGACGGCGTGGCAGGTCACCACCAGCGCAGTCAGGGGTAAACTTGCCAACGCAGGCTTCAGCCGCACGCTCGAGATTCTCTGCCAGCGATGAAGACCTGGCGCTGATCACCGGCACGCCACACGCCATGGCCTCCAGCGGGGGAAACCCGAAGCCTTCGTGGAGGGAGGGATAGACAAACAGTCTAGCGCCCGCATACACGGCGGGAAGATCTTTCTGGTCCACATACCCGGCGAGATGTACTCTTCCACGCAAAGCCGGCATTTGTATCTGTTTCAGCAGTGACTCAAACCCCCAGCCCAACTTACCGACCAGCACGAGATGCTCTTTGATGGCTCCTGCCTCGACAAGCCGTCGATAACTTTCGACCAAAGCCGGAAGATTCTTGCGCGGCTCAAGCGTGCCGACACACAGGATGTAGGGCTGCGGCAGCTTCAATCGCGCGACGACTTCCCGAACGGAGGCAGGGTCACAGAGTCGAAACTCCTCCCCGATCCCCGGTACGGTCACATGAATGCGATCCGGCTGAAGATCAGGAAGAAATTCCAAGATCGCTTGCCGTGTGGCCTGCGAGGGGACCACCACCACGTCCGCTCTCCTGAGACTGGCCAGCACCACGCGCCGATACAACCAGCTTCGACGCAATGCAATGTGACAATGCGGATGCGAGAACGACGTCATGTCATGAACCATCAACACATGTCGCGCCGCCCCTCGCAGATAAGGCATGATGAACGAGGGAGAATGCACTACGTCCGCGCCCCAACCGGACACAGCCGCGGGCAGCAACACTTGTTGTGCGAGCAGGCGAACTGGTCTTGGCCGCGTACTCAGTGAGCAGTGGGATACGTTGAGCGGAAGCCCCGCCGCAAACAATCGCCTGTCCTCGTAGTTATGGTAGATCCTGTACTGGTTGATTCGATCGATCTTCGCGAGGTTCCACACCAGCTGTTTCATGTACGTATCGACCCCGGTCATCTGAGAGATGAACGAGGTAAAGTCGATCGCGATTCTCATTGATAGACCTGCCTCATCGTACTCAACGAAACTGAGTGGCCTGGATCGACTTCCGTCGAAACGCCTGCCACATGCCAGGAATTTCGAGAACGTGCGTTACAACTGTCAGCGCCAACGCCAGCGGCAGCTCGTACAGTTTCACGTTGTACTGGCGAAAGCACCGGAAACAATCACGGATGCTGTCGACAGTCTTCCCGATCACGATCAGCGGAATGGCCGGGACTCCGACACGAATAAGCCGGGCATACGGCAGCCGGGCATCGCGCACCCGCGTGATGACGGTGCTGTATCCGTGATTACGGCGTAGGTCCCGCTCCATTGGCCACCCTTCAAAATCGTGCACGACCACCAATTCCGGCTCAAACCATAAGCGTGCGCCCTCCCGAAGAAACGCTTCCGACTGGATCCGTGATGCAAACGCGCCAAGCCCAGCGGGAAGCGGGTGGCGGCGATAGATGTCGCGGCGGAAGGCGGCTGCGTTGCCGGAAATAAAGCGCGTGCGACCAGGTCGACCCGGATCGAGATACGATCGCGACAACAGCCCCAGTATCCGCTCCAGGCGAGACCGGCCCGGGTACAAGGTCCTGGCGCTGACGGCCGCAGCGTCGGGATGTTCGGCAATGGCGGCGCGGAGCACCCGCAGCCACGACCGGGACGGGATACAGTCGGCATCGACGATGGCCACCCAGTCGCCAGAGGCTGCCTCCACTGCCCGGTTCTTCAATTCATACGAAGACTCGGCGTCGACATGGAGCACCTTCAGGTTGGAGACCAGCCCTAATACGTCGTTCGGAATCCGGCCCTCGAATCGCGCCGACTCGACGAGGATGAACTCATCAGCTGGCAGTCCCTCCTGCTCCGCCCATGCTCGGAGCGCCCGCCGAAGGTCCTCCCACGATTTTGCTTCGCCGGCCGCGTAGTCGGAGGCAACAATGACGGAAAGTTTTGCCATCGTCGCGTCCGTTGTTTGTCGTGCCATGCAATAACCTCCTCCAAATAGCTCGAATCTCCTCGTAACGTCCTCTAGCGACGAGCGTCGTATGCCCTCTCTGGACTCTCAGCTCAACGGTGTGTTGCTCGAGCCGACAGACGCCGCGCTCAACAATGACGGCGCGGTCGGTGGCGGAGATCCGGTGTATGCAACACAGGACCCGGCCTCACGCATGGTATCCCGCACGAACCGATGCAATGCTCCGGAATACTGCTCGACGCTAAATTGCTCGCACAGTTGCTCTGAAGGCATCTGATCAGCCAATTGCTCTGCGCCAGGCGAATCCAAGAAGGCCGCCCAATCCTCCGCATCATCGAGAACGACAATACCCGGTCCCGATGCACAGGCGAGTCCGCCCACGGCCTGTGTCGTGGCCAGCACCGGCATTCGATTATGCAGACTTTCCGCAAGCTTGATATTGACGCCGGCACCCACATGAGTCGGACAGACCATGATATCGGCGTGATTCCATACCGTAGCCAGATCGCGCACCATTCCGTGACGAACGACGCCTTCACGAACCACTACCCACTCACTCCCTCGCCCAAATACGTGAACCTCCAACGGACGACGCACCCGGGGAAGAACTTCCTCGATCAACCACGACCAGTTTTCTCGATTGGGCCACCAGGAAAAATCAGCAAGATACCCAAGGCGCAACGGGCCAGCAGCCCGGAGAGCACGGAAGGACGGGCACGTTGAAAAGAGCGGCGGCACATGTATCGCCCGCAGCCCAGGCACGCGAGATCTGGCCCACGCCATTTCACGCGCCGACACGAAGACAACTCCTCTGGCAAGGCGGAAGCCATCCATTTCAAACCGCTGGTGCTTGGCAACCTCGCGACCGAGCAAAGGCGAAAGGATCCGACAGGCGGCGAGTTGCTGGGCCAACAGCTGATGCTCCAGGTTATGAGCAACAATCACCGTAGGCAGGTGGGGCGGCAGCTCGTCACGGACCCATAACATGTCGCTTCCGTTAATGAGCACCGCGTCAAACCGGCGAGAAGAGACGGCTTCCCGTACTCTGATACGCAACTCATGCCGGCGCGCGAAGAGCGCTTTCGCCGGAAGTTTCGAAACGCAGGATTGAGCCAACGACAGGGCTTGGCGGACGCGATGCCACGAACCGGGAGGCGCCTGCCGCGGCCCCACTAATTCCACATCAAACCGGTCCTCCCCGCTTCGCAGCGCCGCAACCAGGCCACGGGTGTAGGCCCCCGCCCCACCCGGGTGCGTGGCAGGGTCAACCAGCGAGACCATAAGAATCTTTGCGATAGCCATCAATGCGCGCGCCCTCTATCCGATACCGGCTCCGGGAGAACGGACGCTTCACCAGCTTCTCTGGTATCAGCAGACCCGTTGGGAGAATGGCTTCCCTTCTTTTTGCCTTATCCGACCTGGACCGACGCTGCCTTCCGACCTAAGAAAGACCGCACTGCGGCAATTTCCCCTGGACGAAACTCCCCGATCCACCAATAGCCGAGCAGGCTGACGATCCCGAGCAGCACCAGTTTTGGAAACACGAGCACCCCGGAAGTCGGCCACCAGAGCGAGACTGTCCCAACGACAAGTCCGATCGCCAGACTCCGGATCACGGTTCCAACCGGCGGCCACACCTGCCACAAGGCATACACACCTGCCCCAGCCGCGATCGCCCCAAGAGAGGAGACCACCACAGTAACCAAGGCGGCACCCTGCTGTCCGAATCGGGGGATCAGTACGAGATGACCGGCCAATGCTAACAGGACCAACGGGGCCGTAAACATGATCGTTCTGGCCGGTAATCCCGCAGCCGTCATGATCGTGATCGACACCATCAACATCACATTCGAGACCGCTCCGACAATCAGCAACGCCAACAGCGGGCCGGCAGGGAGAAACGCGGCGCCGAACACGACTTGCACGATCTCCGGCGCCGCACCCGCAATGATCGCCGCAACTGGAATGAGAAACATCGTGAGACGCATCGCATCCCGCGCGAGTTCCCGCGCCCGCTCCTCTTGAGAGTCCGCAAGCTGGCGACTCAACGTCGCAAGAAGCAGGGAGGAGAACGTCCAAGAGAACAATCCGGGCAGGAGCGAAAGACTTTGAGCCGCACTATAGATGCCGGCCTCTGCGGCCGTCCCTCCGAGGATCTTAAGCATGAAGAGATCCATCCCGTTGAAAAAGATGAGACAGATCGAGGACAGGAACAACAGAGCGCCGTATCGCTGAATCGGAAGAGGCACCGGAGCCTGCTTGCCAAACATCCCTGCACCGAGGTACCAGCGGCTGAGCAGAAGCTCTGCCAGCGACGAACCGATCACACCGAGCAACGCCCCCGTGATGGAAAAGCCTGCCTGCACAAGGACCACTACGAGCCCCATCCTGACCAGCCAGCGGCCCGCCCTGGCTGCTGCTCCAGCCCGGTAATTGCCCATTCCAATCAACACGTTTCGATAGGCCTGTCCGACACATAACATCGGAATATCGAGCGCGCACACGCGGAGATAGAATGCCAAATCCGGCTCTTTGAACAGCGCGCTGAGCGGGGCGGCAAGAATCCAGACAAGGACCATCGCCCCAATACCAATCTTCAAACTGAGGCGAATCACCATGGCACCGACCGGTTTCCAATCGTCCGCCTCACCGACAAACTTGATCGTCGCCTTCGTAAAAAATGAGTTGATCGCGCTTTCGATCCAAATGATCGTGGTCAGCGTCAGGGCCAGCAACCCGTAGCCCTGGGGACCAAGCTGTCTCGTCAAGAAGCCCGTCGTGATAAGGGCTGTGAGCGGGAAC
>NEWQ02000042.1 GCA_002869855.2 Nitrospira sp. CG24D
GGGAATGACCTCATACCAAATCTTCGTCGGATGCCCCATGATGTTTTCAACGGCGACTTTCCCTTGCGCAGACGCCACGTGAGCCAGCATAGCCTTTCCGACCACATCGCCGATCGCATAGACGCCGGGCACATTCGTCTCCATCCGGTCATCGACGAGAATCTCGCCCCGCTTCCCTAGCGCGATGCCGGCTGCATCAACCCCGATGTCGCGGGATTGAAACCCGCGTCCGATCGAGACAAGCAGCATCTCTGCTTCGACCGTACTGCCGTCTTTAAGGTGCGCGACCACCAGCCCTTCACGCACCTGCGCCTCTTGAATCGTCGTCCCCGTCCTGACATCGACGCCGCGTTTTTTGAGCTCGCGCGCCATCAACACGGAGACTTCTTCATCTTCCAATGGAAGCACGGCTGATTGCAGCTCAACCATGGTCACCTGCGTGCCCAGGCCGCTGAAGAGCGAGGCGCACTCGCACCCCTCGACCCCGGCGCCGAGAATGATCATCCGCGGAGGAGACGACTCCAGATCCAGCGCCTGCTTGCTGGTGATAATAGTTTTTTCATCGACGGGAAACTGCGCCAACTGGGGCCAGGACGATCCCGTGGCAATCAGGATCGCATCTGCCTGCACCTGCCGTTGCGAGCCATCCTTTGCGGTCACCGCAATCGTGCGCGCATCGACCAACGCGCCGCGCCCCTCGACCACGTCGATCTTCCAGGCATTGAACAGCGTGGCAATGCCTTTGACCAGCGACGCGACCACCTTGTTCTTCCTCGCCACCATGCGGGCAAGATCGTAGCGGGGCGGACCGGGCAGCAGAATGCCGAGATCCTCAGCTTTCTTGAGCTTGTCGCCGAGTTCGATGACGGAGAGGAGGGCCTTGCTGGGGATACAGCCCCAATTCAAACACACACCGCCGAGCGCCTCTTGCTCAATGACCGTAACCCGTGCGCCCAATTGGGCCGCGCGAATCGCCGCCACGTACCCGCCTGGCCCGGCTCCCAGAATCGCGATGTGTTTCGACATAGAAGCGCGTTAATGTTTCTGACTGGCGAGAAAGGCTTCGTATTGGGCGGCCGTCATGAGTTGATCCACTTCTCCCGGATTCGAGAGATCGATCACGGCAATCCAGCCCTTGCCATAGGGATCGGTGTTGACCACTTCAGGATGATCCTTCAGGTCAGTATTGATCTTCGAGACCGTGCCGCTGACAGGAACGTAAATGGTCGAAGTGGTCTTGGTCGACTCCACCTCGCCGATCTGCTGCCCGGCGGTCACTACGGCACCGACTTTCGGCATATCGAGGAATACAATATCCCCGAGAGCATCCTGGGCGAAATGACTGATGCCTACGGTCGCCTGCTTCCCGTTGAGACGCACCCATTCATGTTCTTTGTGATACCGCAAGTCGCTCGGAATCATAGAGTCTCCATCGTAATCAATTGAAGAAATGTCGGCCGGAAGACGCCGGATCGTAGTGGGCAAACACGTGATTTGTCAAGGAAGACCGCCCGCAATCCGGGGCAGCAGCAACAGATTCCCGCCCCCTCCTTCCAGAGTGACTGCCCCGAGCCCTTCGGTCCACTCTAGGAGCGGAATCGTATCCGGAACCGTCACGGGACGGACCAGCCAGAGTCGATCGGACGAACCCACTTGCTGAGCGACCTGTTCCAACAGCGCCGAGCTCTTGCTGTCCTCTGTACGAATGACGAGTTCACCCCCGCTCCGTTGGATCAAGTCGTTGAGATCCTCTCCATATTGTTCTAACCCGATCACCGGTTCGCTGACCGTGCTTCCGTGAACCTCAATCAACAGGCGCCCGGCCGGCTTGGCCTCACGAATCAGCTTTCTGATACGCGCAGCCACGGTGACATAGCTCCTGGCCTTCCAGCCAACCCATCGCCAATAGGTTGATTCCCGGTCGTACAACATCGCCTCGACACCAACCGCGTCACCCAACAATTGCTGCGGCGTGATGGTCAGACCGAAGGCCGAGGTAAATCGCTGAAAGGATCCGTTAGAAAAGTCTTGTGCGTAACCCTGTGTGTTCCTCGCCCTCAAGAGAATCCCGTCGCAACCGGCCCGCAGCAGCATGGTCGCTCGCTCCTCAATGGCGGTCTGGTAGTCAGGATGCAACGGATCGGGAAGCCGCGACAGCAGATCTCCGTTCATTGCCAAGGCCCGGCTCAGCCACTCAGGCCTAAGGGAGATACCACGGCCTTGATGGGGATCCAGCGCACCCCACACCGAAAGACCGGCAAGATGCGCGGCGCCGACAAAAGCCTGTACCGTTTCCGGGTTCCTCCCATTGCCCCAGTCAGAACCTGCCGGGTCCAGCAGCACCGTAGTGATACCGATCTTCAGCAATGCCTGCAACCACGCCACCCATGCCGACACAGGAGGGAGTTGGGACAAAGGAAGCCCCAACGCAACCTGCCGCACGACAGTGACATGAGACCCGCCGGGAATCTGGCGCAACTGATCAAGCCGATCCAACGCCTGTTGCTGGTAGAGCTGTATCTGAGAATCGCCCCCTGCATCACCCGTAGCAAGAACACGGTACTCGGCAATTGCCGTTCGATATTCCCCCATCTGCTCATAGGAACGTCCCAGCCACCACCGCGCCTCTGCCGATTGCGGCGCGCGCGGCGGCGGGGTCGAATCGACAAATCGCCGGAAGAACAGCACGGCCGCGGGATATCGTTCCTGCACAAAGGCCCGATGGGCCTCCCGCAACAGGCTCAATTGCGCATCGCGCGCGGGATCATCGTGAATCTGCTCGAGCGGGGCCGATGAGGACGGAGAAGGAGCGAGTCGCGGGCTACAGGAACACAACAATGCGAGAGACAGCGCCAACGCGGCCCCTCGCATCAGTGGTTGTCCAAAAGTGAAGGGCAAGGAACCCATCGCCCTCCGAGAAAAAGACCTAACCGAAAATTTCCATGCCGGGGAAAAAATAGGCAGTCTCAAATGCCGCGGTTTCAGGCGAATCTGATCCGTGCACGGCATTGAACTCGATGTTGGCGCCGTGAGCCTTGCGGATCGTATTTGCGTCAGCCTTGGCAGGATCGGTCGCACCCATGAGCTCCCGATTCTTCTTAATGGCATTGTCGCCCTGCAAAACAATCACGACCGCCGGACCGGACGACATAAAGGTGCAGAGGCTATCGAAGAACGGCCGCGCCTTGTGGACGGCATAAAATCCCTCTGCGACGGGCTTCGACATCTGCATCAACTTCATCGCCACCGGCTTCAGTCCCGCCTTCTCATAGCGGTTGATGATGTCCCCGACGGCATTCTTCTTCACGGCATCAGGCTTGATAATCGCTAACGTACGTTCACTCATTGTGGCTCCGATTTCTCCAGAAAGTTAAAGAATACATTGAACAGCGCTGGCGCATTATAAGTGGGGGGAAACTGGCTTGCAACTGTGCCGACACCCTGAGGATAAACATCCCCGTTGCTACCTCTCCACAACAGGTTGACAACAACATCAGAACCGATACACTGGGCTCATGCTGTCCCAAGAACTCATCGCTCGCCCTCGGCAAATCGCTCTCGAAGTAGCCG
>NEWQ02000043.1 GCA_002869855.2 Nitrospira sp. CG24D
TGGAGACTTATGGCGAATCAAATAACAAATAGTTTGCTGGAGGGGGAGTGGAATTGTGGTAACGACCGAGGAGACTTCCGCCGGGGTTTACCCCCGCGGCAAGCCCATCGCATGCATCCGATCAAGCGGTGGTGCATATTATGTGGCGGAGAGGGTGGGATTTGAACCCACGGTCCCCTTGCGAGGACGCCCGCTTTCGAGGCGAGTCCATTCGGCCACTCTGGCACCTCTCCTGGCAACTTGCTGAATTGGGAGGCAGCGAAAGACGCGCGCCCCTGACCGATCAAGCTATGGGGAGAGCTTACAGTGAGAGGCATGATATTTCAATGAGTTTTCTCTCATCGGGGACGATACAACCGCCTATTCATCAGAGAAAGAATCACGGTGCCTTTTGAATCTCCGGGTAGGATGAATTATTCCACTGAATCGTGACGTTGTGTGAAGTCTCGCCGGCCTGTCGTGTGCGCAGAACAGGAAATCTCTTCTAGAATGCGGTGGTCCGTACTATCCTTCCGTAGCGGTAGAAAATCCTTCTGATCCGGCATAGGATCAGTCTATTATTGAGTTGTTCGGATTCATTGTTTCCTAGTGTTTCATTTGCTGCATGAGCGAATCAGTACCTATTTCAGTCCGCACCCTTGCCGAATTATTTGCCTGCCGCTGTGAGCAAGCCGGCGGTGGATTGGCCTATGCCTATCTCAAAGATACCGCTGCGATAGACCGTCAGCTTACGTGGGTTGAACTCGCGGGCGAAGTGAACGTTCTTGCAAAAGCTCTCGGGGCGCGTGTTGAGCCGGGCACTCGCGCTCTTCTGATTTATCCCCCTGGACTCGAAGTGGTCGTGGCCTTCTGGGCTTGTATCGAAGCCGGCCTCGTTCCCGTTCCGGCCCCCGCGCCGGATCCCATCAGACGCAAGCACAGCCTCTCTCGCCTGCAGGCCATCCTGGATGATGCTCAAGCCACACTTGTCCTAACGACGGCCGGCATCCAGGTTCTGTGTGCGGAGCAATCCCTTGTGGCAACGGATCGCCAGGTCCAATGGCTGGCCACTGATCAACCGACTGGTGAGGGGTGGCCCAGCCTGGAAGTCCGTTCACCGATCTCGGACCTGGCCTATTTGCAATATACGTCAGGTTCAACGGCGACACCACGCGGCGTAATGATCAGTCACCGCAATGTCCTGGCTCAATGTGAAGCCATCCGGCAGACAGCGGGAGTCAATGCTGAGAGCCGCTCGTTGTGCTGGCTCCCGTATTTTCACGACTATGGATTGGTGCACGGAATTCTTGCCCCATTATATGTGGGCATCCCGGCGTTCCTCTTATCACCTCTTACATTCCTTCGGCGGCCGCTCCGCTGGCTTGAAGCCATCGACCGGTGGAATATCACGCATAGCGGCGCTCCGAGCTTTGCCTACGATGCGTGTGTAAAGGCCCATCAGAAGCAACCTGGCTGGACCAGCGATCTTGCGCGCTGGGCGGTGGCCAGTTGTGGAGCCGAGCCCATTCACCACCGGACGATCAATACGTTCACCCGGGTGTTTGCTCCACACGGATTCAACGAGAATGCATTCATGCCGGCGTATGGGCTGGCTGAGGCCACCCTGGTCGTGTCCAGTACTTCGCGGTCTGAATCACCGCATATGATCACGGTGGATTCGGCTGCGCTTGAGTCACATCGGGTTGAACCTCGAAGCCCGGATAAGGCGGGTGTCCGTGAGCTTGTAGGGTGTGGTCGTCCGCTCCCGGGTTCTCAGGTCATCATCGTCGAACCAGAAAGCGGCGTGGAATGTGCCGCCGGCCAAGTCGGAGAGATCTGGGTATCCAGTCCAAGCGTGGCATTAGGGTATTGGCGGAGGGCTGAGGCGACCAGCGAGGCCTTCCATGCTCAGGTTTCCGGTCGGTCCGCCGACCACTTCCTCCGCACGGGAGATTTGGGGTTTTTCAGCGACGGACAGGTTGTCATTACGGGTCGTCTGAAAGATCTGATCATTTTGAACGGAAGAAATATCTATCCACAGGACTTGGAGGCGGCCGTTGAAGCTTGTCATCCCATGGCGCGGAATGGCGGGTGCGTGGCTTTCTCGGTCGAAGTGGACGAGATCGAGCGTCTGATCATTGTGCTTGAAGTCGATCGACAACAAGATCTTCTGGCCGAAGAGGTGGCGACTGCCGTTCGCGTCACTTTGGCGGAACGGTTTGAAGTCCCGGTGTGGGGGGTTGTGCTGGTACGTCACGGGACGATTCCAAAGACTTCAAGCGGAAAAGTGCAACGGCAAGCCTGTCGAAAATCCTATCTGGAGCAGTCGCTTGCCGTGCTTTCCATGCAGATGCTCGCAGCTGAAGAGGCGGTGACTGGTTCGGGGTCAAGCGCTGAAAGCTCTCGAAAGGTTCACGACCTGCTGAAGAGCAGTGGAGGGCTTGAAGATTATGTGAAGGGTGTATTCGCAGAGCAGTCAGGGATTCCCGTTTCCAGAATTGAGGCGGAAATGTCCCTGGTCAATATCGGTTTGGATTCGCTCGGTACCAGCCTGGTCAAGAATCGACTTGAGCAGGAGTTCGGGGTTGATCTTGCATTCGGCCAGTTATTTGGCCAGGGGACGGTGCGGGACCTCGCGGCGTATCTTTTGACGGCTCTCTCAGGGGTCTCTTCCGAAACTGGCCGGAGCTCGCGTGGCCAGGCCGGCGAGCCGGGAACTGAGGAGCGAGGCCTGCAGGCAGAGGGCGGGGAAGTGGGGCGGTATCCGCTTTCCTCCAGTCAAGAGCGGTTATGGTTCCTGGAGCAAGTACAGCCTGGCAGTGCGTTGAATCACATTTCCATCGGGATGAGGCTGTCCGGACGTCTGGATTTTCCTGCCTTCAATGCCAGCATTCAAGAGCTGGTGCGGCGGCATGACATCTTGCGGATGGGGTTTGCGTCCGTTGGCGAGCTTCCCTATCAGGCGAATTCAACCGACCTGGTCGCGAGGGTCGCGCGGGCATCTTTGCGCGATATCTCTCCCTCGAATCTTGACGCAGAGATCCGGCGGAGAGTTCGGGAGGAAGTCCTTGTTCCATTTGACTTGGGAAACCCTCCCTTGCTCCGAGTACTTCTTCTTGAGACGCGTGATGGGGAACACCTCTGCATCCTGACCGTTCATCGCCTTGTCTCGGATGGATGGTCCTTGCGGTTGCTTTGCCGGGAGCTCACGGAGCAATACAGATCGCGAGCTAAAGATCAGGGGATGGCCCCCGCACGTTCGCAGAAATCGTACCTTGAATTCAGCCAATGGCAGAGAGACCAGTTGGAGAGTGAACGATACCTCGCGCAGCTGAGTTATTGGCAACGTCAGTTGGACCGCATGCCATCCTTGCTTGACCTGCCCTCTGATCGCCCGCGCCCGCGCGTACCGCTGTTCCAGGGAGGATCGAGAATCCGCGTTCTTCCCGGATCGATGGTGGCAGACCTGGGAGCATTCTGCAGCCGGCAGGGCACGACCAAATTCATGGCGGTGTATTCTGCATTGTGCGCCTGGCTCCAACGCGCGACCCGGACGACAGATATTGTCGTCGGGACGGTAGTGGCGAATCGTCGCCAATCGCAATGGCAGGATGTGGTGGGGTATTTTGCCAATACCGTGGCATTGCGCATGGACCTCTCCGATGTCGATACGGGAGAGCAGCTCCTCTGTCGCGCTCGCCAGACCGTGTGCGATGCCTATGACCATCAAGACGTTCCTTTCGAACGGGTGATCGGCGCGCTCAAGGGGCGAAGAGCCGCTGACTCACCGCATGTGTTCAATGTCATGATTGTGTGGGAAGACGATCCTCTCAGCGAGTTGCATCTCGAGGGGCTGTCGGTCAGACATGTCCCGATTGACGATGTGGCCGTCGAACTTGATCTCACGCTGTTGGTGGTCAATGGAGTTGATGGACTTGAGCTGGTGATGCTCTATGACCGGGCGTTGTTCGATGGTGGAACGGTCGATCGTATGCTTGCCCAGATCGAAATCATCTTGAAAGGCCTGATAGAAAATCCCGGTTCACGCCTTCTGGATCTGCCGCTGCTGACTCAGGGTGAAAGACAGCAGATGCTCATTGAGTGGAACCGCAGTACGGTCGATGTGCAGCAGGCCACTTCAATCCTGCCGATGATCGAGGCTCGTCTCAAGCAAGCTCCCGAGAGGACGGCTGTGGTGTGCGGAGAAGACACGTTGTCCTATCGCGAGCTCGTCGTGCGTGTGGACCAGCTTGCCAAAGCGGTGTATGCAGCCACTGGAGGAAGAAACGTCCGGGTCGGGTTGTGTGTCGATCGATCGATCTCAAGTCTCATTGGGATTCTTGGCATTCTGAAAGCCGGCGCAGCCTATGTGCCCCTGGATGCCAGTGCGCCGGAACAGCGGCAGAGATTGATTCTCGAGGATGCGGGTGTCGCGCTCCTGGTGACGCAACGGCATCTGCGAGCCACGCTTCCATACAGTGGTGGACCGGTCCTCGAGCTGGAGTCATTCGCCGGGGGGAGGCAGTCTCACGATGCACATGTGGTGTGGCCGCGACCGGGGCTCGACCATGCCGCCTATGTGATCTACACCTCCGGGTCGACGGGTCGGCCCAAGGGGGTGGAGATTACGCATGGGGCGCTCCTGCATTCCCTTCTGGCACGACTACAGTATTATCAAGATCCAGTTGAGTGTTGCCTCCTGACCTTTCCGATTGCGTTTGACGGGTCCGTGACCAGTATCTTCTGGACGCTGCTTCACGCAGGCACTCTCGTCATCCCGACGGAAGACAATTATCGAGATCCGCATCAAATCGGTGCGCTGATCTCCCGGCATCAGGTATCCCACATTGTGCTCGTGCCGTCGTTATACGAGGCGATGCTGCGTGACGTGGCAGCAACTACACTGCAGTCACTCCGGGTGGTGGTGTCTGCCGGAGAAAGTCTCCCGGTCTCGCTAGTGCGGCGGCACTATGAGCGGCTTCAGGAGGCGGCGCTGTATAACGAGTATGGGCCGACGGAAGCGACGGTGTGGTCGACCGTGTACCAGACGACTGGAACTGAGTCGGGCGGGCGCATTCCAATAGGGAAACCCATCGCCAGCGCCGCCATCTATTTGCTTGATGAAGGGTCATCTCCGGTTCCTGTCGGGGTGGTGGGAGAGATTGTGATCGGCGGGGCTGGTTTGGCACGAGGGTACCTGAACTTGCCGGAACTGACGAGTACCAAGTTTCTGCCCAATCCATTTGTGCCGGGAGCCCGAGTCTACAAGACGGGGGATCTTGGTTTGATACGCCAAGACGGGAATATCGAATATGTCGGGCGCGCGGACGGCCAAGTAAAAGTGCGGGGGTATCGCATCGAGCTTGGAGAAATCGAATCAGCTCTGAGCGGGTTACCGGGTGTCCGCGCCGCTGCTGTGGTTGTGCGAGAGGATATGACGACAGGGCCAGGCCTCATCGCGTTTGTGACGTCCGATCAGGCGCCGGGCTCAACCAGTCCCTATCTCCATGAGCTTCTCAAGCGGATACTCCCTTCCTACATGGTTCCTGCCGCCGTGTTTGTGGTCGATGCCATTCCGTACCTATCCAATGGCAAAGTTGATCGACTGGCGCTCCAACAACATATGCTCGGCGATAACCGGAGCGAAACGGCCTCCGTTCGGGCACGCGATCCGATTGAACAGGGGCTGCTTGAAATTTGGCGTGATGTGCTGGGGGAGCAGACGATCGATATCCATCGAAACTTCTTTGCCATGGGCGGCCATTCTCTCTTGGCCACGCAGGTGATTTCGCGCATTCGCGAAGTGTTTCGCGTGGAGCTTCCGTTGCGCTCAATGTTCGAGTCTCCAACGATTGCCGGTGTCGCTGAGTTGATCCGCGTGGAACAGCATCGAGGGAACGCTCCGTCGCCATTGCCGCCGATCGTGCCGGTCTCGCGTGACGGGTCGTTGCCGCTGTCGTTTTCGCAGCAGCGTATGTGGTTTGTTCAGCAACTCGCGCCGGAGGCAACCGCGTACAATCTTCTGTTCGTCTCTCGTCATAAAGGAGTGTTGAGCGTTCCTGTGGTCCGGCAGGTCGTGAATTTACTCTCTCAGCGCCATGAAGCGTTTCGAACAACCTTTGCGATGACCGGGGCCGGGCTGGAGCAGCGTATCGCGTCGTGGGAGTCTCCTCACCTGGTTGAAATCGATCTTCGCAGAATTCCTGCGGATCGACGCGAGGAAGAAGCGCGACGGCTTGCCGAACAGGAAGGGGCTCGCCCATTTGATCTGGAAAAGGGGCCGCTCGCGAGAATCTCGCTGATTACTCTCGATCAAGAAGACCATCTGATTGTGCTCAACCTTCATCATATTGTGGGGGATCAATGGTCCTTCGGAATTCTCGGACGCGATTTTGCCGCGTACTACAATGCGTTATGTCAGGGGCAACCGGTGCCTGAAATGACCTTGTCCATCCAATACGCCGACTACGCGGTCTGGCAGCGCCGGTGTATGACGGAAGCCGTCTTAGCCGCGCAAGCACAGTATTGGACGAACACGCTGGAGCAGCTTCCCATCCTGCATCTTCCAACGGACTTCCCGAGACCGGCCGTCCAAACATTCGAGGGGGGGCTGTGCGCGATAGATATTCCGGATTCCGTGATCCAACGACTCAAACAGTTCAGCGCCGACCAGCACGTGACTCCCTTTATGACGATGTTAGCGTGCTTCCAGCTCCTTTTGAGCCGCTACACGGGGCAGATGGACTTGGCCGTCGGCTGTCCCATCGCGAACCGGACGCATATGCTGATGGAGCAGTTGATTGGCACATTCGTCAATACCCTGGCGCTCCGCGTAGATGTCAGTGGTAATCCTTCGTTTGCAGATCTTCTCGGACGTGTGAAGAATGCCGCGTTGGGCGCGTTTGCCAACCAGGACTATCCTTTCGACAAACTGGTGGAAAGTCTCCAGGTCGAACGTGACGCGAGTATGGCGCCGTTAGTCCAGGTCTTGTTCAATATGGCCAATGCTCCGATTGGAGATATTCAACTCCATGGGTTGGAGTGGGAGCCATTTGAGGTTGAGCCTGGCTCTGCCCAGTTCGATCTGAGTCTCTCCATCGAATTAGAAGTCGCGAAGAAGGCGTACTTCACCTTCAATTCAGCCCTCTTCGTGCGTGAGACCATTGAGCGCTTTGCCGGACACTATCTCGCGTTGATGGAGAGTGCGATGTCGAGCCCGCAGGCTCGAGTGTCCGAGCTGAAGATGCTGGGGGAGGCGGAGCGGTCGCGCATTCTGTACGAGTGGAACCGGACGGCCGCGGAGTATCCACATACGGACTGTCTGCCGGAGCACATTGAAGCACAGGCCGAACAAATTCCCGAAGCCATTGCTGTTTCCATGGAAAGTCGCACGCTCACGTATCGCGAGTTGAACACGAAGGCGAACCAGTTGGCGCGAGCGTTGCGGGCAATGGGCGTCTCTCCAGGGGTAGCCGTCGGCGTCTGTCTGGAGCGGTCAGTGGACATGGTTCCGGTGTTGCTCGCGGTGATGAAGGCCGGGGGATGTTATGTGCCGCTTGATCCCGATTATCCGCGTGATCGCGTCCGATTTATGGTGGAAGACTCCGGAGCCCTGCTCGTCATCACGACCACGGCGCTGTCCGATCGTTTCAGCGGCCAATCGTGCCGTGTCTGGTGTCTTGATCGCGAGGGGCACGTCTTTTCAGAAGACGATGAGCACAATCTCCCATCCTCGGCTTCCGGTCATGATCTCGCCTACATACTCTATACATCGGGGTCGACCGGGCAACCGAAGGGTGTCGAAATTCAGCATCGTTCGCTGATGAATTTTCTGTGGGCCATGAAGCGCCAGCCGGGCTGTAACCGGGGTGACACCATTCTCTCCGTCACGACACTGTCGTTCGACATTGCGGGGCTTGAACTCTATCTGCCTCTCATTGTCGGAGGGCGGGTTGAGATTGTCAGTCGAGCGGTCGCCACTGACGGGCATAAGCTTCGAGACACCCTCGAACGAGTGCAACCGACCATCATGCAGGCGACGCCTGCGACCTGGCGGCTTCTACTCGAGGCGGGATGGGCCGGGAGTCCGTCGTTGACCGCTCTCTGTGGAGGTGAAGCGCTCCCTCAGGATCTTGCGATCGCGCTGCGTGACAGAACCAAGGCGCTCTGGAACATGTATGGTCCGACGGAAACGACGATCTGGTCGACCGTCGAACGAATCAGCTCGGAGTCTCCTGAAATCACGATTGGCCGTCCTATCGCGAATACGGATGTGTATGTGCTGGATCCCTATTTGCAACCGGTCCCGGTCGGTGTGGCTGGAGAAATCTATATAGGAGGGGATGGGGTAGCGCGGGGATATCATGGCCGCGTGGACCTCACAGCGGACAGATTTATTCCCCATCCGTTCTCCCCTAATCCCGAGGCCAGGCTCTACCGGACCGGTGATCTGGGGCGTTATCGAACCGACGGGAGAATTGTCCATCTGGGGCGGATCGATCATCAGGTCAAGATTCGAGGATTCCGTATCGAGCTTGGCGAAATTGAAGCCATGCTCAGTCGCCACGCCAAAATCAAACAAACGGTCGTGACTGCGCGCGATGATCAGCATGGCATGAAGCAGTTAGCGGCGTACCTGGTTTTGCAGGAAGGGCAGAATGCAGGAGCGGAAGAACTTCGATCCTTCCTGCGTGCGGTGCTGCCGGAGTATATGGTGCCTTCCTTCTTTGTGTTCCTTGACGCCTTCCCCTTAACGGCCAACAAGAAAATTGATGTGCGAGCCTTGCCTCAGCCGGAGTTGTCGGGCCATATGGCCGGTCAGCCGTATGTCGGCCCTCGAAACGGAATGGAAGTCCAGCTGACGGCGCTGTGGCAGCAGGTTCTTGGGATGCAGGAGATCGGGATTCACGACAATTTCTTTGATCTAGGCGGACATTCACTCAAGGCGGCGCAGCTATTTTATCAACTGGAACTCGTGTTTGGGAAACAACTTCCACTGGCCACTCTGTTTCAAGCCCCCACGATAGCCGAGCTGGCCGCTGTGCTGACCAAAGCGAGTTGGGTTCCCCCGTGGCAGTCCCTGGTCGCGATCCAGCCTGGTGGAACCGGGGTGCCGCTGTTTATGGTGCCGGGCGTTGGGGGAAACGTGCTCGTCTTTGCGAAGCTGGCACGCATTCTCGGGACGGAACAGCCGCTCTACGGATTGCAGGCGAGAGGGCTTGATGGAAAGGAAACGCCGTTCACCTCGGTGCCGGAGATGGCATTCCACTATGTGCAGGAAGTGCGGCGCATGCATCCCGATGGACCATACTTGATCGGGGGGGTCTGCACCGGAGGGCTTATCGGGTATGAAATGGCCAGACTGCTCACAGCGTTGGGTTGCCCCGTCATCCTCTTTATGATGGACACCTGGCATCCTGATTCTTACACCAGATATAAGAATCGTCTGGTGGCGAAAGTATTCATGTCCATGATCGTGCTGGGCAAGATTATTGAGGACATCCGGAGCATCTCGCGATTGCCGATGCAGAAGTGGTGGGTGACGCTTACACGCAAGACTCAGGTTGTGCTGTCATTATTTTCACAGTCCCTCACGGATCATATCCAGGACAGGGATTTTCAAGTGCAGCGATTGACTGAGGCCACGCTCCTTGCAGTGGCCCGGTATCGAGTACAGCCGACTGCCGCACAGGTCGTGAATGTGGTGGCTTCCAACCGGCATGTCGATGATGTCATTCCGGACACGCGGCATCGATGGCAGGAATTGGGTGCGGAATCGAGCTGTACCGTGCACATTCCGGCCGAGGACTCCGGTCGTCTGTTCGTGTCACCGTTTGTTGAGGAACTTGCCGGTCATTTGCAGAATTACCTCCAGAAGAGTCCGGATCTTGCTGCCGGGGTTGGAATGCCGGCTCGCAATAATCAGTCTGCATGAACATTCGCCTTCCAGGGTTCGTCTCGTTTCTCTTTCAGCGTTCACGTTCCGTGATGGCCGCCATGGTCTGCGTGGGTGTGTTCTCAGGACTCTGCAGCGCGGGCGTGCTGGCGCTGATCAATCGCGTGCTGCAACAGCGGCATGATCAGGAAGGCTTCCTGGCGCTTGGGTTTGTGGTAGTAGTGGCGGGAAAGCTCGCTTCCCAGATTGTGTCGCAATTGACCCTGACGCGCTTTGCTCAGGACACGACCCTCGATCTCTCCCTGACGCTCTGTGAGAAGATTCTCAAATCTCCGTATCGACGTACCGAGGCATACGGTCACGCGAATATCCTGGTCACCCTGACTGACGATGTCAGCATGCTGGCGTGGTCGATTCAAAGTTTGCCGCAATTGGCAATGAATGTGGCCATTGTCCTCGGGTGCGGGGTCTATCTTCTCTGGCTGTCCTGGCCGACGTTTCTACTCGTCGTGACGGCCACACTGCTGGGCGCGTGGGGGTATTACTGGTTGCATACCAGGGCATTTTCGACCATCTACTCATCCCGTGAGGCCAGGGCTCAGCTGTTCAGACATTTCCGATCTTTGACGGAAGGGATCAAGGAGTTGACCCTTCACAGGGCACGACGCAAAGAGTTTATCGATCAGGAACTCCACGGAGCGGCCGATCTGTACCGGCGAACCAGCATTGATGCCGCCAGACAATATGCGATCGCCGAGGCCTGGTCCCATTTTGCATTTTATTCCATGATCGGCGTCATTCTTTTTGTCTTTCCCCTGATGTTTCCACTTTCGACGGAGTCATTGATCGGGTATGTCGTGGTATTGCTGTACATGATGTCTCCCATTTGGGGGATTATCGGCATCCTGCCGACCGTCGAACGCGGGCAGGTCGCGTTTGAAAATATACAAAGGCTGGGTGTGTCCCTGGACAATTCCACTGAGAGCCGCCACAGCGTCGTTCCGCCGGTGACGGCGGGACAACTGGAATCCCTGACATTGGAGTCAGTCACGTTCCAATATGCGACAGATAGTCGAGGCAACGACCCGTTTTCACTCGGCCCGATCAGCCTGAGCCTGTGCCCCGGGGAATTGTCGTTTGTGATTGGAGGGAATGGAAGCGGGAAATCGACGTTCGTCAAGCTCCTCGCCGGCTTGTATGTTCCGCACTCAGGCGAGGTGTCGTTAAACGGAACCCTGATCTCGGATGCCAACCGCGACTGGTACCGCGAGCATTTCTCGGTGGTGTTTTCTGATTTTTACTTATTTGAGAAACTCTTGGGCATTGAGGAAGAGCGGATTCGGACATCGGCGGCCGCGTATCTCTCCAGCTTGCAGCTTGACCACAAGGTGGAAGTGAGAGAGCGAAAATTCTCGACAGTCGATTTGTCCCAAGGGCAGCGTAAACGTCTGGCCCTGTTGACGGCCTATCTGGAGGACCGGCCCGTGTATGTGTTCGACGAGTGGGCGGCCGATCAGGATCCGCAGTACAAGGACGTCTTCTATATGAAGTTACTGCCGGAACTTCGTGCGAGAGGGAAAAGCGTGGTCGTCATTACGCATGATGACCGGTATTTCCATCTCGGCGACCGGGTCATCAAGCTGGAGAACGGGAAAGTCGTGTCCTCCTGATACCTGCTGGATGGGGCGTGACTCTGGGAAGCAAGATGAGCTTACAATCGGGCCGAATGCAGCCGAGTGTCAGGGTGGAGTTCTCCCCGATTCGTGAGCTATTCAAGGTGCCTGGCGTACGCTGCCGGCCTCTTCCTGCCTCGACAATTGATCTCTGGCCGTTGACCCTCACTGGTGAGGGTGCTGAGTACGACCGGTGTCTGGACTGGCTCGATCAACCGGAACGTGAACGGGCTGCCAGATTTCTTCGACGGCAGGACCGCGAACGGTATGTACTTGCCCACGGAGGGTTGCGGTTTATCCTGGGACTCTATCTCGGCCTCGCCCCGGCCCGCATCGAGTTCAGTTCGACTTCCACCGGAAAGCCGGCATTGGCAGATCTTCGGCCGGAACAGGCGGCCGTGACCTTCAATCTCTCCCATGCGCATGGTAACGCCATGATAGCGATCGCGCAGGGTCGAGAGATTGGGGTAGATCTGGAAATGATCAGAGAGGACGTGGAAGTGCTCAAGCTGGCTGAGCGATTCTTCTCTGCCCGCGAGCAGCTGCATGTGCGATCCACTGCACCCGAATCACGCAGCAGGGAATTCTTTCACTACTGGGTTGCGAAAGAAGCGGTGCTGAAAGCCGAAGGGGTGGGATTGGCCTCGCTGCAGGCCTGTGAAATAGACTGGTCAAGCGGATCGGATCGGGACGGAGTGCCGGTGCGACTTGCGGGACGTTCCCAACCGCCCTGGGTCGTCAGGACCCTGGATTGCGGACCAGGATGGGTCGGTGCGGTTGCGGCGCAAGGATCCGATTGGACGATCAACCCCTGCGGAAGGGCAAGGGCAAAGGATTAATCGCAGGGGACGTCCGGGTAGCCGGAACAGATGTATTAGGAAGTCTCGCGGCGGCGTTGCCGGAAAAACTCTCGCAGCAGGGCCTGGCTTTCAATTTCGCACAGGCCTCCCGTCACCGTCACCCGGTGGTTCAGCCGGGGATCCAGCCGGAATATCCATCAGTGAGCCGCAGGCGCTTGGGTTAGGGCGTCTCACGGCGCCGTTGCCGAAAAAACTCCCGCAGCAGGGCCTGGCTTTCAATTTCGCACAGGCCTCCCGTCACCGTCACCCGGTGGTTCAGCCGGGGATCCAGCCGGAATATCCATCAGTGAGCCGCAGGCGCTTGGGTTAGGGCGTCTCACGGCGCCGTTGCCGAAAAAACTCCCGCAGCAGGGCCTGGCTTTCAATTTCGCATAGGCCTCCAGTCACCGTCACCCGGTGGTTCAGCCGGGGATCGGTCGGAATATCCATCAGCGATCCACAGGCACCGGCCTTGGGGTCCCAGGCGCCGAACACGGTCCTGGCGATGCGTGACTGGACAATGGCGCCGGCGCACATCGGACAGGGTTCCAGCGTGACATAGAGCGTGCAGTCGATCAGCCGCCAGGTTCCCAGTTTTTCCGCCGCCTCTTGAATGACCAAGATCTCCGCGTGCGCCGTCGGGTCCTGCCTTGTTTCACGGAGATTGTGGGCCAGCGCCAGCACCTCTCCATCATGGACCAGCAGCGCGGCAATGGGCACTTCCCCTAGTGCAGGAGCCAGCGCCGCCTGCTCCAGCGCCATCCGCATAAATATTTCGTCCTGTGCGGGATCTAGGGTCATGGGTGCGAGGCTTCCTCTACGCAGTCCTTCTTCGAAGCTCAAGGCATAGGGGGTAAAGCCGTTCGGGTCGTGTGACGGGCGTCTTTACGATTGGCTGACCAGATAGATTGGACCGGTCGGGGTTGGACGTCCCCCTGAGGGCTCAAGACTGACGGCAAATTTTTTGGCCTTGGAGAATTCCGGTACCCGGCCGACAAGGAGATGCGCGGTTTCGCCGCTGTCCATATGGAAGGTTCCCACGCTGACCGGCTTGTCATTGATCGCCCAGAGTTGGTAGGTGGTGCCATTGGGACATTCCGGAAGATTCATCGCATAGAGCCAGGCCTTTTTGGTCCGGGCATCGTAGACGAGCATACCGGACGCCTGTTTAGCCATATCTGATCCATTGAGTGAGACGGCTTTCGCATTCGGAACGCGGAGCAGGGCGGCAAGCTCATCTTCCGGTTCACGGTTGGCCGGCACTCCCCCGCGTGCAGCAAATTGGAACTTCAGATCTTCGAGCTCTGCCTCGCGTTGAATGAGCTGATCCTTCAGCTCGGTGGAGTCGGTCGTGCGTTGCTGCAACTCTTCCTTCATTTGGACGATCGCGCGTTCCCGATCTTCCAGTTGCTGCTGCAGGGTGGCGACTTTCTTCGTCTGGTCATCCGAAGCCGCTTGGAGTTGCTGAACAACGGCGGTGCCGGTGACGTTTTGAGTGTAGGAGGTCCAGGCGAGGTAGCCTCCGATGGAGAGAATGGCCACTGCGGCGAAGCTTAAGGCCCACCCGAAGGAACTCGGGGCGGCTGCGGATTCCGGGGGGAAGAGATGGTTCATCCATTCTCCCGGTTCCAGACTTGGTTTCGTGTCGACTTTTTCCTGAGCGTCCTCGGCGATGGCGGTCGGCGTCCGCGCGGCCATGATGTTGGCTTTTAGCGCACGGGGAGCCGGCGTCGAATTCAATCCGAACGGCAGAATGGATGCCACCGACTGGAACTCCTTGAGCGCCGTGTGGCACGAGACGCAACCGGAGAGCAGGTGGGCTTCAAGAGCCTGCCGTTCGGAGCGTTCGAGCGCGCCTGCGGCGTAGAGCGGGACGGCTTCTTCGAGTTCTTCGTGGGTCATACGTGTTCACCCTGTTCCCAACAGCGCCGGAGCGACTCCCGGAGCTTGGACATGCCCAGCTTGATTCTGGTCTTGACCGTTCCGAGCGGCTGATTCAGCCGGGCTGCGATTTCTGCGTGGGACAGTCCTTCGTAGTAAGCCAATTCCAGCGCATGTTGCTGGGCTTGCGGGAGCGCCGCCAGGGCGCCTCCCACCAAGCTTCTGATTTCCTGATCGGCTTGTGCCTCAAAAGGATTGGGACCTCGATCGGCGATCTGGGAGGCTGACGAGCTGTCCAGGGACTCTGTCTGCTTATTCAAGCCCCGGGAGGCTCGGGCCCGGAGTCGATCGATGGCCCGGCTCCGCGTCAGCGTGACCAGCCATGCCACGGGAGTTCCCCGTCCGACATCATAGCGGGAGACCTTGCGCCAGACCTCCAGGTAGACATCCTGAAGGAGTTCAGCCGCTTCATCGCGATTGCCGAGAATGCGCAGTGCCATCGTATACAAGAGCGTGCTGGATTGATCGTAGAGCTGGCTGAATGCCTGGTGGTCTCCCTTGACCACCCGGGCCAGCAGTTTTGGGTCAATGTTTGAGGCGGCGTGTTGCGACGAGGCGTCCATAGTGGGTCAGCTGGCTAACGAGATTCTGGCTTCGGTCTGAAACACGCCCCAACTATAACACTCTACGGAGCGATCGGGCAAAAGGATGTATGTTTTGAGGCACCTATCCGCAAGCAGACAGCTCTGTCATCTGGACTGGGGATTTTGTGAGGAAACGACCGCACGTAGCCAGGCGGAAACCCACATCGCCCCTTCCCACAGCAGGGACACAAATCGGAGGGGGTAGTACAGCATGAGCATGGAATAGCTGGAGAGCCGATAGCGTCTGAGCATGAAATCTGGCGAGGGAAAGAGCAGTCCTAGAACATACCGAAGCTTTGAGCGAAGGCTTCCGAGAGCCCATAACGCGGCAAATTCCTCGCGGCCGTTCACCTGCTCCTTTGTTAACAACAAGCCGATAGTCGGGAACGAGGATGGATGGGGGGAGAGAGCCAGCTGAGCAAGAAGGGATGGAGGTAGGGGTGTGCCGCACTGCTCGCTCACTTTGGATAGCGCTTGAGCCACGAGCAGTCCCTGCCCCATGGTGTGAGCCACGCGTACGAACTGATCCCAATCCATGGTGGCCTGCTTCTCACGGAGCAGGCGATCCAGTTCATAGAGCCAGAGGAAGGGAACCTGATTGCCTCGATGAAGAAGGTGGACGCAGAGATGAATCACCAGATCGATCAGCCCAAGCCCTAACATGTTGACATCTGCGACCTGCTGGTGCACGGCACGAGCCCAGACGGGCGCCATATCGACGGTTCCAACGTAGGGGGGATACACCAGGCTCCAGTGTGGTTCGACATAGAGGCCGGAGCCCGGATGGACAAACTCCAGGGAGTATGAAAACGTCTCAAGAAATCCCTGTCGGTGTTCGACCGAACGATATCCCTGTTGTGACAGAATAGCCGCCACTGCCGGAAGATCGTGCCGGTGGACAAGCAGATCGAGGTCTTCTGCGGGGCGGAGGAAGGGATCGCCATAGAGCTGTTGAGCCAGCGCCGGACCACGAATCGGGATGCTGGGTACGCCGTGGCCATCGAGAGCCGTCACGATGGCGCACAGCTCGTTTGTCAGAAACAGATTGCGAGCCATCGTTTCCCTCATGATCTGTTTGAGACGAGCGTGAAGAAGGGGTGGGAGCGTGTGGCTGCGGGAGGAGTCTGTGAGCCATGGATACAAGAAGGGAAGCACCCGGTGGGTGGTGGCGGCATCGAGGAGCGAGTCCCAAACGTAGTCCGGGTATGTCGGCGGAGGGATCAATGTGCCGGACGACATGCGAAGGAGGTCAACGATGGTGACGTGGCTGGCGGAGCCGCGCGCGGTCACGAACGAAGATCCTGCACGATCGCAGTACACACGGCCGGGAGCGCCTCGTATGAGTCCGGAAGAGTCAACCCGCGGACGGGAATCCGCGCGTGCACACGCGCAAAGAATTGCAGTTGTCTGACCATCATGTGACGATCGGTAATGTCGAGCCGAAATGCCGAACCGATCAGGGCCATCAGGACATCGCGTGGAGCCAGAGGGGTAATGAGAGAGGGAAAGGAATCGTCACAAAGACGGCTCGGACTGTCGGGAAGCAGGATGTAGATTCTGGAAAGGGGGGCCGGAGCGGACGAAAACTGTCCGGACTCGGCATCGAAGGCCATACGCCGTTTGGTTGTGTAATGGGCCACGGGAACAGATCGGTTCTGTCCGCTGAACAGCGCCTCAACGGTGTCGTTCCAGAGTCGAACACCCGGGTAACCGGGAAAGGCCACGATGCCCGACGGCTGTTCCTCGATCAACAGACAATCGTCGCTGAGGACCGGCGCGCCGAGCAGCGCAAAACTCGCGGCAAGGGTGGACTTGCCGGAACCGGTCGGGCCGACGAAGGCACAGGCGCCTTGGGCCGTGACGACGGCGGTGGCGTGAAGAGCCTCGCATCCACGTTGATTCAGAGCAAGGGGCAGAACCTGATCTAAAAGAAGATGTCTGACCGTAGGGCGTGGGGTCGTGGCGGTTGGGGCGCAGAGGATGCGCTGTCCGGAGCGATCGACGCAGAAGTCTGCCAGGTCTGGGAATCGAAGTACGTACCCGTCTGAGCATTTGCCACAGAGCATCCATGGTGTGTTGTCTGTAGAAGGGATGGTCAGGAACCAGGAAAGAGGCAAATCAAACCGGTCTGGCCCATCAACCCAGCGAACCTCAATGTCGGGACGTGCGACGGCCTCGTGTGCGCTGACCGGTTCCAGCTCCGGCAATGCTTCCGTACAGGATAGGAGATGGCCATAGACACGGTAGCCGGCGGCAGAAGCGTTCAGCGTGACAGACATCGTCACCGGGCATACCTCGTGACCACTTCCGCGACGAAGGTTGCCGCCTCGTTCAGTGAGGGAAACAGGTCCGGATGCTGACGCAGGACTTCCCGCTCAATGTCTGCCAAGGGACGCAGCCCATCGCACAGGGTCAACACGGTCAGGCGGGCTTGACCCCACAGGTTCAGCGTCGGGATCGAAGTCGGTTTGGTCCGCTGGAGGTCCTCCCGGCTAATCAGCATCCCGTTCAACGTCGAATGGGAGAACTGGGCCAACTTGGTTTTCTTGGTGTGTGTCGGATCATACGGGTCGGTTCTCCACACCTCCACGTTCCAAGACACGACGACTTGAGTCGGAAGAATGCGCATGGAGACGAATACATGATCATCTTTTTGCACCACAATAGGCCGGTCAAGCGGGAAAAACACATTTCTTCTATTGATGCGCTGAGCGACCAAGGGGGAGTTGGACATGGTGACGTGTGGGGACAGTTGCGCGACGAACCACCCGCCGATCCCGTGCAGTATTCCCGGTCGTGTCACGTTGAGCTGAGCGCGCATGTTGAGCGATACGCCGTCACAGCTCGATGGATCAACGGACCATGCCACTTCAGGCGTGCCGAGCAGGTGCTCAGGATTGAATTTGACCGGGTAACCTGTATTGGCGGCGAGTGAACGAGCCGGCTGAAAGTCAAATCCGGCGGGCGCGCTGTTCCAGAAGTCCACTTGCTTCCACATGCCCTCGAATTCGACAGGGCAGACATAGAGATCAAGACGACGAGGAATAGTCACTCCGCCGGGTTTCAGAAAACGTCGCCGCGCATCGCTAAAGTACTCGAACAATCCGGCTTCAAATCCGAACTGTCCGATCTGGTCAGCGAGGACCACATCAACCCGTTCAGGCAGTTCCACGCGGGAGGACACGTCCTTGATAAACCGCACGCGATCCTGAAAGCCATTGGCCCCGCAGATGGCGCGCGCTAACTCGATCATGCCTCCTTCATCGATCGCATAGACCCGTTTGGCTCCAGCCCGGCAGGCCAGCAGCCCTAAAATGCCGGTTCCACAGCCGAGATCGAGCACGACATGGTCCGGCTTGACGACTTCCTCAATCGCCGAGCGAAAGGCAGCCAGGCGAGGGTGGTCGCTCAGATATTCGCGATGTTCATCAACTTCAAGTGACACAGACAACTCCTTTCAGACCATCGGAATCTTACAAGCACCTCATGCCCATGCCCATCCGCATCCCTGCTCCCATCATCCCACCGTCAGTGACACTGCCGGCGCCGCCTTGTGTGAGTTTAGCGACACTGCCGTACTCCACTAGGCATGGGGTGACATACGGCTTCTTGGCCGTCTTGTCGAAAGAGACTTGGTGCTTGTTCGGCTCCATATCCTCGTTCTCCTTTTTTATCCAGTATCGTGCTCAACCACATCTCAATTCCAAAGATCATCCATAAAGGCCAGATGTACTGGGTATACCCGCTGTCTCCCTTGCCATGCAGGTCGATCATGGCTCGGTACATGCTCCGGATCTGTTCCCCCCGTGTCCACCCCAACTCTTCGGTGCGCAGGGAGTCGAGCAAAATGGACCCGCCTTGGGTCCGGAGCATTTCCGCAAACGCATGGGAGAAGTCCGCTTTCGTGCAGCGGTTGCGGACTGATTCCGGCAGGAGGCCTTTCATGGCTTCGCGAAGAAGACATTTCGATTGCTCTTGCCTCCAGTGCTGTTCCTCCGGTACGGCGCACGCGAATTCAATGATCCGTCGATCGTTCAATGGGGATCGCTCCTCCATCGACAACCGCGCAGAGAGCCGATCGCCCATTTCATTCCCGTGTGATTGCCAGCCGCTCAGGAGCGTTCGATAGATATCCTCCTGCGCAAAGCTGGACCCGGCGCGCCGTATCGTTTCAAGGCGCAGTCGTTCAGTCAGATGGATCTGGCGAGCAAATTGGGGCGTCATCCAGCACGGCACGCCATCTCGTTTTGAAAGACGTCTGATCGTCGTGCGCATCGCCAGTGGCATGAGCGGCCATAACCCGAGGCGCAGGAGCGGCCACAAAGGAAAGATGCCGCCAGATGCTCGGCGATCATGGCACACCTGCCGGAACAATTTCAGGAACCGTCGGGTGCGCACAAGATCGGCATAATGACAGTCATTTCCGCTCAGCCATTCGTCTCCACCACTTCCGTCAAGAATGACGGTGATTCCTTTTCCCCGGGCTTGCATCCTGAGAGGGGTGGACATCGCGCTATTCGGATACTCAGGAAAATCAAAGTCGCGTTCTACTTGAGCCACATAGTGGTCCAGAGGCTGCGTGTCTGCCACAAGCCTATTGGAGGGCAACTCCCATCGTTGGGCTACGTCCCGAATATAGGAACTTTCGTCGCAGGCGAGGCCTGGGAACACCAGGGAGAAAGTTTCAAGACCCTGATTCGGCACGGTTCCTTCCTGGTAGAGCAACTGCGCCATGCTGACCACCGACGATGAATCCAGTCCGCCGCTGAGGTCGGCTCCGATGGGGCGATGGCTCCGTAATCGTGAGCGAACCGCCTCTTTGAAGAGGCTCAAGAAGTGTTCTGCGTAGTCTTCGGCGCGTCGGTATCGAATCTCCCGCAGCGGATCGATATCCCAGTAACGATATACGCGCATATGGTCGGAACCGATGAGAAGACAATGGGCAGGAGGCAGGCGAACGATATCGCGGAACAGCGTCTCCTCATTATGCATAATCGCATTGGCGAGGTATTCACCGATCATCCCTTCGTTTGGAACCGTGCGGACGATATCGTCTTCAAAGAGCGCCCGGAGTTCAGAGGCCCAGAGCAATCGGCGGTCGTTTCTACAGTAATAGAATGGTCTGGTCCCAAGAATATCCCTGGCGCAGAATAGCTGCTGATTCAGTCGATCCCACACCACAAAGGCAAAATCGCCGATGATGCGATGCGGACAATCGATACCCCAGCATTCATAGGCCCGCAGAACCAATTCAGCGTCGGAATCCGACCGGAGCCGCACCGCGCGTGCCTCCAGCGCGGTCTGAAGCTCCGTTCGATTGTCCACTCGTCCATCGAGCGTCAGGCAAATCGTGCGCGCCTCGTTGCACAGCGGCTGGGTTTCCCGGAGAGATTCCGGCGTCGTGTGAAGAGCCAGATGAGCGAGGCCGACAGGTCCGTCCATCCATATCGCTGATCCGTCCGGTCCTCGGTGGGCCAAGCGATGCATCATCCGCTGGACCAGCGTACGCTCTGCCGGTTTGCCGTCGAGGTTGTAACATCCGGTGATGCCGCTCATCGTGTGTGTTAGAAGCTCTGAAGGGAGGTGAAGCGCCGGACCAGGTCAGGTGAGCCCACCACAACTGCACAGTTGTGCATGATCCAAGCATGGCTTTCAAAAACAGTCGTGTGTGTCGAGACGCCGATCAGAAGCTGAGCCGACTCGCGCCGAATCTTGAGTAACCAAAAGATCAGCAGTGAACGTGTCAGGCAACAATTTCGGCGATGGAGGATGCGTACGACTTTCTCCGCGAGCGTGATCAAGTGAGCGGCTGTGCAACGGCTGTGCGGAAAGGGAAGGACACTGAATACGGGGGAAGCACTGACGGAAATCAGCAAGCGGGTCAGTTGCGGCAAGGACATCATTCGTCCGGCGATACGGAGCGTATAGGAGGCAAGAGCAAGTTGTGGGAGAAGGACCCAGTCGATCCTGGAGAGTTCAGCGAGCCGATGGAGTATGTTCTTCATCGCGAGCCACGAGTCCCTTGTCCAGTAATTGTTGGATCAAGGCTTCAACATCGCGTCGAAGTCTTCCCTCCTCGACATCGTATTCAGCCAACAGCGCGTTGACTACCGGTTCGCTGGAACCGTGTTCCGCCAAGAGGTGCCAGATCCGAGTGCCAACGCTGTCGAGACCGAAGTAAATTCCGGTGGACAGGTTGAGCACAACCGCTTCGTCGGCTATGTCGCGGAAGGCAATGTCGCCCGGAATGTGTATAGGCATGACGTATCCGGCAGCTCTGTGAAATTGTGGTGAGACAATATCCGTGGTAGGGAAGGTTGTCAAGGTGTTGGAATGCGGTTCTTTGTTGAAGGAAGCCTGCCGCGTTATGGAAGGTAGGCCGCCAGAATTTTGGCCGCATCGGCCGCGCCGGTACAGGCAGGCGGCGGAGAGGCTGGTGCCGGCAACGCCAGCGCCTGTCGAATGGCCGGTTCCCAGCGGGCTTCCAGAAAGTCTGCACGGGAGAGCTCTACGCCGCGACCGTATCGATGTAAATAAGTGACGAGAGAGTCCTCGTCGGCAAAGTTGTAGCGGCGGACGTAGACAATGG
>NEWQ02000044.1 GCA_002869855.2 Nitrospira sp. CG24D
AGCCGGGCCGGTTGAGCGCCACGTCTTGATAGATCACGACATACCGGGTGGGATAGCTGCGCTGGCCTATCTGCCGCTCTTCAAGAATATAGACAGTCGGCTCCTTGAAAAGGGCCGGCTGATATGAATCCAACTGCATCCCAGTGAATTGGCTCATTTGAACCGATTGAACTTGCTCCATAAACTCGGTGAGCGCTTTGGCATTTGTTGGATCCGGTTTGATCTGGTCCAGTTGCTTGGCCTTTGCTTTCTGAATCTGCTCTCTCGCCTCCTGCTCGTCTTGCAGTTGATAGCGGTATTTTTCCTGAAAATCATCCAGTTTGAACGGCCCCGTTTTAGCTTTTGCCTTGAAGAACCCTGCCGCCTCGTTCTTGCTTGTGTAGGACAGCCGGCCCGATGCAGCATCACTCCCATAGAACAGGTACGTGCTGTCCGGGGCAACCGGGATCGAGTATTTGGCGGCATCGGCCGGAGGTTCCGGTGCCAGCCCCATTTTCATCGACGGCGTGCGCTGACTCAACAGGCGGATGGCGCTGCTTTTGCCATGGGAGATAGCTTGGGAAACGGCTCGTCTCACATCCGGAACCGGATCGTTGGCAAGCGGCGCCAGCGCATCCACATCCTGATCCTGCGGGCCGATCATGCCGATCGCATCCGCCGCGGCAATCCGCAACTCAGGTTCATGGCTCTTAAAGATTCCGAGAATCGCCGGTAGGTACGTGCGATCGGTGGAGGAGCCCAGCGTCTGCAAGTCTTCTTTGAAAATCTCAATGGCATCCTTTCTGATCTTATCGCAAGGGTCTGCCGGGGCCGGCTTGTTCGCGCACTGGTTGGTATACTGTCCGACGAGCTGCTGTTTGGTGGCTGAAGTGCCCTGCGGTGGGCTCGCTTGGAATTTTTCTGGAGTTGAGCCGATCCCTCTGAGAGAGGTCGCTTCGGCCGGCATCGGAAGGTGGCCAAAGACGGTAATGAAGACGGCGCCCGTCATAACAACCGATGTGTATGTCCATGACATTTTCATGAAGCTCCTCCTGGACCTTGAAAGCCGCTACCGTAAAACTTTCCTGAGACCGTTCACATTCTCAGAGGCCTCCTTGAGCTGTTCCTGCATTGAGATCCTGCGCTCGAGCGCCCAGCGAACGCTCTTATCCAGTGAACAATACTTCTTCATCGTGTCCAATTCGCGTTTGAGTCGCTCCATTTCTTTCTGATAGCCCGCCTGCTCCTCTCGCATGTAGTCCACTAACCGCTGCTTGCTCCGCCAATCTACGAACGGATTCATGCCTTTGTTGGCTTCGCAGGCTTTCTTGTGGACCGCTTCATGATCTTGGAGCGCGCCGCGCAAACAGCGGGTCGCGTTCTCATTGATCTTGATGGTGCAGCCGGCATCCGTTTCCGCTGCAAACGATCGTGCGTTGGCCGTCCGAACGGTAGACATCCTGAAACCGACAGAGCCCTGTACGCTGCCCCGGTTGTCATCGGTGAGGAATAACTGTTCCTTCCCGCTTCGTTCCTTGGCCTCCGTCTCTTTGATCAGGGATTCGTACTCCTTGATCGCGGCCTCCACCTGCTTGATGCGGCTTTCAAGATCTGTCTTATCTTGTTCGCTGCAGCCGCAGCCGATCGGGTCATTCAGGTGTTTTTTGACTTCGGCCTCGAAATCGAGTTCGGCACGCGCGCCGGGTGGAAACCACAGCAATGCCGCTGCCATGAGTAGGCCATACGTGGCTGATTTGAAGATCGTCATACTCCCCCCTATACCCAATAGACCCGATGCAGTATAAGGACGCCGTGGAATGGTTCACTCAGCGTCCGTTGCTCATCTTCCTGCTGCTCGTGACGGTTGGCGCCGGCGGCTATGCCGGAGCTTTTCTTGGTGCCTTTCAATACGACGACGGCTTTGCGATTCTCCTCAATCCACACCTTGACCGCGCGGAAGTCTTTGTCCGCCACCTCGACCATATGGTGAGGCCGGTACTGTATGCCACTTTCCTGCTTGACCGGTCGATCTATGCTCACAATCCGGCCGGCTACCATCTGCTGAATCTATTGCTCCATCTTGGATCCGGGCTCCTCTTGTACCTGATTCTTTGTCATGCTGTCACGAAAGAAGCCCGCCCCATTACTTTCTGGACTGTGTTGCTCTTCCTCATCCACCCGATCCAGACAGAAACGGTGACGTACATCTCGGGACGGGCCTCAGGCCTCATGGCGTTCTTCTATCTCTTGGCCTTCTTCCTATACATCAAGGCCTCAGATCCCGAAGACCACAGGCATACCCGTCGGCTCTTCATGTCAGGCGCGATGGTCTCACTGCTTTTGTCGCTCGGCTCGAAGGAGACGGCGATGACATTTCCGCTTGCGTTGCTGCTCTGGGACGTGCTGATCCACCGGTTCGACGGTGCTGCTTTTCGCAAGAGGTTTGTCTCCTTCCATCTTCCATTCTGGTTCGTCGTTTTCGGCGCTGCGGCATGGGTCTGGTGGCACCCACGCTATTCCGCGCTTGCCCAGTTTAGTCTGGACCTCCGTCCCCTGTGGGACAATCTTCTGAGCGAACTGCATGCTGTCGCGTATGCGCTCCAGCTATTCTCCTGTCCCTGGAAACTGAATTTCGATCACGATCTGCCTCTGTTCAGTTCACTTTTTCAATGGCCCCTGCCGCTCGATTTCCTGGTTCTCAGCACATTGGCCGCGGTAGCGCTGTTCTTGGCGCGACGGCTTCCGCTTTTGTCATTCGGCATCGGGTGGTTCTTTATTCAGATCCTTCCGACAAGTCTGATTCCTCGGGTGGATCTCTTGAGCGAACGCAATCTCTATCTAGCCTCGATCGGTCTGATCCTGGCGTTCGTCGTCCTCGGCGATCGGCTCATGCATTGGCTCATGGTCATCTTGCCGCGCCCACGCATGACCCGAAATGCCGCATACAGCATCGCGCTGGCAATGGTCCTCGCGCTCGGCGTCGCGACACACCAGAGAAATCTACTCTACCGCGATGAGGTCTCGCTCTGGTCGGACACGGTTCGGAAGTCGCCGAACAAAGCCAGGCCGCACAATAACCTGGGTCATGCCTACGCGATGCAGGACAACTGGGATCGCGCCATAGAGGAATTCCGCATTGCCGCCAGGCTAGACCCAGACTATGCGCCCGCCAGGAAAAACCTCCGCGATGCTTATCTTCACCAGGTCGGGCGCCAATGACGACCGTCCTAGCCACTGTCCGCCCGCAACACGGCCTGTCCGTACCGCAGCAGACGCGTGGCCTGTTCCCAACGGTCCTGGACGTTCAGCCCTACTAACAGCAAGCGATGCCTGTCCTTGAACATGCTGGCAATCAAGCAGCGTCCGGCTTTGCTCGTATAGCCGGTCTTCACGCCGTTGACATCCGGATCAATCAGCAACTCGTTCGTGCTGTGCAGCGACAGCTTCCTGGCTCCATCCACCGTGGTGATGTCGCGGGCCAGTGTCCGGACCATCATGGAGAAGAACGGCTGCTGCAGCGCCTGCTCAGTCAGTTTCGCAAGGTCAGCGGCCGTCGAATAGTGCCCGGGCGCATCGAACCCGCATGGGTTGGCAAAGTGGGTGTTCTTCAACCCCAGCTTTTCGGCTCGCTCATTCATCATTCCGACGAAGCGTTTGTCGTCTCCTCCGATGTGCCACGCAACCGCCTCACAGGCATCATTCGCACTGGCCACCAGCATGGCCGTCATCAGGTCACGCAGGAGGAATTCTTCCCCGGACCGGAAGTTGTAAGACGAATGGTGCACGATCGCGCGGCGGTCGATCTTTACCACCTCTTGCAGCGGGGCGGCATCCAGCGCTACCAGCGCGGTCATGATTTTTGTGAGGCTGGCGGGAGGAAGGCGGCGGGTCGCGTTCTTTTCCAGGAGAACCCGCCCGGATTTCAGTTCGACCATGTATAGAGCGGCAGCCTTAATGACCGGCCGATTTTGCGCGCCCGCAGGTCCCGCCTCTTCCGCTGGAGCGACGCAAGGCAGGAGAGTAACCGCCATCAGGAACGTGGCAACCAACAGCGACCCGCCTTGCAGCCGCTTCTCCATCCTGCCCTTCGCCTATCGGCCGAACAAGCCCTTCATGAAACTGCCGGCCTTTTCCAGGTCCGACGGCTCCTGGGCCGGCGGTTCCGGCTCAGGAGCTACCGGAACATTCTGCTGAGTGCCGGGCTGGTGTACCGTAGGTCTATTCCTTGACCCGGGCCGGTCCATAGGCGGTTGATCCATACCGTCCCGTCCCATTTTCCCGCCCATCATGCCACCCATCATGCCGGCCATGTCGAATTTGGTGAAATCTTTGGGAGCCTCGAACAGTTGCGGATCCTGCCTGCCGACCTTCACATTCTTCAACTCCGACGTGATTCGCTTTTTCTCGTTGCCTTCCTTGTAGAGTAGGTCTTGTTTGACAGTGATTCCATCCTTGGTTCGCCAGGAGAATCCGCCATACTTTTTCCCATCGTTACTGGTGGCGATGGTTTTATATTTCGTGACCTTCATGCCGTTCAGCACCTCTTCGCCCATCACCGTCTCCTCGAAATCCCACTGAGACATGTCTTTGCCCTTATTTTGGGCAGCGGCCTTCTCGAAGGAATGCTCCATGTACATCTTTTCTGACGGCATGAGTTGTAGCATCACTTTGTTGTCAAATCGGAAGATCTGGACGACTCCATCTCCGCTTCCGGTCAGCATTTCCTTGCGTTCCTTGGCGGGAGTGACGAAGACATGCTGTTCGATCGTCCCCTCCTCAGTTTGCATCGTCTCATCGGCAGAATACTCGACCTGCGGCCGGTTGAGTTGCGCCGCCAAGAGGAGAGGGGGGGCGAACACACCGGCGAGTACGATCACGGTGCATAGACGTCGTAACATGGCAGACTCCTTCCAAAAATGTGGCGCGTGCAGGAAGTGGCTGGATTACTTCCACCCGAGTGCAACTCCCATTGTGGTCAAGACAGAGGGCTAAACAGGATCAAAAGGGTATCCCTTGCACGATAAGAAGTAAAGTGGGTTGGGGTGGGGCGCCAGGTGGCGGATCGACGGCCAGTCCGGAGGGAGTGAGTCCGGGGCGATTGTCTCGATGCCTTGCGTGTTACCTGTATCAGCCAGTCACAAGCAGTAGATAAATCGGAGCTGAGCCTGCTCAAGGTGGGAAGGTATCCGTTTGGGAAGAGTTGTTAGTCGGGCGGGAGTTTCTCAGGGTTGATTTCAACGAGCAGGTGCTCGTTGTCTCCTGTGGATTGGATTCTGAACACCCGTGTGTCCATGCGGATGGTGCCGGCGATCGACCTGGCTTTGATGACGAGGATGATGTCGGAGTGGGCGACTTTCTGCGCATGGCCCTGAATGATCGTTGTTGAAAGCGCGCCTGGAGTCTTGGAATCAATGACCATCTCGTGACTGGTATCACTGGTCAGGTCAAGGATGATTCCTGAAGGCACGGGAAGTTTGGGATCACGGAGCATGTCGAGGATGGTTTGGTGAAGGCGGATCTTCTGCGCGCGGATGACCCAGGGTTGGCGGGTTATTTGCGGCTGATCGGGAGATGATGGCGCAGAGAGCAATTCCCAGAGGTGCACTTCTGAAGAGGGATGGGGAGCCATGCCGAGGGTGTAGAGGAGAAGTGCCGTCAGTCCAAAAAGAAGGAGGCGGCGACAGGTGATTCGGATATGCACGAAGCAGACTCCTTCTTGTGTGACTACGGGCTGATGATTCGAAAATTAGCGGGGGCCGGGGGAGCGGTCGTATCGCCGCTGTTGCGGAAATTCGCCACGGTGCTCAAGGCATTGGTAAAGGCTCTGGCGTTATCAGCGGAGGTCGCAGGGCTCGTATTATGATCAATGCCGGTTTGCCAGGTGCCTTGATAGCTGACATTGGGGTTTGAAAAGTGATTGATGCGCGGGCAGGAGGGGCTGCAGGGGTAGGCCATGATCGTCCGAAACTTGCCGGCTTCCTTATGCCCGAAGGAGTAGGGGTAGGCGCCGGTTCCTCCCTCGACCCGATCATGCATGGACCCCATGTTGTGACCCAACTCATGGGCGAGGGTGTAGCCGGAGATGCAGTCATCTTCGACGACGCTGAAGGCTGAATTTGCGAAGTTGGCGCTGACAGAACTCATGACGTAGGCGACCCCGCAGGCATCTCCGATGTTGTCTTCAATCAGCGTGACCAGATCTGCCTTATGAGCATTTCGCAAGGCATGCACTTCATCCATAAAGCCATCATTGGTACTTCGCAGATGGCTCAAATCGGTGTTGTAGTTGCCGGTCTCCGCATAGTCGGTTTCAGCGGTATGGACGAGTCTGAACTGAGTATTGATCTGGCTGTTGGTGAAGGCGGTGTTGGCCAGAGAAATGCCGAGGACAATCAGGGCTTCCATGCCGTTCTGCCCCCCATTCGCGTTCTTCGCGGTGGTGGTGTAGACCGCCAGCACGTCGATCAACGTGCCGCTATCAGTGGCTGTGGCAGGGGAAAGTGTGGGCGCGGCTATGCCGGCGGCCGCATCACCGGCTGCCAATTCGGCGGGACTCACTGAGACCGGGTGGTGGTCACTGGGGAGCAACTCGCTATCGATCTCGGTCATGTCATGCGTGCCGTCAGCGTTGGGTTTGATCTCATAGATTGTGCGACCCTTTCGGATCGTTCCCGCGACCGCGGTGCCTTTTATGACGAGCGTCACATCACTGTCCCTGTCCTGCTTCAACCTTCCAGTCCATGTCTGGTAGTGAAGTGTCCTCTGTGGTTCGGTTCCCGGGCTGAGATCGACGAGTTGTGTGCCGACGGAAAAAAGGTCGATCGTGAACTCGGTGTGTGGTGCCGGACTGAGTGAATTGAGGGCACGGAGCGCGGCGGCGGTGATGGTGACGGAGCGCTGATTTCGAACCCAGCGTCCCCTGGCCTTGCGAGGGGTTGTTGCCTGAGCCAACGGTGCGGAGAGTGGCGGTGGGGCCGTTGTGAATAACAGGGTCGGGGCAAGAGCCGGAATGGATCCGTCGCTTTCCGCGAGACCGGTTGTTCCAAGCGCGATGGAAACGAAGAGAAGGCCTGATAAAAAAAGTCCGCACTGACGACAGGCTTGCGCGGGGGCCTGTGCGGTCTGTGTGGGTGCCATACGGTGATCCTCTTGGAGCGACGGGATGAAGGAAGATAAGGAAAGGGTGCCCTAATCAACCGGGCTATGCAATACGGGCGTCCTTCAGTTGCCGGCCTGGTACACCGCAAGGGATATGCCTGCTGGTACTGAGTTAGTTTTCTACGAAGCCTGTGGAATTGTGGTGAAGAGGGGTAGGTCTGGGACGATCACTGTACAAATGAGGGCTCTGGTGATGGCTGGGACAGCCAGTGGTATGTAGCCGGGAGAATATCCCTTGGTCAGGATCGTCATCAATTCGCTTATAGCGGTGCGCCTGGCTTGCAGAAATTCTCGCGGGCTGAGTGTGGCACCTCGGCACCGTCCTTGCCTCTTGTTCGGCGAGGCGGTAAATTGGATCGCTGTCGGTCAAATGAACGAGGGAGTAAGCAAGTGATACGAGCATCGTTCGGCCGGGTGATATTTGCGGTGGTCGGGGTTGCGCTTGGAGGCTGTACCGGCGGGGGAGGGGGCGACAGTACACCTCCGGCCGCGCAGGATCCTGCCGCCACGGCATCCTTAATGTTTCAATGGGATCCAGTTTCGGTATCGGACCTGGCCGGATACAGGATTTATCGCTCGACAACCGCGGGTATCTACGGAAATCCGATTGCCACCCTGTCTGCTTCTACCACGACCTATCAGATGACGAATCTGACGAAGGGAGTGACCTATTTCTTTGCGGTATCGGCCTACGATACCAACGGGAACGAAAGCCCCTTCTCCAATGAGCAGAGCCGAACGATTCCTTAGCCCCCCGTGTTTCCGCGCACCGCACTGACGCCAGTCACATGCTTCGTGGTCGAGTGCTCGACAAAGTCGGCCTCGTCTCAACCTCCCATGCGAGAAATGAATGATGGTGTGTGGCAATGAGCTGCTCTACATGGCTGGTGTTGGCTGGACTATCCTGAACCGCACCTCGTCGGCCTGCGTATAGGCGGATGTGCGTTCGCCCGCGAATAATCCACAGCGGTAAAGCCCCGATGTCCAACCTGTTTTGGGGGGAGGAAGCCGGAAGTAGCCGGACTGGTCATTCATGGCCATCATGACCTGGTCTTGGGCGAGGGGCGGCGCCTCGCCGGAGACCTCGGCGATCTCCAGAACACAGTGAGCGGAGAGTGGGATGGCGTCGTATGAAGCTGACACGAGTCCGAATACGAGATAGATCTCCGGCTGAGTGGAGGGGAACGTGTCATTCGGATTCAGCGGAATAAATTCGTGAGCGCCCGTTGGAAAATCGTCACGGATGACCTTGCCGGCCGGAATGACGAAGCGAAACCAGCTGAAATCGGCGTCCCGACCCATGAGGGTAGCCTGTGGGTCTAAGGGCTTCTGGGGCTTCAACCGCTCCAGAGCTTTTTCGAACAGCGCTTCTTCTGCCAGCGACGCAGACAGGGATTTTTCACTGGGAGGAGGGGGGGCCGCCGCCGCTTCCTCCGCTTTCAGCTGTGCCAGTTCGGGGACGTGGGGACGAATTTTGTCGAGCCAGCGGGCCAGTTTGTCTTTCGCGAGCACGCGGGTACCGGCCGGCAGTTGGACTTCTTTATTGTTCTGCTCAAACTCCACGGCGGTGTCATAGAGCGTTTGAAAATGCACAAACGCGTCTTCCCACTGCTCGAGGTCCACGAGACAGACGCCCATGCGAAACACCGTATCGGCGTAGTCGTCCTCGCTGGGATTCATGTTGAGCACGTTGCCGAAGATGGCCAGCGCCTCTTTGCATCGCCCGAGCTGCATGAGGGTCAGTCCCAATTGATGGGTCGCCAGGGTGTCTCTGGGGTTGAGCGTCATGATTCGCCGGTAGATCGGTTCAGCTTCCTGGTAGCGACCGGCTGAAAACAGTCTCCAGGCGTCGGCGCGAATCGCGGCCCACTCTTTCAGTTGTTTCTCGCTCGCATCCGGCGTGAGCGCCGGGGTAAAGCGGCGGCCTCGCTCCATCGATTCGTAATGCTGCGCGAGTTGGTTCTTGGCCGGGAGCTCCAACGGAGAGCCTGGCGGCATTTTGTTGAGGACATATTCCACATCCGCATCGGCGCCGCGATAGTCCAGAATGTCGAAGCGTGCCCGGGCCATCGCCAGTCTCCAGCCAAGGAGCTCCGGCGCGAGCGCCACGGCTTTCTGATAGGACTTCAGGGAGTCCTCCAGACGGTCAAGTTTGCGGAGTTCCTGGGCGAGACGCAGATGCACGAGTGGATTCTGGGAGTCGATGTTCGCAATGCGTTGCAGCTCAGCCAGCGACTCCTCCGCCTGCCCCCAGCGCATCAAGACACTCCATTTTGCCCAGCGGATATCCAAGGCGGCCGGTTGTTGGGCGAGGGCGGTCTCATAGGCCCGCACCGCCTCCTGAGGGCCGCGGGCGGTGGCGAGAATGTCCCCGCGTAATTTGTAGAGAGTGAGTGCGCGGGGATGCTGTTGGACCCCTTCTTCAAGCAGGTCGAGTGCGGGAGCAATGGCGCCGCTTTCCCAGACCGCTTTGGCCTGCTCAGCCAGGCGTTCAGGAGACATATGCTGTGGATCCTGTGCCCATGAGGCAGTGGTTGTCGCGAGGATCGCCGTGAGCCAGACCATCCGAAGTACGATCCCGTATCGGTATCGGAGTAATGGGAATGTTTGGGCTCTGTGTAATATGACAGCGCTATTTCCGAACATCCTGCTCCTCTAGGCTGGAGGTCGATGGTCCAAGATACACCGGGGTTCTGAAATACACCACTGTGGGTGACAGGATTGAAACGGCCTGGCTTATGAGAGACCGTGAGATTGAAAGGGATTCACCTTCCTTGGCGAAGTCATTCCGAAACGCTGTCATGGTTCGATGTGGCTCGGTGGGTGGAGCGTGGATGGTGGCGCAGGATGGTAAGCATCGTTTGACCCTGGTTCCCAGTTTGATAAGCTGGCCGCAAGTGATGGGTCTTTTCTCCTGGGCCGGATAAGATGCTCGGTGAGAACGCCGACTGGTTGCGTGGTGGACATGGTGGTGGACATGCGTTCCGGCGGGATGACGATGGCAGGGTTGAGTTATGGGAGGGCTGGCAATGATTCTAGTTACTGGCGGTGCCGGGTATATCGGGTCTCATACCTGTGTCGAGTTGCAGCAATCTGGATTCGAGGTCACCGTCTTCGATAATTTCAGTAACAGCCATCCTGAGGCGTTGGCACGGGTGCAGCGCATTACGGGAAAGCCTGTCCCTCTGGTCCGCGGCGACTGCCGCGATCGTGCAGCTCTGGTTGCCGCCTTGCGCGAGAGCAAGGCGACCGCGGTGATTCACTTCGCGGGTCTGAAGGCCGTGGGTGAGTCAGTGGAACAACCGCTGTCCTACTATGACAATAACGTGGTCGGTACCTTGCGCTTGCTGGAGGCAATGGGTGAGTGCGGCGTGAAGCAGCTGGTGTTCAGCTCGTCGGCCACCGTCTATGGCGATCCGCAACGGTTGCCGTTGACGGAAGATCATCCGCTTTCGGCAACCAACCCGTATGGCCGGTCGAAGCTGATGGTAGAGGAGATCCTGCGCGACTTGCAGCGGAGCGATCAGTCCTGGCGACTCTGCATTTTACGGTATTTCAACCCGGTGGGCGCCCATGCCAGCGGGTTGATCGGAGAAGATCCCCGGGGTGTCCCGAATAACCTGCTGCCGTTTGTGGCACAGGTCGCTGTGGGGCGTCGGGCGAGTCTCAATGTGTGGGGCGGCGACTATCCCACTCCTGACGGCACCGGCGTTCGAGACTATATTCATGTCGTAGATTTGGCGCTGGGGCATCTCAAAGCTTTGCAGGCGCTGGGGCGATCGAAGCAGATGACAGAGTGCTTGACGGTGAATTTGGGAACGGGGAACGGGTATAGCGTGCTGGAGATCGTGCGGGCGTTTGAGCGAGCCAGTGGAAAACCGGTTCCCTATCAGGTGGCGGCCCGGCGACCCGGTGACATCGCGTCCTGCTATGCCGATCCGAAGCAGGCGCTGGCGCAATTGGGCTGGCGCGCTGAACGGGGACTGGATGTGATGTGTGCCGACGCCTGGCGCTGGCAGAGCACGAACCCGAAGGGGTATGCGGCGTGATGACTCTCCTGGTCGATGTGTCCAGAAGAGTGGTGCTGGTCATCGCAGCGGTCGTGGTAGACTGCGTCCCCATCGTCATATTCTAATTGGCCGGTCACCTGCTTCATGTTCGACCTCATTCTCTATCAGCCTGAAATTCCCCCCAACACCGGCAATATCATCCGCCTCTGCGCGAATACGGGCGTGCGCCTCCATCTGGTGAAGCCGCTGGGGTTTTCACTGGACGATAAGCAACTGCTGCGCGCCGGACTGGACTATCACGAATTTGCCACGCTCACCGTGCACGAGAGTTGGACGGCCTGCGCGGAGCAGTTTGTAGATCGCCGGATCTTTGCGGCGTCGACTAAAGGGACACGCCGCTATGACCTCAACGCCTATGCGTCAGGGGATGTCTTTCTCTTCGGCCCTGAAACTCGGGGGTTGCCGGTCGAACTCATCAAGGCGGTCCCTGAGGCGCAGCGCATTCGCGTGCCAATGAGGCCTGACAGCCGCAGTTTGAATCTTTCGAACGCGGTGTCGGTGGTGATCTATGAGGCGTTGCGACAAACGGGATTCGAGGGTTGCCGATAGCCAGGGATATGGCGCCTGTTAGACGTCGTTGTCGGCCAGGTAGCGTCCAAGCCCTTCCTGCTCAGCGTAGTAATAGGCATAGTGCAGTGTCGCGAGATTGGCGACGCGCTCTTCCGCCTCGTTCCGGCTGTCTGCGTAAATGATCTGCAGCCCGAAGCGCGCGGTCAGCGCATCCAGAAAATCCAACAATCCATTTTTGTGATACTGGCCCAGGCGTCCGCTGGCAAGGCGCTGGAAGAGCGCGCCTTCGATCACCAGGAAGCGATGGGGAATCTTCAGGAGCGGCTCCAGTTCGCGCATGAACCGCTGCCGGTTCTCCGAGGGGTTGGAGAAAATCGTATTGAGTTCCTCCGCCCGTTTGCGCTCAACACGAAAGATATCCGGTGCTTCGGCAATGGCATAGTCGCCGGCCTGCAGGGTTTGGCGGGTCGTGCCGGCTATCCTGCTCAGGCCGGAGAAGATGTAGGGCATGTGTTCGCGGGTGTCGACGAGGATGTGAATCGCGGGCACCGCGATCTTGGGCTGATTCTTTCGGGACAGCATGATCGGAAGGTGCGGTCCGCGTTGTTCGCTCCGCGATCTGGGCGGCGGCGGTGGTGGAGCTGCCGACGTCGTTGGCCGCGGTGGAGGAGTCGGGGACGCCGTGGTATGCGGGCGTACCGGCGTGGAACTGGTCGTGGCATCGTAGCGCTGGCGAGAAGTCGGATCATTGAGCGTTTGATAGGCCTGATTGATTAAGGTCGTGCGGGCTTCCGCTTTGCGCTGCAGGACCGGAGCATGGGTAAATCGATCCGGATGCCAGACCTGTAGTTGTTCGTGCCAGGCCTTCTTGATATCTTCGCTGGTAGCCGTCGACGGCAGTTCGAGCACTTGATAGTACGTGAGCATGCGAGTCCCCTGACAGGTTTACTTTTCTGCGAGTGTAACGGAGTTGGGTCGTAGAGATCTACCGTGTAACTGGTACCCAGGGCTTGCCGGAGGTGAGTATGCGGGAGGGTTGTCGCTGGTGAGAAGGCGTATCTGGTGAGTTGCCGGGACGGGAGGCATCTGATAGATTCGCGCCCGGCCTTGACCGGCTTTTGGGAACGTAGGGGCCGGTTTGTGAGGCCGACAGGATAAGCGGCAGTTCCATACACTCGATTCTTCATCCACCATCAGACAGAGGAATGCGCGCGCGATTGAGGCCCGAGGGGCCCCTCAATCAGGCCGCTTCCGGAAAGCGCCGGCATACATTTCTATGGCTTCTTCACTCAAGACCGTCGTGTCGGATTCGGCTCAGGAGAAGATTGTTCGCCTCATTGCGACAGAACTCAGCGTGGGGCCGCATCAGGTGGCCTCAGCGGTTGCGTTGCTCGATGAAGGCTCGACCGTGCCGTTCGTGGCGCGCTATCGAAAGGAAGCCACGGGGAATCTGGACGATACGCATCTGCGTACATTGGAAGAACGGTTGCGCTATCTGCGTGAGCTGGAAGAACGGCGTGCGGCGATCCTGGCATCCATCGAAGAGCAGGGCAAACTCACAACGGAATTGCGGGGGACGATCGAATCGGCGGCGACCAAGCAGACACTGGAAGATCTGTATCTGCCGTACAAGCCGAAGCGGCGTACGAGGGCGCAGATCGCCCGTGAAGCGGGTTTAGAGCCGTTGGCCAATGTGCTGCTTGACAATCCCATGCTGGAGCCGGAGCAGGAAGCCGTCAAGTATGTGATTGTGAAACCGGCCGGCGACGGGGTCGAGCCGGTCAATGTGCCTGACGCGAAAGCGGCGCTCGAAGGAGCCCGTGACATTCTGGTCGAACGCTTTGCGGAGACCGCTGACTTGCTGGCGGCGCTTCGGACCAGGCTCTGGGATCAGGGGTATGTCACTTCGACCGTCGTGAAGGGTAAGGAAACAGCGGAGGAAGAAAAGTTTCGTGACTACTATGCCTATTCCGAGACGATCCGGACCATTCCCTCGCATCGTGCGCTGGCTCTCTTCCGCGGCTGGGGATTAGGGGTCTTGAAGGTCGAACTGGGGCTGGGTGAGCAGTTGGAGGCGGTGGCACCGCATCCCTGTGCGGCGATGATCGCGGCGCATGTCGGGATCGAGGATCGCGGCCGGCCTGCCGACAAATGGCTGGCCGACGTCTGCCGCTGGGCCTGGCGTGTGAAAATTCACCTGCATCTCAGTACCGAACTGCTGTTGCAGCTGCGTGAGGCGGCGGAAGCGGAGGCGATCCGGATCTTCGGGCGCAATTTGCACGAACTGCTCCTGGCAGCTCCCGCCGGTCCGAAGGCCGTACTCGGCCTCGATCCGGGACTCCGCACCGGTTGCAAGGTGGCTGTCGTGGATGCCACCGGTAAACTACTGGAAACCGCGACGATCTATCCGCATCAGCCGCGCAATGAGTGGCAGGAGTCGCTGGCAACCTTGGGGCGATTGGTGGTCCAGCACGGCGTGGAGCTCATCTCGATTGGCAACGGCACCGCGAGCCGCGAGTCCGATAAGCTGGCGACGGAGCTGGTTAAGTTGATTGCGACGAAGAAGCCGGAACAGAAGCTCGCCAAGATTGTCGTGAGTGAAGCCGGGGCCTCGGTCTATTCTGCATCGGCTTTTGCGGCGGCGGAATTTCCAGGGCTGGACGTAAGTTTGCGAGGGGCGGTGTCTATCGCCCGCCGCTTGCAAGATCCGCTGGCCGAACTGGTGAAGATCGAGCCCAAAGCCATCGGTGTCGGCCAGTATCAGCACGACGTCAATCAGCATCTGTTGGCGCGCTCGCTCGATGCGACGGTGGAAGATTGCGTGAATGCGGTGGGGGTCGATGTGAATACGGCATCGGTTCCGCTTCTGGCGCGTGTCTCCGGTCTGAACCAGCTGTTGGCAAAGCATATTGTCGAATTCCGCGACGCGAACGGGCCGTTCCGGAATCGCATGACGATGCGCAAGGTCCCGCGTCTGGGCGAAAAGACGTTTGAGCAAGCGGCCGGGTTCTTGCGGGTCAACGACGGCGACAATCCCTTGGATCGCTCGTCGGTCCATCCGGAAGCCTATCCGGTCGTCGAGCGGATTCTCGCGCGTGTCGGCAAAGGCATTGCGGATGTGATGGGGCAACCGACTCTGCTGAAGGGGTTATCGCCGGCTGACTTTACCGATGAGAAATTCGGTGTGCCGACCGTGCGCGATATTCTGACGGAGCTGGAAAAGCCCGGTCGTGATCCGCGTCCAGAATTCAAAACGGCCACTTTCCAGGAGGGGGTCGAGTCTCTGGCCGATCTGCAGCCGGGCCTGATCCTGGAAGGGGTGGTGACAAATGTTGCCGCGTTCGGTGCGTTCGTCGATATCGGGGTCCATCAGGACGGGCTGGTACATGTCTCCGCCTTGGCGAACAAGTTCGTCAAGGATCCGCACGAGGTGGTCAAGCCCGGTCAGATCGTCAAGGTGAAGGTGATGGATGTCGATGTGAAGCGCCAGCGCATTTCTTTGACGATGCGCCTTGATGATGCGCCCGGCAGCACGTCTTCCTCGCGCGTTCCATCGGGGGCGGCTGGTGCGGAGCCTGCACGCGAATCGCAGGGGCGCCGCCAGCCAATGGCTCAACGTCCTGCGGATCGGCAGCCACCGCCAGGCGGGACGATGGCCATCGCATTAGCCTTAGCGCGCGCCAAGCAGAAGTCGTCATAGTCTGATCGCCCAGCGTCTGCGTTGATAGAAGCATAAGCGGCCTTGGGTCGGACCTGCCGCCATGGTGGCAGGTCCCTCGGCCGTTACCTCCAAGGGAAAGCCGCGTGCGGCTCTATGTGGCTCTAATTTCCGGTTCCTCCTCACCATCGATCTCCTGTACTCACCGGTTCGTGGCGTTGCCTCAGAAGTGCGGCCCGGGAACGATTCCGAGCCCGTCATGGTGTTGCGCGGGATTGTCGCGCCTGCTCTTCATGTAGGGATCGTTCCCATCTTCAATAAAGAAGTGATAGGACCGCGGCGGCAAGCCGTGTCGTTCGTTCCATTCCTTCTCGGAAGAGGGGGTTGACGTACACTAGGACTCCTTGTTATATAATCAGGAGTCCTTACTAGTTGATCTGTTGCTGTTGGAAGGGAGCTGAAGATGGATGTGCTGAAGGTGTTCGATACGTGGGTGGAGGTGCCGGGGAAGACTCTGCATTTTGATGTGATGACCGGGGATCAGGCGACGGCCGTCCGGTTGGCGAATGAGTATGTGGCGGGGCAAGGGTACGCGGCGATCGCGGTGACGGCGGAAGAGTGCCTGTTCTGTCACCAGGAGCCCTTGGTTATGTTTACGGAGCTTCAGCAGAACGAGTTTCGGCAATCAGGCGGATTCATTGTGCCCCTGTCTGCATAGAGGAGCGTCCAATGGGGAAACGGTTGCCCATGCAGGGAGAGAAAACAATTGTCGGCCACATTACGGACGGCCTAGGAAAAATCGCAGTGGCCTTGCGAAACCAGGCCTGGGAAGGTGGAACCGTGCGTAGGCTTACCCCGACACAGGGCCAAATCCTGGTCCTGCTGGGGGAACGGAAAGGCCAATCAGTTCGGCTGAATGATGTGGCGTCCGCACTGTGTCTGTCGGCGGCGACCGTGAGCGATGCGGTCATCACGCTTGTCGAGAAGCAATTGGTCAAGAAAGAGCGTTTGGCCGAAGACCAGCGGGCGCTCGTCTTGACGCTCACTGCGGCGGGCCGACGCGAAGCGCAACAGACAGCAGGATGGACTGAGGTCGTCGAGGCAGGTGTCGAGACGCTCACGCCGGACGAGCAGGCGGTATTTTTGCGTGGGCTCACCAAGGTGATTCATTCGTTGCAGGGCCAGGGGGTGATCTCGGTCGCGCGGATGTGCGCAGGGTGCACCTATTTTCAACCCTATGTCCATGCCGATGCTGCCAGGCCGCACCATTGCGGGTTGGTGAATAAGCCGATGGGGGAGGGGCAGTTGCGGCTCGATTGTTCTGATTACGTTCCAGGAGAGGAAGCCGATCAGCTACGCCGGTGGCAGACGTTCGTGAGTGGTGGGGAGGGGCGGTAAGCCCGTTTATTAATTATTACAGGAGGTGTGCGATGAAGATGCAGAGTGTGGTGAGTATGGCGATTGTGAGTGTGGTGTTGATGGCGGGTTCGGCCTGCGCGGGGAACCAAGCCCAAGGCAAGTCTTTATACGACCGGTTGGGTGGCAAGGGCGCGATCACGGCGGTGGTCGAAACGTTCGTGGGGAATGTCGGAGGCGATAAGCGGATCAACGGATATTTCGCAAGTACGGATCTCACGAAGCTCAAGATGCATCTCGTCAATCAGATCTGCGAAGCGAGCGGTGGCCCCTGTACCTACACGGGTCGCACCATGAAGCAGACGCACGCCGGGATGGGTGTGACTGACCCAGCCTTTGGCGCGCTGGTCGAAGATCTGGTGGCGGCCTTGGACCATCACAAGGTCGGGAAGGCAGAAAAGGATGAATTGCTGGGCGTTCTTGGTCCGATGAAGAGCGACATCGTCGAGAAGAAATAAGTGTTTCCGGTGCGGAGACTCACGTAGTAAGTCTCCGCACCGAACGGGTTTCGATATTGGGAACCAGCTCGGTATCTTTCATCGCAATAGGAGGCGATTGTGGCTGTGCCGAAAAGTCCGCTGATTTGGTCCGTGTCCTCGCTCTGGCGCTATCCGGTGAAGTCGATGCTCGGAGAGCCGTTGGCAACGGCGACTGTGACGAACCGGGGGCTGCAGGGCGATCGCCGGTATGCGTTGATCGATGTTGAGACGGGTCATGTGGTAAGCGCGAAGAATCCTCGCCGATGGCCAACCCTGTTTGCGTTTCAGGCTCGCTTTATTCCTGGATCCTCGACGAGTGTCGAGATCACGTTTCCGGATGGACAGATTATGACGGAATCCATGCGAGATCTGGATATTGTCTTGTCTGCGTGCCTTGGACGAAAAGTTAGGCTCACGAGCGTGCCTCCGGCTCAGCCTATGCTGGAGCAATATTCGCCTAACCTTGAAGGCCTGTCCGAGCGGGACAGTGAGACGACGATAACGATTCCTCCTGTGACATTCTTCGATGAGGCGCCGGTTCATCTCTTGACGACTGCGACGCTTCACGCGTTGCAGTCGCACTATCCGGATGGGCGTTTTGACGCCCGGCGGTTCCGCCCCAATGTGGTCATCGATACAGGGGCGTCGGACCCCATGTTTCTAGAGAACAATTGGAAAGGGAAAATTGTGGCGATCGGCTCTCAGGTTCGTGTGGCGATCACGAGCCTCTGTGCGCGATGTGTCATGACGACGTTGCCTCAACAAGGCCTGCCGCAAGATTTGGCGATACTGCGGACGGCGGTTCAGCATAACCACGGTAACGTGGGTGTCTTGGCAACAGTCGTGACGCCGGGGGCGGTGCATGCGGGGGACGTCGTTCGGATAGAGGTATAAGGTTGTCTCAATCTGACTGGTGTGGCCCGATA
>NEWQ02000045.1 GCA_002869855.2 Nitrospira sp. CG24D
AAGGCCGCAGCGAGTGAAGGGCCGAGGCGTACCCTCTGGGTACGTCGAGGGTCTGACTGATGCGAGAACGCCGCTGACGGACATTTTCAGCATCCTGCTACACCTGAAACTGCGCCTCGTACAGGCGTGAATAGACGCCTCCGCGAGTGATCAAGACCTCATGCGTGCCTTCTTCGACGACCCGCCCATGCTCGACCACGATGATACGATCGACCTCATTGATGGTCGATAGCCGGTGCGCAATGATGATCGTAGTCCGGCCTTTGGTGAGTTCATTCAAGGCCTCGCGGATCTTGACCTCGGTCTCCGTGTCGATATTGGAGGTCGCCTCATCGAACATCACGATCGGCGGATCTTTGAGCAGAACACGCGCGATCGACACCCGCTGCCGCTGCCCGACCGAAAGTTTGACCCCACGCTCCCCGATCCACGTATCGTACCCTTCGGGAAGTTTCACGATGAACTCATGGGCGCGGGCTGCCTTGGCCGCGGCTTCAATGGCGTCCTGCCCTGCCGAGAGATCGCCGTAGAGAATATTTTCTCTGACGGTGCCGTTGAAGAGAAAGGGCTCTTGCTGGACGAGGCCGATCTGATTCCGCAGAAACGCCAGCGGCACCCGCCTGATATCCATCCCATCGATCGTAATCGACCCGCCGGTGACATCGTAGAATCGATTCAGCAACTTCAGCGTAGTGCTCTTTCCTGCTCCGCTGGGCCCCACCAGTGCCACCCGTTCGCCAGCTCGCACGGTAATACTGACATCCTTGAGAATGGGCGCATCGCTGCGATAGTGAAATTGCACATGATCGAAGGCCACGGCCCCGGTAAAGCGTGCCACCGGCGCCTGGATCCCCGGCTCATCCCGCACATCCGGCACGGTATCGAGGACGTCGAAGACGCGTTCGCTCGCCGCCAGCGCGTGCTGCAGCATATGATTGACGGAATGGATCTGGTTGATCGGCACATAGAACAGGGCCAGGTACGACGTGAACATGACCAACTCACCGACCGACAGGTGCTTGGCCAGCACCTCGGCCGTCCCGAACCACAAAACTAACGCGCCGCCCAGGCTGCCGATCAACATCATACCCGGCGAGTAGAACGACCAGAGATACATGGCCTTTAAGGTATCTTTCCGGCATTGATCGCTCTTCCGGCCGAATCGGTCCTGCTCGTACGGTTGACGGTTGAATCCCATGGTCTCTCGAATGCCTGCCAGCGAATCTTGCAGCAACGCATTCAGTTCCGCCGCGCCCTTCCGAATCTCACGATAATACCCGTGGACGCGCTTCGTGAAGAGCGCCGCCCCTATGATCAAGATCGGGATCGGCAACAGCGCCAACAGGGCCAGCTTCCAATTGAGCCAGAACAAGACCACCATGATCCCGATCAGGGTCAATCCGGCAGTGATAATCTCTTCAAGCCCGTCGACGAAGATCCGCTGCATATGCTCGGTATCGTTCAAGACCCGCGACATGATTTCGCCCGTCGGACGATTTTCGAAAAAACTGATGGAGAGGCGCTGCAAGGCGGCAAATACCTGCACGTGCAAATCATGCACAACCTGCTGCTCCAAGGAATTATTGAGCCGGATGCGCATCGAGCTGCAGAGATTCCGCATGAGGTAGGATCCGGCTAGCCCCACGAATACCCAGATCAGGAGCTCGACCCGGTTTGCCTGAATGACGTCGTCGATCAGAATCTTGATCAGCCACGGGGGAACGAGTTCGAATGCCGTCGTCAGGCCGGCAAAAAGGAACGTCCCCAGCACCATAAGGCGATAGGGACGGAGATACTGGAGTACACGAAGCAGGGTTTTCACAAGGGCAGGTTACATCCCGGCCCGTCAGATGACGGCGGCAGGATCTTTCTTCCAATACTGGTCGAATTCGGCAAGTTGCGTCAGTGTCGACATATCCGTCATTCGGTCAAGGAATAGTCTCCCGATCAAATGATCCATCTCATGCTGAATACACACGGCGAGCAGGCCCGTCGCCTCGAAATCAAGCGCCTTGCCCTGTCGATCCAACGCCGTCACGCGGATTAATGAGGGACGGGTGACTTTCCCCCGTAAACCATCCACGCTCAAGCACCCTTCCCAATTTTCCACTTGCTGGGGTCCGTAGAACGCGATCGACGGATTAATGAGCACCGTTTCGGGAAAGTCCCCCTCGCAGGCCATTACCACTAACTGCACAGATCGGGACACTTGCGGAGCGGCCAACCCGATACCGGGCTCGTCGTACATCGTCTCCAGCATGTCGTCGATCAGACGTTGAATGTCGACTGATTTGATCTGGCGAGGCCCGATAGGATCCGCATGTCGACGCAGAATGGGATTGCCTAGTTTCGCTATTTTTAGAATCGCCATACGAATGAAACTCACTCTCTACAAAGTCGGTACTGTACCATCCTGTATAGGTAACACAGGCCGGTTTTGGCGTGCAACCCGCCTGCTTCTGAACTTGGCGATCAGGAACTCTTCCCGGAACGGCGTGGTTCAGGAATCTCGAAGGCATCCTTATTCGAAGCCCACCACTCCACCCACTCGCTCACCCAAGCCTGCCGGTCCTGCTTCGTCGATGCATCCCAATCATGAAACTCGGTTTCATGACGGGTCACAATCCAGAGGGAATGCAACGCCGACATCGCCACGAATCGTTCGTCGTCGGTGATCATGGGGATCAGCGTGGGGATCACCGCCTTGAGCCTGACATAACGAGATTCAAACGCCGCCGCTTTCCGCACCGAGGGATTCTGATCCTTGGACATCACCTCGATCGCCTCGGGCGTTTTTGCCGCATCGAGCCGGATCGCCACACGCAGGGCATGTTCGCGGACGCGCGGGAGTTCGTTCGGATCTTTGGCTGTTTGAAGCAGCGCCGGCACACCGGACACCCCTTTCATCATCGACAGCGTCTCGATCGTGTTGTAGCGAATTCTGGGGCTCGGCATCGTCAGTCCTTTGACCAGCGCCGGAACGGACGGCTCTCCCAAATGCACGAACTCCCCCATGGCCCAAAACTCCTGTTTTCCTTCCAGCAATGGAAGCAGCGCTTCAGCCCGGGTCAATTCCTCCGGGGTGAGCGGATTCGTGTTCGGCGGCACCGACATATCCGGCACATCCTGCTGCTTCGGCGGCGCTTCATAGGGAATTTGCACGAGCACGACAGGATTCTTCTCACCGGCCCAGAGGTCCGCTGACAACCCGGCGCTAATGGCCAGCGCACACACACCAACCGCTGTCACAATACGTCTACACATCGTCACAATCCTCCCCGCCTTGCCATGGTGATTACTCTTCCTCGCCCATAGAATCTTCTTGATGGGCTAACTCATATAGTACCGGTAACACGACCAAAATCAAAAAGGCCGCCGTCAACATCCCGCCGACCACCACTCGGGCCAGCGGCTTTTGCGCTTGCGATCCGATACCCGTCGCCAGCGCCGCCGGTAACAATCCGATGGCCGCTCCCAACGTCGCCATGAGGATCGGCCGCATTTGCACATCGGCACCCTTACGGACCGCGTCACGTAGAGTCAACCCTGCCTTCCTGAATTCCTCGATCCGGGATATCAACAACACGCCGCCAAGAATCGCCACACCCAGAGTGGAAATCACTCCGACCGCAGCTGAAATACTGAAATGGGTGTTCGACAGCACCAAGGCCAAGACCCCTCCGACCAGCGCGAAGGGAACCGTCGCCAGCACCAATAGCGCATTCTTGAGAGAATCGAACGTGGTGTAGAGAAGGAACAGGATGATGACCAAACTGATCGGCACGACTTTGGCGAGCCGCTTCTGCTCATCCTTGAGCTGATCATACTGACCCGCCCATTCCATCCGATACCGGTCAGGAAGAACGACCGACGTGACCATCTTGGCTTGCGCTTCCTCAACCGTGCTCTGAAGATCGCGATCCCGGACACTGAACTTGATCGGGATATAGCGCTCATTGTTCTCCCGATAGATGATAAAGGCGCCGGTTTGCGTCGTGATACTGGCCACCTGCTTCAGCGGGACTCTCGCCCCATCCGGGGTGCTCACCAGAATATTCCCGATGGCCTCCACATCCTGCCGATACTCCGGAAGGAATCGCACGACGAGATCAAAGCGCCGCTCGCCTTCATACACTTGCGTCACGGCCTGTCCTCCGACAGCCGCCTGCACCACCGCATTCACATCCGCCACCTGCAGCCCATAGCGTGCGCTGGCTTCACGATCGACTTGAATGAGAAGATTCGGCTGGCCCACCAGCCGAAAGATCCCCAGGTCTTTGACGCCTTGAATCCCTTGCATGACACGCTCAATCTCGCCGGCTTTGGCCTCCATCGTCTTGAGGTCCGTCCCGAACAGCTTGATGGAGTTTTCCCCCTTGACGCCCGACATGGCTTCCTCGACGTTATCCTGAATGACCTGCGAGAAATTGAAGATGACGCCGGGAATATCCTTCAAACGCCCTTCGATTTCCTCAATCAGCTGATCTTTGCTGAGGCCCGCCCGCCACTCTTCCTGGGGCTTCAGATTCGCCAGAAACTCGGCATTGAAGAAACTCGTCGGATCGGTGCCGTCGTCGGGCCGGCCAAGTTGCGACACAATCGTCGACACTTCCGGCGAATCCCTGAACATGCGGCGAATGTCGCTGGTGAGCCGCGCCGCCTGATCGAAGGAAATATCCACGGGCATGGTCGCGCGAACCCAGAGATTGCCTTCCTCCAGCGCCGGCATGAATTCCCCGCCCAGGAATCGTAGTGCCACCATCGTGACCAGCAGCGATCCGCCGGCAAACCCGAGCACCGTGACGCGATGATTCAACGCCCACTCCAGCGTCGCGGAATAGGTGCGCCGGATGCCACGCACCACGATCGTATCGTCTTCGCTGATCTTCCCCTTCAGCAGGAACGAACAGAGCACGGGCGCGAGGGTGAAAGCCATCAGCAGAGCCCCCACGAGCGCGAAACCATACGTGATGGACATGGGAGCGAAGATCTTCCCCGGCACCCCCGTCATCGTGAAGAGCGGAATAAACGCCACCACGATAATCGTCGTCGAATAGAAAATCGGCTGTCCGACCTGCCGGGCGGCCCGCACGATATGCTGATGCACGGTGAGTCCGGGGGTCTTCGAATGCGCCAGATGGAAGAAGATACTCTCGACCATAATCAGCGTCGCATCGACAATGATGCCGAAATCGATGGAACCGAGGGAAATGAGATTCGCTGACTGGCCGATCAGAATCATCATGGTGAACGTGAACAGCAGCGACATCGGGATCGTGAGCGCGACGATCAGCGCCGCGCGGAAATGCCCGAGAAAGACCACCAGGATGACAAAGACCAGGACCATCCCGCTGATCAGAATATCCAGCACAGTTTCCACGGTCGTGTGAATCAGTTTCGTTCGATCGTAGAACGTCTTGATCTTGACGCCTTCCGGCAACTTCCAGGAATTCAGATCCTCGACTTTTGCGCGCACCTTATCCAAGACCGGCAGCGCCTTGTAGCCACGCTGCAACAACACGACACCTTCTACGACATCGTCTCGGTCATCAATGCCGACTTTTCCCAGCCGCACTTGGTGGCCGACCGAAACCTTGCCCAGCGTATTCACAAAAATCGGCGTGCCCTCTTTTTCTGCGACGACCACATTCTCAATATCTTCGAGCCGGTTGATGAGACCCAGCCCGCGGATGTTGTAATTCTGCGCGCCGACCGTCAAATAGTTCCCGCCGACATTGGCATTGCTGTTGGTCAGCGCCGTCATGACTTGAGACAAGCTCACCCCGTAGCTGATGAGCTTCCCGGGATCGATATCGACGTGATACTCCTTCGTGGTGCCGCCGAATGCCGTCACATCAATGACGCCGGGCACCCGCTTGAACTCGCGCCGGACCTGCCAGTCTTGAATCGTCTTCAGCGTAGTCAGATCGGACTTCTCGCCGGTCAGCTCATAGCGGAAAATCTCCGCGATCGCCCACCAGGGCGACAGGGCCGGAGAGGCGCCTTTCGGCAGATCCACACTCGCCAGCCGGTTCAGCACCTCCTGACGATCACGAAACATGTCCGAATCGAAATCAAAATAGATCTTGATATCGCTGAGGCCGAAGATCGAGAGCGACCGTATATCAGTGAGACCCGGCATTCCGTTGAGTGCCACTTCAATGGGAATCGTTATCTGCCGTTCCATCTCCTCGGCCGACCAGCCGGGGTACTGGGTAATCAGCTCCACCATCGGAGGCGAGGGATCGGGATAGGCGACAATGTCGAGGAGGTGGAAGGCGTAGAGCCCGCCGAACAACAGCATGAAGCCCAACGCGCACAACAGGAATCGCTGTACCAGCGAAATTTCAACCAGCCGTGCGATCATCGGCTAACCGGCCGAGGAGAGACAACAGCAGGAAGGATTTGCGCTCGGTTAGCAGGCTGACACCTCAGGATGCTCAAAAAGGCTGTCCAGCAAGGTCGCAGCCAGCGAAGAGGCGAGGCGTACTCTCTGCGGTACGTCGAGCCGTTGAGCGCCGCGAGAACGACGCTGGCGGTCTTTTTCAGCATCCTGTTAAGTCCCTTTGACTTCCTGGCCCTTGATCAGGACGGCCCCCTTGATCACGATTCGTTGGCCCCGGGTCAGCCCTTCCAACACACGCACCTGATCCGTGGAAATATTCGAAATCTTGACCTCGCGCTTTACATAACGGTTCGGCTCTTCCACCACGTAGACGAATTGCTTCCCGTCAGCTTCGAGCACGGCCTCACGAGGAACCGCAATGAACTGTGTGGCGTCGCCCACATCCAGATGGAGTCGGGCAAACATCTCCGGCTTAAGCTTATGTGGATCGTTATTGACCCAGGCCCTGACTTTAATGGTGCGCGTGGCCGGATCGACCACGTCACCGATGGCAGCCAGCGTGGCAGGAAAGTCGACACCGGGGTAGGCTTCCACCGTCACCTTGGCAAACTGCCCTTCTCTGACGAGGGCCAGATCGCGCTCATATAAATCGGCGAGTACTTGGAGCATGTCCAGGTCCGCCACGGTAAAGAGGACTTGTCCGGGATCTCCTCCCACCGACTGCCCCGGGGTCACGGCCCGCTCAACCACAATCCCGGTGAGCGGACTCTTCATCTCGAAGCGGGAGGTAATTTTCTGTTTGTCCAGCGGCTTCGTCAACTCATCGGCCGGCACCCGCAGGGACAGCAACCGCTCTTTGGCCCGGCGGAATTCCGCCCGGGCTTTGACCAGCTCGTTCTCGGCCTGCTTCAGATCTTTGAGCGGCATCGCCTTGTTCTCGTACAGATCCTTGGCCAGATCCTGCGCGCGCGTGGCGTACTGGAGCTCGGAATCTTCCTTCACATACTCCGAATAGGCCTGTGCGATATCCGGGCTGTCGACGATCAGCAAGACGTCGCCCGCCTTCACCCGATCCCCGAGATGCGCCCGCACCTCAACGACGCGGCCCTGTAACGGGGAGGAAATCTTCGAATAACGATCTTCTCCGTAGGCCACCTTCCCCGACAGTGTCAGAGCCTGATGTGAGGGACTGAATTCCACCACGGCCGTTTCGATCCGCGACTGCGATGGTGCGGGAGCCGGGGCGGTCTTCGCGAGAGGGGCCGCGACGGAATCAGACGGCGAGGCTTGGTCGGATTTCCCACAACCCGAGATGATCAGGAACGCCATCGTGATTGCCAGCGAAGCCATGTGAGCGCTCATAACGATATCTCCTGCCCCGCTGCACTCTCCAGTTGAATCACGTTGCGTTGATAGTTGAAGAGGGCCTCGAAATAGTTCTGTTGGATCGTTCTGGAAGTCCGAGCCGCATCGAGCAAATCCAAAATCGTCGCCCCGCCCCGCTCATAAGCCCGCTCCACAATGGTGAAGGTTGATCGGGCATCCTCCAACACCCCCCCAAGAAAGGCCTCCACCAGCCGCCGGCTCTGGAGGAGATTCTTGTAGGCCACATCCACCTCATTTTCAACCTGGTTCAGCGTCTTACTCAGGTCGGCCTCGGCCGTTTGCACCGCCACCTCTGCCTGAATGATACCGCCCTGATTGCGATTGAACAATGGCAGCGGAACCCCCAGGCTGAGCGCCACCTGTCCGGAATTGTCGGGCCCTTTCGGCCCCTGTATCGAATATCCCGCGCCGACTGTGACGTCCGGAATCCGATAGGCTTTGGCCAGACGCAGGTCCGCTTCGCGCTGAGACATGATGAACCGTTTAGAGCGCACATCCGGCCGCGCATCCAGAGCCACAGTCCGAAGTCGACCGATGTCCGGATCGACGCGCTTGTAGTCGAACTCCGACGTCAACTCGAGGGCAGTCGCCGGAGAAACCCGAAGCAACTGGCGAAGATCCGCCCGCGCCGTCTCCCCTTCCTGCAGCGATTGAATGACTTGCGAGTGAAAATCGATGAATTGCAGGCGAATCCGGATCAAGTCCACTTCGGCGATATAGCCTTTTTTGAAACGGATCGTATTCACATCAAGAATGCGCGAAAACCGATCCCGGTTTTCCTCAGCCAACGCCAAACGCCGCTGCGCCAGTTGAGTGCGGCTATAAGCGTCCTTCACCGTAAACGTGAGCTGCCGTACCGCATCTTCGAAGGCAGCTTCAACGGACTGGGTGCCGAACCCGGCGCTTTCAATCCGATATCCCCGCTTGCCGGCCAGCTCGAACAGTTGCTGAATCTGTCCGATGACGGCTCCACTGTTGCCCGGTGTCCTCCCTTGGGTAAAGGCGCTCAATGTCCCGATCGACGCGACGGGGTTGGGAAACAACCTGGCGGTGATCTGCTGGCCCTTCGCCGATTCGATACCGAACTTGGCCATGAGCAGATCGAGATTCTGACGAAGAAAGAGCGCCACCGTTTCATCAAGACTGAGGCGAAGAGCCGGCACTGGTGTGATTGGATTCAAAGACTTTGCCGGGCTGTCGGCAGCCGCCGCAACCGGACCTGCCGATACTAGAAGGACGAACGCACAGAAGCACGGCAGGATGATCCTGCTGGACGGCAACCCGATCAACCCAAGCGTATTCAATTGCGGCGATTCGTTTCTGCCCACGTCCCCACACATGTCCGGCGAGTTGCAGCGAGAGGATGAATCAGAAGAAATACAAGCGCATTATACTTATTTCTTCAGCACTTGCAAAGTGATCCTGCTATCCGGCTACTGCATTTTGAGCTCTGTCCAAGCCCGATCATAGGTCCGCATCGCCTTTCCCACATCCCCCATCCACTCCATCCGTGGAATCAGCTCAGCCGGAGGGTACACTGCCGGATTCTCTAGAATGTCCCTTCTGATCCAGGCGCGGGCCTCCCGGTTCGACGCGGCAAAAAGCAATCGTTCAGAGGTACGAGCCGCCACGCGCGCATCAATCAAAAAGTTGATGAACTGCATGGCTAACGTCTTGTTCGGTGATGTCTGAAGCACCACGAGGCAATCGGCCCAGATCGTCCCGCCTTCTTTGGGAACCACATAGCGGAGCGACGGTCGATCACGCATGGCCCGCGCGACCGGCCCTCCCCACCCTTGCGCCAGCACGACATCCCCGGAAGCCAGCAATTGATCGTAGTGCTCACTGGCATAGGTTTTCACCAACGGTTTCTGGGCGATCAGCTTTTGTTTGGCTGCTTCGATCATCGTGGGATCGGTGGTATTCATCGATTGCCCCATCGAACGCAGGACGGCCCCGAAGACCTCCCGCTGATCGTTCAACATGCTGATTCTGCCGCGATAGCGTGTATCCCACAGAATGTCCCAACTGTCCGGCGGCGGCGTCACCACTGCGGAATCGTAGCCGATTCCCACCGTACCCCAGAGATACGGCACCGCATAGCGATGCGTCGGGTCGAAAGCGGGATGCTGGAGATGGGGCTCAAGCGCCTTCAGATTCGGCAACGCGGTACGGTCGAGATCGGCCAACATCCCTTGTGCGGCCATGATCGACACCATGAAATCAGAGGGAACCGTGACGTCGTATCCGGAGGCCCCGCCCTGAAGCTTGGCCAGCAGCTCTTCGTTGCTGCTGAACGTATCGACGACGACATGTGCGCCATGCGCCTGCTCAAACTCGTGGATCAATTCCTGACTGACATAGTCCGACCAGGTGAAATAGTGCAATGTCGCCATAGCACCGGCGCCGCCCTGATGATTGGGCTCTCGCCCCCGGTCGCACCCATTCCATAAAAGAATGGCGATCGCGGCCAGCCCCAGAACTTTGACGAAATCTTGTGAGACAGACATAGGCAGGGTTACCGCCGTTGAAACGCCAAGGACAGCCCGACCAGTCCCATGGACGACAGGACCAGTACGGAAGACAGGGCGTTGATCTCCGGAGACAGACCGGACTTGATCATGGAATACACCTTGAGCGGCAAGGTGGTGGCGCCGGGACCGGCGACAAAGAACGTGACAATGAAGTCGTCGAGCGAAATCGTGAACGCCAGGAGCGCAGCCCCCAGCACAGCCGGACGGACCAGGGGCCAGGTCACCCGGTAAAACGTCTGCCACGCCGACGCGCCAAGGTCATGCGCCGCCTCCTCCAATCGCGGATCAAGCTTCTGCAGCCTGGCTCGCACCATCACAATGACCACCGGCAGATTGAACGCGGCATGACCGACGACGACAGTGGCCAGACTCAGCGGCCATTGAATCATCACGAAAAACAGCAACAGCGCCACACCCATCATCACTTCAGGCAGCACCAGCGGCAGCAAGAAGATCGTGTCCAACGCCTGCCTGCCACGCCCCCTGAGGCGCTCCAGTCCCATCGCGGCCGGTACTCCAAGTAGCACCACAAGACTCGTGGAGAGAACCGCAACCCACAGCGAATTTACCGCAGCGGCCAATAAGGCTTCGTCGTGCCACAGCACCCCATACCAGTGCCACGAAAACCCCTGCCACGTCGCCGACAGACGTGACGCATTAAAGGAGAACACCACCAGGACGATGATCGGGAGGTACAGGAACGCCATGCCGAGCCCGCTGATGCCCCGCAGCCAGATTCCCTGTCCTCTCATTGCTCGCCTCGCTCGCGGGTCTGCGGCGATTGTGCGTGGAAGTACCACAGCAGGCTGCTCATCACAATGAACATAAGCACGATGGACAACGCCGAGCCCAGCGGCCAATCCCGCGCGACCAGATACTCATGCTGAATCAGATTTCCGACCATCATGCTGCGCGCGCCGCCGAGCAGATCCGGCGTCAGGTACGCGCCCAACGAGGGGATAAACACCAGCACACAGCCGGCAACGATTCCGGGCTTCGTCAACGGAATCAGCACCCGACGGAACAGCGACCACCGGTCCGCATAGAGATCCCAGGCCGCTTCAATCAAGGCCGGGTCAATCCGTTCAATAGCCGCATAGAGCGGCAAGACCATGAACGGCAGATACCCATAGACCAGTCCCAGAAGCACCGCCTGATTAGAATAGAGGAGGTCGAGTGGGGTCGAGATCAGATGCAATTGCATGAGCACGGTATTCAGCAACCCTTCGGTTCGCAGAATAAAGATCCAGGCATAGGTCCGCACGAGGAAGTTCGTCCAGAACGGAATCATGATGAAGATCAGCCACAAGGCCTGCCGCCGTGGAGGCAGACGGGCGATGTAATAGGCCAGGGGAAATCCCAGCGCGAGACAGATCCCTGTAGTCATCCCGGCCAGCAACAGCGATTGCCCGAAGATTCGCCCATAGAGGGGATGCAGCAGGTCGCGATAGTTCTCCAGGCTGAACTCCCACAGGACGCCTCCGTAGGTGCCGCGCGTGGCAAGACTCACCGCCAGAACGACGACCATCGGGAGCAGACAGAAGACAGTGGTCCACAGCAGACCGGGACCGAGCAGCCGCCATTCCCGAAAGCGGGAACAAAGCCCGGCCGCAGCCTCTGTTGAAGATGACCATGGATTCATGTCAGCGGAATCACCACTCCATCACCGACATTCCACTCCAACGAAACAGGCTGTCCGACCCCAACCGGGCGACTCCCCGATGCGGTATTGGAGGCATGAATGGTCCAGCGCACTGACTGTCCGATCCGCACGACCCCCTGCCATTCGCTGCCGATATAGCGCATTGTCTCGACCACGCCATGCAGACAATTCGACCCGGCATCCGCGACATGACCCGGCGTGATGCGGATGCGCTCAGGCCGGACCGTCATCACAACCTGCTGGCCGGACTGAAGACCGGCAGGAACCGATAGGCGAATCCCCCGCGATGGGGAGACGTCGCTCGGCAACAGATTTCCCTCGCCGGCTTGAACATCGGCCAAGGTTCCAACCACCTCATTGCTCACTCCCACGAATCGCGCCACAAACAGATTCTCCGGACGCTCATAGAGGTCCTCCGGCCGCCCGACTTGCATCACCCGCCCCTGCTGCATGACCGCCAGCCGGTCGGACAAGGCCAGCGCCTCCTCCTGATGATGCGTCACACATACAAACGTGAGCCCAACTTGCGCCTGGATAGTTTTGAGTTCGGTTTGCATTTGTTGTCGGAGCTGCTGATCCAGCGCGGCCAGGGGCTCATCCAGCAAGACGACCGCAGGCCGATTGACGAGTGCCCGGGCGAGCGCTACCCGTTGCTGTTCGCCGCCTGAGAGCTGACCGGGCAGGCGGTCCCGCTTATCGCTCAATCGCACCAACTCCAGCGTAGACCCGACACGCTCAGCAATCTCGTTTCGCGGGACGCGTTTCATCTCCAGGCCGAAGGCCACATTCTCCGCCACCGGCATGTGAGGGAAGAGCGCGTAGGATTGAAAGACCAGATTGACCGGCCGTCGATTCGGCGGAACCCCGGCCATCGATTGGCCATCGATAAGAATGTCACCGGCATCGGGCGTTTCGAACCCGGCCAGCATTCTGAGGAGTGAGGTCTTCCCGGCCCCGCTGGGGCCGAGCAGCGAAAAGAATTCCCCGCGGCGAATCTGCAGGGACACATGATCGACGGCGAGCGTCGCGCCGTGACGCTTGACCAGGGCTCGAATGTCGATGCTCAGGTCAGCCACGGCTCCGGAATCCTATGTCGGGGAACAGCGCGGAGGGAAACAGGGGCGAGGAACGCACAACACGATCAACTATCCAATCCGATCTTGGCGCTGCCGTCCCGGAGGTGCTTCCGGACACGCACTTTTTCGTGATGCTTCCGCAGGAGCTGCTGCCGGATGACATTCCGGTCTTCCGCGACAATCCGCACCAGCCGGTCCACATCTTCGGCATGGTCGCGCACCAGTTCGGTGAGCTTTTGCAGCTGGGCTTCCAACCGCTCCACACGCCAGGACACGCTTTCAGTCTCAACTATCTGTTTGCTCACGGCCTTGCCGTTCTTGCGGGGAAGCGCGGACACAATCAGATCACGTTTCATAAGAGCTCCTTTAGTCCTCGACCCACTGCGTGTCGGGGCTAGTATTGGCTCTGCCGTTCCCGAAGTCAATCATTCCCCTTTCTTTCCATTTTAGTACCGTCCTGCTACAATTCGCCGCCATGAACAATATCTTCACGATGATCCTGGCCGGGGGCAAGGGCGAGCGGCTCTCTCCGCTTACGGAACAACGCGCCAAACCGGCCGTGCCTTTCGGCGGGAAATACCGCATCATCGACTTCGCGCTGAGCAACTGCCTGAACTCCGGCCTGCGCCGGATCGCTGTCCTGATCCAATACAAATCGCACTCGCTGGACAAGCACATCCGGAGCGGATGGAACATTCTGAACTCGGAGCTCGGCGAATACATCGCGTCCGTCCCTCCCCAGCAACGCATCAGCGAGGAGTGGTACCGGGGCACGGCCGATGCCGTGTACCAGAACATGTTCCTCCTCGACACCGAGCAGGCCGACTACCTTCTGATTCTGGCCGGCGACCACATTTACAAGATGAACTACGCCGAGATGTTTCACTGGCTGCTGGCCAAAGGCGCCGATGCCGTCGTCGGAGCGCTCGATATTCCCATTGAGGACGCCACACGGTTCGGCGTCATCAGCGTGGATGAAGATCTGCGTATCAATCGCTTCGATGAAAAGCCGAAGCACCCCACACCGATCCCCGGAGATCCGACACACGCCTTTGCCTCCATGGGCATTTACTTGTTTAAGACCGAAGCTATCAAGAAATATCTGATCGCGGATGCGCAAGAAGGCACGGCCCACGACTTCGGCAAGAACATCATCCCGCGCATGATCCAGGAAGGCCGCGTCTACGCCTTCAAGTTTCAGGACGAGAACAAGAAAGCCGTGAAATACTGGCGGGACATCGGGACCCTCGACGCCTACTGGGAAGCCAATATGGATCTGGTCGCCGTCGATCCCCTGTTCAATCTCTACGATCCCAACTGGCCGATCCGCACCTATCAAGGTCAATTTCCACCGGCGAAGTTTGTGTTCGCGCAGGATTATCAGGGCGGCCGCATGGGCGTCGCGTTGGACTCAGTGGTCTGCGGGGGCTGCATCGTCTCCGGCGGGCGCGTCCAGAACTCCGTGCTCTCCCCGAATGTGCGGGTCCTGGATCACGCCGAGGTGCGCGAATCGATCGTGATGGAGAATGTCGTGATCGGTGAACACAGCCGCATCCGCCGGGCTATTATCGACAAAGACGTGATCATCCCGCCCCATAGCGAAATCGGGTACGATCGGGAGGCCGACGCCCGGCGATTCACCGTCACGGAATCAGGCCTGGTCGTCATCTCAAAGGGAATGAAGCTGCATGCCTCCCTCGATTCATCCGGTTGATCTCATCGCCGCGCTCCGCGAGAAATCGCTGACGCCGGCGATTGTCTTTCTCACCTCACGCCGTGCCTGCGACGAAGCCATGGAGGCGTTTGACCACGCCCACACGGTCCTCCCGCCGGTGCGCCAGGAGGCCATCGCCGCCGCGCTGGAACGGGTCATCGCCCAATATCCCAGCATCGCGGAACATCCCTTGATTCCGACCGTCCAGCGGATCGGCGTGGCGGCGCATCACGCCGGCCACCTCCCCTCCTGGAAAATTGCGATCGAAGAATTGATGCGGCAAGGCTGTCTCGATGCTGTCTTTGCGACCACAACCCTGGCGGCCGGCGTCGACTTTCCGGCGCGCACCGTCGTCATCACGCAATCCAGCATCAGGAAGGCCCGGGACTTCATGGATCTGACCATCGGGGAAGTGCAACAGATTGCCGGACGGGCCGGCCGCCGCGGGAAAGATTACGTCGGCTTCGCCGTCGTGACCCCGTCTCCCTATATTGACCTGGATGTGCTGACCAAGGGATTCACCGGAAATCCGGAAGCCATCGACAGCCAATTCACTATCAGTTATCCGATGGTCCTCAATCTTCTGAAAGCGCACCCGCACGAGCAGATTCAAGCCATTCTGGCCAAGAGCTTTGCCCAGTTCCAGCTCAACCAGCGCGCGAATGTGCTCGAAGGAAAACTGGACGTCCTGCACACGCAAATGGAGCCCTTCGGCCCGCGTGTCTGCACCGATTGGATTACCCAGTGGCATACCTTCGACCAAGCCCGGCGCCAAAAACCCCATCGGCACCAGATCGCCCGCCACGAATCTCCGGAAGTCACGGCGCGATTTCACTTCATGACGCCGGGCCGGGTGGTCGGACTCAGTAAAGGACGCGGCATCGTCTTGCGCCAATACCGGAGCAAGGGACAAAAGAGCCCGATGGTCACCGTGTTGCGGGCCGGTGGAGCCGTCACCGAATCCCCGGCCGGCATCGTCACCGATGTGTTTGATCGCCTCTTCGAATGCTCGGAGCAGCAAGGCTATCCCTGGTGCACCTCCGAATCGTTCGATGAGCTGCTCTACCAGCTGACGGAATTGCCGACCAGATTGCCTTTGCTGCCGATTCTGGTCTCGAAAGAGTCCGAACTGATTCCCGACGCCATCGTGCAGAGCCTGGGGGACTTCCCCTGCCCGACTTGTTCCTCACGCCCGGCCTGCCAGAAAGACTATCTTGTGGCCTCCCGCCTGCGGCAGGAACAACAGCGCCACATTAAATCGATCCAGGCGTTGCGCACTAGCTTGTGGCACCGGTTCCAGGAGCGGATCGAAGTGCTCCAAAAGTTCGGCTACCTGAGCCCCACCTCGCATTTGACGGACGACGGCGAATGGGCTCGGCTGATCCGCATTGATCACTCCCTGCTCATCACCGAATTGATCCGGGCCGAAGCCTTTGCCGGCGCAGACCCGGCCGTCCTCACCGGCGTGATGGCCAGCATCGCGCACGACGACGACCGTCCCGGAGCCTTCCCGCGGGTCAGCACGGGACTCAGTTCACTGTTAGGACAAGTTCGCAAACTGGCGGAAAGCCTCTCTCCCTATGAAGATCCGCCGTTGCTGCGCGCGGACATCGCCGCCGTCGCCGAGCGCTGGGTATCTGACCCGAGTCTGACCTGGATCGGTCTCTGCCGCTCGACCACCATGGCGGAAGGTGACATCTATCGCCTGCTTGCCCGAACACTCGAATTCCTCTCGCAGTTGCACACCTTGCGCTCTACCCATCCCGGCCTGGCAGACTCGGCGTCCCAGGCCATCGCGTTGATACGCCGTGGCGTGCTAGAGGAGTTGCCATGAGAGCGTCGTTCGTCGTTCGTGAAGCGTATCTCGTTCAAGAATACGGATGTTTCACGTTTTACGTTTCACGTTTCACGAGGCCGCAATGACCACCGACGAACTCACCCAGCTCCTGGTTCAGCAACCGATTGCCGTCCTCCACAAATTATCGCGCGGACGCGTGCACCGGCACTTTCGGGCAGGCAAACGCCGTCTCATCGAACTGCTGCTGCAACATTCGTCACAAAACCTCGCAGGCCTCGAATCCGACTTACAAGCGCTGATCAGTGAACGGCATACGCAGCCACCAGTCGCGCCGACACCGGCCCGACCGACAGCGCCCCGCCAGGCAGCCCCTCCTCCAAGCAGGAGGCCGCATCGGGCGCATGAACCGGAGTCCACCGATCCGGGGGTCTCACTCGCAGCCTGGCTGGAAGGGCTTGGCGTGCCGGGCCCGCAGCCCTTTGTCCCGGACCCCTGGCAGGAAGAAGCGCTGGCAGGACTGGCGGAAACAGACGTGGTCGTGAGCGTGCCGACCGGAAGCGGAAAAACCTACGTTGCCGTGGAGGCCGCGCGCCGCGCGATGGAAGAGAATAGGACCGTCATCTACACGTCCCCCCTGAAAGCGCTCTCAAATACAAAGTTCACCGAATTTTCCAAGATCTTCGGCAGCGACCGCGTCGGCATTCTGACGGGGGACCGGCAGGACAACAGTCAGGCGCCCATCCTCATCATGACCACGGAAATTCTCCGCAACTTGCTTTACGACGCAGCCAGCGGCGAAATCGATGTGCGGTTGGATACGCTCGGGCTG
>NEWQ02000046.1 GCA_002869855.2 Nitrospira sp. CG24D
CCGTTAATGGTGGCCGAACCTGAATAGGCGGCTCCTTGGATGGCTTTTGCTGTGATCCCGATGGCGAACGTCTTATCAGCGAACGCATAGGCATAGGAGAACGCTGCTTGTCTGGCTTCGAGGCCACGTAGCGCCATTTGTCCATCGATAGTAATCGGCCCTCCACCGGTTGCCGTCACTTGTCGGGACAAAAAGGTTCCGGCTGTTGCCACGTCAGACACATTGAATCCAAACGCATGTTCTCCAAAGTGGCCCTTAAAGTAAAGCCCGGCGGCGCCACTGGCAGACAACGATGCTCCTGGTCGATTCAGTCGATTGGCCAAGTCCTGTGCGCGTCCGGCGTTGGCCGCATTGTTGAGGTCAAGATCTTCAATGTCCTGTAGGGCTTGAACCATTCCATGACGATCCGTTCCTTGGGCTGATGCCTGCATGCGAATATCCACGGTCTGCGTCATGGCCAGGCCGGCCGGATTCCAATAGGTAGCGAGGGCATCTGTCGTAATTGCCACTCCAGCGCCACCCATGCCGGCGGCCCGAGGTCCGACCACGACGAATTCACCGGCAAGGACCTGATTCGGAATAAGCAGGAGGGCAGTCAACCCAAGAGCGCGAATAAATATATGTTTCATAGCCTTACCCCGCATGAAGCTCGAAAGGACTCCATAATATTTTGCAGTCTAGGGATCTCGACCACTTCCGTCAAGACTTAGACGATCATTCCGTCTTGCATGTGAATGATGCGGTCGGACTGGGCGGAGAGCTTGTCGTTGTGGGTCACAATCACGAAGGTGGTTTTGCGGGTCCGGTTCAAATCCCGAAGCAGGCCGAAGAGAGATTCGCCGGTGTGCGTGTCCAGATTTCCGGTCGGCTCGTCTGCGAGCACGAGATCGGGCTTCTGAATCAGCGCCCGGGCAACGGCCACCCGCTGTTGTTCGCCGCCGGACAGTTCGCCGGGTTTATGGTGGAGCCGTTGTCCTAACCCGACTTCCTGCAGCAGGGTCGTGGCTTCCTGCTCGATTTCCTCGATGCGGCGCCGCTGGATGAGCGCCGGCATGCAGACATTTTCCAGCGCGGTGAATTCCGGTAACAGATGGTGAAATTGAAAGACAAAGCCGATGCGGCGATTACGGAATTCGGCCTGCTGCGCCTCGGACATCTGGAAGAGATCTTGATTGTCGAAGTAGACGGTTCCTTTTGTCGGCCGGTCGAGCATACCCATGATATGGAGCATCGTGCTCTTGCCGGCGCCTGACGCCCCGACGATTGCCACCATTTGCCCGCGTGGAATGTCCAGATCGATTCCCTTGAGCACGGTGAGCTCTTGTGACCCCATGATGAAGGATTTGTGGAGGTCCGTAATACGGATCATCGGATAGGTCTCACCGGTCATTGGTGTAAGCGTGGTGTTCATTCGTAGCGCAGAGCCGCGACCGGTTCGAGTTTAGCGGCCTGGAGCGACGGGTAGACGGTCGCGGCAAAGCTGATTAGGATGGCGGAGCCGGCCACGAGCAGCACGTCGAGCGCCTGGACGTGGACGGGAATTCTGGAGATGTAATAGACGGTCGGATCAAACGTCCAAAAGGTCTGAATGAGCCAGAGAAAGGCGTAGCCCAAGGGAATGCCAATGGCCGTGCCGCTGAATCCGATGATCAAGCCGTTCAGCATAAAGATGCGCCGGATGCTTTTCCGCGTCGCCCCCATGGCTTTCAGAATCGCGATCTCTTTCTGCTTTTCCGTCACGATCATCGTGAGAGTACTGACGATATTGAACGAAGCCACGATGGTAATCAGGACCAGCAGGAGGAACATCATGGTCTTTTCCAGCTTCAACGCTGAAAAGAGATTACGATTCATCTGCATCCAATCCCTGGCACCGTACACAAACCCCAGTGAGCCTTCAATGTTGTGGGCGATGTCATTTGCACGAAAGACATCCGTCACTTTGACTTCGATGCCGGAGACAGTCGCTCCCATATTAAAAAACTTTTGGGCCTCGGCAAGATCGATATAGGCCAGCGAGGAATCGTATTCGTACATGCCGGAGTGAAAGAGGCCGACGACGGCAAAGGTGCGAATCTTCGGCACCATGCCCATGGCGCTGATCGGCCCGACGGGCGAGACCACGTTAACGGTGTCACCCACGAAGGCCCCGAGGCGCATGGCCAGCTCTTTTCCAAGAATGATTCCAGGTTTTTCAGTTTCCACGGCTGGACCGGTGGGGTCGTCGGCCGGAGGCTGCTTTATTTTGACGGGTTTGCTCAGGTCCGACAACTCGCCGGTTCCGAGATTCTTGGCGAGTTCAGTGACATGTCCTTCCCGCTGGGGATCGATCCCGCGGAGCACGATGCCTTGGACGCCGCTGGGCGTCGTCAGTAGGACTTGCTTGAGGACAAACGGGGTGGCGGCCACGACATCCTGCACTTCTTCAATCCGCTTGGTGGTCGGTTCGTAGTCGGACATACCGTCTTTCATCCGGTCCTGCACGATAATATGGGCTGTGGTGCCGAGAATCTTAGCCTGAATGTCTTCTTTGAAGCCGGTCATGATGCCGACGGTTCCGATCAGGGCTGCCACGCCGAGAGTAATCCCGGCGATCGACACGAACGTGTTAAGTGAGATCGTGCGGTTCCGCCGCTTGGCGCGCAGATAGCGTAGGCCGACAAAGATTTCATACGGCATCGACATGGGCGATTATTTCTCCGGCCGGAGTTGAGGAAACAGGACGACATCGCGGATCGAGGCCTGGTTGGTGAACAGCATGATCAAACGGTCGATGCCGATGCCTTCGCCGGCGGTGGGCGGCATTCCATATTCCAGTGCGCGCAGGAAATCCTCATCTACCAAATGGGCTTCTTCGTCGCCGGCTTCACGCTGTGCGGCCTGGCCTTCGAATCGTTCCCGCTGATCCAGTGGATCGTTCAACTCGGAGAAGGCATTCGCGATTTCGCGCCCGGCGATATACAGCTCAAACCGGTCGGTGAGCGCGGGATTGGAATCTTTCCGCCGCGCGAGGGGAGAGATTTCGATCGGGTAGTCGGTGATGAAGGTCGGTTGAATCAGATTCGGCTCGACGGTTTCCTCGAAGATCTCGTTTACAATATTGAAGAGCGTGGCCTTGGGATCCACCTGGATGCCGAGGGATTTCGCGGCAGCGGCGGCTTTGTCTCTGTCTTGCAACACGGATGGATCGAGCTTGTTCACTTCCAGAATGGACTGGTGGTACGACCAGCGCCGCCAGGGCGGTGTGAGGGTGATCTCTTTGCCCTGATACTCAATCACGGTTTTGCCGAGCAGCTGCTGGGCTAGACTGGAGACCATGTCCTCGGTCAGCACGATCAAGTCCTGATAGTCCGCATAGGAGACGTAAAACTCCAGCATCGTGAATTCGGGGTTGTGAATCGT
>NEWQ02000047.1 GCA_002869855.2 Nitrospira sp. CG24D
GGTCTTGCCGGCTCCCGGCGGGGCGGTCAGGAGCCCGTTGGGGGACCGGATGAGCGCTTGGCGGAGGTCCGAAAGGACATCTTCTATTGGGAGCCGAGACATGATAGGGTGCAACCTCACGTGGAGCAGACTGTAACAGACCGCGTGGGGAAGCACGAGAGGATCGAGGAGATGGCGGGCTATCAGTGGACTCTCGACAAGCCGAGAGTGGCTGGATGGTATTGGTTTCGGGGAGCGGCGCACGAAGCCGACCCGTTTATCGTGGAAGTGGACCAGGTCGGACAGTTTCAGTGGCCTGATGGCGGGTATCAGGAAGTGGCGCTGGCCAAAGGGGAATGGGCCGGACCGATTCAACTGCCTGAAGACGACTAGCCGTTTATCCTCCTGTCCGTTGTTCGTTGTCCCCTGCGAAAGAGACCGTTCCGCATCTTGTCGCTGGTAGGCGGCCCACGTATGCTGCCGCTTGAGCACGCAGGCCTCGGTCTGTAGCGCTGAGCGAGTCAGGTGCCGGGCCGGTCGTGCACGCGGTGGGCGATGAATGCGGAACCGGTCGGCCGTACGATCCGTTCAACGGTCTCTCATTCAGCATCGTGTGCTCAGTTGAGGAAACTGCGTTCGGCGTATGCCGGCGCGTGGGTATTGGCATTCAGCTCAGGAGGAGTCGATGGGGCGTTCGGGTATGGATCCAATTCAGAGATTGATGGGTTTGATGTTCAAGGCGCATCCCTGGCACGGAGTCTCGATCGGGGAGCAGGCGCCGGATGTGGTGACAAGCTATATTGAGATTGTCCCCACCGACACAGTGAAGTATGAAGTCGATAAAGACAGCGGATTTTTAAAAGTGGATCGTCCGCAGCGTTTTTCCAATTTCTGTCCCGTGTATTACGGACTTATCCCGCAAACCTTTTGCGGAGAAAAAGTGGCAGGGCTGTTCGGGAAGCGGGCGAAACGGAAGAACATGATCGGCGACGGCGATCCGCTGGATATTTGTGTACTCACGGAAAAGACGATGGCGCACAGCGACATTCTGCTCACGGCGATTCCCATCGGGGGATTCAGCATGGCCGACGGCGGCGAAGCGGACGACAAGATCATCGCGGTCATGAAGGACGATGCGGCCTATGGCGATTTCAAAGATATCGGCGATTGTCCGATCTCCTTGATCGACCGGTTGCAGCATTACTTCCTGACCTACAAGATGGCGCCGGGTTCGGTGCAGCATAAAGTTGAAATTACGAGCGTGTACGGGCGTGAAGAAGCCATCAAGGTCATTCTCGCCAGTCATGCTGATTATCGCAAAAAGTTTCCTGAGCTTGAGTCGCTGTGGCCCAAGCACTTGCCGGTCTAACACCAGAAAGGTGCCGCCTAGGCTGTATGAAATCCGATCACACTGAGCCGTCCACCGCCCCCTCCGTTCATGGCTTTTCTCCCGGCTTTGCCGCACTTGGCCTCGAAGGCTCGCTGCTGGCGACGCTGGACACGCTGGGGTATGAAGAGCCCACGCCGATTCAGCGGGAGTCCATCCCTCCGCTGTTGGCTGGGCGTGATTTGCTGGGGCAGGCGGCGACCGGGACCGGAAAAACGGCCTCGTTTGCCTTGCCGATGCTGCAGCGGCTGGCGCATGGCGCGAAGCAGCGCCCTGCGGCGCTGATCCTGGTGCCGACGCGCGAGTTGGCGATTCAGGTCGGCGAAGCGGTGCAGCGGTACGGCAAAGAATTACGGATCTCGGTGTTGGCGGTCTATGGCGGTCAGGCGATCGGGCCGCAACTCTATGCGCTGAAGCGCGGTGTGGATGTGGTCGTAGCCACCCCCGGGCGGGCACTCGACCACATTCGACGGAACACGTTGCAACTGAAGCATGTGCAGATGGTGGTGTTGGACGAAGCCGACGAAATGCTGGACATGGGCTTTGCCGACGATCTGGAGGCGATTCTCACCCAGACGCCCGCAGATCGGCAGACAGCCTTATTCTCCGCCACGATGCCGCCGCGCATCGCGTCGATCGCCCATCGTCATCTGAAGAATCCGGTCGAGATCAAGATTGCGAAAGAACTGGTCAAAGCCGGAGCGGCGCCGCGTGTGCAGCAAACTGCCTATGTGGTGAATCGGCCGTACAAAGTGGCGGCGCTGATACGGGTGCTGGATCTGGCTGCTCCGAAATCGGCGCTCGTCTTCTGCCGGACCCGGTTGGAGGTCGATGAGTTGACCGCCGGTCTGGCGGGACGGGACTTTCGCGCGGAAGCGATTCATGGCGGCATGGGCCAGTCGCAACGTGACCGCGTTATGAGCGCGTTTAAGTCCGGGCAAACCCAAATTCTGGTGGCCACGGATGTCGCGGCGCGCGGCTTGGATATTCCGAGCGTCTCGCACGTGGTGAATTACGACTTGCCCTCCTCTCCAGAAGTCTATGTGCATCGGATCGGCCGCACCGGCCGGGCCGGTCGTGAAGGGGAGGCGATTACTATCGTCGAGCCGCGTGAGCACCGGTTGCTACGGAATATCGAGCAGTTGACCAAGGCGAAAATCATTGTCGCCCAAGTACCAAGCGTTGCCGATCTCCGGACCAAGCGGATTGAGCGGACCCTGACGGCGATTCGTGAGATGCTGGCCGCGGGTGATGTGGAACATTTCCGTTCGGTCGTCACGGTCTTGGCCAAAGATTTTGAATTGGTCGACGTCGCGGCCGCAGCGGTGAAGCTCGCGCATCAGACGCAGGGTGGCGACTCTGAAGAACAGGAGATTCCTTCCGTGCAAGCCAGAGTGCCGGACTATTCCCGTCCGGACTATGCTCGTCCGGGGATGCGTCGTCCGTCGCCGATGTCCGGAGAGATGTCGCGCGGAATCCGCCCCAGGGAGGGACAGGGTCGTCCGAGTGCGAGACCGACTGCCGGTCGGACGCCGAACTCCGCACGGATCTACATCGGGGCCGGCCGCGCCGCAGGCATCAGGCCGGGTGATTTGGTGGGCGCGATTGCGAACGAAGCCAAGCTGGGGTCCGCTCAGATCGGCGGCGTCGAAATCGAAGAGCGCTTTTCACTCGTGGAAGTTCCGGAATCCATGGCGCGCGACGTGATCGAAGCGTTGGGCCGCACCAGGATTAAAGGTCAGAAAGTGGCGGTCAGACTGTTCCGCGACTAGCAGTCTGTTGATAAAGGCCGCCAGCGGCGTTCTTGCCTCGGCAGCATCCTCAACGTAGCCCATAGGCTACGCCTCCGGTGCTGTCCTCGTCTGCGGCCTTGCTGAACGGCCTTTCTGAACAGCCTGCCATGGCTCTCAAAGAGTCTATGCTGGCTCCCCTCAAAAGGAGGGGGTGGGGTTTGTTGATCTGTCCATGTGGTCCCCTCTTTCGGGGACTACCGTGTCGCCAACAAGTGAGATAGGGTACGTCTCAACAGGAGGCGTTCCCTATGACAGACTTTGAAGAAGCCAGCTTTGTAATGAGTCTTCTCGCCCTGGCTGGCATTGCAGTCATGGCTGATCGCCCGCTCGAAGCCGCGTGTGAGCGCGTGTTGGAGTGGTTCAAGCCTCGGCTATAAGCTTCTGCCTTCCGATTCTTTCCATGTACAGGTATCTGATGGCAGCGGGGGTGGCGCCGAAGCTTAGCATCATCCCACGCGTCTGTTGAGGCTAGGCTTCCGGGTGGTCGATGATGTATCGAGTCGGCGAGGAGGCGGATTCGTCCGGGGGCACGACCTTGGATGGCGGGATGTCGGCTTGCAGCCGTTTGAGTAGGCGAGGCACCTTCAGCGAAACGGGAATCTCACAGGTCCACACGTGCATACCCGATGAGGCCTCATCGGCGTGTCTTAGCACCCGAAATCCCGGGTATTCCATAAAATAGGCAGATAAGAACCCCGAGATCGCCTGGATCACCCAGGGGTTGGCCTGGCTGTAGCGGGGCGTGACTCTCAGTTCGACGACGGGAAGTGTCTCTTCGCTGTCCATAGTCTTTGTGCTCCGCTTCGGTATGTGCGCCGCACTCTATCAACTCCACTGGTAGTTTGAAACAGCCGAATCGGACTCGGCTACTAGACAAGCAGGGGCTTGCTACGTCAGCATGCACCCAGGAGGCAATTTCATGACTTTGACAGCATATAACGGTATTTCTATTCCCTCGTTTATGTACGGCACGGCCTGGAAGAAAGAGGCGACGAGCCAGTTGGTGCAACTCGCCGTAGCGTCAGGCTTCACAGCAATCGATACGGCGAATCAGCTCATCCACTATCAGGAAGCCCTGGTCGGGGATGCGTTACTAAATTTGGCCACGCAGGGATTCAAGCGGGAAGCGCTGTTTCTTCAGACCAAGTTTACCTCGGTTGACGGGCAGGACCACCGGACGCCCTATGAGGCGAGCGCTGATCTTACGACCCAGGTCAATCAGTCCTTTCAGAGTTCCTTGTCGCATCTCCACACTGACTACCTCGATTCGTATGTCCTGCATGGGCCCTATTCCAGGCGGGGATTGGGCGCGGCTGATTGGGAGGTCTGGGCGGCGATCGAGTCTTTCTACGATTCCGGCAAGACCAAAATGATCGGTGTCAGTAATGTGTCGGCTGAGCAGCTTTCGCTGCTCTGTGCCAAGGCCAGGCACAAGCCGATGGTCGTGCAGAATCGCTGCTATGCCGCCTTCGGCTGGGACAAAGAGGTGCGGGATCTGTGTCGGGCGAACCAGATCATTTATCAAGGCTTCTCGCTCCTCACGGCTAATCGCGAGGTCTTTACCGAACCTGACGTGCGGGCGATGGCGGTGAAGTACGGGACCGGGCTCGCTCAGATTGTGTTTCGATTCGCCATGCAGATCGGGATGTTGCCGTTGACGGGAACCACGAATCCCGAACATATGAAGGAAGATCTGGCATCAGATCAATTCACGTTGACGGCGGAAGAGTTGCAGCGGATTGAAACGATCGGACTGTAATGGCGTCGACCCTGGTCAGGATCAAGCGCATCTACGAACCTGCGGTGAAGGGCGATGGGTATCGGATTCTAGTGGATCGGTTGTGGCCACGGGGCGTCTCGAAAGTCGCGGCACATATTGATCTGTGGATGCGAGATATCGCTCCGTCCACGGCCTTGCGACGCTGGTTCAATCATGATCAGGCCAAGTGGATAGCATTTTGCGAGCGGTATCGGATCGAATTAAGGGAACAGCAGCCACTGCTCAATGTGGTCCGGCAGCAGGCGAAGGAAGGACCTGTCACGCTGGTGTATTCTGCCCGGGACGAACGATTCAATCAGGCGGTGGCGCTCCAACTGGTTTTGAAACAATCAATCACACGAAAGCGAAGTACGACATGACGATGTGGGAGATGCATGGGAACGGATCGTGGGGGGCTCGATGAAGATCGCTATTATCGGGGGCGGTCCGGCAGGCCTGATGGCCGCTGAAAGTGCCAGTGCTGCGGGAGCGCAGGTGGACCTGTATGACGCGATGCCGTCGGTCGGGCGTAAGTTCTTGCTGGCCGGGAAGGGCGGACTGAATCTCACGCACTCCGAGCCGGTCGAGAAAATGTTGTCGCGATACGGGATGCGACGGACTCAGATCGCTCCGCTCCTGGCAGGCTTTGGACCGGAGGCACTGCGCGCCTGGGTCAAGGGACTGGGGATTGAGACATTTGTGGGATCGTCCGGTCGAGTGTTTCCGAAAGATATGAAGTCGGCTCCGTTGCTGCGGGCCTGGTTGCGGCAACTGCGTCAGGCAGGCGTTTGGTTTCATGTGCGGCATCGCTGGCGCGGATGGGATGCCCAAGGCGCGTTGCAATTTGATTCCCCGGAGGGAAACCAGATCGTTCGTGCCGACGCGGTGATCCTCGCGCTAGGCGGAGGGAGTTGGCCGCAACTTGGCTCGGATGCGGCCTGGGTGCCATGGCTTGTACAGCGCGGTGTTTCGGTCAGTCCGTTGCGGCCGGCCAACTGCGGGTTCGACATTGCCTGGACGGAGATTTTCAAGAACAAGTTTGCGGGCCACCCGGTCAAGTCGGTGGCGTTGAAAATTCAGACGCCGGCAGGCGGAGAGAAGTGGCAGCAAGGCGAATTCGTCGTGACCACGACCGGCGTGGAAGGTGGCGTGATCTACTCGATGTCCGCACTGTTGCGCGATGAAATTGCCACCAAGGGATTCGCAGCCTTGCGGCTGGATTTGGCGCCGGACCGTGATCTCTCCGGTTTGACGAACGATCTTGCCAAACCGCGCGGGAAAAAAACCATGGCGACGCATTTGGAGCGGCGGGTGGGTATGACCGGGGTCAAGGTCGGGCTGTTGCGCGAAGTCGTGTCAAAAGAGGACTTTGCCGATCCGGCCAAATTGGCCGCCGCGATCAAGTCGCTGCCGTTGAAGCTGATTGCGACCAGGCCGCTGGCAGAGTCTATCAGCTCGGCCGGTGGAGTCATTTTTGAAGCCGTCGATGCCAGATTGATGTTGCGTGAGGTGCCGGGGGTTTTTTGCGCTGGAGAGATGCTGGATTGGGAAGCGCCGACGGGCGGGTATCTCCTGACGGCCTGTTTTGCCAGCGGTCGCGCAGCCGGCGCAGGGGCGGTGGAGTGGTTGAAGCCGCGTTAATCCGGTCGACTCACGAAGACCTCGACGATGCCTCCCTGAGGAGCTAGTCCGATCGAGACGCGGCCTTGAAAGGCCTGATGGGTCCAGTTTCTTCCGTCGAGGCTGGACCATTCTTTATAGAGGTAAAGGCTCTGGGTCAGTTGGATGCGGGTGGTGGCCTCTCCCGGATTGACGACGAGGGGGCCTTTCACCGCCAACTGAACAGGGATCGTCTTGCCTCCGGGAATGTACAGGATGTAATTTTTGTCGGCCGGTTCCGGTTTTCCGATTTCGATCAGCGGGACATGCTTGATCAGATCCTCCGGGGGATTTCCCATGGAGGTACACCCTCCGAGGAGCGTGCAGGAAAGGACCAGGGGCGTGAGGTATGGAGCGTATGACGGCATGAGGGTTTCCTTTCGACGAAGCAGATGTGCGCGTGCGGTCATCCTACTCAGTGATCCGTTCCTGTGCAACCGGCCGGGTATAGCGTCTGGTCGTTCAACGTCATTCTTGCCGTCGGTGTGTCGATGACCATTCCTCCCAGTAGCGAGCGGCCGATTCTAGAACGCTTCTTGAAAGCCGAAGCCATGGCTCTCTGGGCTGTGCGAGCGGCGCAGTTGCGCGATGTGCCGGCGAATGTTCTGGCCTTCCTCAAGCAGCACGAAGCCGATGAGGAAGAACATTTAAAACATTTTGAAACGCTGGTGGGCTATCAGTCCTGGGGGCGTGAGGTCTTGCCGACGGTGCCGCACCAGTGGCCGTCGCTTGCCGTGCTGTTGTTCGGATACGAAGCGCTGGGGCTGGAGTTTGCGAAGCTGCTGGTTGGATTGCGTCCGCACATGCAGTCCATCGTGGACGACGAAGAAACGCACGTGACCTTCTTCGAGCATGAGATTCGAAAGCTGCTTGCCGGGGAGGGGGTCGAAGCGGATCAGGCGCGGATCTCGGCGAAGGCCTGGTGGAAAAAACTGCCGCGGACGATTGAGCGGTATCTACAAGATGCGACTTTGGATGCCTGCCGAACCGAAGTGGCCTCAGCCATGCAGGCAGCGATTCAACGGCGGTTCACGGACGCGGGTTTGCTCAAATAGGGAACATTGCGACTAGGCCTGCACGACGAGTCCTTCGACGGCGCCCATTTTCCTAAACTTAAGATCGCGCTGGTTCAGGAGTTCGTTGTGCGGGAGATCGAGCAGTTGAAAGAGTTGATTGGTGAGGGCTTTGGCCACTCGATCGCAGACGGCTTTGGGTTCACGGTGCGCTCCACCTAATGGCTCCGGAACAATCTCATCGATCACGCCGAGACCCATCAGGTCCTGGGCCGTAATCTTAAGGGCCATGGCCGCATCCGGAACCTTGGCGGGGTTGTCCCAGAGAATAGCCGCGCATCCTTCAGGAGAAATCACCGAATAGACCGAATGTTCCAGCATGAGGACACGGTCTGAAACTCCCAGCGCCAGCGCGCCGCCGCTTCCGCCTTCGCCGATCACGACGGACAGAATCGGGACTTTGAGCCGTGACATTACAAATAAATTGCGGGCGATGGCTTCCGCTTGTCCGCGCTCTTCTGCGCCGATCCCTGGGTAGGCCCCCGGGGTATCGATGAAGGTCATGATGGGATGGCCGAACTTTTCCGCCAATCGCATGAGACGCAACGCTTTCCGATAGCCTTCCGGATTGGGCATGCCGAAGTTCCGCTGCATGCGTTCCTTCAGTGTCTTGCCCTTCTGGTGGCCGATGATCATGACCGTCCGGTCGTTGAACTTGGCAAATCCCCCGACGATGGCCCGGTCGTCCCCGAAGGAGCGATCCCCATGGAGTTCCAAAAACCCACGGCTGAGTTCGCTGATGTAATCGAGGGTGCTGGGGCGCTGGGGGTGGCGGGCGAGCTGGGTCCGCTGCCAGGGGGTCAATGTGCTGTAGAGCTGATGCTCGACCTGCGCAAGCTTTCCGCGCAACTTCCGGATTTCTTCCTGCGTGGAGGCTTTGCCTGAATTGGCCGCCGCTAACTTTTCGATCTTTTCTTCGATCTCGCGGACTGGCTTTTCAAACTCGAGATAGTCGCGCATGGAGCTCGGTATTCCAGGGTGAATCCTTATGGAGGCATACCCCCAATTACGTACACTAAGATAGCAAAGACAGGGCCCCTTTGCCTAGCACTTCTTCAACGTCTGCCACAAAATATTCGCTGGGTGAAATCGAGTGGTTTGGCAGCGGGACCGTATCGGCTTCCAGGGCGTTCCCCATCGAGAAAGTTAGTGAAACCGTCGTGTTGCCGGGATAGCGTGTGAAAATGTCGCGGAGTTTCGGAAGTTGGTCGGTCGCCTCCGATCGATCCGACAGTCTGATCTGCACGCGCTTGATCGACTGCGTCTGGACATCCGCCAGCGGCTCGATTTTCACCCCGCGCAGCTTGGTGCCTTTGTCTCCGCGATCGATGGTGCCGGTGATGCGCACCAGCCGCTCCGGTGCAATCAGCTCGCCCGCAGTCTTAAAGAGATCCGGGAAGGCGATGACTTCGACCGTCCCGTGAAGATCTTCGACGTTCAGATACGCCATCCGATCGCCTTTTTTGGTGATCATCGATTTGACCGAGGCGATGATGCCGCAGATCCTGACTTCTTTTCCGTCGGATACGTCCGATAAGCCGACGGTCGTGGCCGTCGAGAGGGCTTTGAGTGTCGCTTCGTACCGGGTGAGTGGGTGGGCGGTGATGTAAAATCCGGTCAACTCCCGCTCATACTTTAATCGCAGCGCTTGATCCCATTCAGCGATCGCAGGGAGCGGTGGTGTCGCCAACGTGGCCGACGTGTCGGGCTCGCTATGCTCGTCGCCAAAGATACTGGTCTGTCCCAGGTCGCGCTCGCGCTGAGCGGCTGCGCCGTCTTCGACGGCTTGATCCATCACGGCCATGAGCTGCGCCCGTTTCGCGGCGCTGGAATCGAAAGCGCCGGTTTTAATCAGGCCTTCCAGCATGCGCTTGTTCACTTTGTGGAGGTCGACGCGGCGGCAGAAGTCGAAGAATGATTTGAACGGGCCGCTCTCTGCGCGAATGGCCAGGACGGATTCGACCGCTCCCTCGCCCACGTTCTTGATGGCCGCCATGCCGAACCGGATGGCGCGGTCAATGACCGTAAAGTTCTTGCCGCTCTCGTTGATGTCGGGCCCCAGCACCTTGATGCCGAGATCGCGGCATTCGGTGAAGTAACCGACGATCTTATCCTGGTTGCCCATGTCCGTCGTCATGAGGGCGGCCATGAATTCGGTCGGGTAGTGCGCCTTGAGGTAGCCGGTGTGATAGCAGACGACGGCATAGGCCGCCGCGTGCGACTTGTTGAATCCGTACCCGGCGAACTTTTGAATCAGCTCGTAGAGCTTCTCCGCTTTCTTTTCGGCGATCTTGTTATTCTTCGCGCCTTCCAGGAACTTGACGCGCAGCTTCTCCATCTCCTCCGGCTTTTTCTTACCCATAGCACGGCGGAGAATGTCGGCTTGTCCCAGCGAGAAGCCGGCGACTTTGTTGGCGATCGCCATGACCTGTTCCTGATAGACAATGACCCCGTAGGTGTCTTTCAGAATCGGCTCAAGTTCAGGCGTCTCATAGGTGATCGGGACTTTGCCTTGCTTACGCTTGATGAAGTCGGGAATCAGGTCCATCGGACCGGGGCGATAGAGGGCGATGATGGCGATGATGTCCTCAAACCGGTCCGGTCTGAAGCCGGTGAGCAGGTCGCGCATGCCGGAACTTTCCAACTGGAAGATCCCGGTGGTCTTGCCGGACGAGAGCAGCTCGAAGGTTTTCACGTCGTCGAAGGGGAGCTGTTCCACCGCGAGCGGAGGCCGATCCGGGTGCGTTTCGTTGATGAGAATTTCCGCCCGGTGGATCATGGTCAGGGTTTTGAGACCAAGGAAGTCGAATTTGACCAGGCCGATCTTTTCGACATCGCCCATCGTGTATTGCGTCACGATTTCGTCGTTGGCCCCCTTGTAGAGGGGCACATGGTCGGTCAGCGGGCCTTCGGAGATGACGACGCCAGCTGCGTGTGTCGAGGCGTGCCGCGCTAGGCCTTCCAGCGATTGGGCGACTTTCATCAGTTCGGCGATTCGGGCGTCGGTGTTGACCAGCTCCATGAGCTTCGGCTCTAGCTCAAGGGCCTGTTGCAGCGTCATGTTGAGCTGGTTGGGTATCAGCTTGGCGACTTTGTCGGCTTCAGCATAGGGGATTTCGAGCACGCGCCCGACGTCGCGGATCGCGGCTTTCGCTCCGAGTGTCCCGAACGTAATGATCTGCGCGACGTGGTCCTTGCCGTACTTGTCCACGACATAGTTGATCACTTCGCCACGGCGATCCATGCAGAAGTCCATGTCGATATCGGGGAGGGACACACGTTCCGGATTCAGAAACCGCTCGAAGAGCAGGCTGTAGACGAGCGGATCAAGATCCGTGATGCGCAGCGCATAGGCGACGAGGCTGCCCGCAGCCGATCCGCGTCCTGGTCCGACGGGAATGCCGCGTGAACGGGCGAAGCGAATAATGTCCCAGACAATCAGGAAGTACCCGGCAAAGCCCATGGAGCAAATGACCATCAGCTCTTCGCGCAGCCGCAACTCATAGGCGGCCGGCAGGATCGTGCTGGGCCGTTCTTTCAGCCGGGCCTTGAGTCCTTCGATCGCCAGATGCTCCACGTAGGATTCGCGAGTATAGCCTTCCGGGACTTTGTATTGCGGCAAGTGCGTCTTGTTGAGGACGAGCTCCAAGTCGCAGTTGTCCGCGATGCGGCAGGTGTTCGTGACGGCGCCGGGAAATTCGGCAAAGGCCGGCGTGATTTCTTCCGTCGATTTGACGTAGAGCTGATCGGTGTCGAACTTCATCCGGTTCGGGTCGCTGCGCGTCTTGCCGGTTTGGAGGCAGAGCATCAGTTCGTGCGGATGGGAGTCTTCTTTTTTGAGGTAGTGGCAGTCGTTGGTGCCTGCCATCGGGATGTTCATCTTTTTGTGGATTTCGATCAGGCCGGCATTGGCGATGCGCTGGTGATCGAGCCCGTTGGCTTGCACTTCGAGATAGAAATGTTCTTTCCCGAAGATTTCTTGGAACTCCCCTGCGACGGCCATGGCGCCGTCCATATCCTTCTGGCCGATGAGGTAGGGAATTTCTCCGCTGAGGCAGCCTGACAAGGCAATCAATCCCTCGTGATGCTCCTTGAGAAGTTCCTTATCCATCCGTGGCTTATAGTAGAACCCTTCAAGGTACGCTTTACTTGAAAGCTTGATGAGGTTCTGATAGCCGGTCAAATTTCGAGCCAGTAGGATCAGGTGGTAGTAATCGTTGTGGGCAAGCCCGCTGTCCTTCTTTGCATGGCGGCTTCCGAGCGCCATATAGGCTTCGCATCCGATGATGGGTTTGACTCCCGCATCCTTGGCTTTGCGATAGAACTCGATCGCGCCAAACATATTGCCATGGTCGGTCATCGCCACGGCCGGCTGGCCGAATGACTTGATCTGCTGCACGAGCGGCTCGATCTGATTCGCGCCGTCGAGGAGGCTGAACTGGGTGTGCAGATGGAGATGGACGAAGGACGAAGCCATGGCCGGATTCTAGGAGGGCGGGGAAGGCGAAGTCAAACGAGTAGAAGGGAGCGCAACAACACGACTTGACCGTGCAGATTTATCGAGGTGTAAAGTCAAACGATGCCCCATCTTTTCCCGCTAGCATTCAGGCATGAGCCGAGGTTGACAGGTGTCACGTATGGCATTACACTTTCCGCGTGATCAAGACCTTTGCCGACAGGCGTACGAGAGAGCTGTACGAGAGCGGTAAGTCGAAACGCTTTCCTCCTGGAATCTGGGAACGGGCAGTACGTAGGTTGGAATATCTTGATCTCGTGACGAGCGTAACTGAGTTATCTGTACTTCCGAGCAATCGACTTCACAAATTGGAACGAGACCGGGCCGGGCAGTATGCGATCTCCATCAACGACCAATGGCGAGTGTGCTTTCGATTTGAAGATGGCGATGCGTACGACGTTGAGGTAGCAGATTATCATTGATGAGAGGTGTACGATGAGCATCCCCAACAAGCGAGAGCGTAAAGTCCGGCCCACGCATCCTGGGGTGATGCTGCGGGAGGATTTCCTGCAGGAGTATGGCTTGACTGTATCCAGCTTTGCCAAATCTCTTCGGGTGTCTCGCCAAACGGTGAATGAGTTGCTGCGGGAGCGGCGTGCGGTGAGTCCTGAAATGGCGTTGAGACTCTCTCGTTTATTCGGCAACAGCCCTGAATTCTGGTTGAATGCCCAGCGTGCGGTGGACTTGTGGGAGGCTGCGCGGAACATCAAGGGTACGATCAATCACATCTCCCCACTGACCGCTGCTTAGACTGAGACTGGCAGGACGAAAGTAATCAAGGCTAAGCGGTTCGGTCCATACTCACGCCCCGTTGTTCGTCTTCCTGGTCTCGATATTTGGCCCAAAAAGCCACTCGACAGGAATCAGCACACTACCGGAGGTGACGAGATGAGAGCGCAATACGACTTCTCGAAGATGAAGGGGGTGCGAAACCCGTACAGCTCGAAATTAAAGCAGCCGATCACCATTCGCCTGGATAAAACGACGGTGGCGTATTTCAAGGGAATCGCAACCGACCTCGGCATGCCGTATCAGAACCTAATCAACCTGTATTTGCGGGACTGTGCCGTCCATCACAAGAAGCTTGAGTTGAAGTGGGCGTTCTAAGCCCTGAAGAGCACTTCTCGGAGGTCGGGGTGGCTGAACTCGGGAACGATTCGACCGATCCGGGGTGTCTTGAGCAGGGTCTCGGCAGATTCAACGACACGATCAACGAATGTGATCGCATGGAGAACGGAATCACGAGCGATAAAATCTTCGATGTCTTGAAGATCGTTCCCGGCAGTCAGCGACCAGCGGACTTGCGTCATCGAGCGATTCTTACTTTCAGCTCTTCATGGGTAAGGACCCGGCCTTCCGCCATGTCCTGAAGGCCCTTCTCAACCTGCTGCTTAAAGAGCAACTGCTCCATGATTGCGCCGGTGGTCACATCATCAGGTAGTTTCTTGATCATCTCGAGCGCCTCAGTTTTGGCCTTTGCCATGCGGGCCTCCTCTCAACGGGTTCTGTCGGTTAGGCTATGCCCTGACATCCGAAAAAGCAAGCCGGTTTGAGGCTGGTTTCCCTGGCGCGCGGGGCTCTGTCTTGTCTCCTTGCTCATCGATCCAAACAAACGAGATAGACTCAACAGACCAGATGAACCAAACTTCCGCCACGAAAGAAGTGCTCTATTTCCCCGTGGTCCTCATAGGTCAATGCTCAGGCCTGGCCCCAATCACGCGCATTGATTCCATCACTTTTCTGTCGTATTCTGTCTGCATTTCAAACTCTCAGGAAGGACAAACATGGCCACTCCAAGCATCAAGGAAGAAGCCCGCCGACTGGTGGACCACCTTCCGGAGAATTCAACTTGGGAAGACCTCATGCATGAGATCTATGTCCGCCAGACAATTGAAACAGGGTTAGCCGACAGCCATGCAGGGCGAACAACCGATGTGGAGCGCGTGCGCTCCTCATTCGGACTCCCGAAATGAAGGTTCACTGGACCGACACGGCGATTGGCCATCTTCGAAGCCTTCATGCCTACATCGGACAAAGCTCGCCGGAGTATGCACAGAGTGTTGTTGACCGCCTGACAAGACGTTCTCAGCAGATCGGTAATTTCCCACAATCCGGCCGCATCGTTCCCGAAGCCGAGCGTCCACAGATTCGTGAGGTTCTTGAGGGGCCCTACCGGATCATGTATCACATCAAGCCCGATCAAGTGGATGTCATCGCAGTGATTCACGGATCGCAACAAACACCATGGACCTAACATAACCCGCCCTCCCTGCTTCGTCCGCGTCTTCTGTTGACAGTCTACATCCCTCCTAAGACAGGTACTGACTTCCAGTCCTCCATTCTGCATGCGGAAACTGCTGATCATGCTCAACGCGATGTTGAAGCATCGGATGCGAGGGGGACAGAACTGCGTCAGCACGCTTGACAGTCAAGACAGTTGCTGGCCCCTCCAGTCCTGTCAGCATGCTAGAGAACGCCAATTGATTTCTAGCGATGTGTGTAGGGGATTCCAGGAGCCAGAAAGGGTTAGCGGTAAGCGAACGCGTCTATCAGAATCGACGCGGGGGGCCTGAATATGTAACGGACGGCTAGTGATCTCAATCCGAACTCAGGCCTGGCTCATTCTGTCGGATTCTCGGAGGACGGGGAAGCCAAACGAGGCGAGGGGGTGGCTAGTTTCTTACACGAATGGTGATCGATCGTGAAGTGGTGCGATTGGTCGGCAATGTAGAATCGCGAACGGTGTAGGTTCGGGTGATCGTTGCCGTGGCAGTCGGTGTGCCCGAAAGCGTTCCGGTGGCTGCATCGAGTTGGAGCCACGTGGGCAGGGCGGGAGAGACGGACCAGGTGTAGGGCGGTGTGCCGCCTGAAGCCAAAAGTGTTCGATTATACAGCGTGTTTACGTTCGCATCTGGAAGTGTGGAGCCTGTTGGAAATGTGATTGCTAATGTGGGCACTGTGAGGTTGATGGTCAGGGTAAGCTGCTTGTTGTTTGTCAGATTGAAGGGTACGGTCGAATCAAGCACCGTAAATGTATAGGCGGCAGTACCGTTTGTGCCCGCCTGAGGAGTGCCGCTGATCGAGCCGGACGACACAAGATTCAGCTGCAATCCATTTGGAAGCGCAGGGTTCACGGACCATGTGTAGGGCGGCGTGCCGCCGCTCGCCTCTAAAACTGTGTTCGGGGGATAGATCTGGTTTACCGTTCCTGGTGGAAGCGAAGGAGTGGTGATCGTCGGAGGGACGGGTGCCGAATTAATTGTTAGCAGTAAGGGTTGCTGTATTGTCTGGTTCGGTACGGAGGAATCCAGCAACGTGAATGTGTACGTACTCGCATCTTGTGCGGTTGGTGTGCCGGTAATGGCTCCGGTTGCCGAGTCCAATTGGAGATTAGCGGGTAATGCAGGGTTCACAGACCAGGCATAAGGCGTAATACCACCAGAGGCTCCCAGGGTGGTTGCGTACGGCTGGTTCTCGGTTCCTGCTGGCAGGGATGTGGTGGTGATGGTTAAGGCGCCCGGTCCTGGTGCCGGGGCCGGAGCATTAGAGACGTCGCCGCACGACGCAGCTCCGATCGCAAGGAGGAGCATCAGGGAAAGAGTCCACAGATTCGCAAGGGCGCTCTTTGTGTTGCTCATCACGCTGGTTTCGTCAGGGTTAATATCCGCACGACGATCTCTTCGAAATCCTGGCAATACAATCCGACGGCACTCTTGCAAGTGTCAGCTGAGAGCCGGTTTGCGCTCGGTCGAAACTACTCGTGAATCATACAGGAAAGCCAAGGGTTTTATATCCCCTACGAAGGGGGAGGGGGAGAGTGATTGGTACTTTTTTATGGAGAGGATCGACTGAAGAGAAATGATAACAGACGGCCTCAAGCCGGATAGGCTTGAGGCCATGCAACTCAGGTCTACTGCGGGAAGCCTTCAGTTGATCGTTAAGCTCATGTTCGGTTTGGTCACTGTCACATTTGCCGCATCTTTCACCGAAAAGGTATGCGTGGTAGTCCCTGCGGTCCCGACATCAGGGGTTCCAATAATCTTGCCGGTTGAGGCGTCCAGAGATAGTCCACTGGGCAGCAGCGGAGTTACTAGCCAATTGCTGTAGGGGGGCGTGCCGCCCGAAGCGGCCATAGTCGTAAGCGGAGCAGCAAGAGTATAGGGCTGGCCGACCGTGCCCACTGGGAGCGGTGATGGAGTGTCGATGGTCAGGACGGCGTTGATCGTTAAGCTCATGTTCGGTTTGGTCACTGTCACATTTGCCGCATCTTTC
>NEWQ02000048.1 GCA_002869855.2 Nitrospira sp. CG24D
CCCCAGCGCTGAAACTCGAAGATGAAGGGGCCGAGCTTTTGGCCCAAGCCCTCCAAGGCCGGTTGCAGCACCAGATCACGAAAGGCGCCGATATCAAGAAACCGCGGATTGGGCTTGCCGGCCTTCGCGCCGTAACGGGGGAGATTGGCATAGGCGGGGACGGTGATCTCTTCCCACACCTTCTGGCAGAAGCGGAACTCGTCCGGTACTTGCTCAGCGTAGTGGGCGAATTGCTTGGCGCTGGCCGGTCGATAAAATGAATGATCGATGCCGACGGTCGAGAAGAGAGGCGTGTCGTGTATGCGATACGCGGCATATTCCGCGAGCGTGTCCTGGCTGAATCGACTCTTCGGATACGTTCGATGGTAGACGAGTCCTTGCCAACCTTCATAGGCCCATGAACTTGTGCCGAAGCGGTGAGGGGCGGTATCCAATGGCATTCAGGACAATCTAAAATAGTCTACGGAAACAATAGGATAGCTTGACTTACTGAAGGTCGTCCCGCACACTCTCCGACATGTACGACCTGCCGGAAGCTGAACTCCTGTATCTTCTCTCCGACCGTGCCGGTATCGCCGCAGACTACCACGACATCGCCGGGACTCGCCATGTGACGACCGATGACACTCGTCGGGCCATTCTCTCGGCCATGGGGTTTCGCGTGGCCGATCGTTCGGCGCTGATTGAAGAACTCACCGCATGGGATCAGCGGCCGTGGGTGCAGGGCTGCGACCCGGTCTGTGTGGTTAGAATTGGCCAAGCCCCCCGTGAGTGGCCGTTGCACGTGCGCTGTGAGCCCTCGGAGGATGGGCAGCTTCACGTGCATTGGATGGTGTCCGGCGAACGCGGCGAAAAGCACGGCGAGTGGAAAGAAGGGCCGGGGCTTCCGATTCATGAGGAGCGGGTGATCCAGACTCGCCGCTATGTGCGGCTGGCGTTTCCCCTGCCGCTGGATTTGCCGATCGGATATTACGATGTAAAGGTCTGGGTCCAGGGCGGGTCCGCGTTGGTTGAACGTCAGTTCCGTCTGATCATGGCCCCGGCACGCTGCTATGTCCCTGAATCGTTTCATGCCGGCACTCGGACCTGGGGGCTCGCCCTGCAATTGTACTCGCTGCGAAGTGAACAGAACTGGGGGATCGGAGATTTTGGCGACTTGTCCAGGTTCGTCGAGTGGGCGGGCACACAGTTGGGCGCCGGTGTCATCGGGTTGAATCCCTTGCACGCATTGAAGAACACCAGACCCTATCACATCAGTCCCTATTCGCCGAGTAGTCGGCTGTATCTCAACGAGATCTATATCGACATCGATCGGGTGGCTGAAGCCAAGACCACGCCGGATGTCCAGAATCGCCTGGCCGATCCCGCGTTTCGCGCACAACTGGCGAAGGCTCGAACGAGCGAATATGTAGCCTACGAAGCGGTCGCGGCCCTCAAGCGGACGGTGCTGGACCTCTGCTATCGGACTTTTCTGCGTGACAACTTTGAGGGGATGGAACCGGATCTGAAGCCGACGACGGCTCGTGGCTGGTTTTTTCATTCCTACGTTCAGCAGGAGGGAAAACCGCTTGCCGAATATGCGCTCTTCCACGCGATCGAAGATGAGCGGCAAATGGTGCAGTCCCGCTCAGGCGTGTGGGCGGATTGGCCGGAGGCCTATCGCGTGCCCGCGAGTGAGGCCGTTGCCGAGTTCAAGCGCCGGCATATGAAGCAAGTGCGGTTCTTTCAGTATGTGCAATGGCTGGCGGCTGAACAGCTGATCGCTGTGGGGGTGCAAGCTGACGAGGCCGGGATGCCGTTGGGTTTATATCACGACCTCGCGCTGGGCAGTGATCGCTACGGTGCAGACGGATGGCGATTCCAGGAGGTGTTGGCGCACCAGGCTGATTGCGGGGCTCCGCCCGATGCCTTTGCGCCGGAAGGGCAGAATTGGGGGCTGTCGCCGTCCGACCCTGTGAAGCTGCGCGCCAGCGGCTATCAGTTCTTCATCGAGCTGCTACGGACTAATCTGCGGTATGGCGGGGCGATTCGCATCGATCATGTGATGGCCTTATTCCGGCTCTTTTGGATTCCGCGCGGGATGCCAGCTTCCCAAGGAACCTATGTGCATTATCCGGCGGACGATCTCCTGGCGATTCTCGCGCTGGAGAGCACGAGGGCCGGAACGCTGGTGATCGGCGAAGATCTGGGGACGGTGCCTGATTGGGTGCGTGACCGGTTGGCCGCGGCCGGCGTGCTCTCGTATCGCGTCCTCTATTTCGAACGGAACGGGGATGGCAGTCTGAAATCCCCCTCGGCCTATCCCGCTCAATCGCTCGGAGTGGTGACGACCCATGATTTGCCGACATTGAGCGGCTACTGGGAAGGCACCGATATCGAGACGCGCGTCACTCTTGGGCTTTGTGCGACAGAGGAGGCTCGTCAAGGCGCGCTTGCTGAACGACACGTCGACAAGGCTCGTTTGCTCGCGGCGCTCAGGTCGGAGGGTTTGTTGCCGAAGGGCGTGGCGGACGATCCGGCACAGAGTCCGGTGATGACCGCGGATCTGACGGCGGCGCTACATCTCTATCTCGCCCGCACTCCCTCCTGGGTTGTCCTCGCCAATGTGGAAGATGTCATCGGTCAACGGGCGCAGACCAATGTGCCCGGCACCGTCGATCAGCATCCCAACTGGTCGAGGAAGTTGACGTGCACCGTCGAACAGATGATGCAGGATTCCCGCTTCGCGTCGCTCGCCGCGCAGTTGCGTTCAGCCCGTCCACTTGTGTAAGAACGAGGGGCCCGCGCGCATCGTTCCTTCTGCCTCTTCCACCGGAGTGAGTGCTGCACGATGAAGACCCGCAATTGGCTGGTGCTGAGCATTGCAGGCGCTTGCTTTCTGATCATCGTCATTATCGAAAAGCTTGCACCGGCGAACGTGGTCGGCGCCTACGGCTATGTGCTGCCGATTCTCCTCGTGGCGATCCTGCGCAATCGGACGCTGATGCTGGTGACGGTGTTGGCCTGTGTGGTGGCGACCTATGCCGGGCTTCTCCAACCGACGAAGCCGGGACGGTTCCAATCCGCCGTGATCAATCGCACGGTCGTCGTTGGCGTGTTGCTGATTGTGGCCTATATCGGCATGAGCTGGGAGGAACGGAAGGCCCGGGAAGAAGCGGCCCGTGCCGCATTGGCCCGGCAAACGGAAAATCTGTTGCGCGCCAATGCGCAGCTGGTGGATGTGAAGGATCAGCTCAACCGGTCTGAGCGTCTCGCGGCCGTCGGGCAACTGGTGGCGTCGGTCGCGCATGAGGTGGGCACGCCGTTGCATTCGATCGCCTGGCATGTCCAGGCGTTGGCTGAAGAGCCGACGGTCACGCCGGATATGAAACGGCGGATCGATGTGATCGATGGGCAGCTGACGCGTGTGGTCGGTATTATTCAGGATCTCTTGTCCTCGACCCGGCAGCGGAAGCCCGACCCCACCTGGTTGCCGGTCGATCATGTCGTGAGTCCCGTGGCGGCATTAATGGAGCCGGCGTTTCAAGCGAAGGGGGTGGCGCTCCGGGTTGAACTCAGGGCCGCGTTGCCGCTGGTCTGGGCCGATGCCGAAAAACTGCATCAAGTGCTGGTCAATCTATTTGCCAACGCCATCGCGGCGACGTCGGAGGGCGGGACCGTGACGATCAGTGCCGGTAGTCGAGCGGCCACGCCGGAAGAGATCGAGGTGGGCTTCCGTGTGGGGAATGCGACGTTCACCACGATGGTCACGATTGTCGTGAGCGATACGGGTTCGGGTATGCCGGAGGAGGATCTCCAGAAAGCCTTCACGCCGTTCTTTACGACGAAGGCGATCGGGAAGGGAACCGGCCTGGGGTTGTTCATTAGTCGAGAAACCGTACAGGCGCATGGCGGGACGCTCACGCTGGAGAGCACAGTAGGGAAAGGGACGACGGTTGTGATATCGTTGCCCGGACAACGTGCAGCAGTCACATCACTGATCTAGGGGGCGGAATGTCGGCAGCAAAGATTCTTGTGATCGACGACGATGCCGTGGCCCGCGAACTCCTGGCCGATGCGTTGAAAAAAGACGGGCATGAGGTGGAGTCCTTTTCCAACGGGACGGATGCGCTGGTTCGCGGGCAACAGACGGTGTTCGACCTGGTGCTCACAGATATTCGTATGGGAACCGTGGATGGATTGACCGTGTTGCGGGAGTTCAAGCGGTTCAGCCCGGATACCTCCATCGTTCTGCTCACGGCGTTTGGATCATTGGAAGGGGCCATCGAGGGAATCAAGCAGGGGGCATTCGATTATTTGGCCAAGCCCTTTCGAAAAGAAGAGGTGAAGCTCGTTATTCAGCGCGCGCTTGATCATTGCAAATTAGTGAGGGAAAACAAGCGCTTCAGAGTTGAACTGAAAGAAAAGGAAGAGTGGTCTCCGCTGGTCGGGAGCAGCCCGGCGATGCTGGATGTCTATAAGCTGGTTGCCCGAGTTTCGGAGAGCCGGAGCACGGTGCTGCTGCAGGGGGAGAGCGGGACCGGGAAAGAACTCATCGCCAGAGCCATTCATGCCAATAGTCCGCGTCGAGACAAGCCGTTCATTCCGGTGAATTGCGGCGCCTTGCCCGATACGCTGTTGGAGTCTGAGATGTTCGGCCATGAGAAGGGGGCTTTTACCGGCGCGGTGGGGCTGAAGGCCGGCTTGTTCGAGGCGGCGACGGGTGGGACGCTGTTTCTCGATGAGATCGGCGAACTCGGGCCGGCGCTACAAGTGAAGCTGCTGCGAGTCATGCAAGATCAGGAAGTTCGGCGCGTGGGAGGGACCACATCCGTCAAAGTCGATGTGCGCATTATTGCCGCGACGAATCGTGATCTGGAACAGCTTGTCAAAGAAGACAAGTTTCGGGACGATCTCTTCTATCGCTTGAACGTAGTGCGGATTACCCTGCCTTCGCTGGTCGATCGCAAGGAAGATATTCCGATGCTGGCCCACCATTTTCTGCAGAAGTATGTCGGCGGGACGCCGTCGGGGGTGCGCGGATTTCTGCCGGAAACGATGGCGCTCCTCAAGGAGTATCGGTGGCCGGGCAACGTGCGGGAGTTGGAGAACGCGGTGGAGCGTGCGGTGTCGTTGAGCCATGGTCCACTAGTCACGCCGGATGATCTGCCGGAAAGTATCCGGACTGCTGCACCGTTGGAGGCGAAAGCCGTCCCGGTATCGGAAGGGGACGAGGTCTGTCTGACGCTCGAAGAAGTGGAAAAGCGGCATCTGATCCGCGTCCTGAAAGAAATGAAGGGGAACAAGGTGAAGGCGGCCAAGATTTTGGGCATCGACCGCCGGACGCTCTACCGGATGGCTGAACGGTTCGGACTGGATTTGGGGGACGATCCCGAGGCCGGTGAAAAAGAGCCGGCAGAGAAGTTATAGAAGCTGCAGGGCGTTCTTGATGAGCCGCAATTGATTGTCTGCCCCTTGAGGCAACGCGCTGGGTACCTGATCCCAGCTGGTAAAAATCCCGTCTTTTCCCTCTGACTGAACTTCCAGCTTCAGTGCCGTGCTCTGGTCATCGGCGGCCTTTACCGTCGCATTTACCCGGCTCTTGATCGTGCCGAATCGCCAGCGATAGAGCCAGTTCCAGGGGGCATGCATTTCCTCCCGGTAGCCGGTTTCCAACGTGGAATCATTCTTCCAGTCCACATCGTAGCCACCGTCGGTGAGGACCTGTGTGAGGGCGGTTTTGACTGTGTCGAGCGGGGCGGCCAGCCGGGTTTCGATGAGATCGGCCGGAAGGGGATGGGGCGCTCCGCTGCAACCGATCACCAGCGTCATGGTTGCGAGGAGGAGGCCTGTCCGTAGAGTCATTTCGCTTTGCTTTCCTGTGTGCGGTAGACGAGATGGGTATCGGTTTGTGTCACGCCTTCAATCCCATGAATCTTACTCAGGACCAGTTGCGTCAGCGCATCCTGATCGGCCACGTCGGCGACGACAATGATGTCCGGTTTCCCCCAACAAGGATCGATGGTTTTGATCGCTTTGATCTGCCCGAGTGCTTTCACGACGCTGGAGGTCAAGCCGGGACTCACATTGATCATGATATAGGCCCGGTCGGACATCAGGGACGCTCCCGCGCTTGGCGCGTGAATCGTAAAAGGAATAGCCGGAGGACCGGGCTGCGGCTCACCGTAGCGAACTCCCTGCGGTGGTGTCAATACGGACGTAGCGCGGGCGGATGAGGCAGCGATGGATTTTGGTTTTCTTGGCATAATCGTTTCAGTCTCACTTCGGCGCGACGAGGACATCCACAGTGAAGGAGTCGCTCACGCTGGTTAGGTCCGTTTCGAGCCGCGTCGGACTGCCGATGCGCCCCTCCGGATCGTAAATAAAACAGAATAGGTGGGTACAGGCTTTATGCGAAGCGTAGTGGGCGGCGTCGGCGGCAACCTGCTCGGCCAGTTCCTTGGTGGTGAGGCCCGAACGGGTTTTCTTAGCGACCACGGCAAGGCGGTCTCGATTCAAGAGCAAGGTTGTGCGCGTCGAGCCGCCTGCGTAAGGAGGTGTCCATTCGTCAGCGCCCACTTCATCGAATTCCAGTTTCAGTAACGCGCACAGCAAATCGTGCAGATCATAGTCGTCTTCCACTTCCAGCGTCGTGCGATAGTCCTTCCGCAAGCGGAGTTGTCGGGCTACGGCGTGAAAGCGCAGGCAGACCTTCCGGAGCGCATCGACCGGATCCGACGCGGGCTGTTCTCTGCGTGTTACGACGGCGGGCGCGGCCGGCGTCGGAGTCGGATGTGGCGATGGAGCCGGAGATGGCGGCGGCGCTATGACGGATGCGGCCGGTGCGCTGGGTTGATCGGGCGGCTTCTGCAAGCTCTCGCTTGCGAGGAGCGGGGGCTCTGGTGTCGGCGATGCTAATGGAGAGGTGAAGGCTCCGACCTGTGGTTGAGGAGGAGCAGTGACCTGGAGCCGTGCAGTCGTTGCTGGTGCGAGGGGCGCGATAGGCTCCTGTCTGGTGGCTGGGGCCGCGGCCGCAGGTATTGACGCCGGGGCTGGTACTGCCGGTTGTAGATCTGGAGGCATGGTGCGAAATCGAGCCGATTCAAAATGGCTCAGTGGAATCTCCGGTGTTGGGGGTTGAAGCGGTGTCGGTGTTTCTATCACTGGTGTTTGCGAGGTCGGCGCGGTTGGTTGGCTCAAATTGGTCGTAATGGCGACGGACATCGTCACCGGTGGCGTATTCCCCAGGGTGGATTGCGCCATAGTAATCTGAGCCGCCGGCGTCGTCGGTGGGACCAAGGTCATTTGCGGCGGGCCAGAGGCTGCGGGACTCTGTCCGGTTTCAGGCGCCGGGGCCGCTGGAGCAAGGCCTTGCAACTCCAGTTTCTTGCGTTCCAACGCCGTGATGAATGATTTGACCAGATGCACGCTCTGCGTCGTTTCAGCCGGAGTGGAGATCTTGAGCTTGTGGGCGCGGTGCGCCTGATATTCAGGAGACCGCTCGCCAAATAGCCGGCGAACGGTTTCACGAATCTGCAACTCGGCTTTCGCCCTGGCGCCGTCGCGATAGGGAAAGCCCTCACGGCTGAAGTCTTCAATCGAAGTCAGAATGTTCTGAAAGGTAGCGAGGCCCTGCGCGACCTCTTCGATCGCGGCGGTCTTCGAACGTGTGCGGGGAGACTCTGCGGAGCGTGCGCGTGCCATACGATTGACAGAAGCTTAGCCCAGGGTCCGCACACTGGCAAGAAAACGAGGGATTCTCGCCGAGGAAGGATCGATCAAGATGAAATTGGGGCGCGCCGGGGGGAAACGCTTCTGTGCAATGGGACATGCCTCTATCTGAGAAGCCCTGGGCGGCGATGTTTTAGCGCGGTGGTCTCGTCAAGAATGGTCGGGAGTTGATGGGGTGGGTCAATCGCGCAGGCAGGATTGGGTCATTGGCATTTTTGTGCGCTGCGCTTCTCGATATAGGCGTCTTTGTATGACCATTGGCAGGCGACGCCTTTGGGGTCGAAGGTCATGGTGATGGTGCCCACGCTGTTGGGAGCCCACGTCACCGGCCATTCACAGGCTTCTCCACCTGATTTGAACGTATGGCAGCGTGTGGGAATGCCCTGGTCTTTCACACGGTCGTCTTTGGTGGTGCCGATCCACGTATTCCACGACTCATCGGATTTTCCATAGACTGCCTCGGCGCAGCCATAGAGCGAGGTGCACACGGCAAGAAGAACCAGTAGTCTGCCCATCATCGATGCTCCTTCGAATGGATCACGCGCTTGGAATGAGTGCGTGTGGGTTGGTGCCCCCGATACGAATTGAACGTACGACCTTCGGTTTAGGAACACGAACTCTGTAGAAACGACAGGCTGCTATAGACCACACCATATAACGGCAGGCCCAATCCCATCAAGGGTTTTGTGGCCTCCCGTTGTTTCTTCTGGCCTCCTGTGCTATCCCCTCACCGTGACTCTTTTCGGACTCGAACCGTGACAGAAACCGTGACGGGAAAATGGGGGTGGTAGGGGGGATTTTCTTCTTTTGAATGGTGTCCTGGTCCCGCGCAAGACGAATAACAACACAAAGGGGTTTCCCCGGAGGAGCCACGAGGAAGGGAGGATATGCCCAGGAAGACTTCAACTGCTGCCACTAAAGACTATCTGCGAGCAGATTATGACCAGTGGAGGGCATTGGCTCGTAATCGTGATTTTTGCAAAGACTTGGCCGATTACCTGAAGAACTCCGGGCCGAATCTTTCGCCCGAGGAGCGAAAGTCTCCGGTTCTGAGCCGCAAGCTTCTCAAAAAATTTGAGCGCCTACAAAAGCAGTTTCTGAAACCATGGGGGATTGAGCGTGTCCCTGATCCTGCGCTGTGGCAAGAAGCAGAACAGCTGATAACCCCTGAGGGGTTAGAGCATTGGTACCAAGCGGCAAGAGAACAGCGAGCCGACTTCACCACGCAGTTTTTCCATCCTGCTTACATGTCGAATATTCGTCGTGGATCAAGACCCGACGAGAGGCTTATTGAGTTCCGTCTCAACATAAGTCTTCCGGTTGACCAGCTGCTTGCTCTCATAGAAAAAGAATTGCGGGCGTGGGCCTGGAAGCACCTAGGCGAGCATCCACGAGGCAAACCTGCAAGCCTTGATTTTCACCTCAAAGTCTTTGACCTCATGCACCCCCTAGACAATAGAAAGCGACTGCCCATTCTAGACATAGCCAGAAAGCTGAAACGGAAACCATCGACTATTCGGGACGCCTATTATTCCGCTCGTAGAAAAATCGAATCGCTGAAGGAGATGGACGGGACCCGTAACCTAGTCCAGAGATTAAGTGACCCCGGTCCTTTCTCTGAGTGCTCCGATCATCGATGTCGCAAAGCTGGCAGTAATGAAAACGATTGGTGTGAGGCCCATCGAGCTTGGGTAGATCAAGATTACGTTTCGGGGCATCTACCTGTTGCACAATTCTGGTCTGACGCAACCCATTTTGCCGATCATGCGAACTCCGTCAGCGCCCCCGACTCCGCTGATTCTTCCGACTAATTACCCCCCTTCTTTTCGTTTTCTCCATATACCGAGGGTGGCTTTCTGAGAGCGGTCGTGCTCTCAAGGTCGCTCAAGAATAACCCATCAACCTGTGGAGGGACGCATGGAGCACGTTCAAAGTGAGCTGGTTACGGCTGCGGCCTTAGAGGGTCGCGGCATTTTGCCTAAAGCCACGGCCTACAAAATGGCGAGGGCAGGGCAGCTTCCGAGTTATGCAGTGGGAACAAGGGGGCGCGGTGTTCGCTTCCGAGTCGAAGAGGTCTTGGCGGCGTTGCGGCGGCCTGTAACGGGAATAGCAGCGCAATGACCATTCGAGCCCAACACACGCGGGAGGAGAACAATTTATGGCCAAGAAGAATGATCCACTCAGGGACGCACGTGCGAACGTGCTTTATAGAATTCTGGTTGAGAAGGGGTACCTTCGCCTAAACGATCAAACCTATCGTGATCTACGATGGCGAAATGGGCTTAACCGGCGAGAGGTCGAGCAAGCGCTTGCCGATCTTATGAGGGATGGGCGCGCCAGAATCGAAGAAGATTCGTGCATTGAAGTTTGGCCCCTCGGAGAGGAGGCTTCATGTCCAGCCTCATAACCACACGCCAACCTATCGAGTCGGCGCTCAAGTTGGCATCGTCGGGGTGGGATGTCTTCCCACTTCATAGCCCTTCTCAAAATAGTTGTACTTGCGGGAAGAACAATTGCGGCAGCATCGGCAAGCACCCTCGGACCCCTCATGGCGTGAAGGACGCCACTACGGACCATACGTTAATCGAAGCGTGGTGGAAACAGTGGCCGGAGGCGAATATAGGAGTAGCCACCGGGCCGGTTTCAGGCATCGTCGTGCTCGATATCGACCCTCGTCATGGCGGAGATGATGCATTGGCAGAATTGGAGCACTTACATGGCGAACTCCCCCCTACTGTCGAAGTTCTTACCGGCGGGGGAGGTCGCCATGTGTATTTCGCGTATACGCTAGGACTGAGGCTCGGCAATTCGGCCAGCAAGCTGGGGAGCGGTTTGGATATTCGTGCAGCAGGAGGCTACGTGGTGGCTCCGCCCTCGTTGCATGTCAGTGGCCAGCGGTACGAATGGGAAGCGGGGCATCATCCCGAGGATGTGGAGCTTGCCTCACTTCCCGAGTGGCTTCTTTGCCGATTGAAGGCCGCTGAGGGGAAACCGGCCGGCCAAACAGAAACCGGAGTGATTCATGAAGGGCAACGAAATGACGCATTGACACGTATGGCGGGGGCCATGCGGAGGAAGGGGTTATGTCAGGAGGCGATTGCGGCCGCACTTGTCATCGAGAATGGTAAGAAATGCAGTCCTCCGCTTTCACAGCGGGAAGTCGAAGCAATCGCACGAAGTATTGGCCGGTATCCTGCCGGAGATTCAGGTGCGGACAGCTCTTCCGTTGAACCTTCTGTTTCTGTCACCGCCTACAGCCAATGGCCGACGCTCAACCCTCTTGCGCTTCATGGTGTCATGGGTGAGTTGGTTCGTGCCATTGAGCCGCACACCGAAGCTGATCCCGTCGCGTTGTTGATTCAAGGATTGGCGGCATTCGGCAATTGCCTCAATCGTGGTCCGCATTTTCGCGCCGAGGCGGATCAACACGGGCTGAATCTATTTGCCGTCCTCGTGGGGGAAACTTCCAAAGGCCGAAAAGGAACGTCCTGGGGCTATATCCGCAATCTCTTTAGGATCGTAGATGAGGACTGGGCCGATAAGCGTATCCTCTCAGGGCTCTCCTCCGGTGAAGGGCTGAT
>NEWQ02000049.1 GCA_002869855.2 Nitrospira sp. CG24D
CGCGAAGTCCGTCTTGCCGTCGCCGTCGTAATCGCCCGGAACAGGAATGTCGCCGGCTGTACCCCACTGCTGAACTCGTTCAGCGCTGCTCACGTTGTCCTTAATGAACCACTCGCCAGTGCTGGGACGCCAGACCGCGAAGTCGGTTCTACCGTCACCGCTATAGTCACCCGGAACAGGAATGTCGCCCACTTGACCCCATTGCTGGCTGCGTTGGGCAGTGATGTCAATGCTTGGCCCCGCAGGTGGACGGATTGTCCCCAGACCCGGTGCTGCTGGGGCAACTGGGGGGGCGCCTCCAGGTGTCCGCGAGCTCTGGATGATGAACCACGTGCCCGTGCTTGGGCGCCAGACCGCGAAGTCCGTCTTGCCGTCGCCGTCGTAATCGCCCGGAACAGGAATGTCGCCGACCTGCCCCCACTGCTGGACGCGCTCGCCGAGGGCGTCATCTAAAATTACCCACACACCGCTACTAGGCCGCCAATACGCAAGGCTTGTCCTGCCGTCACCGCCAAAAGCGGCAGGACGGACGAACACCGGCGGATCCGACAACCCGCACCGACGTGTAAAGTCGCTGTCGAACGTCGTGATGGTGCTGCCTCTGGTGAGTTCCCAGCGGACCCGTCGCCACGTGTCCAGGCGCGGGTAGGCGCGCTCGACGTCATTCGCGTTAATCGACTCATTCATTCCCCAGTGCTGAATACCGCCGAACTTACGTCCCTCGGCCTCGATGCTGGCAATAAGGGTCGGCGTAGCGGTCCACTCCACGGGCACCATAAGAAGGTTCCGGGTCCGCCAAACCGCCGCAAACTCGATCGAACAAGTCTTGTCGAATCGCTGTGGTGAGAGATACGCGCGCGAGCGTCCCTGGAACCGCATCGAAATCCAGCCGAGGTACGCGAGGCTGGGGCTCTCGTCGTAGTAGGCCTTGCGGATGATCTCGAGCGCTGCGTCGACGAAGTCCAGGTACGCGGTGGTGCCCGCGTCGAACATGAACTCCACCGTCAGCCCTCTATGGGAACCCGGGTTGCTGCCGCCTACGAGGTCGTGAATCCAGTCCGTGACGTCCTGGCTTTTTTGTTGATCAGATGTCACCGTATTCACGCCGTCGTCGATGAGGCTGTGGTCGGTCTGGAAGCTTAGGATCAGGGGCGGGACTCCAAACTCGATCCCCAAATCTGCACCTTCCTTCTTGTCCCACTCGGCATCCGTCGGTACCGTCAGCCCCGTGGTATCAGCAGCATCGTTTCGGGTGGTGAGATAGCAACCGCGGGTGCCGTTCCCACGCGGGTAAGGACTAAGCGCGACCTGTACGCCGCGGTTAGTATCGAGCGGGTTGCTCACGCTACCCGCGAGCATTGCCCTGATATCAGCCCAGTCGATGGGATCTCGTTTTTGCCTGAGCGCATAGCCTAGGTCCGCCTCGATGATCAGCGAGTAAATGATCCCCAAGCTGCCCATCGACACCAGTACGGAATAAAACCAGTCATCGTCGTAGTGAATGTTCTCGTCGGGAAGACCCAGTGCGGCCGTCAGCTTCGCGCGGTTGGTGATGATCCAGGAACTTGGTTCGATCCAGTGCTGGATCCCACCGGGTCCCACGAGGTGAATGGCGCGGACCATATCGGGCAATGGACCGCGATCGACATCCATGCCATGCACACTTGTTGATAAGGCTCCTGCCAGGGTTTGGCCGCTCGAGCCCCCCAGCGTCTTCAATGCGAGTCCCTTGTCCGTGAATAACCGGCGGATCAGGACGTTGAGTTTGATGCCGGCCTCGACGTGCACGAGATGCCGGCCGGCCGCCGCGGGACTTAAGCTCGTGCTGAGCACGTCGGGCACCTCGGCACGGAGCAGGTCCGTCTCGACAACATACCCAGCTGTGACGGCCACGTCGGAGTTCGACCAACCGCTCCCAACGGCCCGTACATTGCGACCGAGCCGTCCGGCTTCCTGGACGATGCTCACGAGTTCCTCCAGGCTGTCTGGACGGAGGATCCCAGCGGGCGTCGTCGGGTGGTTGCTGGGCCAGTTGTTCCATAGCCCGTTCCTGGCGTTTTCCAGCCCTCCACCGGGCCACTGCCGCAATGTTTTGCCGGCACCGGTCACGAAGACGTCGAGCCGATGCGGGGTCCTGGCGACCGCGCTGACGTCGCCGGCGGGGATGTTCTCGCCCCGAAGGGCGGGCCCGAACCACCGGCCCCCGTCCCACTGCCAGTGGGCGAGGTGCTGGTCCAGCGTGATGGCGAACACGTCGAGCCGGTTGGTGTCACTGGAGGCGGCGCTCACCGTGCCTGTAGCGAGGTCCCCGCCGAGGTCCTCGGGTCCGGTGAAAGCGCCGCCATCCGACCGCCAGTGCAGCAGGGGATTCCCTGGCTCTCTTGACGCCGCGAAGACGTCGATCCGGCCCGGTCCCGACGAAACAGCGCTCACGCCCTCGGGGGGCATGTTCCCTCCCAAGTCCTTAAGCTGCCAAGGCGCCGCACCGAGCTTCGACCAATGCCAGAGGTGCGTGTTTGAGCCGACGGCAAACACGTCCAGGCGCCCCGCAACAGGAGACACGGCGGCTATCCGCTCGGCCGGAAGATTCGCCGCTCCACTGGGGAGCCTCTCTGGGGGCGACCAGACTGCGCCGTTCCAGTGCCACCACCACGGAGTGTTGTCGTTAGCTACCGCAAAGACGTCGATGTCGTTGGGGGAAGCGGCGACGGCAGCAACCGGCACTGGCGGTATGTACATACCCGCCGCCGAAGTCAAGGGCTCTTCTCCAACCCTGAATGTTGGACCGTCCCCGCGCCACCACACCGGAAGACGGGAGCCAGCCTCGACGGCGAAAACCTCGACGTGTCCTGGCCCTGAGGAGATGGCGCACAGGCCTTCGCGGGGGATTTTACCGTTGTGGGGCAATTGATGTGGATCAGACCAAGTCGCTCCGACTCGTGACCAGCGCCACACCCAGGCGTCTTTCCCAACGGCAAACACGTCGACACGATCCGGATCAGACGAACATGCACTCGGAGGCCCCGCGAGCCCCTCGCTAATTGAGAATGTCCTCATAAGGCCTCCTTATGAAATTCACGCCACTGCCCCGCAGTCCGCTTGAAACACTGTTGGGCGCGGTGTGCTCTTGGCTAATCATCCAACTTGGCGCGGAAGATGCTGCTCAACAATGTTTAGACGGATCTGCGTAAGAGCTGGATCCGACCATTTCTGTCCGTATTACACGCCACTACGGTTCGTGAACAATACGCCATAATCGACGCTTGTTCAATGAGGTGCGACTGTGGGACCATTTATCACAGGTTCTTATGCGGATCGGCGTAAGTCCCCCCTCTGATAGCGGTCAGTCGTGTACTTCAGCTTTGGGTCGGATACCGACAGTCGCAGAACGGCCACGAGCGGAAGTTCGGCGCTGAGATTGTACCGCCATAAAGCGGTCCTCTGCCCTGTTACATTAACGCCCACGCTCACCGACGGATTTACTGTAGCGAAGAGGAGGCACCTACGTCCGGTGCAGCGCCTTGTTGGGCCTGAACCACACAGCTAATTGATTCCGATGGCGACTACCATTTCGCATGGACCGACAAACCCTTCAGCACTCTCGAACTTCTTCAATTCATTCTCGATCTCATCCCATACGGACGGTCGCTCGGCCTCCGGCACGCCAGCCAACATTTGATGCAGTGCCCCAAACGATTCCCGTTCGAATCGCACGCATTCGGCCGCCGAAGGCATCCGCAGTGGCGAGGGCACAAGCCGAATCTGGATGTCGCGAAATCCAGCTTTTTGATACGCCGCCTCAAGAACACCCGGGCTACCTAGACTAAATGGCCCGGGTTGTCCTGGTAACGGCAGCGGCAGGTTTGCGCGCCGCCGAATAATCGAAACAGGAACAGAGAAGAACTTGTTATTCTCAGGTGTCGAATAGGTGATGGCAGCAACTCTCCCGCCAGACTTGAGAACGCGCTTCATTCCGGTCAGTGCCTTGTGCTGATCGGGGAAGTAGATCAAACCGACTCGAGATATGACCGCATCGAAGGAGTTTTCGGGTAGCTCCAAATTCTCGCCGTCCACCACTGCAGTCTCGACATTCTTCAGCCCCGCATGGCGCGCAGCTTGTTGAGCAAAAGCGAGGATGTTAGTAGAAATGTCAGTCGCCAAGACGGAGCCTGTCAAGCCTACGCGCTGCGCGGTCACGATAGTTTGCTCGCCCGCTCCAGCTGCAACGTCAAGGACGCGCTGACCTTCCCGAACATCGGCCATATCGAGCATGACGTTTGTCGCTTCACCTAGCCACTGATGTAACGTCGGCCCCCATCGGTGCCATGCTTCGGCAGCTGATTGCCACTGTTCGCGGGTCGTGGCCTTGTATTTGATCGGATCGAACACTGGGACGGTAGAAGACATGGCTCACCTCATTATAAAAGGGTCACTTCGATGTACTTTGTGCGACTAAATCTTCGTTCAGCAAATACAAAAGCTCTTTCCGCGGCGGCCCAACGCTGCCAGTGAGCGGCGGCGAGCGAATGCGAGCCGCCGGCCGCTCCAGTGGCATGTTATGCGACATCGCGTTCTTCAGATACGTCGCCAGGCAAGGCGATCATGATCGGAAATCCCGTTGCCTGGTATGCCACGGGACTCCTCGTCATTTCTAACAATGTTTAGGCCGATCCGAATAAGAAACAGATCTTCCGCTTTCTGTCCGTATAACACGCCCCTTTTATTCGCGAACAATACGCCTTGCCCATTATCGTTTCAATGAGTTGTGATTGCGGGACCATTTATCACGGGTTCTTATGCGGATGGGCGTAGGTCCCCCCTTCTGATAGCGATCAGTCGTGTACTTCTGCTTTGGGTCGAAAGCGGTCATCGCCTCGGTGACCGGCACGGAAACGGATCCGCAGGGTTATTCACGGCAGGTGAAAACTCGGCGTGCCGCGGGCCTGCTCGTGGTGGCGGCTTCGCTACCTGCTGCTGTGCGGAATAATGAGGATAGGATCAGATTCTGCTATCTCGACGATCTTCTTCGGTGAGGGGGTGCCTCAGGAGTCAATTTTGCCGTCCCGCCCCCGCCAGCCAGCTATCGTGGACGGCGAGGTGCCCCGCCCTTGTATTCATTCCACATCAACGGCGGCCCCCCCTTCATTGATTCTTCCATTGTACGCTTCTGCCAAATAGTCCAGCCGCACCTTGACCGCTATTCGCAAATATGTGAATATGATGCCGGA
>NEWQ02000005.1 GCA_002869855.2 Nitrospira sp. CG24D
TAGTCCCGGTGGTAAAAGACCTTCTCCTGAAACCGGACGTGTGTCGATCCAGGGACGATCACCGGATCTCCGCCGTTCAATCTCGGGTGTTTCAGCAACATCGTCCAGGTCAACATCGCGTGGTCAGCCTGTGCCAGGGTGTCCTCGAACCGGAAAGAAATAGACTCGACATCGCGATACAGTTCACTGAAATAGCGCGTCAATGCAGGCAAGCCGGTGATACGGTGAAATGGATCCTGAAAGAGGATGTCATCGCTGTAGAGGTCTTTGAGCAACCCCATGGATTGCCTGTTGAGCCGGTGGTAGGTCTGGGTAAAGCGATCAAGAATCGGTTGCATGACACCCCCGCTGCGTTCCACTGTTCTACGGACCGGCGGTACGGCCGGATTTACCGGCCCGATCGTGCTATCGTTTCGTCAGCAGCCCTTCTTTCAGGATCTGATTAATGGGATCCGGTCCAAGCCAGATAGAAAAGTACGCGGCCGCAAAGTCCGCCCCCTCGATCACCACTTTGGACTGCCCATTCAGAGCCAGTTCTGTACCGACGCCGGGGAGATACGTGAGGGCATATCGATCGTTTGGTCTCACATTCTCGTAAGCCCGATGCATCCGATCGATGCGGGGCCGTAGTGCAGCAATCGTCGCGACCGCAACATTGTCGGCCAGATTCTTCTCTGCGGCCCGTGCGATATCAGTGCCATCGAGCGAACGGAAATAGGAAAGCTCCAGCCGTTTCGGCACATCGTCGAGGATATGGTCACCCGTCGTCCCGGCAATAACGTACAACGCCGCGACATAGACCTTGATGGTCCGAAGAAAACGGGCAAGCCCGACCCCGTGAAGCCGCATCGTCGTCGAACCGGATTGATAGGTGTCGGCAAAAGCGATCCCTTCGAACTCGGCAGCCCCCGCCGCAGAAGCCCAGGTCATCAGCGCGGCGACCACCCATCCCATCAGCATGCAGGGAAAGCCTCCGTGTGGTTTGGGTGTCGCCATTTCCTCCATCCTTTTCTTTTACGGGAACCTCCGAGATTCGGATGCCGGGAAGCCGAATTCAAACGGAGAAGCGCTTCACCTGCTCGGCTAACGTATTGGCGACCAGCTGAAGATCGAACGGCCAGGCGTACCGCAGTTCGACCCCTGGATACTGCGGTCGTAAGTGATCGAGAATTTCAGGAATTTCCACCTCCGAGTGCGATCCGCCAGGCGTGAACATCGTCGTGGTCACGGTAATGTGGGTCGCGCCCTTCTGGACCAACTCCTCCACCGACGCTTCCAACGTCGGCGCACAGAATTCGTTGTAGGCCACGGCGAATAAGACATCTCCCAGGTTGGCTTTCAACTGAGCCGCCACCGACTCAAGTTGGCGACGGTAATGTGGGTCGCTCCCTTCTTGACGAGTTCCTCCACCGAGGCTTCCAACGTCGGTGCACAAAACTCGTTGTACGCCACGGCAAAGAACACATCCCCCAAGTTAGCCCGCAACTGAGCTGCGACCGCTTCAAGTCCAGATTGATACGGATCCGTGTCCGGCGTCCTCGGCATCTGACGGATCTTGGTATCCAACTCGATCTCTTCCGCCGACGGCGGCATCTTCGCGGCACGCCGCTGACCCTCCAGCCGCTTCAGTTTCGTCACCAATTCCTGCGGGCATCCTTTGGGAATGCCACCATGACCCACTAAAATTACACCGCGTCTTGCGACCGTCATGTCATGTCTCCTCTGGTTAATTTGCTTTGCTCAGACTGAACTGGTTGTCACATTCAAGAACTCTTGCAGATTGGTCTTCCCATAGTGACTCGCTGGATAAACCGTCCGAATGAATCCGGCTACTAATGCCATCACCTGCTTCACCGCCGGAGTCTTTTCAGGGTCGGTGGCCGGTAAGAGACGGACGGTAATGGAGCGCTCGTGTCTTTTGAGCTGGACAAAGAAACTGCGCGCGACTCCCTGTTCAATCGCCACCGACTCCAGCAAGGCTTCCTTCCCGCTCCGGCCCACATAAAACTCCTGCACTTTCAGGATGTCGGTCCCCGCCCGATGCATCATCGGAACGAAGGCCTGAAAAAGCTCCTGCAGATCTCCGGCTTCTTCTATGACGACATGCGGCATGGTGATTCCTCTCTACACATGATTACGCAACATGAGTTCCTTCGGATGCGGATTGAGATAGACCTGCTCACGGATATAGCCCACGTCGAAGCGATGAACGTAATGTTTGATCAGCGTGAGCGGCACGATCAATGGCGTCAGACCCTGATGGTAGTCACTGATCACGCCCAACAACTCTGCTTTTTCCGAGGCCCCCAATTGCGTCTTGAAGTAGCCCAGAATGTGCTGCAGCACATTGACATGTTTGCGGACTGTGGCCTTCACGGCTAACGCCTTCATGAACAGCTCCCCATACTTGAGGGCCAACTCCTTGGGTCGATGGCGCTCCGCCTGACCGACCAACCGACCGAGGAATTGATAGTGCTGGGTGCTATGAGCCAGCAGTAGATACTTGTGGATCGTGTGAAATCGTACCACCGCCTGCCTCGTGACTCCGTTCTGAAGCAGATCCTGATAGCGGCGATAGCAAAAGACTCGCT
>NEWQ02000050.1 GCA_002869855.2 Nitrospira sp. CG24D
ACGCGGTGTCGTAAATATCACTAAGGCCGATTGGCCCATACCAGGTCGGGTTTGTATACCGGACTCACTATGGTTGTGCAAGCCGTAACCCATCGTATCGGACCGTTTGGGACGGGTTGCAACATCGTATTCAGTGAGTCGAGCCATCCCAATCATGTATGTATTCGTGAAATGTCCGGTTGGCTCAAAGGTTATGCTTACGATGGTTCAATATGCTCGAATTTCTATATGAGGCTGTCTTGTCGGGTCGTTGACCGAGGGGCCCCTTCTGCGCTGTGGTGATGCCAGGGTGTTGGCTGAGGGTGAGACGAGCGCTCTTCGGAGCGATTGTCTTGATCCGGTGGCCACGATCGCTATTGTGATTCAGGATGCGACAGAGATTGCCAAAGAATTCGAGGAGGGCCCCAAGCATGCTCTCGCGGAGTCTCCGTGACGATTGAGGCGGCAGGCGGACCCACTCACCTTTATGGAGCTGGAGTACGGACAACGTATAGCCGGCGGCTCCGACTCCCTCCTCCGGGACCAGCAGAAACTCCTGACCCTGTGGATCGATAACGAGGAGACCCTCGGGAAGCATAGGACTATCCTTTCCCGCGTGTGGATAGGGTGTTTACATCGCGGGGGTCGTGATGCGGGCTGAGCTGTGCGATGAAATAGCGGGCCGCTTGGGCTCGTCGCCTGACGCGGAGTTTTCTATAGAGCGTCGAGAGGAGTTTGGTGATGGCGGTCGTGGGTTGCTCGAAGGCGGTGGCAATGGCCTTGTTTGAGGCTCCCACAGCCAGCATCGAGAGGAGTTTCAGGTCGATCGGCGAGAGGGTTGGCGGGTGAATCGCCGGAGTGTTTGTGATGGCGAGCTTCACCCACGAGAGAATGTGGGCAGTCTCTTTCGGCCCAAGGAGGGATCGCCCCGCGGCGATGGTCTTGATCGCGCGGCTGAGGTCTTTCGCCCCGACATCTTTCGTCAGGTACCCGTGTCCGCCTGCCATGACGGCGTCATAGAGATCGTGGTCGTCGCTGTAGGCAGAGAAGAACAGAATCCGCATCCGAGGAAAAGCCGAAAGAATATCTCGGCAGGCATCGGACCCAGTGCCATCGGGCAAGCGCATGTCCATGATCACCACATCAGGCTTGGTGCGGTGTACTTCTGCAATGGCGCGGGCTCTGCTGTCTGCCTCGCCAACTACCTGAATGGCACGATCCAATTTGAGGATGGCCCGGAGTCCCTCACGCGCGAAGGCTGAATCGTCGACAGAAACGACTCGAATCGGCGGCAGTAGGGTGGATTTTGGCATGAGCAATCGAAGTTCTGTTGCGCGTGGACATTGTGTTCGACAAGGGTCTGTCTCTATCCAAGGCTATCATCAAGGTTCATGCCATGGGCGTTGTAGGTTTTCCTTGTCGAATGGCGAGGTGTTTCTGAGCACCGCGTTCATCATGTCTCAGTCGAGCTGTCGCAGGAGACAGAGTTGTCTCACGGCGGGTGTCTCACAACGTGTGCGGGTGTAGGGAGATGGGCGAAATACTACTCAGCTACGTCGATGTGGTGCGCGAGAAGTCTACGATAGAGTGTGGCGCGGCTTATTCCGAGAATCTTCGCGGCCTCTGTCCGGTTCCCTTGAGCCTGTTGGAGTGCTTGGAGCAATTGCGCTTTTGGTTCCGCGTGCTGCGATTCCTGTGAGGCTGGCGGCAGATCGTCACGCCGGGTGCGGTGGAGTTCCTCGGGAAAATCGGACGGCATCAGACAGGCAGTGCGGGCGCTGATTACGGCAAATTCAACAGCGCTTTTCAGCTCTCTGACGTTGCCGGGCCAGGCGTAGGTCATAAGCAAACGAAGACCGTCTGGGTGGAGATCAGTGATGGCTTTGCCCGTGGTCGCACAGACTTGGCCGAGCAAGGCCTGTACGAGCAATGGAATGTCATCTCGTCGATCTCGCAGCGGAGGCAAGTGGATGCGGGCCACGCGGATGCGATAGAGCAAATCAGCGCGAAAGGTGCCGCGAATGACGTCTTCATTGAGATTGTGATGCGTGGCGGCGAGGATGCGTACATTCACCTTCCGTGGATGGGTCTCTCCCAGACGCGTGATTTCTTTTTCTTGAAGCACCCGGAGTAAACTCGTTTGGACGGAGGTCGGGATGTCTCCGATTTCATCCAGGAACAGGGTGCCGCCGTCGGCCGATTCGAATAATCCATGGTGATCGTCGATCGCGCCGGTGAAGGCGCCGCGCTTATGGCCAAACAGCTGGCTGCCCAGCAGTGAATCCGTCAAGCCTGCGCAGTTGGCGGCAATAAAGGGCCGGTCTTTCCGTGGACTGGAGTAATGGATGGCTCTGGCGATGAGTTCCTTCCCGGTTCCTGTCTCACCTTCGATGAGGACGGTGGAGTCTACGCGCGCCACATCGCGGACGAGTTGATAGATCTGCAACATGGCAGGACTGCGTCCGACAAGATCGTGGAATTGCATTTGGTGATTGAGCTGCTGCCGCAGATGGTGGACCTCTGTGCGATCATGCAGCAGGATGATGCGCCGTTCCGAGGACTGAGGATCCTCATGGATTTCGTAGTCGATCCATCGCGGAGTCGTACCGGCAAAACGAATGCTGTGGCGGCTGCGTTGGGGAACGGCCGCTTTCCATGCTTGGCGGAGCTGTTTCCGGTCTGCGGAATCAATCGGGAGACTTTGTTCCCACGGCTGACCGATGACCGTGGTGGAAGGACACTCGATCCAGGCGAGGCAGCGCGGGCTGGCGAAGGTCACGCGGCCTTCTTGATTGGTGACGATGGCGGCCAGATCCAGATGCTGTAGAAGCGCCAGGAGATCGTCGCGTTCTTGGGTGGCGATCGCGAGTGACCCAGTCAAGGATGTCTGAGTCCGCTCGTGGGTTTTGACTTGGTCGATATGGTGCAAGCGCTGATCGCGGGCTTGCTGTAAGAGCTGCTGTATCGAGTCGAATCGTTCGTCGATACGCTCGATAAGGAGCAGCGCGCGATGAGAAGCGGTCAGTGCGGTGGCTTCGAATTGGTGCAGGATGGATGTAAGGTCACGATGACTCCATGGGCCTGATCGAACCACTCGGTCATGATTGTCTCTCCACGCGGTCTCGCTTTCATCCAGGAAGTGCTGCAGGAAAGGGGCGAGGGGCCCGACGGCGATAGGAGACTCCGGTGACGTCTTAAATGTGGTGGCCCACCAGAGTGGCGGATTTCCAATGAGGCGAAAGGTATCTCCGGTCCCTACTCGTTCGAGAACGGCAAGGCCAAGGGTTTTGAGGAGAGCCTCGGGCAGATGGTCGGAGGAGGAGTCCGATGAGCTGGGTGGTGCCATGGAAGTTCCGGTGTACGGTTAGGCGGCTTCCAAGAGTTTCTGCGCGAGCTGCACAAAGAGTTCAGGTACGCCGTCGCCGGTCTTGGCGCTTCCCGTGAACACCAGCCATCCCTTGTGCCGCAGCCGTGCGAGTGTCGCCTCATCGATTTCCCATTCCTTGAGCTGATCGGCCTTGTTCACGATGAGCACGAAGGGCACCGGACCGAGTGTGGATTGGGCCAGCTGGTGGAGGGCTTCCGCAGTATCCAGTGTAGACCGCCTCATTCCGTCGGCGACGAGGATATAGCCGGATGAGCCGCGCAAATAAGACTCCCGCATGTTCTGAAAATCGTCCTTTCCATAGAGATCCCAGATCATGAGCGTCACGTCCTGGTCGCCGACGAGGAGTGTTTTCTTTTCGATGGTCACGCCGATGGTTGTTTGGTACAGCTCCGAAAACATGCCCGTGACGAAACGGCGGACGAGGCTGGTCTTTCCGACGGCGAATCCACCTAGGAGACAGATCTTCTTCTGGATCATGGTGTGGGCACAACCTGCGGCATCTTGTCCTTGATGGAGGTGAAGAAAGAGGTACGTCTGAGAAGTTTGCGTTTGTCCGGAGTCTGGGCTCGCCCTCGCGAGACGGTGGACATCGTTTCTATACCGGTCGTGAACGTCAGGTGTGAGCCGAACGAGGGGCCGCCCAATGCGGCAATCACAGTATGAGCGCGCGCTGTGGCAAGGAGCAAATTCATCGTCTCCGGTCCGGTCTCATCGGCTCCACCGATGGCTTCGACGACGATGTGTTGTCCGCTGGATTGTGCGAGGATTTGCAGATCCTCAAGGAAAGTCCGGAGCGGTCCGAGTTTCCCTTGTGCTTGTTCGCTCAGGGTCGAAGAGCCGCTATCGAAGAGAAAAGATACCAGGTTGATTTGTTCGATCAGTTGTTCAATGGAGACGGTCCGCAGGTCGTCATCGCGATAGTCTTGGATTCCGGGAATAAGGCGCGCCGTCTTTTTTGCCTCGATGGCCCATGCGTGTGATGCCGTGCCGGTGACTGCCAGATGCTCCTCCTGGAAATGCAAGGTCGCGGTTGGGGGAGGATTGAGCATGGCCGTGGCCCGCTGTCGGATAAAAGGAAGATCGAGGGAATAGTAAGGGGACCAGTGAGCGGTGATCTGATTGCTGGGGATTCCTTCTTCGACCAGGATCTGTTCTGGATCTTCTGCCAGTGGATCACGGAGTCCCGCGAGGTTGATCCTGTTGCCGTCACGTTCGAGAGTGGTGATGACAATTCCAGGCATGGCGCTGAGTCGCTGGGTGATGTGTTTCCAGTGCTGGTTGTTGTGATACGACGTCCATCCCCACAGAGCTAGGGCGAGGCTGGTGCCTGAGAGAATGACCCAGGTCATGGGGGAGGTTTTTGTGCGGGGAGTCTCATACTGAGTCTGCACACACTCCATGAGGCGGTCGTGCGTGGCATCGAAGCCTGAAGGGTTCCCGTCGAATGCAGCGAACGCGTCGGCATAGTCGAGCTGGATCGACTCGAGGGTTTGCTGCACCTGAGCCCGAAGGTATCCCGGTGCGGTGCCCCTGACAACACAGGCCAGAATGGCCTGGGAGCCTTGTTCGATCAAGACCCGGCATTCTCCTACTTCCAAGGTGTTGAGCGTCTGCCCTCGCGGGGTACTGAAGGTGTCCTGCACGAAGGCTTGGATCGCTGTTAGCATGCCGGAAACCAGCTGTTGGTCATGAATAATGGCGGTATCCGATGCGACGTGATGGAGAAGGAGGCCGGTGTCGCGATGGATGAGGAAAAGCTGCTCAACGCGAAATCGTAACGTGTGCAGAAGGACGACCTCGGCGAAGGGGCGTCCCGTTCGCCAGGCCTCGATTCTCCAGGCGAGGCCTTTGGGGGACAGGCTGTGATCGATGGTCTGATTGAACGACTGCATCATCCCTTGCAGAGTGCGGACGATCGCCTGGCGGATGGCCGGGCCCATGATGGGGGCGATGGCCTCGGCGATCACATGGGGGTTCCGGCGTACAGAACTCGTCAAGGCCGTCTGAACGTGGGGTGTGAGTGCGGCGGTCAGTCGTTCGTCTTGTTTGCCCCGCAATGTGATGGCCTCGGCGAGCACTTTGCTGACGGAGGGCGCATCGGTCTCCGTATGGTCGATACGATTGCGGAGTTCGGTGAGCTGGGTTTGTTCCGGGGCGAGAAGCAGTGTGCGAAGCTCGGCCCACTCTTGTTTCAGCTGGGGGCTCGCGGCCGTATCAGCCGATGAGGGCTGGTTGTTGGGCCTGGGTTGATTCATCAGCACGGGCTCCTTGCATCCCGGGCGCCTAGGATGTGGGCGAGCCCTGCTGGAGTTTCTGTGACAGCTCCGTCAACAGCTCTGCGAGTGCTGTGCGGTCGGTCTTGGTATGCCGCAGATCTGCTACGGAGCGATTGAGAGAATCTGTGAGTTGATCTTGCGTGGAGCGGATCGTCTCTTTGAGTGCGGTGACATGATCCAGAATTTCCTGGCGTAGTGTGTGTTCTGAGTGACTGGTCTGTTGGGCTAGGTCGGTCGCTTTGCGTTCGACCACGGCTCCGAGGGTGGTGAGGTCTCTGACGAGGTGCTGCAAGGCTTCGCCACGGACTTGTTGTTCATGTTGCAGGCGACCGGACAGGACCGCCACTTCCTGTTGCATGAAGGCTTCGAGTGCGTCGAATCGTTTCGTGAGTTCGGCTCTGAGCGCGGCCGCTTCCTTGACGAGATTCTGTTCAAGGGCGGAAAAGCGCCGGTCGTGATCGCGGACTTGTGCACCGAAGAGGATGTCGCGAATCTTTTCGAGATTGCCGTTCTGTGCATTGTCGTCGGCCGACAGGAACTGGGAAGACGATGTGGAAGACTCGGTGACGAGCGAAGGGGCTTGAGCGTCCGCGGCTTCGGGTGACATAAGCGACTCCTTGGGTCCGTACTCTGGAGCATGATGGCGTCATGGTCCAGGATAAGAGGGTGATGTATCGCGTCGTCCGCTAGAAGATGGCGACCGTGCGGTTCATCCCTAACGGGTATAGGGGCCCTGCGCCGGTATGTTAACACCGGCGATTTGCCGGCAACAAGATGTTGGCTAGGGATTCTGTGGTCTAGGTTGAGGATGAGGGAGGCATGGGTATCAGGCTGGATGTGGGCTCAATGGTATCAATGATCCCACCACCGAGCACTCGATCTCCGTCATAAAACACGGCGGATTGTCCAGGGCTGAGTGCCCGCTGCGGCCTGCTAAATTGGACAATCATCCGTCCTGCAGCGAGAGGTATCGTAGTGGCTGGTGAGGGAGGTGTGGCATAACGCACTTTACAGTCGACGAGAGCGGAAGCTGTCAGAAGTCTCGGGTCGAGGATATTCAGGTCATTCACTGTACATGAGGAACTGAGCAGGTGCTCTTCCGGCCCAAGGACCACGGTATTGGTAGCCGGTTGAACCCGCTGGACGTAGAGGCGTTGTCCGGTTGCGACTCCCAGCCCTCTCCTTTGTCCGGGTGTATAAAAGGGAATCCCTTCGTGAGTTCCTAGCGTTGCGCCGGTTTGGTCTACGAAGTTGCCAGGCGTGGCCTGGAGATCTGGCTGTTCCTGAAGGAATGTGCGGTAATCGCCATGACTCACAAAACAGATTTCCTGACTTTCCCTCATCTCTTCTTCCGGGAGCCCGAGGTTCGCAGCCTCCTTCCAGACATCGGTCTTCTGCATTTTCCCCACGGGGAATAGTAATCGGTTCAGCCAAGATGCCTGGAGGCGGTAGAGGAAATAGCTTTGATCCTTGCGGGCATCAGCCCCTTTGATGAGGGAGAGGTGATCCCCGCTTCCGTCCACATGTGCATAATGGCCGGTTGCTACGAAAGAGATGCTTTTTGAGTCCGCGAGCTCGATGAGTTGCCGGAGTTTCACTCGTTCGTTGCAGCGCACGCAGGGGTTGGGTGTGGTTCCGTTCGCATAGGCGGCAACAAAATCGTCAATCACCGCTGTGCGGAACTGTGCTCTGGAGTCCACGAGTTCGTGCGGGATGTTGAGCTGTTTGGCCACGTATCTCGCGATGCCAACTTTGCAACAGCCGCGCTCCTCCCATCGCTTCGAGGCCGCGACTTCTTCGTTCTCATGCTCCCAGACCTGGAGGGTGACGCCGTGGACTTCGAATCCCTGCCGAGTCAGAAGGAGGGCGGCAACGGAGCTATCGACTCCCCCACTCATACCGAGGAGAACGGTTGGACGTGACATAGTCCCGCTATTGTACTGGCTGACTGGCGAAAGGGCTAGAGGTCGGGCGTGCGTATTTTATTTCGATGCAGCGTGAGGTCGTGGACATTCTTGGCCGATTGGGGATGCTCCTCGACCCAGCGATGAGCGCCCATGTCGCACATGCCATGGAAATGCGCTCCGTCTTCGATGGCAATGGCAGGAGTTCGGATATCCCCAATAAGGACTCCCTGTTTGAGGATCTGGATTCTTTCTGTAGCAGTGACGGTCCCGTTAATCTTTCCACTGGTAAGCAGCGTGCCTGCGGAAATGATTCCCTTGACCACGGCAAACTCCCCCACAATCAATGTGCCGGTGGTATGTATTTCACCTTCCAATTTCCCGTCGATGCGGACGGTGCCGTCGAAATTCACGACGCCTTTGAACTCAACCCCTTTCCCAAGAAAGGTGAAATTGTCGTCGTCCGAGGGGGATGATTTCTTATCGCCAATTGCCCACATGCGATCAAAGGTCCTTCCAGGTACAGCAGGCTCACCGGGTGTCACGGGTTCAGGACCCCGATGAGCGTATTATTGTGTGACCGGAAAAATTAACCGTTTATCCTTTTTATGCCGCCTTGCCCTGAGATGCTCACCGGGTGAAGGGGCGTTTCCCGAGGGACTTCTCGAATGCCTTGTGACATTTCGAGGGT
>NEWQ02000051.1 GCA_002869855.2 Nitrospira sp. CG24D
CACTGTGCGGTCGAGGTCATCGGCCACGGCGTGCACTCCTTCAGCACCAATTTCCTCTGCCAGCAATGCGGGCGCACCTTCGAACCGCTCAGGCCGATCCTCTTTTCCTTCAACCATCCGCTCGGCGCCTGCCCCGAATGCAAAGGCTTCGGCAATGTCCTGCGTTACGATCCGGAACTCGTCATTCCCGACCACGGCAAATCGCTCGCCGAAGGCGCGATCGAGCCCTGGAGCAAGCCCGGAACGGATTGGTGGGGGAAGCAGATGCTGCTGGCGATGAAACGGAAAGGCATCGACGTGACGGCCCCGTTTCGGAGTCTCCCGAAATCAACGCAGACACTGCTGTGGGAAGGCGACGATTCCTTTGACGGCATCAACAACTTTTTCGAGTACATGGAAGGGAAACGCTACAAGCTGCACGTACGCGTGCTTTTGAGCCGCTACCGCACGCCGGTGGAATGCCCAGCCTGCCACGGCAGCCGGTTGAAGCCCGATGCCCGGTTCGTGAAAATCGCCGGCACGGACATTCACGAGATCACCGAACAAACAATTGCGGGACTGCTGAGCTGGATGGAGGCCCTGACGCTGCGGCCGTTCGAGCAGGAGATTGCCGCCGATATTCTCCGCCAGTTGAAGGCCAAGCTAGGGTTCCTGCTGCGGGTCGGCCTCGGCTATCTCACGCTGGCCAGACAAACAAAAACGCTTTCTGGGGGAGAAGCCCAGCGCGTCTCCCTGGCCAATCAGCTCGGCGCCAGGCTGGTCGGCACCCTCTACGTCCTTGACGAACCGACCATCGGCCTCCATGCCCGCGATACCGACCTGCTCGCCGGCATCCTCAAAGAACTGGCCGCCGTCGGCAACACCGTCGTCGTCGTCGAGCACGATCGCCACATGATCGAGTCGGCCGACTACCTCGTCGAACTCGGGCCGCAATCCGGTGAACGGGGCGGCGAGATCATCTGCGCCGCGCCTGCCAAAGAGTTTATCCAGGACAAGCGCGCCCTCACGGCTCGCTACCTCCGGGGAGAGGAACAGATTCCGCTCCCGAAATCCCGCCGATCCGGCAACGGGAAGGTGCTCGTCATCGCGGGAGCCAACGAACATAATCTGAAAGATCTCGTCGTCCGGCTGCCGCTCGGCATGTTCATCTGCGTCACCGGCGTATCCGGTTCCGGCAAGAGCACGCTCGTCGAAGACACGTTGTACCGCGCCCTGGCCCGCGCCTTTCGCGTAGATTCGCTTCCCATGGGACGCTTCAAAGCCATCAAAGGCCTTGAGCACTTGAAGGGCGTGCGCCTCATCGATCAACAACCGATCGGCCGTACGCCCCGCTCCAATCCTATCACCTATCTAAAAGCCTTCGACGAGATCCGCCAGCTCTTCGCCTCCGAACGGGAAGCCCTCAGGCAGGGCCTGACACCCGGACACTTTTCCTTCAACACCGCCGGCGGCCGATGCGAACGCTGTGAAGGCGCTGGTGTGGAAAAGCTGGAGATGTACTTCTTCGAGGACCTTTATGTGCCCTGCGAAAGCTGCAACGGGAAGCGGTTCAAGCCGGAAGTCCTGGCGATCCGTTTTCGTGGAAAGACGATTTCAGAAGTCCTGGCGATGACGGTGGATGACGCGGTGCAATTCTTCACCGGCTCGCCGAAACTGCAAGAGCGGCTGCATCTGCTCTCCTCCATCGGCCTCGGCTACCTGCGCCTGGGTCAGTCCGCCACAACACTCTCGGGCGGCGAAGCCCAGCGACTCAAAATCGCCGCCGAGTTGAAAGACGGATCGGCAAAAGATCTTTTCTACATCATGGACGAACCGACGACCGGCTTACATTTTGAAGACGTGAAGAAACTCCTCGCCGTCTTGCACAAGCTCGTCAACGCAGGCAACACCCTGGTCGTCGTGGAACATAACCTGGATGTCATCAAATCAGCCGACTGGGTGATCGACTTAGGACCCGAAGGCGGCGCGGCAGGCGGTCAAATTATCGCGGAAGGCAGACCAGAGCAGGTGGCGAAGGTAGCAGCGTCCCACACCGGACGATTTCTAGCAGATCTACTCGTAACCCAAGCTCGCACCATCACTCCACCTTGATCGACCTGCTTTCTGTGCGTAGCCTAGTGCCACGCACAGAAAGTCCCTGCTGCGGTTACAGCAACTCTTTCGGAATATTTCCACCGTTCTCGGCCAGCTTCTGCAACACGGTCTTGTGCAGCCACATATTCATTTGCGCCGAGTCCCCCATCTTTTCAGCAGGACATCCCAGCTCGGTCGCCAGCCCCTTGCGTGCGGTCAGACTGCTGTCGAGGCCCAACAGTTTCATCAGATCCACAATCGAGACTTTCCAGTTGAGTTTTTCTTTGTGCGAGGCTGCCAACCCCTCAAGCTTGGCGACAACATCGACGGTCTTAATTGCCTTAGGCGGCGCAGGCGCTACAGGCGTAGGAGCCGCTGTGGGTGCAGCCTGTGGAGCGGGGGCGGCTTGCGCGGGAGAAGCACCAAATCCAAGTTTTTCCATGATCGAGCTGAAGAGTCCCATACGTATGTCCTTTCTGTTGAAAACCGGCGTAGACGATGCGGGACTATAGCACGGGTAGATTACCTAAGTCTGAAACGGCTCGAAACGAAATGTCCTGGTTTGCCATCTTGCACAAGCTCATCAGCCCGGGCAACACCCTGGTCGCTGTGGAACATAATCTGGATGCGATCAAATCAGCCGACTGGGTGATCGACTTAGGACTAGAAAGCGGCGCAGCAGGCGGAGAAATCATCGCGGAAGGCCGCCCGGAACAGGTAGCGAAAGTGGCGGCTTCTAACACGGGACGATTCTTGGCGCAAGCCCTAAGGCCACTAGATAATTGACATAATTTTGTACGTAATTTAGACTGTACACATTCACTCGCCTGGAGGGCCCGATGGGCATTACAACCAAGGACATCGTCTCACTCAGCCAAGCGCGGGCGAAGCTTACCGAATTATGCGATGAGGTACGGGAAAAGGGAAACGAGAAACTCATCACCAAAAACGGGGGCAGTTGCGCAGCCCTGATTGATGCGGACCGCCTGGACTACTATCACCGGCTGGAACGAGAGCACATCCACCTCGGACTGCTTGAAGAAGCGATCAAGGGCCTCACCGATCTGAAAGGCGGCAAGACGCTCAGTCTTGCGCAACTCAAATCGCGTCATGGCCGCTAAACAGCCCCGTTTCACCGAAAATTTCTCAGCCAACCTGACAGACATCGAGACATTTCTCGGCCCCCATGGCCGGTCGGCATACCGTCGGCTTCTCGATCGTCTCTTCGATGACGCCATTCCCTCTCTATGCCGATTCCCGCAATCCGGGCGCTTGTTCTTGGCACACATCATCAAATCTGCAAAAGCGAGGACGCTTACCAAGGAACTTCGCAAGCTCCTCGGTAAAGAAGACGACCTGCGCGAATTCGTGACGGATGACTATCTCATGCTCTATCTGGTGCGCCGAGGTCAAGTAATCCTTCTCGCAGTGAAGCATCATCGGCAATTGTCATTCGATCTCAAAGGATTCTGGAGCAAAGAATAGCGGCAAGGTATGCGCTTAGCTGACAACACCCTGGTCGTCGAGGAGCATAATCTGGAGGTGATTAAATCAGCCGACTGGGTCATCGACTTAGGATCCGAAGGCGGCGCTGCAGGCGGTCAAATCATTGCGGAAGGTCGCCCGGGACAGGCAGCGAAAGTGGCAAACTCACATATCGGAATATTTCTCTCACCGCTACTCTAAGAAGCTCACAATCCCGGTCTCGGTTCCGCTACGATGCCAAGTTCCAGGGGATAGCCGCCCCGGCGGATATCGAGCTTCAAGGACTGTCCCGCCTCGATCTGGCAAACCCGCTTGGCTTCACGTTCTGATTTCACTTCCGCCAGTGAAGATCCGTTGCAGCCGACGACTTGATCACCCACGTGCAATCCGGCTTTCTCGGCCGGCAGTCCGCTGCGCAATTCGCGGACTGCATAGTAGCGGGAACCGCCCGACTCAAGCAGTTCCCAATTCACGCCGATGCGCCCGGACCCGAGCAGACCGGTCTGGGAACCGAAGCGGGCCAGGATGCGATGCACGATCAGCCGCGCCGCACTCTCCGCATCGTCGCGGGTGGGGTCGGTCAAATGGCCTTCTCCATTAAACAGGAGTTGTCCGGTCTCAACGTCGATCATACGCAACGACAGCGACACGCTGCTCGTGCGCGCCTGCTCATACTGCTCCCATTGCTGCACGCCGCCGACGATGATGGCCTGGGCGCCGACCAGCTTGCCGACTTTCAACACGTTGGCATCGTCGGCATGGGTGAGTTGAATCACCTGTTCTTTGAGCACTTCGTCGAGCTTGGCCCGCTCGACCATGTTCATGTCGAGATCCAACAGCAATGTGGTGACGATCCCGGCCACGCGCGAGCCGGAACCCGGCGCATTCGGCCCGTCTTCAAACAACATCACCGCCATCGTTCGGTACCGATCAATCGTCTCCCGGCTGATCGGCCCCAACCCGGTGATGACCGGCTCGGGTCTGCCCGACCCTGTACCGGGACGCCCATGCGGCACGCCGGCCACCTCACAAGACTTTCGTCGTTGCAAGATGGCAACCGGGGGGCCCCATGTACACAGTTCTTCATTCACCAGCACCACATGCTGGGGATACTCGCGCTGGCGTTCCATGGCAATATTGGTAAAGGGATAGATAATGCATCCGCCGAGAATCCAGACGGAGATGGGACAGAGCCCCAGCTCATAGAGCCATTGATTGCGGGTTGTCAGGGAATATTCCCAGACGAGCATTCGCCCATCGTCCCGCAACACGCGGTCGGGCCGGCCTATCGCGTCGAGCACCTGCGCCTTGGTCATCGGCACAGCCAGCCGATCCAGCTTCGACTCGGATTTATAAATGGTGTACCCGACTCCGCAGTGTGAAGAGAGAAGCGCTGCCACGAAGAGACTGATCAGTCTTATGAACCGACCGACTGCAACAGGAGGACGGGGAAGACATCCCATGCAGGCAGCCTAACACTGCCGCCGACAGGCTTCAATGGAGTTGTGGTGCTATCGCGGGAGAAGAAACGATCAAGCCTTGAATGGAGCGATCAATTACAAGAGGGATCAAACGGCATATCCGCGTAGTGTTGGTAGGCATCGCCCAGGGTCAGCAGAATCTCCTGCCATACCTGCACGGGATCTTTCTCAAACACGATTTTGGAATCGGCGGGCAGGATAATCCAGGAACCGGTCTTCATCTCCGACTCCAGCTGGCCGGGCCCCCAGCCCGAATACCCGAGATAGGCGCGAAAAGAATCTTTAGTCGTGGGACCGGTGAGAATCCGTTCGACCACGCCCATGTCTCCGCCGAGACAGACCCCGTCAAACACATGGTGGGAATTTTCCGGCAACTGGTCGACCCGGTACAGGAGCATGACATGATTCGTCTGCACAGGTCCCCCGGCATAGAGCACGTGGCTCGCCCCTTCGATGATGGGTACCTGCGGAAGTGCTTCCGAGATGGACATGGCCGTCGGCCGATTGACGACTACCCCAAGCGCGCCTTCGTCGCCGTGTTCACACAGCAACACAACGGTTTGGCGAAAATTCGGATCGCGCAATTGAGGCGTCGCCACTAGGAAAATGCCTTTGCCGAGTTCCATATCCATAGAAAGATCCTACCGTGCTCGCGGCCACGGCGCAAGCCTACGCTGAGAAAGACCATTGAGCGACGACCCGCTTTTCACAGGAACACACTACTTGTGATAGAGAGAGGGACGACGATCGCCGAGCAGATCGTTGTAGCGAGTGACCGCCTTGTTCCGCGCTTCGGTCGGATCAATATCCACCACGGCCAGCTCTTCACGGTCGCGCGGCGCGCGTTGCAGAATGACGCCACGAGAGCTGACGACCTCACTGTTACCAATGAACGTAAGAGCCTCTTTGCCGCCGCGCGCTTCGGTTCCGATACGGTTACTCGTAATCGCAAAGACCCGATTCTCCAGGCAACGCACCGGCATGGAGTCCGGACAATTCGGCAAGACCAAATTGGAGGGATGACAGATAATGTCCGCCCCCATGAGGGCCAGTGTCCGCGCAGATTCCGGAAAGTACCAATCGAAGCAGATCATGACGCCGATCTTGGCGGATCCGATATCCCAGACGTGAAAGCCGGTATCTCCGGGGGCGAAGCAGAGCGTCTCTTCAAAAAACAGGTGGCTCTTTCGATAGCAGCCGAGAAATCCGGACGGCCCGACGACCACCGCCGAGTTGTAGCAGTGAGATCCTGCCCGCTCCGGCAGCCCGGCCACGATATGCATGCGCCGGTGCCTGGCCATCTCGACCAGCATCTTCGTGGTCGGCCCGTCCGGTACCGGCTCGGACAACCGTTGCGCCTCTTCGGCCGACTCAAACTGATAACCCGACGCGCAGAGCTCCGGCAGGACCATGAGGTCGGCCTCGGCCTGTTCCAGACTGGCACGAATCGCGTCCAGGTTCTTCGCGACTGCGCCGAACTCCGGTTCGTATTGGTAATAGCCGACTCGCACGACGCTTACTCCCCTTCAAGCAAGAACGGACAGGGTTGTTGTCCCCTGCCCGCTCCGAAAAATCCGGCTGTCAGCTGACAGCCGACAACTGTATGCTGAAAAGTGCTACTTCACTTCCGACAGATGCGTGACGGCACCCTCGGCATGCTGCGTGGCCACATCGGCATGGCCGGCCTTCCCGTGCTCGACGGCTTCCTTGAGATGCTTGATGCCTTCGTCAAGATGCGGATTCTTCACGCCCGCTGCCTCGGCATGGTGGAGGGCGCCTTCGGCATGCTTCACCAAGGCATCGGCATGGCCCTGCTTGCCGTGAGCGGCGGCTTCTTTCGCATGTTCAACGGCCTCAGCCACATGCTTATTATCCGCCAACGCAAGCCCGGTCATAACCGGACCGGCAACCATCGCACTCACTGCCGTTAACACCAACACGCTGCGACGAATAGAGATTGTCATAGTGGCCTCCCTCAGGGTTAGATTAGGATTGCACAGATCGGTTCGAAAAAATGTGTGCTCGTGAATTCACCTTACACAGCGATTTTTTGACTGTCAAGAAGGTCGCGCCGACTCATTGAACCCCAGAATTTTCTGCAACCCTTGTATGTCTTTTTCCACCGGACAGGCAAAATCCCGGCTCCACTCCCACCAGGATCCCGGATAGTTGCGGACATTCTGATAGCCCACGAGCTTCAGCACAAAATAGAGCCAGGCCGATCGGACGCCTCCCGTGCAATAGCAGAGAATCTCCTGAGAATCCTGTATTCCCTTGTCCTGTAAAGAATCCTTGATGGCGACGAAATCTTTGACCGTCGCGTCCTTGTTGAGAAACGTGTTCCACGCGACATGCAATGCAGACGGAATGTGTCCGGGACGCGGAATGCCCGACACTTCCTTGCCGAGATACTCTTCCAGGCTACGCGCATCCAAAACAGCCGTCTGCGGATGCGCCTGCCGAACGATGAGCTTGAGTTCATCCTTGGTAATTGCCACACTTTTCATCAGCTTGGCTTTGAACGTGCCGGGCTTCGGCGTTTCACGGCCATGACCAAAGGGGCGCTTCTCCGCCGTCCACTTGACCCAGCCGCCGTTGAGCACCTTCAAATTCTGATGGCCGAGATATTCCAGCATCCAGAACATGCGCCCTTCGTCGCCCCAGTTATCGAAAGGATTGGAGTAGATGACCACTTCGCTGTCGTTACTGATCCCCAATGCCGAGAGCTGCCGCTCGATCTGCGCGAGGTCAGGATTCAGCAACCCTTTCGGAATCGCATTCGGATCGCTGTATTCGTGCCAAGTCGAATGAACGGCACCGGGAATGTGGCCGCCAAACTCATAGGCCGACTTTCCCCGGACATCCACAATCACCAGTCCCGGCTGCCCGAGCCGCTGCTGCAATGTTTCCGTATCCATCAATAAGGGGTGTGTCATGTGGTTCCTTTGTTCGTACAGGATCAGCTCTCCGCCTTCACCTTGCAACTGGTTCCTTCTACCGGACGACTCAATGCAGTCTGCTGACGATTCTCCTGATCCAAGGCGGCTGCCAGTTTCTCAGAGAGAGGAAACTCCCGTTCATAGATCACGAACCGATAGGGGTCGTTCCCCGTCAGCCCGTACTTCGTCCGGAGCATCTCGTGCTGCTTGTCCGTGAGAATGTGGTACTGCACCCGTGCCTTGAGAATCAAGCCCTCTGATTGGGGAGGGATGCGATAGGCAAAACTGTACTCCCGGCTCGCCAGGGGCAGAAGGCGGTTGTCGTAGAGTTCGAGAATGGCCGGCTGCCAGAGAATCCATCGACCCATCGTCGACTTTTGCTGATCCAACACGTTTTTCTGCGCGTCCTCGACGGAAAACTCGATGGTAAAGTGCCGGTCGGGATCGCCGGTCGGAATCTTGTGCCCCGCGCCGGCATTGATCAGGTTGAGCGTAAAGGCGATTTCGTCGCCCGGTTTGGGTTGCGGGGTGTCCGTCTTGACCTCAATGGCCACCGCCCGTTGAATCATGTCCGGATCATGCCCGCCCCGCCACAAATGCCGGCGGCCATGGCGGATGGGGCTGTCTGGCGCCACCGGGCGAGTCACCTCAGGCATGTGGCAACTCTGGCAGATGAAGCCCCGCTCCTGCATGAAAAACTTGCCTTCGTACTCGGCATAGGTCCCGCAAGGGCCCACATTGTAGAACTGGGCGGGACCTGAGACGACATTGTGACAGCGCTGACAGACCTGGGTCGTCCGGAAGTTCGGATCGAACTTCGTGGGATGTGGCGCGGCCGAATCCTCGAACGGCCCATAGATCACCCCGTCGCGCACATGGCAGGCGGCGCAAGTGACGGATTCCTTTTGATAGGCGGAATCATAGTGCGGATTGGGCTCCTGCACCGCCTTCTCCACCCGCCCGCGCGGAATGTTCTTCACCAATGTCGGCTGCTGATTTTCCAGCGGCGTGTGGCAGTTCAGACAGACCCAAATGTTTTTATCTTTCTTCCAGTAGGCCTGAAAAAACGGATCTTCATACGCCTTGGCATGAATACTGGTCTTCCACTCGTCATAAATCTCGCGATGGCACTGCCCGCACGACTCAGCGCTCAGACTCGTCAGACCCTCCGGCACTTTCTGAAAGGGAATCGCATGCGCGTACTCATCACGCAGGCCGAAAATCACGACGGGCTTGATCTCGGTGTAATAGAGGTAGATCGCGGCCGCCAGACCGACGACGCCCAGACCTATTTTCACCAGCCGCGTCATGCGGCCAACAACCCGCGCACGTGGGCATCGACAGAAGCCGCCAGGGCCGTAAGATTGTACCCGCCCTCAAGGGACGAAAGGATTCGCCCCTGCGCATACTTCTTGGCGATACCGGCCACGATACCGGTCAACTCGGCGTAGCCCGCCTCGGTCAATCCCATGCTGGCGAGCGGATCGTCTTTGTGCGCGTCGAATCCAGCGGAGATAATCACCAGCTCGGGCTTGAACTGCTCTGCCGCCGGCACCAGCACCTTGTGGAGGATGGCGCGATACTCGTCATCACCCTCTCCCGCTTCCATCGGCACGTTGATCGTGTAGCCTTCCCCGGCGCCCCGGCCCCGCTCCGACTCACGGCCGGTACCGGGATAGTGTGGAAATTGATGCGTACTGAAAAAGAGGACCGATGGATCGTCTTCGAAACTGTGCTGCGTGCCATTGCCGTGATGCACGTCCCAATCGACGATTAGCACGCGGGAAAGGCCGTGTTTCTTCTGGGCATAACGTGCCGCGATGGCGACATTATTCAACAGACAAAACCCCATCGCGCGGCTGGCTTCGGCGTGGTGCCCCGGAGGCCGCACCGCGCAAAATACATGATCGACCTGTTTCGTCATTATCGCATCGACCGCGGCCAGCGCTCCTCCGGTCGCCAGATAAGCAGCGGTGAGCGACCCGGGAGACATCGAGGTGTCAGGATCGAGCGACACACGACCACTGGCAGGCGCATGCTGCTTCAGCGATGCGAGATAGGCCGCGGTATGAACCCGGGTGATCCATTCATCCTCTGCCATGCGCGGCTCGATCCGGGTCAGCTGCGCCATCGTGCCGCTCTGTTCCAACTGCTGCATGATCGCGCGCAGCCGGTTCGGCGACTCGGGATGGCCCATCCCCATGTCATGTTCGAGATAGGCTGGATGATAGACAAGACCCGTCTTACCCACAACTACTCCATCTTACAGGCCTAGCAGGACGCTCAAAATAGCTGCCCAGCAAGGCCGCAGCGAGCGAGATATCGAGGCGTACTTCTCAGTACGTTGAGGCGTTGAGCGACGCGAGAACGAAGCTGGCAGACATTTTCAGCGTCCTGCCGAATCGTAGCACGCAGCAAAGAGCATAGACAACGAGCGCTTGCCGCTGCTATCGTCGAACGCACCGGAGGAAACACATGCCCAATCCCAGAATCGAACCGCTGAAGAGAGTGCTCGCGATTGAACCGACCGACGAGGTAGCCTGGTTCGGTCTCGGGAAAGCCTATATGGAAGATGGAAACTTTGACGAAGCGGCCAAGGCTCTACAGCAATGCGTCACTGTGAAGCCCACCTATTCAGCGGCCTACTACGCCCTCGCACAATCCCTGCACAAACTCGGCCGGATCGACGAATGTCGGGCGGTGTCGGTCACCGGCATCGACGTATCGACTAAAAACGGTGACGCGATGGTGACGAAGAATCTGGAGATGCTGAAGAGCTCGCTTCCCGCCTGACCGCTTAGAGCACCTGCCGAAAGGTCTCTTCCTGTAACTCTGTCAGCGGTGACAGGACGCTGGGGTTCTGGACCAACATCCTGACACGTGGATACCCTCGTTGCCGCTTCGGCCGTTCAACGAGATCGACATTGGCCAGTCTCGTCCCCGCCTTCAACGGCAATGGTTCCACATCCCACAGGACAATCATCACGGCGCTGAGCTGCCGCAGGGTGGTCAAGAGCACCGTCACTGAACCGGCCAGCGCTTTGAGATCCAGCCAGATTTCTTCATGCCGGCTCGTCTTGTCTCCCAGCAGGTCCGCACGTGGGACGGAGATACAGAGCACCACCGGATCGCAGTAGTCGGCCAATTGTTTCGCCTTCTGCCGGATACGCGCGAGAATGCGATGGATCAGGATAACGCCCCGATCCTCTTCGTCGCCTTGCACATCGATCTCAGCCAGCCCTCTAATCGGCAGCTGCCGGCGTTCTGCGGATCCCACCATCGCAGTCGCTTCAACAAAGAAACGTTCCCGCCCTAGATAACATTCCAAATCGGCCGTTCGCGCCTGCGACTCCGGCAGAAAATTCACCCGGGCGCCGACACGGATCAGCTGGGTGGCCAGCTCCAGCTCAGCCAGTGCGGACTCTCTGACACCGTAATCATAGTGGGTAAGGCGAGGGACGAGGCGACCTAAGCGAAGATGACTGGCGGCGTCACCGCAGTGCTGCTGAACCGTCGAACAGCGTTCCTCAAGATCGCGGGACAGCCCTTGCTCTTCCCGCTTCCAGGCGGGCAGCGGCGCCTGATGGCCTTCCCGAAGATGGGTAACCAGCTTGAACGTTTTTCGAGGTCGAAACCGTGCCATGGCTCACACCGCTTCCGTCCCCTCATCATCATTGGAGGCCAGCCCTAATGCCTCCGGCTGACGCTTCGCCACTTCTTCATACACTTCATCCAGCCACCGGCTGGCACAGCCGAGCACTTCGCGGACCAACGGCTCAGGTTGCCCTGTGCGCTTGATGGCCCATTGAGTGACATACTCCAGCAAGGTCGCCCGTTCAAATTGCCGCGACGACTGCGAGGCAATAGCCGCCAATTCGCCCAGACCTGTATTGATGATGTCCGCCACAATCTCCCGCGCATAGGAGGTGCTAGCCGTCACATATTGGATCGCCCGATTGAGTTCTTGATCGGTCATGCTCGATTCCTTTCCAGCGGGATTTTCACATCCCGTCGAACCGCTGTCAACGCGGCGTTGGCCATACCGTCTCCCTCTTTTTCTCCGCGCTTGACCAGCCTCCAATGGTATGATCTCGGCTCATTCACCCCTGCTTCACGAAGGAGAAGACGATGGCCGGCAGACCCTCTACGCGAACCGCTTCCTCATCGCGCCAACCCAAACCGCAGAGATTCTCAGACAACTGGGACCTGACCCATCTCGTCAAGAATCCGACGCGCCAGCTTGATGCGCACCTGGCCGAGTTGGAAGCGAACGTGGTACAGATCGAAGCCGCCCGGCCGGGGCTTTCACCGGCGATGCCCAACCAGGATCTTCTCGCCTTACTGCGGTGCAGCGAGGCCATCGCGCAAGGCTCATCCAGATTGGGCGCTTTTGCCTATCTCTGGTTTTCTGAAAATACCAAGAACGACGCGGCCCGCTCGTTCAAGACACAGGTCGAGGAACGGCTGACCGCCCTCAGTAACCGTCTGCTTTTTTTTGAACTCTGGTGGCAAAGCGTCGACGACACCAATGCCGCCCGTCTGATGGCCGATGCCGGCGACCTGCGGTATCACCTGGAAACCATCCGGCGATTCAAGCCGCACACGCTGTCCGAGCCGGAAGAGAAAATCGTCAATCTAAAAAATGTGACGGGATGCAGCGCGATTCATACGCTGTACGACATCGTCACCAACGGATTTACGTTCACGCTGACGGTCGGCGGGAAAAAGAAGACGATGAACCGCGAGGGGCTGATGGCTTATGTCCGCAGCCAGAAAGCCTCCGTGCGGCAGGCAGCCTATCAAGAACTCTACCGGGTATTTTCAGGTCAGCGCGACCTGCTCGGCGAAATCTACAAGACTCTGGTGAACGACTGGAAGTCGGAAAACCTCGGACTTCGCCACTTTGGCTCTCCGATTGCGACGCGCAACCTCGGTAACGATGTCCCCGACCAGGCCGTCGACGTGTTGCTCTCAGCCTGCGCCAAGAACGCCGACATCTTTCAAGCCTATTTCAAACTCAAAGCTAAGATCTGCAAAATCACGCCGATGAGCCGCTATCACCTCTATACGCCTCACCGCACAGAGGCTAAGAAGTACAAGTATGCGGATGCGGCAAAGATGGTGATGGAGGCCTATCGCGGCTTCTCTCCCCGCCTGGCCGATCTGGCAGAGCAGGTCTTCACAGACCGGCACATTGACGGCCCCACCCGTTCAGGGAAACTCGGCGGCGCCTACTGCTACAGCGTCGTCCCCGGCATGACCCCCTATGTGATGCTGAACTACACCGGTGAAGCCCGCGACATCGCTACTATGGCCCATGAGCTGGGACATGCCGTCCATGGAATGATGGCCAAAGACCATTCCGTCTTTACCTTCCACTCGACGCTTCCGCTTGCGGAAACCGCATCCGTCTTTGGCGAGCGGATCCTCTCCGATGCGCTGATGTCTCAGGAGCGCAACAAAGCCGTTCGGCAGGGACTGCTGATCGGCCAGCTCGACGACATCTATGCCACGGTCTTGCGCCAGGCCTATTTCGTGCGGTTTGAAAAGCTCGCGCACCAGATGGTGGGAGAAGGCGCGACCGGCGACCAGCTGGCGAAGGCCTATCTGGGCGAACTCCGCCAGCAGTTCGGCAAAGCGGTCAAAGTGCCGGATGAGTTTCAGTGGGAATGGCTGAGTATCCCCCACATCTTTGCCAGCCCGTTCTATTGCTATGCCTATAGCTTCGGCAATCTGCTCGTACTGGCCTTGTACCGTATGTACAAGGAACAGGGAGCCGCCTTTGTCCCCAAGTACCTTGAACTCCTGGAGACAGGCGGTTCTGAGGCACCTCGGGATATCCTTGCCAAGGTCGGCGTCGATATGACGGCTGAAGCTTTCTGGCAATCAGGATTCGACACGATCCGCGAAATGGTCGTCCAGCTGGAAGCGACCCTTTCCTGATACTCAACCGTTTCAGAACAGCGAAAACCCACACTCCTGGCTTACTAGCACAGGCTTGACAGAATCTCCGCATGCTGGCATACTGAGAATGCTTCTCATAATCGTTCATGGAGGTTCCCATGTACGTGTGCTTATGCAACGGGATTACTGAATCGGATGTCCGTGAAGCCGGCCGGG
>NEWQ02000052.1 GCA_002869855.2 Nitrospira sp. CG24D
GTAGCTCTCGCCGATAATCTTGAGCACTTCGGCGTCGATGACTTGAGCCGTCTCCTCGCTGAACGGCCTCGCATCCCCGTACCCGTTTAGGCAACGCGATGTTTCGAGTGTCGTTAGATAATGGCCATAAAATTCTTGCACATATATCAGGAAAAATGCGCATGCATTTTATCCGTATTCTTCCTGGCGATAAGGTGACTGTCGAACTCTCGCCGTACGACTTGACGCGCGGGCGCATCACCTATCGGTTTAAGTAGGAGCGTGTAACAGACATGAAAGTGAAATCATCCGTCAAGCCGATTTGTGCCAAATGTATGGTCGTTCGTCGCCGGGGTGTCGTGCGAATTTTGTGTGAGAACCCCAGGCACAAGCAACGTCAGGGATAACACCGGGCAGAGTAGGTCTGTGCTCGTCTAGGGAATAGGAAAGAGGAGAGATCATGGCACGCATCGCAGGCATCGATTTGCCAAGAGACAAGCGGACCGATATCGGCCTCACGTACATCTACGGAATTGGGCGGGCTGCCGCACGAGAAATTCTGCGGAAAGCTGGTGTGGATGGCTCGATTCGGATCAAGGATCTGAGTGAAGATAAGATCGTCAAGCTCAGAGAAATTATTGATCGCGATCACCGCGTCGAGGGAGACCTTCGGAAGGAAACTTCCCTGAACATTAAGCGATTGATCGACACCGGGACTTATCGAGGTCTTCGCCATCGAAAAGGCTTGCCGGTGCGTGGCCAGCGCACGAAGACCAATGCCAGAACGCGGAAGGGCCGACGCGCTGGTGTAACAAGCAAACCGAAACCGACAGCCAGATGATCGAGCGGATCGCTCGTGCTCTGAAGTGAAGGAGTGTCTATGAGTGTGAAGAAGGGCAAGAAGAAGGAACGCCGGATTGTTCAGGCCGGTGTGGCGCATGTCCAGGCATCCTTCAATAATACGATTGTCACCATTACGGACATGGGGGGCAATACGGTCGTTTGGGCCAGCTCGGGCAATCAGGGGTTTAAGGGCTCTCGCAAGAGTACCCCGTTTGCGGCACAGCGCGCCGGCGAAGCGGCTGCCCGTAAAGCCATGGAGAGTGGCATGCGTCAAATTGATGTGTATGTGAACGGGCCTGGGGCTGGTCGTGAATCAGCCATTCGCTCGCTCCAGGCCGCTGGCTTGCGCATCAATCTGATTCGCGATGTCACTCCGATTCCCCACAACGGCTGTCGCCCGCCGAAGCGGAGGCGTGTCTAGCCGAGGGGGCATCAAGGTTCGAGTCTGCAGCAATGTTGGACGCCAGAATTCAGGCGTCCTGTAACCGGAGGTAATGCAGTGGCTAAGTATCGGGGTCCAGTTTGCCGTCTCTGTCGACGCGAAGGCGAGAAGCTTTTTTTGAAGGGCACTCGGTGCATGACCGAAAAGTGTGCCATTGAGCGACGGAGTTATCCTCCTGGTCAACACGGTCAGGGGCGCCCCAGGAATTCTGACTATAGCCTGCAATTGCGAGAGAAACAAAAATTGCGGAGAATCTACGGATTGCAAGAATGCCAATTCCGCGGGCTATTTGAAAAAGCGGAGCGGCAATCTGGTGTCACCGGCGATGCTCTGTTGCGGTTGTTGGAATGTCGGTTGGACAATGTGGCCTATCGTCTCGGGTTTGGGGCGTCTCGCAAGCAAGCACGCCAGATTGTGAGTCACGGTCACTTGACCATGAACGGCAAGAAAATTAACGTTGCCGGAGCCACGGTCAAGACGGGGGATGTGATTCAGGTGCGTGAGCGGAGCCGGAATTTGCTCTCCATCCAATCGTCATTAGAAGGTGTCGATGGGCGAGGGATTCCAGACTGGTTGGAGCTTGATAAGGGCACGCTCAAGGGAACTATTCGTGCTTTGCCGACAAAAGAACAGATCACGCTGCCGGTCAACGAGCAGATGGTCGTCGAATTATATTCTCGATAGCACATTGGGCCGGTAGGGAGCCGTCTACGTTTCTGCATTCTCCCTATTCGGTATGCTGGTCACTCGATGGTTGTGAAGGGGGAGTCATGATTAAAGCGATGAAAGACTTTCAGATCCCGATGCGGGTTGAAGTCGATAAGGATGCGAATTCCCCAGTGTTCGGTCGATTCACCACCGAGGCGTTTGAGCGGGGGTTCGGGACCACGATTGGAAATTCACTTCGCCGTGTGTTGTTGTCGTCGTTGACTGGAGCCGCCGTGACGACGGTGAAGATTGAGGGCGTACTGCACGAATTTTCGACGATACCTGGTGTCACGGAAGATGTGACGTCCATTATCTTGAATATCAAGAGCCTGCGCTTGGCGCTTCACACTGATAAACCGAAGACGATTCGTTTGAGAAAGAAGGGACCAGGCGAAGCCAAGGGGTCCGATATTATCCACGATGCCGATGTGACCATTCTCACGCCGGATCTGCATATTGCAACGCTGGATAAAGATGCGACGCTGGATATTGAAATGACTGTGAAGCATGGTCGTGGGTATGTCCCGGCTGAGCGAAACAAGGAAGAGGGATTGCCGATCGGTGTCATCGCGATCGACTCTGTGTTCTCGCCCATTAAGCGTGTCAACTTTCATGTAGAAAACGCCCGAGTTGGTCGCATGACTGACTATGACAAGTTGACGATGGAGATCTGGACAGATGCGACCATCAATCCACGTGATGCCTTGTCGACGGCGGCGAATATTTTGCGCGATCACCTCGATATCTTCATCAATCCGGAAGAGCGCGGTGAAGGCAAGCGCGAGGCGGGATATGATGAGTCGGAGCTTGAAGAGAATAAGAATCTTTCAAGGAGCGTCAATGAGCTCGAGCTTTCCGTTCGAGCTGCGAATTGCTTGAAGAATGCCAACATCAAGACCATTCGTGATCTGGTCCAGAAGACGGAAAACGAAATGCTCAAGACGAAGAATTTCGGCAAGAAATCGCTGAATGAGATCAAGGAAATATTGTTGGAGATGGGTCTCACGCTGGGAGGAAGGGTTGAAGCCGGATCCTCCAGCAACGGGAGTTCGCAGTCAGAGTAATTTTCAGCGAAGGGGAATGCCGTGCGACATAGAAAAAAAGGCCGTCAACTTGGTCGGCAGACGAAGCATCGATGGGCCCTGTTCCGGAGCCTCGTGACCTCGCTCTTGGAGCATGAGCGTATTGAGACGACCGAAGCGAAGGCAAAAGAGATTCGCGGGTTTACCGATCGGATGATTACGTTGGGGAAGGAAGGAACTTTGCCGGCTCGCCGCAGGGCCCTCGCGTTTATCCGGAGCAAGGATGTGGTCTCAAAGCTGTTCAGCGATGTGGCTGGACGATTTAAAGATCGGCAGGGTGGATACACCCGTATGGTGAAGACTCGCCGCCGCATCGGCGATGGCGCTGAAATGGTGGCGATTGAGTTGGTGACGATGGTGGAGAAGGTTTCTTCAAAGGCGGCCACTGTTCCAGCAACGACAACTCCTGTCGTTTCTCCAGAAGCCTCCGCCTAGCGCTATACTTTTTGTGTGTTGTGCAGAAAGAGCTCCTCACGTCTTATGCGTGAGGGGCTCTTTCTGTTTCTGGCCAGCTACAGGCGTTTACTTGCTTGATCCTCGGTGCTACTATCGTGCCAGAATTTCAACTGGTTTATCTGGTAAGCGGTGTGATGCATGTGGGACGTATTAGCCAGGCGAAGCCTCCTTACCTTGAGTGGAGCGCTGGCGGCATTTCTGATTTATCTGTTGTTTGTGAACGCAGATTCCGCTCCCACAAATCAGCCTGCTGCACCAGGTGCCATTGAAAGCGCAGACGCGAAGATCTCTGATTTTACCTTCACGCAGACCAAGGGCGATGTGGTGCAGTGGCGGGTACAGGCCAAGCAGGCACGCTTATTCGAGCGGGAGAAGCGCGCGGTCCTGAGCGAGGTTGAAGTGACGCTCTACGGGCAGGCAGGGAAAGAGGTAACGGTCCTTGGGGACGAGGGCGCGCTCGATACGGCCACGAAAAACTTTGTGTTGGCGAATCGAACGGATCCCTTGATAATCGCGACGGGAAGTGGATATACGATTTATACCAATCACCTGGCATGGACCGATGCCACAAAGATCATTCAGACCGGTGATCCCGTCCGTATTGTCGGCAATGGCTTGGAAATTACCGGCAGAGGACTGCTGGGACGGACGGAGTCTGAAGAGTTTGAGGTACTTGATGATGTTCATGTGGATCTCGTTTCTGGTTCTTAGCCTCTTCGCCCCCGTCACAGCCGAGTCTGTTGCGCCAGCGGGCGCCGCTGTTTCTAAAGGTTCAGGCCCAGCGCAGGCGCCGACAACCATTACCGCAAAAAAAATGACCGTGCGTAATCAGGATAGTCAGGCCGTCTTTGAAGGGTCAGTCATCCTGACTCAAGGGACATTGATGGTCTATTCGGACAAGATGGTGGTGTCGTTTTCCCCCCAGCCTACGGATGCCAAGAAAGGGGATCTTGAAGAAATCAAGAAGAGTGATCCCTCTTCTACAGCCAAACCGATAGGCAAGGGGGCCGATGGGATGCCAGGATCTTCAGGTCGATCCGTTAAGCAGATTGAGGCGACTGGCCATGTGCGCATCGAGAAAGAGACCGGAAATGCGACCTCTAATAAGGCGGTCTTCGACAATAGCCGGCGGGTTGTAACCTTGACCGGGGATCCGGTGGCCTGGGAGAAGGGGACGCGAGTTAGTGGTGAGAAGATCGTTATTTATCTGGATGAAGATCGAAGTGTCGTTGAAGGGGGATCTCATCTCTTGATCGATGGCGATCGCGGCGGAATGAAATGACTCAGGGAACCGAATCGGAATTGATCGGGACGTCCGACTCAGTGACCGGTCCGCATACATCGTGCTTGCGGGCTCGGGGGTTGGAGAAGAGTTTTCGCGGGCGAAAAGTCGTGAAGGGTGTCGCAATCGAAGTGCGTGCCGGCGAAGTTGTCGGGCTTCTTGGCCCGAACGGTGCCGGGAAAACCACGATCTTTGATATGGTCGTGGGTCTTTGCCAGCCGGACGAGGGAGAGATTACGTTTAACGGCGAGTCCATCACGGACTTGCCAATGTATCAACGGGCCAGACGAGGGATCGGGTATCTCCCGCAGGAATCGTCGGTCTTTCGCCGCCTTTCCGTAGAGCAAAATGTCTTGGCGATTTTGGAAATCCTAGGCTATCCTCGTGGTGAGCGGATGGCACGGGTTGATGAGTTGCTCAAGGACCTTGATCTCCTGCATATTCGTGGCAGTATGGCGTACGCCCTGTCAGGAGGAGAGCGTCGGCGATTGGAAATCACCAGAGCCTTAGCGACGAGCCCATCCTTCATGCTCTTGGATGAGCCGTTTGCCGGGATTGATCCCATCGCGGTGGCCGACATTCAGCAAATTATCCTTCGCTTGAAGGACAAGGGGATCGGGATTCTCATTACCGATCATAATGTTCAAGAGACGTTATCGATTACCGATCGTGCATACATTATTAATGAAGGATTGATCCTGGAATCCGGTTCTCCGGAGGCCATTGTGAAGAGTGAAACCGCTCGGGCCGTGTATCTCGGCGAGCGATTCAAGCTGTAGAGGGCTTGCTATCCAGTTATGAAACTTCGTCTCGACTTGAGGCTTAGCCAGAAGCTGATCATGACGCCGCAGTTGCAGCAGGCGATTAAGCTGTTGCAGCTGTCTCGGCTTGAATTGCAGCAAAGTTTGACCCAGCATCTGCTCGAAAATCCGCTTCTCGACGAGGTGCAGGCTGAAGTTGAGGAAGCTGAAGCCGCGGCTGCGGAAGGAAAAACGGAAGACCCCTCCATAGCGAACGCACAAGATAACGCGGAAGAGGCGGGAACGCCGGAGGAGCGAGGTTCGCCCGAAGAGTTTTCAGCCTCTGGATGGGAAGAATACTTTGGCTCCGATCGTCGAGCCGGGGATTCGGAATATCCCTCCTCTTCCCAAGATGAGTTTCCCTCCTACGAGCAGACAGTAGCCAAAGCCACATCGTTGGAAGAGCATTTGCTTTGGCAGCTCTCACTCTCGGGTCTTTCAGAACGGGAGAAGGCCATTGGGCGCCTGCTCATTGGAAATTTAGATGATGATGGGTATTTGAGAATTACTCTGGCCGAAGTCGTCAACGGGAGCGAATTTGCGGAGGCGGAGGCTGAGTCGGTCCTCAAGGATATTCAGACCTTTGATCCAACTGGCGTTGGAGCGCGTGACCTGCCGGAGTGTCTCCTGCTCCAGCTCGGCCATTTGGGCAAGAACCCGATGGGGTCACTCGGTGCAAGGCCGGGTGCGCTCAAGGGAGCTGTCGTCGAAGGTATTATTCTGCATCATCTCAAGGATCTTGAAAAGAAGCAGTATGCCAAGGTTGCCAAAGCCTTGAATGTCACGGTTGAGGAAGTTTTCGAGGCAACGAAGTTGATCGGGGATCTGGAGCCTAAGCCTGGCCGTCCGTTCACGAACACCCAGAATTATGTGATTGTGCCCGACGTCTTTGTCGTAAAGAACGAAGGGGAGTGGGTGGTCTTACTGAACGACGACGGTTTGCCGCGCATGCGGATCAGCCCGTATTACAAGCAACTGATGACGGCTGGTGATGGCGGGACGGCTGAAACGAAGTCTTACCTCGATGAAAAGCTTAGAGCCGCCCAATGGGTGATTCGGAGTATCGATCAACGCAATAAGACGATCGTCAAGGTCGTGACGAGTATTGTGAAGTTTCAGGAGCAGTTTTTTGAGCAAGGGATTGAGCATCTGAAACCCTTGGTTCTCAAGCAGGTGGCGGAGGACATCGGGATGCACGAATCGACGATCAGTCGCGTCACAGCCAACAAGTATATGTATTGCCCGCAAGGGATGCTTGAATTAAAGTTCTTTTTCAACGCAGGACTTCAGCGGGCAGATCAGCCGTCTGACATGATGTCGTCCGTGTCGGTCCGTGAAATGATTCGGAAAATGATCGCCGAAGAGGATACACAGCATCCGCTGAAAGATGAAGAGATTGCGGCGCGTCTCAAGGTTCAGCAGGTTCTAATTGCACGTCGCACGGTGGCGAAGTATCGGGCGGAGGACAACATTCCTTCAGCGAGCCAGAGAAAACGTCATTTTTAGTCTGCGCCAGCTTGGTGTGGCGCAGAAATAGGTTCACGTAAGGAGACACTTCGCATGAAGCTACGAATCACGGGTCGCCACATGGATGTGACGTCAGCACTTCGTCGGTATCTTGAGACACGATTCGATCGACTGGATCGGTATGAATTAAAAGCGGGGATTGTTCAGGTTGTCTTGAGTGTTGAGAAGTTGCAGCATAAAGCGGAAGCCGTCTGTGTGGTCCATGGAAAGCGTGTGCAAGCGAAAACCTCGACGCGAGAAATGTATGCGACGATTGATGCGTTGGTGGACCGCATTGATGGGCAGCTGAGAAAACTGAAAGAACAATTGGTCAGTCATAAGCCTGCCAAGGCGACCCGAGTCCGGTCAGTGCGCGCGTTAGCTGCTGAGTGGCAAGAGGAGCCAGTCTTCAAGGTAGAGCGTAGAGCTGTGCCGGTCCTGTCTCTTGCGGAAGCGCACGATCGGTTTGGTGGTCATAGTGAGGCCTTTCTGTTGTTTGCAAATGTGGAGACGGGGAATCTCCATGTGCTTCAACGGGGGGGCAACGGGCGGGTCTTGGTCATTGAGCCTTTTGCGGAAGGTCGGCGAGGGCATTCCTTCCCGGGAGCAGGAGAGTGAGGGGCCGGCTCGAATGTGACCGGACCTAGCGCCGATTTCGGCGCAGGATTCATTGCAGGCGTCATCATTCTGATTGTTTGTCTCTCTCCCCGAGTGCAGTGTGTAGTCTTCACTAGAGTCGTATGTCACAGCTGAATCTTGTCATCGTCAGTGGCCTTTCTGGATCCGGTAAGTCGCACGCGCTGAAGGCGTTCGAGGATGCCGGCTATTTCTGTATTGATAACCTCCCTCCTGCGTTAATCCCGACATTTGTGGAATTATGCAACCAGCAAGGTGGGGAGATATCGAACGTCGCGCTGGGCGTCGATGTCCGTGAGCGGGTTTTCTTTGCTGATTTGGTCGGGACTCTTGAGCGGGTGAGAGCCCTCGGATATGCGATTCGTCTGCTCTTTCTGGAAGCCCGGGATGAAGTGCTTGTCAGGCGATTTTCTGAGTCGCGTCGCCCGCATCCGCTATTGCCGCATTTGCCTGTTCTGGAGGGGGTTCGGTTTGAGAAGGAACGGGTTGCGGAGTTGCGCCGCCATGCTGATCGTATTATCGATACGTCTGATCTGACCGTGCATGAACTCCGGGACGTGTTGACGAAGGAGTTCTCCCGTGGTCCTGCCACTCGGCGCTTGACAGTGACCTTGCTGACTTTTGGCTATAAATTCGGCGTTCCCTACGATATTGACTTGCTGTTTGACGTTCGGTTTTTGAAGAATCCGTTTTTTGTTCCCGATCTCAAGCCTCTTCCCGGGGATGATCCCCGTGTTCGCGCCTTTGTGTTGTCCGATCCCGACGCCATTGATCTCCTGGCGCAACTGGAGAGCATGTTGAAGTTCTTGATCCCTCTCTATGAGCGTGAGCAGCGCAGTTATCTCACCATTGCGATTGGGTGTACCGGCGGGCGCCACCGCTCGGTTGCGATTGCAGGGCGGCTCCGAGAGAGCCTTGGCGCAATCGGTCACGAAGTGATCCTCAAACATCGAGATCTGCAGAAGTCCTAAGTAGGATTCTAAGGCGTTCTGATCCGAGCTGCTTCCTGTCAGTTCGGTTGCGTTGCTTGACAGGTCGAACATATTGACTATACTTACCTTGTACCTGCAGAACCTAGCTTCCCTCAGGCACATTTCACGTGAAGAAAAGAAACACGATACGCAAGACAGCAGGGTATAAGACGAATCAGGTGTGCGACATGTTCGATATATCCAAAGCCACTTTGTTTCGATGGGAACGCGAAGGGTTGATTTCTGGCCCTCCGCGAGACTGGCGAAACTGGCGGCTGTATACACGGGAGAATGTGACCGAAATTCAGAAAATGATTCGCGCTCGAAAGCTTGTCATGTAGAGTAGCGGGTGAGGGATATGCTAAGTACATTTAAAAATATGTTTGAAACCGACATTGTCTCCCTACTGACTCCCAAGCGTCAGCTGGTTGGGCTCGACATTGGATCGAGCGCAATTAAGTTGGTGCAGTTGAGAGAAAGCAAGGGGAGATATTATCTCCAGAAGTTCGGTATGAAGCCTTTGGAGCCAGAAGTGATCGTGGATGGAACGGTCATGGACGAAGGACGAGTTGTATCGGCAATTCGCGAGCTGTTTGAAGAATCGAACGTCAAGAACAAGCAGGTTGCGGTGTCCATATCAGGTCATGCCGTCATTGTGAAGAAAATTAGCTTGCCTCCCATGCCCGATGAGGAGCTGGAGGGGCAAGTGAAATTGGCGGCGGAGCAATATATTCCGTTCGATATTAATGAAGTGAATATTGATTTCCATGTGCTTCCGGCTGATGCCTCAGGCGAGGGGGCTGGGGAGATGTCGGTTATTCTCGTGGCAGCAAAGAAAGACAAGATTAATGAGTTGACCGAGTTGGTCAAGGGGGCAGGATTGACGCCAATGGTCATGGACGTCGATGCCTTCGCTATTGAAAATATGCATGCGATTAACTACCCCCTGGTGCAAGATGAGACGACGGCGCTGGTAAATTTGGGGGCCAGTGTGATGAACGTTAATATCATCCGCGGGGGAGTCTCCTTATTTACCCGTGATATCCCGTTGGGTGGGAATCGCTATACTGAAGCGATTCAGCGAGAAATGGGACTCTCATACGAGGAAGCTGAAGAGACCAAAAAAGGCGAGCGAAGCGGGAAGGCCGCTACGAGTTCCATTGACAGTGTGATTGATAGCGTTAATGGAGAAGTGGCCTCAGAGATTGCCAGAACGGTTGATTACTTCAAGACCTCTGCATCAAATGTGGGGCTGGACCGCGTCTTAGTCTGCGGTGGGGTTGCGCGTGTCAGCGGACTCGTACAGCAGTTGAGTGATCGCATGCAAACGCCAGTCGAAGTTGCAAATCCGTTTAGTGAAATTGATACATCGGGAAGTGACTTCGATCAGGATGCCCTGGCTGAAATGGCACCGCTGGCTTCTGTTGCGGTAGGGCTGGCCTTGAGATCAGTGGGGGACCGATGATTCGCATCAATCTACTTCCTGGGCCTAAAGGCCGTGCGGCCAAACCTCAGTATGATGTCCGGGCGCAGGCCCTGCTGGGGATTGGTGTGCTCTTGATTACGATTGCGGGTTGTTGGTGGTATTCTTCCTCCCTTGATGAGGCTATAGAGGCTCGGCAGGATGAGAAGCTAGCTAAAGAGAAACAAGTTGTACAGCTCAAGGAACAAGTGAAGCAGGTACAGGACTTTGAGCAAAAAAAGAAGTTATTAGAGGATAAGAATCGTGTGATTGATCAGCTTGAGTCGGCACGGGTCGGGCCGGTCAAAGTGTTGGATTTTGTAAGTCAAAGCATTGAGCCCTTGAAGGTCTGGCTTACCAATTTGAAGCTATCCGCTGAAAATGTAGAGGTGGAAGGGAAGGCCTTGACGAATGACGATGTTGTCGAGTTCGTCAACAACCTTCGCCGAACCGATTTTTTTGCAAACATCAATCTCCAGGAAAGCAAGGCGGCAGTAGAGAACAAGATCAATATCTACCAGTTTAAACTGGCATTTCGCCTGAAAGGCTGAGTATGGCGTTGCCTTCTATCAACCTAGAGACGCTTCGCAGTATCCCTACCCCGCAGAAGCTGGCCTTACTAGGCTTGCTTGTGGGGGTGCTGCTTGCGGGGTTCTACTTCTATATTGCAGAGCCAAAAGCCGCGACAATGGACATGCTTCAGGCGGATAATGCACGGTTGGATGGAGAAATTCAGACCCTCGCGATCAAGGCTAAGCATCTGGACGAATTACTCGCTGCCAATAAACAGCTTGAAATCGAATTAGCAAAGAAGAAGGAACGACTTCCCCCGGAAGAAGAAGCTGTTATGTTGCTGAAGCAAGTGTCGGATCTTGGTGTTCGTCTGGGACTAGATATCAGACTATGGCGGCCAGGAGCTCAGACCGAGGACGCGTCGAAGCTTTTCGTGAAGATGCCAGTGGCTGTTGAAGCTAGCGGGGCATACCACACAACCGCACTTTTTTTTGACCGTATTAATCGGTTGCCGAGAATTATTACGGTCTCTGGCCTCAAGATGGGGACACCAAAGATGGAGCAGGGACGGATCGTTTCTCAGGCACAATTTGATCTTGTGGCGTATGCGGCTCCTCCGGAGAAGCAGGCCGCCGCGATCCCGGTGGCAAATGTTGGGAAGCCAGCTCCGGTTGGCAAATAGGGATTGAGGAGCTATGCAAATGTCTAGTATGGAGCGGATAGCTATAGCTAGTGTACGCAGAACTTCAGTGTGCACCCTCTTCCTTGCTGGAATGTTGCTGTTTGTCGTTGTTGGCGCAGGCGCGGAAGCTGGCGCAGGGACTTTGACCCCACCGAATCAAATTAGCCCGCTCCGGCAAGATTCAATAAAGCTGCCTGTTACTCCTGAAGTTCAACGACAAGCCATCGCTCCGACATTGATGGCAAATCCATCCGTTGAAGGAGAAGTATCGCTCTCATCTCCATCCCCTCTTCCTGATGCTGGGAGTGGATTTGGATATGATCCATCAGGCCGTCGAGATCCGTTTGCGCCGGTTGTGCAGCAACTTCAGCCAGGAAAGATGGATGTCAATCTTCCTCCGCTCCAACGAGTCAATTTGACGGAGCTTAATTTGATTGCCATTGTGTGGGGAGCGTACGGGTATACGGCAATGGTCCAAACTCCTGAGGGATATGGATATGCCGTCAGACGAGGGACCCGCCTAGGGCAGAATAATGGTGTCGTGAGTGCCATTACGGAGCGAGGAATCATCGTGCAAGAACGGTTTACCGATGTCTATGGGAAAAAACAGGAGCGGGAATACGTGAAGCTTCTTCACCCGAAAGAGGGCGCAGAATGAAAACACTAGCGGCAGTGGCAGGTACTTCGTTTCGCCGGGCATGGTGGCTGGGTATGGTGGGCGCTCTGCTGAGTGCCCAGAATATTCAAGCCGAGGCACTGTCTCCTCAATCCACTAGCCTTAAGGAGAGGGCGCAGGATCAGGCAGCTATCGCGTCGGATGCTACCGATGCTCCAGCCCAAATGGTCACCAAGATTGAAGTTCGTCCAGAAGGGGATGAGGTCACAGTCGTTGTGAAGGGCGATGGGAAATTATTTTCTTCAGCTCGATTATTGGACGATACTCGGCTTGTTGTCGATCTCATCTCGGTGTCGTCGGCGCTCAAATCCCCCCTTGTGTCGGGGCAGCATCAGCTGCTTCGGAAAGTCAGGGTCGGATATCATGCTGATAAGGTTCGCCTTGTTCTCGAGCTACTCGGCCGTCCTTCATTTTCGGTCACTCCCGTTGGACATGACGTTCTGGTTTCGCTAAAGCCGAGAACGGCGGGGGCGAATGCTCTTCCGGTGAACGTGGTCTCGTCAACGGCAGGAAGCATTACCGATGCAGTTGGAACAGGCGAGAGTGATTTTACAGACCCAGAACAGGTGGTGCCGAGGGAGGCCCGATCAAAGAAGGGACAGGTCATTGGGCCTGCTCACGGGAAGTTTAAAGTCCGAACCATTCAGATGGCTACGGAGAGCGCAACTTCGGAGAGCGATGCAAGAGGGGATGATCTTGTTGCCGGTCAGACGCGCTTTGCTGGGCGCCGGATCTCGCTAGATTTTCAGCAGGCCGATATCACCAACATTCTTCGTCTCATCGCTGAGGTCAGTGGATTCAATATCGTGGTGGGTGAAGGGGTCAAAGCCAAGGTGACTATGAAGCTTGTCAGCGTGCCCTGGGATCAAGCCCTAGATATGCTGCTCAAGATGAATGGGCTGGGTATGATTCGTCAGGGGACAATTGTTTGGGTTGATACACTGACGAACATAGCCAAGCAACAGGATGAAGAGGCCCGCGCAAAAGAGGCCAAGACAAAAGCCGAAGAGCTGGTTGATCGCGTGTTCTACATCAGGAACATTCAGGCGCAGGAGCTTCAAACGGCACTGCGGCAGTACTTGAGCCCTCGTGGGGTCATGAATATCAGCGCAGGAAGTAACGCATTGATCGTGCGAGATACTGAGACCAAGCTAGCCGTGATGAAGCAATTGGTGGACGGGTTGGATCTCCAGGTTCCTCAGGTTCAAATTGAAGCGCGCATTGTTCAAGCCGATACTGTGTATGCCCGAGGGTTGGGGATTCAATGGGGAATCAAGGACTCCAGCTTTCTGGGAAACGACTTCAAATTTGCCGGTAACGCTACCGGAGCCTTTGCCCCTGTGGCTGGCACTGGGGGAACAACCATACCTCGAGATTTTATCGTGAATCTCCCGGCGCAGGTGGGTGGTCTACCCTCTGTTCCTTCTATCGGGTATCAGTTTGGCAAGCTAGGCCCTGGGTTTGCCTTGGACTTGCGACTTTCAGCTGGAGAATTACTTGGGCTAAGTAAAGTAATTGCGGCCCCCAAAATTACAACGCTGGATAAACGTGAAGCGAAGATTTCACAGGGTGAATCGATTCCGTTCCAAACTACTTCGCTCCAGGGAACCCAGACTACATTTGTGGATGCGAATCTTGAGCTTAACGTGACCCCACAAATTACGTCGCGCGATCCGAAGGAAGTGGGCAAGCAGATTCTTATGAAGGTTCGTGCTACTCGAAATGCGGTCGGTGCTCGAAGCAATCCCGCTGGTCCGAGTATCGATCGCCGTGAAGCGACAACCCAAGTTATTGTACGCGATGGTGAGACGATGGTGATCGGCGGTGTGTTTGTTGATACTCAGAACAACAACGTGCAGGGAGTTCCCTACCTTTCACGGATTCCGGTTCTGGGGTGGCTGTTTAAGAATAAATCGGAGAGTGTGTCGAAGCAGGAACTCTTGATTTTCATGACCCCGACTATTATTCGTACAACTTAGTCAAACAGTACAGTGGCTTTGGATCGGCCCGTACTTGTTGCAGGTGCAATGAGTACGGGCCGATCCATTTTGGAGACGTTGTCTCCGCTGTGAAGTGGCTGGGTGGTATCACCTCATTTAGCTGGTGAGGTGATCACCTTTTAGTTCGTCCGAACCTGTGCTACGATCCACGCGGTTTTCCCCCTGGGAGCAAATGAGCTGCCGGCGAATATCCTGCAGTGTATAGATCTTGAAAGCCTGTCTCATGCACTGGGGCGAATTCTGGAGAGTGTTGAGAGTATGGGAAGAGAAGAACAACGGGTGTCGGTGTCGCTTGCATCGCGAAGCTACGACATTGTGATCAAGTCAGGCTTGATCAGTGAGCTTGCAACGCGTCTTCCCTCCATCACCTCAACAGAGCGTATCGGTATTGTGACGGATCGCCATGTCGCCCGGCATTATCTCCGTGCAGTGCTCACGCAGTGTGAACGCGCTGGATTTCACCCGGTTCCGGTAGTATTGCCGCCTGGGGAAAAGAATAAAACGCTTGCGGCCGTCGGGAAGATTCTCAATGTGCTGGCGAAGGAACGCTTTGAGCGGAAGTCGTTATTGATGGCGTTGGGGGGAGGAGTTGTAGGGGATGTGACAGGATTTGCTGCGGCGATTTACCAACGAGGGATTCCGTTTGTTCAGGTGCCGACCACATTGGTGGCGCAAGTGGATTCGAGTGTCGGGGGGAAAACTGGCGTCGATCACCGATTGGGTAAGAATCTGATCGGCGCGTTCCATCAGCCGAAAGCTGTGTGGATTGACCCGATGCTGTTGCACACGCTTCCAAAGCGGGAATGGATTGCAGGTCTGGCGGAAGTGATCAAGTACGGCATCATTGCCGACAAAACTTTCTTTGCGTATCTCGAACGAACGATGCCGGCTATTTTGAAGCTTGAGCCTCAGGCTGTCATGCAGGTGGTGAAGCGCTCGTGCGAGATTAAGGCACAGGTGGTGGCAGAGGATGAGCAGGAGGCTGATCGTCGAAGAATTTTGAATTACGGACATACGATCGGACATGCCCTAGAGGCCTTGGGCGGCTATCGGTCGTTGATTCATGGGGAGGCCGTTGGCATTGGGCTTGTGCTTGAGGCGGATTTAGCTAGACACCAGGGGTATTGCGACTCCAAGACAGTTGATCGAATCAGGTCGGTCGTCCGTTCTGCCGGTTTAACTGATCGGCTAACAAGTCCTTCGCTGGAAAAGGTATGGGCGGCGATGCAGCACGACAAGAAGGTCTCGCAGGGGAAAGTCGTGGGCGTGTGGCCGCAAGCGATCGGACGAGTTCGCATTGCGCCGATTGAGCGAGCAACGTTTGCTGAATGGTTTCAAACGGTTCCCGTTGGAGCCAGAGGGCGATCAAGGCGAGTAGAGAAATAGTGACGGCGCGGGACGTTCTCTCTCGGGATCTATGGGTATGGAATCAAAAAAACTTTCTGCCGTACAACTAGAGCAGGCCTTGCGGGAAAAGACTCGCGAGGTGGATGTATTGCACCGAATTAGCGAGTCGATTAGTAACACGCTCGATCTTGAGGCCGTGCTTCGGCACATTGTGGATGTCGTGGTCGAGGTGACAAAAGCGGATGCCTGTCTCCTCTATCTACTGTCTGACGGCCGGGATGAATTGATTCTTCGGGCATCGAAAAACCCTCATCCTCGTTTGATTGGTCGCATCACAATAGGGTTGGGTGAAGGCATCACCGGCTGGGTGGCGCGTGAGCGGACTCGTGTCGTCATTCCCAATAATGCCAGTGAGGACCCTCGGTTCAAGTTTTTTAACAATCTTCCTGAGGATCGGTATCAGGCCTTTGTGTCCGTGCCGATTCTTGCAAAGAAGGAAGTCAGTGGCGTCATCAATGTGCAGCATAAACGCTCCCGCCGCTATCGAGAGGATGAACTGGCCCTGCTCACGACGATCGCCAATCAGGTGGGCGGGGCGATAGAGAATGCGCGTATATATGACCAAATGCGCCGGAAGGCGCTCCAGTTGGAGACCTTGTCGCAGGTTTCCGAGACAGTCGCTTCCAACCGGATTACCGACGATGTTCTGCAGCTCATTGTGACCATGACCGCGCAGATGTTGGGGTCAAAAATCTGTTCGATCATGCTGCTGGATGAAGCCAGCGGGGAACTGAGGATTGCGGCCACACAAAGTCTGAGCGAGGAGTATCGGCGAAAACCCAATCTCAAGGTCGGACAGAGTATCAGCGGCCGGGCCGTCCAGGAGCGACGGTCGATCATCGTTCCCGAGGTGATGAAAGAGCGGGACTATATGTATCCGGACATGGCGGCAAAGGAGGGGCTCTGTTCCCTGCTGTCGGTGCCGATGATGATGCGGGAAAAGTGCGTGGGGGTGATCAATAGTTACACGTCGGTGCCCCATACCTTTACATCGGAGGAAGTGCGGCTAATGCAGGCCATTGCCAATCAGGCGGCGATCTCAATCGAGCACACCACCTTGTTGGAAAAGTCGTTCGAGATGCAAGAGGCTTTGGCTGTGCGAAAGTTGTTGGATCGCGCGAAGGGGTATCTCATGCGATCCAAGCGGCTATCCGAAGAGGAAGCCTTCAAGCTCATTCAACGGCAAAGCATGGATTTGCGAAAGTCCATGCGAGAAATCGCCGAGGCGATTCTGCTCGCCGGGGAAATCGACGGTCGAGCGAGTGATTTAAGAAAGTAACCAACGCCTGGGTGAGGGCTGGCTGTGAGTTGTTGTAGCGTCGCTAGCGCACTGGGGCTGGCACGGCCGTAGCCGGTTCACGCATCTGCCGTCGAATATCCTGTAATTCCCTCCGTAAGTCTTCCAACTCACGATTCTTTTGATTCATCTGTTCTTGCAGAAGGCGAAGCGGCGCGTCTCTTCCGGCATCGGGTGCTAAGGATGGAGAACGTTGGGGCGATGCTTCATTGACAAGGGGCGGAGGAAGCTCATGCGCCGGAGTACGTGTGGGGAATGCGGAAAGCGATTCGTAGTCAATGACCAGTGTTGTCTTTGTGGCGTTCTTGCCACGGTAACTATCCGGTCGTGAGACCGATTCCGGGGTAAAGGACAAGGTTCGATCCGTAAGTCCAGTGTGATCGGATTGGAGGCGACTGGCCTTGGTGATCGAATCGGTACGTTCAGAACGAACATGATATTCCAGCACGGTCACATACAGAGAACGTCCGTACGCATACATGGATCCTCTCGACGTTTCCATGAGGGCAAGCCGCCCAGGGGAATGTGAAGCGCCGGATCCCGCACTCTCCAACTGAGGCGCACCCGATGACCCGGTTCGTATGAGTCGAAACCCTATTTGCTGATCGACGGCTGCACGAGTGAGTCCTTCGGCAAGGAGTGGCGCGAGGTAGCGAACCTCATCTTCCGAGAAGGCCGAGATCGCTTGAGACTGTCCGGCAAGAAAGTTCTGAAGCAGCCCTTGATTCTCTTTCACAAGAATTCCCTGGAGTACTCGAGTGATCGTGTCTTGGTCGATTCTGATCGGATGCGCAGCCTGGAAAGAACGGTCTGGTATTCGTTCGAGATACACGGCCCCTTGAGGGGATTCGTGCAGCATGAGATCGAGCTCGGGATTCGACGCGCAGCTCCCGAGGGGAAGCAGGGCGCAGAAAACAACCATGCGAAGACCGGTGAAGGAGAATGGACGTGTCATGAGAGGTTTATTCCATCCGCACAGGACTGTTAAGGTAGCATAGTTCTTGGCTGATTGCATGGAGCTCGGAGCGATGACGGCTCACCCTCTTGCCAACTAAATGGATAGTGGATAATCAGACAAGCAACGTTCGCGATATGTGAGGTAGTTCTGGAGTGAAGGCTGGGTGTACCTTGGACGAGGTAGTAAAAGGGAATGGGCTGCGACGGCCACCCTTGGTTAATGGCCGATGGATTGCGAAGGGGGAGAAGGTGTGGATGAACGTGTCGATCATCGTCCCCAATCTCAATCCGTTTGCGCTTCATCCACCGGTCCGTGCAATTGTGAAAGACATTGGTGTGCTACCGGCTGACTAAGGATCGGCGGCATCTATCGTCTCAGAATCAAAGAAAGATTCAGACCGTTGTAGGTGCAGTCCATATGCTGGGTGACAGCCTGGGGAGGCTGGCCCGCTCATGAGCGACATCCATCTCGCGAGTTTGTTGTGGGGAGTCGCACTCTTGCTCCCCCCCTTCCCAACCGGCCGTTTTTGACACCTTATTGAGCCGATGCTAATGTCCGCAGTGCTTTTTAACGTAGTCATCACGTGTCCATGGCCGTTGCGAGTATTTGAATAAGGTAGAAAAACGCTGATGCGGACACTCCGAATCGCCATGGCTCAGATAAACCCCACGGTTGGTGATCTCACCGGCAACACCCGATTGATCAAAGCCTGGCTCAAGGAAGCGCGCAAGGCGAAAGCCGATCTGGTGGCGTTCCCCGAGTTGGCGATTACCGGCTATCCTCCAGAAGACTTGGTATTGAAGCCTCGATTTGTGGCGGATAATCGGCGGGCCCTTGATGAGATTGCCAAGGAATGCAAGGGGCTGGTGGCCGTCATTGGCTATGTGGGCCAAGGCGCGGGTGGCGGAGGGAAGTTGCAGCCGCCCGGTGTGGTCGCGGCCGGTCAGCATGAACTGACGAATGCAGCGGCCATTGTGGCGGAACGGCGGATCCTTGCGAGCTATAACAAATGGCTCCTGCCCAATTACGGTGTGTTTGATGAAAGCCGGTACTTTCATCCCGGTCGCAAGGTGCCGCTGGTGACGTTGCACGGCGTGACGATCGCGGTCAATATTTGCGAAGACATCTGGTTTCCCGACGGGCCGATCCGTCTACAGGCTGCAGCTGAAGCCGAGGTGATCGTGAACATCAATGCGTCGCCGTTCCATATCGGGAAGAGTCGCATGCGCGAACAGATGTTGGCGACGCGGGCACGGGAGAACGGGGTTATCCTCACCTATACCAATACAGTCGGCGGACAGGACGAGCTGGTGTTTGACGGGAACAGTGTGATCCTCGATCAGACCGGTGAGGTGATCGCTCGGGGCAAAGCCTTTGACGAGGATTTGATCATCGCCGATCTTACTGTGGATGCGGTCACGCGGAACCGCATGGCCCATGGAAGAAAAAAACGATTCACGGTCGCGATGGCGGAAGCCGTCGAGCGGGTTGCGGTCGCGACCGTCAAAGCCCCAGTGAAGCGACCACGGGTTGTGCCTCAGCTGGAGGCTCCCCTAGGAGAACTCGACGAGGTTTATCGTGCGCTGGTCGTCGGCGTGCGGGACTACGTGCAAAAAAACGGATTTAAGAAGGTGGTTATCGGTCTGAGCGGCGGCGTGGATAGTGCCTTGACGGCAGTAATCGCCGTCGACGCGCTTGGCCCGAAGAATGTGATGGGCATTTTCATGCCCTCGCCCTATACCTCATCGGAAAGCGGCGAAGATGTTGCAGATCTTACGCGGCGATTGAAGATTGACTACAGGACGATTCCGATCACGCCGACTTTTCAGTCCTACCGTGACGCACTCGCGGAGGAGTTTGCCGGCAAGCCGGTAGATGCGACGGAGGAAAATCTCCAGGCACGCATTCGCGGCAATATCCTGATGGCCTTCTCCAATAAGTTCGGCCACCTTGTGTTGACCACCGGCAATAAGAGCGAGATGAGCGTGGGTTATGCCACCTTATATGGCGACATGGCCGGTGGATTTGCCGTCATTAAAGATGTGCCGAAGACGATGGTCTATGACCTCTCCCGGCTTCGGAATGCAAGGGGGGCGACGCCAGTGATTCCCAAGCGCATCCTTGATCGCGCGCCGACGGCGGAGCTGCGACCGAATCAAAAGGACGAAGACAGCTTGCCGCCATATGCCGTCCTGGACCCCATTCTCAAGGCCTATGTGGAAGAGGATCGGTCCCTTGAAGAAATTGTGGCCACGGGGTGTGACCGTGCCACAGTGGCTAAGGTGATGGCGATGGTTGACCGAAGCGAGTACAAGCGTCGTCAGGCCCCGATCGGCATCAAGATTACGCTCAGGGCGTTTGGGAAAGATCGGCGGATGCCGATCACGAACGGCTATCGCAGTGGCTAGCAAGAGGCCGGACGTAATGGAGCCGGCGGCTGAGGCTACGAAGGCGGTGCGGAGGTTTTCTTCAGGCCATCGTGTCTGATGGCCTGATTGTCGAGTTGTTTTTGGATCGATTGCAATTCCTTCCTGACTGATTCCATCTCCAAATCTTGTTTGACGACGAGATCTTTGAGCGTGCGAACTTCCTCGGCGTGATGCGTCAGGAGCTCTGCGGCCTGGGTACGAGGATCAAGCGGCTGATGCTCCCAGTTGAAGTGTGGGAGTCGGCGCGGGTGCCTATTTCGTTTGGGGGGCCGTCTGGTCCGTGCCGTCGCCCGATTGCATCCATCAGGGCGATGGGGGTGCCTTCGTAGATTTCCTTCACGCTCGTGCCTGAGTGGGGGATGGCCGGAAGGGTGGCGCCGCTGCGATGTCAGGAGGCCGCCCTTCCCGAACGGATGCTCGAGCACGGAGCGAGAGAAAGGACAGTTCCGGACGAGCAGATTGCTGGCTGTCCGGTCGTCGGGGATACACCATGGCACACTTGGCCCCCCATCTTGTACTATGAAAAAGAGAGTGGTATAGCGAGCTTGACGTCTGCAAGTGTCGGTCACGAGTCGGCTGGGAAGGTATTTCACGTCTCATTCAATAAAGGAGGTACACGGCCATGCGCACACGCATAAAAGTGATTCTTGGTTTTGTGGGAGTTCTTGCCCTTGGCGCTATTGGTCTCCCGGCACTGTGGCATCATCCTGACGAGCCGGGGTTGCGGATGATTCCCGAGGCACTGGCGAGTGGAGACGAGATGAAGGAAGCGATACGAGAACATCTTACCTTGGCCGAAGAGTATGAAAAGGATGCTGCGCATCATGAAGCTGAAGCGAAACGGTACGAGCAAAAAGCGTCCGCTATTACTCCGCTCATGGACACGAAAGGGTTTCGGCGCGATGGGCTGAAAATCGCCGCAGATTCACATAGTTCCATGGCGAGCGAGGCTCGCTTTCGTGCGAAAGTTCATCGCCTCGAAATGCAGCTCTTAATGGAGAAAGATGCACACGGTGGAAATGAGAAGTGAAGAAAAGGCGCCTTGCCTTGATCGGTGATTGAGCGGGGGAAGACGCGGCGGGAACGAGGGCTGTGCGTCCAATGAACTGATCGCGATTCGGCGATCAGTTCATTGGACAGCGCGAAGACGCTGGTATGCCCTCGATCGCACCTATCGGAACTCGTCCGAGTCGATCGATCGTCGGGAAAGCCTTCCTCTCGCGCTACGATCAAACTCAGATGGGTCAGCGTGATCATCGATATGGTCGCCACAAGGAGAAAGACACCGAAAGACCAGGAGCGTCGGCTGGCAGGAAAATGAGTTGACAGAATCTCTGTCCAGGTGCTACAAGAGCCGGAAATCGGTAGCGGAAACAAAGGCGTTTCCCGGTTTGCCCCAAGAGTAGATACCGTAATGGACAATGGCGTCCTCAGGCCCGTAGGGCTAGAGGGCGTTTTTTTTTGCCATGTCGATGTATGGAGAATATGCACAACGGCGTGCGTGACGACGATGATGTCGAGGAAGCTGGTCAGCGACCCGTGAAACATCATCAGTAGCGTGAAAGGGGAGGACGTCATGTACGTTGCAAAGTGGAAGTGTCTGTCAGTCTCGTTATGTCTCGTCAGCACCGCACTATTCGGCGGTGAATTAGCCTGGGGGCAAGCCGTGTCCGCGCCTCTTCCTGCTGCTGCTCCTGCCGCCGCGACGCCGACTGTGCAAGAGCGGTTGGACGCCCTTGAAAAGAAAGTAGAGGCCCCCTCACTCTGGAGAACCATGGGCTTCAAAGTGTCTGGGTTTCTGGATGTGGCGTATACTCACAATTTCAACAACCCAAGTACCAATCTCAATCAACTGCACATTTTTGACACGAACGCGAGTTCGTTCATGCCGCACTTGGCTCAAGTCATGTTGGAGCGGCCCGCTGATGCGAGCGGGAGCGCGGCAGAGCGGGCCGGATTCCGGGCTCGGCTGAACTTTGGCTCCGATGCCAGGGTGACGCGCGCGAGGACCAATTATCAACCTGGCGTCGCCAGCGACGAGATGGATTTTCAGGAACTGTATGCCGAGTACATTCTCCCGGTCGGCAACGGACTGAAGGTCCAATTCGGCAAGATGAATACGCTGATCGGCTATGAAGTGATCAACAGCTTTGAGAACCCGAACTTTTCCCGCACCTTCATGTTCGGTTTAGGCCAGGCCTTCACGACGACCGGTCTTCGACTGAGTTATACGTTCAATCCCATGATCACGGCCACGGTCGGGGTGGTCAACGGGTGGGATAACGTGGACGATAACAATAAAGGGAAAACATTCGAATGGTTGGTCGCTTTAACGCCGCATGAGCGATTTGGGGCGAGTTTCTACGGGTCGGTGGGACCGGAACAATCCAATACAGTGGGTGGAGTGGTCGCAGGGGGAGTGGGCGCCAATGCCAGCGCGACCAGGACAGTGGTCGGCTCGATTCTGACATTCAAGGCGACGAGTCAAGATACGATCATCCTGGAACCTTACTATGCGAATGAGGCGAATGCCAATCTTGTTGCGGGAAAAGGCGGGAAGAATGCTCGCTGGAACGGGTTGGGCGCGTACCTGATTCACGACATCGACGATCAATGGAGCGCTCGTGTCAGGGGCGAGATCTTTGAAGACGCCGGCGGCGCCAGAACCTGTACGGGATCTGTGGCTGGGACAGTCGGGGGATTCACCGGGGTTCCTGGCGGATGGAACACCTGTGCGGCGCAACCCTCTGGGAACGGTGGGCTTGTCGGCGGAGGCGGAATCGCACAAACATTGTGGGATACCACGTTTACATTGCAATACAAACCACTCCCTTCTTTGATCACAAGGGCGGAGTTCCGCTACGACAAGTCGAACAAGAGCGTATTTCTCAATGGGAATGATCGGTCGAACAATCAAGAAACCTTGTCGTTCCAAGTCATTTATCTATTCTGAGCAAGGAGGAAGGAGGCAATCATGAAACAACTATACCGTCTCATGACCGCGATGCTGCCCGTCCTGGCCTGTCTTGCCCTGATGGCAGGGACGACGGAGGGGTTGGCTCAAGAGGTTGGTGCACCGGCAGCATCCGCGCCGGTTGCCGCTGCGCCGGAGGCTCCCGCGGCTGCTCCGGCTCCACCGAAGATCGATACCGGAGATACCACGTGGGTGCTGGTGTCGACTGCCTTGGTGCTTGCCATGACGGCGCCTGGACTGGCGTTATTTTATGGAGGAATGGTTCGAGGAAAAAATGCGCTGGGCACCATCATGCAGAGCTTCATTATTCTCTGCCTGATCAGTGTTCAGTGGGTGCTCTGGGGCTATTCACTGGCGTTTGGGCCTGATAAGGGGCATGTGATCGGAGGACTCGAATGGTTGGGCCTGAACGGTGTGGGGCTTGAGCCCAATGCCGATTATGCGGCCACCATTCCGCACCAGGCGTTCATGATCTTTCAGATGATGTTTGCGGTCATCACGCCGGCGCTCATTACGGGTGCATTCGCCGAACGCATGAAGTTCAGCAGCTTTCTCGTCTTTACGCTGCTCTGGTCGACGCTCATCTATGATCCGTTGGCCCATTGGGTGTGGGCGGTGGGCGGCTGGGTGAGAAACATGGGAGCGTTGGATTTTGCCGGTGGAACGGTGGTTCATATCAGTTCCGGAGCATCGGCCCTGGCCTGTGCCATCGTGCTGCGCAAGCGGCTGGGGTATGGCAAGGAACACATGGTGCCGCACAACCTGCCCATGACCGTGCTTGGTGCGTCACTGCTCTGGTTCGGGTGGTTCGGCTTCAATGCCGGTAGTGCGGTGGCCTCCGGGGCGTTGGCAACCAGTGCATTTGTGGTGACCCATGTGGCGACGGCGACGGCGGCGCTGGCCTGGATGGCGGTGGAATGGATCTATCGTGGCAAGCCTACGGTACTTGGCGCGGCGAGTGGTGCTGTGGCAGGATTGGTCGCCATTACGCCGGCGTCCGGGTTTGTTGGCCCAATGCCGGCGGTGATCATCGGGCTGGTTGCAGGAGTGCTCTGCTATCTGGCAGTCCTCTGGAAGGCCAAGTGCGGGTACGATGACGCACTCGACGTCGTCGGGATCCACGGAGTCGGGGGCATCTGGGGCGCACTGGCGACAGGGCTCTTTGCCTCAAAGGCCATCAACGCCGCCGGGGCAGACGGATTGTTCTATGGCAATCCGGCGCAGTTCGGCATTCAGGCCATGACCGTGTTGATTTCGGTGGGGTTTGCGTTCGTGGGGACCTTCGTGATTCTGAAGCTTGTCGGAACCATGATGCCCTTGTGTGTGAAAGAAGAGGAAGAGCGAATGGGCTTGGATCTCAGTCAGCACGATGAGCGGGCCTATTCGTGATGCGTTGAGCGACCGGAGAGAAGGAGGAAGCAGGTGACTGACCCGAACAATGAGCGTGACTGTACACACCGGCGTGTGGGGTGCCACAGGATGGCCGCGCTGACCATTGCGGCCGTGATGTTGGGTGCCTTGGTATTGGGTGCCGGGTCAGTAGTCATCGCCCAGGACTCATCGGCAATCGCCGGTGGAGCCGCTCCTGTACTGAAAGTCGATACGGGAGACACGGCGTGGGTGCTCATGTCCTCCGCGCTGGTCTTGGCGATGACGATGCCGGGACTGGCGCTATTCTATGGGGGGTTGGTCCGGAGCAAGAATATTTTGGGCACGATTATGCACAGCCTGATTATTCTGTGCCTGGTCAGCCTCATCTGGATTTTCTTTGGTTACAGCTTGGCCTTCGGTCCAGACAAGGGAGGCATAATTGGAGGGTTGGACTGGATCGGACTCAGCGGCGTCGGAAGCGACCCGCATCCGGTGTATGGGCCGACGATTCCGCATCAAGTGTTCATGCTATTCCAATTGATGTTTGCCGCCATCACTCCGGCGCTGATTACGGGCGCCTTTGCAGAGCGCATGCGGTTTTCCGCGTTGCTGCTGTTTGCGGCGCTTTGGTCGGTGGTGATTTACGCGCCGGTCGCCCACTGGATTTGGGGCGGGGGCTGGCTGGGCAAGATGGGTGCGCTGGATTTTGCCGGAGGGGCCGTGGTGCACATCAGCTCCGGTGTCAGCGCATTGGTCTGTGCCATCGTACTCGGAAAACGGAAGGGATATGGGACGGATTACATGGCGCCCCATAACCTCCCCTTTACGCTGTTGGGAACCGGCCTCTTATGGTTCGGCTGGTTCGGCTTCAATGCCGGCAGCGCATTGGGCGCCAATGGATTAGCCGGCAGTGCGTTTCTGGCCACGCATGCAGCGGGTGCGACCGGCGCGCTCGTGTGGATGTGTACGGAATGGATGCATCGGGGTAAGCCGACCGTCCTGGGTGTCGCGAGCGGAGCCGTGGCCGGGTTGGCGACGGTGACGCCGGGCGCCGGGTATGTCGGACCGATGTCCGCGATCATAATCGGTGCATTTGCAGGGGTTTTGTGCTATTTCGCCGTTGTTTGGAAGGGGAGGATGGGCTATGATGACTCCCTTGATGTCGTGGGAATCCACGGCGTCGGCGGCGTGTTTGGCATCCTGGCGACGGGGGTCTTCGCGTCCAAGGCCGTCAATGCGGCCGGGGCGGACGGCTTGCTCTATGGCAACGCGGCCCAGTTGGGTATTCAGGCAGTCATGGTTGTCGCCGTGGCGGCTTTTTCTGTAGTGGGGACCTGGGTGATTCTGAAAGTGGTGGATGCGAGCGTCGGATTGCGAGTCTCCCCAGAGGACGAATCGACAGGGTTGGACTTGAGTCAACACGATGAGCGCGCCTATTCATAAACGCTGATGACACTATTGACTACATGATCATGCCGGAGCTTGGAGTGGCGGCGTCGAAAGCGGGCCGTCGACTCGCAAGACTGTCGGTGAGGAGGCTGAACCATGAAAATGATTGAGGCGATCGTCAAGCCGTTCAAGTTGGATGAAGTGAAGGATGCCTTGCTGGAAATCGGTGTGCAAGGCATGACTGTGACAGAAGTAAAAGGGTTCGGCCGTCAGAAAGGCCACAAAGAAACCTATCGCGGCCAGGAATACACGATTGAATTTGTGCCAAAAGTCAAAATCGAAGTCGCGGTGCAGGATAGCCAGGTCCAGCGGGTGCTCGATACGATTACACGCACCGCCAAGACCGGAAGTATTGGGGACGGAAAGATTTTCGTCCGCGATCTGGCGATGGCCGTCCGGATCAGGACCGGAGAAACCGGGGATACCGCGCTGTGAATTCCAGTTCCGATCAACAGGCGGGAACATTGTCCGGCACCGACGGCGTGGCCGTCGGTGCCATATTGGCGGAGCAGCGCCGGACAATCGCGCAGCGCCTGCTGGAGGGGGTGTCGGGCGGGGATATCGTCATCGCACAAACCGATCTCGTCGATGCCCTGATTGTCGGACGGTATCGTAATGCCGCGCGTCAGGGTGGTGATGCCATGATGACGGCGGGCTTTCAGCACTGTTGCCTGGTGGCAATTGGCGGGTATGGACGCCGGGAACTCTCGCCCTACTCTGATATTGATCTGATGGTGTTGTTCCGTCCTGATGCGGCAAAGACTGTGCCGGAGTTTGTCCGGCAAGTGCTGCATCCTCTCTGGGACATCGGGTTTCAAGTGGGTCATAGTGTGCGCACGATTCCGGACTGCATCAGTCTCGGCCTGAGCGATGCGACGGTGCGAACATCGATGATGGAAGCCCGGTTTTTGACCGGGAATGCGCAGCTCTTCCAGGAATTTCATTCTGTCTATTTCCGCAAGGTCGCCACGGTGGCGGTCGACAAGTATCTCGATCAAAAGCTGGTCGAGCGGCGTCGGGAATATGAAAAGTTTGGCGAGACCGTCTATCTCCTTGAGCCGAACGTGAAGAAAAGTCAGGGAGGCTTGCGAGATCTGCATCTGTTGCAATGGGCCGGGATTGCCCGGTATCAGGCGCCGACGATTCGCGAGTTGTCGGATCGTGGCATGTTGTCGCGCCAGGACTATGTGGTGGTGAGTGAAGCCCGGGAGTTTTTGCTCCGTGTCCGCGGGCTATTGCATGTGCATGCCGGGATGGCGCAGGAAATCCTCTCCTTCGAGGAGCAGGTCTGGCTGGCTGCGCGATTCGGATTTGAAGACCGGCCGCATCTCCTGGCAGTCGAGCAGTTCATGCAACAGTACTATCGCCACACGATGGGACTGCACGAAGCCACAACGAGGTTTGTCCAGCGGTGCAAGTCGCGGTCGATCTGGGCGCGACTCTCCGGCTGGCTGCCGACGGCCAAGCTGGAAAATTATTTCGTGTTGAGCGGTGAGGTCTTGACCGTTCCGATAGAGTTACGGCCGCGGGTGATTGAGAGCCCTGCCTTGCTGATGCGGCTGTTCGATCTGGCGCGTTCCAAGCATGTCGCAATTGAGCCGGCCCTGGTGGAAGATATCCATCGCCACATGGAAGGGCTTGCGGGGGAAGGATTCTGCACTCCTGAAGTGAGTCGGATTTTCATGAGCATTCTGGCCGGACCCGGCACCGCCGCCACCTTGGAGGCGATGCACCGCGCGCATTTGCTGGAGAAATTAATACCCGTGTGTTCGTCCGTGCGGGGGCTGATGCAGTTCAATCAGTATCATAAATACACGGTAGACGAGCATAGCCTGCTGGCGGTCGCGAAGGTCGAATCCTTCGCGCAAAATCAGGGGATGTTGGGTGAGGTCTATCGGGAAGTGAAGCGGAAGGATCTGCTCCATCTCGCGGTGTTTCTCCATGACATGGGGAAGGGGCAGGAGGAAGATCATAGCGAGGTTGGGCGTCGGATTGCCGAAGAGATGGCCACGCGATTGGGCTTGGATGACGCGGAGCGCCGGACCGTGGCGTTCCTCGTCCACCGGCATCTGATGATGGCCCATACGGCGTTTCGCCGGGATCCGAACGACGAAAAGGTCGTGCTGCCGTTTGCCCGTGAAGTGGGCACGCCGGAAGTGCTGCGTAAGCTCCTGGTGTTGACTGCTGCCGATATTGCGGCTGTCGGTCCCGGCGTCCTCACGAAATGGAAAGAATCGTTGCTGGTCGAGCTGTACGTGCGAACCATGCAGGAAGTGTCCGGTGAGCGGGAAGCTGCCGATGCGCCGGAACGACTCAAGAGCATTGCGTCCGAGGTGATGCAGCAGCCGGCGCTGCGCGGGCAGGCGGATGTTTCCCCGCCGTGGGTAGAGGCGCAGTTGCGCCAGTTTCCGTTGCGCTATGCTTACGGGACGTCGCCGAGAAGAATCGCCGCGCATTTGTCGACGATCAGACGGTTAAGTCCCGGAGAGGTCCTGGTCGATTCGGAGTTCAACGATCTCCTCGGGACCTGTGAATATGCGGTGGTGACGTTCAACGATGTCATCCCAGGAATCTTTTCAAAGATTGCCGGGGTGATGGCGGCGAACGGATTGCAGATTCTGGATGCCCAGATTCTGACCAGATTGGACGGCGTAGTGGTCGATACGTTCCAGGTGACGGATCCAGACTACAAGGGAGCGCCGCCTCGGGATCGGCTTGAATCGATCGGGACCATGATTCGGTCGGTGTTGCAGGGGAAGGAAGCGGTGGAGACCGTCGTTCAGCGGGGCACCAGGATGTCCGCGTCGCGGTTGATCGGCCCGGCTCGGCAGGCGACGGAAGTACGGATCGACAATGAAACGTCGGAGCGGTATACCATTGTCGATGTGTTTGCCGACGATCGGCAGGGGTTGCTGTATGTGATCACCAATGCGATTTTCAGGCAGGGCATGTCAGTGCATGCCGCGCGGATTTCTACGCGGCTGGATCAAGTGGCCGATGTCTTTTACGTGACCGATGCCCAGGGCAAGAAGGTCGAGCAAGCGGAGCCGGTCGAATTGGTGCGTCAGGGTATCTGGAAGGAAATTGAAGAGTTCCTGGGTGTGAAGGCAGCATAACCGTCGAAAAGGTCTCACGCAGCTTGTTGTGAGGAGCCTGAAAGGAGGAGGGGGATGAACGTTCGTGAGGTGTTAGAGTTTGCGAAGAAGAACAAGGTTCAAGTGGTGGATCTGAAGTTTGTGGATCTCATCGGAACATGGCAGCATTTTACCATTCCGCTGGGGGAACTGACGGAGGATCTGTTCAAGGATGGCTCAGGCCTTGATGGCTCTTCGATCCGCGGATGGAAGGCGATCAACAACAGCGATATGCTGGTGGTGCCCGATCCCTCGACCGCCTGCATGGATCCGTTTTGCGCCGTGCCGACGCTGAGCTTGATCGGCAACGTGGTCGATCCGATCACCCGCGAGACCTACAATCGCGATCCCCGCTTCATCGCCCAGAAGGCGGAGAAGTATCTCCAGAGCACCAAGATCGGCGACACCTCCTATTGGGGGCCCGAAGCCGAATTCTTTATTTTCGATCACGCCCGCTACGACCAGACGAACCACAGCGGCTATTACTTCATCGATTCCGAAGAGGGCGTCTGGAACATGGGCCAGGAGGGCGTCAACCTGGGCGGGAAGATCCGCTCCAAGGAAGGCTACTTCCCGGTGGCGCCGACCGATACCCAGCAGGATATCCGCACCGAGATGATTCTGGAGATGGAGAAGGCCGGAATCTCAATTGAAAAGCATCATCACGAAGTGGCCACGGCCGGTCAGGCGGAAATCGACATCCGCTTCGATTCGCTGGTCAAGACGGCCGACAAAATGATGATGTACAAGTACATCGTCAAGAACGTCGCGCGCCGTCATGGCAAGACTGCGACCTTCATGCCAAAGCCGATTTTCGGCGACAACGGGTCGGGCATGCACACGCACCAGAGTATCTGGAAGGACGGCAAGCCGTTGTTCGCAGGTAAGGAGTACGCGGGCGTCTCGCAGATGTGTCTCCACTACATCGGCGGTATTCTCAAGCATGCGCCGGCGCTTGCGGCGTTCACGAACCCGACGACGAATTCGTACAAGCGATTGACCCCCGGATTCGAAGCGCCGGTCTTGTTGGCCTACTCCAGCCGGAACCGGTCAGCGGGTATTCGCATCCCGATGTATTCACCGAGCCCCAAGGCGAAGCGGATCGAAGTGCGCTTTCCGGACCCCGGCGCCAATCCGTATCTGGCCTTTGCCGCGATGTTGATGGCGGGACTGGACGGGATTGAGAACAAGATCAATCCGGGTGATCCGGCCGAGAAGGATCTCTACGATCTCGAGGCGAAGGAAGCGGCCAAGATTAAGACCATGCCTGGCAGTCTTGATGAGGCGCTCAACAACCTCGAGAAGGATCACCAATTCCTGCTCAAGGGCGGGGTCTTTACGGAGGATCTGATCGAGGCCTGGATCGGGTACAAGCGCACGAAGGAAGTCGATACGATGCGGTTGCGTCCGCATCCGTATGAGTTCTACTTGTACTACGACATCTAGAGCGCTGTCGGCCTATTTGAAAGTATGGGTTGACGGTTGGGCCTGGAGCATGTTACAAGTCGACTACAAGCTGATTGAGGCAAAGGCGCCTCGGTCGAGGCTCTCGACATAAGGCAACGGACAAAGGCGTCCGTCATTCTGCAAAGAGTGGCGGACGCCTTTTTAATTTCTGAGCCAGTGAGGCTTCTTCGTCGAAGCCTCGCACGTAGAGGCAGGTCGTGGCAGACCTGTCGTGAGGTGGACAAAGGCGTCCCTTCTCCCGCGAGGGAGGGGGACGCCTTTTGTGTTTTTAGGGCGGTGCCACCGGGTGGTCGATTACCGGACTCACAAACCGAAAGGGTGAAATATGACAGCGATGGGGAACGGCAACATAGGTGCAGTAAAGAATGGGGATGAGCCGGCGGCCTCGCGGGAATCCAGTCCGCAGCATTTCAATACGGCCATCGAGCGCGCGGTAGCCGGAGCGGTCCTGCAGGCCGCGGATCCAACCAGGCGTCGACTGCTTGCACAGCTTGGGGCCGTCGCGCTGACGGCGCTCATCGCCGACGTGTTTCCGCTCGCTCGGCTGGTCGCCTTCGCGGAAGAGTCCGGCGGGAAACCGGAAAAGAAAGATCTGAGCATCGGCTTCATTCCGATCACCTGCGCCACGCCGATCATCATGGCGGAACCACTGGGGTTCTATAAGAAGTATGGTCTGAATGCGTCCGTCAAACGAGCGGCCGGATGGGCGATGATCAGAGATTGGGCGATCAACGGGGAAGTCGACGCGGCACATATGCTGACGCCAATGCCATTGGCGATTTCGATGGGCGTCGGATCGGTTCCTAAGCCGTTCTACATGCCGACCGTCGAAAACATCAATGGGCAGGCCATTACCCTGCATATCAAGCACAAGAATGTGAAGACAGCCGCCGATATGAAAGGTTTTCGGTTCTGTGTCCCGTTCGATTTCTCGATGCACAACTATCTGCTTCGTTACTACTTGGCTGAAGGAGGAGTGCACCCCGATAAGGACGTCCAGATTCGTGTGGTCCCTCCGCCCGAAATGGTGGCTAATTTGAAGGCCGGTAATGTCGATGGATATCTGGCCCCCGATCCCTTTAACCAACGGGCGGTCTACGAAAACGCGGGATTCATTTTTAAGCTTTCCAAGGAGATCTGGGACCGGCATCCCTGTTGCGCTTTCACGGTGTCGCAGGAGTTCGCGACCAAGTATCCGAACACATATCATGCACTGTTCAGAGCGATCGTGGATGCGACGCACTATGCGTCCGATCCGGCACATCGCAAAGAAATCGCCGCGGCGATCGCTCCGACGAACTACCTGAATCAGCCGGTCACGGTGCTCGAACAGGTCTTGACGGGCACCTATGCCGACGGGCTCGGGAGTATCAAGAAGGAGCCGAGCCGGATCGACTTCGACCCCTATCCGTGGCACTCCATGGCGATCTGGATTCTCACGCAAATGAAGCGCTGGGGGCATCTGAAGGGCGAGGTGAATTACAAGTCGGTGGCCGAACAAGTGTATCGGGCGGCAGACTGCGACCGTATCGCAAAGGAGTTGGGGTATCCGACTCATCAGGCGACGACGATGAAGCACGTCATTATGGGGAAGGAGTTCGATCCATCCAATCCTGAGGCCTATGTAAAGGGATTCTCAATCCATAGCATGGCATGAAGGGGGTCATTACATGGAGGTCGGCATGTCTGCTGAGACGGTAGGGACTGAAGATTCGTCGGTAGGGAACGAAACAGGAAGCGCTCGGTCTGCACTGAAGCCAACAAAAATGCGGATGATGGCCGGTCAAGCGGCAGGTAGTCCGTGGATGATCACGGTGTTTCTGGCGGTCGTCTTTCTGCTCGCATGGCATCTGGTAACCCTGAGGGCGGCGTTCGATGGGAAAGGGTTGACCGAAGAACAATTGCAGATGATGGAATTCAACGGAGACATCGTTCGCTCTCCGGACGGAACATACCTCTGGAATCCAGAGAAGGAAAAGGTGAAGGGGATTCCCGGTCCCCTCGCGGTCATGGAGAAAGCCCGGGAAGAACTCAGCGACGCCTTTGTGATAAAGGGCACCAACGATCATGGGATCGGCTACCTCGTATTCTATACGGTCTCACGATTCGGAGCAGGCTTTCTGGCTGCGTCCGCGGTGGCGGTCGTCTTGGGTGTCTTCCTGGGGCTCAACAAGGTGCTCTTCAAGGCAGTGAACCCGTTCATCCAGATCTTGAAACCGATTTCACCGCTGGCCTGGATGCCGCTCCTGTTGTATACGGTCAAAGATCCGAAATGGACGGCGATCCTGGTGGTTTTCATGGCGGCGCTCTGGCCGACGCTGGCGACGACGGCGTTTGGGGTCAATTCGCTGCGGAAAGACTATTTGCACGTGGCGGCCATTCTCCAGCTCTCCTGGCCTAAGCGCCTCTTCAAGGTCATTCTTCCCGGCGCGGCTCCGACGATCGTCAACGGTCTGCGCATTTCGTTCGGGAGTGCTTTGGTGGCGGTGGTCCCGGCAGAGATGCTGCTGGGTGAGTTGGGGGTCGGGTATTTGAGCTGGATCGAGTGGAATAACCTGGACATCTCCGGCGTCATCTTCGCCATTCTCGTCGTCGGCTGTGTCGGCGTCATCTTGGACTCAGGATTCAATAAGTTGGCCGGGCTCGTCACCTATCAGGAGTAACTCATGCCATACCTGCAAATTGACCATGCCAGCAAGTCGTTCCCCAGCCATACGGGGGAGGGAGAGGTGTGCATTTTCAACGACGTCACGATCAAGATTGAACAAGGCGAATTTGTCACCGTCATCGGGCATTCGGGCTGCGGCAAGAGCACGCTGCTGAACATCATCGCGGGATTGGATACGGCGTCCGAAGGGGGCGTCATCCTGGAGGGAAAAGAGGTGGTGGGGCCGGGGCTCGATCGGATGGTGGTGTTTCAAAACTTTTCGTTGATGCCGTGGATGACGGTGTTTGAGAACATTGCGTTGGCGGTCCGGTCGGCGTATCCGGGTTGGAGCCAGAACCAGGTGGCGGATCATGTGAACAAGTACATCGCGCTGGTCGGGCTCAAGGGCGCGGAGACGAAACGTCCGACGGCCTTATCCGGGGGAATGAAACAACGGGTCGGCCTGGCGCGCGCGTTCTCGATCGAACCGAAAGTGTTGTTGCTGGATGAGCCCTTTGCACAAATCGATGCGCTGACGAGGGGGGTCATTCAAGAGGAGTTGATCCAGATGTGGAATGCTTCGCGGAATACCGTGTTCATGGTCACGCATGATGTGGATGAAGCAATCCTATTGTCCGACCGCATCCTGTTAATGACGAACGGGCCTTCGGCGCGTGTCGGTGAGATCGTGGAAGTCTCGATTCCTCGGCCGCGCTCGCGTGAATCCGTCATCGAACATCCGCACTACTATAAGATCCGCAACCATGTTATTCACTTTCTCGTTCGCCATGCGGCGCATGTCGGGCGCGGGAGCGGAGAGTCCGCCGCCGGCGGGAACGGAGACGGACCGGTGTTGGTGAAGTTTTCGTGACAAATCCGGAATAAGAAGAAGAGCATCGGGCAGGTACCCCCCCCAAACTAGAAGGAGGACAGAGATGGAAAAGGACGAGGTTCGGAAGGCGATCAAGGCGAAGCGGTTGGCCAAGAAGGTGACGATTGCCGAGGTCGCCAAAACGGTGGGAAAGAATCCGACTTTTGTCGCGGCGGCGTTGAACGGAAATCATAAATTCACAGCCGATGAAGCAAAGAAAATCGGCGATTTGATCGGCCTTGATGCCGAGCTGACCGCATCGCTCAGCAAGTTTCCGGTACGCACGGACTTCCCTAATACAACAGACCCCTTCAAGTACCGCCTGTTGGAGATTATCGGAGTCTACGGGGATTCGTTGCGGGAGCAGGCGAATGAAATGTTCGGCGACGGGATCATGAGCGCGATCGACTATACGATGGAGATGGAAAAGGTGACGGGGAGTCAGGGCGAAGCCCGCTGCAAAATTACGCTGAACGGAAAGTGGCTCGAATATAAAACGTTCTAGGGACTCTCTGAGCCTGGGTCTGGCGCGGGAACAACGACGTTCCTGCCAGGTTGAAATAGCGAGCGCTGGAAAGCGGACAATGGCGTCCGTCTCCTATTCGGGAAGACGGGCGCCATTGTGCGTTTTTGATTCAGTGACGATCAAGGAGGAGTCGATGTATACGACGGATCATGAACGGATTGCATCGTTGGCGGCGAAGAAACATCGGTTTCTGGAGGTCTCGCTGGCGCGCTATCTCATCCTCGCGGCTCTGGCGGGAGTCTATGTGGGATTCGGCATCGCGTTGATTTTCAGCCTCGGCGGGCCGTTGGCCACGGCCGGATCGCCGATGCTGAAGCTGGTGATGGGCGTGTCGTTCGGGATCGCCCTGACATTGGTGATCTTCGCCGGATCGGAATTGTTTACCGGCAATAACATGACCGGAGTCATCAGCGGGCTGTCGCGCAGCCTCACCTGGGGCCAAGTGGTGCAGCTCAACGTCTGGTCCTGGTTCGGCAACCTCGTCGGCTCACTGGCGCTGGCCTGGTTGGTCGTCCAATCGGGCGTCCTGTCCAAGGGGCCGCAAGCCGACCTGATCGGAAATGTGGCGGCCATGAAAATGTCGCTGCCGGCGTGGGAGCTGTTCCTCCGGGGGCTTCTGTGTAACTGGCTCGTCTGTCTGGCGGTCTGGACATCCGGGCGGACGACGAACGATGCGGCCAAGATCATGCTGATCTTCTGGTGCCTGTTCGCCTTCATCGGCACCGGGTTCGAGCATAGCGTCGCGAATCAATCGTTCCTCGGCATGGCGTTGTTTCTGCCCCATGGGGACGCCGTCAGTTGGATGGGCTACTGGTACAACCAGTTCTATGTCGTATTGGGAAACATCGTCGGCGGCGGGCTGTTCGTCGGTGGTCTGTATTGGCTCGCGAGTCCCTATACCGTCGCCGGTATTGAGCCAAGGGAATTGCCGCGGGTCGTTCCGGCCAGGGAGGCCTGCTGAATCCGGGATTCAACAAGAGAGGAGGGAGCCATGGCGACGTCACATGATCGGGCCGTCATCTCGAATGAGAATAGTGTGGTACAACGGCTGCGTGAATGCGGCGCGAGTTCGTTCGAAGACCTGGCCCGGCTGCCAGGGCTAGACTGGGTCACGGTGTTCTCAGTGGTCGACCGGCTCAATCGTACAGGCCTCGTGGTGCTCACACGAACCGGGGCCGATTACCGTGTGTCATTGGAGAAGGGAACATGAATAAGATCGAGGTCATCAAGACGGAGCGCGACGGGTTGGCGGTGAAGGAGATGATCGCCCAGTACGCCAAAACGGGATGGGAGTCGATCCCGGAGGCCGATATCCAGCGGCTCAAGTGGTATGGCCTCTTTCTACGGAATCCAACGCCTGGTTTGTTTATGATCCGAGTGCGGATTCCCGGGGGACAGACCACGTCGTATCAATTGCGGGCCCTGGCCGAGATCGCCTCGACCTATGGCAATGGAGTCTTGGATTTGACCACCAGACAACAGGTCCAACTCCGGAACATCAAGATCGAAGACGTGCCGGCCGTCTTTGCCCGGATGGACGGGGTCGGACTGACCTCCATGCAAACCGGCATGGACAATGTCCGCAACGTCATGACCTGTGCCATCTCCGGCTTCAACCCGGACGAGGTCGTCGAGACAACGGCGCTGGTGCGGGCGATCAACGAAGAGATTCTCGGCAACCCGGCCTACTCCAATCTTCCGCGGAAGCTGAATGTGGCGGTGACCGGCTGTCCGCATAACTGCGTGCATATGGAAACGCAAGACCTTGCGCTCGTGCCGGCGCACTATGATCTGGGACATGACCGTTGTGCGGGATTCAATGTGCTCGTGGGCGGCAAGCTGGGGTCGGGCGGCTATCGGATCGCCACGCCGCTGGAGGTGTTCGTCAATCCGACCGAGGCGTTGGCTGTGTGCCGCGCGATTCTGGAAATCTATCGCGATCATGGGCCGCGGGAGAGTCGCACACAAGCCCGTCTCGCGTTCTTGATCGAGGAATGGGGCGAAGCCCGATTCCGCGCCGAAGTCGAAACCCGTGTGGGCAAACGGCTCGCGTCGGCCGGAATAGATGCCCGGAAAACGGGCGAGCAAGACCATGTCGGGATCTTCCGTCAACGGCAACAGGGGATGAACTACGCGGGACTGAAAGTGCTTGTCGGGCGGATCAAGGCAGCGGATCTCGTGAAGGTCCTGAGCCTGGCAGAGAAGTATGGAAACGGGGAGGTCAGGATTACACCGGGCCAAGCGCTGATCATTCCCAATATCAGCGATCGGACCGTCGGGGATCTGGCGGATGAGCCGCTCCTAAAGCAATTCGCCTATAATCCTTCCGCTCTCTATAAGGGGCTGGTGAGCTGCGTCGGCAGCGACTACTGCAATCTGGCGGTGATCGAAAGCAAGGGGCGGGCGGTCGCGGTGGCCAAGGCGCTTGAGGGGCGGCTGGGCAGCTCGCTCAAGCCGATTACCATGCACTGGTCCGGCTGCCCCGCGAGTTGCGGCAATCACCTGGTCGCCGATGTGGGGTTGCTGGGGAAAAAGGCCAAAATCGACGGGAAGGTCGTCGAGGCGGTCGATATTTACGTCGGCGGCCGCTCGGGGCCTGATCCGAAGCTGGCGGTCAAAATTATGGAAGACGTGCCTTGCGACAAGCTTCCCGCGGTGCTTGAAGGCCTGTTGCCCTATCACACACGGGAGAAGATGCACCGTGTCCGGGGGGGCGGAGCCAGGAAAGTTCTGATGGGAAAAGAAACAAATATTTCGCCTGCGGCGTAGGGGGAGGCTTGAGGCTGCGCCGCGCATGCGATATTCTCGGCGTACCACGCAGGAGGGACCAGATGCCAAAACGAGTTCGTACCGGTTTAACACGCAGCGATATTCTCGACCGTTATATTGACCGCGTCAAACAGATGCTGGTGAAGTTCCAGCCGTTTCTCTCGCGCAAACGCGGGAGCGCGTCGTTGGACGATTTTGACGAGGCCGCCGAAGATCTGATCGGACAGGTATTCGGCGCCGCCTCGGAAGAAGCCGAAGCCTATTTCTATGCCAAGAGCGGAGAGTCGATCATGCTCCCGGAAGAGGCCCAGGAGAGCGGCATGCACGACGTGGAGCGGGAAACGCTTCAGCAGCGCCGCCAGGTGCTTGCCAGTTGCCTGGCCGATCTGGAGTTGCGCCGCCGGGTGCAGGCCACGCGGGAAAGCAGCCGTAACGGGAAGGGCCGGTTACGCGCGACCGTGGAGGCCTACATGTCGCATGATGTGCGGAGTATCCATCGCGCGGCGACGGTGAAGGAAGCCGGGAAGCTGTTGCTGAAGCATAAAGTGGGTTCGCTCATGGTGGATGACGGGTCCCGCTACATCGGGATCATCACCGACGCCGACCTCAGCCGGAAAGCGGTTGCGAAAGGACTCGACCCGAATACGACCACTGTGTCGGCCTGCATGAGCAAATCCTTTGTCACGATCGAAGAGGACGAGCCCCTGTCTGAGGCGATGGCCTTGATGAAAAAACAGGGGATCCGGCATTTGCCGGTGACTGCCGACGGCACCGTCATCGGCGTGCTATCGGTATCTGACTTAGTGCGCGCATTTCAGGACGCCACGCCGTAACACTGGCTGGATCACCCTCGTCGTCCGGTCATCGCCGGGTCCATTCCAGAGAGGATTCATTCATCTGCTTGATGACGACAACGGGTGGATCTAGGGGGAGCCTGGATCTCAAAGTTGAGCGAGGTAAGGAGCCGGCGAACAATAAGTCTGTCGCAGGTGTGTGCGTCCAGCGCCTGAATGGTGAGCATGAGTTCATCGACGAATAGATTGAGACGACTCACGCAAAAGACTAAGCGGGGTGCTGGACTTGCCGGTGGAGCAGGGTTGAAGAAACCTCGCATGGGGAAGAATCAGGCAATCCAATCGACGCGCGGAGGGGTGGCTCACCTTCTCGTTGAACGGGTGAAGGAGCTCAGTGCCCTACATCGCGCTGTTCGCGTTATGCAGGACAGCGTCAAGCCGGTATCAAACGTGCTGCGTGAGATCGTCTCGCTGATCCCTCCTGCGTGGCAGTATCCCGAAGTGACGGAAGCCTGCCTGACGTTTGATGGAATGCGTTTTCCTACCTCCGGTTTCAAAAAGACTGCATGGATACAGCGGGCTGATTTTACGACTCCGGACGGACGCCGGGGGAAGCTTGAGGTGGTCTATCGGAAGAGACGTCCGCCGGAAATCGAAGGGCCGTTTCTCGCAGAGGAGCGGAATCTGATCAATTCGCTGGCCGACAGCTGTGCCTCCTATTTGACCAGAAGACGGGCGGAAGAGGAGCTCGTGGTGGCCCATGGACGGCTGCAAGCGCTGTCCAAGCAGTCCATGCGTCTGCAGGAGCAAGAGCGGCGCCAGCTGGCGCTGGATCTGCACGATGAAATCGGTCAAGCCTTTACGACGCTCAAAGTGAATTTGCAAACGATTCAGAGAACCACAGACCCGAAGCGCAAGACCACGGCTCTCAACGACAGTTTTATGATCATCGACGAGACGGTCGCGCGCGTGCGCGACATGGCGCTCGATTTGCGTCCTTCCATGCTCGATGACTTCGGATTGGCCTCTGCCGTGCGTTGGTATGTCGGCAAGCAGGGTGAGCGGGCCGGGATTCGGACTAAGGTCGATTCCGTGGCCATCCCTCAGGGACTATCTTCCGATGCGTTGGTGGCCTGCTTTAGGATTGTCCAAGAAGGAGTGACCAATATCTTGAAGCACGCCAAGGCGACCCGGATGGCGGTCACGCTGCGGCCTCTAAAAAAAGGAGTTAAATTGGTCATTGAAGACGATGGCATCGGGTTTTCTCTCGACGAGGCAATGCGGGTATCCGGAGAACGGTCGCATTTGGGATTAATCGGAATACAAGAACGAATCAGGGCGTTTAACGGACAGCTCCAGATCAGTTCGGAAAAGCGGAGGGGCACGAAGCTGTTGGCGATGATCCCGTTCGACGAGGCCGTTTGAAGAAGTGAGGGGCAGTATGCGAGCCACGTCAAAGGCGATACGGGTTCTGCTGGCCGACGATCACGCGCTCTTTCGAGCCGGGCTTCGTGCGCTGCTCCAGAGTTTTGATGGAGTGCAGGTGGTTGCCGAAGCCGGAAACGGACCTGACGCGATTCAGCTGGTAGAGCGAGATCGGCCAAATCTGGTGTTAATGGACATCGCGCTCCCCGGGCTTTCGGGCCTCGAGGCGACCTCTCGCATCACCACTTCGTGGCCCCAGGTGCGAGTCATCATCCTCTCCATGCATTCCAACGAAGAATACGTCCGCCAAGCGCTCCGGGCCGGTGCCTCCGGGTACCTCTTGAAAGGAGCCGAGCCGCCGGAATTGGAGCTGGCCCTCAAGGCGGTCATGCGGGGAGAGACCTACCTGACGCCCAGTGTGTCCAAGAAAGTGGTGGACGAGTATCTCAGGCAGGGAACAGCGCAAAACAAAGGTGTGGCATTATCTCCGCGACAGTGTGAAGTGCTGAAGCTGATCGCCGAAGGCGGTTCTACGAAGGAAATTGCAGGCAAACTCAATCTGAGCGTCAAGACAGTAGAAGGGCATCGCGCCGAATTGATGAGGCGATTGGAGATTCACGATGTCGCAGGGCTCGTTCGCTATGCGATTCGCATGGGCCTGGTCGCGTTAGATTCCTAAGTCAGTCCCCGTTCTTCCTGTGTTTCTTCTTCCGCAAAAACCAAGGGAATCCCTTGGTTGAACCCCAGGAAATAGCTCACGCTCCACACGGTATCTACCTTCTAGTCCCACAACTGCTGTGGGAGTATTCTGCGTTCAAGGGTAATGCTTAAGAAGGCGGGACGTAACCCACGGAGGTATGTATGAGCAACATATTGAGGATGGGAAATCAGCGGGCGGCTGTGATGGGTGGCATCGTTCTGTTCTGCGCCGGCTTGTTCGGTTGTTCAGGGGTCTCAGCCCAGGCAACCGGTGGGACAAATGACACGATCGGGGCACAGGCGCAGCACACCACGGCACAATCGTATTGCGATCAAGCTGAAGCGAACCATGCGGAGGCGGCAAGGTATGAACGGCGGGCAGCATCACTGGTTGGGTACGTCGACCCGAAAGGGTTCGTGAGGAGTGGAATGCTGACGGCGGCACAAACGTATCGAGCAAAGGCCCGTGACCTGGAACAACTGGCCGCTGCCAGCGAACAGAACATGACGGTCGCATGTCAATAAGTGCTGGTTGCCGCGAAACGAGGCGTGGCGATGTTCTTCGAACGTATGGTGTGTGTCGCTCGACCCATCCCGTTCTCTGCTTGCGTTGATCGAGAGACAGCGTAGTCAGCTTTCCTGGCGCTCTTGCTCGAGCGCCAGGAGCCGTTTCTTTTTCTCCAACCCCCAGCGATAGCCGGCCAGATTACCGTCTTCCCGCACGACGCGATGGCAGGGAATGGCGAGTGCAATAGGATTGGTCGCGCAGGCTCTGGCCACGGCCCGGGCGGCCGTCGGTTGCCCGATCTCGCAGGCGATCTCCCGATAGGTCCTGGTCGATCCGGGAGGAATCTCTTGGAGAGCCCTCCACACCTTCCGCTGAAAGGCCGTTCCCTGCACATCCAGTGATATGGAATTCGAGAGGGGGTTGCCATTGAGGCACTGAAGCAGAGACTGCATCTGTCGCTTCAATCTTTTCGGGTCGTGGGACAGCTTGGCATGCGGGTAGGCTTCTTTGAGTAAGGCGAGCAGCTCTGCGTCACTGTCTCCGAGACTCACCGAGACAACGCCTCGTTCCGTTCCGGCGATCAGCGCGCGGCCGACCGGGGTGAGTGCCGTGGCATAGCGCAGGGTCACGCCTTTGCCGCCTGATCGATAGGCGGACGGCGTCATCCCGAGTGCTCCCGACACGCGTTCCGCGACACGACTGCTGGAGCCAAAGCCTGCTGTATAGGTCGCGCTCGTGACGCTCTCGCCGCGTTTCAGCAAGGCGGTGAATCGTTCGATGCGCTTGGCATCCTGATAGGCCTTGGGTGAAAGGCCGAGCGTTTGCTGAAAGGCTCGTTGCAAGTGAAACGGGCTGAGTGTGACGTGATCGGCTAATCGGCGAAGCGTGACGGTTTCGTCCGCATGGTCGTCCAGGTATCGACGGGCCTGCTCGATTCGCCGATCTGGCAAGGAGCCCTGAGTAGATTGAGGCTGACAACGCAGGCAGGCACGGAAGCCTGCGGCTTCTGCTTGTTGCGGCGACGGAAAGAAGCTCACCCGGTGGCGGGCAGGGCGGCGAGAGGGGCAGGAAGGGCGGCAGTATATATGGGTGGAAGAAACGGCATAGACGAAACGTCCGTCGTACCGCCGGTCATGATTCAGCACCGCGTTCCAGGCTGCTTGAGCATCTACCGAAGCCATGTCCCTTTCACGATCGGAATTCATGGATGATGATACCGCCGGAATGGGGCTGGGCACTATCCGAATCTTGCGGTCAAACTTGCAGAGCAGAAGTATCGAAGGCAGATCAAGCGGGTTTGAAGGTGAATCGACAAAGATGGCCCTTCTTATCTATGGTTGATCGGCTTGCGTGCCTCGTCTCCCTTGCCCAGATTCCAGATCGTTTCGGCTTTGCTGCCGATGTACCAGAAGCTCAAGGCCAGGACGGCGAAGAAGACGGCCTTATGTAGATTATTCCAGAATAGTTCAAAGAAACGCGTATACAGGTTGATCCCGAAAAACGTCAGGCCGAACCCCTTCGTGATGTCGTTGTCATGTCGTAGACCGTGATAGATGGCCCAACCGGCTGCCGCGCCGAAGAGAATCGACCAGTGGAACAGTTCGATTTGTTTCACCCGTCCCCATGCAGGGAGGTCGCCGTAGTTCCCGAAGATCGACATGATCCAGAGGGCGATGAAAAGGTAGAGCAACCCCATCACCAGCGTGGAGCGGTAAAAACGATGTCCGATGGAGTGCGTTTCTAGCGAGAGCGCGCAGGCGGTCAGCAGCCAGCCGAACAGGACAAAGCGCAGCGGATAATTCATGCCGAGATAGTAGGCGCCCCAGCCCGACATGTAGCCGGTTTCGGTGCCCATCCAGCTGCCCAGCGACGCCAGGGCAAACACCCAGATCAAATTCGCTTCCAACGCGATGCCGAGCACCGCATAGACCAGGAAGGACAGCAACAGCATGAGGGAGAAGTGCCCGCTGCCGGTATCGAGGGCGATGCCGAGTTGAGAAATCGCCCCGGCGGTGGCAAGCACGCCAAGGAAGAAAATCGCTTCGTTGCGATAGACCTTGTCGGGCGCTTGTTTGCGCCTAGCGAGTCCCCATCGATAGAGCCCGCCCGAGGCGGTGGCGAGCAGGACGCATCGGGCAATTGGGGGCGTGTCAAACAGCCGTTCAAGGAGATCCATCAGCCAGCGATCGGAAAGCGCCGCACTCACCGACGAGATGATCGAGAACAGGGCGATCCAGAACGAATACTTCGCCAGCTTCCGCCAATCGAAATATTGCACCTCGATCGTCGCTGCCAGCGCGGTGGCCTGCGCCTCCGGGATCACGCCGTCCTGTTTCCATCGCTCGATGGCATCGCGGACGACGACGGCTTGTTTGCGCGGGAGTTTCATGACGGCCTCATACGGTGCGGTGCAGTCTGATTCGTTCGAACTGAATTATAGGGGAGAACGGGGAGGCAGGCTATTCAGAAGGGGAAAGCGTGCCCAAGGGGAGTGATGAGAGTCGCAGGCAAGGATGATCTCAAGTCTCGCATCATATTGCCGATATAAGCAAAGAGGGGGCGAAATCCTGGAGGGACTGCCGTGCCCATTCGAGACGTTGTTGCCAGCTACGGTCGCTGTTGTGTGCATCCCGCGTTCTTCGACCGGTTCTATGAAATCTTCCTCGCCAGCGATCCGGCGATCCGTCCCATGTTCGCCAGGACGAACTTTGCCAAGCAGAAGTCGTTGTTGCGGGAAGGGGTGTCGATGTTGCTGATGCATCTGGAGGGAAAGCCGGTGGGGACAGCCTGTTTGGATCGTCTCGCAGAGTCGCACAGCCCCAGTCGGATGAATGTGACCGCTCGGCTATATGAACAATGGATTACGAGTCTGGTCAAGACCGTCAAGGAATTCGACGATGAATGCACGGCGGACGTCGAAGCTGAATGGCGGAAGGCCCTACATGTCGGCGTCCACTACCTCATGATACAAGGGGCGAAAGCCGCCTAAGTATGCAGGGCCAAGATCAGTGAGTGCCGCAGGCGATTTTGATGAGTGCCGCGGTTGCGGATCCTGCCATGACCGGCGTCAATTGGTCGCTGTCCCCGTTGGAACGTACTACAGTCCCGGTGCCCATCTGGCCGGAATACCAGGTTGTCTTGAGCGGCTGGCTCTTCTGATTCTGGCAGTCATACCCGCGATCGGTTTTCTTGGAAAGGGCAGGGGCGCCACCGCCTTCCGTTCGCGCGGCCTTATAGTCGAAGAGATCCGACATCGTCACGATTTCATCCGCCTTTTTGATGCTGGCATGGTCAGCGTAATAGACGTAGCCGTCCGTCTCGCCTGCCTTCGCCCAATCCGCCGCCGATTTCGATCCCGAGTCATCGCTCCGATTGCAGGCAGCCATGATTCCACAGCACAACAGAAGCACACAAAAACGTCTCAGCATCGCAACTCCCTGGTTATGCATGACGGATCATGCGAACTATAGCATGGGGCCGGTCGGAGGCTCAGTTCGCGGCCAGGGCCGGATAGTCGCTGTAGCCGTCCGGCCCACCCCCATAGAGCCGAGCATAGTTGACTGTGTTCAGCGGGGCCTGTTTTGCGAAGCGCTCGACCAGATCCGGGTTGGCGATGTATGGACGCCCGTAGACGATGGCATCGGCCGCGCAGCTTGCCACCGTCGATTCGCCACTCTCACGCGTGTAGCTTCCGTTGCTCATCAGTGCGCCGTGGAAATGCCGGCGGGCAATTGCCAGAATCGCCTGCTCCTCCGGCAAGGCGTGATCCTCGTGTCGTACTTCCAGGAACGATATCCTTCGCCGGCTCAATTCCTGCGCCACATAGGTCACCAGCGCTTCGGGCTGGCTGTCGATCATGTCATTGAACGGGACCAGGGGGGAGATCCGAACCGCGACGCGCCCGGCTCCCCAAACGCCGATGGCGGCATCGGTCACCTCCAGTAGAAAACGAGCACGGTTTTCGATAGAGCCTCCATAGGCATCCGTGCGCGCATTGACGCCGTCGCGGAGAAAGTTGTCGACCAAATAGCCATGAGCGCCATGGATCTGCACTCCGTCGAAGCCGGCCTGTTTGGCGTTCTGTGCGGCGAGCCGGAACATCTCCACATAATGCGGGACTTCCTCGGTGCGGAGTGCGCGGGGGACTTCGTAGGGCTTGGCACCCTCCCGGGTATGGGTTACATCATTGCGAATCGCTTTGGCACTGCTGGAGACCGGGTGCTCGCCGTCGTTCAGCAACGAGTGCGCGGCACGACCGGGATGCCAGATCTGCATGAAGATGCGGCCACCCTTGGCATGCACGGCGTCCGTCACGCGTTTCCAGCCGTCCACGTGCGCGGCGCTGTAGATGCCGCCTTCACCGATGAAGGCGCAGGCATGGGCATCGACCATGGTGCATTCCGTCATGATCAGCCCGCTCGAGGACCGTTGGGAGTAATAGTCCACCATCATGTCGTTGGGAATATGGGTGGTCCCGGCTCTCGCCCGGGTGAGGGGGGACATGACGATGCGATTGGGTAAGAGGAGATCCCCGGCCTGCAGCGGCGTAAACAATGTGGTCATCAGGTGTTCCTTTGCGTAACAGGTGAATCGCAGGTGAGAGAACGTATAAGTGAGATGGTGAGGGAGTCAAGGAAACAGATTGAGACGCACGGGAAGAAGCCGGGTGGCGGTATCTTTCACCAGCCTCCGCTCCGCGGTGCAGCGGCGATTTTCGGACATTTCCTCGCAGACACGTTCAGTTTTCGCTTTCCATCTCAGCGGCCCCTCGACGGACCCCCGCTCATCCGGCGACGTCCGCTCTGGCCCCAGCTCGCGGCAACGAACCCCTCGCGGACAGATTGCAGGCCCTGGCTTTGGTTATGCCTTTTCTGGCGATGCTAGGCTTCATTGCAAGATTCAACTATAATGAGGCTATTTTCAACTCCAGGGCCAAGGAAGGCACAGGAAAATCATGGCAATGACAAGTTATACGGCGATTGTTGAAAAAGAGGGGACTGGCTACGTCTCTCTCTGTCCTGAGCTCGATGTGGCCAGCCAGGGCGATACGGTCGAGTCTGCCACGGCCAACCTTAAAGAAGCCGTCGAGTTGTTTCTCGAATGTGCCGATCCTGCCGAAGTCGAGCGGCGACATCATACGCAGGTATTCATCACTCGATTCGAAGCGGCACATGGGTAAGCTCCGCATCCTCTCCGGGCGGGACGTCTGTCGTATTCTTGAACAACATGGTTTCCAAATCGTTCGGCAGCGCGGAAGCCACATCGTCATGCAACGGCGCAGCGATCTTGGGACGGTGACCGTACCCGTTCCAGACCATCCAGAGATTAGGATTGGAACCCTGCAGTCGATCATTCGCCAAAGCGGCATCGCCCGCACTGCATTCGAAGTCTAGAGATATCACCCGCTAAAATCAGTTCTTTCGCTCAGTACTCGCCGTACGCCGCGAAACGGAGGGTTGAAATGTGTCTATTTGATGCGCGGCATAACTGCCCAGGGCTGGGGCTCAACCGCTCCCGCACCTCCCGGAGCGATCCGTTTGGGCTCGGCTGAGCGGCAACCTTCGGAAATCCTCTGGCGGACTCGGTCAGTTTCCGCCTTCCATCTCAGCCGAGCTTCGACGGACCCCCGCTCTTCCGGCGACGTCCGCTCTGAGCCCCAGTTTCGTGCAGCGGTGCAAGGTCAAGCAACGCCCCATTTCTATACGAGCTGAGGCGCAAAAGGCAGGCTGTCGAATGCCGGGAGGCCAGGTTGGTAATGAGTTCATCACGCAGAGCAGTCAGAAAAGACTCCCGACCCCTTTGTTTCAGATCTGCATAACAATGCGGCCGCCCTTGGCATGCACGGCGTCGGTCACCCGTTTCCAGCCGTCCACGTGCGCGGCGCTGTAGATGCCGCCTTCCCCGATGAAGG
>NEWQ02000053.1 GCA_002869855.2 Nitrospira sp. CG24D
GCAATGTCGTTGCCATCGTACAAGAATTGCGAGGCCACGCTGTTAACAATCTTGTTCGTTCGTCGTCCGAGCGGATCGTAGACAAAGTTGGCTGTGGTTCCTCCACTCATTGCGACAAGTCTGTTCCGCGCATCCCACACATAGGTGTTGGTGCCATCATTTGTCAGATTCCCGTTCGCATCGTATTGCAACGTGGCTCCAGCGAACGAAGTTTGTTCGTTCGCGGCGTCGTACGCCGCTGAAGCGATCGCACTCGGCAAGAGGCTGGCTGTGCCGTTGTTCCGGGTCAAACTCGTCCGATTTCCGGCTGGATCATAGGCATAGGTCAAGGCTTCAATGATCCCACTCGGCCCGATGTGGTTGATGTTCGTCAGTCTCGATGCGACATCGTAGCCATACGACGTACTCGTGCCATTTGGATACGTCAGGCTGGTTCTTCTGTTCGCGTTGTCGTAGCCCAATCCCACAGCCAGGCTACCCTGCGCCACTTGGGTCAGGCGTGACGCCGCATCGTAGCCGTACGTGACTGGCTGTTGCCCATTGGCCGCCATCTGCGTTCTTCGACCGAGCACGTCATACTGGTAACCTACGCTCCCCTGCCCAGTCACTTCTTGAATCAACCGGTCCAGGGTATCGTAGGCAAAGTCGATCGTGCCCGCGCCTGTGGCCGTATCACTCGCTTTGGTCAGCCTTCCCACGCTGTCATAGGTAAAGCTGGTGGTGGCGTCGGGATAGGTGGCCGTGGTGCGGCGGTTCAAGGCATCGTAGATAAACGTTGTCTGTTGGTTCTTTCTGTCCGTGAACTGGCTCAAGTTCCCGGCGAGATCGTACTGATACGTCTCTTGCCGATTGAGCGCATCTTTTCTCGTCGCCAAACGATCCATGCTGTTATACGTGTACGTCGTGCTCTGGTTCTTGGCGTCCGTGACCGAGAGCAGATTGCCATTGGGATCGTAGCTGAACCGTGTGATGCCCTGCCGCGCATCGGCGATCTCGGTGACGCGGTTGAGGCCGTCGTAGCGGAATTGGGTCTGCAACCCCCTTGGATCGGTCAGCGCCGTGAGACGGCTGACGGCATCATAGACTCTCTGTGTCGCGTTCCCCAACGGGTCAGTCGTCGTGATCAGGTTCCCATTCGTGTCATACGCAAAGGTGGTGGGCGGCTCGGTCGCGATGGGACCCTGGACCGAAAGCGGCTGACCAACACTGTTATACGCAATGGTCGTCATCTGGTTGCGCGGGTCTTTCACCGTGAGCAAGTTGCCATTCGCAGGATCGTAGGTAAACTCGGTGATCTGATTCAGCGCATCGGTGATCTTTTTGACGCGATTGAAGGTCGGCTCGTACTCAAAGAGCGTGGCCTGGTTCGTGGGATCGATAATCTTTTTTACATTCCCCGCCGCATCGTACTCGAACTTCGTCACGCGTCCCAGCGCATCGGTGGAACCTGCGACCTGATTCGCTGCCGTGAACTGTGTGGTGCTGGTCTGCCCTAACGCATCAGTCGTGCTCACGGGATAGCCGCGGTTGTTGAACCGCGTGATCGTGGCATGTCCGCGTGGGTCCACCACCGTCGTGCCAGTGATCCGGCCGCCCGTGATGGTGTAGCCGGCTTGCAGATTCTCCCACGAATCAACAGTCGGGCACGGCACAAACGGCATCGTGACCCCGATCACCCCGCCCCCGGTGGGTGGATTGGTGACCGTACAGCCGGCCCCGCTGCTCGTGGCTCCGGTGAGCTGATAGCGGAACCGATACTCGCTGCCATCCGCTTGGATCTGCCGCAGCACGCGGCCACTCGGGCCATAGAAGTTCTGCAAGAACGTAATGCCCTTGGCATCGGTGATCCGGGTCATCCGGTTGTTGCTGTCATACTCATAGCGCGTGGTGCCGCCTTCGGGATCGGTCACCGTGGCGAGGTTGCCCGCGCCGTCATAGGCGTACTGCACCGCTCGCCCGATGGGATCGCTCACCTTCGTGACGCGATTGCTGCCGTCATAGTCGAGCGTGAGTTGGCGCCCATCCGGCCCGGCGATGGCGGTGATGCGCGTCCCGCTCCAGGTATTCGTCAGGGTGTTCCCGGTGCGATCGATCTGCTGGGTCAGGCCCAGGGTGGTGACGCCGAAGGCCGAATTGAGGGTGACGCCGAAGACCCAACGTGAGCCGTCTTTCCACCGTAATGTCGGCACCCCGCTGGGAGAGGTGAGCACCGTGCCCTGCACCGCCGCATCGGTGAGATTGCGATAGGAGCCATCCGGTTGGAGCGTCAGGGTGAACCGCCGCCCATCGCCCATCCGCACGACCCGTTGATTACCCTCCACCAGCATGACGATCTGGGTGGCGTGCGTCGTACCCCGGCCGAAGGGACCCGTGGCCGTGCCGTTGGTCTGATAGGTGCGGGTCATGGTCACCGGCATGCGGCCTGGGAGGACGAGATCGGTCTTGGTCACCACAAGGAGTCCCGTCGCCGCATCCACAGGATCGCCAAAGAAGGACGCCAGGAACGCCTGCACGCCGCCGCCAAACCAGAATTGGCGGGTGGTTTCGATGATCGCCGCTATGTTGATGCCGCAGCAGAAGCGGGGTTGGCCAAACTGTTTGCCGGTGGCGGGATCGATGTCCGGCACGATTTGGCTGCCGTCATTCGAGACGGTGCCGGTGCCATATTTGGCCCATTGATTGGGCCGCGAGCCATCCGGGGCTTCATCGAAATACCAGAGTTCCGCTGGTGCGCCCGGTGGCAAGTCGAGATCGTTGGGCAGGGTCACAGGAATCGGTTCACTGGGCGTCCCGCCGCCCGGTT
>NEWQ02000054.1 GCA_002869855.2 Nitrospira sp. CG24D
CCGATCTAACCAGCCACCCGATCGTCCCTCCCGTGATGGCCCCGTATAGCAATCCGACAAATGCGCCCGGCCAACTCACGGAATACCCGACAAAATAGTTCGAAAGCAGCTGCAGATGCTGCCCCGACTGGGGACCATCTTTAATGACCAACCACACCGTCATCGTAAAAAGCCCCGCTCCCCCGATCAGCCCGCAAACCAACGCCAGCGCTTCAGCCTTGATCTCCGCGAGAGTGCGGCTCACTTCTTCTGTCTGCTTCATGCGCGGTTTCATCACAGCCACCGCCTTTCTTCTGAATGGATTACATCTTGTCGAGAAGATGGCGACGGTCATCCCGCTCTGCGCGCCACCGAACGAATTTTGCATAGCCCGTAAGCGTCCAATTTCTGAGTCCGGCCGCAAGTGCCCCCACCGCAAACCCCAACAGCCCTCCTTCGAGTAAACCGATCACCGCACCGCCCCAGGTGACTTCAAACCCAAATAAATAGTTCCCGAGCAATGACAATGTTGGCCCAGGCGCAGACCCGCCTCTGAGTAGCAAGACCACCGAGGCCATGAATATCCCGAAACCACTCACCACGCCGACAGCGACTCCTAACGCGACTGGGTCTATCTTCGCGAATGCGGATTCGATGAGGACGTCTTCAGTTTCCTCAACCGCCGCAGCGACCGAAACAGTGACTCGTGCCGGCACGAGCCGATCCCCGGCATTCTGCTGAGTCACTCGTTCTTCTTCGTGATATTCCTTCTCGGTATTGACCGACCAGACATCGCGCTTGTCTCCCAGGATATTCCCGGCCGCATACACACCGGTCAGCATGGAGTGGTCTTGATTGTTATAGCGATGCAATCCGTTTCGCCCGATGGTCTGGAGATTCGAGAAGGTCTCCAGATAGCGCCGGATGGTGGCGACGCTCTCTTGATATGTCTGGTCGTAGACCGGATAGGCCTTCTCCATCCGCACGACCGTCCCGTCTTTGACTTCCCGCGGATCGATGAGGCCGATTTGGGCACATTCTCGAATGCCCAGCTCAATGAGGCGCTCATCCGACCACGTCCACATATCATCCGTATCCCACAAGAAATATTCCAATCCCAGTGAGGTCCGTGAGGAGTCCGGCACCATGTAGGGACTCCAATTTTTGTAGTTCTGAATCCGCCCGAGCTTGACCTCCGGCGAATGGACATAGAGCCAGTTATCGGGGAAGACCGACTCGCGATCGATGACCAAGACTACCGTCAGATAGTCCCGGTAACGGAGGGCTTGCGCGGCCTTGAGCACGTCGTCCGGCGGCAAAGGATCCAGAGCCTGCACCAGTTCACGCAGCGGCATCGTCGACACGAAATGCCGGCCGTCATACTCCAGCGCCTCACCGGCTGCGCCTCGCCCCTGAACGCAATCAACCAGCCCGTGACGATGCCGGACACGCTCCACTTTCACGCCTTGGATCGTCTGAGACCCCTGACCTTCGATCAAGCCGCGGCACCGCTCCCACATTAAACCCGGACCAAAGCGGGGATAGTGAAATTGCTCGATCAGAGAGGTCAATGTCGACCCGTCCATGCCCTGTTTGGCTCCGAACAGCGCATTTCGCACGGCCTGTTTCAGAGAGAGGTTCTTGATGCGTTGCGCCGCCCAGTCCGCGGAGATCTCGTGGCACGGAATTCCCCAGACTTTCTCCGTATAGGTCTTGAAGAAAATGCTGTAGAGCCGATACCCAAATCGGTTGGAAACCCACTGCTCGAATGTTTTTTCATCCTGGATGTGGAAGAACTTGGACTTGATATAGCTGAGACCGATCAAAACCGACTCAAGCGGCCCGAGTCCGGCAAGCGCATTCAGCGGTTTGAGGGGATAGTCGAAAAAATGTTGATTGTAATAGATGCGCGAGATACGCGGGCGAAGGAGAAACTCCTCTCCGAGAATTTCGTGCCACAATTCATTAATCAGGGGAACCTTGGAAAAGAATCGATGTCCGCCGATATCAAACCGGTACCCACGATAGTTGACGGTCTTTGAGATTCCCCCGACCTGATTGCTCGCCTCGAGTACGGTGGACGTCATGCCGCGCTTGCCCAATTCATAAGCGGTCGTAAGCCCTGCCGGTCCCGCGCCGATGATAATAGAATACTCTTGGCTCATTCGCATTTCTCCACTCGTGATTCCGGCTCCAGGGATTCAGACGGAAGGAGCGATGCAGGTTTCTCGCCACCACGATGGCGGTCGACAAGATGGCACGCTGTTCCTACGGCGAAGGCGACTCCGCTGTACAGAAAATAAAACCAGTGCCACGGGATGGCCTGTGCAGCGAAGCGGAGCCCTCGCTTCTCCAAGAAGAATCGGTAGAGCCTGGCATTGAGAGTGAAGAGTATCAGTCCCATGACAGCCGCCGCGACCAAGACATTCGGCTGCCAGGGGGCCAGCAATACCGCCCCAAGCAGGCCACCTGCCAGCATGACGCTCACGCGCCCGGAGATGCCGATATTCAAATCGTTCACAACCCCCCGATGCCGATGGATCAGCTGCGTCCATGGCACGGCCCGTTGAAAGAAGTCGGCCCGTAGCATTGATCCAATTGTCCAACGTTTCCAATGTTTGACCTGAAGCGATTTACAGAGCCGAATCCTATGCCCGGCTCGTGTGAGGCGGTAGCCCAATTCAATATCCTCGATGGAAGGCTTGAGATATGTCTCATCGAATCCGCCCATCGCGAGAAAGACCTCCCGCCGGATCGCTCCGCAGGCCCCCCAAAACGTTGAAGCCTCCTCCCGACCATGCTGATGGACATAGTGATGGAGCAAATTGCGGTACTGAGACAGAAAGTTCGATTCCCCCGGTTGATCGTCATATGACCCGATCATGGCAGCCACATCAGCATCCCGAGCAAAGATGTCCCTTACCCGCTCGATCACATTCTCAGGGACGGTCACGTCTGCATCGACAAAGAACAGCAAGTCCGATATTGCCTTCGACGCGCCAAGATTCCTGGCGCGACCCGGCCCTCCCGGTTGGGGGAAGCGATACACGGTCAGGCCAGCCGCCTCTGCGTACTGTGAGGAACCGTCCGTATCCCCATCGCCGATTACGATGATTTCATCCGGCAGCGGCACCGTCTGCTTGATCGAATCCAGACTTGCGCGAAACTTCGCACCTCCGTTGTAGACGGGAACGATGACCGCAACGGTTAAAGGCGAAGATGGGACCCTGGCATTCATTATCCCGGTTGTTCCTTAGACTCAGCGCACAGTGACACACTGCAGGAGTTCGCCCTCTCGACGGTCAGGGGCCCCGTTAAGAAGTTAGTTCGAAGCGTAGAGGAAGAAGGCCCGGACAACAAGCCCACCTTCGGTACTGGAGTAACCAGCTCACAGGAGAGGCCTTACCCCTCTTCATAGCCTGAGGGGCCAGGATACAATTGGATACTTACCGTCCTTCACGAAGCTTACCTCGAAGAATCCTTCTGAGCAACGCCGGCTTGCTTGCCCATCAGCGCGAGACACACCAATCCGATCCCGATCCAGACCAGCTCACGGAAGCGCCGCAGCAGCGCGAAGGTGATTCCGGTGACATCGGAATAGCCGAAGGCTTGGAGCAGCAGCAGATTCCCGCCGTCCTGCGCACCGAGACTGCCGGGGATAAAGAACGTCCCGCCTTTGATGAAGGCAGAGAGGGCCCCGATCGAGATCGCCGACCACACATCGGCGGGGCCTCCGAGATAGTAGATGATCACGAACACTTCCAGCGCCTCAGCCAACCACCCCAGGAAATACAAACCAGTGGACGCGTAGAACGCCGCCTGATGTCGGGTATAGAAATTCAAAATCGTCTGATCAAGCGCCCGCAGCTGGTCTTCCCGTGCTTCGAGAAAGCCGATCCGCATACCGAACTTCCGCAGCGTCTCCAGAGTCCAGGTAAAAAGGCCCCGCCGTTGCACGAACACAAACGCCATGGTCCCGAAGGCCAATAGCCCGATGCTCAGCAACCCTGCCGCCACGATTTGCCCCGACGAACCCTGCGCGCCCAATATCCAAAAACCCAGCACGATTCCTAAAAGAATAAATAGCACCTGAGCAATCGTCATGGTCGTCTTGGCAATGACAACTGAAGCCAACCCTTCCACCATCGGCACGCCGGACTTCTGCAACAGATACGCTTTGAGCGGTTCGCCGCCGACATAGGCGGTCGGCGTCGTCATATTGACCACTTCACCGGCCGTGCGAACGGCAAAGACCCGCAGGAAGGAGACGGACTGCCCGGCCGGACCAAGCGTGATCTTCCACCCATAGGCCTCGACGGCATACATGACGAAGGAGGGAATAAGGATGACGCACAATGCCACCGGCCCCAGCCTGGTCGCGGCGTCATAGATATTCACGGGACCGATGTGCCAGACGATGAGACTGAGGGTGAGGAAGCCGACGAGGAGTAGGAGGAGTCTAAGCACGAGATCTTGCTGACGGACGAATCACCCACAGCATCAGCGCAGTGAACACCAGAGAGCCGGCTGAGGCCATCCAGAGAAACCAATCCAGCTTGCCCAACAACGCCGCGAGCAGGACGATCACGGAAAAGTCACGGCTGGCAACATTCTTCAGCATGAACTCGGACCAGGCCGCATGAACCGGCGTCTTCCACCCGCTCGCCGCCTTGATCTTCTGGGCCCGTGTGACCAAGACGAAGGACGACGCGTTCCCAAGCACGGCAGCCGCACCTAACACGAGCGGAATCCAGGCATCGTCCTGCCCGGCCACTTGCTGGTACGCCCCCACGGCAATCCCGGCAAAGATGGCCATATGCACGACATTGTCCATCGCGATATCAAGCCAGGCGCCGAACGCAGACTCCGTGAATGTGAGACGGGCCACTTCTCCGTCGCAACAATCGATCACCGCCGCGAATTGAAATAGCAATGCCGCCACGATCGCCGCTTCATAGGTCCCGAGTCCAAACCCCACAGCGGCCAGCAGCCCTAGGGCTGTCGCCACCATCGTAATGCCGTTGGGAGACGCCCCCAATGCCAGGAAGATCCAGGTGAACCAGCGGGATACTTTGCGATTGAAGTAACGATCAACAAATCCCTCGAACTCGCCCTTGAGCGAGGAGAACAGCTTCCGTTCGGCGGCTGGGACCTCGGCCTGCGTCCGCACATCCTGATACCACTGCGAGGGATGCCCGTCCGTCCGCAGCACCCGTACCCGCCCATCGATCGCCGCCCGCTCGATCCATCGCCGGATCGGCATGGCTCCTGGAGGTGTGTGAGTATCCTGCGCCGCGGCCATGAGGCCGGCCGGCAAGACCAGCAGATCCGCCGCAACCAGTGTCACATCTTCCGCCCGGGACGATCCGAGGGCAAGAAGCCGCTCGGCCTGCACTTTGACCGAAACCCGTCGATCTCCGGCTGCCCGCTGCGCAACCGGTTGCGCGACCAGAATGGCCTGTCCCTCCTGCACCTCACGGCGCAGACTTTCGATTAGGGCTCGCGAGAACACGCCTCGCACGCTCGCGACCAGGCAGAATCCAGGGACTTCCGCCGCCATCGCCTCCCAGGTGCGTGGATCATCGAGCGGGAACTCCCGGATCGGCATCCACCGCACAGGAATCGTCACGCGCGGCCCCCGGCCCAACGCCTGCTTGAGTTGGTCTTCTTCCGGACCGGCAAGCACGATCAATTGCCGAATGCCGGCCCGTTGCAGCGTGAGCACCGCGCGTTGAAACAGCCCGATCCCCACAACCTGCGTCAGAGGGCCGGCACTTCCCGGTACACGATCAAGAGATTCGCCGAAGACACTGACCGACGGCAGCAGAATGGCGGTCGCCAGTCCCTGAACTTCCGCGCGATGCTGGATGAGACTTTCACTCATTGGATAACTCGGCGCTCGCTGCTCGTCATGTGCAGAACCGATGGACCGTCACGGACACATCACGTCCTAGAGCCTTGGCAGGATCTCGCGCTCAGCCTTCACCACATCTTCCGGGAAATCGATCTCGGTCCACGGCAACCCGCCGATCTTTTCATGGCCGACCTTCACGTCGCGAAAGAAGTCGATCAGCGCGTCTTCATACTCCATCTGCCAGGCTTCCCGATCGACAAACTTCCGGAGCGACGCGACGAGATGCGGCGAGTCGGCATGCCGCACCTTGAGAAACCCTACCCCTTCACCGGCATACTCATACCGCGGCGGCATGGTTTTCGTCAGCGCGATCACCCGCCCGCCTTCGACCACGACCATACATTCTTCGCCGGTCTGTTTCACCGACTCATCCATCAGCAGTGCATTCTCGTAAGGCGAACTCACCAGCCGCTGTAAAATTTCCCGATGAAAGAGTACGTCCGCATCCATGACAATCGTGTCGTCGGTGAACGCGGTCCTGGCGATCCACAAAGACGAGATGCTCCCTCGATGAAACTGCTCGTTCACCAGGAAATTGACCCGCACTCCGCAGGCATCGGATTCGACGGCGGCACGAATCATCTCCTGTTTGTAGCCCACGACGATATCGGCCTGCCGGATCCCCACGCTCGCCAACAGCGTCAGATACCGGTTCAGCAGAGTCTGTCCCCCGATCTTGATGAGGCACTTCGGGTGATGCTGGGTCACGGGCCAGAGCCGCTTGCCGACTCCCGCAGCCAGAATGATCGCCTTCATGCCGGCTTACATGCCTGCTCGAAGGCGTCGAGAAATCCCGTCAACTGCGCCTCGGTCAGTGCACCCATATTGGCCACGCGGAAAATCTTGCTTTCCAATTGCCCCTGCCCCGCATAGATGACATAGCCCTGCGCCTTGAGGCGATCGTGTAACTGGTCATACGTCACACCGTCAGGAAGCGAATAGGCGGTAATGGTGTTCGACTGGCGCTCGGGCGTCAGCATCGGCTTGATCCCCAGCTTTGCCATGCGCGCGCGAATCAACGTCGACGCCTTCTTATAGCGTTGAATCCGGTTGGCCACGCCCTCTTCCAACAGTTCGCTCAGGGCTTCGTCAAAGCCGTAAAACACCTGGACCGCCGGCGTGAAGGGAATCGTGCCGCGGCCTTGATCGTCCACATAATGCGTGAGGTGGAGATACCACGACCGTTTGGGATACTGGCGCATCCGCTCAAGAAATCCCTTGCGTACCAACACGAACGACACACCGGGAAAGCCCTGAATACATTTGCCGGCCGTGCCCGCCACCATATAGATGTGCGACCCGGCGATATCAATCGTTTCTCCGCCCAGTCCGCTGACGGCATCGAGAATGAACGCGCGGTTCTGACTATCGACCACATCGGCAATCTCTTTCACAGGATTGATCAGGCCGGTGGTGGTTTCATGATGGACCATGGCTACCGCATGGACTTCAGGGTGTTGCCGAAGCGCCAGCCGGAGGCGCTCCGGATCAGGCCTGGCGGTCCACTCGTACTTGAGCTCGGACACACCCAGCCGATGCAACCCGACCATCTGAGACAAACGCTCGCCGTACACACCGTTATTCAGCACCAGCACCCGCTTGCCATGGGGGATGGCCGACATCAGGGCGGATTCGACTGCAGCGGTGCCTGAGCCGGTGATGAGCACGGCGGCATAGTCATCTTCCGCACCCGGCACAAAGGCCTTCAGCAGCTTGCCTTGAATCCGGAGCAGCAGCTCGGTGAACTCGGATTCGCGATGGCAGATATCCGGCCGCAACAACGCCTGCCGCACACGCTCGCTCACATTGACTGGACCTGGATTCAATAAAATCACGTCTTTCCCTTCCTCTCTCTATGGGAGCGCGGGAGGCTCCTCTTCATTGCGCGCATTGACCGAGCACGGCTAATTCCACCCGCCCAACCCTGCGTCGCCAAGACTCCGCTTTACCCAGGTCGTGCGCGGTCAGCGAGCACAAGAGAAGTCTCTCGCGCTCCCTATCACTCAATTGCTTTCATGAACCGCTTCGTGATGTCCGGCGGCTCATGGAGCACCCGCCCGGCATCTTCGGCGAACTCGTTGACCTTGATCAGCAACATGCTCGGCCCGTCTTTCTTCAGTATATCTTTGAACTCGTAGACGAGATCCTCGCGGTCGAGCACGCGCTCCACATTGACGTAGCCAGCCGCCTTGGCGACCTTCTCCAGCGGCACCACATTCGAAATCGTCGGCTGGTTGCCGGTCGTTCCGTACACTTCGTTGTCGAACACGACGTGAATGAAATTCTTCGGCTTCAACGCGCCGACAGTTGCGAGAGTCCCCATCCCCATCAAGACGTTGCCATCTCCGTCGAAGGTAATAACCTGCTTGTTCGGCTTGGCCAGAGCCACACCCAGCGCGATCGCCGGGGCATTCCCCATGGAACCGATCATGTAAAAGTGGGTGGGACGATCCGCAATCTTGTGCGCTTCGCGCGACGGGAATCCGTTGCAGATGATCACCGGCTGGTCGGTCAGCAATTCAAGGAGCGCGGCCAACGCCTGCGCCCGGCTGATCAGGGTTCCTTCCTCAGGCCTCATGGATGCAACCCTTTCACGACACCCTTGGTAATGACAAGCGCAACGGGAATGCGCTGTTTCATAAAGGTCTCGGCCACCCACTTGAAATCTTCGACGGCGGTTTTCTCGGTCAGCGTCCGGTGCGGAATCTTCATGGTATCGAGAAATTGCGGCATCACTTCCCCCATCACCAGATGCTCCGGGGCATCCTTGCCCCCTTGGCCCCGCCAGGACACGATCAGGATACAAGGCTGCCGGTAAATCATATTCAACGAGATGAGCGTATTGAGGGAAGTGCCGAGCCCGGAATTCTGCATCAACACGGCGGGAATTTTCCCCGCCATGTAGGCGCCGGCAGCCATCCCCACCGCTTCGTCTTCCCGCACGGCCGGCGTGTAGAGCCGCCGCACCATCAATTCCGCAATAATGCCGCCCAGAATCGAGTCGGGGACTCCGGTAAAGAAGTCGACCCCCATATCCTGGAGCGCCTGAACGAATGCGTCGCTTTCAATCATCTCACTCCCGATCGTTTCTCGATGCCGATATGCTAAGCCGGTCCGCACACGGCGCCGGTTCCAAAAGCCGGCGCATTATAAGACAGGGCTGCACGCATTCTCAACAAAACATCCGGTTGCGCCGGCCTCGACGCCATGGTAGCGTGCAACGATGGATCGCTTTTCAGATAGTCCGCGACACCATGACTAACCATCTGCTCCGCCGTCTTCTCCTCGGGCTTGCCTTTATTTCCAGCGCGCTGCACACGTTGCCGGTTTCTGCTGTCCCGATGATCAATGACCCGAAAGGGTTTCAGAATATCGAATGGGGCGCCGCGCTGGCCGGACGTAAGGATGTGGTTCCGTCGCGAACCGGGCCCCATGTCACCGAATATCGCTCCATAGCAGGCCCCGCGAGCTTCGCCGGCGCTGAGATGACCAGCATCCTCCTGCTCTCGGTCGACGACCAGTTCGCCCGCGTGACCATTCGCTACCAGGGCGAGCAGATCCATGCCCGGGTCATGCAATTCCTCGAAGCGCAATTCGGACCGTTGGAACGCATCCCCGGACAGATGGCACGGGGACTGAATCAGCAATATAATTGGCGTGGACCTGAAACTGAGATCAATGTCACCTATCAAGCTAATACCGAGCGCGGGTTCATCTTCATCGACAGCCGCACACTGGCACCGCGCTTCAACGATCACATCACGGACTCTGCCGAGTAAGGGAATTTGAAACACGATGAACCGCTTCCCACTGCGACTGACCGCACTTCTCTTCGGACTGCTGCTCCAAACAGCCCTGGCGCTGGCCGTACCAATTCTCAACGATCCAAACGGGTTTGAAGGGCTGCCCTGGGAGTCAGCGCTGACGGAAGGCGACCAGTTCGCCAAGGTCGAAGAGGCGGGGCGGCTGCTCTCCTATGAACCGAAGGCTGGGCAACCGATGCTTGGCACAATTCCGGTCGAGATCTTGCGCTTCACCACGTTCGATGGAAAGTTCGGCCGCGTGCTCGTCCGCTACCAAGGCAAAGACACGCATGAACAGATCCTGGCCTATCTGCAAACCAAGTACGGTCCGCTCGATCGCACACCGGGACAGATCTCGGTCGGCCCGATCCGCGTCTATGCCTGGCATGGGTTCGATACGGAAATCACGCTCCGGTATGAGTCGCGTATCGAACGAGGGATCATTTTTTTCGAAAGCCGGATCCTGCGCGAAAAACTCTCAGAGGGAAATTCCGGCACAGTGTTCTGACAACTATTTTCTTCCTCTATACAATAGTGTTCACAGCCCGCTAAACCCGGCTTCATTTCAAGAAACGTAACCCCGCTCCTCAGATTCATCAATCGTTGGCTTTCCAACAAAGTTTCATCCATGTTGTTCGATAGAGCCGGAGCTACTCGCACCGCTCGCCCCCTCTCAAAGAGGGGTGCCATCCCCTCCACCTTGGGTATTTCAGGAGGACCTCGATCACGGTACAGTCAGACAACAAAACAGCCGACAAGAGTGAGAGCATCACAACATAGGAATTGATCTGAGGCCATTATGAGAAAGTCATTCCCTGAGGCACCGAAGCAGATACGGGCAACCTGTTCCAGCCTGGACAAACGCTACACCGAACGGCTCGCTATCAGCTGTAGGGTCCGATATAAGGGTGACATCCCGAGTCAGCCCCATGCCGGACAAGGGCTAACCAAAGATATCTCCCTCTCGGGATGCAAGCTCATCAGCGATCACCCGGTCACTCGGGGAACCCTCCTCAGCCTCACGATTGATCTTCCCGATGGAGAAAGCCCGCTGTGCCTCAGCTCAGCGCATGTTGTCTGGGTGTCGGGATGCCAGTTTTCCGTTCGGTTCATGCAAGTCTCGCAAGACCAGCGGAAACGGCTGCAGACCTGTATCTGGAAGAACATCTCCCATACGACGGTGCACAATCAGCGTCCCCGATTCAGGCTGGTCTAAGCGCACGATCCCATTACTGCTTCACAAGGCCCCGACGGTGACTCACCGTCGGGGCCTTTGCATATCAGGAACCGGCAGAACTCTCCCCGAATAAGTCCGCAGGACCCTTTCCTGTCTGGCATTGAGCCACCTCCGGATCTTCACCTTCCGGCAATACCCCCAGATCTGATGCCGTTCAGCCCCAATCCTGAGATGGCTTCCGACATAGCCCCCCTTCAGCAGGGTCCCCTCACCCCCCGCCTAGGGGGCTGTCAAACGGCCTGCCTCGGGGTAGGGTTACACCATCACGACAATGTGAACGGCCACGAGAGGCGGAAAGGAACCGGCGATGAAACTGCAACCTGTCCCGAAGACACCAGGATTTCTCAACAGCCCCAAGGCTGACCGACGGGGGATCGATCGCATCCCCCTCTCGTTCGGCCTGATGTATTCGGGGTTGAATGAAACCGACGTCATCATGGGCAATGGAACAGTCGTCGACATGTCGCGGGGAGGATTGGGTGTTCGAGGCAACCAACCGGTCACGGTCGACATGGATCTCACCCTGTTTCTCTCTCTGCCCGACAAGAAAGATCCGCTCTTCGTCATTCAGGCTCAAGTAGCGTGGGTCCACGAGCACCGGTTTGGGCTGAGGCCCCAACATAGTCAGGCCACCTCAGAACACCGCCTACAGCGGTTTCTCCAGTCACTCTTTCACACGACTCGCACCGGCGGGAAAGCCTAACAGGAGCACCCACGATGTCTTCAGCCACCGCACAACAGAATCGTCAATCACGAGCCGCCCAGCGACAAACCTATCGCATCACGGTGACCAGGCGCCTGCAGTTTGCGCAGCGCCATAAGACAAGCCGGATCGGCAAGGCCTTCCTGCTCGATCTCTCTGACGCCGGGTGCAGCCTCGAAAGCAAAAGCCGTCTCATTGTGGGAGAGCGGCTGGCCCTGGTCCTTGAGCTTCCCCAGACGGTGTTGATTACAGAGGCACAGGTCGTCTGGATCGACGGATCCCGATGCGGACTGAGCTTTGCGCGCATAAGCCCGATCGAACGTTCACGCCTTCGCCGATTTCTCTGGAAGCATCTCCCCGATGCCGCCATGAGCGATCTCCTCCCGCTCTTTGCCACGGTCGAAGAACCGCACCATTCACAACCGCGCTTACAAATACTTCGGTAATGGCGCACCACCATCGATGCGCACTGTTGCTTGTCTTCCCCGTTCTGCCCATGCTATCTTTTCGGTGAGTAATTACTCACTTACTATACAATGACGCGGATAGCCCAACCATCCA
>NEWQ02000055.1 GCA_002869855.2 Nitrospira sp. CG24D
GATGCGCCGGAAGTAGAACTCACGCGGCTGGGTGGTCGCGGCCTTATCGCTGAGCGGGATCGAGAATTTGTCACTGCTGGGTCCCGCGGAATACCTGAACTGAGTATACCCGTTGATCCGAATGCGCTCATACCAGCGCGGGTTGCCGGCCATCCCTGTTTCCGCCGTCTGCTCAAAGGCGCGCCGTTCTTCTTCCGCTTTCAGGCGAATCCAGTCATCCTGGGTGATCACGCCCTTTTCCAGCAGAAGACTTTCGAGATTGGTACTTTCGATAGTGAGACGCTGACTGAAACCGGCCCGTTGGCTTGTATCGGCAACCGGAGTGGCAACCGAACCGGATTGGGGACCCATGACGTCAAGTTCAGCCGCAACTGCAGCCTGAGTAATCCCAATACCCAGCATGAACGTCAGGCACACGACGGAAGTCCGTCGCAAGGCAGCAGGTGAACACACCGCGCCGTTGTCTTTCAATGGTTGCCATAGTTTCCGGATCTGCACGCTTCGCCCTCCTTTGTTGAATCGACTTCGTGAGCACATCGTCTTTTCACGCAGGAGTATCCGGGATTCCGGTAAAGATCCGGTAACGGCAGCGTTACAGAATTGTTAACTTTATCTTTGCAGTCGATGACGGGGGGGGGGAATGCCGGCCCTGTGTCGTGGTGACCAGCCAGAGTAGATCCGTCATAGCTCGTGAGGCGAGACACGGCCTGTAGAACACTCTCCTCAGCCTATCGGCTGATGGCCACTGGCTGGGGGGCTTCGGCAAATTGAATATTCACCCGAATGACACCGGCATTCAAGTTCCGATACGGATAATCCTGCGTGATTTTTGGAAGCGCATCCGCGTCCGCCTGTGTCTTAATGATGGAGAGCGCCGGTACATAGCGACCAGATGCGACCTTGACTCCAATGAGCTTGGCTCCTGGTTCGATCACCACGTGATCGCCGATTTCTGTCTGAAAGACCAGCGCCTGCATGCCGATGAATGTATCATCGCCGACTTTGGCCGGCCCATGCACCTGCGATTGATGCGCCAGCGACACCCGGTCGCCGATGTAGACTGAATATTTCTTTCCGTCGACCTCGACTTCGTTCTCCGGCAACTCATGATCGCCTTCGAACGTTTCCAACCCGTGCACCACGACGCCGTCCTGGACATTGCTCTGATTGCCGATGTGAATATGCTGTCCTTCATCGCCACGCACGGACGCGGCCGGCGCAACGAACACTTGGTCTCCGAGTGTGACGGAGCCGATCACCATGGCCAGGGGATGGATGCGAGTATGTGCTCCGATAACCGGCGCTTCGACAGACGGCATAAAGGAAGTTTTTACGCTCGGGCCCACATAGCCGACCAGCAACAGACTTACCCCGATGAGATTCAGACTCAACGAACAGGCGAGTAATCGCTTCACCGTCGGCTCCTTGTGGGCGAGAAACAGGGATCGAAGTGCGGAAAACCACTGCATTCCGCTGTAGATGGACCGTATATCAGGAATTGAAGCGCGGCACAATGCCCAATTCGAGGGGGGCAGCTCCGGAGCCGGACGGCACTCCTGCAAATGAACTTCTCCCGAACATATCTATGGGAAGCAGGGATCCGTTGGTCAGAACACCCGCAGGTACTTTACGGTGCTTTCACCCTTATTCGCGTCGCGCTGGAGCACCACCCAGGAGGTCTTCGTCACCTCGTTCACGCTGATGGCCAGCCGGGCCGAAAAGTACTCGCTCTTGACATCGTATCCGCTTTGCGTCGCGCGCAATTTGGCGCCGATTTCCTGAAAGCTCCCGATGCGATCGAGATCTTCCTTCTTCTTATACGGGCGTCCCTGGATGATTTCCGTCGCCATGGATTGCGTGATCGCCGGATCCAGGGCTTGAATCACCAAGGCATCCGCCGTATTGAGATTGACCAGCGCGCCGCCTTCCTGCGGAAATACGGTCACGTACCGCGACAGCCGGTCGGTGATGTCCGGAGTAAAGCCCTTGATCAGCCGTAAATCGCCCGGACCTGACAGCGGCGCATTGGCCGCGCGATAGGGCGGACGCTGCGATTGATAGTACAGACTCTCCGCTCCGGCCGGTTCCTGGTTTTCATCCGGATCCACCCAATCGACCACCGCATCGACCAGATCGGGGCTCAGCTGAAGCAGTTCGAAGAGCCGCTTGAATCGATCAATCTTCGCTTTTTTCTGAATCGCGTCGCCGGCGGCAGCGGCCAGATCGTTGAGATTGAGCTTGCCCCGCTCATCCTCGATCTGGGCGCTCAGAAAACCGTCGCCGATTGCATAGTTCTTGATCGGCATGGCCCAGAGATCGGTCGGCGAGTCGTACGATTCACCGGATTTTTTATCCTTGAGAAAGTCCTGCTGGAGAACGGCGCGAGCCGCCTGAATCGCGGCGCGGGTGAGGGTTTGTGCTTTGAAGTTGTCACGAAATGCCGCCGCGTCGCGGTATTCGCGCCGGGCCTCGCCATCGAATTCGAGAATCAGGGCGACGAGAAGGGCCAATATGAGCAGAGCGAGAAGGAGCGCGACGCCGCGTTCATCATCCTTTCGCATAACTGACCACTCGGACAGTGGCATCGAGATTGACGGGATTATCGAACTTCGGTCGTACTTGCAAATGCCTGACTTGAAGTTCATACGGAGCCTGGTCGATCGCCAGCAGGAGCGCCATCAGATCCGGCAGTTGAATGCCATCGAGCCGGAGATCAACCGCGGTTTCCTGATACCCTTGCGCCAGGGCTTGGACTTGGGGCTGCATGCCGGCAATCCGCTCACGCACATGGGCCTGGTTCGCCGCGTCCTCAATGAATGCCAGCAGGGAGAACCCCGCATCGGTTACCGGCATCCGTTGTTCCGCACGGGTCAATCGCGCGCGCTTGCTCGCATAGTCGGCGCCCATCGCCGTCAGCTCGCTGCTCTCCCGTTGCTTTTTGGCGGCCTGGCGATCCAAGCGATCCATGGACGCCAGCAGGGGATCGACGACCAGCACGAACAACAGACTCGCAATGACCACGGCCCCGCCGGCCGACAAGATCATCCGTTCGCGCGGAGCCAGATGCGTCCACCGTTCCCGTAATTGGTGCATCATGGCTGGGCCACCGTCGCGCTCATCCGAAACACCACCTGATTCGATGACGCGCCGACCCGGGTTTCGCTCACGGCCACATCTTTAAAGACCCCGCCGGCCGAATAGGTCTGTTTGATCTTCTCGACAGCTTCGAATGAGGTCGTCTCGCCTTCGAGCAACACCAGCGGGCTGTCGATCGTCAGATCCCGTATCTTGACCGGGACACCGGCCGGCATTTGTTTCATGAAGGCCGCCATCGTGGCGAGCACATGCTGCTGCGATCCATCCACGACGGCGAGCGCCTTGTCGACCGCGCCAATACGAAAACGGGCCTGATCCAATTCTTCGCCCGGCGCAGCCCCCGGCTCAAAGAGTTGCGCATAGTGACCCTGAAGAGCAACTTTCAGTTGTTGCACGCGCTGTTCTTTCAAAGAGAGATGCGTCAAACCGTCCGCGAGTGCCAGGGCTCCCAGCACCACGGCACCGACAAGAGCCAGCCGCTTGTCCCGCGCCGTTGTCCTGGACTGCGGGGCGTTCGCATCCGAGACGGCTTTCAAATCGAGGGCGAGACCGGCCGGCGTCGGCTTAAAGCGCCACTTCGGCCGGATCAGTTTCGGATGGATCGCCAACCCAAAGGCGATCGAGAAGGCGCGCGGGCTGTTCAACCCGAACCCCTGCCGCGGACCGACCGGATAGAGCCCCAGTTGATGCGCGACATATCCGCCGATCTCTCTGAGTTTCGCTCCTCCGCCGGATACCCAGCAGTGGGTGAGACGCCCGCGCTCGGTCCCTTCGTAACCTTGGATAGTGACGCGCAGTTCTTTGAGCAACGGCTCCAACCAGGAATCGACCTGTTGCACATTCAAGCTGCGTTTGCGCCGTTCTGCGTCGGCAAAACTGCAGGCATGCCGCACCGCCAACGCATGAGTCAGGTGATTGCCGCCCCATAAGATGGTCCGCAAGACCACCGGACGCCCTTCGTGCACCAGACAAATGGTGGTCTTGGACGCGCCCACATCAATGATCGCCAGATCGTGGGGAACGTGGCCGCCTTCCTGTTGAAGGAATTGCGTCACCGAATACAGGGCCATGGCATCGACATTGATCGCGGCCGGCTCAATATCGGCCTGGGCGAGGAAGCGCAGGTGTTCGGCCACTTTGTCCCGTGGAGCCGCCGTGACCAGCACATCCGACCCTTTGGTAATCCGCGACATCCCCTCAGCGGTGAGCCCTGGCGGAAGCACGACGCTTCCGATCGCCAGCTCATCCACCGGCATCGGGATCAGATTTTCCACTTCGAAGGGAACGACCTGTGACAATTTCTCCGCATCTTTGAACGGGAAAGAGAGCGTGCGCACGAACAGATCCTGGCAGGGAATCGCCGTCACTAAACGATCCGTGGCATAGAGCCCGTTGTGCCACAGGAAGCCACGCAACGATTGCACCCGCCGGGCCGGCTCAATATCTTCCGGAAGCGAAAAGGGCAGGGGCTGGTGGAAATACTCGATCGTTTCACGACCGCTCAGCCGGCGGCGAAACCGCACGGCCTTCAAGCCGGTCTGGCCGATATCCAGGCCAACACATTCGGTGGCAATACTCATGCAGTCTGAATTCCTCTTAAGATCACGTGCTACTCTACAACGCCACCCTGGCCTGTGCCAATGTTCCTATCACTTTGAACGTAAACGGCGTCCCGGGTGGCAAGGGAGGGATACCCAACCCCGGAGCCTTGGCCGCAAAGCCCACACCGGGAATCACCGTCAAAGACAGCGCCAGCTGACTCTGTTGTAAGGGTTGCTGCATTGTAACCGTTCCCTGCCCGGAAAACGACCCGTCGATCCCGTCGCCCTTCAATTCGGTCACGTCGCAGATCTGCTCCCGGCAGGCCAGACTAATCGACAGACTGCTGAACGCCAGCGCGAGAATCCGGCCATTGCCCATCGGAATGTGATCCAGAGACAGATCCTTGGCTTCCGCTTTCCACGTGCCCTCGCCGAATGAGGCAGATCCGGCGGTTGCGGCGCCGTCGAGACGATGCGTGAACTCCCCGGTCATGGTGCCACGCGTCACATAGGGGCGGATCACCTTCGAAAGATCGAGTTTCTGAATCTTGCCGACCATGGCGACAGGGCCTGTCATGGACCAGGAGGCGGCGGTCACGGTCAGTTTGACCGCGCTCTGCGCCGCGGTGGTTTCGTCGAGCTGCGCGGCCAGATCCAGGGCGACCCCGCCGGTCAGTAACCGCCAGAGCCCCACTTGAGCCCGCACCAGACCCAGCTGCAGGGGAGACCAGTCGGTTCTGGTCAAAGTCATCTGCCGCCATTCAATTGCCGCCGGAAATCCGATCGTCCAGTCTGCCGCGCGCACTTCCATACCGGTGGCCCGTTGCAGTTCCCCGATGACTCGCGTCTGCAACGCCCCATAGGGAAACGTGAGGGCGATCGAGAGGAACAACAGTCCGCATCCGAAGGCCATCCACAGCAGCGGAGCTTTCCAAGCAGAAAGATCCTTCCCTGGCCATACCATTAGGAGACTCCCACCGTGACCCATTCACGAATAGTATAGGGTTCGGCATCGGGCTCCTGGAAGGTGATTTCCAGCAGCAGCGCCGTCGGCAACGGTCCGGTTGAGCTCCATTCGTCCAGCCACACCTGGCCTTGCCGGCTATAGTAGCGCACGTTGAACCCCTTCACCTTCGTCGCCAGGTTGACCTGATCGACCGATTCATCGGTAAGTGCGTAGAGGTTGCGCCGGACAAATCGGATCAAGCGATCGCCTTCGCGCGTGTAAATCACGCGCAAGATCTCGCTCTCACGCGCGGCTTGCACGCCCAATCCATCCCCCCTGGTGACAAAGGCCAGCGTATCGGCCGACTGCCCGTCTTGTGTCCCGTTCAAACCGACCCAGGGGAACGTCGTTTCCTTGACGCCGATCGTGAGTTCCTCGGCCATCAGCCGCAACACGCGCCGGATGGTCTGCTCGCGAGAGGCAGCTGCTCGACCGGCATCCACGACCTGCGTCGTCGTCAACAAGGATCCGAACACAATCGCCCCCAACGTCGCAAGCAGCGCAATCGCCAACAGCGCTTCGACCAGCGTGAATCCGCCTTCGTGCTTAGAATTGGCCCTTCCGGATTCTGCGTGGGTCGATGAACGAGTTGGCATCATCGAATCGATACTGACTTCTCGTGGTTTCCCCTCCTTCGTAAGGAGGGGCGAGGGGAGGTCGAGTCTTCCGGAAGCCTTTACTGGCGCGGGTATTCGTGAACCGCACCGCAGCCCAGGAGTCTCTACCCCTCCTTGCCTCCCCTTACAAAGGGGAGGAACAGAGAGAAGCGAGACCTCAATGCTCTGGCGCACGGCAGACCTGACCCACTCGATTGTTTGACGCCCCTTAAAATGCGACGCCGGCAAAGACATACGTACTCACTTCCAATGTTTCCTCCTGCTGACCGCGAAGCCAGGAGATCTGAATCTTGACTTCCCGAATGAGTTCCAGCGGCGTCGGCATAATGCTGCGCTTCCAGTGATAACCCGGCGCACGATCGGTCTCCGTGATCGACGAGAGGACCCCGGGCGCCGGCTGCAGAAACTCTCCCGTCGATTCTCCAATGGGAAACGAGCCTGAGAGTTCGGTTTCTAAGAGTTTTTCCTGCGCCAACAGCGTGGCCGTCGTCAGGTCCATTGATCGGGATTGCAGTTCCAAATCGAAATTTCTCAGGCCAAGCAGCACGGGGAGGGCAATCGCAAGAATCGCCACGGCCAGCAACACCTCCAGCAAAGTAAATCCGCGTTCGTCTTGGGGTTGGTAGGGCCGCATGGGATGTAATTGCGTTAGGGCTTGGGCAAGCCGGTCTGGTTTCCGGCGGCCACCGTCGCCGTCGGTATCAACAAGGGTTTGACCCGGTCAGGAATGGACGCCAGCCGCTGTGGTTCAATGCGCTCATCACTGGTGCGGATCGCGCCGGTGGCGGACTCGACGACAATGGCCAGCACGTTGTTCCCGGCATCGGTCAGATGCAGCACCGCTTCATCGATCCGGCCGTTGGGGTACAGCATCAGGTCGACACGACCGGCTGTCCGCTTGACTGAGCCGGAAGAAGCATCGGCCAAGCGGATGTTGTCCGGAAGCGTGCGCGGCATCGCCCAGGCGGCATCCGGCAAGGGCTTCTCTTCCTTCCCGTCAATGGCCATCGCCCAGTATTGGTTTTGATCCAGGTCCAGATAGAGCTTGACCGGTTTCTGCGTGCTCATGGCGATCCCCTGGAGGGTCCGCAGCCCTCCGATCAACTTCCGTCCGGTTGACGCCAGATCTTCGCCCAGATTCACCCGCGGGATTACGATACCCAACATCGCCACCAACAGAAACATGACGATGATCATCTCCAGCAAGGTAAAGCCACCGTTGGTGCTGGCGCGAGACGAGCGGAGCAGAGTGCGGCGAGAAATAGATCCAGGGATCTCCCGCAAGTTGTTCAAAATGGCCGTCCAGCAAGACCGCAGCGAGTGAGGGGCTGAGGCGTACCCTCTGGGGTACGTTGAGGCTCTGAATGATGCGAGAACGCCGCTGGCGGGCATTTTCAACAACTTGCTAATCCTTTTCCAGATTCCAGTTCGCAATGTCTGCATTCACGCCTTCGCCGCCGACTTCCCCATCTGTGCCGAGGGACAGGATTTCATAATCCGCTTTAATCTGCCCATACTGCCCCTGCTGGATCGGAGCCGGGCTCAGATACTTGTAAGGATTTCCCCAGGGATCTTCAGGAAGCTTGTCGATATAGCCGCCGATCTTCCACTTCTTAGGAATCACACCCACCGACGGCTTCTCGACCAGCGCTTTGAGCCCCTGTTCGCTCGTGGGATAGACGCCGTTATCGAGCTTATACAGTTGGAGCGCCCCTTCGATGTTTCGAATCTGCACTTTCGCTGCCGTCCGTTTGGCATCGTCAGTACGCCCCATGATCCGCGGAACGACCAGCGCCGCCAGGATGGCGAGGATCGCCACCACCACCATGATCTCGATGAAGGTGAAACCGCGCTCGCCCAGCCGGGCGCGGGGCGCGGGGCGAGAGGCAAGGAACCTTCTCGCGCATGCACGCCCAAAACATTTCACACGTGTCGACAGTCTCATTGCTCACCCCTTTCAATCAGCACTTCGTCTCACCGCACCATTTGACCCATTTCAAAGATCGGCAGCAGGATGGCCACCACGATAAAGAAAACGATGACACCCATGACCAGGATCATGATCGGTTCCAGAAGCGATGTAAACCGGGTGATGACCCGCTCCACCTCGCCGTCGTAAATCTGGCCGATACGCCGCAGCATTTCTTCCATTTCACCGCTGCGCTCACCGACGGCGATCATGTGGGTCACGAGCGAGGGAAATTGTCCGCTGCGCTTGAGCGGATCCGCAATCGTTTCGCCTTCCCGGATATTCTGCCTGGCGCCTTCGACCGCTTCTTCCAACACCCGATTGTTCATCACGCGCTTCGAGACATCCAAAGCATCCAGCAACTGCACCCCGCTCGACAACATCGTCGCCAGCGTGCCGGTCAGCCGGGAGATCGACACCATCCGCGCCACATCGCCGATCAGGGGAATGCGGAGGATCAGCCGGTCGGCAACGGTGCGCCCTGCTTCGGTCTGGATGAATCGGCGAATGAGCCACCCGCCGCCCACCACGACCAGCAGCATGAGCGGCCAGTAGGTGGAACAAAAGCGGCTGATCGTCATCAGCACCACGGTCGGGAAGGGGAGCGCCGCTTTCATGCTGGTGAAGACCGCCGTGATCTTCGGAACCACAAAGGTCATCAGAAAAAACAGGACGCCCACGCCGACGATCAGCATCAAGGCGGGATAGAGGATGGCGTTTGTGACTTTGTTCCGGAGCGCCTGTTGCTTTTCAAGAAACTCGGCCAGGCGAAAGAGAATCTGATCCAGCGCGCCGCTCGTTTCACCCGCCCGCACCATGTGGACATAGATCGGGGAGAAGTCCTTGCCGTAGGACTCCAGCACGTGGCTGAGCGCTTTTCCTGCGCGCACTTGCTCGCGCACATCGGCGAGCAATGCTTTTGCCTGCCGCTTTTCCGACTGGTCGATCAAAACCCCCAATGCTTCGACCAGAGGAAGCCCGGCGACCAACAGCGTCGCAAACTGACGGGTCAGCATGGCCAAATCGGGCGCCGACAAAACCTGAGATCTACCGAGCGGAGCGGATATGGCGACGCGGTCATGCGCCAACCCGCGGCCGGTGGCTTGCCCCTGCTCAACCACGTCGGTCGGAAACACCCCGTCCTTGCGGAGCTTCAGACGGGCAACCTTCACACTCTCGGCATCAACAATCCCCGCAGCGGATCCGCCGTCGCTCTTATACCCGCGGTATTGATAGACCGGCATGGCGGGTCAACTCCTGAAAGACTGGCGCACGGGATACCCAAGAGCGCCGCGGCGCAGAGTGTTTGAGGTTTGAGGTTTGAGGTAGAACGCGAGAAGATTCGGTTCTGTTCCGGCCTCAGACCTGAAACTATAAGCCTCAAACATCTTCTGCTCGACCTCAGCCTTCACCCTCAAGCCTCCACCATCTTGCTAGAGTTCAATCTCCTGCTGCGTTATCCGCATCACTTCTTCCGTCGTCGTCACGCCTTGAGCCACTTTCATCGCGCCTTCCTGCTTCAACGTAATCATGCCCTTGGCGATGCCCGCCTGCTTGATCACCGATGAATCGGCTTTCGCCCCGATCAGGCGGCGCACTTCGTCATCGAGCACGAGCAATTCATAGATGCCCGTTCGGCCGCGATACCCGGTTTGCGAACAGTTCGGGCAACCGGCGCCACGGTAAAAGGTAAAGGGCCCCTTGCCATCCAACCCAAGACGGATAAGCTCGTCAACGGTGGGTCGATACGGTTTCTTACAATCCGGGCAAATCTGTCGCAGCAATCGCTGCGCGAGCACGGCCATGACCGAGGAGGCCACGAGAAACGGCTCGATCCCCATATCGATCAAGCGCGTCGCGGCGCTGGCCGCATCGTTGGTATGCAGCGTGGAAAAGACGAGATGGCCCGTGAGGGAGGCATGAATCGCAATTTCCGCCGTCTCGCGATCGCGGATTTCTCCGATCATGATGACATCGGGATCCTGGCGCAGGATCGACCGCAGGCCGGCGGCGAACGTGAGATTGATCTTGGGATTGACCTGCATCTGCCCGACCCCGAGCAACTGATATTCGACCGGGTCTTCGACCGTAATGATGTTCTTATCGGGCGCATTGATCTGGCTAAGCGCGGCATAGAGCGTGGTCGTTTTGCCGCTTCCTGTCGGACCCGTCACGAGGATAATGCCGTGAGCCAGCTGAATGAGTTGCTGGATGGACGAGAGCCGGTCGGTTGAAAATCCCATCTCCGTTAGGTTCAGGAGGCGGTTTTCTTTTTCGAGCAGACGCAGGACCACGCGTTCGCCGTGCGAGGTAGGGAGCACGGACACGCGCAAGTCGACGTCTTTTCCCGCCGTCCGGATGGCAAAGCGGCCGTCTTGCGGCAGGCGCTTTTCCGCGATGTTCAACCCCGCCATGATTTTCAGGCGGGCGATGATACTGGACTGCAAGCGCTTCGGCGGGGTCAGCACGGGATAGAGCACGCCGTCGATCCGGTACCGGACCACGAGGCCGCGCTCGAATGATTCGAAGTGGATGTCGCTGGCCCGCTGACGAACCGCCTGAAACAATACCGAGTTGACCAGGCGAATAATCGGGGCCTCGTCGGTCGCATCGAGCAGATCTTGTGGCTCATCCAGCTCATGGGCCAGTTGATCGAGGTTTTCAGCCGCCGCCATGTCCTCCATAACCTGTTCAGCCCCGGCGGGACTGGCCGCCTCGTCATAGACACGGTTCAAGCAGGCCAAGAGGGCGAGTCCTGTCGTCAGCACCGGTCGGATCGGTTTACCCAACAAAAGACGCAGGTCATCCAACGCCACCGTCTCAAGCGGGTCGGTCGTCGCGACGACGACGGCACCGTCTTCATGGCGCAGTGGCAAAATCCGGTAGCGGCGGGCAAAGCTGATGGGCACTCGCTTAATCAACTCATGATCGATATGAGAGACTTCCAGATGCGGCAACCACGCCAGCTCAAATTGCTGGGCCAAGGCTTCCAACAATTCTTCTTCTCGAAGCACGCGCAAATGGAGGAGGGCTTCGCCGAGGCGGCCGCCTTTCTCACGCTGATAGGCCAACGCCTCTTCGAGCTTGGTATCCAGGAGATTAAACTTCTCTCCGAGAATCCGGCCGAGGAGGGGCCTACCGAAGGTAACTTGCTGTTCGGAATCGCTCACAGTGCTCCGTGCCCCGTCTCACCATTATAGAGAGACCAAGTCCTTACACTAACCGGCTTCAAGATCAATTCCAAGTTTCTTCGCTTAACCATAAGTAAAACAAGAACATCTTTGCTGTCGATCCAGTCCCTCCCTGACTGCTGGCAAGGAAAAAATCAGGAGCACAACTGCGATGAGAATCCGGGTCAACCCCGAGGGCCCACGCGGAAAGTCACGACTGAAAGAACGGTGTGTGTGGAGACGCCCGACGATCCCGGAATATGCCCCGAGGAGTGCGGAAGAGACTTATCGGAGCTCAAAGGTCATGGTGGTCTTCTGGTTGTTGCGGACCATATCGACTTTCACCGTTCGTTCGTTTTTCAATTGTTGGAACAGACTGAGCATCGTGGAAGGATCACGCACATCCACACCGTTGACCCGCTGCAACACATCCCCATATTGGATCCCGATCTTTTCGTAGAAGCTGGCAGGAGCGATATAGTCCATACGATACCCGTTGGGGGAGCCATTGACCATGAAAGGCACGGCGCGAGCTTGAGTCAACAGTTTCGGCAAGTCAGCCATCGCCGCTTCAACCTCCCGCCGATCGATCACTTTTTTAATGGGAACCCCGGGCGCCGATGCAACAGGAGCGCCGGCTGTCACCACCGGGGCCGGCGGCTTGTCGGTCGTGGAGAGCTCCAGTAACTCTTCCTGGTCGCCACTCCGAATCACCAGGCCGTCCCGGCGAATGGCGCTGACCTCTCCCAAATCCGGTATGTGATCGTGCAATCGATAGAGCACCTGCCGCTTCGTGGCCAGTTCCTCGACAATCGCAAACACACCGCGTTCACTTCCTAAGACGACGCCTAAGAGTCGAAGCTTATTCGCCACGCCCAAGGACGCCCGCACCGGTGTTTGCGAAGCGGTCCCCGGCATACCGGTCATTCCAAGCGGGGCAGCGGGAAGCAGGAAAAGGCCGCTCGACTGAATTTGATCCACCCATTGCTGCGGCACAAACGCCGCCGGAACAGCCACCTGCGCAGATTGAGGAGCCGCGCCCTTCGCGGGGGGGAGGGCTAGCGCTGCGGCCACAAACGCATTGATGCCATGCGCCATAAGCAAAGCGGCAGCAGCAATATAGGCGCCAATGGTCAGCCGCCGTACGGGTTGATCGCCGAGAATATCCATGCGCCTGTGACTTCCAGATAAGAGAATGCCTGTCCATACTACGCATCAGGCGATCGGCAGGCAATACTTTTGTCGAGTTGTATAAGAACAGGTCATCCTGGCCTGAAGGGAATTAGGGGTGTAGGAACTCCGACTTACGGACAATCGATTGTACAGTGAGCGTCACCTGGGCCACCGGCTTGGATTTGCCAAATCCTAATCTATTGATACATTTAGACATGTTCAAACGGACATCATGGTCTGGGTCTTGCTGATTCCAGTTCAGTTCAACAGTTGTGACTAAAGGAGTTGTGCCTGCATGTCTGAGTCAGACGTTCCCGAATCACCCCTCAACGACCACGCAGCCGAATCATACGAACGGGGCCTCGCCTTGCGGAAAGCCGGTCTCTTCAAGCAGGCGATCGAGCAATTCGGAAAGGCCACGAGCGATCCTGCTCTTGCTCTGAAAGCTTACGCCCAAATCGGACTCTCGCAGAAGTCCTGCGATCGATACGAAGAGGCGGTCGAGGCCTTTCGCAACGCCCTCAAGTCACCCGGCGCGTCGGCCAGGGATATCGTACAGATCCTGTATGTCCTCGGCCGAACCCTCGAATCGCTCGGCCGCATCGCCGAATCCCTCGAAGCCTATCGCTGGCTCCGGCGGGAAGACAGCCTGTATCGGGACGTCGGGGAACGTATCGATGCGCTGAGCAGGGGACGGAGCCAGGCTGAGCAGCGATCCGCACAGAACAACGCGAAAACGGGAACCAGTCAGCAGCTACACGCCTGGCAGACCCTCTTGCGGAACGCAAAGTAATGCGTTCCTTGTTGCCCAATCGCCAAGAATGAGATAAGTAGTTTCCTCAGGCATGATGCATTCAAGGACGTAATCGCCCCCGTACCCATACAAACAGTTGGTGTAATCGTCCGTGGCAGAGAGCGGGTTGCTGCACTGTAGTACCGCAGGCTGATCGGCCGGCAAACCGAAGACCGATACCACGTTAGGCAAGACATACTCATCAAGACACACTCTTATGGAGATCTGATCGTGAAAAAAGCCCTGATCACCGGCATTACCGGACAAGATGGATCCTATCTCGCCGAGTTTCTCCTGGCCAAGGGATACGAAGTCTACGGAATCATTCGCCGGTCCAGCTCGTTCAACACCGGACGGATCGATCCCATTTATGAAGACCCGCACGTGCCCAACGCCCGACTGAAACTGGTCTACGGGGATTTGAACGATGCGAGTTCGCTCAATCACATCATCCGCACGATCCAGCCCGATGAGATCTACAATCTCGGGGCACAGAGTCATGTGCGCGTGAGCTTCGATATTCCGGAATACACGGCGGACGTCACCGGCTTGGGCGCTATTCGCCTCTTGGAAGCCATTCGTGAGTCGGGACTGACGCCAAAGTTCTACCAGGCCTCATCGAGCGAAATGTACGGCAAGGTGTTGGAAGTGCCGCAACGGGAAACCACCCCCTTTTATCCGCGCAGCCCCTATGGCGCAGCCAAGGTCTATGCCTACTGGATCACGGTGAACTACCGGGAAGCCTACAACCTGTTTGCCTGCAACGGCATCCTGTTCAATCACGAATCGCCGCGTCGAGGCGAAACTTTCGTCACCCGCAAGATCACCCAGGCCGCCGCGCGCATCAAGCTGGGCATCCAGAAGGATCTCTTCCTCGGTAACCTCGATGCCAAGCGCGACTGGGGTTTTGCCGGCGACTATATCGAAGCGATGTGGATGATGCTGCAGGCCGACAAGCCGGACGATTATGTCGTGGCGACAGGGGAGACCCACACCGTCAAGGAATTCCTCGAACTGACCTTCGACCGGCTCAAGCTCGACTGGAAACAGTATGTGAAGATCGATGCCAAGTACTATCGTCCGACCGAAGTCGACCTCCTCATCGGAGATCCGGCGAAAGCCGAAAAAGAGCTTGGCTGGAAACCCAAGGTCGGCTTCCACGAACTCGTCAACATGATGGTCGACGCCGACCTCGCAGCGGAAAAAGAAAAGTTGGATGGAACGCGGAAGAGAGGCTGAAGATTGAGGCTGATGGTTGGAGGTTAGCGGTAGGAGGGCCGAGATTGGAGGGGAGAATCGACGCGTCAGTTCCAGGATACGTTTTTCCGTTTGAGAAACTGGAAGTCTGGAATGATTCTGTCGCGCTTGCTGACCTCATATTGGGGCTGCTCGATCGTGTACCTCAGGGCAGATATATTCGGTTAGTCTCTCAGATGGAAGGAGCAGCAGTATCAGTTTCGCAAAATATCGCCGAAGGAAAAGGGCGGCAGCATCGAAAAGAGTTTTTGCAGTATTTGAGTATCGCCCAAGGCTCCCTGTACGAAACCGTCACGCTGAACGAGGTATTCCGCATTCGAAAGATATTCACCGATGAAGAGGCGTTTGATATTCGCAGAAGAGCTGAGCTAATCGATCGAAAACTAAATGGTCTCATGAATGCAGTGAGAGGAAAGAATCGACGAGAAGATTGAGACTGGAAATGCGAAGAGTGCTCGAGGGTTGGAGGCTAATGGTTAGAGGGGAAGGCTTGAAGATGGAGATGCGAGGCAGTTGTCTTAAGCCTCGAACCTCGGGCCTCAAACCTCATGCACTTTGCCTCAGGCCTCGAACCTCAAACCTCTAACCTAAGGCTATCATGTCATTCTGGACAGAAAAATGCGTCGTCGTCACCGGTGGAGCGGGATTTTTGGGCTCGTTCGTCGTCGAGCAACTGCGCGCCAAGGGGTGCAAGAACATCGTCATCCCGCGGAGCACAGCCTACGATCTGGTCCAGATGGACGCCGTCAAACAACTCTACAGCGATGCGAAGCCGGACCTCGTAATCCACCTGGCGGCGCGTGTCGGCGGCATCGGAGCCAACCAGGCCAACCCGGGCCGGTTCTTCTACGACAACTTGATGATGGGCACGCAGCTCATCGAAGTGGGACGCCAGGTAGGGCTCAAGAAATTCGTGGCGCTCGGTACCATCTGCGCCTATCCCAAGTTCGCGCCCATTCCCTTCAAAGAAGACGACATCTGGAACGGCTACCCGGAAGAAACCAATGCCCCCTACGGTCTTGCGAAAAAGATGATGCTCGCCCAGTCGCAGGCCTATCGCCAGCAATACGGCTTCAATTCCATCGTCTTGTTTCCGGTCAACCTCTATGGACCGCGTGACAACTTCGACCTCAAGACTTCCCACGTGATCCCGGCGCTGATCCGGAAATTCGGCGAAGCCAAGGATCTCAAGAAAGACCACGTCGAAATATGGGGCGATGGCTCACCGAGCCGGGAATTCCTCTACGTCGAAGACGCGGCAGAAGGCATCCTGCTCGCAGCCGAACAATACAACGACAGCCTGCCCGTTAACCTGGGAACAGGGGAGGAAGTCGCCATTCGTGATCTAGCAGAACTCATCGCCAAAGAAGTCGGCTTCGCCGGCCCTATCAAGTGGGACACCACCAAACCAAACGGCCAACCCCGTCGCTGCCTCGACGTCACCCGCGCCAAAGAACTCTTCGGGTTCCAGGCGCGTCATCGGTTGCGGGAAGGACTCAAGAAGACTGTCCAGTGGTTCCAGGACAACCGCAACAAGCTCCGGGAAGTGCAGTTCTGATCGGAAGAGGCGCTTGAGGTTGGAGGATTGAGGCTGAGAAAGAAGCCCTTGAGGTTAGAGGCCTGAGGTTCGTGGCTTAAGACAACTGTGTCGCATCTCCATCTTCAAGCCTTCCCCTCAAACCATTAGCCTCCAACAATCCTGAGCCCTGCCGCCCCAACCTCAAACCTCCCCATCCCCAACGGTTCGACAATCTTGCCTTGGCCAACGGCTTACCTATAAAGTAAGGACGGCTTAACACTGTTAGGATGTACCATGTCCACATCGACAATGACGAGCAAAGGCCAGGCAACGATCCCAAAAGACATTCGCAAACGACTGAATCTGCATCCAGGAGACCGCCTGGACTTTATCATCGAGAAAAACGGCCGAGTGGTCGTGCTCCCGGCAAGCGTGGATGCGTCGGAGTTAACGGGAATGCTCAAAGCGCCAACCAAACCGGTCAGCGTAGCCAATATGAACCGAGCCATTCGTAAACGCGGGGGTCGGCGATGATGGGTCTCGACACCACAGCAAGACAAGGGTCTGAACAGCATTGTTCGCACCGGATGACAAGAGTCGAGGGACAAGGTGCTAACCGCCTGATGGCGTGGAGGAAGCCATGAAACAATTGGATCGCATCACCATGGACCCTGCGGTCATGGGAGGGAAACCCTGTATCAGGGGGTATGCGCGTGACCGTTGGGACATAGTGGGCTTGATGGCCGCGGAAAAGGCGATTGACGAAGTCTTGGCAGCCTATCCCTACATCGAACGGGAAGATATCTTGCAAGCTCTTACATACGCAGCCTGGAGATCGGAAGAAAAGGATCTTTCCTTGGTCTCCTGATCAAATTCCTCGTAGTTTCTGACCTGATCGCGTGTCATGTCGTTCGGATAGCGCGGAAGTAATAGGACGTATCCCCAATACTCCACCCGAGATCATGTGTGCAGTTCAAAGGAGGGCACCATTGTGAGAACAGCCAATGCCACAGCAGAAGTGTTCATGACCGCATTTGAGTCTTTACCGAAGTCCGAGCGTGAAGCGATCATGCAGCGACTCTTTGCCAACCCGGGATTGAAGGAAGATCTCATCGATGTGGCCACATGGTATGAGCGCCATGCAGAACGGGCCATTCCGTATCAGCGTGTGCGTGGACACCTGAAAAAGACCGGCCGTCTGTGAGCTATCGCCTCGCCATCAAGCCTTCGGCCAGCCGGGAACTTGAGCGCCTGGATAATCAAGTACTTCGTCGGGCAGATGAGGCCATCCTAAAGTTAGCCGAAAACCCACGGCCACATGGCGCAAAGAAACTCAGTGGTGTGCCGTTGTACCGCATACGAGTAGGGTCCTTTCGAATTGTGTATGAGGTGAATGACGCCCAGCATCTAGTGACCGTTGTGACTATCGGTCACCGTCGGGAAGTCTACAGAAAATGATTGAGGGCTTGGGACAGAATATGCGTCAGAGCAAAGGGCTGGAACGAATACCCTCCGCCACAACACCGAACGCCCAGAAACCATCACATCGGCACCAACGAATTCATCGCACTGACCCAAGCAAATTACCGTCGGCGCTGGCGCGATTGATGGCGGGGCAGGTGAGTTCGATGGAGCAGAACAAACAATGACTTTCGATCTTTTAATCAACCGTAATCCTCGACTTTTGCGTGATCGTCATGCTAAATGCGAAGGTACGAGGCATATGGAATGCAGCTTCCCAATCGAGAACACGCGTATGGATCCCCCTAGAAACTGCGCGAATACCTCCTGTCGGATAGCCATCCGGTAGGAAGGTTCAAGGCGAAAGTTTTCACGTCCCTCGGGTTTACGGAACAGCATCTCAACGATCTCCAAGAAGGCTTACTCGCCATTGCCTACATGAACGAGGTGCGAGAGGAACGCCAAGGGAGCTATGGGAGGAAGTATGTCTTGGATGGAGCCTTGCCCACTCCTCGTGGTACTCTTTTACAAATCCGCACTGTCTGGATGATTGACGCGGGAGAAGACGCTCCGCGGTTTGTCACGGCGTACCCGTTGTAAATTTCAAAGAGAGGTGGTCATGCGATTCAAGGAGCTCGATACGGTCGTGTTAACGCACGACGTGCCGGAACACAGTCTGAAGGAAGGAGACCTTGGCGCCATCGTCCACCTCCACGCCGACAGGGAGACCGTCGAAGTCGAATTCGTGACGGCCGAGGGGAGAACGATCGCGGTGTTAACCCTCAGACAGGAAGACATCCGTTCGATCGCCGACAGAGAAATTCTCCACGTGAGAGACTACTCGGTGGCTCTCGGCTAAGCGAAACTCTGACCAGGGCCTAGCCCGCATGACGTACGGAGCTGTGTGCGAGACCGCCGAGATGTCACGCGAAACAAGTGTGCGGAGGCCCGAAGGCTGAAGGCGAACTTAAACAGACTACTGACCACCTGAGTACCCGGAGACCATCACCATCGGCACCAACGAACTCATCGGCACCGATCCAGCCAAACTTCCTCCGGCGCTGGCGCGATTGATGGCCGGACAGTGGAGCCCCATGGCTTTAGCCTACTCCGCCGAAGTAGAGTCGGCTACGAAGGCCGGGCAGCCATGGTCCCACTCGTATCTTCAGCGAAACCCGCCGAAGCTTCAGCGTAGGCGGGTGGAAGACAGGCGGGATCCCGCCGAAATGGGACGGGAAAGCGGCGGAGCGGATCGTGGAACATCTGGAAAAAGTCCTGGCATGACGGCGCAGGGGAGTTCGATGGAGAGGGGAACAACAATGACTCCCGACCCCTTTTCATCGCGGCCTTTTCATCGCGGCACCGGCGACTGTCGATGTATCGGAACTTGCCGGGATGCTCAAACGGCTTGCAAAGGCTGTCACGGTCACAGAGATGAATCAAGTCATTCGCAAGCGAGGGGGGTACTCGTGATGGGGATCAGCATGAATGTGCTTGGGGTATCCACGGAAGACCGATGCCCACGGTAAAGAATATAGACGGCCCCTACCGTGTATTTTTCTATAGTTTTGACTGCCATGAACCGAAGCATGTCCATGTTCAAAGAGAAAAGTCAACGTGCAAGTTTTGGCTGGAACCGATTGCCTTAAGTATGAACAGAGGGTTTTCGCCAAAAGAACTGAATACCATTCGACGACTTGTTGAAACGAATAGGTTACGAATCATGGAGGCATGGCATGAACACTGCGGCGAAGATCGTTGACCCTCGCGTCATGACCGTTGAAGTCACCGACGATGAGATCATTGCGCATTTGGTGGATGGACGGACGATCAGCGTACCGTTGGTCTGGTCATGGCGCTTATCGGAAGCAACCCAGGAGCAGCGACAACATTGGGAAATCCTTGGCGACGGTCAGGGGGTTCATTGGCCCGGCATCGACGAGGATATCAGTGTTGAGGGCATGCTGCACGGAGCTCCGGCCCACCGTCCCAGAACATCCACAGGACACGCGGCCTAACTTGTATGATCTCCTCACGCACAAACGCCGAGAAGGCTATCTGTAAGGAGGCGGCAGAGAAACAATACTCCTGGGGAAGAAACGGCGATTCTTGGAAGGTCTGACCCTCCGCGACAACACCGAACGCCCGGAGACCAGCGCCATCGGTACTAATGAATTGATCGGCACCGACCCAACCAAGCTGCCTCCCGCACTAACACGATTGATGGCAGGGCCGGGCAGTGGAAGAAAGGCTCGATCCCACAAAAATGGGACGGCAAAGCGGCGGAACGGATAGTCCAGTGTCTCGAACACGTGCTGGGATGACGGAGCAGGGGAGCTCGATGGAGAGGGGAACAACAATGACTCCCGACCCCTTTTCATCTTCTCCATGGTCTAAGTTTTGCTCCACTAGCCGGGGTTGCTGAAAAGAGCCGTATGGTAGAAATCTCGGCGAACGGTCAAGATTGAGGTTGAGCGAAAACTTGAACCTGTTTCATCCCGCCTCAACCTTAACCTCAGCCTTCAAAAAGCTGGCGGGCTTTTTCAGCATCT
>NEWQ02000056.1 GCA_002869855.2 Nitrospira sp. CG24D
AGCAGCATCTTGGACTTGATCTGCAACAGGGTGGCCGCCATGACCAGAAACTCCCCCGCCACGTTCAGATTCAACTCCTTCATCGCCTCGACATATTCGAGATATTGCTGGGCGATCAGGTTGATCGGAATATCGTAAATATTGATTTCACTCTTCTTGATGAGATGCAGAAGAAGATCCAGCGGTCCCTCGAAATTCTCGATACGGACCTGATACGGCAGCTCGGTTTGTTCAAACCCGCTGGTCTGTTGGTTGGGCTGATCCACGGAGGCGTTATAGCAAGTTATAGGGGGGCGGGGCAAGCCTGAAACTATATGTTGGGGGTCCGGGACTTCGGGGGATTATTTCAATTTTACGGCATAGGCGACGAGAAAGGCTGCCACGAGCAGGATGCCCAGTGTAATAGCGTATTGCTGGAAGGTGGATTGCCCCCCCTTCCCTGCCCCTTCCTGCGCGATCCCCTTCGTCCCGTTGGTCAGAGGCTTCTGATCGAAGCGGACCTTGGCCAGGTCATCGCCCCGCTTAAAATCGGCATTGGAGAAATCCACGGCTTGGAGAAACTGCGCACCCGCAAACCGTGCCTCACCGGAAAAGACCACGAACGCGAAGAACGCCTCCCGGCTGAAAATGGCATCGGAGAAATTCGCCAGCTTCTTAAATTGCGCGCCGGAAAAGCCGGTCCCCAATCCAAATCGCGCTCGTTCAAAGTTCACCGGTGCGTCACAGACCACTTCAAGAAACTCCGCCATCCCATCAAACAGACTTCCCTGACAATCCACCGGTCCGCGAAAGACAGAACGATGGAAGCGGGTATGGGGACCGAACTTGGTATCGGCGCAACGAAGCCCCTGGACAAAGTGCCCTTGAACAAAATAGGCCTCTCGTTCAAACAAAGCGCTATCGATCGTCAACACCCGCTGAAAGACCGACCGCGACAGATCGACGCCATCCGTGAATCTAGTGCCATGAAAATCGACCGTCCCCTCAAACTCCAGCGTCCCCTTGGCCGATCGATGACGAAGCGCGCCTTGAACCACCGAATCGCGGATAATCAGATTCCCCGCCACGCTGCGCTGCTCTTCGTCGTTCAGCGCGGTAAGCGCAGACTGCTGCTCAGGCGTGAGGCCTTGGGGAATCGCCGATTTCCGAACCGGGAGCTGATCGAAAATGAGATCGCCTTGCAGCACCACACCGGCGAGATCCACCGCCTGTCCCTGGGTGAGCGCCTGCATCACACTCGCTGCAGGAACAGCCTGCGCTTCGCGCTCAGCTTTCGTGCAATCCGGGCTCAGATGCTTCATGAGAGGACCAGGCTTCCCGCCGGGTGAGGACTCAACCGTGCAGGCCGCTTCAGCGATATCGATCCGGCAGATGCCCCCCGGCATCAGCAGCGCGCACAGCAGCACAAGCCCGCATGATCGCATCGTATTCATCATGATCGCCGTTATACGAGATGCCTGAGACTAAGACAAGGCTGGAGTTTGAATGGATCGTGCTAGTGAAGGCCGGCCAGGATCGCCTGATACTCATCTTCAGTCAAACGATGCATCCCCAAGCTCAGCCGCCGGGTCAGTTCCGCCTGATCCTGAATCTGAAGTACCGACTGCAATAGACCATGGCTCTCCTGCGGTGTCGAGGTCCACTGTTTCGTCAGCTCGACGCGCACGAATCCGAAACGCGCTTCCGTCTTAAAATCCTCGCGCAGAAATTCATCCATCTGCTGCAGTGGAAGGACTGCGGAGACAATCTTCACATCGGCACAAATCCCCGCCTTCAGCACATAAATCAGCGCATGGGAATCGGGAGTCAGGAACGTGGTCAGATTGTCACGGATCAATGCCGAGCAACAACCCCACAACCCGTGAGTCAATTGGAGCGAGGCGCTTTCAGGTGAGCTGCGCTCGCGGAGAGTACCGGCCACAAATAAAAAATGACTCATGGATATTCGGGATCAGAAACCAGGAAGGAATGAGACGGGCACCATACTCATCTGTGCCGGTCCTTCTCGATCACCGGAAGAACCGGCACATGCAACAGGGACAGTCCGTCAGTTATTACGATAATCGTCGGTGTCGTCCAGCAGGTCTTCGGACTTCTCGAGGAAGTCAGCGGCTTCGTCGTCATCGGTGAGCGCCAGATCTCCCTGCAGCTCCTCTTCGATATCGCCTTCCGCTTCGGTCTCGACCTCTAATTCCTCTTCCACCAGCTCTTCATCCACATCAATGTCTTTCGGCATCGACACCGGAGCCGGCCTGGCCGCCACTGGAGGCCTCGGGGCTTCCTCAACCGGAGCCACCACGGACTTTACCGGAGCAACGGGCTTGGCGGCTGAAGGGGCTGCTGGCTTCTTCGCGACGACGGCTTTCTTGGGCGCCGGCTTGGCAGGCGCCTTCTTCTTCGCTACCGGCTTCGCGGCCTTCATGGCAACGGCCTTTTTAGCAGGCTTCTTCGCAACCGCTTTCTTGGCCGACTTTTTCGCGACGGCTTTCTTTGCGGGCTTCTTGGCGGCCGCTTTCTTCGCGGGTATTTTCGCGACGGCTTTTTTAGCCGGCTTGGCGGCCTTCTTCTTCCCGGACGACTTCTTGACGGCCTTCTTTGCGACGACCTTCTTCTTAGACTTCGCCATCAGATTTCCTCCTGATCAAGTGCACAACGCATGGCGGATCGCATTGCGGCCTCCATCTAGCATGAACCCATAGCCTCTTGCAACCGGTAGAATCATCGACCGAAGTCTGCGCAGTTTTGGCTAGGAAGCACTCCCTTCAGTAGCGTCCTCACCGGGAACCTCCACTCTCCTAGTCTCACATCCGCCCGATTTCCACCCCATTGAGGGCTAGCCTCGAAGGGAGGGCGCCGTGGTAAACTGAGTTCGACAGCCGAGTCATAGGATGAATCGTTTGTCGCAAGAACGGCTCTATTAGTGTAGGAGAGAGAAAAAAGGACCCGTCGGCCAATGACACGAAGTCTAATGATCGCTTTGTTAAGCTTGTTCATTACCAGCCTGGCGTGGTCGATGACAGCTATACCTACGGTTACCCAAATCATGATTGAGGACGGGTCACCCTACTTCGCGCCGGCCAAAGCCACCGTCGCCAGCGGGAGCCCGATTAGCTGGTACAATCCGACACCCACCGACCATACGGTCACCCAGAACGGCTGCGTCGAAGATGGGACCCCCTGCCTTTTCGATTCAGGCATTATCCCTCCGGGTGAACAATTCAGCATTCAAGGGCTCCCTCCTGGCCGCTATCCCTACCATTGCCGGATCCACCCCATCATGCGCGGTGTGCTGACCGTGACGGATGCCGCCACCATGCCGTCCCAGCTCTAAGACGTCGCTCATCGCTCGTATCTCGCCCCTTGCAAGACACCAGCAAGAGACGCATCACGAATCTTAATATGCCCGGTGCATTGGTCTTGCGAGTTCACCATCCGCTCAGGTAGTCTGCGCCTTCCCACGGGGTAGGAACACAGGTTATGAAGCCCGTTGCCGCAGTCCAAGAACCGCTCCAGCTTGCCGGCGAGACGCTGAATCTCCTCGCCTGGCACATTCCCGATCTTGTCGCCTATCA
>NEWQ02000057.1 GCA_002869855.2 Nitrospira sp. CG24D
TTGGGCTGTTGGATGTGACCACGCAACTTGCTAGGACCAAGATCACACAATTGGTTGAGGCCGAGTCTCTTGAAATAGAACCGGAAAGACATCTGACTGTTCGTGGGTATTTTATTCATATGGGGCAGACGACAGGGCGAGATATGCGCCATTGCTTTCATGTGCGTCCGCTCAATCTTGGTGGCGGGCAACTGGAGGATAGGGGAGTTGAACGTTTCGATGGAGCTGCGAACGAAAGCGGTTTGATTTGGGGCACCTATGTTCATGGCGTATTTGATCTTCCAGAATTTAGGCGGGCCTGGATTAACCGAATCCGTGCTCGAAAGTCGCTCCCACCGTTGGCAGACGCAGTTTCGCTGGGTATTTCTCAATCCCTCGGCAGTCAGCTCGATGCGTGGGCGGATCATCTGCAGCTGCATTGCAAGGTTATGCCGCTCATCCAGGCTGTCTCCACTCGTCTCTAACACGCACCCCCGTTTTCTCAGTCTTCTGCGGTCTTCGTGATCATTCAGTAGCAATAATTGTCACTTGATGCACAGCTGTGCACGGACATCAGCAGTTTGCGGCGAGGGTATCCTTCTGCCTGCGTCGCTCACAATTCGTGCAGATATGGCAGCATTTGAGCGCATTCTCCTTTCGAAGGTTCTTCCTGATTGTCTCTCGCTCATCCCGGCACAATAGTTGCCATTCCTCTGATGTTGTTCTCGGTTGCGGTCTCCGCACGTCCGTGTCGTCCAGCTTGTGCGAAGACGCAGTGAGTGGATGAAGGGAGTTGCCGATTTTCATCGATTTCTTGCGAATGGAAAGCAAGCGACTACACTTGGGCGTGAACCAATAGACGAGCCAGTCTTGAAGGAGGAGGGGGATCCTATGAAGGCACAGTTAACATCACTCATTCTTAGCGTGACAGTGTGTGCGACGGTGATGGGGGTGCCATTGCTTGCTCGCGCAGGCGATGAAAGCGAGACGGCAGAGTTGCTGATTGCATTACTGAAATCAGGCCGCGCGGTGGTGTCGGAACATCAGGCGCTAATTAACGATCCCAGTAAAGGCAATAAAGGGTTCACAGATGAATTCATGGCTCATCAGGTCATTGAGAAATTCAAAGCCAAGACGCGTGTCGATCTGAGCCGCCCGAATGGAGTCCCGCAAAGCGGCGTGCTCCTGGCATTGCTCGAAGCGGAGCGCGAGGTGGTGTTGGAGGGGCAGCCGGTGATCAATAAGCAGGGCGTTGCCTTCAAAGGATTTATTCCTGCTGTGTTCGCTCGAAAGTCCGGAGAAAAGTTTTATAAGAAAACCGGCATTCGATTGAAGTTAACAGGAACGGATTATCGCTTCCCTGGCAACAAGCCTGATGATTTTGAATCTGAAGTGTTGCGGATGTTCGCCGATTCCCGCCATCCGAAAGGACAGCAATATGCGAAGGCGACGATGGTTGGGGGAAAGCCGGTCATGCGTGTCATGGATCCGGAATATGCCGGCCCGACGTGTCTCTCCTGCCATGGGGGACCGAAAGGGGAACGGGATATTACCGGAACGAAAAAAGAGGGATGGAAAGAGGGGGACTTGGCCGGCGCAATCAGCGTCGTTGTGCCGATGCGATAGGTATAAAGATTCAACTATTCGAGCTGGAGGACGAGCATTATGAGCAAGATCGTAGTCGTCGATGATTCGTACGCTGAGTTGCAGATGATCGAAGGGTATCTCAAGGCGGCCAGTCACACCGTGGTGTCATTCCCGAACACAGATAAGCTGGAAGATAAGATCGTATCTGAAAAACCTGATCTTATTGTAATGGATGTGGTCATGCCGGGACGGAATGGCTTCCAGGCCTGCCGAGATCTGAAAGCCGATGATCGCTTTAAAAATATTCCCGTCGTGCTCTGTACCTCAAAGGGGCAGGAGAGCGACAAGTTCTGGGGGCAGCAGCAGGGTGCCAATGGTTATGTGGTGAAGCCGTTTAAGGCTGAAGACCTTTTGGCCGCCGTGAAGCGAGCGTTGAACTAGGCTTCCAGAAGACACCGAACCTGGTTGTTGAAGGGAGATCATGGAGCCAGCTCTCAGCACATCTCAATCTGTCGGGGTTGCCCTGGCTGAAGGTGTCAAATCACCCATTCCGTCGCGCATTTGCCTCGTGACTCTCGGGGGAGAACTGTTTGCTATCGATCTTCGTCACGTTCGAGAAGTCTTTGAGCTGGAATCCGTGACCCCAGTTCCTGGGATGCCGTCTGCACTGGTGGGAGTGGCCAATCTTCGGGGAACGGTCATGCCGTTGGCGGATTTACGTCCGTCGCTCGGGATTCCGTCGACCACGTCACTGCCATTTGTGGTGGTGGTGCGTCATGGTCAGCAGCAGGTCGGCATTCTGATCGACGCGGTGCCGGAAATCCGCACGATCCATCCCGACGATCTGTTGAACGCGACGTCAAGAGGATTAGCGGAGACACGGCCATTCCTTTCAGGACTGGCCAAGATTGAAGAGCGCATGAGCGGCATGGTCGATGTGCAGAAGCTCTTGGCCTGTGTGGAAGGTGCGTTGAATTAGATGACCGACACGTGAGTCTGTCCGCTGAGTTGGCTGACCGCCGCTCGGGAATGCGGCGCGACGACGATAGGAACCGATTACCCTATGGGTTGAGGAGGAGGAAGTTATGGCGAGGCACAGCAAGTCAGCGTGGACGATTCAAACGTGGTTCAATAATCTCAAAACACTGCCGAAGTTGATTCTCGGATTTTCTGCCGTCGGCGTCATCATGATCATGGTCGGCCTCGTGGGTCTTATCGGTTTGAGCCGGCTAAAGACTGAGTTGCAGAATATTTATGACGGATCAACGGTCGCGTTGTCCAACACCGGAGTCAGCAGTACGAACCTTGGTTTGTACCACGACGCGCTGCTGAATGCCGGTCGTCAGACTCGGAAGAGTGACTTTGACGATGCGATCGCACCGCTGACCGGCCTTAAAAAGCAGACATTGGAACCGTTGCAGGCCTATCAGGGGTCGGAATTGCGCGAATCCGCGACGGGACGAAACGAAGCGAAGGATATCGCTGCGCTGAAAACCGCGTTGGCCGAGTATTTTGTGTCCACCGATGGTGCGGTCAGCGCGTTTGCCGATAGTTACTCCGTTTCACTCTCCGAAGATCAGAAGCAGAGCATGCGTGACCTGGGTAACTTGTCTCTCTCAGTCGAAGTCGCGAACAAGTACAGCACGGCCACCCTGCGTGTACGAGAGTTGATGACCACAATTCGAGATCTAGCCAAAGAATTGAACGAGAGCGGACAGGCCGAAGCGACGCGTAGTACCAATTGGGTACTGTTCGGAGGGCTCTTCGCGCTCATCTTCGGAGGCGCCATCGGCTACTACTTGGCTCGGTATATTGCGCGGAACATTGTGCATGTGGCCGATGTCGCCGAGCAAGCCGCTGCGGGTAACCTCCAGGCTCGCGCGAAGCTCGAGAGCGACGACGAGGTGGGTCACATGGCGAAAGCGTTCAACTCAATGTTGGATCGTATTACGGCCCTTGTGTCCACGGAGGAAGAGCGAGACGTCATGCAAAAGCGCTTGATGCAATTTCTCGTTTTGGTGTCTGACGTCGGCAAAGGAGATTTGACGAAGCGCGGAGAAGTCACCGCGGATATGTTCGGAAACTTGGCCGACGGATTCAATCTCATGATTCAGCGGTTTGCACAGCTGATGCGTCAAGTGCGTGAAGCGGCTGAACGCGTGAATAAGTCTGCCGGGACGCTGAGAGACAATGCCGGTCAGATGTCTGGAACGGCTAAGCATCAAGCCGACGAATCCGTCAAGACGCTGGGAGCGGTTGAACAGTTGGCGGCGTCGATGCGTCAGGTTGCTGAAACAGCCGGTGCGTCTTCTGAATCCGCCCGCCAAGTGTTGCAAGCAACCGAGCGTGGTCGTGTGGCGGTCCAAGAAACCGTGCAGGACATGCAGAGTATCCGCGCTGCGGTGCAACGTATGTCGAAGCAGGTGAAAGCTCTGGGTGATCGGTCCTTGGAAATTTCGCAAATCGTGTCGACGATTCGAGATATTGCCAATCAGACTAACCTGCTGGCGTTGAACGCGGCCATCGAAGCTGCCGGCGCCGGAGAGGCAGGCGCCCGATTCGCGGTTGTCGCCGACCAGGTGAGAAAACTTGCGGAAAGCTCCACGCAGGCCACGCGAGAAATTGCGGACCTTGTCAAAGTGATTCAGAGCGAAACGCAGGATGCGGTGGTCGCGATGGAACATGAAACTCAGGCCGTGGAAGCGGGCTCGGCTTCTGCGCTGCGTACTGGTGATGTGTTCAAGGAAATTTCTACGATCGCCCAGCGTTCATCTGAGCTGGCGCAAAGCATCGCATCATCTGCGGTTGAGCAGACCGCTTCGACCGACAGGGTGGGACGCTCGATTAAGGACTTCACCGGCGGTGCGGTGGCTACACAGAAAGCCACGGATTCCGCGCGAGTCACCGTAGAAGATATGGCGAAGCTCGCTGAAACGCTGACGGCCTCTGTGTCGCAATTCAAACTGGTGTAGTTAGATTGCCCGGTGGATGCCTGACATCCTCCGGGTGAGAAGGGTCCAGGATGAGCGCCGAATTCGATCCGGACAATCTTATGGCTATTTTTGTGGCCGAGGCCGTCGATGGTATGGTCGAGCTCAAACGCGCCTTACACCCAGCCGATGGGTCCGTCCCAAGTCCGCAACAGTTGCATGAGCAATTTATTGTGGCGCACCGGATTCGAGGGGCTGCGGCGCTCTATGGATTTGCCGGCATTGCACAGTTGAGCGAGCGGCTGGAGTCGTTGCTTGAGCAGAGTCACATGATCCCAGAGGCGGACTGGTTTCGCGCTGTTGGTGCGATGCGGGAAATTGTGCAGGGGGTCCAGCTTCAGCTCGATGTGATTGGACAAGGCGGGGGTGAAGATCAGGTGACGATCGATCGATGTCTCGCCGTTTCCGATGGGTTTCTCCCCGCTGAAACATTAGGTCAGGCGACCGATCTAGATGATGAAGGTGAATCGGGTGCTGTAGATGGCACTCAATTGAGTCAGGCGTATCTTCTGCCAAACGTGGATGCGGAAGTGCTGTCGTACTTTGTCCCTGAGGCATTGGAATACTTGGATACGATTGATAGCTTGATTCGGAGTTTGCAGGCTCACCCACATGACGAGGATGCGATCCATCGGCTCTTTAGAACGGCTCATACGCTGAAGGGCTCAGGCCATACGGTCGGTTTTACCGTCATCGGCGATATTGCCTATCCCATGGAAGAATGTATGGGGAAGGTTCGTGAGCGCCGGGTTGAACTGAGCGATGCCCTCTTCGAGGGGTTGACCCGGGCGGTAGGCATTATTCGGCTTGCACTGCGGCGAGATCCTAACCATGTGCCGAAATTGCAGCATGATGTGCCGGCAGTGATTGGTTTCCTGAAACAGTTGCGGGATGGTGAGGCCATTGAGGCGGCTGCGTCATCGACTTCTGTTGCCCATGCCGAGATACAGCCTTCAGTTGTGTCCACAGTCGATGGTGATGTGGCGGTGAGTCCTGTGCTATCGGCTGAGTATTTGATTCCGCAACTGGATCCCGAGGTGCTGTCTTATTTTGCCCCGGAAGCCCAGGAGTATTTGGAGACTCTGGAGGCTAATCTCCTGCGGCTTGATAAGAATGTTCAGGACGACGAATTGATCAATCAATTGTTCCGGACTGCACATACGCTCAAGGGGTCTGCGTATACCGTCGGGTTTCAATCCATCGGCGACCTGGTTCACCACATTGAAGATTTTATGGGAGCCGTGCGCGACGGGCATTTGGCCGTGCAGCCGGGTCAGACAGACTTGTTGCTCCGAGCCGTCGATGTCGTTCGTGTGCTCATGCGTCGCGACCCCGCGACCCTGGCGACGACTCAGCAACGATTTGCCTCCGCGCTCAGTGAGTTGAAGATTCTGCATGCGGGCGGTGTCCCGAGTGTGGAGCCGGTTGGCGCGGCCGATGCAGCGGTGCCTCTCGTGCATTCCTCTGCTGGGCCCAAGGAAGACGCGGCCCAAACCAAGGCGACCGATGCACGCTCTGCTGAAGATCGTGAAGTGATTCGGGTCAGCCGAGACCGGTTAGAACGATTGCTCAACCTGGTCGGTGAATTGGTCATTGGACGGGGCCGGTTAGAACAGCGTCTCCGTGTGTTGGAACAATTGTCCCAACAGGTCTTAGCCTGCAAGTCCAGGCTGGTCGATGCCGTGCAATCATTTGAAGAGAAACACACGTTCACATTTCCGACCGCTCCTGCAACTTCTACGGAGGCGGCAGCAGCCGGCGTGGTAGGACTGAGCGACTTCGGCAGTCTGGAGTTTGATAAGTATGACGATTTCAATATTTTAGCGAGACGCATCAGTGAGGTGACCGCTGATATTACTGAATCGATGTCGCAGCTAAGCGGGTCGATCCGTCGATCACATGATGATATGAGCCAATTACAGCAGCTTACCCTCGGCATGCGGGATGAAATCGCGCGTGCCCGCATGGTTCCTATCGGGACACCGTTTACACGGTTCCGCCGAGCAATCCGGGAGATTGCCAGGGCCTCAGGGAAAGAAGTGTCGTTGGTGACCTCCGGTGAACATACCGAGGTGGATACCGGAATCGTGGAGCGACTAGTGGATCCGTTGGTTCATCTCGTGCGCAATGCGGTGTACCACGGCATTGAACTGGCTGGGGCTCGAGTGGCGAAAGGGAAGCCTGCGGTTGGCACTGTCTACTTGCACGCCGCTCATCGAGGCAACTCGATCATCATTGAGGTGGAAGACGACGGGGCAGGTCTCGATCTCAAGCGGATCCGAACAAAGGCCGTCAATCTAGGGCTGGCTCGGCCAGAACAGATTCAGGCGATGCCGGATGCTGAAGCGCTGAAATACATTTTTGCTCCAGGATTTTCTACGGCGGAGAAGGTGGGGGACCAGGCTGGGAGAGGCGTCGGTCTCGATGTGGTTAAGCGCGTGATTGAAGGAATGAACGGTCATATCGATGTTGAGTCACTTCCCGGCGTGGGGACCAAATTTACGTTGGATTTGCCTCTGACGCTACTCATTGCTACCGCGTTGATGGTGCGAGTGGGATCTGAGCGGTATGCGATTCCGCTACCTAACGTGCGCGAGGTCACCATGCCGACGGTGGGTTCGTTGCAGCATATGGGGGAGCGGGCCATCTTGCAGATGGGCGAAGAGGCGATCGATCTCTATTCGCTTCGTCATTTACTTAGACGTGAAAGCGGAATGGTGGATATCTCCATGCCGGTGGTTGTGGTGCGCACTGTCTCTGGGCCTATAGGATTGGCTGTCGATGAGTTGTTGGGGCGTCAAGAAATCGTTATCAAATCGTTGGGTACGTTACGCTCAATGGAGCGGTCCTGCTTCGGGGGCGCCACGATCGATCCTGAAGGGCATGTGGTGCTCGTGGTGGATACGGGACGACTACTTGCGCGGGAGTCTCGGGAATCGGCCGCGATGTTGGCGGCTCCAGAGACGGCATTAGTGCCTCATCAGGACTTGGCCCATAGTACGGACGCCCAAGGACCTGCAATGGCGTCAATTCTCTTGATCGACGATTCACTGAGCATTCGGAAATTTGTCGGACGCATGTTGGAAAATGCCGGCTATCAAGTCGACACAGCGGTTGATGGCGAGGATGGATTGCGAAAGGCCTCAGCGCATTCCTACCGGCTGATTTTCACAGACCTGGAAATGCCGAAGTTGAATGGATTGGAAGTCATCCAAGCGTTGCGTAGCCGGCCACAGACGCAGCAGACTCCAGTCGTGGTGATGACCACGCGGGCAGGGGACAAGCACCGTCAGATGGCGCTCAATATTGGGGCCAGCTCATATATCGCCAAGCCCGTGGAAGAACGCGCATTGCTTCAAGAGGTCGAACGATGGGTCGGGCAGGTGTCTGCTACTCGGAAGTAAGGCGGTCGGGCACAGGTCGACGATAGGATGACATGCAGAACCGAAGGCACATGATCGATGAGGCGAGGGAATGAGTCTGCGAGGCCGTGGGATCGGGTCGGCCGCTCATGTGCCGATCGAGCGCTTTTTAATTGTAGGGATCGACACCCGGAAATTTGCCTTGTCCTCTGAGTTAGTTCAAGGGCTGCTGACGATGGAAGAGAGCGGCTCGGTGAGCACGCTCACGGTTCAAGGTCAGGAGTATCCTTCCCTGGACCTTGGGGGGCAGCTTGGACTTGGTCAAGCCGGCGACGGGCCGGAGACACGCATGGTGCTTTTGGCCCAGGCAGGGATTCGTGCCTGCATCAGGGTGGATCAGGTTCATGGTTTGGTCGAAGTCGAACGGACGCGCGTGTTGCCCTTGCCACGTCAATTCCGCAGTGAAGAGCGGAACTGGTACGTGGGTCTTATCTTATACGGAGATGGAGTGGCGATCGGGCTTCACGCGAGATGGCTGCTGAGTGGCGCCATGCAGGGAGAGGGCGGGTTGCTCAATCAGAGTCAACCGGTGCCGCTACGCCTATCGGACACGTCAGACAGAATGAGAAAGGGCATCGCATGCTAAGGGGTGCGGTTGGCCGGCAACGCCAGGCCACTTCGCAGCTGTGTCATCTGTTAGTCTTCTCGGTAGGGGGCCGCCGGCTTGCGGTAAAGACCGAAGAGATTGGTGGGATTTCTGCCTGGGTTGGCAGTATTCCGATTCCCAGTTGTACACCATTCATCTCGTCGATTATCCGCCGTGGTCAGGCAGTGTTTCCTGTTTTTGATCTTGCCGGGATGCTGAAGGTTCGGGTGAAGGGAGAGCTGCGTCTCTGTTTGATGGCCAAGCAGGCCGACGGGGCCATGGCGATTTGCATCGATGAGGAAATGCCCGTGTTGCATTCGCTCGATGCCGCAAAGATTCAGGCCTATCGCGGCAACGATATCGACACGGTGGGATGTTTCACTGATGAGTTTGAAGACGTCCCCATTATTGCAGCCAGCCGATTAGGGGCAGCCTAAAGTTGATGTTTATGAACAGAGGTGAAGGGAGTCAGTATGCCGAAGATTCTTGTAGCAGATGACAGTATTGCGGTTAGAAAAGTCGCGGAGCGTTTATTAACGGAAGCCGGACTTGGCGTCACCTTAGCCGCTAATGGAGAAGAGGCGCTCGCGTATTTGTCGAAGGAACGGCCGGACGTCGTTGTGTCGGACGTGATCATGCCGGATAAGAGTGGATATGAAGTCTGCGCCTTTGTGCGGGGGAATGCTTTGCTGGCCACAACTCCGGTGTTGCTGATTTCTGGCATTGTGAATGATGAGGTGACAAAACAGGCGGAGTCTTGTCATGCTGATGGGGTTCTCAAGAAACCGTTTCAAGGAACCTCACTCAAGGACCGGGTTCTCGAGTTGCTTGCAAAGCGGCAAGAGCCTACGGTGGTGGCTCCTTCCCCTGCAGCGCCTGCTCCCAAGCCCGCTGTATCCGGCGAAGCGGGGAGCGGCCCTCGAATCACTGACGAGCAGCTTGCAACCTATAAACAGGCAGTTGTGCATGCCAGTGAGCTGGATGCTCAGTTGCAAGCTGAGAGGGGCAAGGCGGAAGGGCTCAAGAAGCGAGTAGAAGAACTGGAGGTGCTGGCGGCGCAGGCAAAGGAATTGGAAGGCCAACTCGCTACCGAGCGTCAGCGTGTTGAAGAAGTCAGCAACCAGTCAAGCCGGGCGCAGGGAATTGAAGCTGAGTTGGCTCAAGAACGACAACTGATTGTGTCGTTGAAAGCGCAGATTGCCAGCAGTGAGGACCTGCTGTCCGATGCACGGTCGAAGGTATCGGCTCTCGAATCTGCTTTAAAGTCCGAGCAGGATTCCATTCAAAACCTTCGACTGCAGATCGCCGATCTCCAACAAGCAGTTAGCGCGGTGCCTCAGTTGGAATCCACGCTGATGACCGAGCGGGCGGCTTCGGCGAAATTAGTTGAACAATTGACCGTTTTGGAGGCAGCTGCGGCACGGACGAAAGACCTGGAAGCGCGGCTGGCCCGTGAAGAGCATCGTGCTGCCGATTTGGAGCGGCAAGTGACGCAATCGGACGCCGCACTGACGGCTGAACGTGCTCGTGTAGGAGAGTTGAGCGGACGTCTTGCCGAGGCTGAACGCGGAGCACAGCGGTTGAGTGATCTTGAAAGCCAATTGGCGGTGGCGACTCAGGCTGGGAGCGCCAAAGAGAGCCGTATTCAAGCGTTGGAAAAGATGGTGGATGCGGCTCAGGAGTTCGAAAAGCTCTTGGCGACTGAGCGGGATCGGAACGCCGTGTTGGCGCGGCGTGTGTCGGAATCTGAACAGTCTGCTGAACAATCTATGAAGCGGTTTGAAGATATGGCGCGCAAGCTCGGAGAAATAGCTGGGTTGGCATCTCAACTCGGCAGTGGCAAGGGGCGGGCTTAAACAGATCAATCTCATGGGCCTGGACTTGTGCTCACGTGAAGGAATGAAGTGGCATGGCAGTCGAAGCTGACGATGAATTTCAAAAAGAGTTAATTGCGCTGTTTACTCAAGAAGCGCAGGAGTGGTTGCAACAGATTCATGTGGCACTCGATGAATTGCAACAAGGGCCTCCGGCTGATCGTCATCTCAAGCTGGCGCACACGATCAAAGCCGGATTAACGAATCTTGGCGGATCAGCCGCGACGATCAATCTACATGAAGTCGAGCAGGCCAGTTTCTCCGGCCTTCCTTTGGTTAAGGCGGTAGAGGATCCATCCGTCCCGCTTTCGGCCGGCGCGTTTTTAGCGCTCTGCAAACAGTTGGGCCAGATTCACGATGCGCTGACCCGTGCGACCGGTGTGGCATTTGATGCTGAGTCTGCAACGAAAGATGTGGTGCCCGTTACAGTGCCGGCGCAGGAGTTCCATGCCGCGCTCTCCGATCTGATCAGTCGCATGGCCGGCAGTACGGCTATGCCATGCCATGTAGCGAAGACCATCATTGCTCAGATTGAAGGGATGACGAGAAATGGAGTGACGCATTGTGATGCCGCGTCGTTGCGCGAGGTCCTAGAGCGAGGGGCCGAGGTAGAGCAAGCGTATGCGCAGATGGTGCAGCGGCTTGGACCGCTCGTGGCCGACGGTATTGAAAAGATAGCGCAGGTGCCGATAGGTCAATGGAACGAGGCATCCGTCGAGTGGAAGGCCATGGCGGACCACGCGGCTGAACTCTGGTCGGTATCCCAACAGGTGAATGCGGTCGAAGCCATGACGTTTTTCACAGGACTGCAGAGTTTTCTCACGCTGGTGATGGAACAGCGGGTGATGCCCCCGGTGTCTCAGTTTAAGAAAGTGGAGAGCCGACTGCGTACGATGCCTACGATCATTCAAGAGTGGGCAGAGTCTGGCCGACGAGAGCGAAGAGCCATCGAAGCCTTGTTGCCCACCGCATAGCGGTGGCCCAGTATTTCTCTGTTGCGCGATTTCCTGAGTATCCCTGAAACGATTCCTTAGTAAGGTGAAGATGGAATGGAGACTGATGTGTTAATTGCTGAGCCGATGCCTTTCACGTACGAACAGCATTGGGGGCTGCAGGCCCAGCCGTTTGAGAATGTTCCTGACCCGCGCTTTTATGTCCCCTCGGTCAAACATGAGGAGGCCCGGCAACGGATTTTGTATGGGATTCAGGCTCGAAAGGGCGCTGTCATGCTAACCGGCGAGGTTGGAAGCGGGAAGACCCTTCTGAGCCGTGCGCTGATTCTCAATTTGCCGAGGTCGAAGTATGATGTGGCCTTGCTGGCAAACCCCTCTCTTCCGGTAAAGCAATTTCTTGGAGAAATTCTCTATCAATTCGGATTGCCGGTCGGTGACTCAAAGGCGGTGCAGCTGAGACGTCTGAACGAGCATTTGTTGTCGAACGCCAGGCAGGGACTTGATACGGTCCTTGTCATTGACGAGGCTCAAACGATCCTTGAGGATCGGATCTTTGACGAGGTCCGGCTCTTGATGAATTATCAAATGAACGATCGGTTTCTGTTGACGCTCGTGTTGCTTGGCCAGCCCGAACTTCGAGAACGGGTGGCGCGTATTCCGCAGCTGATGCAACGGATTGCCGTGCGGTATCATCTGGAACGGTTTGATGTCGAAGAAACGCAGACCTATATTCAAGGCCGATTGGCAGCGGCAGGGCGCACGCGAAGGCTCTTTACGGCAGATGCAGTTGAAGCGATTTATCGGCACACGGGCGGCGTCTGTCGCTTGATTAATGCGCTCTGCGATCTCTGCTTGTTCAGCGGAGCGCAAGGAAAAGTTGATCACATCGACCGGACGCTTGTGTTGCACGTCGCAGATCCACGCTAGGCTGACCGGATTCGGTTGGGAAGAAGGGGAGAACGAGTTTCCATGACATGGTATAGGGACGCAGAAGCCGAGCTGACCCTTGTCGCTTCGGCCATACAAAGTCAACGGAGCATTCAACTCGACCGACTCGAAGTTTTAGCTGAGTCGCTGGTCGCGTCGTTGAAACGCAGCGATGAATTGACCGTCATGGCGCTCTCCAGTCCATCGGGATCGGCGCTCTTGACGAATCTCGTGAATGTGGCTGTTGTGGCGACGAAGGTGGGGATGGGGTTGGGATACTATGGGCGCGAACTAGAACGGCTCGCGCTGGCCGGGCTGGTGCACGATATCGGATTATTTGCCGTTCCTCAATCGCTGCTCACGAAAGCTGGACGGCTGACAGCTGACGAACGAACGTTGATCGAACAACATCCAGAACTGGGGTATGAGGCGATCAAGCGGTCGGGGTCCGACTACACCTGGTTAGCGGAATTGATTCGCCAGGCGCATGAGCGCACCAATGGGTTGGGCTATCCGAATCGGTTGAAAGGTCGCCAAATCAGCGAGATGGCATTGATCATCGGCGTCTCCGATGTGTTCGATGCGTTGATCAGTGAACGGCCATATCGCCCCAGACTATTTCCACATGAGGCGATCAAGGAGTTGCTGGTGGCAGAGCGGGCAACGTTCCCGCGGGAGATGACCAAAGCGCTGGTCGAGCAGCTGTCGGTGTATCCCCTTGGGACGACCGTTCGGTTGACTACCGGAGAAACGGGGACGGTCGTGGGAGTCAATGTGCAGTACCCGCTACGGCCGATCGTGGAGGTAGATGAACCGGGAGACGCGGGTTACGCGGAAAGTCGGCATATCGATCTCAGCCTGACTCCGCTGGTGAGTATTATCGAAGCGCTCAAAGCTCCCGTGGTCGGGCGTCTGACGTTTGCGCCGGAGGTTCCAAACGTTGCAGTGCCGATGGGGGCGGCATCGGATCAGTTTACATCGCTCCTAGAGAGCCTTGATGCCATTGCGACTGCCATTCAAGGCGTCGTGGAACATGCGCGGCATCCTGGTGCGGTGGACGGGGGGAAGTCTGAAACTGTCCTTGATCAAGGGTCTGCAGTAGAGACGATGAGTCAGGACGATGTCGGGTTTGATAAGGAAGTCGTGGGCTTGTTTGCGCTGGAGGCGCACGAGTGGCTGGCGCAAATTCAATCTGCGCTCGCGCGGCTCAGTGCCGACAAAGAGGGGCCGGTTCGTTCGCATGTCTACGGGATTGTCCTCAACGGGATCACGAATCTGGCAAAGTCCGCCGCTACGGTGCATCTGGATGAAATTGAGGCAATGGCGACGAACTTGCTGCCTACGCTTCGTGATGTCGGCGGGGCAGAAACTGCCGTTGCTTCCGAGTCGCTGCGTCATTTGCACCAGGGCTTGAGTCGAGTCATTGACGCGGTTCGGCAGTTGGCATCCGTTCCCTCCCAGAGCGCAGCGGGAGATGAGCGGACGCTTATTGACGGAGAAGTGTCTGTGGTCCATGAGGAGGAGATGGGTGCTGTCGAATGTGCGGAGATGGCCATACTTGGCATCCCTCCCAGCGCCCCGAACCGCGAGTTTTCCTCGCTCCCATTATTAAGTGCCTTGCGTGAGCTGCAGAAGGCTCGATCGAGATCGATGCAGCCGGCTCGGGACATGTTGGAGGCGGTGATTCATCGTGCCGAAGAAGTGGGTGAGGCCGAACAGTCGGTCGATGTGTCTACGATCGAGCGTATCCTTCGTGACTTGGATCGGCAGGATAATGAGTTCCTTCAGGCCGTTCATTCGCGTGTCCCACAAATGACGGAGGCGCTCGCCTCTCTTCGGGCGCAGGCCGCCAGCTTTGTCACGGCTTCTCAGCTCGATCCCATTCTTGGCCATGTCGAATTCTTGCATGATCAGGCTAAGCTGGTTCAGGCGATGACCATCATGATGTTTCTCCAAGGATTGAAGTCGTTTTTGACGGTCACGGCTTACCGGAAGGTGACCTCGTTACCCATTCGCCTCGAAGCGCTTGAATTGCGCTTGAAGACGCTGGTCCCCATGGCTGAGCAATGGGTGAATCTCGGACGTCTTGAGCGAGCGACCATTGAAGAAATCCTCCCTGCCTGATTCCCCTCTTCACACTCGGTTGTCACACTCGTAGCACATTGATATCACGCACGAGATCTACGGCTAGTGGTGGCACATCATTGCGAGCGGACGCAGTCGATCACGTTGATATAAATGAGGAAGTTATGCCTAAACAATAGGCACTGAGGTGGCGATGGCACCTGTGATGCTGGTTGGGCCACCATCCACATGGATATCCACAGGTCATACACAGATTTTGTGGACATAGAAATGTGACGCTTCGATGGTTGTCTTCTGAAAGCCGCTGTAGGCTGGAGTCTGCCGCAGTGAAGGGCTAATCTTGCGACCGAGTAAGGGGAAACTGATCGCTCAGTGTTGTCCGCTATGCCGGCAGGGAGGTTTGGCGGTTAAGGCGTAAAAAGGGAACGTTGAACCTGGTGATCATGAATGTTAGAAGATGAACGACAAGCCTGTCGTGACGAATGAGACATTGCCATTCAGATGATCGACCCCTGTGCCGCCGCGACTCTTTGGGATTGCAGATGTCGGGGCGGGGTTTCATGAATGTTGTTGATGGTCCCGGGTGTGCCTAATCGAATGAGGTTATTGTGCCCAAACTGATTACTGTACAACGGCCGGAGCAGGTTACAAAACACGCGCATGACTACGTCAAAACCTACATTCTTATTCCTTCTGGGCTGGTCGGCTTGGTCAGTATGCTCGGTGGAGTTGCCGGACTGGGGTATCAACTCTTTGCGACCGATCAGTACACGTGGGAGACATTCCTTCAGAGCACAGGGTTAATTGCATTGGGTGCGGCGCTGGGGTTTGCCCAGTCTCGCTACCACTTCTATCTCTTGCAATCGTTTCCAGAAGTCCTGGCAGCCCGTATACGAGTGGCCACGGCCAAGCAGGGCAAGAAGGGAGTAAAGGTCCCTGAACCGTCGCCGTTGGAGCATACGGGGCGTTCGTTGATCCCGATGGCGTATATGCTGGGTGTAGGGGGCATGCTTGGGGGATCCTGGCTGGCGATCTCGATCGGACAGGTCTCAATCGTGCCGGCCATTCTCTTGCCATGGGCCGGATTCTATTGGGCGCGGTTGTTTTTCTGGCGGGGCCGCGTCTAGTCCAGTACGAATCAGAAGAGGCTACTTGCGGGCACGTGCCGAGGTTTTCTTTGATGCGCGGGGCGTCTGGACAATCTGGGTTTCCAGTGTTGCCACACGATGTTCCAGACTCCTCACCAGTTGGCGTAGCTCCGGAAGTCTGGGAATGACGGCTTGTGCTTTCATCCAGGTTTCGTGTGGCATGACCGGCGCTCCGGAGACGATCTGATTGGGTTCGAGGCTCCGATTCACTCCGGCGCGTGCGGCAATCATGACCTGATCCCCAATTGTAATGTGATCTGCCAATCCGGCCTGTCCCCCGATCATCACGTGCCGTCCGATGGTCGTGCTTCCGGCAATCCCGACCTGCGCAACGACGATGGAATGCGCGCCGATAGTGACGTTGTGCGCGATCTGAACGAGATTGTCCACTTTGGTTCCGGTCTTAATGCGCGTGTGGCTCTTCGGCGTAGTTGCGCGGTCGATCGTTACGTTCGCTCCGATTTCTACATCGTCTTCGATCGCCACCCCGCCGAGCTGGGGAATTTTTACGTGCCGCCCCTGATCTTGGGCATACCCGAAGCCATCTGAGCCCACTACGGTTCCGCTATGAATGGTGACGCGGGCGCCGATGGTACATCCTTCGCGGATTACGACATTGGGGTAGAGAACTGAATCGTCTCCGATCGTGGAGTCGGAGCCCACAAACACACCGGGATACAGCGTCACACGTGCGCCGATGGTGACGTGATCGCCTAAGGTGACAGACGGCCATATGGATACATCGGGGCCGATCTCGACCTGGCTGCCTCTGGCGAGGTTCGCGGCGATTCCGCGCGGGAGATACGGGGGAGCCAATCGTTGAGCGACGCGAGCCCAGGCGAGCTTGGGATTCGTTACGACGATGTGGGGAATGGGCAGCTCGGCTAGGTGGCGATGCGCGAGCAACGCGCCGGCCGTGATGCCATCCGATATTTTCAAGTCCTTGTCGCTGGTGACGAAGGCGATGGCTTCGGCTGTGGCATCCGAGAGACTGTCTACGGCCGTGATGGGAGTTGCCCCGTCTCCGTGGAGTTCCCCTCCGACTAGCTGATGTATTTGATCGAGGATCAGCGTTATTGAGGGGGAGGACGCACTCATGGCTAGGCCTTCCGCTTTTTGGTCGATGTGACGGTAGCCGGTTTTGCGGTCTTCTTCGCTGCCGGTTTTGCCGGGGCCAGACGCCCTTCGACGTAGGAGGCGACTGATCCGACGGTGGCCAGGCCGACCAGGTCCTGGTCAGGAATTTGAAGGTCGAAGGTTTCTTCGATCTTGTACAGCAATTCAATCACAGCCATGGAGTCCAGGCCGAGGTCATCGCGAAGGTGGTGCGCGGCTTTGATGGTGCTGGCATCCCGCTTCAAATATTCCGCGAGAGCCTGGATAATCTTATCGACGATTGCTCGGTCAGCCATGGTGGTCATTCCTCTTGGGTCGGGAGTCGCTTAGGCACGAAATCGTTTTAAGACGACGGCGGCATTGTTGCTGCCGAAGCCGAAGGCGTTCAGGAGCGCGGCTCGAATTTTCTTCTCTTGCGGGTCACGGCTGAGGCCGCCCAGCCGGCAATCGGGATCAGGATCGTCATAATTGGCCGTGGGATGGATGTGTCCCGTATGAATGGCCAGCGTTGTGGCGATGGCGCCGATCGCACCGGCGGCTCCCAGGGTATGACCGACCAGCGATTTGGTGGCGCTGATAGCGATCTTATCCGCGCGATTCTTAAACAGCGCCCGGATCGCTTTTGACTCGACGGCATCGCCGATGTTGGTCGATGTGGCGTGGGCGTTGATGTAGTCCACTTCCGACGGACTGACATCAGCGGCGTTCAACGCCAGCTTCATCGTGGTGGCGACTTCCTCGCCGTCTTCGCGGGGAATGACCATGTGATAGGCTTCGCTTGTCGCGGCATACCCTGCGAGCTCCGCATAGACGCGGGCTTTGCGTTTCTTGGCATGGGCGAGGGATTCTACGATCAAGGATCCCGCGCCTTCCCCCATCACAAATCCGTCCCGGTCCCGGTCGAACGGGCGGGAGGCCCGTTCCGGTTGCTCGTTGAATTTGCTCGAGAGCGCGCGTAGCGAGCAAAATCCAGCAAAGACGAGCGGCGTAATGCTCGCATCAGCGCCGACGACGATGACGGCATCGGCTTGTCCGGTTCGAATGCAGTACCAGGCCTGGCCGAGCGCATGGGCGCTGGATGAGCAAGCGGTGGAAATCGTCAGGTTCGGGCCTTTGGCGCCGGTGGCCATGGCCACAATTCCCGACGCTGAGTTCAGCGTGATGACCGGGATAAAGTTGGGGTGGACACGGTGCGGTTTCTGATGCAGATAGAGTTGCGTAATTTCCCGTTCGCCCATCACCATGCCGCCCATGCCGGCTCCCACAATGACGCCGACGCGGTGGGGGGATTCCTTCTCCATTTGCATGCCTGAATCAGCCAGTGCTTCACGGCTCGCCGCAAGGGCAAACTGCGCGTACCGGTCGACGCGGTCGCCGTGCGAGGAGCCGATATGTTGTTCAGGGGAGAAGTTTCGGATTTGTCCGGCGACCTTCGACCGGTAGCCATCCATGGGAAACGGGTCGAAGGAGGTAATCGCCGAAATGCCCGACTGTCCGGCCATGGCCGATTTCCAGAAGGTGCTCACACCGATTCCGATCGGTGACACCACTCCGAGTCCCGTAATTACTACCCGACTAGCCACGCGTTATACTCCTCATTCGCAGATGCTTTCCCACTACTTACCGGAAGGTCTGCATGCAGTCAACCGGTGTCAGTAGCGCACTTTGAGTAGAAGATACAGTCCAAAGCTCGCAAAGAGCAGATTGGCGA
>NEWQ02000058.1 GCA_002869855.2 Nitrospira sp. CG24D
GTACAAGGGCACTTCAGGCTGGCCCAGCTCATTAACGGAGGCCAATCTCGATGAAGGGCGGTATATCAGACCGACGGTCGAGTTCAGGGATATTTTTGCTGATGTGCTGGTCAAGCATTTCGGCGCCAGCACCTCAGAACTAGGCGCTGTCTTGCCTGGCCATGCCCATACGCCCGTTGGGCTGTTTGTGTAGTGGCGGCGATCGGGAGATGATTGCCGTGGGCGCTCGTGGTTTTTTCCTCGGGACTGGCCAATGCTGCCAGGATCATAGCTGACTGGTGGGTGGAGTCCGCAGCCTCCTTCCAGTCCCCTCTTTCGAACTAACCTTTCTGCACTCTAACCAAAGCCAGCGTTCCGGGGTACAGTTCTCTCTAGCTCCACGAAGATATATTCGGATCGTGTCCGCTATGGGAGGTTGGAAAATGAGGATTCTTGAATTGCTGGGTGTTTTGGGGCTTGGGACGATAGCGGCCTATACCATAGCGAGGTTCGCCCACCTCGATTGGCATCGCGCTCTGGTGTGGATCGGTGGCAGTCGTTCCCGCGTCGCGTTGAAGAAAAGTTGGAAAGCCGGCTATGTCAGTGAAACGACGCCAGCCTATTTTCACTATGTGCGGAGACGCTTTCGGTACGAGATTCGTTGCCCTATCCGGTATTGCATCAATGGGGAGATCAGAGAGGGGATTGTGGTCGATATGACGAGGGAGGGGTGGCGGCTCAAGGGGCAGGAAGCATTGGATCCGGGAATGATCCTGAGCCTTGACGTCACGTTGCCCGGTGCGGACTCGTCACTATCGATTGCCCGTGCGGTTGTGCGTTGGGTAGAGGGGAGAGAGTGCGGGGTGAAGCTTGAACGGATGGAGCCGGAGCCTGCAGCCCAATTGAGTCAGTTTTTCAGCACACTCTCGCAGGGCGTGAACGTAAGGTCAAAAGTGGCTTAGCCTGGATGGCGCAGTAACCGTCAGAAGCTGTCTTGAGCGCATCGAAACCCGGTTCCGCTCGGGCGGCTGTCCATGATCCCCCAATCTCGATCGCTAGTCCGCAAGCTGATCGCTGGTTTCAGCCAGGATCCGCCTCGCATGGACTTAATGGCGCCTCGCTCAGGTCCACTCGGATCGCTGAGTGGAGCCGACCGGTAATAATTCGGATCGTACCAATCCTGCACCCATTCCGCGGCGTTGCCGGCGAGGTCTTGGATCCCGTAGGGGCTGGCTCCGTCAGGGAAGCTTCCTACGGGCAGGGTCAAAACTTCTCCCTTGATCCCTTTCTCTTTGACCAGCCGTGCGCCGTCTCCCTTGACCCAAAACGCCTCCCAATCGGCACCGCTTTGAAACTCAATGGTTTGCCCGGCCCAATAGCTGGCGCTATTCGCTTTCTTCCAACTCCAGTCGTTTCCCCAGGGATAGCGGCGTCCGTCGGTTCCTCGCGCGGCCTTTTCCCATTCGGCTTCAGTGGGTAGACGTTTGCCGGACCACCGGCAATAGGCCACGGCATCTTCCCAGCTCACATTCACCACGGGGTGTTTGGCGATGGCTTGTGGATACGCGGTGTCGTTCCAGATTGTCGAAGCTGGATTATTGTTTGACGGCGGGCGGTAACTGGTCGATTGGACAAAGGCGGCATAGTCCTGATTGGTCACTTCGAACCGATCAAGGAAGAAGGCGTGGAGGAAGACCAGCCGTTCGGGATGTTCGTCCGTCAGACCGTCGCTGCCTTCCGCGGTGCCCATGCGATATTCCCCGGCGGGGATCAACGCCATATCAACGGCAGGTTCGGCTCCAAAGGCGGGAAGTATCGTGCTGACGATCAGGAGTGTGTGGAGGACTCCTGTTATCCGCAACGGCATTACGGCTTCTTGAGACCGCAAGCCTTGGCGACCGCATCACGATAGGTCAGCCAGAGTCGTAGGCTACGCTTCACCGCGCTGAGAATCGCCTGTTGCGTCGTCGCGGATGGAGCGTTTTGAGTGACCATGTCGTATGCATCGTGCCGATGACCGGATTCAACGAGCTGGTGGGCCCGAATGAGATCCATGCAATCCGGGGAGTTGCCATGATAACGGACGAGGGGATGATTTTTAATGGTCGTCTCGATTTCCTCCGCTGTTTTAGGCTTGGAGGGCTCACGCAGTTCCTTCCGGTCTTTGACGCTACCCTCCACAAAAATGGTGAGGGCCGCAGCACCCAGGACCCAGGTTGGTTGTTTGGAAACCCGATCCAGCCATGCGCGATAGGCTCGACTTGCGGGCAAGGGGCCGATCTGTTCGAAATCTTTCGCGGCGAACCCTAATCCTTCCATCATCGTGAGGAAGAGTTCCGGATGGGATTTGCCGAGCGACAATCCCCCGGTATCTTCTTCATAGATGTTTTCCGCCAGCATGCGTCGGACTGACGGCGGTGGGTTGTGTCCATGAATCCGGGCGAGGAAGACGGGGAAATCGCGGACGTACACGAAGTATTCCTGCTGAAAGTGAACCTTGAGCTGATCTTTGGTCAATCGTCCGGTGGCGAAGTGATCCCATGCCCAATGGTGTTTGCCGTCCATGACTTTGAGCAATGCGTCGAGAAAGCGGGCTTGTGTCAGTCGTGATGCCATCGTACCTTGCCTTCTTGAAGGCCGTCTCGCGAGAACCGTCAGATTCTGTGAGGACGGCGTGAATCCAATTGCTGCTCAAAACCCTGAAGAGATCCCTGGCCCGCTTATCTATATCACCTTGCGGCGGGCCGACTATTTAACGGATTGTCCTCTGACCGATGCCTTCGAGGAAGGTTTTCCGGACCCCTTTTCTTCAATGCCACTGATAACGACGCTACGGCCTTCTACGCAGGCCAACCGCATGTTTGGGCGGCGTCTTTCAGGTTCGCGAGCGGAACGGTTGCTGGCGGTGTCTGGCGGCCGAGAGCCTATCGTGAAAAAACAGAAGCGCCCTTACTCACGTTTGAGTGTAAAGAGGAGAGGCGGAAAGTGCAAATGCTTGTGCGATTCGCTCTCGAGTCTACGCGTCATCATGGAGGTTGGTATGTCGATACGCGACTTCGCTGTAGTGCAAATCCTTAGATTTCGAGTGGAGCCCTGAAGGGAGAAAAGGGTAGTGTGAAAAGACTCAGCGATCGTCAGGAGCGAATGTCTCCAATCAGGTGCTAATTTCGTCGGAAGCCAATATCTTGCTTAGCTCGGGCTTTGACCTATCTTCAAGGAAGTTGCACCTAATCGTGAGAATGCAGGTCTCTGAATGAAGGCTCAAGGCCGGCGCGCAATCTGACGGCATCGAGTGAATGACCTGGTTCGAGGTGAAAGGTATTGTTCCTCGATCCATTACGCTCCTCATAGGTTCCTACGGTATTCACGATTGTGTTTTCAGAAGCTCGATGAAGAAAGATGCCCAGTGGCACACGTTCGAGAACATTGTTTGCAATGGTAATCCCGGCGCTTCCCTCATCAAGGTAGATCGCCGAAATTGGGGCATTCCCAGCCCAGGGTGAGCGAAGAATATCGTATATGTAATTATCTTGAATGGTGGTTCCTGACTGCTTTGACAAGGTATAGATTCCGGCGCCGTCAGCCATGGTTGTCATGACCCGATAAATGCGATTTCCAATGATGCGGTTGGGGCCAAGCAATGTATCCTTGCCTGTCCATCCCCACCCTACACTGATTCCAGTATAGGGAGCATCATGAATGTCGTTGTATTCGATGCTGGTATTGGAGACGAATCCCGCAAAAATTCCGACGCTGGACCGGTAATCGAGCCCGATATCTGTAATAAGATTATTTGCGATGAGGATATTCTGACAGACGAGCCGAGGGTCAAGCGGGCGTGTTTCCAGGAGGCTGTCGATGACGATCCCGCTTCCTGACAGATCTCTGAACCGATTGCCGATGACCTGAACATCGGTGATTCCGGTATGAAGGACTAAGCCTGTTCCGCCAAGATGCTGAAGTGTGTTCCGCTCAAACTGGATATGATGGGCATGCGCAAAAGCCACCGCGACTCCGACCCGTCCGGCCGAGGGCGTTATCCCATGATAAATCGCATCGGCCTGGCTCACGACAAAGCCTTCCTCAGTCGGTTCCATCCAACCCGCGTATTCAAATGTGAGCCCTATGAAGCACAGGTGATGGACGGGTTTTCCCGCCGTCCCGCGCACTTCGAGGAGCTGTTCGAGATGTGGCGCGATGACCGTGGTTTGGGAGAGATCTTCCCCCTCCCGTGCCCGGTAGAAAACCTCTTCTGTAGGTGTTTGCAGATACCACTCGCCGGAAGAGTCGAGAAACGCAAGGGCGTTTTCGAAGAAATAGCTTTGAGCGTCGAGACGGAGGAAGAGGTGTCCCAGGAAAGCCTTGGTTCTGTCCGGTTCGCGCGGTTGGATGAAGAGTCCCTCTTCGCGTTCTAGGAATGATTCCACGCGAAGATTATTCTGCGTCCATTGCTTCATGATGACCATCTCAACGGATGTGAGGTTGGACCAGGATGCGATAGAGTTGGGAACAACGACAATTTGTTGCGCGTCTTCGTCCCACCGAAGCAACCGGTAAAAATCCGGTGCGTTCGGTGTGCGGGCCCTCGTGGCGCGCGCGCCGTTGACATAAAGTTGGCGAAATCGATTTGGACCGACGTTGGCCTGAAAGAGCCCATCACGCGCCGCAGTCCAGCCTATTATTGCGCGTCCACCGCTGAGCGTTGCATGCTCTCCTGAAAAGGATCGATAGATAACCTGAAAACCGTTCGTTCCTGAATCGCGATGATCAAATCGCACCGTATTAGCGAGCTGGTAGAGACCGCCTCTCAGCACGACCGTGATATCACTTGTCATGGTGTCGGTGAGGGGGCGTACGGCAGTTTGTGCGCGCTCAATGGATTGAAATGGGGCTGCTTCGGTCCCTGGATTGCCGTCGTCGCCGGTTGGTGAGACATAGAAAGAGATAGAGGCGTGAGCCAACGGCGCCATGGATACCGTACCTATCCATGTTGCCAATATTATGGGCCAAGAGGGGATCATGCGTTGTTAGACGGTTCGCACTGCCTGCAGATTAGCTGGTTGTGTTCCTGGAAGCGGTCATAGGCTCTACGGAGTACCCGAGGGTCCGGTGTCGGTGAAAGGGAATCACGATTCAACGGCATACGCAGGGGGGAGGTCGTTTGAAAGCGCGGCCAGAATCTCAAACTGGGCCACGTTAAACAGCTTCTGGGCAACATCGATCTGCCCAGTCCGATGTCGCTGAAGATCGTTCACGATAGCCTGCACGTTGTAGATGCCTCGCTCGCGGACCGCCCGGCTTGCCAGAAGGTCTTGCATGGGTTCGTACAGATCGTGTGCAAACCATTTGCGGGTCGGGACAGGGAATCCCATCTTATCGACGCGGGTTCGCACGGACTCGGGAATGCGGTGACGCATGGCTTCTCGGAGCACAAACTTATTCCACGGGCCACGGAGCTTCCAGTTCGCCGCCATATTGAAGACCAGGGATACCAAGCGATAGTCCAGGAATGGTAGGCGCGTTTCCACGGAATGGGCCATTGAGTTACGGTCCTCAACTCTCAAATACAAGGGGAGGGGGTTGTGTTCCACGGGGTACTTCTGTATCGCGTCGAGCGACAAGTCCAGGTACTCCGGTACGTCCTTTTGAAAGTGTCGGCCTAGCTCAGGGCTATACCACGCGTTGACCTGCTCTCTCCGTTGGTGCTTCTTCACTGAAAGCGAATGGTACGCAGGAATGTGGTGACATGCGGTGATGCCAACTTTCTGGATCGAGGAGGCAAACCGCCTCCAGGCGGACCCTCCGTGCGCTGATGTATACTGTTGAATCTCATTCCACGCATCCCCGAGGCGTCCCTGACGAATCAGCATTTCCCAATAGTCAGGAAAAAAACTCGAGTATCCTCCGATGACTTCATCTGCACCTTGGCCGCACAGCACCACGCGTATCCCATGAGTTGCCGCCAGTCTTAGGAGGTCAAACCCAACGATTGCGTTCAGTGAATGGACCGGTTCATCTTGAAACCGGATGACCGTGGCCATCTTGTCCCACAGCTCACGAGGTCCTTCTTGGAATTGGTGGAGGGTGGCCCGTGTCTGCGCCACGGTATCGTTGATATAAGCCGATTCGTCGAATTCTTTGGCGATGAAAGAAAATGCGTGAAGAGCTGTTGCTTGTTCGCGTTGTGAGTCCCCTCTGAGCGTCGCCAGTAAGCAAATGATCGCTGTGGAGTCCAATCCACCAGACAGTGTTACGCCGACCGGCTGATCACTCCGCATGCGGAGCCTAACTGAATCCTCGAAGAGCTCACCGAAGGCCTGGATAGGGTCTGTGCAGGCCACCGAGGGGATTGTATCCAGTGACCAATAGCGCCACTCCTTCCAGTGTCCGTTGGTGTCCAGCTCAAACGCGGTGCCGGGAGGAAGCTGGTGGATATCTGTAAAGAAGCGCTCCTCATTGTCGGTGAGTGTGCCTTGGAGAAGGAATTTCGAGGCTACTTCCCAATTGACACCGCCTTGGTACAACCCCGATGCCCGAAGCGCTTTGATCTCTGAGGCAAATAGCGCATGACGGTCGGTACGATAATAGAAGAGTGGCTTTATTCCGAAGCGATCGCGCGAGCCGAATACTCGGCCATTCTGTCGATCGTATATGAGGAAGGCCCACATTCCATTGAGTCTCTGCAAACAATCAGACCCCCATTGTTGGTAGGCATGAAGGAGAACTTCTGTGTCACCGGTTGATCGAAAGCTGTGGCCTAGGGATTGAAGTTC
>NEWQ02000059.1 GCA_002869855.2 Nitrospira sp. CG24D
CGATGTTCGGACCTTCCGGCGTTTCAATCGGACAAATACGACTATAGTGAGACGGATGCACGTCGCGCACTTCAAAACCCGCGCGCTCCCGAGTCAAACCGCCCGGACCGAGCGCCGACAGGCGGCGCTTGTGGGTGATTTCGGCCAAGGGATTTGTCTGGTCCATGAACTGCGACAACTGACTGCTGCTAAAGAATTCCTTGACGGCCGCGACGACCGGCTTGGCATTGATGAGATCGTGAGGAAGCACTGTCTCCATATCCAGGAGATTCATGCGCTCCTTGATGCTCCGCTCCATCCGCACGAGCCCGAGCCGGAATTGATTCTCCAGCAGTTCGCCGACTGAACGCACACGACGATTGCCCAAGTGGTCGATATCGTCGATGTCGCCTTTACCCATCTTCAGATTCACAAGATAGCGGATGACCTCGACAATGTCCTGCGCCGTCAAGGTCCGCTGCTCGAGCGGCAGATCCAGGGTCAGCTTGCTGTTCAGCTTCAGCCGACCAACAGGAGACAAGTCATACCGTTTTGAATTCAGGAACAGGTTGTCGAACAACGCACGGGCGGTCTCCACGGAGGGAGTCTCCCCCGGACGCAAGCGACGATAGATTTCGACCATCGCTTCTTCTTTGGTCTCGATCTTTTCCATTTCGAGCGTGTCGAGAATGACCGGCGTTGCCGTCGCGGTATCGAAATAGATGACCTTGAATTCCTCGACATCGCTCTCAAGGATCTTCTCAACGATCTCCGCCGTCAGCCGCTGATTTTTCTCGGCAATCTTGTTTTTCTTGGCATCCACGATTTCCGTCAAGATCGCACGACCAACCAGCTCTTCAGGAGTCAGCGGAATCTCTTTCACGCCGGCAGCCTTCAGCTTGGCGATGAGGCCCTTGGTCAGCTTGGCTCCCTCACGCACGAGCGGTTCCTTGCTGCCCTTCTCCGTCACCTCGGCAGAAGCCCGAAGCCCCTGATGAATATCGGCGTCCAGCTTCCGGAACAACTTGCCCTTCACCAGTCGAATTTCTTCGACGGGGTAGTACATCTTGAGCAGGTCGTCGCTGGAAAAATTAAAGGCCTTCAGCAGAATCGTCGTCGGCATTTTCCGCCGGCGGTCGATCCGCACATAGAGGATGTCCTTCGCGTCAAACTCGAAGTCGAGCCAGGATCCTCGATAGGGGATAATGCGCGCCGAGTACAAGACCTTCCCGCTGGCATGAGTACGCCCCTTGTCGTGGGTAAACGATGCGCCAGGCGAACGGTGCAGCTGACTCACAACGACCCGCTCGGTCCCGTTGATAATGAACGTTCCGCGCTCCGTCATCAGCGGCAATTCGCCGACATAGACTTCCTGTTCGCGGACGTCCAGCACCTTCTTTCGTGGGCCTTTATCTTCTTTATCGAACACGACCAGGCGCACGCGAAGCTTGAGCGGGACCGCGAAGGTCATGCCCTGTTCAATGCACTCTCGCTCGTCGTACTTTGGCGTCCCCAGGGTATAGCTGGAGAACTCCAATACGGCAGTATTGTTATAGTCAGGAATCGGGAAGACACTGGCCAGCGCGGCCTGCAAGCCCTGATCCTTACGGCGCTCGGGCTCGACTTCCATTTGCAGGAATTCTTCGTACGAGCGCTTTTGAATTTCAATCAGGTCAGGGATAGCGATGCTGGCCCGGATGCGTGAGTAATCTTTCCGTTCGACGAACTCCTGAAGAGTCGTTTCGGGCATGCGCACTCCTCCACACACTATGGTTGGCTTCGGGTGCCGTCAGTTGGGACAGCACCCGAAGACGATCGGACAATGCTGCTTACTTAATCTCGACCTTGGCACCGCTCTCTTCGAGCTTCTTCTTCATCGTGTCGGACTCTTCCTTCGTCGCGCCGGTCTTCACGGGCTTCGGCGCGCCTTCCACGAGATCCTTCGCTTCCTTCAGGCCAAGGCTCGTCAATTCACGCACCACCTTGATGACCTGGATCTTCTTGTCGGCAGGAGCTGATACGAGAATCACGTCGAACGCGGTCTTCTCTTCGACAGCAGCAGCAGCGCCGGCAGCCGGAGCTGCGGCCATGGCGACAGGCGCCGCGGCGGTGACACCAAAGCGGGTCTCCAAGCCCTTCACCAACTCCGCCAAGTCGAGCACGCTCATGCCCTCAATGGCCTTGATCAATTCTTCCTGCGAAAATTTTGTAGTGGTAGCTGACATGTCTCCCTCCCCTTTCTTTTTGTCCTGAATGGCTGCAACAACTCGCACAAATTTTGACAACACTGCGCTCAATGTATAGACCACGCCGCGTATCGGCCCTTGCATGGCCGATAACAACATAGCAATGAGCACTTCCTTCTTGGGAAGCTTGGCAATGGCCGCGAGATCCGCCGCCTGCACGAGCTTTCCTTCCAACACTCCGACCGTGACCTTGATTTTCTCGTCGCGCTTCTCCGCTCCGATCCAATCGCGCAAGATCTTGGCCGGCAAGACGGGATCGTCATATCCGATCACCATCCCCGTCGGCCCCTTCAGATGGGCTTTGAGACCGGCCAAGCCAGTTCCCTCAGAAGCCCGAATCGCGAGGGTATTCTTCATGATCCGGTACTCCGCCTTCACCCCGCGCAACTGCTTGCGTAGGTCGGTGACTTGGTTCACCGGAAGGCCGACAGATTCGGTCAAGATCGCGATTCTGGCACGGCCGAATAACTCGGCAAGTTCCGCAACCGCTGGTGCTTTAAGATCCTTCTTCATACCTGACCCTTTCTCTCCAGACGCCGGCCACGCCGGCGCTCGCTTAACTCCACTGCTTGGTCAACGCCATCGCATCCAACTGCACTCCAGGACCCATGGTGCTGGAAATTGTGGCGCTCTTCAGATAGCGGCCCTTGCAGGACGCCGGCTTCGCCTTGATGACGGATTCAAGAATGGCCGAGGCGTTGTCGTACAGCTTGTCGATATCGAACGAGACCTTGCCGACCGCCACCTGCACGATACCCGCTTTTTCAACCTTGAACTCGACCCGGCCCTTGCGAATTTCCGCCACGGCCTTTCCGACTTCGAACGTGACCGTGCCGGTCTTCGGATTCGGCATGAGTCCGCGCGGCCCAAGCTGCTTTCCCAACTTTCCGACCGACGCCATGAGATCCGGGGTGGAGATGGCATAGTCGAAATCCATCCATCCGCCCTTGATCTTCTCCATGAGATCGTCGGATCCCACATAGTCGGCGCCAGCCTGACGCGCCTCTTGCTCCTTGTCTCCCTTGGCGAATACCAGGACACGGACCTTCTTGCCCGTCCCGTGCGGTAACGCCGTGGTGCCACGGACCATCTGGTCGGATCGCTTCGGATCGACACCCAACCGCAAGGCAATATCGACCGACTCATCGAACTTCGCATAGGCTGACTTCTTGACGACGTCGACGGCTTCACGCAAGGCGTACATGCGCGGCTCGACCTTCTCCAACGCGGCCTTCATCTTCTTTCCCATACCTCGTACTCCTTCTTCCCGAACGCTATCCGCGCTATCCCTGTACTACGACACCCATGCTTCTGGCCGTTCCGGCAATGATCTTGATCGCCCCTTCCAGGTCGGCCGCATTCAAATCGGATTGCTTCTTCTGGGCGATTTCGCGCAGCTGAGCCTGAGTGATCTTTCCGACTTTATCTTTTTGCGGCACGCCGGATCCCTTGATGATGCCCGCCGCCTTCTTCAACAGATCCGACGCCGGAGGCGTCTTCATAATGAAGGTAAAGGATCGATCCTTATACACGGTGATGACCACCGGGATAATGCTGTCGCCTTCCTTCTGGGTCTTCGCGTTGAACTGCTTGCAGAACTCCATGATGTTGACGCCGTGCTGACCGAGCGACGGGCCGACGGGAGGAGCCGGATTGGCCTTCCCAGCAGGAATCTGCAACTTGATGAGAGCGGATACTTCCTTCGCCATGTGAATCTCCTCAGAACGTCAGCGCTGCCACGTTCAACGGCAACAACGGCACACCTTAAATTCGCTCAACCTGCAGGAACCCCAGTTCCACCGGCGTCGAGCGTCCGAAAATACTGACCATCAACTTCAACCGACTGTGATCCTGATCCACCTCGTCCACCAACCCGTTGAAGCCTAGGAACGGGCCGTCGACGATGCGAACATTGTCACCCTTGATGAACTTGACCTGCTCACGCGGCCCGGACTGTCCGGCATCAACCTGCTTGAGCAGCGACTCCACTTCCTCAGTCGTCAGCGGGAGCGGGAGCGCGCCACCCCCGACAAACCCGGTGACCTTCGGGGTCTCCTTGATCATCTGCATCGTCTCGTCCTGCAGCGGCGTCTCCAGCTCAACCAACACATAGCCGGGGAAAAATTTCCGCCGCGACGTCCGCCGCTTCCCGTCCTTGATTTCAATCACATCCTCGGTCGGAACCAGGACTTGCCCGAGCTTCTCCACGAGCCCCATCTGATTGGCTCGCTCCAAGAGGCTGGTCTTCACGCGTCCCTCAAACCCCGCGTACGTATGAATGACGTACCAGTTTTTTGTCATGCCCCACCCTCAGGTCAAGAAATCAGGACGCGCCTCCGCGAGACGCACATCCGTCGAACGATCAAATAATCTTACTGACCAGCCACACCAGGAACGAGTCGATCACCGACAAATAGAGCGACATCAGGACGCAAAACACAATCACCACAGTCGTTGAGCCGATGGTCTCAGCTCTGGTCGGAAACGACACCTTCTTCAACTCCGCGCGAACGTCCGCGAGGAACAGCCTTATGGATTCGGTCATCCGCTTAAACATCAGCCCCTCCGCCTCTCAAATCCATCATCCAGCACAGCCCCACGACCATCACACCGCTCCCGAGCATGCTCAGTGTGGCAGGGGCACTAGGATTTGAACCTAGACCATCGGTTTTGGAGACCGAGGTGCTGCCATTGACACCATGCCCCTACAAAATCCGCATCGCCGGCATAACACCGGCTTCGGCTTACTTCACTTCTTTATGGGCAATATGCTTCCGACAGAACTTGCAGAACTTATTGCGCTCCAACCGATCCGGATCGTTCTTCTTATTCTTGTTGGTCGAATAGTTCCGCTGCTTGCAGACCGTGCATGCCAAATCAATAACCTCACGCATCTCACTCTCCTCGTTAGGCGAATACGTTAATGGACCGAGAAAGAGGGATCGGAACGATCGCCTCGCTCTTCAGACCGTCGTTACGCCAGAATCTCGGTGACCACGCCGGAGCCGACCGTCTTGCCGCCCTCACGAA
>NEWQ02000006.1:0-57048 GCA_002869855.2 Nitrospira sp. CG24D
CGCAGCGATGTTCATCTGCTTGCGGATCTCGCCGATGTTCCAACCGGTCAACGTGGCCAGCGTCTGCGCTTCCTTTTCATAGCGCTCACGCAGGTGCTGACGATAGGCGGTCGCAGCCGCGCACTCGTCCGTGCCGGTCCAGGGATGGCGTAGGATGTAGCGGGCCTGGAAGTTCGACCGATCCGAGGTTTCCTGGAACGTCAGATCTTCAGGGAAGTGCGCCGCGTCATAGCGGACGTGCAGGCGGGTCAGAAACACGTTCTGGGCCATCGGCATGCTCCGGCCTCGTTGCGGGCCGCCGAGACTGTCCTGCCAGAACACGCCCAGTCCGCGCAGTTCCTCGGCTGAGAGGGGATTGGCCGCGCAGGGATCGCACCAGTTCATGTCCCAGGCATATTCCAGAAACACACCGCGCTCACTCTCGCGCTTCACTTGTTGCGTGAAGAGATCACGATAGAAGTCCCCGAACTTGTCCTTTACATAGAGGGGGATTTCCTGCGCTTCCGGCAAGCGGACCGTGCGATAGTTCGTTGTTTCCACGCGGCCCCGCTTCGTCAGGAAATAGATGAACAGTTCCTGGGCGCCGTCCGCATTCACGGTGCCAAGGCGGATCGGCAGCATGAACTTCGGCGATTCAAAGGCGATCTGTAACGGACGCAAGTGTGTCAGCCCAAGTTTCGCCTGCTCGCCGAGGTTCACTTTCGCCACGAAGAACTTCAGATTCTGTTTTAGGTAGCTATGGAGCACGGCTGAAGCCCCGTTGGGAATCTTGTAGCCGTTCTCTGTCAGCCACGATTCCAGCCCGGCGCTTTCCTTCGCAGAAAGGATGAGGATGTCGTACTCGCCCACGAGATACTGCGCTTCGACGGTGACGCCCAGGACCTGATCGCGTTCGCGTTTGGCCTCGGCAGCGGCCGGGGCCATGCTTTTCATGGCGCCCATCCGGTCTTGCATCATGTCGTAGCGCCGGCAGGGATTCTCATCGAAGTATTCCACCAGCCGGGGGGCTGAATAGTCGGCCAGGTGTTTCAGCACCGCCGGATCGCCGACGTGGATTTGTTCCTTCTCTAAGACCGTCGGCACCGGGACCACCATCGCAAATTCTTTCACGTCGCCTTTGAAATCGTTGGCCATCGTGATGACGGTCTTGTTGTCGTGGCGTGCAATGGCGACTTCCGAGGCCTTATTGAAGAGCTTCGTATCGGCCTTGCCGACGTAGAATCCGCAGAAGGCGGAAGCGTCGCCGCTCCAGGCGAACAGGCCGATGAACAATGTCAGCAGGGGCACGGTGATGCGTCTCATGAGAACCTCCTTTGTGGGTGAAGCGACAGGACGAGAGGCACAGGCACAGACGGCTGCCCGGTCGTCGGCCGGGACCAGTCGTAGCGGACAGCGGGAAGCAGCCGGTCAATCAGCGGCACGAGCGGTGCGCAGGCGATCAATCCCCAGAGCGGACCGTTGGGGCGGAAGAAGCCGAACTGCACGTAGAGAGCCGCCAGCGTGACGAGCAGGGCGTAGATGATTCGTCCGGCTCTGGAATCCGGCGTCGTTTTTGGATCAGAGATCATGAAGAAGGCAAAAATCAGTAGCGCACCGCTTTCGATCTGATGCAGCGGGATCGTAAGCGGATCGCCGAGCCAGAGTGCCCGCGCGATGAGGAGGCCGACATAGAAAGCGAGAAAAGCGAGCGTGACATCGGCGCGCGCGGCACGGGTGACCACGAGGCTGCCGAGGCAGGCGATGAGAAAGCCAAACCAGGCGACCTGCCCCCACTGCCCCGGCGAAATCCAACCGAGCCCGCCCCCGATCATGACGACCAGCGCCAGGTTGGTCGGATTGAAGATGTGCTTGCCCTTCCAGCGGATGACGAACTTACTGCCGATGGCGATGACGGCGGCCAGCGCCGCGACTTCGAGATGATCCGTGCGGAGGAGCAGGCAGAGGGAGAGGGCTGAGATCAAGGCGCTTTTGGGGTCGAACGAAGGCAGGTCATAGAATCGCGTTCCGGCATATTGTGTGAGTAGCGCCGTCCCAATCGTGAGGGCGATCTGCCAGGGCGATACCTCGAAGTGAAGCCAGCCGAGGCCATATAACAACAGCGTGCTCAGGCTGGCGATCTGGTACAGGCGGGGATCGAGGGAGGAGAGCTGGCGTTTGAGTCGGTCTAGGCCCATTCGGCACCTCGTAAGTAGAGTGGCGTTGCCGTCTACCCACGATATGGCGCGAGGAATGGAATCCTTTCAGGAAGAAGGCGGGTGGGCGATCCACAGGCTGATTCAGCTGCATTTCAACAAAAACGACTGGTTGGAGAAATGGTCCCTCTCCATAGACGGAGCGGCCTGGGATGAGGCAGGGGGGAATGATTGACAGGGGGGAGCTGTATCGTTAGGGTTCCGTAAAATCTGGGGTCGTTGATGTGCCGGGCGGCTGAAAAGGGGGAAGACACATGCCCAATAACTATGCCGTGTTGAATAGCGGCAGCGTGGTGGTGGAGTTCTGGACAGGGCCGGTCACCCATGAAGAACTTCTGGCACATGAACGACGGCATTTGAGCGATCCGTCGGTGAAGCCCGGTGCGGCCGTTCTGGTCGACGCCGAGAGGGCCCACTTCGGCACGACCATTGACGAAGTGAAAGAGCTTGCGGACCTGTACGGTCAAGTCATCGGTCGACTCAAGGTGGGCCGGATTGCGCTTCTGGTGAACAGGGAGACATATGAACGAGCCCTGGTGTTTTTGAAAGAAGTGGAAGGGTATGGCGTGAAGGTCATCGTCTTCAACTCCCTCGACATCGCCTGCACCTGGTTGGGTCTTGACGTCAATGTGGCACGAACTCAATTGCAGACTCTTCAAGCGCAATCAGTGCAGGTGGATTCTTCTCCGGCCAGGTCCTGATCGCGAGCAAAACAAAGAGATCTGGCCTCTTAAATGTTTTTGCAGTGGGGAACGGTCTGACTGCACCGCCGCGTTGACAAGTCTTAGAATACGCGCAAGAATCGCTGCGTTTTAAGGTGGTTATTTGTGTGTATTAGGTTGGACTGCCGACAGGAGCGCAAGTTGCCAAGAGGGTACGTCGAAGGGGGAGGTTGAGATGTCAAACCTGGCTGAGGTGATTAAAGGCGCGATGAGTTTGGGTACGCGTGATCGGGCCGCTCTCGCGGAAAAACTGCTGGCAAGTCTGGAGGAATTAAGTGAGGAAGAAGCCGAGCGCCTTTGGGCGGAGGAAGCGCAACGGCGATTGGACGAGTACCGGTCAGGCCGTGCCAAGGCGGTTTCGTCGGATGCGGTCCATGCGAAGGTGGACAAACTCTTTCGATGACGACGCTTCGATACCACGAGGCGGCGGAAGACGAGTTGCTGAACGAGATCGGCTACCTTGAGTTGCAAGCGCAAGGATTAGGACGACGATTTTTTAACGAGATTAGGCGGGCTGAAAATCGCATTGCACAATTTCCTGAATCCGCCGTGGAGATCCGGCCTGGCATTCGGAAACGGACACTTCGGACCTTTCGGTACTCGCTCATCTACTCGCTCGAACGAGATGGCCCATTGATTCTCGCGGTGGCCCACCATCATCGGCGCCCCGGATATTGGGCTGGCCGTCAAGCCGGTTAGCGTAGAGAGGGTAGCTGCAGTACCTGGGCCCATCCTGAATTTCTCCAGGGATGCGTGCGTTTCTCGGACAAGAAATTCAGAATGTCCCCGTTAATATTCCCCCAGAGACAAGGCCAGCATATGCGCTATTTCATAGGACTCGCATTGATATTTGTGTGGCTGGGGACTGCACACGCGTTGACGCCTTTGCCTGATAACTCGCCCGGATTCTTTTCGGGTGAATGGGCAGGGACGGGTCATCATGGCGCCTACTGCTATCTGAACCTGAGTGCTGACGGCTGGGGATGGGTGCTCATCGATGGCGGGACGGGCGACTGGCTCGGTGCGCGAATGCAATGGCGCAATCAGCAACAGTCTCTTCACGTCGAACAAATCATCCCGCTAGTGGCGTCAGCCCAACTGCGTGTCATGCCATTGGGAAAATTTGTCCTCAGCAGTGGATTCAATCAATCTTTGAAATTGACGTGGAATGAGCCGTCCGGTGGGTGTCATTTGCAAAAGACACCCACAACCGCACGGCATCTGCTTGGGGCACGCAAAACACTTGAGAGCGTGCGGCCAGGAGCAAGCAAGTGATGAAGGACGGGAATGCGTTCTGGAGGGCCGTCCGCATCTCCTGGCCGGTGCTCGGTGGGGCGTGGGGCGCGTGGATAGGATTTGGTGGGTACCTTGGGATTGCCCCCAATGCCGATAGCTTTGGGATGGTGTTTGCGCTGGGGTTTTATGCGGTGTTCGCAGTGGTCGGCCTCTTGGCCGGTATCGTAATAGGTGGGTTGACCGGCGGATTAGTCGAGTGGCTGCTTCGGCGAGTAGGCGTGGGAATCGCCGGCGCGCTGATTGTGGCGACGGTGGTGAATGTGTTGGTGTTGTGGCAAGTTGCCAGTTTCGTTCAGGCAAAGTACCCCGGATTGCGTGCCCCTGCTGCAAAGCCCGCAGTGTCTTCGGCAATCAAATCTTCACCAGAGAATCTCCGTGCGCAGTTGGAGGCAGAGAAAGCTCCACGCGCCGTTGCCTGGTTTAGCTGAAGGCCGAGATCGACGTGATGATTGGGGGAAAGTAGAAGGTCCCTGTCTGGCGCGCCAAGCTCTGCATTGCTTGAGATGAACGTGGATTGCTCGATCGAAACAAAGGGGCTAATCCCTTAAGACTGACGAGGGAAAGGCAATTATGCCTCTCATCAAGTACTACGGCAGCAATCGACCAGGCTCCATCAAAGAACATGTCCACCATGAAGACCCAGGACACCCCTGTTTCCAAGGGAGTCATGAAGCATGGGTTTCTGTGTGTAGAGCCTGCGAAGATTCAGGGGTGCCTCGCGGGCAATGGAATGCCCGCTATTTGGAACATATTCTTAAATCGCCATATAAAGGGATGAATTATATCGGTGGTGTAGGAATGGTAGATGGTGATCAGGTTCTTCCCTTTGACCTAGCTATTTCATCGGAAGAGTATGAAGAACTTAAGCGTGGGATTCTTTCGGCTAATGAGGCCTACAGCAATCAACTTATTGCTACCCGTGACGCGCAGAATGATCCTAATCGACGTGCCGATCCAGAGCATGAGCATAATCGATGGAGAACTCGAGTATGGATCGAATCTTACACGGAGCTTACACACCATGTGGCGTATCGAGTTGACCAATCGTGCCATGCCTATGCCAGGGTGCGCCAATACTTCCCTAATGGAATGACGCGCCATCTGGTAGATCTCTATCACCTACACGAAAGAAACATTGGTGAGGCAATCTATGATGGTCTTGAAAGAGCTGAGCGACTCGTCGATCTCTTGGCACTTGCAGGATTTGGGGCGGCATCAGTGTGCGAGGTGGTAGGCACATCCCCATCAACTTGCCGAGAGGGTTTGTCATTTGAAATTGCAACTCTTCAAGCTCGAATTGAAAACTCACCTGTGCCGATAGCCCCTGAAGATTTGGAGAATGCTCGGGTAGGAGAAGCAGATCACCTCCCGCTTCGCCTCTTGCGAGAAGGCCTCAGTGCAAAGCTTCCGACAGGATCACTGGCATCGTTCTGGAATGCTCTTGAGCGACAGGCGGATGATCAGGCAAGGGAATCTGGATCAAGGCGAGTGGTGCGCTGCCGGAAGTGTGATGATGAGCGTGAGGTGGGGTGGGACATCAAGAAAAGTTTCGAGGCCTTGTATGCTGCTGCCCGTGTTGATGCGGATTTTGATCAACAACGATCGTTGCGTGGGAGGATCCAGCATGGCGATACTTGTCTTGGCTCACTAACTCCATCCGAACTTCTGCTAGAAGTCAGTCGTTTACAAATGACTGCAATAGTATCCGTAAGCAAGCGAATTGGATTGCTCCCTCAAACGGGCGAATATCTTATGGCTGGCGTTCCCGTTTCTATTTTTGATTGTACTATCCAAGGTGACAGCTGCAGGGTAGAACCGCGAAGATTTGAGGTTGGTACGGTTCCCAGCGTTCTCCCTATGCGTGCCTCGCGAAATCAAGGGCGGGCTTTTCGAGCGGGGTTGGACTTGCCCCCTAAAATCAACCCTCTCGTTTTGCCACCTGTCGAGTAGGGGCAGTAAATAGGGGGCACTATGAATTTCTTCCTGTGCGCTCTCATTTCTAGCGAGTTGAAAATAAAGGGCGTAAGTCTTTCCCGTGTGGGGTGAAGTAGGTTCCAGGAGGTATTAGAGGTATTAGTTGTTGTATAGATAGCCTCACATCGAGGAAAGCATGCTTGAACTCAGACCGACGTGTGAGCACTGCAATAAGGCGCTGCCGCCTGATTCGCTTGAGGCGCGGATCTGTTCGTATGAGTGCACCTTCTGTGCGACGTGCGTCGAACAGGTTTTAGAGAATGTCTGTCCCAACTGCGGCGGCGGGTTCGCCCCTCGGCCGATCAGGCCCGCTACGAACTGGCATGGCGACAACTTCCTGGGAAAAGATCCTGCGAGCACGAAGGTAAAGCACCGGCCGGTCGATCCGGCGGTGCATCGCCAGTTCTTGGCCAAGCTCAAAACGATCCCGCCGGAAAAGCGCTAGGGGGTTGAGCTGCCATGGTGAGTGCCTCGACGGATTCCGTCTGAGTGATGAATCGTCTCAAATACATCTCGCGCTGGTTGTTCGGCCTGTTCTTTATTGCGGCCGGAGCGAACCACTTCGTGAACACGCCGTTTTACGTGAGCATCATGCCGCCGTACCTGCCGTGGCCTGTGGCGCTGGTGTACCTCAGTGGTGTGGCGGAGATCGGGTTGGGAGGACTTCTGCTGTTTGAACGGTGGTCCCGGTTGGCGGCGTGGGGTTTGATCGCTCTGTTGATCGCGGTCTTTCCGGCGAATGTGCATATGGCCTTGCACCCCGAGCTGTATCCGTGGGCCTCGTCTCTTGGCCTGTGGCTCCGGCTTTCTCTTCAGGGCTTGTTGATCGCCTGGGCCTATTGGTATACCAGGCCGCACTCTGTGAGGGCGGGGGCTGAGCGAGGCTCCAGAAGTCATTGACAGCCCTGCTCTATCACGGCTCTTCAGGAGTGGGGGTGGCTGCTTCCATCGACAATGGTGTACATAGGACAAACGAGCAAATATTCCAGAGTCTATGATTGCTTTGCCGTAATCGATAGGCGACTCAATCTTTCATGTAAGGAGCGATATGGAAGCACCGAGACCTCCACTACCCCCGTTCGATGCAACGACTGCCGCTCAAAAAGTCCGCATGGCCGAAGATGCCTGGAATACACGCGACCCTCAGCGAGTGGCCCTGGCCTATACGCCGGATAGTGTCTGGCGCAATCGCGCGGAGTTTCTTGCCGGACGCGACGCCATCGTGCAGTTCCTGACGAGGAAATGGAGCAAAGAGCTGGACTATCGGCTCATTAAGGAGCTGTGGGCATTTCATGGCAATCGGATTGGGGTTCGGTTTGCCTATGAGTGGCATGACGATGCCGGGAACTGGTTTCGCTCTTACGGCAATGAAAACTGGGAATTCGACGAGCACGGATACATGCAGCGGCGTATTGCCAGCATCAACGATCTGGCTATCGACGCAAAGGACCGCAAGTATCACTGGCCGTTGGGGCGTCGACCCGATGACCATCCGGGGCTCTCAGACCTGGGTCTCTAGCTTGCCCGAGGTCGATTGGTTCGGAGTGTCGTCAGGTTGCGTGGTCTGGCGCTGGTCCTTTTCACAGGTCAGTCGTGAGGTGTGAGCTCAATAAGGCTCCAGAGGCCATTGATCTGTAAACATTGGATTGAGCGTGAGCCAGCATGAGCAGGGGAGTGTGATGGTAACTGAAGATCTCATTCGAGCGGGCTCGTACTTTTCCGTGTTAGCCGTCATGGCGACATGGGAACTGCTGGCGCCGCGCCGGCCGCTGACAGCCTCGAAGCTCTGCCGATGGGGCGGCAATCTCACGATCGTGATTTTGAATACGGTGATTGCCAGGCTGTTTTTTATGGGTGGCGTAGTGGCAGTCGCTGCCATGGCGCAAGAACGGGGCTGGGGGCTCTTGAATTGGGTCGAGGGACCGGTCTGGCTCGAATTCGGGCTGGCGGTGGTGGCGCTCGACTTCATCATCTACTGCCAGCATCAAGTGTTCCACCTGGTTCCCATCCTCTGGCGGTTCCATATGATGCATCATTCGGATCTGGACCTGGACGTGTCCAGCGGGGTGCGATTTCATCCGGTCGAAATCGTGATCTCGACGATGATAAAAGCCGTTGCGGTGCTGGCGCTGGGGGTCGCTCCGCTGGCGGTGGTGGCTTTTGAGATCGTGCTGAATGCGACGGCCTTGTTCAATCACAGCAATGTGCAGATGCCGGTGAGTCTCGATCGCGTCTTCCGATGGTTCATCGTGACGCCGGACATGCACCGCATTCACCATTCGGTGGATGTGCGCGAAACCAACAGCAACTACGGGTTCAATGTGCCTTGGTGGGATCGGCTGTTCGGAACCTACTGCGCGGAACCGGCCCTAGGGCAATTGGGGATGAAGATCGGACTTGAGCATCTCGGTCCGCCGGTCTGTTTGAACCTGTTCATGATGCTTCGGTTCCCGTTCGTGGCCCAGCTCGGGCGTTACGCCGGACGAACTCAACCGTGAGATTCTTCGGCGAATGTCTCTCGATCTAGCGGGATGTCGATCGCCTCTCCCCCGCGCAGATAGATTCTTGTACAATCGATTCTATGCATGAGTTCTTGCTGGTGCTGGCCAGTCTGGTCGGGGTGGTGGTGATTGGCTTCATTGCGAAGGTGATCACGCCGGAGATCATGATCGAGTTCGGATTGTGGATCCTGGCCGGAGGCTTGCTGATCGGGATTCCGGCAGGGTTGTGGTATCACGTGGTCCTGTATCGCGCATTGAAACGGCGGATGACGCTGCCGTCATGGTGGTGGCGGAGGCCGGTTGAGTTGCATGACCGGCTCACGCCGATTGAGTTCGAGCCGGTTCGTCCCTGGTTCGTGGCGGGCGCTGTCGGATTCGTCCTCTGCTGTGTAGGCGGCATCGCCGCGATTGCAGGGTTGTCGATCGGGCAGTTCTCTCCGTAACGGGAATCACGTGAGGTTGTGAGTCGCATCAGATGGAGAAACAGGCTCCTCCCCGAATCTACTGCATTCCTGCGACTGAGGCGCCGGTGGTTGCGGTGTTTCGTCGGGGCCCATCGAACTGGGCGCATGTGGGACGCTGGGATCTGGCTGCGGGGCGCTATGAGCCTGGAGCCTGGCTCGGCGGGCGTCTCTTTCCGCGGCGATCGGACCTCTCTCCTGACGGACAGTACCTCTGCTACTTCGCCCACAAACCCAGTGCCACGTGGGAACATGGCGAAGCCTACGTTGCGATCTCAAAGCTTCCCTGGCTCACGGCGCTTCATTCCTTTCCGACCTGCGGCACCTGGACGCGCGGGTACTCTTTCACTGAAGACGGCGAGACCGACCACTCGCAGGGTGCTGCGCTGCCGATTCCGTACGGGTTGCGTTCCATCCCGGCGATCCAATTTGCCAATGAACGGCGCCGTGGATGGACGGAAGCGCCGGATTCTCCTGAGCGCCATCCCACAGATGCCTGGGACCAGCATCGCAATGCCCGTATGCGGAAGCCGCAGCCCAACGGCACGCGTGTCTTGTGTGTGGAAAGTCTCGGATGGGCGGGAGGGGAATTCGGTGTTGATCAGGCGGTGGATGGTTTGCGCGTCCGCTATTCGCTCGAAGCCAACGGCGAACTTGAATTGCTAGACGATCTGCAATGGGCGGACTGGAACCGCGAGGGGCATTTACTCGTCGCGACGCGAGCCGGTCAGCTACAAGTGCGATGTCTTGACGGCGGCCGCTCCGACATCATGTCTGAAGTGGATCTCTCTGGTCTCGAACCTGATCCCATCCCGGCGCCTCTCTGGGCGCAACGCTGGTAACGTTGTTTCGGTACGCTCAAAGAGACGGGTTTGAAACGTATGAAGGCAGGCTGCTTCGACTCATGGCAGTCTTCCGCTAGTGCGGCACGCCACTTATCCTATGACGTGCAGCTTGATCAGATTCGTTCCCCCCGGTTGCCCGATGCGAGTTCCGGATAGGATCACAATCCGTTCTCCAGTCTTAGCCAGTCCCTCCGCTTTCAGCCGTCGCTCGGCTTCGTCCACACGGGCGTCAGTCTGTTCGATCTGCGGCATGGTGTAGGGGCGCACGCCCCAATAGAGGGCCATCCGTTTCCTGACCGGCTCAAACGGAGTGAAGGCGATGATCGGTGCGGCCGGTCGCTGTTTCGAGATGAGATGCGCCGTCGTTCCCTGCTCGCTGAAGGCGACGATGACGCCGGCGGCGATCGCCTTGGCGGCCGATGCCGCTGCCGTACAGATCGCTTCAGGGAAGGCCATGTCCCCCCAATCGGTGTGACGCTTGGGTCTCACGCCAGGCTCGGGACCTTCCTCTGCCGCGCGAATGATTCGATCCATGACCTGGACGGTTTCAATCGGATGTGCGCCGATGGCCGTTTCAGCCGACAGCATCACCGCGTCGGTGCCATCGAACACGGCATTGGCGACATCTGAGGCTTCCGCTCTGGTCGGACGCAGGGCCTGTGTCATCGACTCCAGCATTTGCGTGGCTGTGATGACGAGGCGGCCGCGGCGGTTGGCTTCCATGATAATACGTTTCTGCAACAGCGGCACGGCTTCAGGACTCAGCTCAACGCCCAGATCGCCCCGCGCAATCATGACCCCGTCCGCCTGTTCCAAGATCGCGTCCAAGGCCGTTACGGCTTCGGCCCGTTCGATCTTGGCAATGATCGGCACCGTTCCGCCGCATTCGGTGACCAATGCCCGCGCGGCCAGGATGTCTTCCGGTCCTCTGACGAAGGAGAGCGCCAGGTAATCCACGCCGTGAGCGATGCCGAATCGGATGTCTTCCCGGTCTTTGTCGGTGAGGGTGGGTGCGCTGACGAGGGTGCCCGGTAAATTGATGCCCTTGTGCGAGGTGATCATCCCGCCGGTGGTGACGGTGCATTCGACGGCCCCGCCGGAGATGCGATCGACCATGAGTTCAATCAGCCCGTCGTTGATCAAGACTCGCGCGCCGGGTTTGAGGTCGCGGGCAAGATAAGGGTAGGTGACCGGGATTTCGGGGATGGTGGAGTGCACCCTGGCGACAGACCGGGCGCCGAGCTGACCGCCGGACCGTGCCAGCATCGTCTGCAGCCGCACCGATTGGCCCGCTCTCAGTTCGAGCCCCTCATCGGGTAACTCACCCACGCGAATCCTGGGTCCTTGGAGGTCCTGGATAATCGCGACTGCTGCCTGGCGGCGTTCTGCCGCCTGACGGATCGCCGTGATCGCGGCCGCGTGTGTCTCATAGTCCCCATGGGAGAAGTTCAGTCTGGCGGCATCCATGCCATATTCAATGAGCCGGTCCAACATCGTCAGCGAACTGCTGGCGGGCCCGATCGTACAGACTATCTTTGCCTTTCGCATGTGACACTCCTCAGCCCTTGACAAGAAACGGCGGACACCCAATGATGCACTCGTTCACGCCCGGTGATGTGCGCCACCAACCGGTGGTCGGGCCAACTACCCGGAGGTGAAGGAGGGGCATGCAGAGTACCACAGATTCGCTCGATTTCGTGACGATTGAAGGCCTGCTGGCTTACGGAGAGCAGTTCGCGCGACAGCCGGCGATCGACGGCGTGTCGGCGCCGACCGCTCCGGCTCCGTCGACCGACCGTGCCGCGCGAGCGCGCCGGGCGATGGCGCAGATCAAGGCCTTTGTCGACCGCGCGCACGCCGGATTTCCCGACGCCGAAGCCTATCGATCGGCCAGGCAAGCCGTGATTGATGACGCCTGTGCCGGTGACCCGCTGGTGTTTTTTGCCGCCTGGAACCGGCTGCTCGCCGAGGGCGCGCTCCAGCCCTTGATGCGGGCGCCGATCGGATCGGTGTTGAAACCGACTCAGCGGCGTCCGGTGGCGATCGTCCCGCGCGCGCAGCTCACGCCACAGCTGGCGGACGGGCGTATCGTGCTCGATTTGGGCGATGAACGATTCTGGCTCCTGCCTCGCGAATTGTCCGGTCGCACCGTGCTCTTTACGATGCGTCATGGCATTTCTCGTGTGGAGAGTAAAACGCATCGGGTCGGTCGCCGGTTGGCGAATCAGCTGGATTCGGATCGGGGCGTGCCGCGCGCCGATGCCGTGGGGACGGCACTGGCCCGGATGGTCGGCGTAGTCGGTCAGCAGCTGGATTTTCTCCATTTGTCCAATTACCTGGATCCGAGCAGGTTTCTCCACTTCATCAGCCGGAGTCCTAATACGCGGCAACTCTTTGAACGCGTGGGCGCCGCGCTGGTGCGTGATCCGCTCCCGCCAACGGACGCGGTATATACGCCTGCATTGGAGTCGTCGGATTTCGGGTGGATCACGGGCGTCGAAAAAACGGTGGAGGTCCAGGAGCTTGCCAAGGCCTTTGGCGTCGATGTGTCTGCCGCGAAACGTCTGATCAAAGATCCCCTGTATTGTTATCCAGGCGGGAATTCGTTTTTTGATCTCTACGTCGATGTGATCGATGGACTGCATCAATTGGGGGAGGCGCATATAGGCCAGGTGGCCTGCCTGTACACGCACAGTTCGACGTTGCGGGCCCTCATGATTTATCTGGATGCGCGCCCGTTTCATGAAGCCTTCACCGAATTCAGCGACTACAAAGAGAGTCAGGACAATGTCGTGCTGCTGACATTTGAGAAAGGGCACTTGTCGGGCTACTCCACGGCGGTCGGACTATCGGAGCGGGAACGGGTCTCGCGGGATTCATGGATGGCGGTCGAGCGGGTGCGAAAAGACCGGGTGACGTTGAAACCTCGACAGATCAAACGGATCGTGGCGCTGGTTTCGGGGGGAGACTTCGCCGGCGCCGGCGCCGCATTGAAAGAGTTGCGCGTGCAGGGGCATCGATTTGGCCTGGATGTCCACTTCGTCCGGCACGGGTTCCTCGGGCTCGCAAACAATTGGATCGAACCGGTGACGGAAGAGGATACGCGCGGCATGAGCAGCCATGCGAGCAGCCCCATCGGCAGCAGCCGTTTCGAGGATTTTAAGGAGGAACAGGTCCAGCGGGCGGCGGTCGGGCATCTGGCGCCATTTCTGGAAGACGCCGCGTTGGTGGTCCTGGGAGGCGACGGAAGTTTTCGCGGAGCGCGGGCGATTTACGAAGGGTTTGGTGTGCAGGTGGTGGGCATACCCGGGACCATCGACAACAATCTCGAGGGCACCATCTCGCTCGGCTACCATTCAGCCATGGCCCTGGCGGATAAATCGATTGAATCGCTCAAGGCGACGAGTGCCGCCATGGGAAGCGTCTTTTTTGTCGAAGTGATGGGCGCAGGATCGGGGCACCTGGCGCTCGCCTGTGCCTATCAAGCGAGGGCTGAGGGCTTATTGGTCAACGAACATCCCGACCCCGATGCCTATATCGATGAGGTGATTCTCGGCACGCTGAAGCACACATTGGGGGTACCGAATAAGAGCCACTTGTTCGTCGTGGCCGAACGAACCCCGCATCGCCATCATCGGGAGGGAGGGGTGCATGGTTTGGTCGACTACGTGGCCGGTGCGATTGGAGGATGGCCCCAGCGTCACGCGCGGCCCGGTCAGTATCCGTTGACGCTCGCGACCAAAGCCACCATTCTCGGTCACACGTTGCGGGGCGCTCCTCCGACCCCGGAGGACAAAGCCATCGCCCAGCATTTGGCCTATGAGACGGTCCATCGTTTAGTGGAACGTCCGGAGGATGTCGTAGGTTGTATGCTGGCGTATCGCGAGCGCGGGGCGATCGAAGCGATTCCGCTCCATGCCGTGGCGCCCAAACAATTCGACTGGGATCTCTTTGCCAGGATGCATGGCACGGAGTTGCGCAACGGGCCGCCGTGACGGACTCGTACGACCATATTGGAGTTTGTGAATCTGTACTGTGACAGGCACGGCGCAAAGGACGATCCGCCGATGTTGGAACTAAAAACCGTTGCGTTGTTTGTCGCCACGGCGATCGCTGAGATCGTCGGGTGCTATCTTCCCTACTTATGGCTGAAGAAAGCCGCGCCGATCTGGGTACTGGCTCCGGCTGCGGCTAGTCTGATTGCATTTGTCTGGTTGTTGACGCTGCATCCGCTCGCCGCCGGGCGTGTCTATGCGGCGTACGGCGGGGTGTATGTGTCGGTCGCGATTCTCTGGCTCTGGCTCGTTGACGCGGTGCGGCCTTCTCCATGGGATTGGCTCGGCGTTGCGGTCTGTCTTTGTGGTATGGCGATCATCATGTTTTCCCCACGCCAGGTCTCTCCGTAGAGAGGCATCACTCGTCGAGGCTGGGGCGAGTGAGAGAGGGGCCGTAGGTCACGGCAAAGAGAAGATAGGCGCCGCTCCAGGCTGCCGCTGCTGTACTGAGCATGAGCTGTGTCGGGAGACCGATCGTCGGCCCGAAGACTCGCAGCAGAGCACCCAGGTTGACCAGGATGTAGATCATGATGGTCAGACGGTCTGCCTGTTTCGAGCGTCCGGTGTGCCCTAGGCTGGCGCGGGTCATCACCGCCATGGTCATCGCGCCTACTGCGCCGGTCGTGAGGGCGTGCACCGCATCTGCCGGCTTCAGGGCGAATCCGAGCGTCGCCCCGCCGATGATGAGCAGCGAGAACGCGAGCCATCCATACCCCACATGCAGGATCAACACGATCGGCTCGCGCCATGTGAGCCACCCGCGCCAGCGCGCGAGACGGACGATGTTGGCCAGCCCGGCGATGATTAAGACCCATCCTGTTGTGCTGGCTTGCGGCTGAACCACCCAGGAAAGCGCGGCCACGACTGTGAGGACAATGGTCAATCCATCGTATCGGGAAAAGGATGGAAGCTGGTCGGGAAGGCCTCGTTCGGCCAGGTAATCGCTGGTGAAGCTGGGCGTCACACGCCCCCCGATGAGTGTCAGCAACAGCATCATCAGCGCGACGGCCATCCGTTCTGGAAGATCCGTCTCTGATCCACTCAGCGCCAGTAGATGAAACAGGATATTGGCGGTTGCATAGATACTGATGACGATGCCGATCGGTGCGCGATCCCACGCCTTTCCCGCCACGATCTCTCGCCAGACAATGGCGGCCAGCACGGCCAGATATCCCCCATCAATGAGAGCCGAAACCAGCGGCGCCGGCCACGGCATGGCGATCGTCAGGCGTCCGGCCAGCCAGAGCGTCACTAAGGCCAGCAGCGGCGTGCCTCTGAGCGGAGGCCGGTCGGTCCAGTTCGGCATGGCCGTCAGCAGAAATCCTGTGATCACCGCGGGCAGAAAGCCGAAGAGCATCTCGTGCACGTGCCAATCGCGCGGAGTATAGCGGAAGGGTGAATCCGTCCATCCTGTCAGAATCAGCGCCCAGATCGGGATCGCCACGCCGGCAAAGAGCGCCGCGCTGAGAAAGAATGGACGGAATCCATAAGACAGTAATGCAGGGCCCTGATAGCTGGGTTGTTCTGTCGGCATATGAAAAGTATGGGCTCTCCGCTTGTGTCGTGAATGAGGATTATTGCTGTTGGGCCAGCAGAATGTCGACAGCGATCTGCGCGGTGGGGGAGGGATCCTGGCTGACTACGTAGGTGGCCTGTTCTTGCGAGCCTGTCGGACTTGGGGAAGTTCCCGACTCCTGGAGTAGGTTTGGCGAACGTCGGTTGAGCAGTGCGGCTTCTTGTCGTGAGATGGGTCCGAACGGGACGTGAGCCAGCCGGACGATCACGGTTCCGCTCTCAGCCGGCAGGACCAGGCGCTGCCGTTGCCCGGCCTGAATCTTCTGGGAAATGTGGCCGCTGTCTTTCTGCGGCAGCAGCAATTGGGTGTTAGCTGATCCCACATTTCGCCATACCTGAATGTAGCCATCTTGATTGGTTTCAATGGTCAACTGCACGGGCGTTGAACTCGTCGATGCCGCGGCTGCGTCGACTTCCTGTGCTTGCCCGTCGGGAGTCTGGATCACAAAACTATAGCGAAGTCCGAGGGGCTTATCAGGTTCTATTGAGCCGGCAGCTTTGCTGAGCTGGGAGAGCCCTTCGAGTTTGCGCTTCAACGGACTAGTCTGCGGCTCTGCTTCGGCCAGGGGCTTTATGGCGCGTTCCGGGGTCTGGGCCATTCTCCCGGTCTCGGGGCCATAGAACAATCCACGTGCGCTAATGGCCGAGAGGCTGGTTTCTGGCAAGGATGTTCCGGCCGTTGTCTGTGCAGGCTTCGCCTCAGGCACGGCCGTTGCCGGTGGTGAACCGGCGGCGCGCGGACGTTCGGCTCTTGCAGCGACATCCTCTGATGTCTTTCCCATCGAGGCGGTCGGCGCCGCTACTTGCTTCCGATCTGCTTCTGGTTGTGTGTTCTTCCGCGCATAGTCGCGAATGGTATCAGCTGGAACGCTTGCCTGCGGTTGTGCGGTAGCTGTTCGTTCGCGGGTGACACCGGTATCAGCCAGTGAGTCCTTCTTGGCGGCGGTAGCTGAGAGGCTCTGATTCTCCTGGGTCTTTGCCTTTGACTCAGCCGGCTTGGGCGCCGACGGCTGGGTCGCTGCGGGCGCAGGAACGGATGGGACAGTAGGTGGTGTTGCTTCGGTCGCGACCAACTGTGCCTTCTGCTTCAGGCTGTCCTGATAGATCTTGGTGCCGAGGACGACCGCGAAGACGGCGGTAGCGAATCCGCCGGCCAGGGCGAGATTGGCGGGTCGCCGGAACCAGTCCAGCCATGAGGCCGACCTGCCGGCAGGAGCCGGAGTTGTACTGTTCAAGGATTGGAGCAAACGGCGTCGCACAGCCGGGTCGGTCAACAGTTCTTTCAGTGCCTGCTCGTCGGCCAGGGCATTGAAGAGTTGCTGATCCTGCATGGCGGCGGTAAAGAGCTGTCGGCGTTCCTCCGGCGTCAGCGTATCCGCCGCGAAACCGCCGAGGAGTTTTTCGAGATCGTGTTCTGCCATTGAAACCAGTCGTTCGTAAAACGTGAAGCGTATCTCGCTCAGGACTCAGGACTCAGGACTCAGGACTCAGGACTCAGGACTTTTCCGGTCATTCCCAACTGCCGTCCATCGCCGCCAACAGCTGCTTTCTGCATCGAAGATCCCAGGTATAGATCGTATTGATTGACGGTTGCCCCATGATCTTCTGAATCTCAGGAAAGGTTTTACCCTCTAGTTTCCACTTGAAGAGTTCCCGGCAGCGCTCGCCGAGTTGCATGATCGCGGCGAGTAAACGGTTCACGCGCTGCTGTTGGTCAAGCTGAGTGGCCGGATCATCACCGGGATCGGCCAGCGGCAATTCCTCGACCGACTCCTGATTGTACTCGCCTCGCCGGAAGGCCTTGCGGTGGGCGTCGAGCATCTTGAACCGCAAGACCTGAAATGCCAAGGGGACAAGTTCGGTCAAGTCGGTGACCGCGGGATACTTCTCATGAAGGACTACCAGCGTCTCCTGGGTCAGATCTTCGGCATGGTCTCTCGATACTCGTGATGTCGCGAACGCGAGAATCCTTTCGCGAAGCGAGGCGAGTATCTGATTGCGGTCCATCGGTGCGCCTGGCTATCGGCTCGATTGAATCGTTGAATGGGGAAGAATGTCGCCGAGAGAGCGGAAGCCCAGCTTCAGCCCGTTGCACACTTCGACCTGCCGGTCGAAGCGGTTTTTGGTCTGCACCATCTTGCGCAACGTGCCGAAGGCGACGCGTCCCCAGGCGGCGATATGAAACACGGACAGGGGATAGTCTGTACCGAAGAGCAGGCGCTCGTGTACCTCCGGGTAGTTGCGCAGGTGCAGGAGCATCCGGAAGCGGTTCGGCAGAGTGAGGGCAGAGATGTCCGAATAGAAATTGGGGTAACGGTTCACGAGGTCGCGCAAGGTCGGCAGGAACTTTTCATAGAGGATCAATCCGTAGCTGCAGGCATGGGCGGCAATCACGGTGGCCCCTTCTTCGAGAGGAACACGCAGTCGCTCAGGATCGCCGACCGATTGATCCTTCCCGATTAGGCTGAATTCGTAGCCGACGTGGCTAAGGAAGGGCAGCTTGCGTTCGGCCAATGCGCGATAGAAGGGTTTGTAGTTGGGATTGGCCGGATCGAACTGCTTGGCGTTCGGGAGGACTTTCACCAGCACCGCACCGGCATCGGCGCAGCGATGGACTTCGTCGATCGCGTCCCGCCGTTGGGGATTGATCGACACGCCTGCGAGCAATTCATTCGGATGGGCCTGGGCGGTTTTCAACACGTAGTCGTTGCTGATGAGGAAGTCGGTATGGGCTTCGTTGAGCCGACCGTTGTGATCGTAGACCCCGTCCATGCCGAGCATCACGGCTTTTTGCACATGCTTGGAGGCACGTAATTCAACGAGTAGATCTTCCAGGTATTTCTCATTGGCTTCGCGCGGGCGGTCGACGGAGAGGCCGTGCTTCCAAAACAGGAAGCGAAAGAGCGGGCTCTTCAGCATCTTCGGCGAGATATAGCAGCCGTTGTCGCCGTCGGGCAGCGCGGCCAGGTGCACGTGACAATCGACCAATGATTTAGTGGGTACGGTATTCATCTCGTATGCCTCTTATAGTATCCGAAGTCACCACTTATTCCCACGCAGGTCTGTATCCTTCTTCTGCCAGAGTTTTGATCCCTTGTTCGAGGCTCGTCATAAAGCTTGATCGATCGCCGCTCCAACGAATGGGCTCCCCAATGAACACATCGCAGAAAAAGGGAACGAGGATAGCTTCGCCTTTGGGCAGCGCTTTCCCGAGGCCGTGCAGAAAGATGGGTGTGATGGGAACATCCGGGTGACGTTTGGCGAGATGGGCGATACCGCTTTTGAAGGTGCCCATCTGCTCGGGATCTCCCCGCGACCCTTCCGGAAAGAGGATCAGAATGTCCCCGCTCTGTAAGGCCCCAGAGCAAGCGGCTAACGGGTCCTGGTGCCGGTCGATGACCTCACGCTCAAGCGGAATGATGTGCATGATGTTCAGCGCAAACCACGCAAGGACGCGGTTGCGGAGGAAATAGTCTTTTGCCGCCACCGGCCGAAGGTGTCGCAAGAGCGGCCATGGAAGGAGCGTCATCAAGACTAAGGTGTCCAGGTGGCTGTTGTGGTTCGAGACGACGATGGCCGGCCCTTTCAGAGGAATCCGTTCGCGATGGCGAATGTTCAGGCCGATCACGATCAGGACCAGGGGACGAACGATCAAGACAAAGAAAAATTGTTGCAGCACGACACGCCCTCAGTAGTGCAGGTAATAGACAAAGTGGAACAGCAACGGGGCGGTGTAGGTCAAGCTGTCGATTCGATCGAGGATGCCGCCGTGGCCGGGCAACAGGCTGCCGCTGTCTTTGACCCCGATGTCCCGTTTCAACGCCGAAATGGTCACGTCGCCGATGAAACCGCCTAACGCGATCAGGAGCCCTGCACCCAGGGATTCGACGAGCGTCAAGGGAGTGAGGTGGGGAGCCAGGACCATCGCCAAGGCGGTGGTCGTTCCCACTCCGCCGAGAAACCCTTCCCAGGTCTTGTTGGGGCTGACCTTCGGGATAATCTTATGGCGTCCGGTGAGCTTCCCCCAGACGTATTGGGCGACGTCGTTGAACTGTGTCAGAAAGATCAGATACAGGACCAGTCCCGCGCCGCCGCCGGCCGGATTTCTTGCTCCGTCCAAGACCAGGAAGAAGGCCGCATGGCTGAGGCTGAACACCATCGTCATGAGGCCCCAGTGCAGCGTGCCGGCCGCCCGGAGAAAATCCTTGGTTTCCCCGATAATGACCATCCTCATGGGAAGCAGGAGGAAGAGATACACGGGGATGAAGATGATGAACATGCCGTACCATTGCTCGTGGACCCAGTAGTACTGGAAGGGAATGGCGGCATAGGCCCAGAACAGCACGCGGCGATCCGCGCGTCTGGTGGGAATGAGGGAGACATATTCCTTCAGCGCGAGAAAGCTGACGAAGGCGAAGAAAAGAATGGACGCCGTCCGGCTGAGGAGGATCGCGCCGGAGAAAATCCCGATCATGATCCACCAGGACCGGATACGCTGGATCAACTCCGTATAATTCTTGTCCGGATGCAGGCGTTTCAGCAGCGCGGCGATGAGCGAGGCGACCACCAGTATGCCGAGGACTCCGCCCAGCGCCGCCAAGACCGATGGCGTGATATGCGACAGCATCACCGGGGATCCTCTCGTAACGCCAGCCTGGCACGGTTGTAGATCGTGAAGAGTGAGAGCAGTAGCATGATGGACAACGCGGCGGTGACCCAGGCTCCTCCTGCCACGCCAAGTCCGAGCAGGAGTGCAATCAGTCCGAACGCAAAGGCCCGGTCGCTCTTGCCCATCGGTCCGGCATAATTGCGAGACGCGCCGATCTGAATTGCCACCACGCCGACCATTTCTACCATTACGGCCAGGATGACCAGGCCCACCACCAGCCAATGATTGAAGGCCGGGACCAGCGCCAACGGCAGATAGAGTGCGCTGTCGGCCACTACGTCGCCCAATTCGTTCAGGACGGCACCGAGCCGCGTTTTCATGTTGTGTTCGCGTGCGAGCATGCCGTCGATGGCGTTCAGGGCCATGCGGATGAATAACGTTCCCGGGAGTAGCAAAAGCAGTGGGGTCCGGTCCGGGTGCGCGGCAATCACCCCACCGACCAGGCAGGAGAGTGCCAGAGCCGCCAGGGTGACGTGATTCGCGGTTATGTGCGCCGCGGCCAGCGCGCGAGTGAGGGGGCGCAGGACATTCTGAAAGGCTGATTTGAGTTGGTAGATACTTGCCATTACGATCCAGGTATTCCTACAAGTATGTGCCGGCGTAGCATGCCCTTTCGGAAAGCCAAATCAAATCCAGCGTGCTCAAGAGACACCGTGCAATCGTGACGAACGGACTGCTCTATCGCCTGCGGATCAGGAGGCGCCCTAACCAGACTAATCCGAACATGCAGCCGGCTGTGAGTGCGAGCACAGAACCCGGAATCGTCGCCGCTTCGACTGGTGCGGGTGCAACCCGCAGTTCAGCTGGAAACGGGCGCGGCGGCACTGCGATGGTTTTCCATTGCGATCGATCGGATGGGACACGCTGTTGATATTCGTCCAGCGATGCCACTGCATAGGTGCCCATCGCGCGGCTCGAGGGAATCTGAGGGATATGGACATAGAGCACGGCCTCGATATCCTCGCGCAGCCATTGCTCGAACGGTGTCAGGACTCGCTGCGGGTCTGTCTGTTGGAGCAGGCGCAGCAGATCGTTCCCGATCGCTTCAAAGGTGACGCGCGGCAGCAGTCGAGTGCGTTCCTCTGAAAAATACCGATAAGCCTTCAGGCCGCTGGCCATGCTTCGATCTGAGGCCGCCATGTAGACGTAACCGGCCGTCGCCTTCAGACGGTTGCTTGGGCCTTGCAGGGGAATCTGCCAGCCGAGCGTGCGGACTTGATCGATGCTGAATCCCGCGCAGTTGAGCAGGGAGTTATCGTAATCCAACTCGTGGCGATAGAAGCGGCGGAACACCTCCTGGATATTGGCTTGATAGGCGGCCGGGATGCGGTCCTGCTTCAAGACCAGCACGAGGAGCCCACTCGGCCGATAGTAGGATTGCCCGCTGTTGAGGTCCATGAGGTAGTTATCCATCGGGACCATCGCGGGCAGAATGCCTTTTTCACTGACCACGTCGGGGTCGTAGAAATTGTTCACCATCCAGTCGGCCCATTCGCCATGCGGACCGACGCGTCCCATGACGATGCCGAAGTGTCCCCCGTGGGCCTCGTCGTCGTCGCCTTGCGCACCGTTCAGAATCGCTGCGAGCACCGGTTTCCCGGCCCATGAGGCAGCGGTTTTGCCCCACAAGAGGTGGGTGGTGATGGTGTCTGCGGAAAGCCGGTTCCTGTTCTCAATCAGGCGCGAGATCGTGTGGTCATCAATTGCGGTTGCGCGTGCTTGACCGGGAGTCAGCAGATAATCCGCTGGCCAGATGGTGCGGGCTTCGAACAACGGTCCTTCTGTCGTCAAGACAGTGCGGCCGCGCAGCCGCAAGGGGTGCGAGCTGAAGAACTGTGCCGTGGCCTCGTTATAGTAGGAGCGATTGGTCGGGAGTTTCGGCGTCAGCCGAAAGGGAAGGTGGCTGCGACCTGGGACGTCCAGATGTGCATGGTCTGTTGCGAATGTAGCCTGTGGGATTAACTCGGGGGAGCCGAGCCACACCAGAAACGGCGGCTGAGCGGCGGAGCCTGGGCTTTCCTCTGCTGCGGGAATCGCAATCGTCTCATCGGCAAAGTACCACAGGGCTTGCGGTGCGGTGGGGCAGTCGGCGCATCGGCCGGTTGTGATGGTGAATGCCGTTCCCTCGAAGAGCCCGAGCGGTTCATGCTGTAGCGGGGATTGGCCTATCTGTCCTTGTGTTGCGGGCGTTGTACTCGCAGGCTCTAGTGTTGCCATGGCAGGGCCTTGGCCGAACAGGAGCGTTGTCATGATCACGAGACAGGCGATCTTGGTTGTTTTGGAGTGAGCCCGTGCGCTTGAGCCACTGTATGAGCTGGTCTGAGTGTGAAGCTGTCGATCGTGGAGCGGGGCAAGTATCAGTTGCGCAGTGATGGCGCCGATCAGGGCCATGGTCATGTCCCACTGCGTATCCCATTCGTCGCCCTGGGTGGCGAGGAAGGTTGTGGCCGATTGGTTGAACACGAACGCAGTGGCGCCTTCTAAAAGTTCATAGAGAGCGCTGAACCCGAGGCAGGTCGAGCAGACCAGGAAGAGAAGCCAGCCTCCTCGTTGTATTGGTGACGTGCGCAGAAGGAGTTCGCGCAAGACGATGGCGGGCACAAAGCCCTGTGCCAGGTGCCCGAGACGATCGTAGTGATTACGTGCGAGCCCGAAAGTGTCTTGCACCCATCGGCCCAGGGGAACTTCGGCATAGGTGTAATACGCGCCGACCATGAGAATGAGCGCGTGCCCGGCCATCAGTCGATACGCCAATGGTGTGAGCGGGAGCCGGTCGTGCGTGCGGATCAGGATCGGAATCCCGATCAGCACGGGGAAGACCTCCAGTAGCCAGACGCCGTGATGTTTCGGGTTAAGACCTGAAAGGATCAGGATCATCACGACGAGCGTGAGGAGCACGCGACGTTCCGTGAAGTGAGAGGTCATTCGTGGGTGCCACCCGTGGCCAATCGCTCCATCGCAATGCGTTTGACCCCGCGAAGATCCAACTTGCCGGTGCCGAGGATCGGCAGCGCCTCGACTTTCACGAATTGGTTCTTGGCCGGGATAAAGAGATTGGGCAATCCGCTGGCGGCGAGTTTGTCGAGCACGGTCGGGAGAGTCGCTTCGTCGATGGTGTAAAGCACGGCGAGCCGTTCCCCCTTTTTCTCATCGGGGAGACCGGTCACGGCGAAGACCTGCAGCTCGGCGCCGGCCGCCTGTTGCAGTGCTTCTTCGACCTTGCCGTGCGGGACCATCTCGCCGCCGATTTTGGAAAAGCGGGAGAGCCGGTCGGTGATCGTGAGAAAGCCATCGTCGTCCAATGTCGCAATGTCGCCGGTGATGTACCAGCCGTCCTTCATGGCTTTGGCTGTGAGGTCTTCCCTGCCGAGATAGCCGCTCATCACATTCGGACCTTTGACCAGCAGCATGCCGGCCTGGCCGGGTGGCAGGATGGCCCAGGTTTCCGGATCAACGATACGCACCGACACGCCGGGAAACGGCTGGCCGACGGTGCCACGGCGCGAGGCGACCTGATAGAAGCCGGAGGCACGGAAGTCCGGGCAATTGGAGGAGATGACCGGGGCGCATTCCGTCACGCCGTATCCTTCCACTGGAACGATTCCGAACTTGTCTTGGAACGCCTGCACCAGGCGGAGCGGGAGTTTTTCAGCGCCCGTCAGTACGACACGCAGGTAACTGAATTGCTCAGGCGTGCAGCGGCGCAGATAGAGCTGTAAGAAGGTCGGGGTGACGACCAGCAGGGAAATGCGGTATTTGCTGCAGAGCTCACCGATGGCGCCAACATCCAACGGAGACGGGTGGAAGACGATGCCGGTGTTATGGCGCGCGTAGAACCAGAACAGCATGTAGCCGAACGAATGAAAGAAGGGGAGGATGCCCAAGGCGCGATCGGCTTGGCTGATATGGATGACCTGTCCGGCGCCTTCGACGTTCGAGTTGATGGCGAAATGCGAGAGCATGACGCCTTTGGGTTCGCCCGTGCTGCCGCTGCTGAAGATGATCGTGGCCAGATCATCCAGGCTGATGGGTGCGGTGCGGCCGCAGGCCCGCTCTAACCATCCGATCGGCGCAAACAGGCCGAGGAGCAATGCGGTCAGTTTGGCGCTGCCGGAAATCGTCTTGGCGATGTCTTCGAGATACAGGATTGTGACGCCGCCGGGAATTTCCAATTTGGCTTTCTCGATAAACAGCCGGCTGGTCAGTAGCGTCTTCAGGCCGGCCTGGGCGACAGCCGACTCCAGTCCGACACGACCGACGGTGTAATTCAAATTGACGCTGGTTTTTCCTGTCAGGGCGGCGGCGACATTGAGCAATGCACCGGGCACACTTGGAGGCAGGAGGAGCCCGACGTAGCGTTGGCCGACCCAATGCGGCTTCATTGCGCGCGCCAGGGTGATGGTGCCGAGCAGCGCTTTGAGTCCGGTGATCGATGGACGTGTGGCATCCGCCATGGCGAAGGTGAGGGGATGGCGGCGCCAGGCCGACACGACCGGACGATGGATCGGCTGCTGGTCGGCTTTGCGCAATCTCCAGGCGGCTTCGCCCAACTCGCGCACGAGTCGGCGGATTTCGTGCGCCGGAGTTTCGGCCGGTTGCGGCGCGCCGAAGGAGACGGTCACCGGATAGGGAATCTGTTCCGGAAACTTCCAGATAAAGCGGCCTTTCACGAAGCTGGCGATACTCCCCCAGACGCGATCCAGATGGACCGGAACGATCGGGACCGTACGGCCTTTCACGATTCGTTCGAATCCCCGACGGAACGGCAAGAGCGTGCCGGTTCTGGTGATCTGTCCTTCCGGGAAGATGCAGACGATTTCGCCGTCGTCGAGCGCCTGGCCGGCGCTGCGCAATGCACGCAGGATGATCCTCGGTCCCTCGGAAGAGGAAATCGGGATGACCCGCATAATGTCCATCAACCATTTGAACAGCGGATGGGTCGCATACGCGGCATCGACGACGAAGCGGACCGGGCGATCGAGGCTGGCAATGAGGAGAAAGCCGTCGACCAGTGACATGTGGTTGGGCACCAACAGCGCCCCGCCGGTCTGCGGCACATTCGCCGGTCCGACGATTCGCACCCGATAGAGCGTTTTGGTCAGGAGAATGAGAACGAGACGGACGAAGGCGCTGGGGACCAGCCACAGAGCCCAGAGGGTCCCGAAAAACGTCGCCGCGGCCGCCGCGAGCAGAATGCCGGTGGTGGAGAGGCCGAGTGAAGCAAAGATGCCGCCGCTGAGCGATCCCATGAGCACGCCACTATACGTACATGTATTCGAGAGGGCAATGATGCTGCCACGTCGATCGGCCGGCGCATGCCACTGGATCAAGGAATTCACGGGCACGACGAAGAGTCCGCAGGACAAGCCGAGCCCCGCCATCAAGAGGAGTGTCCCGTAAAGTTCGGGACCCAAGAGCCCCAGCAGCAGAAGAAACAGACAGATTCCGAAGGCGCCCATCGGAATCAATCCGTACTCGACCCGCTCACCGGAAAGTTTCCCTGCGAGTATCGCGCCGGCGCCGATGCCGATCGACAGAAGCGCGAGGGGGAGGCCGGAGAGCGAGTCCGAGAGATGCAGCACGGTCTTGGCGTAGACCAACATATCCTGGCCGACCAGGCTCGCGATCGTCCAGAAGAAGGCGGAGCCGAGAATGGCGAGGAGGAGTGTCCGGTTGGAGCGGACGGCCTGAATGGCTCCTCCGAGAGTGGAGCCGATGCCTCCCTCCGTGCGGGCCACAGGAACGGCCGGTACGGTCAGGGATGCGCCGAAGCCAATGAGTGAAAGCAGCGTGAGTGCCAGCGGGGCCAGCCAGGTGGATGAGCCCACGCCATCCAGCAGCATCCCCCCGATGGCGGTGCCGCCAAGAATCGCGAGGAATGTGCTCAATTCAAGAACGCCGTTACCCTGGGTGAGCCGGTCATGCGGCAAAATCTCCGGCAAGATGCCGTATTTCGCCGGACTGAAGAGTGCGCTGTGGACGCCCAAGCAGCCGAGGACGATCAGGGGCAGGATGCCTCCGGCCGGATCGATGAAGAGCGCGACCGTCCCTGCGGCCATGAGGCCGACCTCGACGGCTTTCATGGACACGATGACTGTGCGTTTACTGACACGATCCGCCACCACGCCGGCCACCAGCGAGATCAGCATGAGCGGCAAGGTGAAGATGACGAAGGTCAGGGTCGTTTGCGATTGAGAGGCCGATTCCAGATCCGCGCCCGGCGCCATGGTCGCCGCGATCTGACGAATGCCGAGGAGCGCGACCATGAGTTTCCAGGCGTTGTCGTTAAAGGCGCCGAAAAACTGTGCGATCAAAAGACCGCGAAGCGGATGCGATGATGGGGTGGTCATGCGAAGTGCCTGGGTGAAGTGCAAATGTTCGTATAACTATGGGGCAAGCTCATCCGGAGGTCAAAGAAAACGTCGCTTGTCGCGAAGGAATGCGGGTATTTCATCGGTCGCAGGGGACTGCTTCCGGGTCTCCCGTTCCGGCGGTTACGAAGGAGGCGGGAGGTTTGTCGGGAGTCCTTCCAATTCCATAATCCGCAACGCATTGGTCGTCGGGCAGGGACCTGGGCGAAGCTGATAGTCAAACTGCAGTGTGCCGGCCGCGACGGTTTCTTGAAAGTGACAATTGGTCAGTCCGGGAATCGATTGGTCAAGATCGGCAAGCTCCAGATCGTGGGTCGTGACCAAGCCGTAGCCGTTGCCGGTTGCCAGCGCCCGCACATAGGCGCGACTGCCGATCAGCCGTTCCCGGTTGTTGGTGCCTTTGAAAATCTCGTCGATCAGGAAGAGCACCGGCGGGGCCTCTCGACTTTCTGTTGCCTGAAGAATCGACTTCAATCGTTTCACTTCCGCATAGAAGAAGGACAAGCCCGCATCCAACGAGTCGTTCACGCGAATGCAGCATGCAAGGCGGCTCCAGGTCCATGCAAAAGTCTGTGCGCAGACCGGCGCACCGGCTTGTGCGAGGCAGAGGTTGATCCCGATCGTCCGGAGGAAGGTGCTCTTGCCTGACATGTTTGAACCGGTGACCAGATAGATGGTGCCGCGGCGGGCGAAGGAGATGTCGTTGGCGACACGGTGCTGCGATGAGATGAGCGGATGGCCGAGCCCGGCGGCTGTCAGAGTTGCAGCGCCTCCGGGAACCGGCCACACGTAGGATGGATGGAGATAGGCAAAGGTCGCGAGGGCCGAGGCGGCTTCCACTTCGGCGAGACAATCCAGCCACAGCGGGAGCAGGTCCTGAATCCGTTGTTGGAATTGTTGCAAGCGGAAGGTAAAGAACAGATCCCAGGGGCAGAGCGCATTCAAAACCAGATGAACCAGCGGATGGGCTTTGACGCTGACGCCATGGAGCACCCACGCCAGGCGCCGAATCAACGCCGACGGGGCCTTATCCGTTTCTCTGAGCACGCGGCAGGTTGCGGCGAGCGCCGATCCAGACTTCCGGGCCCGTTGTTCCAGGAACTGTAAGACGGTGCCCAGCTTCTCGACTTCGTGATGCAGGCCTACGGCATGTTCAAGCAATTCCTCTCCCTGATCGGTCTGAAAAAAGATCACCGCATAGAGGCCGAAGGACATCATCCAATAGGCCGGCAAGAGATTCAGCAGCGCGCCAAGCCCGAGGGTCAGGGTGATGGCAGCGAGTACGGCCTGGATCGGGAGGACGATGTGCAGATAGGGGAGATGCAACTGATGCTGAAGGATAGCCGTAATGCGTTGCCCGTTGATTTCAGCCTCGCCCGTCAGCCGGGCTTGAACATTTAGCCGATCCCGGAATCCTGTCAGTCGAGTCAGTTCTCTGACCAGCTGTTGCCTGGTCTGCCAGGCCTGTTCGTTCGGCGGTTGAGTGAGGAGCCAGGATGCGAGTCGGTCGTGGCCCTGTGTGGACGTAGTCGTGTCGAGGAGATGGAGGAGCGAGTGCGGTCCAATCAGGTCGAGGTCGCGCGCGTAGAGGTGGGCGTCGGCTGTGACGGGATGGCACGGAGGGAGTGCCTGCCAGTCGAGGCGCAGACGGCCGAGGTGTTGGCGCTTGATGCCGGACCACAGCGCGATCCGGTGAATCCGGTGTTCGAGCCTGTTATGATACGCGGCGATTGTGAGAAATCCGAGGAAGAACAACAGGAGCGACCAGTTGCCGGCGTTGTAGTATTCCAGCCGGTAAAGACTCACGGTGATGAGCAGTCCGATCAGAAACAGGACGCCTCGCCATCGGGAGAATTGCGTGCTGGCTTGTGTGCCGCGCCGGTGCAGGCGCGCGCCCCGTTGTAGTACGCAGGTGAGTGTGTGTTCGCGTCTGGTGGTGGCCTGGTCGGACTTCACGATGAGATCGACCATACTGGGAAGGGCGCGTGCTCGTCAATTGATTGTGAGAGAGAAACGATGGCGCAGGAATGGGTCGATGTCAGTATTCACAGCGCAGTTGATCCTGGAGAATTGCTCGGGTTGCTGGGTGATCCTCATGTGCGGGGCGCATGGGAGGATCAAGGTGTGACCCATCTCTATTGGTCTCGGGATCATTGGAGTGGAGATCAGTTGGGACAGGTCCGCGCGGCGCTGGATCAGCTCGATCCCTCCGGGCAAAGCAGTGGGGCTGTCCATGTCGGTGGTCTGCCGCACCAGGATTGGAATCGTCAGTGGGCGCAGTCGGTCAAGCCGCTCCGGGTCGGGCGCCGTCTGGTAATTCGACCCAGTTGGGAATCTGCGTCGTTGCTGGGCGGTGATCTCGACATTATTCTCGATCCCAAGCAGGCCTTTGGCACGGGTCATCACGCGACGACCCGCATGTTGCTGGAGTGGCTGGAGGAACTGATTCGCGGCGGTGAGACAGTGCTTGACGTCGGGTCCGGCAGCGGCATTCTGGCGATGGCGGCGTTGCGGTTGGGTGCGCAGTCGGCGGTCGGCGTCGAAATAGATCCTGTGGCGGTGGACTGTGCCCGGGAGTGTGCGGGCCAGAATGCCTTCGGTCCGGAGCTGGAACTCGTTTGCGGGACGCTGTCCGATGTGGCTATGGGTAAGCGGCCGGATCTGGTGGTCGCAAATATCGATCGGCAGACGCTCTTGCTGTTAGCCGATGAGTTGGCCGCCTATGGCGCGGCCGGGTCCAGGCTCTTTTTTTCAGGTGTGTTGCTTGAGCAAGTGGATGAGGTCATGACGCGGTATACATCTTTGGGACTGTATCTGGTTCATCGGCGGGAACAAGACGGGTGGGTGGCGCTGGAATTACAGTGCGTCGATCCGTGCGAAGGGAGTGGGTAGACGATGACGAGCGGACGACCTCCGTATGTACACCTGCATCAGATCAACGTGTCCGACGGCGGAGTGCCGAAGAAGCCGGTGCTGGAGGCTCGTGTGACCCTGCGGGGTGTTGAAGGAGATCGCCAGCGCAACTTGAAAATTCACGGTGGCCCTGATCGTGCGGTCTGTTTATATTCGTTGGATGTGATCGAGCAACTACAGCAAGCGGGCCATTCCATCGAGCCTGGCTTCTCCGGAGAGAATCTGACACTGGCGGGGCTGGACTGGGAACTCATGCAGCCGGGCGTGCGGCTTACCGTCGGGCCCGATGTCGAATTGGAAGTGATGAGCTATACATCGCCTTGTAGCCACAATGCCCGATGGTTCCACGATGGGGACTATCAGCGCATCTCGCAGAAGAAGCATCCGGGCTGGAGCCGGGTGTATGCCAAAGTGCTGAAGGAGGGTGTCGTCCGGCCTGGCGATCAGGTGGAAGTTAAATGAGCAGTCAGCAATCAGGCTTTCAGCCTTCGATCTTCGATCCGGACTGATTTGCTGACTGCTGAAGGCTGATAGCTGAAAGCTGGTACTTTATGAATCGTGTTCTCGAACCTGAACTGATGGATGATCCGTTGCAGGCCAAGGCCTATGCTGAGGCTGATTTCTCCGCGGAGAATCAGCGCTTTGTCGAGTTGTTCCGAGAATACTTCCCGGAGTTTTCCCAGGGTCATGTGTTTGATTTTGGCTGTGGGCCAGGCGATATTCCCGTTCGACTGGCCCGTGCCTTGCCGGATTGTCGCGTCACAGGGATTGATGCGTCGAGGCCGATGATTGAGTTGGCCGAACAGGCCATTTGCCAGGCTGATCTGTCGGGCCGGGTGTCTGTGCGCTGTGAACGATTCCAGGATCTTGCCGGAGCCAATCAAGCCGATGCGGCCGTCTCTAATAGCCTGCTCCATCATCTAGCCAATCCGCTACAGTTCTGGCACAAGTTGCGGTTGTTCGTGAAGCCGGGCTCGCCGGTGCTGGTCATGGATCTGCTGCGGCCCGAGTCGGCCGAGGCCGCTCAATCCCTTGTTAATCAGTATGCGAATGGAGCCCCCGATATTCTGCGCCGTGATTTCTATAACTCGCTGCTTGCGGCATTTACGGAAGATGAAATAGGCGCTCAGCTTGCGCAGATGAATCTCACGCGGCTGCTGATCGATGTGCCGGATGACCGGCATTGGGTGGTCGGCGGAATCATCTATTAATAGGATGCTGAAAAAGGCCACTGTCTCACCCTCCCAACCCTGGCGCGCCAAGACGCGCCTATCCCAGGTTTGTTTCTCGGCTCGACAAAATCCTCAACGTAGCCCACCGGGGAAGAGCTGTTTTTCCAGCTCGGGGCGGGCGGGTGAGAACATTACGCCTCCGGATTTCTCTCGCCTGCGGCCTCGCTGGATGATCGTTTTGACCATCCTGCTGCTTCTCCAATTTGATATCGATGCCATGGCTCAACTTGATCGGCTCAGACGATCACAGACCCTGGCGCAGCCGCTTCCCGTGGAAACGCCGATGGCGCTGATTCCTGGAGGTCCATTCGAGATGGGTGCGGCCGGAACGCAGGCGTTGGAGGATGAACGGCCTCTGCATCGTGTCACGCTCGATGCCTTTACGATGGATGTGTATGAGGTCACGACAACGCAGTATGGCGCGTTTCTCTCGGCGACCGGGCGTGTGGCTCCCTGGTTGTGGGAGACCGTGAGGGTGGCCCAACACAGTGACCGGCCCGTGATCGGCGTGGATTGGCATGATGCCGATGCCTATTGTCGCTGGAAAGGGAAGCGGCTCCCGACCGAAGCCGAATGGGAGAAGGCTGCACGCGGCGTCGATGGGCGGTTGTACCCCTGGGGCAATCAGGTGCCGACGAAAGAGGTCGCGAACTTCGCGCTGGGGGCACGGTTCAGCTACAGTCAGGTGCTCATGCCGGTGCAGTCGTATGAGTCCGGCAAGAGTCCCTTCAGTGTGTATCAGATGGCGGGCAATGTGGGGGAGTGGGTATCTGACTGGTACGGTGCGAATTATTACGAGCGTAGTCCGGAGACCAATCCATCGGGTCCGGAGAACGGCCAGTTCAAAGTGCTGCGTGGCGGGTCCTGGTCGGACTTGCCAAAGTATCTGCTCACCTACGGGCGATTCAAACTCCCTCCTGAGACGCGCAATAGTTACACTGGGCTTCGCTGCGCAAAATCGTGACGGCTGCTGAAAACGGTCCCCAACTTCGTTCTCGGATCGAAATAATCCTCAACGTACCCCAGAGGGTACGCCTCCGGTTATTTCTCTCCTGCGGCCTCGTTGGATGACCGCTTTGAGCAACCGTTTTTAGTCGTCGGCCTCTCTGCGACGTACCCCACCGGTGAAGGAGCTGTCTTGGCAGCTCGGGGTGGGTGGGTGAGAAGCATAACGCCTCAGTCGCTAGACTCCCTGCGGCCTTGTTGGATCGTCTATTTGAGCATCCTTGTTCAAAGGCTCTCAAAATGGTCATTCCGTTAGGCTCAAGTTGAGAGCCACGTGCAGGAGTATTTGTGGATTATGTTGGGAAGTGGGTGAGGAGAGAGCAAAGCGAAGTTGAGAGCAGTCTTTAGCAGTTGTTACAGTATGCTTCTGCTAACTTCGCCAGAAAGCGGACTTTCGTTGCCGGCACTATCGTAAGCGGAGAGGGCGAAGAAGTAGGTGGTGTTTCGCTGGAGGCCGGTTACGGTGTAGCTGGTCACTTTCCCAATCGCCGTAGGCGATCCCGAAGCAGTGTAATTTCCCGACGAGGTTCCAAAATAGATCTTGTACCCAGCCAAGTCGTTTTCACCGTTTGCAGACCAGGATAGGGTGACGCTTCCGGTGGAGGATACAGGAGGCGGGGTTGAAGGTGGGGTAGCGGGCGGCGGAGTTGTTGACGAGGGTGTGACCACAGGCGCGGACGGCTGTAGTAAGCTTGCTAACCCCGGGCTCATCTGGACGAGTCGGGACATGGATGGCGCTAGACTGGCTATGGGGAGACCGGATTGTGCGGCTGCAGTCAATGAAGCTGCTGCGGCAGTATTACGAGCTGCTGTTGGAGCTGCGATGTTGCTCAGGGAAGACATCGAAAGCGGCCTCGTGGCAATCGGAACAATCGGAGCAATCGTACGGTCACCGACCGGAGCCGGAGTGCTCTTCGATGGACTCTCTGACCCGGTTTGGGGTGCCGTGGTCGGGATATTTCCCGCTGAAGACAGTCTGGAGCTTGTCCTGGATGAAGGGCTTGGTTCGGACGCGAGAGGAGCGCTGACAACTGCCGAGGCCGGCTTCTTTGTCAATTTGTGGTGGAGCGTCTGCGAGGAGGGTGTCGTCACTACCGGCGCAGTGGCTGCAACAGGCCGAGAGGGCATGACCGCGGATTCTGGACGCGGGACGATCGGCGATGCCGGAGCATCGGGACGGTGAATGAGGCTGTGCTGTTTGGGAGTAGCCGTTTCCCCAGCGAGAACGGGGGCAGTCAATGCCATGGCCAGGAGCCAGCTGCACGTGGAGAAGGTGGCGGTTGGTCTATTTGTGGGTGAGGGATTTTGGGTCGTCATATCAACCTGAATTTGTTTTGAGTTCTGCTTCACATGACAAGAGTCCTTAAGATAAGCAATAGATGTGCCATTGGTGGTTTATTGTTTCCGTAAAGCTGACGAATGTAACTTGTTGATGTAAGGTGAAAAAATTTTAAATATGTCAAAGAATATGTAAGCCATAGAAGGCAAGGCATGTTCTGCCTGGACGAAATGGTACAGCAGTATGAAACTACCTGCTTGGCTATTGGGAAGGCGAGATCGATTATAGGCTCGGCCGCAGGATGGCGACGAGGACGATACCGGTAAGAAGAGTGAGAACCGCAATGTATTGCAGCAGGCTTCTATCGCGAGTCCATTCATTCTGCCAGTCATCAGGGTAGAGAGCGTGACCGTCATGCCTGGGGAGTTCTCCGAATAGGCCCAGGGCCTGCTCAATCTTGATGAGTTGCTGTTTGGCCTGTTGATGGCGGTTGTGCTGCTGCCAGATGATCCCCATATAGGTGATAGCCAACAAGAGCGTCGCACAGGCCAGGAGCAGTCGAGATGTTGCTGAGAGTGAATGTGCTGCGGGTACCAGGAGAACGATGCTCAGTATGGCGACAAGCGATCCTGCTCCAATTGCGGTCCAGCGCATCATCTGGTCGCGCCGTCGGTAGACCTCTTCCTTAAAAACCGGATAGAGCCGCAAAACTGTTTCATGCTGCTCATCTTCTGAAATCATGTCAGGTAGGTGGTGAACCATTCCGCGATGAGGGTCGTCATCCGGTTAAAATCCGCACTCTTGGTGAACTGATGGTCGGCGCCTGGAAGGAGCTCCATATGATTGGAGCAAGATAACGCGGCGGCCAGCCGTTGACTCTGGTGTAAGGGGACGCATTCGTCCTGATCTCCTTGAACAATCAGGGTCGGCGCAGTGACCGTTTTTGCAGGCTCGTATGCAATCCGGCGCAGACAGTCTTCATAAAATGCGTAGCGGAGCCGGATGCGTTCAGCCCCACCCATGATATTGGGGATGGTGTCGGTCGATTGCCACGCCGCCATCTCAGCGTCTCCGAGCGTCAGCCGCAGTTCCTCAGCAAAATCGACGACGGGACATTTTAAGGCCAGGCACGCCAGATCGTGACGCTGCGCCGCCGTTAACGTGGCAACCAGTCCTCCAAAGCTGGACCCCATCAATCCCATCCGTCTGAAACCTTTTTGCCGGACGAGATCCAGGGCGGCATGTGCTTGCGCCACAGCGTTCGTTGTGGTGAGCGCCTCAAAGGGTCCTTCGCTTTCTCCCTGTCCAAAAAAATCAAAGGCGAAGGTAGCGATGCCCTGAACGTTGAGGAGGCGAGTCAGCGTTTTATTGGTGGTGCTGCGCTTCCCGGAGAGAAAGCCGTGGCACAGAATGGCGATTCGATCTGTCTCACTGGCGGGAGCGGCCAGGACTGCGGCTACACGATGGCCCTGAGGGTCGGAAAACGACAGATCCTGTTCCATGGCGGACGATTCTCGCAGAGTCGGTTATTCGATTCAGTGACAGGCAATCAGGTTCAGGAGCCTGCGGCCTGCTCCGGCTCGGTCCAGAGGACGGTGACCAGCTTGACGGAGAAGACGGTCAGGCCGGTCAGCAACAGCCCGCACGAAGCCCACATGACGCCTTGGATGTAGGGCGATGAAAGGGGCACGTTCCAGGTGAGCGATGCGAGCAGGGCCAATCCCATCGTGCCCATACTGAGGCTCGCCACCTGTACGGTTCTCCAACGATTGATGACGCTCGTCAGGTGTTCGAGATAGGGACCGCGTTTCTTCGGGCTTGGCGCACGGCGTACGGCCAGCGTTACCGGAACGAGGTGCGAGAGGGCCCCCACGATCGTTTGCAGAATAAATCCGATCAGCGCCATGTGCGTGTACGCCACGAGGTGCAGCGACCCGAAGGGCATGATGGGAGTGGCCGCGATGTTGTTGGCTGCCACGAGCACGCCGAGCACTAGCGTGAGCACCAGGAAAAACGTGGCGACCAGGAGGTGATCCGATGCGGCACTTCCTTGATGGCTCGACCGTAACCAGGTGGTGAAGAGATTGGAGGCATAGAGTAGCGCACTGATCACCAGCACGCTTCCTCCGGCGATCTCGATCATCACCGAGGAATTCATGAATCCCGTGATCAGCACCGCCAGCCCCAGCGGGAACAGCCACATGACGATTCGAGCGAGCCGTGGACTGGAGAGCGGCGCGTTCAAGACGGTCGGCAGCAGATTATGCATCGTGCCGACGATCGCCAGAGTGATAAAGCCGAGAAGGTTAAGATGGATGTGGGCGAGCCGGATGTAGCCGAACGATTGTTGTGCCCATGCGAAGGCCATGGTTTCCCCGCAGGCCAATCCGCCGAAAAGCGCCAGCACCGCCAGCGCGTAATACCAGAGGTTCAGCGGAGGGGCATTAAAGCTCTGCCTGGCTTGCAGCCAGGTATCACGTGCAATCCAGAGAAACGACGTAACGACGAAGAGCCCGCTGATGCCGATCACCGTGTAGCTGTGGAATCCGAATCCCGCGACCATTCCCACGGCACTGCCGTTGATCGTCACAAACAGGAGCGGGTGCGACTCGCGTTGTGTGCGGCCGGTCAGGAGGAGCGGAGAGATGAAGATCAGCAACGCGCCCAGAATCATTTGGGCCACTCCACCCACGAGGGCGGCGTGCACATGGGCATGGCGTATCCAATGGGGGAGCGGTGTGCCGCGAACCAGGCCGACCAGGATGGCGAGCCCGACGAGCGACGCAAGCACCAGCCACGAGAATCCGGTCAGAAGGAAGGTGAGCGGCCGTCCAGGAAGTCGCGACATCGTCGGTCCCTATGTTTCGAGAAAGTAGAAGTGATTGGTCGGGCCGGTGCCGTGTCCAATGGCAAGACTATGACGGATCGTTTCCGTCAGATAGGTCTTTGCCGCCTGCACGGCGTCCGTCATGGCTTTGCCGCGCGCCAGTTGGGCTGCGAGCGCCGAGGCGAAGGTGCAGCCTGTACCGTGTGTATGGGGCGTGTCGATGAACTCACCTTTATAAATATTAAAGAACCGACCGTCATAGAGCAGATCGGTGGCGCGCTCAGCGAGCAGGTGGCCGCCCTTGATCAGCACGTATTGGGAGCCGAAGCCGTGAATAATCTTTGCCGCGCGTCGCGCATCAGCCAGGTTGCTGATGGCGATGCCGGACAACTGTTGCGCCTCATGGATGTTGGGGGTCACGACGAGCGCGAGCGGAAAAAGCAGCTTCTTGAGGGCGTCGATGGCATCCGGCTTCAGGAGCGCGCGGCCGGATTTGGAGACCATCACCGGGTCAACGACCAGATTCATCACTTTTTGTATGGCGAGCATTTTGGCCACGAGTTCGACGATCGCCGTGGAGGAGAGCATGCCGGTTTTGACGGCGGAAACCTCGAAGTCGTCGAAGACGGCATCGAGCTGCGAGGCAATGATGGAGGTCGGCAGCTCGAATACATCGGTCACGTCTTCGGTATTCTGCGCCGTGACGGCGGTAATCACCGACATCGCGAAGACGCCGTTGGCCGACATGGATTTGAGGTCCGCCTGAATTCCGGCGCCTCCGCCCGAGTCGGACCCGGCGATCGTGAGAACTTGCTTTAAGGTGCGTGCAGCCATGATTGTTCCGATTGGTTAGGGAGTTACCGGGGATGGTAGCGCAGGCGATGTCTCAATGGCCAGGCCTTCGATCGCAAAGGTGGCATCACGGCGCGGCGATTTTTCATGAAAGGAGAAGGTGAATTGCGAAACGGCTGTGGAGTCGGCCGGCGCCGTAAACGTCAGCACCGCTCGATCCTTCTCCCGCGGCGAGAGTTCCACTCCTCTGGTACAGAGCCCCTCGCGATTGCCTTCGACACTTTGTGTCCACTGCCCTCCCTGGTCGTCCTTCAAGACGGTATTTTGCAGGAGGCAGAGCAGTTTTACATCGCGTGGCGACCGGTTTTCAATCGTCAGATCCATCCGGATCTGGTTGTCTTGCCGGCTCAGTGTCCGCACGACCAGTTCATAGAATTCGTTTCGGTGGAACCCCAGTCCTTCCGGCGTGGTTGGCCCTTTCGGCGGCTCGACTTTTACGGGTGGGGGCGTATTGGCCTCCTTGACCATCTCGGCCAGCGGTCCGGCTTTCGGGATCATGCCCCGAGCCGCTCCGATCGCCTGGGCATTCGACGGGTTGATGAGTTTCACGGTGACCAGGATTCCCTCAGGGGCGTCGAGATATGACCCCATGACAAAGACGTCAGTGCGGATGGCCTTTGCCGCTCCCTTCAGGGCCTTGGGGGAAGCCGCATCGATTTGGGTGATGTGTCGCTTTTTGAGCGTGGAGCTGACCAGCTTGTGTTCGACGACCTTCAATTCTCCCGCCACCAATAATTGCGTGCCGAGTTCCTCCGCTAAGAATTGTCCGATCGGCGTGACGACGCCCTTGGCATCCGTGAAGTCGATAATGGCCAGGCGTTCCTTCTTGGCCTTCACGGATTCGGCGATCACTCCGTCAGCCAGTAGCTTGAGGCTCTCTTCATAGTTCCCGGCCGCCAAGGCGTGGCTGGAAAGCAACGTGCTGAGAAGGAATCCTGAGATGAGGAGAAGCGGTCTGATCATGAGCGTGGGCCATTATACTCAGGTTGGGTTGAGTGTCCAGAGCACAGTTGCTGGTCATGAAAGATTGAGCTCGGTTCTATACAGGCCACTGTTCTTCGTTCCACGCCATTTCCCAGAACATCCACTCGTAACGGGAGCTGATGATGAAGGCTTCTTCCATCCGGCGTTTTTCTTCAACCCCTGCGGTCTTGGCCCACTGGTCGACTTTCTTGCGCATCCATTGCTGGACCGCGGCGAACTCCGGTGAGGCGTAGAGCATGAGCCAGTTCCGGTAGGGGTGAGTCTTTTTCGGCGGGCCATTCTTGAGGAGATGTTGCCCGACGACACAGTAGATCCAGGCGCAGGGGAGCGCAACGACGGTAATCTCCGCGGCCGATCCGCTCTGTGCCACGCTGAGCATGTGGCGGGTGTAGGCATAGTTGGTCGGGGCCATCGGCACGGAGGTCATCTGCCTGGCGCTCATCTTCCACTGTGCGCCGTAGCTTTCGTGAAGGCTGCGTTCGACCACGATGGTTTCTTCCGCCAGCTTGGCAAAGCGGAGCGCGCTCTCTGAGTCCGGAGCCTTCACGGCTCCTGCGGCGAACACGCGTGAAAGATCGCCGAGGAATCTGGCGTCTTGCAGAATGTAGTATTTGAATTTCCGTTCCGGCAGCGTCCCGTTGCCCAGGGCCACGACGAAGGGATGAGTGAGCTGGTTGTTCCAGATGGAGGCAGCCAGGGATCGGAGATGGTTTGAAAACGACATAGGAACTCCTCGTTGACGGTACTCGAAGGATTATGGTGTTGGCGGCCAGGGGCGCGGCAGCCGGTTGATGCCGTCCAATGCGGCAACTTTATAGCATTCAGCCAGGGTCGGGTAGTTGAAGACCGTGTCGATGAAGTAATCGATCTTTCCACGGTAGGCCATGACCGCCTGTCCCACGTGGACCAATTCGGTGGCGCCTTCCCCGATGATGTGCACTCCGAGGAGTTCCCTGGTCTGGCGGTGGAAGAGCAGTTTCAGCATGCCGGTTTCATCGCCGATGATCTGACCGCGGGCGATTTCTCGATAGCGGGCGATGCCCACTCCAAACGGGATGCCGGCATGGGCAAGATCCTCCTCGGTGCGGCCCACCATGGAGATTTCCGGAATCGAATAAATACCGTAGGGCAGCAGGGCGGTATCGGTGCGATCCGGCTGGCCGAAGGCGTGGCAGGCGGCATGGCGCCCCTGCTGCATCGACGTGGAGGCGAGCGCGGGAAAGCCGATGACGTCGCCCGCCGCATAGATGTGCGGGACTGCGGTTTGAAAATGCTCATTGACGGTTAGTCGTCCGCGGCCGTCCGGCGCGAGGCCGATGTGCTCAAGCTGGAGATCGCGAGTGGCACCGACTCGTCCGATCGCATACATCAACGTGCTTGTGGCGATAGGCCTGGCATTTTGCAGGGTTACGGTAATCTGTCCATTCGGTTTTTTCTGAATGCTGACGACTTCTTCCTCGTGATACAGGGTGACGCCGATCTCTTTCATTTGCCGCTGAAGGGCCTCGATGATTCCCGCATCGACGAATTCCAATAAACGGGGCCGTTTATCGATGAGAATGACCGGGACGCCGATCGTCGCCAGGATGGAGGCGTATTCGGTTCCGATCACGCCTCCCCCGACGATCACGATGGACGGCGGAAGCCGTTTCAACGTGAGGAGCGCGTCGGTGTCGATGATGGAGTCATCGTCGAACGGGATCTCCGGCGGCCTGGCCGGTTCGGTCCCGACGGCGATGACGATAAAGTGGGCGGTATGTTCGACGGTTTCGGAGGCCTGTTGCACGCGCAGCCGGTGTTGGTCCACGAAGCTGGCGGTGCCGTAGATCATGTCGACGGAGTTGCGCCGCATCTGATCCTGCACGATCCGGATTTCGTTCGTAATGACATGGGTGGCGCGGAAGACGAGGTCCTCGATCGTGATGGTGTCTTTGACGCGATACCCCGCTCCATAGAGATTGCGTTGCCGGAAGCCGGAGAGGTAGAGCACGGCTTCCCGGAGGGATTTACTGGGGATGGTGCCCGTGTTGATACAGACGCCGCCGACGACGGCTTTGCGCTCGATGATGCCGACCTTTTTGCCGAGTTTGGCCGCCTGCACGGCGGCTTTTTGTCCGGCGGGACCGGTGCCGATCACCAGGAGGTCGTAATTGGCCATATCAGCTGGTGGTCACCAGGGAGCGGGCGAACTTGAAGGCTTCATCGAGGTCGGGGAGTTGGGCGAGTTCCGGTGTGATTTGCAGATAGCGGATGACGTTCTGTGCGTCGACGACCATGACGGTTCTGGCCAGGAAATGCGGATCGCGCAGAAACAGCCCATGGGTTTTTCCGAAATCGGCGCCGCGATAGTCGGAGAGAAAGGTGACGTTGCGAATGTTCGCCTCCTCCGCAAAGCGTTTTTGCGCGAAGGGAGTGTCGATGCTCACGGTGATGAGTTCGACCATCTTATCCAGGCCGTGATTCTTTTCGCTCAGTTGATGGGTTTGCTGCTCGCAGACCTTGGTGTCGAGCGAAGGGACCACGCTGATGATCCGGACTTTCCCCGATCCGGCGGTGTGGGCGATGTTGACCAAGGCGAGATCCCGATCGGTCAGTTTCACCTCGCGCAGATGATCCCCGACTTTGACGCCGTTGCCGGACAGCATTAAGGGGCTGCCCTTGAAGAGGACAGAGTGGCCCTCGCCGGCAACGACACTGCCGTCGGCTACGGGCAAATTCTTGTAGGAGAACCCTGAGTCCAGCAGCCGACCGGAGCTTCCGCAACCGGTAAGTCCGCTGGTGAGGAGCAAGCTGATCATGAGAACCTGGAGGCCGCGTCTTGTCATCATGCACTCCGCAGTGGTGTGGGGGAAATAGTCTTGGAAGTATATCCTGCCGCTGCCGGTCGCTCAAGGCTGGAGGAATGACCGGAGCTGCGCATTCACGAGTTCCGGTTGTTCCCACTGAGGAATATGACCGGCCCGTGGGATGCCGGCAAACGTCGACTTCAGAATGAGGTCGTGCAGCAGTCTTCCCGCCTGTATGGGGAACACGCGGTCCTCCTCACCCCAGAGAATCAGGGTGGGATGGGTAATCGTCTTGATGCGCGGGGCATAGTGCTCTTCCCATGCCGGCAGATTTTCCCCCACCGTCATCAGCGGCTTGATCAGGCCAGGTCGTTGGCGATTTCTGTTCGATCGCTCGAGAACTGCGGGTGTGAGCAGCGTGTGGTCGTAGATGATCTCTTTGAGGATCTTGTCGATCATGAGGCCGCCGAACAGCCAGTTCCCGAACGAGATGAGCCATGACGGTGTGCTGGTGGTGAGGGCGCGCTTGATCGAGGGATTGGTCAAATGTTCCATGACCTGTGGCGGGAGCCCGCTGATCAGCACAAGCTTCGACACCCGGTTCGGGTGATCCAGCGCCATGCCGATGGCGAGTCCTGCTCCCATGGAATTGCCCGCCAGCGAGGCTTGAGGAATTTGCAGGGCATCCAGGAATCCAACCAGAAATTGCAGCATCTCCTCCGGTGTGTAGGCGATGTCCGGTTTGTCGGAGAGGCCTGATCCCGGAAGATCCGGCGTAATGAGGCGAAAGTGTTGTGCGAGCGCGGCCTGCTGATGTTCCCATTGCCACATCGATCCGCCGAAGCCGTGGATCAAGACCACCGCCTGGCCTGTGCCCTTGTCGAGGTAGGCGATGCGCTGGCCATTCACGGTGACGCTGTTGACGGGGTAGTGTTCGACGGCGTCGAACCAGAGCGGCAAGGTATCGGGTGTGGCGCAGGATGCAGCGAGCATGCAGAAAATTCCACCGAGGATGATTCGAAGGAAGGCCTGCACAGACGACCCCGGACGTGGGTGGCGCTGATCGATCTATTCCAACTGGATGACGGTCTCGTCGGTCTTGACGTTGTCGCCTTCCGCCGCGAGAATCGCCGACACCTTGCCGTCGATCGGAGCCGGCACCCGGCTCTCCATCTTCATCGCTTCGATGATCAAGAGCGGGTCGCCGGTTTTCACCTGATTGTCTTTCGCGACGAGGATTTTCACGACACGCCCGGGCATCGGCGGGGCGACATCGCCGGGTTTAGAGGGGCGCGGCCGCTTGGGTTTCGATCCCGTGCCGGTGTCAGGAGCCTCCGGCACGCCGGCGAGCACTTCCTGAATCGGTTCCAGCGACACTTCTTCCAGTTTGTCGTTCACGCGGATGTAGTAGGGCTTCCGTCCGTCGACCTTGCGGCCCGAGCCGGAGAGCTTCACATGGTAAGTTTCACCGTGGACAGTCACGTTGAATTCCACCGGTGCCAAATGCAGCTCGCCCGCAACGGCTGGACCTTTGGCCATCGTGGCTTCCAGCGGATCCGGGGTCAACTCGCCCTTTTCGCGGGCCTCGAAAAAGTCTCGCGCGATGGCGGGGAAGAGCACGAATGAGAGCTGATCTTCCACGGTCTCTGCCGAGGCAGGCAATTCCTTCTTGCTGGCTTCCAGTTCCGGTTCCAGCCGGTCGGCCGGTCTGGTCTTGATCGGTTCTTCGTCGCCGATGGCCCTGGCCATGATGTCATGATCCACTTGGCCCGGTGCGCGACCATAGAGCCCGAGGAAGTAGTTCTTCGTTTCCGTCGTGATGACTTTGTAACGTTCGCCGGTGAGCACATTCAGGGTCGCTTGCGTGCCGACGATCTGGCTTGTGGGGGTTACCAACGGCGGATAGCCCATGTCTTTTCTGACGCGCGGGACTTCATCAAGCACTTCCTTCATGCGATCCAGCGCATCTTGTTCCGTCAATTGTGCCGCCAGGTTCGATAGCATGCCGCCGGGGATTTGCGAGGTCAGGATTTCGGCATCGACTCCGGTGAAATCGCTTTCAAACTGTCGGTACTTGCGGCGCACAGTCCGGAAATGTTCGGTGATCGGCAAGAAAGTGGCCAGGTCCAGCCCGGTGTCATAGGGCGTATTCTTGAGCGACGCGACGAGTGTTTCCGTCGCCGGATGGGACGTTCCGCCGGCCAGCGGAGACATGGCGGTGTCGAGCATATCGAGCCCGCCGAGGATCGCCATCAGGGCTGACATCGATGACATGCCGGAGGTGTAGTGGGAGTGCAAATGGATCGGCACCTTCACAGCACTCTTCAGGCGCTTGATGAGGTGATAAGCCTCCATCGGCTCCAGCAGGCCGGCCATGTCTTTCACGCAGAGCGTGTCGGTGCCGAGATCTTCCAACTGCTTGGCCATGCTCACGAACCGGTCAAGGCTGTGGACCGGGCTAACCGTGTAGCTGATGGCCGCCTCGACATGCTTGCCGCAGGCTTTGACTTCCCGAATGGCGCGGTCCATGTTGCGCACGTCGTTCAGGGCGTCGAAGATCCGGAAGACATCGATGCCGTTGCCGGCGGATCGTTCGATGAACCGTTCCAGGACGTCGTCGGCATAATGCCGGTACCCGACCAGATTCTGTCCGCGCAGCAACATCTGTAGACGGGTGTTGGGCATGGCGGCCCGCAGCGCCCTCAGCCGCTCCCAGGGATCTTCTTTCAGGAAGCGCAAGCAAGTGTCGAACGTCGCCCCGCCCCACACTTCGAGCGACCAATAGCCGACGGCGTCCAGCTTTTGCGCGATCGGCAGCATGTCCTCGGTGCGCATGCGCGTGGCAAGGAGAGATTGATGCCCGTCGCGCAGAGCAACGTCGGTGATCAGCACTTTGTGTCCGGGGGAGGGCTGGAGTTGAACCTCTGCCGGTTTGGCTGTCTTCGTCCGCGAAGTGCGTACGACCGGTCCACGAGCGGGTTTCTTGGTCGCTGTTTTCTTTGACTTTGCTGTTCTTCGTGCCGCCATCGTCGTTGCGTGCTCTTAAATAGGTGTGGTGCGTGTGTTGTCGGCTATCTTGGGCGAACCGGTTAGAGGCCTTCGTAGGCGGCGATCGCCGCGGAGATGGCCAGAACCAGGTCTTCCGGCTGTTCCACGTCGTCGTAGTTGTAGAGGTCCGGGTGCGTATCAAGATACGAGGTGTCGAATCGTCCGGCCCTGAAGTCTTGATCCTGCATGATCGCCTTCATAAAGGGGATCGTCGTTTTCACGCCTCGCAGCACATATTCTTCCAGTGACCGGCGCATACGGCTGACGGTTTCTTCCCACGTCCGTCCGCGCACGGTCAATTTTGCCAGCAAGGCGTCATAGTAGGGTGAGACGGTGTAGTCCTTGTACACGGCTCCGTCGATGCGGACGCCGATGCCGCCCGGCGACAGATAGGCGGTGATGGTTCCGGTGCAGGGCCGGAAATTATTACGTGGATCTTCGGCGTTGATCCGGCATTGAATGGAATGGCCCTGCAACGTGACGTCCGATTGCTGAATGTCCAGCGGTTTGCCTGCGGCGATGGAGATTTGGTTGCGCACGATATCGATGGCGGTAATCTGTTCGGTCACCGTGTGTTCGACCTGAATCCGCGGGTTCATCTCCATGAAATAATAGCGGCCGTCCTGATCGAGTAGGAACTCGACGGTGCCGGCGTTGTCGTATGAGACGGCCTTGGCGATCTGGATGGCGGCCGCGCCCATTTCCGCTCGCAGTCGCGGGGTCAAAATCAGTGACGGCGCGATCTCGATCAGTTTTTGATGACGGCGCTGGATGGAGCAATCCCGTTCGCCCAGGTGGATGATATTGCCATGCTTGTCCGCCAGGATCTGGAACTCGATGTGATGCGGGCGCTCGACATATTTCTCAATGAATACGGCGCCGTCTCCGAAGGCGGCGAGGGCCTCGCGGGAGGCCACTTCCATATTTTCGCGGAGCTCGGCATCCGTCCGGACGACCCGGAGTCCGCGTCCTCCACCGCCGGCGCTTGCTTTGATCATGACCGGGTAGCCGGCTTCTTTAGCGAAGGCCAGGGCCTCTTTGATATCCGTGACGCCGCCTTCGGTGCCGGGGACGATCGGAACCCCGATTTCTTTCGCGAGGTCGCGGGCTTTGATCTTGCTGCCCATGGCGTTGATGGCGGACGGAGACGGTCCGATGAAGGTAATGCCGGAAGTCTGGCACAGCTCGGCAAACTCCGCGTTTTCAGAAAGAAAGCCGTACCCGGGATGGATGGCATCGGCTCCGATTCTGAGGGCGAGGTCGACGATCTGTTGTTTATCGAGGAAGCCCTTCACCGGGCCTGGGCCAACGAGGTAGGCTTCATCGGCCTTCTTGACGTAGATGCCGGTTGAATCCGCCTCGGAATAGATGGCGGCTGTGGCGATATTCAGCTCGCGGCAGGCGCGGATGATGCGCATGGCGATTTCGCCGCGATTTGCGACTAGAATTTTCTTAAACATACGACAGCTGGCCTGACTCACAGGAGACCCCGCACACGGCCAAATCCGGCGCAAGGGAGCGCGTAACCTAGCATAGAGTCAAAAGTCCTGTCGAGGGATTGGGAGTGGATAGAGGGGATGGAATCATGGCTCTTCGGGGAGGGGCTCTTTCCCTCTCCCCGAAGCGAAATTGTCGAGACCTGGTTACTTGGCCTGGACTAAGAATGCTTTGGATCGGGCGTTGCCGCCGCCGGCGACGACGTCGATGAACGACATGCCCGCTTTCACATCGGGTACCGTGGCTTCGATGGTCGTTTCGTTGACGAAGGTGTAGTCAATCTTGGTCGGCCCCGCTGCGCTGAAGGCCACGCCGCGGAAGCACTCTTTACTGCCGAAATTTTCACCCGTGATCGTCACTTTCTGGCCGGGCTTCGCTTCGTCCGGCTGGACCTTGAAGATTTTCGGGCGCTTGCTCCGATCGCAGATCGGATCTTGCTCTACTTTATCGGAGCCCGACCCCTTGATGGACTCCGTGCCGTAGAGCGTAAACCCCGCGCCATCGACAAAGGCTCCGTTATTGTCCTCCGCGCCGGCTTGGAGGGGCAAGAGCGGAAGCATGAGGAATGAACCGAATAGAATGAAAAGAGCGAATAAAGTACGGGACTGCATATGGACCTCCTTGATGAAGATCTAGTGACTCGGCATCGGCACATATGTCTCAGCAATGATGGCTTGCCCTGGAGCGGACAGTGCAAACTGCGTGAACGCATCGACGAGAGGATTCGCTTCTTTCTTGGAGAGCAGCAAGACCGGCCGACGTAGCGGGTAGCGGCCATCTTTGACGGTCGGCGCTTCCGGCTCGATCTTATCGACCGGGAGCAGACGCACGGCCACGCCGGTCGAAACGACTGAGAGGCCGGTGCTGAGTGAAATATAGGTGACGGCGGAGAGCGGCGGGAGTGTGCCGACCACTGTTTTCACAACTTTTTCATCGTGCCCGATGATCTTGGCTGTATCCGAGATCTTCCCGACAATGCCCAGCTGTGACTCGAACGCTTCGCGGATATTCTGGTTGCGCGGGCGGTCGATCAGGAGGATTCGTGTGTCTGGTCCGCCGACGTCTGCCCAGGTGGTGAATTTCCCAGAAAAGAGCTCTGCGACCTGCTGTTTGGTGATTTCTTTCGTGAAGTTGGAAAGGTGAACGAGAATCCCGATCCCGTCCCAGCCGATCTGTTTGCTGGCGAGTGAGGGATCTTCGGAGCCGGTGATCGCGATATGGGCTTGTCCCGACTTCACCAGTTCGACCGGTTTTGAATTATCTTCCCAGAGGATGTCGATGTACGCTCGGGGGTTCGCTTTTTCGAAGGCTCTGGCCAGGGCTTCGATGGTGTTGTTCTCCGGCCCGTTGCCGGCGATCGTCAGGCTTCCTGCCGCGTCCGCGTGAGAGAAAGATGGCAGGGCGGTAATCCCAGTCATGCTCATCCAGCAGATGAGCAATAGTCGAAAGATCATGCCGATTTCCTTGTTGAAAAGAGGCCCATGAGTCGATGTGGCAGCCACGGCGAGATCATGACCTAGGATTCTGTCCCAGGGCCTGATCCGGGACCCGAGGCTGAAGTGGCGTCCGGCGCTGGAACGTTACGCTTGGCGTTCAATGGGGGGAGCTTGGCAAACCGATCCATACGTTCGTTTAACATGGACCCGGCTTTCATCTCGGCAAAGCCCGGTTTGTGATCTCCTTTGACGGTTGAGGCAAAGGAGGAGAGGAGCCGTGTGGCGTCCTGCGCCTGGCAGAACGGACATTCGGTATCTTCCGGTCGCGCATGGACGGACTGCGTGGCCTCGAATGCTTTTGAGCATTGCCCACACCGATACTCATACACAGGCATGATCGAGTTCCCTTTCTCTTGGCAGATCCGCTCCGTCGATGAATTTCACACACAGAGGAATCCCGGCAAATACCCCGCCGGTGCCCTTGACCGGCCGACAAACTTTACCTTATTGTACACAACCATGTAGTTGAACTGCCAGCGTGAATCAGAGGAGGCTGTCGATGTCGGTGTTGATCAGAAAGTACAAAGGGAATAACGGGATGATGCAGGAAGAGCGCATCGATGACGAGGATCGCATTGAACGGTATATGCGGCTCTTCGACAAAGACGATGTGAAGAAGTTGGAGACTGGAGTCAAAGTCGTCATTGAAAAAGACGAATGGATTCTCGTTCCGTAATTCGATTGTCGGGCGGGGTTATCGATGAATCGCTTCGGTGATCCTGTCCGGCACTCCCTTTCCAGTGTAGATTGGCCGTCATGATTTATTGGGTTCATATCGCCCGCTCTATTGATCGCGTGACGCTCCATAAAGAGCGTTGCTCGGAAGTTCCCGCGAACGTCTTCTCCAGTGACTTTTGGGAGGGCGGTTGGTTTGATTACCCTGATAAAGAGCGAGCCATTCGGGCCATGGAGCAGGCCGGGACCAACGTGCAGCGGCGCTGTGCGCTCTGCCGACCGTAGCAGGCAGTGCCGAGTCCTGAGTGCTCGGTCCTGAGTAGTTCTCTGAGATTCAAGCCCAGCACTCAGCAGCCAGGTTTCAACAGTCTTTCAATCCCATGCCGCGATTTGCGTTACTTTTGACGACTCTCATTTGGGGAGCGACCTTTCCTGCGACGAAAGCGGCGCTTGACCAGATTCCTCCCTTGTCGTTTCTATTCTTGAGATTTTTCCTTGGGGCAGTCCTCGTGGGGCTCTGCCTGGTCCTGGTGGCCAGGCCGGTCTCGACCGACCGGGCGGTGCTTCGCGCCAGCGCAATTGCGACCGGATGGCTCTTTCTTGGGTATGTGCTGCAAACCGTGGGGCTTGGCTATACCACCGCATCTAACTCTGCTTTTATCACGACGCTCTACGTCGTGTTCGTTCCGCTCATCTTGCGGCGCTTTGGCCCGCGATCGTGGGTTGCGGCTGGGATCGCGACCGTCGGCTTGTGGTGTTTGGTCAAGCCCACAACAAACGTCAATCTCGGAGACCTGTTAACACTCGGGTGTGCGCTGGCATTTGCCGCCCACATGGCGTGTCTGGAGCGGTATACGCGAGAGTTGGATGCGACGTCATTATTTGTCTGGCAGTTGGTCGCCATGTCCGGACTCATGTTGGTGGCCATGGCTTGGGAGCACCCGACGTTGAGCGCATTCGAGCCGACGACGGTCTTATTGATCGGCCTCGCAGTCACCGGAGTCTTGGCGACTCTGGCCTTTGCTGTACAGATGTGGGCGCAGCAGTTGCTCCCCGCGCAGCAGGTGGCGCTCATTTTTTCGCTTGAGCCGGCCTACGCGGCCTGGCTGGCGTGGTATTTTCTCGGGGAGTCGCTCGACTGGCTGGGGTGGATCGGGAGTGGATTGATTTTGATCGCGGTGATTATTGGTTCGTTGGGGGCGAGTGTGGCGGAAGCCAATCGCCCGCTCCAGATTTCACCGGTTGCATGATGAAAGGTCCTAAGCATGGCGCAGAAATTCGGGAATGGCCGGTGGGTGCAGGAAGGATATTTGGACAATCGGGTCGAGGGGACTGTGGTCGGCCGCATTACCTTTGCCGCGATCGGGCCGGTCGATGTCTATTTGCGCGGAAATTTTAAGGGTGAGATCGCCGGGCAGATGATTCAGTTCCGCAACCGGCACTTTGAGGACGATGATGTGGCCGGGCAGGTCATCGGTGACATGGAGAATCCGCAGATCGGCGATGTGAATCTCATGTCCTTCGATCCTCATCCCAATCTGGTGCCGCATCCCTACATCGAGTGGTTCTCGTTGCGGAAGAATCACTACCGTTTCGAACTGGAGCCTGAAGATGCCTGGATTGTAAAAGGGGATGCAGTATCAGCCTTTGATGCGCAGAGCCACCTCATACGAGCATCGCTCGTCGGTCAAGTGGCGGCGAAGTCCGCACCCGAGGAATCCGACTGGGTCTAAGCAGCGCAGACCGGCCCTCGTATCAGGCGGTGAGGGTGTCCTGTTTGCTCTTCCCTTCCCTCACGTAGTTCGGTACGTCGCGGATGTCCCATACCAGCCCGACCTTCTCCATCATCTTCAGGCAGTAGTAGGTCATGTCGACTTCCCACCAATAGAATCCCTGCCTCGTTGAGGCGGGGTAGTAGTGGTGGTTATTGTGCCAGCCTTCTCCCATCGTGATGAGCGCGAGGATGAAATTGTTCCGGCTATCGTCGCCGGTTACATAGCGTTGCGAGCCATAGACGTGAGACAGCGAATTGATCGTGCAGGTGCCATGGATGAGCGCGACGGTCGAAACGAAAAATCCCCAGATCAGCATCTGCGGGCCGGTGGTGCCGAGGCCTGGCGCATAGGCCTCAAGCAATTTCCCGAGTCCGAACATGCCAAATCCCGCGACGGTCGGCATGAGGATGTCAAACCGGTCGAGGAAGCGAAGTTCCGGGTATTTCGCGAAGTCCTGAATGTTTTTGAGGCGTGGCGCAAAGTGCGTCTGTGAGGTAAACCACCCCATATGCGACCAAAGAAATCCTCCGTGACGGGGTGAGTGAACGTCGTCTGGCGTATCCGATGCGATATGGTGATGCCGATGATGGCCGGCCCACCAGAGCGGGCCGCGTTGGGCGCAAGAACCACCCAGCAGGGCAAAGGCAAACTGCACGGCGCGAGACGTCTTAAATGTCCGGTGCGAAAAATAGCGGTGGTACCAGCCGGTGATGGCGAACATGCGGAGAAAGTAAAAGGCCACGGCGACAGCCACGGCCGTCCAGCTCCATCCGACCCAGATGATGCCAAGACACATCAGGTGAACGGCGATCAACGGAAAGCAGCGGACCCAGTCCATCTTCGGGACGCCATCCGTCTTCATGTATTCCAGACCGGCCCAGGAGTCGAACCAGCGAAGGACGGTCAGCCACAGATCCTGGCCTCGGGTCGGTTGTATGGTGCTCACGTCGGACATTCGCTACCTCCAGATCAGGAATGCGTCGGCATGGCTCACACGATGCCATGCGGCGAAATCCCAGTTATGTTCAACATGATCAGGGCACTTGGGAAAATCTGAAAAAGGCAGGCCGCCGATGCTGGATGTCTCGTTCACGCTAACAGGAGGCCAGCTTGGTATTTATCGAACATTATACATGGACTGTTGAAAAATGAAACAGCCGGGTCCTCTCCGTGCTTTTTTCCGTGAATGCCGAAAAGTGGCTATTATTTTTCCGGCGATACTTCCGCGTTCGTTGAATTTGACACTCCTGGCCCTGCGTCTCTAGAATGCGCGACTTATGAATGATCGCTTCCTCAAAGCCTGCCGGCGTGAGCCGGTCGATTGTACGCCGGTCTGGTTTATGCGCCAGGCTGGTCGATACATGTCTGAATACCGCGCACTGCGGGCCAAGCATTCCATGCTTGATTTATGTAAGACGCCTGAACTGGCCGCGCAAGTCACGATGCAGCCGATTGACCGATTTCCCCTCGATGCCGCCATCATTTTCGCGGACATCCTCCTGCCGCTGGAGCCGATGGGGCTGAATCTGGAGTTTGCCGAGGGCGAAGGTCCGGTGATTCACAATCCGGTCCGTGACCGCGCTGCGGTGGAACGATTAAAAGTGGTAGATGGCAGTGAGCTTGATTATGTCGCTGAAGCTATCAGGCAGGCCCGTCGGGCGTTGAACGGGCGCGTGCCGCTCATCGGATTTGCCGGCGCCCCGTTTACGCTCGCGAGTTATGCGATTGAAGGCGGCGGGTCGCGGAACTATCTCCACACGAAGCAGATGATGTACAGCGATCCCGCGAGCTGGCACAAGCTTATGGATAAGTTTGCGCGGGTCATCACCGGCTATTTGCGACGGCAGATCCAAGCCGGGGCGCAGGCGGTCCAGCTGTTCGACAGCTGGGTCGGCTGTCTGTCGGCGGGGGATTACGCCGAGTATGTGAAGCCTCATGTCCAATTGATTTTCGAGGGGCTCAAGCACGAGGGCGTTCCCCTCATCCACTTCGGCACCGGTACGACGGCCATTCTTCGGCAGATGCGCGAGGCCGGCGGCGATGTGATCGGCATTGATTGGCGCATCCATCTTGATGAAGCCTGGTCCATGGTCGGACACGATCGTGCGGTGCAGGGGAATCTGGATCCTCTGGTCCTGTTTGCCCCGCTGCATGAAATTGAGCGGCGCGTTGAAGATATCTTACGGCGGGCCGGCAACCGGCCGGGCCACATTTTCAATCTCGGTCATGGCATCCTTCCGACCACACCGGTCGATCATGTGGCGGCGACGATCGACATGATCCACAAACTCAGCCAACGCTAATCCAGAGTCATCTCATGGCGGATGCACAAGGTCCGGTCGCTGTTCTACTCATGGCGATGGGAGGACCCGACTCCCTCGACAACGTTGAGCCTTTCTTGCTGGATGTCCGCGGTGGGCGTCCGACCCCTCCCGAACTCGTCGAAGAAATTCGCGAACGGTATCGCGCCACAGGCGGGAAGTCGCCCGCCGTCGGCATTACGCAAGAGGTCGCGAAGAAGCTCGAACGGCGGTTGAACGAGTCCGGCGGTCCGCGCTATCGGGTCTACGTCGGGTTGCGGCATTGGCATCCCTTTATCAAGGAAACGTATGCCGAGTTGCTTGCCGAGGCGCCGGGGCAGGTGATCGGTCTCTGCATGGCACCGCAGCAATCGTCGCTGAGTACCGGGGCCTATCAGAAGAAAGTAGAAGAAGCGCGATCCGCCCTCCAGAGCGCCTGTGCAGTCAGCTATGTGGGAAGCTGGAACCGGCATCCGCAACTGATTGCGGCGATCGTTGAGAATATCCGCCAGGGATTGCTGAAATTTCCCGCCGACCTCCGTAGCCAGGTCCCGATTTTGTTTACGGCGCACAGCCTGCCGGAGCGGATTGTGGCCATGAAAGATCCCTATCCAGATGAAGTCAAAGGCACGGTCGATGCCATCACGGCCTGCTTAGGGCAACAGCCAACGCGGTTTGCCTACCAGAGTCAGGGCCGGTCCAGTGAACCATGGCTGGGCCCGACCGTGGAGTCTGCGCTGGAGGCTCTGCATCGCGAAAGCCATCGGCATGTGCTCGTGGCTCCGATCGGCTTCATTTGCGATCACGTGGAAACGCTGTTCGATATCGACATTGAATTGAAGCAATTGGCGGTGAATATGGGAATGCACCTGGAACGGATGCCTATGCTCAATGCCGCTCCGGCACTGATTGAGACCCTGGTGTCGGTGATCGATGCACACCAAGCGTCGCGGGCACAGTAATCCGTGACAACTCCTCGCACAGTGGTCATCGTCGGCGGCGGCATCTCGGGGCTGGCCACGGCGTTTTCTCTTCAAGAGCAGGCGGCAGCGGCCGGGCATTCTGTTCGCTGTGTTGTGCTGGAGTCCGGGCCGTCCTGGGGCGGGAAGATCGTCACTCATCGAATCGGTGAGTTGACCACCGAGGCCGGGCCGGACTCATTTCTCTCGCAAAAGCAGGCCGGGATTGAGTTGTGCCGGAAGCTGGGTCTGACCGATCAACTGATCAATACCAATGAAACTGCCAAGCGCGCGTTTGTCCTCTCGCGAGGGCGGTTGCACGAATTGCCAGAAGGGCTCATCACCTTTGTGCCGAAGCAGTTGGGGCCGTTTCTCCGGAGCGGCCTGCTGAGCTGGACCGGACTGGCGCGCATGGGATTAGATGTGGTGGTGCCCCGCGGTCCCGCACGAAGGGATGAATCGCTCGCCTCGTTTTTCCGGCGCCGATTCGGATCGCAAGCCTTCGAGCGAGTGTTAGAGCCGCTCATGGCGGGAATCTATGCCGGCGATGCGGACCAGATGAGTGTGAAGGCCACGTTTCCCCGATTTTTCGAACTGGAGCAAGAGTACGGGAGCATTATTCGCGGCATGATGGCCGCCAAGAAGAAGCAGCCGCCGGTTCCGGCGAGCGGGACCAACCACACCATGTTTGTCAGTTTGCGCAACGGGCTGGGCGATCTGGTGACGGCCTTGACGGCTCGTCTCGCACAGCAGGGTGTGGAATTGCGCACGGGCTGCCAGGTCGAGGCATTGCGCGTGCGATCCCATCAGCTGGGGCGCTGGATGTACGATCTCATTCTCAATGATGGGTCGGCACTCTCGACGGAGGCTCTGGTCCTGGCGACGCCCGCCTATGTCTCCGCCGAGCTGCTTCGTCCATTGACGCCGATTGCAGGCGGACTCTTGGAGATGATTCCCTACGCGTCGACGGCGACCGTCGCGATGGCCTTTCCGGCTCGCGCCGTTGCAGGGGCTGTTGAGGGTTTTGGCTTTATCGTGCCGCGCGCGGAGGCCAGGGATCTGATTGCGGCGACCTGGACGTCGCTGAAATGGCCCCATCGGGCGCCGGCGGATCAGGTGTTGAGTCGCTGCTATGTCGGCGGGGTGGGGCGGGAAGCCATCCTTCAGCTGAGTGACGATCAGATGGTTGCAAAGATCCGCGCGGATCTCGCCGCCCTGTGTGGAATCAAGGCCGAGCCGGGCTATGTCGAAGTGAATCGCTGGTGGAAGGCCATGCCGCAATACACGCTGGGGCACCTTGATCGATTGACCCAGCTGGATGCAGCGTTGAGCCGGTACGGCGGCTTAGTGCTTACGGGCGCAGGGTATCGTGGCGTGGGGATTCCCGATTGCATCCGTGATGGAGCAGTCGCAGCAGAGAAAGTGATAGGGTATCTCTTCAAGTCTCGTAACGCTGCTTCGTCTGGCCAGGGCTGAGAGTACCGGCATCATACGGGCTGCGCATGGTTCACAGGGTTTCAAGAGGACGAGGTGTATGGATAACAAGCTGACGATTTTCGATGTGAGCGGGCCGTTCCGTGAGCCGCGCGAGCCGATCTTTTCGTATGACTATTCCGTTCAACGGCAGGCCTGGGCGACGCCGGTCGGGATTCGCGTTAAAGTCTCGATTCCCGATGAGCTGGATGTGCTGCGCGAGCGGTTGCTGGGAGTCGTTGCTGGTTCCCCCGGGCAGCAGATGGTGATCGGCAAAGTCCTTTCGCGGACGATCGCGGATTGGAAGGTGCAAATTGCCGAGGCGGAGGGGATGCTGCTTGAGCGTCGTGATGTGATGCTTGCTCCATTCGTGGGTCCGCTGGTCCATTTGTTTCAAAAGCTGGAAGTATTGTTTGAGCAGGAAAAGGCGACATTGCGGGAAGAGGTCAGAAAACGGGTCGGGTTGTAGCGAATCGTCCCTCCTTCAAAAGCGATTGTTCACGAACTTCCGGTCGGGGCGCACGGCATTAATATACTTGACTCACAGTACCCCAAACCGGTGGATAAGTGCAAGTGGGCAGACAGGATTATTGGCGTGGATTGGAGGAAATAGGAGCGGGCAGATCGAATTCGAGCTGAGCGTTCCATTGTTGCTCAGCATTACTCTTAGCAAGATCATCGATGGTTCGCAGAAGGTCGGACATAAGCTTATGATCACGAGAATTGGGATCGATCCACGGTGTATGACAATGCGGACATTCGCGTGGAATATTCCACGGTGATGCTGGGGGAAGACTGACGGACGATCTGCATTTACACACAAGCCTCACTGCCGCGACATCCTTAAAATCGGCGATGAATCGTTGGGTGATGGTCATTCGGCTTCGGCTTTGTTAGGCTTGGAAACCGGATGGCGTTTCCCGTTCCGCCTTGTCAGGCAGATAGTCGTGACGACCCCGCGTTCATCCGTCGAGCTTACGCATTCACAATCCAAACCGTCTCCCCCTCCCTCATAGGGCTGTCCATTGGATTCACGAAGAAAAGTCGTCAACATTATTTCTTTCTCGTTTTCTTGTGCGTTTTGGGCAGTGAGGACTTCGGAACCGTGAGGGCGACTGACATCGCGGCCTTGAACCGCTCGAACGGCGTTTGATTCGTCTGAGCGGTTGAGGTAGGTTGCTGCGCTGGTTGTTTTGACATTCCTTCGATTCCTCCAGCTGTCTCCTGGCAGAGACGGCTACAGGTAAGGTGCGACCTTACCACAAATCGAGGGATTATGTCGAACGGAGCAGTTTCTTCAATCGCTCAGATAGACTCGATGGTATTCGGGCTATCAGAGATTAATCGTAAACGATGGCGGCTATGTATGTTGCAGTGCGCTACTGATGATAGCGGGAGCGATAATCAGGGTGACAGCCGTGTATTTGTTTTGGCTGGATACGTGTCAGATGAAGATCGGTGGAAGGAGTTTTCTAAAGAGTGGTCAACTGCTCTTAATGGTGAGAATCGATCACTAGCGTATTTCAAAATGGTTGAGGCTAATTCACAAAGAGAACAGTTCTATGGCTGGCCCGATTCCGAACGTGATTCAAAGCTCGTTGAGCTTGATAAGATAGTTCAAAAATATGCTCTGTTTGACATAAGAGCCGTCTTGCGGTGGAAGGATTATGAGGAAGTGCAAAGCAAGTACCAGCAATATCCTGTATCACCCTACGAACTACTGTTCAATCGGGTGATGATCGACGCAATCATTGGCGTGAAAAACTACGGAATCAATGACGTTATTGATTTTTATTTTGATGACCAGAATGAAGTAGGGGATGCCGCACTCAAGGAATTCCGTCGTCAACAATCGACATTACCGCCGAGTCTATTGCGATATGTTGCCGGACCACCAAATTTTAAAGACGAAAAGAAGGTGTTGCCATTACAAGCCGCCGACCTGCTTGCATGGCAGGTGCGCCGTGCGATTTATGAAGAGGAATACCCCGATCGACGTAAGCCACGCCAAAGTATGCAGTGTCTGGAAATCGTCCCGTCACGTCAATGCAATCTTGATAAGCAATGGTTGGAGGATTTCTACGAATCTATTAGACTGTGGATGAGTGAGGCTTAGGGCCCCGCTTTCGTTTTCCTCTCCCCTGCCGTCTGTAATCATCAGGCTTCCCACCCTTAGATCTTCGTTTGTCCGATCAGGTCTTTATACTCCACGCGCTTCCCTTGGATCGAGGAAAGCGCCGATATAAAGCGACCCTGATCGTTGCTCTTGCGGGTATTGAACCGGAATGATTGCTCATCGAGATAGCGGAACAAGTGGAACGGTTCGACGCTCACATAGGTGCCCTTGATTCCACGCTTCAATAAGCTCCAGAAGTTCTCAATACCGTTGGTGTGGACGTTTCCTCTCACATATTCCTGAGCATGGTTGATGACGTGATGAGCATACTCTTGGCCGACGCGAGTATAGGAAGCCAGTTGGTCAGTGTAGAGGGTCGATCCTGGCTCAACATTGGCCCTGATTTCACGAGCGAGTACCTTGGCTGACGCGACGTTCAGCACCTTGGTTCGCACCTCTCCATCTCGCTCTAACATGCCCATGACCACGGCCTTTCGGAAGTAGCCTTCTGCCTTCAACGCCTTTTGTTGTTTGTCCTTATGCATATTCCTCGCTTTTCCACCGATATAAGTTTCATCCGCTTCCACTTCGCCAGTCAGTTTTCTGTCGAGTGATCCATTCTGCAACACGAGGCGGATCCGATGCATCATGAACCACGCAGTTTTCTGAGTGACGCCGAGGCTCCGATGAATTTCATACGAACTGATGCCATTCTTGGCGTTGACCATCATCCACATAGCCAAAAGCCACTTTTCGAGAGCAATGGCCGAATCCTCAAAGATCGTGCCGACCTTAACACTAAACTGTTTTTTGCACTCTTTGTTTTTGCATTGCCAAACCTTACGCGATGCCATAAAGTGATTGTTCTTTTGGCTACACTTTGGACATACAGCTTGACCGTCAGCCCAGCGCATCGCGGCGATAAGGTCGATACAAAATTGCTCGTCGGCAAAGGCTTTAACAGCTTGTTGAAGTGTTTTCGGCAATGGTGTTTCTTGAATCTCTGTCATAATAAAGACAGGTTAGCACACGAGGTTTACTGTGCCAAGTATATTATTGCCCTTACGAAGGAGGGGTGGCATCCCGATGTTTTTTATCGGGAATGACGGGGTGGTTTTTATGCTGCGCTGCGTGGGATGCGGTGGTTTGCTACGCGAATTTGCCGTTCTT
>NEWQ02000006.1:57148-139848 GCA_002869855.2 Nitrospira sp. CG24D
CAGAATGGGCGAGTCACCATGCATCTTTCCATCCAATCGCCCCTTCCAATCCAACCATGAGTAGGCTACATTCAAGCCACGCCCCCGTAGCTCAGTTGGATAGAGCAGCGGTTTCCTAAACCGTTTGTCGTACGTTCAATTCGTATCGGGGGCACCAATTTTCAACAGCTTGCAGACTCGGTCTGAGGGACGATCCGCAATTGTGCTAAATTTGTGCTAACTCCCCGCCCGACATCTAACACTTCGATGCCATCTCGCAAACTCTCCGGATAGTGATGCGCATACCGCTGCGTCATGATCGGCGACTTGTGCCCCAGTAATCGCTGCACCTTGTACAGGTCCACTCCGGCCTGAACCATCCGCGTCGCACAGGTATGGCGAAGGTCATGGAAATGGAAATCGGTCATCTTGGCTTTCTTCAGAGCCAGATGGAGACTGCGGCTGATATTGCTCGCATTCAACCGTGTCTGTGCTTCGCTCGGAAATACCAACTCCGTTTCCACCGAACGGCTTCCATATTTGTGCTTTAGCAGTTCGAGGGCTGTCTGATTGAGCGGGATGGTGCGTCGTTCGCCGTTCTTCGACTTGAATACCATCACCGTTCGACGGAACAGATCCACCCCCGCCCAGGTCAAGCCAAGGATCTCTCCCATGCGCATCCCGGTATGAATGGCAAACAACATGAGGTCCTGTAACCACGGAGCCGCCATCGGGAACAGACGCATTTCCTCCTCACCTGTCAGCCAGCGAACACGTGTGTTGTTTTCTCTCTCCATCGAAACACGACACACCGGATTATCCGTACACCACTCCCACTCACGCCGAGCCAAGTTAAAGGCCTTCTTCAGCGTGGCCAGTTCCCGGTTGATGGTCGCTGGCTTAACCCCGTCGGTATAGCGTTGATTCTTATAAGCCACAATCCGCTTGGGGCTCACATGATCCAACGTCGGATTACCGAAGAAGCCCTTGAGAGTCCTCACGCTGGTCATCTCCCGATAGTAGTTCCCACGCCTTGCGGCATGCTCTTTGATATACCGATCTAGCAGTTCCGTGAAGGTCCGGTGCTGCTCTGTCGGTTTCTCAAAGAATCGCCCTTCGACGATCTGGACCTTGATCTTTCCAAGAATGGCCTCAGCCAGCCGTTTATCAGAGGTCTCCGTAGATCGTCTGACTTGATGGCCTTGGTACATAAATGACATCCACCACGTCGCACCTCGCTTCACGAGTCCCATCCGTTCACTCCTTTCCAGTGGGACTCGGTGTTATGGTTTCCCCGTGGCCGGAAGTATAGACCTCGCGTTTTGCGGCTTCAATCACCTCGTCTACATCGGGATGAGACCGACGAGTCAGTGATGGAATCGCTGTTGCGGAGCCTGGCTCAAATGAGCGCAGCCAGGCGGCAATGGCGTCCGGCTCGAACCGGATCAGGCCATGAATCTTGCGGCAGGGAATCTTGCCTTGCGCAGCCCAGAGATAGAGTGTGGAGGGCTTGATATTGAGTTGAGCTGAAAGATCCTTAATCGTGAAGAGCATGAGATCCAGCAGGGGGAGTCTTACGACACCCCCTCACCCCCCTGAAACGGTGCGCCCGCGTGACCGCCGGCGTCTTGATGCGTACTCAACGGCTCTTCTTGGTTCGCCAGACGCCGATGCGGTGCTTTCCAGCGTGTCCTGCCCGCGATGATTTGTTTCTCCAACCACGCTGCCCCATCAGGATCGGCGGCACAGATAACCGCCAACATGGGAGCCACGGACTGACTCACCCAGCGTTTCACCTTGGGCAGCGTCTGCGCGTCCTTCTCCACGATGAGACGACCTTTTTTGAATCCATCGGTGAGCAGCAACCACCAGTCGAGCAGGGGAGCCCGATACCGAAACTCGTCTTCCTCGTCTCGGGTCGTCGCGCGAAAGTCCACATAGCTACGGAGTACGCCCACGATGAATTCGAGCCAGTCGGGTTCTTCCAAATAGGACAGAACCTGTCCACAGACCTGAGCGCGGTCCTTCTTCAGCTCCAATTCCCACCGGATGCCGTAGTCCTGCCAATCCTCTCGCTCTTTCGCCTGACTCTCCAAGCGCTTGTCATAGACTCGGAGCAGGGTTTGACTCTGAGGACTGCCGAGATACAGGGTCTCTCCGCTGGGCGTGTCTGTATGGATGGACCTGGACGAAATGCGCTGCATACGGTCCGCCCGCGTCACACATTGACCCGTCTCAATGGCCTGTCTGATCGTCGAGAGCGACACACAGCTCTTTCGATCATCTAATGCGCAATCGAGGCGCGTTAGGTGACCCTCTTGCCTCAAGATCCATTGGAGGACCGTCCGGACCTTCCCTGACGGCCACGGCGCGACAATTCCGGCTGAGAGATCGACATGGACTTCGAGGGGAGCACGAGGCGCGCGCGTTCCCAGTTTACCCACCCCCCGGCTTGCACTCGCAGTGATCCAGGACGCGGGATAGCCGCGAAAACCGGTGTCGCTCTTGGTCCAGTCACCTCCTACTATCTGCATCGTGTCCTGGGCGGACCCTGATGGCAGGGTGAAGGCGAGCCAATCAATGGTGAGGGTGAACGGTGAACTCATGGAATCCTTGGACCTCCTGTAACGATCCCTGTGGGTAGTGCCCCCGTGTTACCAATCGGGGGCGTTTTCCGGGCGCGACGCCGGCGATTGCCGGCAGTCGCGCGCAGCCCGCGCACTCTTATCATTGAGATGACGCACACGGCCTTGACCATTGCGCTTCAGGGCAAGTCTCACTTGGACGACATTGAAACGCGCCATACGGCCCAGCCACTGCACAGGAATCTCTCCCTTGCGGTAGACACGTTGAATGGACTTCACGCTCATCCGCAGTTCCGCGGCGAGTTTCTTCACCGTGTGCAGCTCTCGTTTCACGCCCATTCCTTTCTGCCGCTACGGTACCGAACATACCGGCGTGAGGTGAGCGAGGGAAGTACCCTACTTAGGCCTGCTTGGCCCTGCTAAGGACAGTTAGGGACATTTAGCGCGCACATCCTGGCCTAATCGTGACGGCTGCCTTGGGTGTGAACAGTGCCATGTTGTTCGAGATACTGAACTAGGGAATAGCGGCGTGGGAAGAGACCCTACGGGAGACAGCTCTGGTCAGGAGAGGACACAGGGGGACAACTTCTCCTGCGTCGTATCACTGCGCACCTCAGAACGCTGTGACATTGGATAGCCACAAAAAATAGCGATACGAAAGTGTTTTGAATCAGAAACGCCAGGCCAGGCGCAAGGATTGGCGAAGGAGAAGGTAGGAAGTTTTGGATAGTAAGACAGAGAATGGATGACCAATGATTAACAATTGATCGGAAAGAATGAGAAATAACAGCACTCGGGCACTTTATTTATCCGTATAGTTAAAAAACGTCACCGAAAAGCCAGTATGTGTGTTGAATGAACCCGTACTCTACGTCGGTTTCCGCCCTACTCCCTGGTCATGAACGAGTATGTTTTATTCACACATGAGGATGGCTCGTACGTGGAAGGAGTACACCACATACAGCTAGCTTACGCGTCATACGAGGCCTTACTCGCTTTGTTCAAAATCACTAGATTACTCGGGGTAGGAACGAGGGGGCGAAGGCAAGACCAAGGGAATGAGTCTGTTTCTGCAATGCATCGAAGTTTTGCAGAACGCCTCACCCGACCACGACCTCTGACGGTCAAGAGTGACAACCTACTCAGTCGGACAAATGATAACAAGAGCAATTTTTTCTCTGTAATGCCCTTAAAAATGCGAGCACAAAAAAGTGACTACTACCATTCATTCTACATGGTTATGACTAAGTTGATCAGCGAATGAGACTACTACTGCAAAATACAGCCATTCTTCCACACAGACCGCAGTCATTCCCAACGCCTGCGCGAGCCTCACGCTTCACCAACAACGCACGCCGATCCTCTGAGTGGCGGGGTGATTTCTCGAAGGGAAAGGGGTATTCTTCGCCGCTAGCTATTCCGTGAAATACTAGGCCGTCCCGGGTTGTCTCGACGGAATAAACAGGCAGGTCTGCGATCTCTGAGCCCCTGAAATTCAACACTAATTGGTAACCATGCCGCCGAGACCATACAGCCGCCTCCATATTGAAGAACTCGAACGCTTGTTTGAATCTTCAAAGCAGGACGTTCAGAAGCTGTCTGTGCTGGAAGAAGAACTGACGCATCGCCAGACCAAGCGGGCGAAGTCGCTCGGAACGAAGGTCGATCAATGTCTCGCTCAACATCGGCATAAGAAACCCGATCGGCAAACAAACTCTCCGAAGCCAAATCGATCCACTGATAACAACGCTCCGAATCCCGAGCCAGAAGCTATAGTGCAAGATCAGATTATGGTTCCCCCGCCCCACTACGAAACGCACGAGCCAAAATTCACACCAATTCCCAAACAAGAGGCTGTGCGTGATATGCGTATACAGAGTGGGCCCAAGTTTGGGCCTGACGCGATACTAACGAGTTGGCTCACACTAGAAGTGCTCACACCACAGCCAATGCCTAATGAACGGGATCTTGAAGCTGCTGGTAGTCAACTTGTGAGGTTGGAACAGGTTCCTGAGCCTTGGTTGCAACCAACATTTAAACGACGTGGCAGAGAGCGATATCTTTACTGGATGGTTTATCTGGGAGAGCTTGATCTGGCAAAGGCGGTGCAATCTATTATTGACAGGTTTCCCGACGATTCTCAAGAACGGTCGCAGGTTCAGGGAACTTCGGCCCTAGCGGTCGTCGTATTAGACGCAGATGGCAAGGTCGTTGTCGACAGAACGTTCCTATCAAGCTTTGCGTGGGGTTACGGGAAGGTACGTGCGGATCAATTTAGGGAACTCGCCAAGTTTGTTGAATACGAACATGCTATTACCGTAGCCCTTGAGCGCAGATTGAGGCGCCAAGACGAGAATGGTCAGATCCTGCCTCTAGGAGCCTCAGATATTAGTCAAGCAATCAACTGGCTTGTTGCAGAGTTAAATCTTCCCGATGAAGAAATTATACGTCCTGGCATCGCACTCCGTGTGCCTCAATGGGGTTTATACAGCGAACCCCCACAACCTGAACTTCTCAACAGCTTCTTCATTGAAGACCTGGTACGAGTGCGGAGTGCATTTAAAGAAGGCGATATCGGACAGGCGATTCAGGCCTACATTAATGCTATTCCGAGTAGAGAGCGGCAAGATGTGGTGGGAAATTCTTCTCTTCTTTCCGCAACTCTTTCACCGAGCAGAATTCCACTTTCCCGATGGCCTGGGCCCGGTCGTCACCCACTTGTTTTCATGCAGCAAGCTGCCATCAACCATGCCGTGTCAGAGTTGGTCAATCCTGGTCTAGTCTCAGTCAACGGTCCTCCCGGAACCGGCAAAAGCACTCTTCTTAGAGACATTGTTGCCAAGGTAGTACTTGACCGAGCTATAGCCTTATCTGAATTTCCAAAGCCGGAGGAAGCTTTTACTCACGTGACATCGATGCGAACCGGTCAGGCTTATAGTCACTTGTACCAATTACACGAAAGCCTGCTTGGTCATGAAATTGTTGTTGCGTCGTCAAATAACAAAGCTGTCGAAAACATTAGCCGAGAAATCCCGTCTTCATCAGCCATAGCGAACGACTCCAATCCACCGTTGCGCTATTTCCAGTCAGTCTCCGATGCAGTTCTTGCGAACGATGGACAGATAGTCGAGGGGGCTACCTGGGGATTAGCCGCTGCCGTCTTAGGTAACGCCAGTAATAGAGCCGCCTTCGCGAAAACTTTCTGGTGGCACAAGAAGCGCGGGATGGCTCTTTACTTCAAGGCGGTAACCGGGCGCGATATCGCGCAGGATCGCGAGGAGAATAATGAGGAGGACAATAATGACATCATCCGTGACGTAATTGACATTGAACAGCCCCCACGTAGCGAGATAGAGGCGTACCACCGCTGGCAAGAAGCCAGGAAAGATTTTCTAGCAAAGCTTCGAGCGGTGAAGCTGATACAGCAGCGGATGGATGAAGCATACCAAGCGGTTTGCCGGCGACATCAGTTGGAGAAGGAGGCAGATATTGCCCATCGTGCATTCGCAGATGCACAAAAAGACCTTACTGTCAGGCTGCAGCAGGACACAGAGGCACGTGCTGCCTGCGAGGCCGCAATAGAGACTGAGCGCAAGGCATCTCAAGATCGTGATGCGCTCACTCTGCTGCGACCGGGATTCTTCGCACGACTGTTCTATACACGGACCTATCGTGAGTGGCGGCACCGAATGTCGAAAGCCACGCAAGAATTAGACACAGCTCGCTCGCTCGTGAGAGTACGAGACGAGGCGGCACAAAGAACCTCCCAGATCCTTTCCGCTTCGCGAGGACGATTGGCACAGGCAGAGGCAGCTTCGGTAAGTGCTAACGATATCCTCAGAGCGACTTTAGCCACAATTGAGGCTGGGCAAGCTACGTTTGGAAGCAATTTTGCCGACGAGGAGTTCTGGAATCAAGAAGATTGCTCTCTGCAAACCACTTCTCCATGGATATGTAACGACTTTCAGCGAGCTAGAGATGATCTCTTTGCTGCATCATTCGCACTTCACAGAGCCTTTATTGATGCGGCGGCAAAATATCTCCGTCACAATGTGCGGGCAGCTCTGGATGTCATGAAAGGGCGGTCTCTATCTGAGACTCAAGAGCCAGCTAGACGGTCACTTTGGGCTAGTCTGTTCCTCCTTGTCCCCGTCGTGTCCACCACGTTTGCCTCGATGTCCAGGTTATTCGGCCCACTTGGCCGTGAGCAGTTAGGCTGGCTTCTAATAGATGAAGCTGGTCAAGCAGTTCCACAGGCAGCGGCTGGAGCGCTTTGGCGAGCTAAGCGGGCTATCGTGATAGGAGACCCTCTACAGATCCAGCCAGTTGTTATTGTTCCACCGAAGCTTATAGACGCGATATTTGCAGAGTTTGGTGTTTCATCTGGTGAATGGGCAGCGCCAGAAATGTCAGCCCAGACTTTATCCGACCGGGCTTCCTGGTTTGGTACTACCATACAGACGAAGGATGGTGATATCTGGGTTGGCTCTCCATTGCGCGTACATCGGCGATGTGAGGAACCCATGTTCTCAATCTCGAATTATATAGCGTATGACGGACTAATGGTGTTCGGAACATCCCATGGTGAATCAGCCATTGGCAATGTCTTAGGTCCGAGCTTTTGGATAGATGTGCAGGGCGATGGAGAGGGGAAGTGGAGTCAGGCGGAAGGGGAACAGGCGTTACAGCTGCTTAGTCGATTATTACATTCCGGGATCGATGACCCGGATATCTTCTTCATCACGCCTTTCCGGATTGTTTCCCAGAAGCTAAGGGAGATCATTCGGCGCGACGATGGAATTTCTCGTCGCCTTCCAGAAAATGCTCGGACTTGGACCGCTAGTAGAATCGGTACAATCCATACTTTCCAAGGGAAAGAAGCTGAAGCTGTCGTCTTAGTTCTTGGTGCCCCACTGGATATCTCAGCTAGTGCCCGACAATGGGCCGGGCATCCGCCGAACCTATTAAACGTGGCAGTTACGCGTGCCAAACATCGACTTTATGTAATAGGTGATCGCACAGCATGGAGGAATGCTGGCTCGTTTACGCATTTAGCTCAAGTACTTCCAGTCAGCAAGATAGGGTGATTTCCAAAAACAATAGCCGAGTGAGAGGCCGATTTTCGCGTGCACGGTATCGACCCGTTAGCGCTCTTCTCCAGGCCGGGAATAGCTGAGCCCAATCATTGTGCTTTTCAAAGTCGCGCGCATTTCAGCGGAAACAGCCAAGACTCCAGGGCCAGAAAGCAGTTTATATTGACATATTATATGCCGTTTGATATCATTTGATGCCAAGTACTGGAGGTTACGATGGAATCAGGCAGCGAATGGCTCTCGTTTGAAGAAGCGGGCAACTTTTTGGGTATCGGTAAAACCGCACTTTATACTCTTGCCCGCGAGAGTCGCATCCCGGCGAAAAAAATTGGGAAGAAGTGGACATTCAAAAAAGCATCCTTGGATGCTTGGGTTCGAGGCAACCAGCCACTTGAAAGTTTCTTTCTTAATCTCGACTTCAAAATTGAAGGGAACAACTTCCTGCGCGACCCTCAACGTGATGGGTATCTTCATACATACGAATTCTTTCACGCAGGGAAAAACAACGCGATCATTCAGATTCCTGTCGGCTGCGGCAAGACTGGATTAGCCTCTTTGCTTCCTCTCGGTTTAGCAGAAGGCCGCGTCCTCATTTTGGCCCCCAATCTGCCCATTAAGGATGGGCTATTTGAAGCAATGGACATCACCAACCGTCAGAAATGTTTTTGGCGCAAAGCAGGCGTATTAAATCCGGATCAGATGGTATCCGGGCCACTCGCCTGCACCCTCGACAGTGGCAACATCTCAGTTGCCACGAAGTGTCATATCGTCATTACCAATATCCACCAGCTCGCCACCAATGTAGATAAATGGCTAACCCAATTTCCTGATAACTTCTTCCAGATGATCATTGTAGATGAGGCGCATCATAGCGTTGCCGACAGCTGGAAAAAGGTCATACAAAGATTCCCTTCGGCTAAGGTCATTCATCTTACTGCTACTCCATTTCGCAGTGATCGGCAAGAAATCGATGGCGAACTCGTTTACCGCTACTCTTTCCGAAGTGCCACGCTGAAGGGATACATTAAGCGTCTGAAAGCAAGCTATGTCGCCCCCTCGGAGATCGAGCTAAGTTTTTCTGACGATCGCGGGAGAACCTACAATCTCGAGGAAGTTTTAAAACTGAAGGAAGAAGATTGGTTCAGCAGGGGCGTGGCAATGGCCCGACTGTGCAATAAGCACATCGTTGAAAACAGCCTTCAGAAGCTCGAAGAGTTACGGCAAAGCGGAACACAGCATCAGCTCATTGCTGTGGCCTGTACCGTTAATCACGCGAAGGAAATTCGATCCTTATACAAAGAGCGTGGCTTCAGCGCCGAGGTCATATACGGTGAGCAATTAGATGATCAAAAGAAAAAAATACTTGCTGATCTCAGAAACGGAACACTCGATTGCATCATACAGGTTCAGATGCTGGGTGAGGGCTTCGACCACCAAAAACTTAGTGTGGCAGCGATATTCCGTCCATTCAGAACCCTCGCGCCCTACGTTCAATTTGTCGGACGGATAATGCGCGTCATCGTTCAGAATGATCCCGCGCATCCCGACAACGTGGGCCATATCGTGACCCATCTCGGGATGAACCTCGATCAACGTCTAAAGGAGTTCAAGCAGTTCGAAAACGATGATCAGGCCTTCTGGGATAAGGTCATTAATGGGGACGAGCCGGAAGTCCCACCAGAGGTACGACAGGGCTCAGCAAGGCTAAAAGCAGGGGAAAACGTCGTCGTGCATGGTGAGATCATCGATTCCCTCTGGGAAGAGGATTTCACGAGCGTTGAGGATCAGCAAATCATCGAGGATCTCCGCGACCGATTAAAGCTATATGGCTTGGACCCCAGCCATGCGGAAGAAATGATAAAGAAAGCACAGACGTCACCATTGCGCAAACGGGCACCTGCCGAACCGTTTCTTATACAGCCACAACGTGAATGGGAAGAAACCAAAAAACGGTTGAACGAGCAGGCTAAGCGCCTAGCAAATGTCTTGTTGAATCACATTGATCTTAAGATGACGGGGGTTGAACTTCCTTACAAGTATAAGAGTCTGAATCTCTCTGGAAAAAACAATTACATTTCTGCATTGATGATGGTGAACGCCGAAATCCAGAAACGCCTTGGGAAAGACCGTTCACAGGCAACCATCGAGGAATTCCGAAGCATACTGGACAATCTCGACGACCTCCTTCAACCGCTGGTCCGTCGAGTCAGAAAGGCCAAATCAGACTATGAAAAAACTCAAGCCTAAAGGTCCTACACCGTCCCTGATTGGCAGTACCAACGGCAGGCCTCGCCGCATCGATATTCTCGGAAAATCGAAATGCTCCCGCTGCCACACAGCTTTGGCAGCGGGAACGACATGCGTTGCAATCCCAAAATTAGGGACAGGCTACTCTTGCTTAAAGCGTGTGTGTGACGACTGCTTTCAACAAATCTTGCAAAAAACCGCTGAAGACCTCGAAGCAGTTAAGGCGATATAGATCTAGGGTTGCGATTTGCGACCCATCAAGCAAACAGACCAGTTAAAGTAGCCGAATGGGCTGCTGCCGGTTTCAAAGACATCGAGTTAGGTTTATGAATGAAACCGGTAGCAGCCCATGAACCGGAAAAGGCGAGGTGATTATTTCAAACTGTCTCAATGGAGGGGTTCACCCCACAAGCTTGTGCTAATTTTGTGCTAAAAGCCGTTCGAATCCACAACATCCTCTGAAATCAATAGACATCCTGGAATGTTCTTAAGTCTCGGCATTTAAATATGAAACGGGGAAACCATTTGAAACACCGAGCCTTTTTAAAATCGTCTTGCTCACATTCCTAAACCGTTTGTCGTACGTTCAATTCGTATCGGGGGCACCAAATAGCAATCGCTCGTGCCGTCGGCCCCTTCCCTGTGCGCACTGGACACATCTTCTCTCATCGATACGGAGTTCAAATTCGCTTGCCCGCTGAGCGTGGTTGCGTATACTCATTCTGAAGAAGCGAACCACCTTGAGAAAGGAGCGACCGTGTCGAAGCGCAACACCTTGAATTGAGTTGGTACTGACAAAACTGCTCCACCAATTCCACTAAGGGTCGCGTCATGACAGTGCCTTTCCGGTCCCCGCCACAACCACGACTTCGCCGGGGGGAAGTATGCGGAGGCACTAGCCAGTCGTCAAGCCGTGTCGGAAGCGTCTGGGCATTGTCAGTGACGATCAGTTCCGTATCCATGCTCACATCATCGAATGATCAAACCGGGGGAGTCTTGCGACACCCCCGCACCCCCCAGATGCGCCCGCGCGTCCGCCGGCGCCGGAAGGGGGGCTGGGCGGCCCTCAGAGCATCGGCCTGGCCTTCCTGCGGCCCTTCAGGCCCGCCCGCTGCACGAAGTGCCGTCCAGCACCTCAGAATTGTCCCTGCCCTGGTTTGGGGTGGGGGCAGGGAACTGTATCGTTATCGAACGAGCGCCTTCAGTTGGTCTTTATCCAATCGCGTCCCGAATTCCCGTTCGACCCGTTCGGCCATCTCCTGCCAGGTTCGCCCGGCGGCTTTCATCTCTTTGAGGACATCGAGCGCTTTTACGAGTGACCTGTCCGCCAGGCCCATGGGTTCTGGTTGGCGTATCCCCAATGCCTTGCCCAGATCATCCCGTAACGAGTCTTGGAGGGCCGCTCGACTGAATGAGGTGACGACGGGAGAGGGAGCCGTTTTGGGTTTGCGCGGACGATGCCAATAGGGACTCTTGCATCGGGGGCAGCGGAGCGGCTTCTGTGGGCGACGGGGCCACCACCTGTTCGCGCACCGCAGACAGGTTTGCTGTTGGAGCACCGGTGAGTCGGGTTTTCCCGATGCGAGTGCTCCCTTGATAGCAGCATCAGCTCGTAATCTATTGAAATCCCTCATCTTACGTCCCTGGAATTAGCGCCCCCGTTTTACTAAGCGGGGGCTTTCTGCCCGCCGGGCGTAGCCGGCAGGGCAGCAGTCCTCGCTTAGTCCATCGTGGGTTTGGCCTTGAGTCGGCGACTCAGGGCATCCATCGCCTTCATCCCAATCGTGCGTCCGACGATCCTCAAGGCTTGCAGCTCCCCATCCACGATCATTTCCATGAGCATGCAGGCCCGGATGTACTCCGAGACGGTCATTCCGGCTTTCTTCGCGCACTTCTCGATCAACGCCTTTTCTTCTTCGTTTACCCGAAACTGCATCATTTGGGTTTTCATAAATCCTCCAGTGTCTGTCAGACTGCATGACAAACACTGTACGTCACTGTGCATGACGAATGCAAGCGTCGACGGGATCATCGTAAGGCGGTACGATGATCGATGCGTGTATCGTAAGGAGGTAGCAATGGCCACAACGACGATCTCATCCAAGTTCCAGGTCGTGATCCCGAAGGAGGTCCGGGAGAAGCTGCATCTCACTCCCAGCCAGCGCTTGCAGGTGGTGGAAAAGGGCGGCGTCATTTATCTGGTGCCAGAAGTGCCGCTGAAATCGCTGAAGGGTGCGCTCAAGGGTATGTCCGCGACAGATCTACGAGAGAAGAAGGATCGGATGTGAAGATTTTGCTGGATTCCAGCGGCTGGATCGAGTCCTTTTCCAATGGACCGTTAGCCGACCAGTAAGCTCAGTATCTCACGCCCAAGTATCAACTCATCACGCCCACGATCGTGCTGTATGAGGTCAACAAGAAGATGAGACGGGAATGAGGAGAGGAAACCGCATCGACGTGCTTAACGAGGGGAAGCATCTTCTGGCGATGTAACTCGCAAGGCGATAGGGATGGATACCCGCCTATGTTTTAGCTGGCCAGCGAGTCTTACTCCCAGGGCCATCATCGGCGCTTCGATCAGGTGAAACAAGACCACAGGAAGTCCCGCACTCAGGACGAGAAGAACGAGCCAGCGAACCCCAAGTGGATAGTCGTTCAAGACGACGAACGCGATCCATAAGGCATAGAGATGGGTGAGATAGATCCCGTAGGAGTATCGGGCTATCCATGCGACGGCTGTGCGGAGCCATGTTAACTGCAATTCCTGGATATACGGCAGGGCGAATCCGACCAGAAGGCATGCGAGCCACTTCGCCGAGACGCCCAGCACGCTTTCATACATGAGGGGGACACCAGCTAGCAGAATGACCAACACGAGTCCAACAGACGGAAACCGGCGTGCCCGTCGACCAAGAAAGTAGCTGGCCACCCCTGCGAGAAAGCACGGCACGAATTGGGCAATCGCCAGCCGTTCGGAGATCAAGGGTTGAATGAGGGCCCCTACCCCCGCCACCAGCCATAGGCCCATCAGGCCCTTGAGGCCATACCGCTTTCCTGCGAGATACAGAAACGGCAGGACCGCGTACATTTGCACTTCATAGGGCAGGCTCCAGAGGACCGAGGTTACGACGGGTTCATAGACGAGGTTGGTATAGAGCAAGAGGTTCGCCACGATGGTCGAGACCCCAACCTCCGACCAGGGCCACCAGGGAGCACGGGGGAGATGCCAGGCGACGATCAGGCCGACGCACACCATGCTCAACGGGTAAATGCGAAAGACCCGCTGAAGGTAAAACGTGGAGAAGAACGGCTGACCGCTGTACTCGATCCGTTCCAGAGTCATCATCAAAACCAAGCTGGTATGCACGAAGAACAGTAGGACCCCAAATTGACCGACGGCATCCGGCAGGCGTGTCCCTATGGTAATCGACAGGTGAAAGATATAGACGAACAACACGGCGATTGCCCGAAGGACGTTGAGATTGGCCGACTGATAGGGATGCACGGGATCGGACATGCACCGTTTCTACCAGAATTCAGCTCGGCACACTAGCCTACGAACGTATCGTATAAGGCTGACTGGTTATCTAATTCACTCTGAATCCTCATCTATTCCGTAGAATCCTTATCTATCCCGCAAATGGGATCAAAACAACTTATTGCAATGAGGACATGCAATGTCACCATCGTTCCCGCAGTCTTCACAGTAGGGCTCGCAATCGGTCCACTCGAACACGGAGAAACCTCTTTACAGAGAGGACATCTGGCCAGGATGTTCCTATCCCACTTCTGAGGGAAGATCTTGAAGCATTTGGCATTGTCTTCAGCACAGGGTCAGACCAACGTCAACCTCCAAGTGTGCTCATTTCAAACTGTCTCAACCGAGGGGTTCACCCCATGAGCTTGTGCTAAATTTGTGCTAAAAGTTGTTCGAATCCATGAGAACCTCTGAAGTCAGTAGAGTTGCTGGAATCTTCTTAAGTCTCGGTATTAAAATAAAAAATAGGGAAACCATTTGAGATACCGAGACTTTTAAAAATCGTCTTACTCACATTCCTAAACCGCTGATCGGCTTTTTGATGCTTCCCCTTTCAATGGGCTGTTTGTTTTAGTCGCGCTGTCTTTCATATTAATGAAGCCTTCTAATTCTGCGTAAAATAAGGGCGAAGTCGTAGTCATCTTTAAACACGGGTTCAAATCCCGTTGGGACCACCATCCCGAGCTTGCTTGGCGGGAGCCGCTTCCCGCGGCGATCCGCGAAATCCTGAACATCAACTTTCTCCCATCACTCCCATGTTCACGCGTCGCTGTCCCCGAGAGTGGCGCGCGGAGAAAATCTCCGGGATCTCTCACTCCTTCCGCCGCATGCCGGTTGGCCTGATTCTGAGCCATCGTTCGCGATCGGATGCCGCATTGTGGAGCATCGTCTTCCCTCGTTGGGGCCGCGTTTTTCTCTTTCATGTTTGTGTGTGCGGAATTCTATCTGTGTCGCGTGATGTGAATTGCATGCAGTCGTGTCCGGCGCGTGCTTCATTGACGCCTCTAGCACCGGTTGTGTATAAGGAATGCGCCTTTTGTAATCATATTTTTGGACGGTGATGGGCTTATGGCGACACGTGAATTTCATGACGGCGGGAAAGACGGCTTAGAAGCCCTGGAGCCGCTCGACCCGGACAAAATCAGCTCCTTCAACGATCTGTTGGTCGCGATGGGCAAGACGGCGTTCGGCGGCCGGCGGTTGGGCGAAGCGTTCGAAGTCCTCAATGCGATGATCGAGGATGCCGACTGCAAGGTTGTGTTGACGCTTTCCGGGGCCATGACTATCGCCAAGATGGGCAAGATCATCAGCACGATGGTGGATCGCGGGATGGTCCACTGTATTATTTCCACCGGCGCGCTGATCGCGCATGGCCTGAGCGAGTCGATCGGAAAGACGCATTATCGTGTCAATCCGGCGATGTCCGATGAGGAGTTGTTCGAGAAGGGATACAACCGCGTCTACGATACGCTGGAGATGGAATCCAATCTCAACTATGTCGAGCAGGTGGTTTCGCAGACGCTGAAGCGCATGAATTATGATACGCCGCTCTCTTCTGAAATCCTGACACGTGAGTTGGGTAAGACGTTGGCGGAAGAGTATGAAGGAGACGGGATTCTGAAGAGCGCCTATCTGAAGAAGGTGCCGGTCTATATCCCCGCCTTTACCGATTCGGAAATGGGATTGGATGTGGGGACGTGGGCCATGGGAAGAGCCATTGATAAGGCCCGTGCCCAAGTGAAGCCGGGCGACGATCTGACGGTGCTGCGCAGTATCCATCAGTCCCTCCCGTCCTTCAATCCCTACCTGGACCTCAATAGTTATGCCGGTCAGATTTTGTCCGCCAAGAAGATCGGGATTTTTACGATCGGCGGCGGGGTGCCGCGAAATTGGGCGCAACAGGTCGGACCCTATATTGAAATCGGCAACCATCGGCTGGGTCTCGCTGTGAAGCCGCCACGGTTCCACTATGGCGTGCGGATCTGCCCCGAACCGGATTATTGGGGCGGCCTGAGCGGCTGCACCTACCAAGAGGGAATTTCCTGGGGCAAGTTTGTTCCGCCGGCCGACGGGGGACGGTTTGCCGAAGTGCTCAGCGATGCGACCGTGGTGTGGCCGCTGCTGATGATGGGTTTGTTGGAACGGCAGCGGGTGCGGGACAAGCGACGGTCATGAATAGTTTTCGGCGTGGCATGATGATGGCGGGTTGGGCGATTGCCTGCTGTCTCGCCCTGTTTCCGTCTCTGTCCGGTGCCAAGGACGAGCCTGGTCAAGCGGAGACTCGCATGAGGGGTCAGGCCAACGCGCCGGTGACCCTGATCGAGTATTCGGATTTCACCTGCGGCTACTGTTTGAAATTTTTTCGCGAGACCTGGCCGAGAATCCAAGCCCGTTATGTGGATACCGGCAAAGTGAAGTTTCTCTACCGGGATTATCCGCGCGCTGACCAGGGCCCTGGTCTCGATGCGGCGTTGGCGGCGCGTTGCGCCGGGGTACAGGGGAAGTATTGGGCGATGCACGATCGCCTGTTTGCAGAGGGTGGGCGGATAGATCAAGCGGTTATTCTGCGGCACGCCGTCGCCATCGGGTTGACCCAAGCGACATTTGAACGCTGCCTCAAAGAAAAATCTCACGTCGCGTCAATTTTTGAAGATCGGGAAGAGGCCAATCGCTGGGGATTTCACGGAACCCCCGGGTTCATTCTCATGCGGACGGCGGGCGGTCCTACGGAGAAGGAACCGGCGATCGCGATCCCTGGAGCGTTTCCGTTTGAAATGTTTGCCGAAGAAATCGATCGGCTGCTCGCGAGTGCTCCGCATTCACGCGGAGAGACAGAGCGTGAGTCTCTCGGTCGGCCCGTGCGGTCTGTTGAACGCTCAAGGCCGCTTGTTCGTGATCCACACGTGCCATAACGTAGGAGTAACTATGGCTTCCACGCAATCATTCTGGTCGGTGCCTCAGCATGAGGGTACGGCTGAGTTTTGGGTTTGTATGTCCTGTCTCGGAGAAGTATTTTACCGAAAAGTGCCGATGCCCGACTGTCCGTCCTGCCACGGGGTGTCCACGTATGAAAGCTTTACGTTGGAAGCCGTGCGTGATTGGGGAACAGACGAACTCATTGCGAAGGCTGCGGCTGAGCAGCAGGCCGCCGAGGCGGATCAAGCGACATCGGCTCCTACCGCCTCCTAGAGGGAGATCGCACGTTTGCAGGAAGCACGTCCGTTTCTCGTCCACGGAGTCTGGAAGCGCAGCGCCACCATGGTAGGCGTGACCAATCCATTCACGGGAAATGTGTTCGCGGAAGTCTGTCAGGCCGGTGAGAGTGACGTTGAAGAGGCCATCGCCTCCTCAGTGGCCACCGCGCCCGTCATGGCGAAGCTGCCATCCCATGCCCGCTATAATATTCTCCAAGATATGGCGGCCCTGCTCTATCGCCGCCGGGATGAATTTGCTCAAACGATCACGGCAGAAGCGGGCAAGCCGATCGCCGACGCGAAGCGCGAGGTCAATCGCGCTGTACAGACGTTGACGATTGCGGCGGAAGAAGCCAAGCGTATTCCCGGCGAAGTCGTTCCGCTCGATTGGACACCCCAGACCGAATCGTATCTTGGGATGGTTCGCCGGTTTCCGCTGGGTCCTATCGTCGGCATCACGCCATTTAATTTCCCCCTCAATCTGGTCGTTCACAAGGTCGCGCCGGCGCTGGCCGCCGGCAATCCGATCCTGATCAAGCCGGCTCCGCAGACCCCGCTGACCGCGTTACTCCTGGGTGAAGTGGCCTTGGAGGCCGGACTCCCTGCCGGCGGGCTGAACGTGGTGCCGTGTGACAATGCACTCGCGGAACGGCTGGTGATTGATCCTCGCTTCAAGTTGCTGAGTTTTACCGGCAGTGCACCGGTCGGTTGGATGTTGAAAGCCAAGTGCGGCAAGAAGAAGGTGACGCTCGAACTCGGCGGCAATGCCGGCGTGATTATCGAGCCGGATGCCGATCTTGATTTGGCTGCCAAACGGTGCGCCAGCGGCGGGTTTGGCTATGCCGGGCAAACGTGCATTTCGGTCCAGCGCATCCTCGTGCATCATTCGGTGGCCGATGCGTTTACGACCAAATTGCTGTTGCAAGTCGCCAGGCTGAAGGCCGGTGATCCGACGGATGAGACGACGACCGTTGGTCCGCTGATCGATCCTGTGGCCACGCAGCGCGTCGAGGGATGGATTGAAGAGGCCGTGGCACAAGGAGCCCGAGTGTTGCTCGGTGGAAAGCGCCTGGGAACGGTCTTGGAAGCCACGGTGCTCACGAATGTGAAGCCGGAAATGAAAGTGTCTTGCCAGGAAGTGTTTGGTCCCGTGGTTACGGTGTCGTCCTATCGGCAGTTCAGCGACGCCATTGCGGCGTTGAATCAATCGGACTACGGATTGCAGGCAGGCGTGTTCACACAGGATATCAATAAGGTCTTTCACGCCTTTCGTCATTTGGAGGTTGGCGCCGTATTAGCCAACGAGATTCCCACGTTTCGAGCGGATCACATGCCCTATGGGGGCGTAAAGGATTCCGGGTTGGGGAGAGAAGGCGTGCGAGCGGCCATTGAGGATATGACCGAGCCGCGGTTGTTAGTCCTGAATCTGAAAGAACCGGTCGGGGGATCGTAGAAATAATCCTGTGAGGATATTGCGAACCCCGGACAATCTTGGTACAACAGCGGCCCAATGCAACGTTTTGTGAATGTAGTGTGGTCAGGCTGCGGATAGACAAGGGAGACGACGACGATGGTACCTACACAGATGTTCCTGACAAGAGGAGTGGGGGTTCACAAGGAGAAGCTGGCTTCTTTTGAGCAAGCCCTGCGCAGTGCCGGTGTGGCCTACTGCAATCTTGTGACGGTCTCGTCGATTCTTCCGCCAAACTGCAAAATTATTCCGCGCAAGCGGGGTGAAAAAATGCTGAACCCCGGCGAAATCACCTTCTGTGTCATGGCCCGATCAGAGACCAATGAACGCAACCGCCTCGTGTCCGCATCCATCGGACTCGCCATTCCAACGGATCGTCAGACCTACGGCTATCTCTCCGAGCACCATGCCCACGGCGAAACCGACGAGGAGACCGGCGAATATACCGAAGATCTTGCCGCACAGATGCTGGCCACCACGTTGGGGGTCGAGTTCGATCCGGATATCGCCTGGAAAGAGCGCGAGCAGGTTTTCAAGATGGCCGGACAAATCGTGCGCACGTTGAATATCACGCAGTCGGCCGTCGGCAAACCGGACAGATGGACGACGGTCATTGCCTTGGCCGTCTTTATCCCCGAGGAAAATATCCCCAAGCGTTCTCGCCGCTAGTTTGGCGTGCGCGTATTGCTTAGGGACAGGCGCTCCATGCCGGCGTTTGTGGCGGAAGAACAGCTATGACACTGCCTGCTGGGTGGGAAGGCCCGGACCACAATTTCCTGGGGATCGATGAGCCCTGGTGCCATCCCGAGCAAGCGGGCGTCTACGTCCTGCCGGCTCCATACGAGCACACCTCCAGCTATATTCTCGGATCAGACCGCGGGCCTTCGGCCATTCTTGAAGCCTCCGCTCAAGTCGAGTTTTATGATGAGCAGCTCGGATGTGAGCCGTTTCGTGAATGGGGCGGCATCGCGACCGCGACCACGCTCGATCTTCAAGGGCGCGTGGACGGACAGGCTGTCGACGCGATTCAGTCGTTTGTCGCCCCGCATGTCGGAACCGGGCGATTTCTCGTGACCCTCACCGGCGAGCATACGGGTGCGCTCGGGGCGATCCGGGCCCATGCGAAACGGTATCCCGATTTGTGCGTGGTGCAAATCGACGCGCATGGCGATTTGCGCCAGGCCTATGAGGGAAATCCGTTCAGCCATGCGAGCGTGATGGCCCGAGTTGTCGATGACGGACATCGACTCGTCCAGGTCGGGATCCGGTCAATCTGTCCTGAGGAAATCCAACGGATCAAAACGACCAAGAGCATCTCCACTTTCTTTGCCGCGTCGATTCTCGATCCATCCGGTCCCTATGAGGGCCGGGCGGCACGGTGGGTGCCTGAGGTGGTGGCGGCTTGCACCGGACCAGTGTATCTGACGTTCGACTGCGACGGGTTGGACAGTGCCATTATCCCTGCCCTGGGCACGCCTGAACCGGGCGGCCTCGGCTGGTACGACACGTTGCATTTGGTCACGGCGTTGGCCAACGGGCCGGGGATTGTCGGCATGGATATCAGTGAGATCGCTCCGATCGACGGGTTCGTGGCGCCGCAATTCGCCATCGCCCGCCTGATCTATCGGATGCTCGGCCGGATCAAAGCCGGCCACCGGGTTCATTAAGGCATTCACTACGATGACGCGCGACGTTCACCCCGCGCCGGCTTCCTCCATCCGCATCAATAAGTTTTTCACCGAGCATGGCATTTGTTCCAGGCGCGAGGCGGATCAACGCGTCGAAGCGGGTCGGGTGACCGTCAACGGAGTCGTCGCGACACTGGGAGATCGAGTGAGTCGGACGGATGTCGTCGCCTGTGACGGGGCGGTCATTCAATGGGGTCAGGCCTTCATTTACATCAAGTACCACAAGCCGGTCGGGGTCACGACGACGAGCGAGTCGCACGTGCCTCGGAATATCATCGCTGAAATCGGCCATCCCGAGCGCATTTTTCCGATCGGACGACTGGACAAGGATTCATCCGGCCTGATTCTGCTGACGAATGACGGAAATATTGTGAATGAAATCTTGCGTGTAGAATTCGGCCATGAGCGGGAATATGTGGTGGATGTTGATAGACCGTTCGACGAGGCGTTTCTCAAACATATGGCGGAGGGGGTCGTGATTCTCGGCAGCCGGACGAAACCTTGCCGAATGGAGCGCGTGCGGCCGAACCGGTTTTGTATCACCTTGACGGAGGGGCGCAATCGCCAGATCCGACGTATGTGCCAGGCGCTGGGCTACCGCGTGACAGGGTTGCACCGTGTCAGGATCATGCACATTGGAATCACTGGGTTGGGAGCGGGGAGTTGGAAAGAACTCTCGGCCGACGAACGGGCTGAACTTCTTCGGGCAGTCGGGCGTCCGCCGGCTTAGCGGGCGTCGCTTGGGATAGGTGAGGCGGATGGTTCGCCGAGATGCTCCCGGTCGGTCGTGCCGGACTGAAGATCCTCTGCCGCGTCGCTGTCGTCATCGACCGGTTTTCTGCGTTGGCCCAGGAAGAGGTTGAGCAACGCAATAAAGAAGCTCCCACCCACTAACGTCATGCTACTGGCCTGAATCGTCTTCGTTCCCTCATCGCGCATATCCTTCGCCACATCGGCGACGGTATCCAACAAATGGTCGAGGGCCAAGCTCACCTGAATCATTTTAGGGCCGGCATTGTCGGAGGCATGCTCTTCCGCTTTTCGACGCAGGGCTTCGCGCTCGGCCGGAGAGTTGGCTGTCCATTCCTGGGTCAGGAGCTGGACGGTGGTGCTGGCTGCGGAGAAGTATTGGTCGAGGCTGCGTCGAACGGACTCAATGTCCTCCGGTTCGCTCCGTCCACTGCGGGAAACGCGCAGGCCCGCCGCTGCGTACCGGTCGATGGCATGTTGAATCTTCGCCCGCTGAACGGGGAGTGATTCCGTAATGCGTTCGAAGTCCTTCTGACTGTCGGCCTCCAGGGCCCGAATAATCGTATTGCGGTAGCGCATCGTATCGGCAGAAATATGCGCGAGGTCGGTCGCGCCGAGTGTGTATTCCGTATACATGATGCGCAAGTCCTGGTCGACCTGGCTCAGGGTTTGTCCGCTGTACCAGCCGATTCCGGCAATGAGGACACTGATCAGAAGCTGGGCGCCGGTCGGTTTAGGGATAGGAAGGCGATCGAGCAGTCCCACAGTAGTGTCCTTGGCTAATCGATGATGATCCGACGATCGACGTGGGGCGTCAGGTTGGGATCGTTTGAGACAAACACCACTGACCAGGGCTCATCTTTCGAGCAGAGGCGCCGGAGAATCGTCTCCCGCATCGTCGGGTGCATGTTGTGAATGATTCCGTCAAAAATGAGAATCTGTGGCCGGGCGAGGATGGCGCGCGCGAGCAAGATTCTCATAATGTGGGTCGGGCCCAAGACTTTGCCGGGTGTGCGCACGTGGGACTTGATGCCTTGGGGTAAGGCATCGATCTCTTCTTCCAGCTCCGTAAAGCGGAGCGCCCAGCGGACATCGCTGTAAGGCACATAGGACCGGCCTAACACGATGTTTTCCTCGATCGTGCCTTCGAACAGAGTGAGTTGGGAGTCGAGCATGAATCCGCGACAACGGTTGACGGCTGTGCGATCCAGATGGCGAAGGTCGACGCCGTTGTAACGGATGACGCCGCGGGTTGGAGCTTCCAGTCCTGCGAGGACGCGGGCGAGAGCCGTTTTCGCAACGGTGGTACTGGCATAGATGCCGACTTTTTCACCCGGCATGACTTCCAGGTCAAAGTTCGAAAAAATGGAAGGGGTTCCTGGATGCACCACCGCCAGGTCTTTGCACGTCAGTCGAATTCCGTGGATGGTGGGGTCAGGCAACGGAACGGACAGCGTTGCTGACTCCTGGTCTTTGGGAAGCGCAAAGAACTGGTCGAGTTCTGTCAAGGCGGTCATGAAGTAATAGACATGCCCCATCCGCTTGACCACGGCGTCGAAACTATTGAGCAACCCGGCCACCACCACTTCGGCTGCCACCAACTGTCCGATCGTCAATTGACCGATCGAGAGGAGCCATCCGGCGGTGGCAATAAGGCTGCTGTGGCCAATAGCCTGCCACCCGACTGCGCCGAGGTATTGGCGCGCGAGGACGGCAAAGCGCGCTCGCCTGGTCGCGACATAGTTGTCGACCAACTTATCGGATTTTTGCATGAGCAATGGCTGACTATCGGTCGCCTTGAAATGCAGTAAGTTGTAAGAGATCTCCTGGATCCAGTGCAGCGTCTCGTATTTGGCATGGGAGACCTCGATGGTGGTCCGAAGTCCGCCATGCGATAGGAGAAAGAACACCACATTGAACCCTGTGAACAGCAATGCGTCGTACAGCAAGAAATACGGGTGGTAGAAGACGAGGATCGACATGCCCACGGCGCCTCCAACGACCACATTGATCATGTCGACAAGCAACACCGAGAGCGCCCGTTGTATCAGCACGGTTTCGAGAAAAAAATTCGCGAAGCGGGGTTTGAAGCTCTGATACTGCATGAGTGGCAACTGTTGTGTCATGGCGAGGGTCACGCGAGCGAACACCCGCCGTTCCAGCACCTCGACGGCGTAGTACTGGAGAGTTTTGAAGACTCCGACAAAGGCCAGGGCCGACGCCATGATGACGGCAAGAGTCACGATGGTGATGGGCTGAATCGCGAAGGCGAAGGTGTTGACGAGTTCCTGGACCGTCAACGGAACAATCAGTGAGAACAGTCCGATGGCAAGCGAATAGGAGAAGATGAGCCCGAGGACCTTCTTCTCAAGGCGGAAGAGGAGACCCAGGTGTCCCAGCATGGCCCGGAAGAGATTCGGCTGTGTATCAGAATGGCCTTGGGCCATGCCTTTCAGATCCTTACGCTAAATCGCCGAGGCGCGGTGCAGAAAGGAATCTCGTCACGAGGCGCGCTCGTGACGTTGCCGGATCAACGTTGATCCGGTCACCCTAGCAAATATCCGCTGTAAATTCCACGTTTACACGGACTTAGTCGCGAGACCGGTAATTGACCGGAACCGCGCTCGGGTTGCTCTTGGCCCAGGCGCCGATGGCCCATTGATAGAGAGCCTGGGCTTTCTGGTAGTCGGCTTTGGCGCGAATCACCTGGGCCTCGGAGTCCACTGAGTTGCGCTCGCGGAGATTGACGAAGAGTACGCTGGTTGCGCCCAACCCAAAACGGAATCGCTCGCCTTCTTCGAGTGTCTTGGCAAGGCGCAAGGACTGGACGGCAGCCTCCATCCGTTCTTTGGCCCGCTCGATCGCGGAGAGCGCATTGTCGACATCAATTACTACCTGCTGTTCACGGAACTTTTGGACCATGACGAAGCGGTCGGCTTTGCCCTGCGCTTCAAGCACTTCGCCGCGGCTTCGACGCTGGAGAATGGGGATTTTGAGTTCAAGGCCAAAGCGGTACCCGAGGCCGAGCACGAATTTCTCCGGCGCGCGGGCCGGTGCCGCTTCGGCGTCCAGGCTCGGGAGTAAGTTGTTTTTGGCGAGTTCCAGGTCGATATCGTTCATTTTCGCTTCAATTCCGATTTCTCTAATTTCTGGCCGCTCGGCTTTCGCTTGAACTTTATGGGCCTTGACGGCGTCAGGCGTCGGAGACAGCATCTGTGCCGGAAAGTCCGGGACCCGGTCGAGGGCGGGAAGCGATGGAACGTTGTTCTCCCACAGGAACATCGAGAGTTTGAATTGTTCCTGCTCCACCTGGCGCTGTGCGGCAATGGAGACCTCTCGACGGCGCTGGACTTCCTGGTTGGCTTCGACCACGTCTAGTGGTGCGACGGCTCCGGCCTTCGCCCGCCCTTCCACCTGCTTAAACCGGTCCTCTGCCACTTTGAGGGCTTTGCGCTGGACTTCGACATAGCGGACGGCCGCGACCCAATCCCAGAATTGTGTGGCCGCTGCGAGGAATAGATCCTGGCGGGTTTGTGCGATACGGATATCCGCTCGGGGATCGGCCAGCTCCGACCGCTGCAGTTCGGCATTTTCAGGGTTGACCATCAAGCCTTTCAGGAGAGGAAAGAACCCTCCCAGAAGGACCTGCTGGTTTCCGTTTCCAAAAGAAAGATCAGGAATCTTGGCATCGCCAATAGCTTGGCGGACCCCTGCGCTGTACCGAAATCCCATCGGATTCCGGGCTTCGATGAGCGTGTCGTTGAAGCCGACCGATTGGGTGCCGAACTTATCCTTTGAGACAAACCGTTCGATTTCGGTGTCATTGATGAGGACGGGCTCAAAGGCTCCAAGGGCTTTGAGCATTCGGCCGCGTGCCATTACTTTCTCGGTCCCGGCTCCTTTTAACAACGGGTGTGAGCGATCGATCCAGGCGTGGATTTCATCCACGCTCAACGGAATTGCGGGGAGCCCTTTTGCCGGGTCTCCCTCGGCTGCGGCGGCGGCGTTGAACGGAACTGATGGCACCGATAGAACGAGCGCCCCAAGCACGAGGCCGAACCGTAATAACATCATGGCTACTCCTTTGCTCTCCTGGATATGAGCACGTTGTCGCCCATCGACTCGCGGGCATAGGGCATGAACCGATATGCGGTGGAGAGGTGAATCAGCAAGAAAACGAAGCTGGTTGGAGCGGTTACTTCGCACCTCGTCCCGCCTTCGGTAAGAGCGTGTCGATGAGACTTGGCGGACGCTCTTGGTAATCAGGCGGGAAGAGGTTGAAGCGCCGCCAGAGCTCATACCAGAGCGGGACACGATTGAGTATGACCCAGCCCATGACTTTGGTGCCCTGCCGCACATGGCTTTGCTCCGGCCATGTCCGGTCTTCAGGGTCCGGTACTACCCAGAAACGGAAATTGCCCTTGCCATCGTCCACTTGGTCAATCACCTTGATCACACCAGTGTAGGTGCCTGCCATCACCTCTGGCCAGGCGGGAAGCGGAATCGCCGGGATGCCATAGAAGAGGATTTTGACTTTCCGCCCGACATTGAGGAGTGGAGCGTCAATCCCGTCAGCGGTCATTTCAATGGCTTTGTCGAGACTGTTAGGTGAAACGCGGACGATCTTGTCTCCCTGTCGGACGGTTTCTCCGGCACCGGCTTGAGCCATCTTGACGACTGTTCCGTCGATCGGCGCCAAAATCTTACTGGCGCTGCGACGTTGCGTCGCATTCGACATGCGGAGGGAGACTTCGGCCAGCTGATCGGCGGCCTTGGCGGCTTCGCCTACGGAAGCATCCCGCGCCGCTTCAGCATCCAATAGCCGTTGCAACACTTCGGCGCTGATCTGTGCTCGGCCAAATCCGAGAGCCTTCGTGGATTGCTCGGCGGCCTTCAAATTGGCTCGTGCCCCTTGGAGGTCTGCTTTGCTGGCGAGCGCCGCTTGGATCGTCACCTCGAGTTCGCGCTGCGACACCAGGCCTTCTTCGGCGAGCTGTTTATGGCGCTCTACGTTCAATTCTGCCGTTGCGACCGCGATCTTGGCAGCTTCGATTTTTTGGAAGGCTTCGAGGACCTTGTTGTCGGCTTCGCCCACTCTGGCCTGAGCCCCGGGAACCGCGGCCTTTACGAGGTTCTGCATTTCCTTGATGCGCTTATCGAGTTGGTCTGCTCGGGAGAGGGCGGCCTTCCGGGTTTGTTCAAGCGCTTTCTTGCGTTGATCGAGGAACGACAAGAGGTCCGGTGCCATGAAGTTCGGATCGTAATCCTCCAACTCCACGATAAGGTCCCCCTGTTTCACGCGGACGCCTTCGAAGACGTGCCATTTTTGGATACGTCCCGTGATCTGGGCTTCGATATCTTGTGGCCGCTCATATGGTGAATAGGCCGAGAGTTGACCAGTGACGGTGATCGTCTGTGTCCAAGGAACAAAGGCAATGATGAGGAGGAACAGGATGACGAGTTTAATGGCCAGCCGGGAAGAAAACTTCAACCGTTCAGGAATCTGGACAGCTTCCCACGATTGAAGCTTGCTGGATGTGGCAAGGTCATCGATCGAAATCTCGCTCAGACCGCTGTCCCTCGCGATGAGCGAACGGACTTTGTTTTTCAGATCTGAACCAAGGCGAGCCACGACGGTAATCTCCTCAGGCGATGGCAGTATAGGAGCCGTATACCGCACATCATATGAGAAACATTGGGTGGAGGTCAATTTGAAGTGCGGAACCGGCATCCATGGAGCTGCGTGCGGTGAGAGGGTTCACCTTGACCCGTTCCGGAAGAATCGCTAAGGTGGCGCTCTGTTTTTGAGGCTGTGGTGGCTGTGGGATGAAGGAAGGAGTGCGCTGGTATGGCTGGAACAGGACGATCCTCTCGCCGGGTAAGCAAGGCGCACGGTCCGCTCATCGGAATTCTCGGGGGCAGCAAATCCGATTTTCCGATTCTGGAGAAAGCCGGCGCGCTGCTCTCGGAATTTGAGATTCCCTATGAACTCTTAGTGGTGTCGGCTCACCGGACACCGGACCGGCTCTTTGAGTATGCCGAGACCGCGCCGGGACGAGGCATCGAAGTCATCATTGCGGGCGCCGGCGGGGCGGCCCATCTTCCAGGCATGTTGGCGGCCAAGACCCATTTGCCGGTCATCGGTGTACCCATTCCCACGGAAAATCTGAGAGGGCTGGATTCGTTGCTGTCTATCGTTCAGATGCCGAAAGGAATTCCTGTGGCGACGGTTGCCATCGGAGGGGCGGACAATGCCGCCTTGCTGGCGGCCCAAATCCTGGCAGGCCGGTATCCCTGGATTGCCGATCGCGTGAAAGCGTTTCGCACGTCCCAAACTGAAAGTGTCCTCAATTCTCCGGAGGCTCAGGGAACCAGCGTGGGTAGTCTCCAAGCGGATCGGACGAGCCAGCGGTCGTGACCATGCAGCCCCTCGGACCCGGTGCTATCCTCGGAGTATTGGGTGGGGGGCAGCTCGGCGCGATGTTCACGCGTGCGGCTCTGCAGCTTGGCTATCAGGTCGCCGTCTGGGATCCGGATCCCGATGCGCCGGCGCATCGGTTCGCGAGCCGGTCTTTTTCAGCTTCTTTTACGGATCCTTCTGCCTACCGTGAATTCAGCCAACTGGTGTCTGCCGTCACGTTCGAATGGGAAAACGTGCCGGCATCGCTTTGTGAACAGTTGAGCCAGATCTGCCCTGTCCGTCCGTCCGGTGCCGTGCTTCGAGTCATTCAAGATCGGATCGATCAAAAACAATTTTTGCAGTCGCAGGGACTTCCGGTTCCATCGTTTTCGGTGGTGACGAATCCCGCTGAACTTGCCGGGATCGTTCAAGTCTTCGGGTGTGCCGTGATCTGCAAAACGGCTACAGCGGGGTATGACGGAAAGGGCCAGTGGCCCATCAGGCAGCCGGCCGACATCGCGGAGGTGGAGGTGGCACTTCGGACAATGGTGCCGACCGGTGCGCGGTGGATTGTCGAGTCTATGGTGGAGTATGTGCGGGAGTTATCGGTGCTGGTCGTTCGGGGCGCGACGGGAGAGCATCGCCTGTATCCGGTCGTTGAAAACCGGCATGAGGCCGGGATTCTTCGGGTGACGGTGGCTCCGGCTATGGTCTCTCCCGAGGTTGTGGCGCAGGCGAAGGATTTGGCTCTTCATGCCGTGGAAGCTCTCGGTGGTATAGGGGTGTTTTGTGTTGAGCTGTTTCAGCTTCGTGGGGATCGTCTGTTGATCAACGAAATCGCGCCGCGTCCGCATAATTCCGGACACTACACCTTGGACGCGTGCACCGTGTCACAATTCGAGCAGCAGGTGCGGGCATTGTGTGCGATGCCGCTTGGAGAAGTCAGACTGTTGTGTCCTGTCGCCATGGTGAACCTAATCGGCCATGACGTTGAGAAGATCACGAGTTCGACTGGATGCAGAGACCTCCTGGCCATTCCAGGGGCCAAGCTCCATCTGTACGGGAAGCGCAAGGTCAGGCCCGGCCGAAAAATGGGGCATGTCACCTTCCTTGCAGAGTCAGGCGACGAGGCGACGGGCCGCGCCAGCCAGTTCATGAAGTTACTGGCGTTGTAAGTTAGGGCGAGATAATCAGTACCACCAGACTCGCTCGAGTTAGCGACTCGCCCCCACGTTCATGGACGCCTCACCAATGGCGCACAATCGATAGACCCTCTTGTGACCTTCCCGGCAGCCGTTCGATTTTGTATGGACCGTAGGGTCCATTCTTCGTGCTGAGTCACGGAAAGACCTCCGGATTACTATGCCAATCGACAGATTCTGATCCCTCAAGAGGGGTACAGAAGTTGCTGTCCTTACGCGTGGTCTCTCGGGAGGGCTATCCTGTGAATACAATGGCGGCAACAGCGTCAACTCCAGCCAGCAGTCGATTTCACCAATTTCTCACACATCCCCGCTCACGGCTGATTCTGCTGCAATGCCTGGTGAGCGTGATCCTGTCCTATGAGCTGCTCTTCGGAACGGAGTCGGTCATCAGCCGTTTGAAAAGCGACGGGATGGTCGTTGGAATTTGGGCATTCGTGGGAATGCTCGTTTTGTTGCCGAGGGCCTGGTTCGAGTTAGCCTGGGTCAATGGCGCGCTCGTGGCCGTTGATACGGTGCTGGTGACAGGGACGATCTATCTTTCAGGGAACGCGCGCCCAGATCTCTATATCGCATACTTTGTCTTGATGCTGGTGGCAGCCTCGGTACGGCGTATGAGTCACATGATGGGGCTGTGTCTCCTCCTCTGCGCCGGGTATGCCGCATTGTTGTATGAAGGTATTGTCCACAGTGAAACCGTCGCGGTCGGCCATTTACTTGGCGTGCCAGTGCTCCTTGTGATGGCGGTATTCTACGGGCTGGCCTTGGAAGCCGTGACGGTTGTGCAAGAAGAGAAGTCGACGTTGTTGAAGGACGTCGAATCCTTGAAGCGAATCGAGGAGCAATTGGCAGCCAGCAAGGTGCAGTTGGAAGCCCGCATTGCCGGATTAAACAAGGACCTGACGCAGTCCCAGGACAAGCTGCAGCAGGGGCTGGCGGTGCGGCAAGGGTTAGAACGCCGATTGCGCGAGGCGCAGAAGATGGAGGCCGTCGGACGGATGGCGGCCGGGATCGCCAAGGAGTTCGGCGAGTTGTTTTCGGTGATCGGGAAGCAGACCGGTGTGCTGCTGGCCCACTTGCCGCCCAACGATCCTCTGCGAGCTGCGACTGACGAGATCTTTAAAACCGGAGAGAAAGCCGCCGCATTGACGGCTCAATTGATCGCGCTCAATTTGGAAGATGGGCATGTCCGGCAGGTGCTGTCGGTAAAGACGGTTCTGGCGGATATTCAAAGCGCGATCAAGAGTCTTCTTCCGGCGCAGATTGATCTTGCGATCCATGCCGACGAATCCCCGATTTATGCAGAAGTCGATCGGGAGGGACTGGAAAAGGTGCTGTTCCAACTGGTGGTCAATGCGCGGGATGCCATGCCGAGCGGTGGACGACTGGCGATTGAGGCTCGCTCAGGTGCGGGCCTGCCAGGTGCCACTCATGCGAGCGGGGTTGGCAAGAAGCCATCTCACGACGTGCTGGTTCAGATCAGTGACACTGGAACGGGGATGAATGTGGACACTCAGGCGAGGATGTTCGAACCATTTTTTTCGACGAAAGAAACCAATGTCGGACTCGGTCTGACAGCGGTGTACGGGATCATCAAGCAAAATGGGGGGATGGTTGAAGTGGATAGCCGGCCAGGGCAAGGGACGGTGGTTCGGGTCTGGCTGCCGGGCGCACGGGTTGTCAATGCGCATGAGGAGCCGGTTCCCAATTCGATGCTGGCCAAGGGAGACGAGACGATTCTGCTGGTTGAGGAAGATGAGATTAGTCGCAAGCTGGTCGGCTCGATGCTGGTCCGGCACAAGTACCGCGTGCTGGAGGCTGCTTCTTCCGTTGAGGCATTGATGCTGACCCAGGGCTACCAAGGCATTGTGCATTTAACGGTGAGCCCTTTGGTCATGCCCGAGATCGGAGGTCGGGAATTAGCTCGCCGGCTTCTCAATCATCAACCCACGATGAAAACGCTGTTTGTGTCGAGCTATGACGATCAGACGATCGCGCATCATCGGATCAATCGACGCTTTGTGCTGCAGCAGCCCTATCGGCAAGTCGGATTAGTGGAGAAAGTCAGAGAAATGCTCGACGCCGCGTAGCGCTCAGCACCACTAGTAACGTCTGGAGTGCTCTGATGCGAAAAAAGACACATCCCGCTGTTTGAAGATCCCTACCAGGGCCATGCCTGCCACGAATCCTCCAATGTGAGCGAAGAATGCGATCCCTCCACCGTGCGATCCCAGTGACAGTCCTCCGCTGTACAGCTGACCCAAGAACCAGAATCCCAAGACGATGACGGCCGGTACAGAGGTGGTTCCAAAGAAGGGGGGTGGGATCAGCACCAGCACGCGGGCTCTGGGATAGAGCAGGAGATAGGCTCCCAGAATCGCGGAAATGGCACCGCTGGCGCCGACCATGGGGATCTGAGAGGACGGGTCGGTGAATGCGTGGCTCAGCGCTGCAAAGACTCCGCAGAGGACGTAGAAAACCGCAAATTTTAGATGGCCCATGGCATCTTCGATATTGTTGCCGAAGATCCAGAGGTAAAGCATGTTGCCGAGCAAATGCATCCAGCCGCCGTGCAGAAACATGCTCGTGATCAGGGTCAGTGTTGCGGGAATGGAGACGATGTCGTCCGGGAGCGTAGCGTGGCTGAAAATGACGCTAGGGATAGCCCCATATTGAAAGGCAAAGGCCTCGCCGAGCTTGTCAGAAAGCGTGAACTGGTAGGCAAACACTACCGTGCAGATCGCAATGATGGCGACCGTCACGATCGGCGGTCGCTCGGTCGGGTTATCGTCGCGCAGGGGGAGCATGGGGTTCGCTAGGGTGTTCGGCGACGATCAATAATAGGCCGGGGCAGGTCCGGGCTTGAGGGAAGCGATCCATCACCATTGAGAGGCACAGAAAACCCGGCCGCATGGGTATGACCCCCGCCGCCGAAGGATGCTGCAATGCTTCCCACATCGGTGCCGTCTTCACGGGATCGCATGCTGAAGTAGCGACGGTTATCCCGATCGTGCCAGATCAGGCAAAAAGGATGATCCGGAGAGAGGCGCTCTCCGATCTGACTGGTGAGGATGGCGCTCTGCACGGCCGGGATCACGGCACCTTGAAACTCGACCATCACGGCCTGCGCGGCGAGCTTCCCGACGAGCTCCTGTTCGTATCGAAGGATCGCGCGGCCTTCCTGCTCCAGTTCGGGTTGAGTGAATCGGTTCCATCGTTGAAAGTCGAATGGATAGGATGCAATGGCAGCGTTGATTTCGCGGCTTCCCGGGAGCGCCCAACTCCAGAGGTCTTTGTCCTGGATGTATTGCAGCAGCCATGGAGCCGGGGTTCCGTGTGCCCATTCCCATCCCAACACCGCGCCTGATTTCTTCAGGTCAAAGTAGGCATAGGGCAGGCCGGCCAGGGATTGTTCGGCGGTGATGTGGTGATCGAGGATCAGCAGCTCTTTCGTCTCAGCGGCCATTGTTTCGAGAATCGGTCTTGAGTAGCTGAAGTCGACGATCACGACGCGCTGATCTTTGATATCCGCAGGAGGGGGATTCCCGTGCTTGACGGGAATAAATCGCGCCGCGGGATATTGTTTCCAGATAGCCCAGGCCGCGCCAAATCCATCAGCGCACTCGGCATGATAGAGGACGGTGCTCGGGGGATTGGTGAATTGGAAGGGTTGTGGCGAATCACTCATAATTGCCTGCCACAATACCATGCCCGCGGGTGTGGACTAAAGGGGCGGTTGATGGGATTTTGCGATCGTCAGAGTTGATTGACGTGATCGATAAGTTGGCGAAGTCGTCCAGCGCTCCGGCGGTTGAATGGGAAGATCAGCCGGGGAAGGCTTGCGATGGCTGGTTCGTCCAGTTCCTCTTCCAATGCCGTGCGCAGTTCAAAACGTCCTTCAGAGAGCAGGTCGCCGAATCGAGCCTGGATCTGTTCGAGTTGCTCCGTGGAGATGGGGGATTTCAGCCGCATCGCCATCAACTTTCCGACGAATCGAATGGAGTGGTAGCGGCGATAGAACGTCGATATCTCTTCCACGGCCGCTTCCGCTGAGTTCACGACCTTGAAGAGGCTGAGGTCTTCCTCGTTGATCAGCCGTCGCTTCAAGAGTTGCTTCACAATGAAGGCGGACCAGTCATCCCAGTAATCACATCCGGGGGCCTGGATGCAGACAATCGGCTGAGGGTCGCTCTTCCCGGTTTGCGCCAGCGTCAGGATTTCAAATCCTTCATCGTGTGTCCCGAAGCCGCCGGGGAACAGAGCAATCGCGTTAGCTTCTTTCTGGAACATCAGCTTGCGGGTAAAGAAGTATTTGAAGGTGATCAGCTTGGGATCGTTGGCAATCGTAGCGTTCGCGCCCTGCTCGAACGGGAGCATGATGTTGACCCCGAAACTGTTTTCGCGTCCGGCCCCTTCCTGTGAGGCGCGCATGATGCCGTCTGCGCCGCCTGTGATCACCATGTAGCCAGCTTTCACTACTTGCTTCGCGAAGCGATGGGCTAACTGATAATTGGGATCATCGGAGGGAGTGCGTGCTGAGCCGAAGATGCTGACCTTTCGCCGATCGTGATAACCGTTAAAGACGGCAAAGGCGTGACGCAGTTCTTTGATTGCGCGGTTAATGATCTTCAGATCCAGGAGGTCGAGATGCGAATCATGGAGCTTCAAGATTCCGGTCAGAAGCTCCCTCATCAGAGCGGCCTGAAGATCGTCTTCAGGACTGTCTAGGAGGGCGCGAATTTGGTTCAGAACCTCATCATTGGAAAGTATCGTGCGTGGGCGGCTTTGTGTAGATTTCATAGGGGAGTCCATAGGCACCGTTATTTATAGTGAACAAGAGTGAGTGAAAAAATTCTACCAGTCGCGGTTCTTGCGGTCAAAGAAGATCGTGAGTTGCGCGACGACTAGGCTAGATCGGTTGATTTGGGCGAGTTCTGAAGGACCCAGGCTTTAATGCGGGATTGATCGGCCGGAGAGAGTCCGGTGAATTGGACGTCGACGCTAGGGCTTCCCACCGTTCCGGTTCTTCCGGACTCGTAGACCGGGGCATAGTCCTCGAGGATCGTTCCGGTAACGGTCAGGGGGGCTGTCAGATCAGGAAGGGCGAATCTAAGGAAGACGTGTGTGCCGGGTAATAAGAGGGTCGCGGTTTGGACCATGGCGCCGACATGGCTGAGCTGCACGATGACGGCCTGGTGTTGAGCGCCGGGTGAGTTTGAATCCATGCCCCCGATCGTCGCAGGGACTCGAGTATGACAGCGTTTGGGGGATAAGACGAGATCACGTGCGGTCAATACTCCGACCGGTTGTTCCTGTTTGGTGACGATGAGAATGGGGGTCCCCGAAGCCATCATGAGTGTCGTGGCCTCATCCGCCGCGCGGTCGTATTCAATAAAGTGCACCGGGTGAGACATGATCGCTCGAACTTCGATCTCATCCGGTGCAAGGCCCAGAGCCACCACTTTTTTCACAATGTCTGAAGGCGTCATCAAGCCAAAGTGCAGGTCCGTGTCTTTCACCAGCAGGCAGGGCATCTGCTCACGTTCTAGGAGCGTGGCCGCTTCAGTCACGGAAATGTCACCGGGAATTTGAACGACACCTGGAGTCATCATGTGTGCGACCACTGTTAGTTTGGGGTTCGGTGTTTTCGGTGGTTGATTGTTGAGACTTACCATCGCATCGCCAGGGTGTTCAGGGTGTCCGGTGCTCGTCCTGGCTGCAGCGGCGTATGGGAAGTATAGCAGACGGATCTGAGTTCCCCTCTCTCCGCCAAAGCCTTGTCATTCAACAGTTTATCGGCATACACTAAGTCCGATTGACGCTTGAGACTTTGATGGAGTGGAAGGGTGGACGGATGACCCTGTCGCGTAATGTGTGTCATGATTTCCAGGACCGAGTGGCTCGGATCCCCGTTCACGGGCTCGGGCTGTCGGTCGATGTCTATTCGCCAGACCTTCCTAGCTTGCTCGCCGACCTGACACGCCGTCAAGTCTTTCCGATGTACTTGGAGGTGTTTCATGCGACCTTCAGTGCGCTGACCACTGTTCGTGATCAGACCGATTTGCCGCTTCCCTACCATGGAGAAGGACTCTGGGTGACGCAACCGGGGGCTGAGTCTGATCCGTTGTTTCAAGAAGAAGCACAGGTGCTAGCATCCCATCTCTCTCTGCTCCGGAGCGCCTGGTCGAATCATGAATGTGCGACGAAGCATATCGCCGGGTATTCGTTCGGGACCTATCTTCCTCCACTCTACACCGCGTCGAGTGCCGATGTGGTGGCCAAGAATATCAGCCTGGTCCAGGCGATCTTTGATCAACAAGCTGCGCTGCAGGGAGGCGGCTCTCCGCTCTTTCTTCTGGAGATGCCGCCGCTGACGTTTTTTGTCGCCGGGACCCTTTCGATTCCGGCCTACTTTCGTCGCGTTACAGACCAAGCAGCCTGCGGACTTGTGCTGGATGTCGGACATCTATGGACCGTCTATCGCTACTCTGGAGCCTGGCGGGCTCAGTCCATCACACAATTCGTCGATGACTTTCTGCGTGAGTTTCCGGTCGAGCGGGTCGTGGAGATCCATGTCGCGGGACTTGCCGTCCATGAATCTCTGGTCGGCAAGGCGGATGTCGTGGATAGTGAGGATCCGAATCCCCTTCCGCGATGGACGGATGCCCATGCCGCGCCGATTCCCCCGGTGTTGTTCGAGATGTTGGATCGCATTCTCCAGTGCGGCCGATTGGAGCATTTGCGAGGAATGGCGCTCGAAGTTGATACGAAACCCAGTGATCTCATTGCCGACGAGTTGGCCTGGTTTTTAGAACGATATAGACACATGTTTGATCAGGATGTGCCGCGAGGCTCCGTCGCAGATGCATCTCCTCCCCCGCCGGCCAATGCGCGATTCTCGACGAACGACGGTTCCGTATTGAAGACAGAGTCTCTGTCCGAGGCCTATGATCAGTACGCGCAAGTTGTATCGAGCCGGGCAGAGCCGGTCGGGCCGAACTGGATGGCGCCAACGGCCTGTGCGGATGAACTCGACTGGTATCGCACAAAGTATCTCCCCCACGAAATTCTGCACTGGGGTGGCGATATCGAAGCGATGTTTCCTGAAACCTGTCGTGCGATGGCTGGACAGCAGATCGCTCTTGACGGATTTGTGTCCTATTGGTTTCACCTCCCGCATCCGGTGACTCGGTCCTATGATTTCTTTGATGTGAAGATCGATCGCTTTGTGGACTTTGTCAGGGAGTTGGCTCCGGATCTGGAGCCACTGGCGCAACGGGAAGCGACCGAACTTCGCCTGGCCTACCAAGCGGCGAGCGAGGCTCCACTCTCAACGGCGAGCATATACCCATGAGCTTCTGGTCGACATTGCCGCGCCCGATCATGGGCCTCTCTCCGATGGACGGGGTGACGGATGCGACGTTCCGTCGAGTGATTGCTCAGCACGGCCGGCCTGATGTGACCTTTACCGAGTTTACGCACGTTCATGATGTCTGTCGGGGGCCGGAGTTCCTGCTGAACACGCTGATCTATAGTGAATTGGAACGGCCGGTTGTTGCCCAGCTCTATGGCAAAGATCCGGCGTTGTTCTACCAGGCCACGCACGCGGCCTGCGAGTTAGGATTTGATGGAATCGATATTAATATGGGGTGCCCGTCGAAGAATGTCGCCTCATCCGGGTCGGGTGCCGGCCTGATCAGGACCCCGGATGTTGCCCATGCAATTATGCAAGCCACCAGTCGTGCCATTCACGATTGGGCGAACGGGCAGACGTTGGAACGGGTCGGGTTTAAACCTGCCAGGATTGCGGCGATTCGGGCGATGAATGTTGGGCGCCAGGGAGCAGTGCCCGTTCCGCGACGCCTGTTGCCGCTGTCAGTGAAGACCCGGCTGGGATACGACTCCGTGATTGTCGAAGATTGGGTCTCACATCTGATTCAAGAAAAACCCGTTGCGATTACACTGCACGGGCGCACTCTCCAGCAGATGTATCGCGGCGAGGCGGATTGGTCGGCGATTGCGAGGGCCGTCCAGTTAGCCAAAGGGACCGGAATCTTGTTATTGGGGAACGGCGATGTGCAAAGTCTCGATGAGGTGGTGAGTCGCGTTCAATCCACGCAGGTGGATGGAGTCCTGGTCGGACGAGCTGTGCTTGGAGCGCCATGGTTTTTTCACGCCAAAGAGCAGGCCCGTGCGTTTGCAAGGGCGGATGTGTCAGGAGCTCGCATTAAAGACCAGCCGATGGAGCTTGCCGCGCGCTTCGCGCTGATGCTCGACCATGCGCGGCAGTTCCAGGCGATCTGCGGCCCGGGGCAATTTCATCGCATGCGGAAGCATTTGGGGTGGTACTGCAAAGGCTTCCCCCATGCGGCGGCGTTGCGCGGCCAGATGTTTCGCGTGTCATCCGCGGAAGACGTGGAGGCCATGATCGCCCGCTATCAGGCCAATCAGATCGTCGATGGTCCCGCCACGGGTGGAGTGTCTGGTGAGGATCTGTCGAATGAGGCCCAGACGCTTGTATCGCGATGCAGTTGATTCTCGCCTCAACCTCTCCTCGCCGCCGCGAACTCCTCGCGCTGCTCGGTATTCCATTCGAGATTGTCGTTCCGGATTTTGAAGAAGTGCCTCAGCCTGGATGGAGTCCAATGCGACAGGTTGAGCATTTTGCGCGTGAGAAGGCGCGGTCCATTGCGATTGCGCGACCGGCCGCTCTGGTGTTGGGCAGCGATACTGTGATTGAACTCGCCGGGCGGATGTTGGGCAAGCCGGCGGATCTGGCCGATGCGCGCGCGATGCTGAGGAGATTGGCAGGGCGGTCGCATTATGTACATACGGCCGTGGCCCTCTGTCGGCAGATCCCTCATCATGAAGCTGTCGCGATCGAGACTGCCACGGTGCAGATGAAAGCCTATGACGAAGCTGCCATCGAGGGATACCTGGCGACTCAAGAGCCGATGGGGAAGGCCGGCGCCTATTCCATTCAGGGCATGGGTGGGGAGTTGATTCAGACGATTAGCGGTGATTTTCTCGGCATTGTCGGGTTGCCGTTGCGAACGGTCGCGATACTGCTGGCCGGCGCAGGTGAGACCGTTTCCGTCGATGTCGATGCGCTCTATCAGGACAAACCCTATTCGAATTGGGCGCGGTTTACGCACGATTGAAATGACCTGGCGCTTCCCCTACAATGTGCCATTCTTGTCTTGGCTTTATCTTCAGGGAGGCGGTTATGCAGAGCAGAGCCCATCGACGTCAAGGAATGGTGGCAGTGTCGAGTCTCTTGGGAATTCTGGCGCTCGTCGGACCGCAGGCGGCGTCGGCCATTGACGTGAAGCTGTCCGCAGATGACGCGCAGAAGGCTCTGGAGGCCGGCCGTATTCCGATGGACAAGGCCAATTCTCCTGAAGACGTCAAGAAAGTCCTGCAGCAAGCGTCTTTGGCCACCCGGGTCGGGTCAGATCCTGAGAAAGACCCCTGCGGTGCCAGCGCCATCCTGCGTACCAAGCGATTCCGACTCGAAGCCTTCGGGCGACAGGAAGCGGCGGAATCCAAGAAGCAGAAGAAAGAAATCCGCATGCCGGATGAGTTCATCAAGAAAGTCGTCGACATGCCGAACATGGAAGTGGAAGTGCAGCTCTGTGGGGACGACGAATACTTTGCCGAAGGAGCGCAGGTTGCGTTTCAACAAGGGAACAAGAATATCAAGTCCATCGATGTGAGCCCTGCGGAAAAGGGCCGCAAGAACGACGGCCAAGGTCCCGCCTTCCGATCACGATTCACGGCGCGCTTCGCCTACGACAGCTTCGATCCCAACGCTAAGACGAAAGTCATCGTGTTCTTCCCGGACGGGAAGACGAGCGAATTTGACGCCGACTTCTCCAAGGTCCGGTAAGCCCTCTGCCTAAGAGGGATTGGTTATCACTTCACGTGTGGTGATTCCTTCTCTCGCTCGGGCATGTTGTCGTGTCTAAGCGTCCTTCTACGGTCTGTGTTCGCCCGCCTGTGTCCCCCCTTTCTCTTTTTGATCTTCTTGCGTGTTGTCGCGGACAATCTCAGGTATTCGTAGCGAAAGAAGCCGCTATCTGTCTGATGCCCGTCAGTGGATACCCCCTGGGTTCAATCAAGGAAGTAGAATGGGCTGATGTCTAGGATCATTGCGCACATCGACATGGACGCGTTCTATGCTGCGATCGAAGAGCGGGATACACCGGCGTTTCGAGGACTCCCTCTGGTCGTGGGGGCCGATCCGGCACAAGGGCAGGGGCGCGGGGTTGCTTCGACTGCGAATTACAAGGCGCGCGAGTACGGGATTCATTCAGCCACGCCGATTTCCACAGCCTGGCGACTTTCGGAAGAGGCCCGTCGAAAGGGGCTGCCCCCGGTGACGTTCGTCTCCGTCGATATGCGCAAGTATGCGCGCGTATCCGAATCGGTGATGGCCATCGCTCGACGCGCTATTCCTGTGCTTGAGCAGGCCAGTATCGATGAAGCCTATGGGGATGTCTCCAGCACCGGATCTTTCGAGGCTGCGGCTGAGTTGTGCAGGTCGATTAAGGCGGCGATTCTTTCCGAGGAGCGACTGACGGCCTCGGTCGGGATCGGTCCAAACAAGCTGATCGCCAAGATTGCCTCGGGCATGCACAAGCCGGATGGGTTTACGATAGTCACTGAGGCCGAGGCGGAAACGTTTCTTGCGCCTCTATCCGTACGGGCGATTCCGGGAATCGGGCCGAAGACGGAAGCGATGCTTGCCGCGCAGCATATTCGTGTTGTTGAAGAACTGAAACATCTGAGCCTGGTTGAGATGGAAGCGCGCTTCGGCAAGCGCGGGCTCGAATGGTATGCCAAGATTCGCGCACAGGATGACTCGCCGGTGGAGGAGCATTGGGAGCCGAAGTCCATCAGTGAACAGGAGACCTTTGATGAGGATACGCTGGATTCACATGTTCTTGTTGAACGGCTGTCGCAGTTGAGTGATGGCGTGTTTGCGCGACTGGCGCAGGAGGGATTCGACACCTGCAGGACGGTCGCGATTACCGTGCGGTTCGCGGATTTCACCACGGTCTCCAGAGCCCATACCTTTCCTGACCCGGTGCGAGATGGGTCGGCTGTGCGTCGCGAACTGCTCAAGCTGCTGCTCCCGTTTCTCGATCGGCGAGAGAACCCGCGACGTCAACGGATCCGGCTCTTAGGCGTGCGGGTGGAAAAGCTGCAGTGAGTGAGCGATGGGAACGGATCGTGAAGGGATGACGATCAGCGGTTCATGGTTAAGAAGGTTGTTCGCTGAATTTGATGGTGTAGAAGTAGTGATAGAGGCCTTTGCGCTCAAGAAGCTGCGCGTGCGTTCCTTCTTCCACGACCCGCCCTTTATCCAAGACGAGGATGCGGTCTGCACGTTGAATGGTGGAGAGTCGATGGGCGACGACGAACGTCGTTCGTCCTGCCATCAGTCGTTCAAGCGCTTCCTGGACCAGCCGTTCTGACTCGGTGTCGAGCGATGAGGTTGCCTCATCGAGCAGCAGGACACGAGGGTTCTTGAGAATCGCCCGGGCAATGGCAATACGCTGTCGCTGGCCCCCTGACAGGTTGATTCCCTTTTCTCCCACCACAGTTAAGTATTTGTCGGGAAAGGCAGAAATAAAATCGTGCGCGTGCGCCGCCTTACTCGCCTCTTGCACCGCCGTCTCGCCCGCCTCGGGGTTCCCGTAGCGAATATTGTCAAGGATCGTTCCTCCGAAGAGGATGGTTTCTTGCGGGACGAGCGCGACCTGCCTGTACCAACTATCCACCGTGACCTGTTTCAGATCGTGCCCATCCACGGTGATGCGGCCTTCGACGGGGTCGTAGAAACGATGGAGCAGATTGATGACGGTGGTTTTGCCGGCTCCCGTTGGTCCGACAAAGGCGACGAGTTCGCCCGGTTGTGCTTCGAACGACAGATGTGACAGCACCGGGGTGCGCGGGTCATAACTGAAGCTGACTTGCTCGGCCCGCACATGGCCTTTCACTACAGAGAGGGCATGGGCGTTCGGGACGTCTCGGATATCCGCTTCTGCGTCGAGTATTTCGAACACGCGCTGGGTGGCGCCCTGGGCTTCTTTGATTTGAGCGAAGACGCGGGCCGCCGAACTGAAGGGTCCGATCAGGATTCCTGCGAAGAGGACGAAGGCGAAGAGATCGCCCGGTGTGACAGTGCCTTCAATTACTTGAGTGCCGCCGTACCACAGCACGGCCGCGGCGGCTGAAAATGTCAGCAGGCTGATGACGGGAACGAACAGGGCCATGATGCCGGCTCGTTTGAGTGAGAGCGTCAATCCATGTTGGACCTGAGTCAAGAAACGGCCTTCTTCCCGCTTCGTCTGCACGAACGACTTCACAATGCGTATGCCTGAAATGACCTCTTCAAGGAGGGTACTGAGGGCGGCGGTTTGATCCTGTATCGAGGTCGAGAGCGATTTCAGCTTGCGTCCAAAAAATTTGGCGACGAGCACCAACAGCGGGAGCAGGAGCAGGATAAGGAGGCAGAGGCGCCAATTCATAGCCAGCAAGAACCCGATGCCGCCGATGAACGTCACCAACTGCTTGGCGGTATCGATGGGCGTCTCGGTGACGATGGTCTGAATCACGGTGACATCGTTCATCAGGCGGGACAGCAATTCCCCTGTTCGCCTCCTGGCGAAAAAGCTGACCGCGAGGTTTTGCAGATGGGCAAAGAGATGGGTGCGGAAATCGGCGACGACTCGCTGGGAAATCCAGGTCGTCAGGTAGCTATGCCCCATCGAACAGAGGCCTTGCAGGAGAACCAGGCCGATGAACAGCCCGATCAATTCCGTCATGCGATCACGATCGTGATGGACGGTAATAACGTCCCAGAGCGTGCCGGCCAGGCGCAGCAGGGCCAGATTGATGGCGGCGACTCCCATCACGAGGAGTCCAGCCAGGATCATTCGTGAAAGGTAGGGCCGTACAAATGGAAGAAATCGTCTAAAGGGCGACATGCATCTGGAAATTTCGGTGTAAGGGCGTCATCCCAGCCCCGTGGGTTGCCACGTAATGGGTGTACGGGTCGATGGGATGCAACGGGGGATGGCTGAAGGGCAAGCCGCTAGAGCTGTGCGATGGACTCGATCAGGTTCTTATTGAGGGCCACATAGTCAGAACGATCTGTATCGTTAATCACTACGTCCGTCAGGCTGATAAAGAGTCGCACTTCCTCGTTGATCGCGTCCGAGACGCGATGGCGCATTGGCGGAACGAGAAAGTCCCCCACGTAGGTACAATTCACCGTACGGACGCGGATGCGAACCTTCTTGCCTTCCGGCACAATGTCCTCCTCCCGGTGAACGGGGTGAGCTTAGCTCTTACGACGTAAGAATTTTTGGCGTCTGCGCAACTTCTTGTACTTGTGCTTGCGCATTTTTTTCCGACGCTTTTTTAACACGCTCGACATGCAATCAATCTCCAAAGACGGGGGAGTCTAGAGACTTTTTGGTCAAAAAGCAAGCCAGTCGGTGACTGGCCTTGAATGATTGTGGTGAGCTTCTTTCCCGTCGGTTCGACAGCGGCGCCGCGCCTTGACCGATCCCTGGGACGTTCCTATACTGCAAGCCTATGGATACGAATCATCTCGCATCTCAGTTTCATCTGCACGTGCTCCGTTGGTGCGGAGTGGCGGTAGTACTTACAGTAGTGGCCTGCTCATCGAAGACGCTCCAGTACCCTGAGGATCATGAGCGGTTTACCCATATCGATCGGGCGGTGGAAGCATTACGGGAGGCGTATCAGCATCGAGACCGTTCTGCTTTTCAGGACGTGATGTTGCCTGCGGAGTCATTGGAGCAAATCCAAGCAGAGGCCGCGCAGGACTTCGAATTGTTTCAATCCATACAGCTGGACTTCAAAACCGAGCGCATCATGATCGACGGAGAGAATATTGACGTGTACGTGCATTGGCAGGGGGTGTGGAAGAAAAATCCTGACGATGCCGGTATTCGTCAACGTGGACATGCCCGCTTGCAGTGGGTGGGCCAACAATCGATTCTTCTCCGTGGTGTGCAGGGTGATTTGCCGTTTGGGATGAAAGTGCGCCAGGCGTTGTCCGACCTTCCCGCGGTGCCGCAGAAACCGCTTCCCCAATGAAACCGTCAGCAGTGCAGTCGCGGAAAACGTCCTCTATCCCTCAAGCCGACTTTCTGGTCATCGGGAGCGGCGTGGCCGGGTTACGCGCGGCACTGGAGTTGAGCCGTGAAGGCCGTGTCATCATGCTGACGAAGGGGCATCCACTGCAGAGTAATTCGATCTATGCGCAAGGGGGCGTGGCGGTGGCCCTCAGTGAAGAGGACGATGTCGCGATTCACCGGACCGATACGTTGAGGGCCGGCCACGGGCTGTGTCGTCCCGATGCGGTTCGGGTGCTGGTGGAGGAAGGGCCTGCGCGGATTCAGGAATTGATCCGGTGGGGCGCCAAATTCGACAAGACAGATGGAAAGTTTGCCTTTGCCCGAGAAGCGGCGCATAGCCGGAGCCGCATTTTGCGCGCACGCGGCGATGCCACGGGCAATGAAATGGTGCGTGCATTGATGGCCCAGGTCGCGCGGCAGAAGCGCATTCAACGGCTCGACTATCACTTCACGGTTGACCTGGTGGTGGAAGATGGACGTTGTTGCGGGGCGGTCGTGCTTGATGAATCATCGTCGAAGCAGTTCATTATTCCTGCAAAAGCAGTCGTGTTATCCACGGGCGGCGCCGGGCAGATTTACGCCCGGACGACGAACCCTCCCAATGCTACCGGCGATGGCATGGCAATGGCGTTTCGAGCGGGAGCCATGCTGCAGGATATGGAGTTCGTCCAGTTTCATCCGACCTCGCTCTATCTCCCTTCCAGTCCGCCGTTCCTCCTGTCAGAAGCTATGCGCGGCGAAGGCGGGCAGTTGCGCAATAATAAGGGCGAGTTGTTCATGCAGCGATACCATCCGCTCGGGGCCCTTGCCCCACGGGATATCGTATCGCGGGCGATCTGGGCTGAGATGGCGGCGACGCGAGCCCGGCATGTGTATCTCGACGTCACGCATCTGGGGGCCGAGTTCATCAAGCGTCGATTCCCAACAATCTATGCGACCTGCCTGCGGTCCGATATAGACATCACTGAAGAGTGGATTCCTGTCTCGCCTAGCGCCCACTACATGATGGGCGGGGTGTGGACCGACGTGAATGGGGCCACCACGCTGCCGGGATTATTTGCGGCCGGCGAGGTGGCTTGTAGCGGCGTTCATGGGGCCAATCGTCTGGCGAGCAATTCGCTATTAGAAGGACTAGTTTTTGGTATGCGGGCTGGCGTCGCTGCGATCGCGTTTGCTCAGGGGTACGACTTCCCTGAGCTGTCTCCCCACGTAGAGACCCATCAGTCCGTAGGAGAGGCTACGTTCGAAGATGTGGAGAAGCTCAGGAGTTCGCTCCGCCGGACGATGTGGGGACAGGTCGGGGTCATCCGGTCGCGTGAGTCCCTCATTCGAGCAACGGCTCAATTATCCCGCTGGGCACAGCTTGTTGCCAGGTTCTCTACAACCAGGGCAGAACTTGAAGTGAAAAACATGGTGCAGGTCGCGCATTGTGTTGCGGAAGCCGCATTATGGCGGGAGAACAGCGTCGGGGCGCATTTTCGCTCAGATTGCCCCGAGGCTAAGAGGCCAGGCTGGAAGCAACACAGTCAGTTGCGGATCGCTGTTGACACTACTGAGTCGAGGCCGGCAAAGAAGCGGGGAGTGGTTGTGGCGCTGCAGATTCGGCAGCGGCGATCATGTGCCCGGTCATCGCGCCGTCCTTAATCAGAAACGTCCGGTAATAGCGAATGACTTTCCGGACGTATTGGCGGGTTTCGTCGATCGGTGGGAGCCCGCGATAGCGATCTACGGCATGTTCCCCGGCATTGTAGGCTGCAAGGGCTAACGGAAGGTTTCCCCGGAATCGATCCAGCAGTTGGCGAAGGTATTTCGTTCCCCCCCCGATATTATCTTCAGGATCATAGAGGTCCCGTACTTCGAGGCGAACGGCTGTTTGTGGCATCAGCTGCATGAGTCCAATGGCGCCGGCTCGCGATACGGCCATCGGGTCGAAGCCGGATTCCGCTTTAATCACAGCACGGATAAGGGCGGGATGTAATTGGTGTTGTCGGGAATACCGGCTGATCATCGGTTCCAGTTCCCGCTCTGACAGAACGGGATGGAGTCTGTTGGGCTGTTGTGGGGTGATTCGCCGGTAGCGTAGGTCGGTTGGGACATTGGTCAGCGAGATGGTCCCGTTGGCATCAATGTATTGGTAGATCTCAGCGTGCGCTGCGGAAGGTCCTGGCAGAAGCCAGTGAGTTCCCACGAGAGCTGTTCCGATAAGTAGTTGAGAGATTTTCAATTGATCGTTCCTTTGCACTCTTGTTGTGTTTGGCATGGTCAAACGATAGCAGCCTGCCTCTGAGTGTCAAGGAATTGCACGTCTCATGCCCCTTTCTGTTCTGGTGGCGCATGAATAAAAGCAATGACTTGGATGTAAGCGTCAGTCGAGAGGTTCTAGAAAGCGACTTCGATTGTCGACAAAATGACGGTGCAATTGACGGGTCATGGGGCCTGGTGTGCCCTGCCCAATGGGTTGCTGGTTGACTGATACGACCGGCATGACTTCCATGCTGGTATTCGTCAGGAAGCATTCGTCGGCATGCAGCAGTTCTTCCGGAGTGAATCGCCCTTCGTGCAAGGGGATCTTCAGCTCTCCCGCCATCTGCAACAGGATCGCTCTGGTGATGCCGTCAAGGAGACCGCAGTCTACAGAGGGGGTATACAGCCGGCTGTGCGCGGCGAAGAACACATTGCTCACGGTACATTCGGTGAGGTGTCCTTCCCAATTCAGCAAGAGGGCATCGAAGACGTGCGCGGCAATCGCTTCTCGTTTCGCCAGAATATTGTTCAAAAAGTTTGTGGCCTTGATTTGCGGAGAGAGCGCGCTGGGCAGATTGCGTCTCGTGCGGGCAACGATGAGTGACACGCCGCGCTGGTATAATTCGGCAGCGGGCGGATGGAGCGGTTTGGCCATGATGACCACGGTGGGCGTCGGGCAGAGGGCCGGATCGAGGCCGATCTCTCCCGCTCCGCGGGACACGGTAATTCGGAGATAGGCGTCGGTCTGATTATCCCCTAGTTGATTGCGGTCCATCGCTTCATGCAAGAGGCGCGGCCACTCGTTCAGCGGGATAGGGACGGTCAGGCCGATAGCGTCGGCAGAACGTTGCAAGCGCGACAGATGATGATCGCGCATGAAAATCCGGTTCCCGTATGAGCGGATCGTTTCATAGACGCCGTCCCCATAGAGAAAGCCATGATCGAACACGGAAATCTTCGCATCCTGTTCTGGGACGAATCGATCGTTGAGGAAAACCCACATAGTGCCTGCTATGACAAGGCGCTCAGGAATGCCTGAGCCTTGTGCATCGTCTCCTCATATTCTTTGACGGGATCCGAGTCTGCCACAATCCCGGCCCCGACTTGAAGATAGGCCTGTTTCTTATGGAGCACCAGCGTGCGAATGACAATGTTAAAGTCGAGATCTCCGCTCCAGCTCAGATATCCCATCGATCCGGTATAGGGACCTCGCCGCACCGGTTCCAGCTCGTCGATGATTTCCATGCAGCGAATCTTGGGCACCCCGGTAATGGTGCCGCCGGGGAAGACGGCCCGCAATAAATCGAGTCCGGTCACCTCAGCCCGCAGTTGCCCGGAGACATGCGATACCAGATGGCTGACGTGGGAATATTCCTCGATTGACATGAATTCCTCTACGTGGACGGAGCCGAATTCGCACACGCGTCCCAGATCATTTCGTTCCAGGTCGACGAGCATCAGGTGTTCGGCGCGTTCCTTCTCGTTGCCGAGGAGTTCTTCCTGCAAACGACGATCATCGGAATCGTTCTGGCCTCGGCGCCGGGTTCCTGCGATCGGCCGAGTATCGGCTGATCGGCCGTTCAGCCGAACTAAACGTTCCGGCGATGTGCTGATGAAGCTGGTGTCTCCGATGCGCAAGAGGCCGGAAAACGGAGACGGGTTTATGCTACGCAAGCGTGCGTAGGTCTGGAGTTCCGTCGCGAGTCCCGCCTGTTTGGTGAAATTGTCGCTCGTGACCGAAAAGCGATGGGAGAGATTGGCCTGATACAGATCGCCCGCGGCGATATATTCCTGGCAGCGCCGGACCCGGTCCATATAGGAGTCCCGGGATTGCTGTGGTCGAAAGCTGACAGGGTCTAATGAATTGGCCGACTGCGGTTGGGGTAGGGGCGTGGACAATTGTGCCTCTAAAGCCGCGAGTCTGTCGCAACCCTCCCGATAGAGTTTCTCTCGAGGCTCCCCGAGGAATCGTTCGAGCGGGGGGCAAAACATCAAATGCCATTCGTCCGAGGAGTGATCGAACGCCGTGACAAGATCGTAAAAGGCGAACTCCAAGTCAGGGAAATGCAGATCGTCGTTGGCGTGGTTCGGCAATGATTCGAATTGACGCACCAGGTCGTAGCTCAGATAACCCACGGCTCCTCCGAAAAACGGCGGGGCTCCGGGGGGGCGGGCAATAGTGGATTGTTGCATCAGACGCGCAAGCGTTGAGAACGGTGCTTGCCCGGTTTGTGTGTATCCATCTGTCGAACGGAGAGCCCAGTCGTGACGCGTTCCCGAAAGGATTTGGTAGGGATCGGTCGCGAAGAAGGAATAGCGTCCGGTCGTCGCTGGCCCTTTGCCGCTTTCAAACAGAAATGAGGGGCGCTGGTCTGAGGCGACGCGGGCATACAGCTCAAACGGGCTAAGCCGCCAGCCTCGTCGGCTGATGCGCAAGGGCTGCGGAGCCCCGTGAAGAAAGGCTGTGGGGAATGGTCGTGCCGTGGTCATGAATTCAGAAAGTCCGAGCGGTTTCAGTGGAGTCATACTATACCGCAGCGCTTCGGGGAGAGACAGAGGCTCTAACGGCTTGACATTTCAATGAGGATTCTGCTTGAATTGCGCGCTCGCAATCGGTTGTGCGCCTCATTCAGATTCTTGTCTGAGCACTGACCGGTGAGTAACAGAATGTCCCCTTCTCAAGATCCGTTTTATGCGGGGCTCGGCCAGGCGATTCGGATCGGAACCGACCTGCTAGCTTCGTTGATAGTTGGGGGCGGGGTGGGTTGGGCGTTGGATACCTACCTCCTCGATTCGACTCCTTGGGGAATGGTAGTGGGGTTAGTGCTAGGAGTGATTGTCGGCATACGGAACGCATACCGGTCGGCCAGGCGGTGGCCCTTGTCACCGCCTGATACAGAAAGCAAGGAATAGCTGTGGAAGAAAGTCCGCTTCATCCGTTTGAACTGCATAACTACATCCCGCTCTCTCTTGGTGGAATCGATATTTCCATCAATAAGGCTGTCATCATCATGTGGGTGGTAGTGGCACTGGTCGCGTTCTTGATGCTGAAAGCAGGGTCGGCCCGCCAGCTGGTGCCGGGCAAATTGCAGAGTCTGGCGGAGATACTGGTGGATTTCATCCGAGGCATCATCCTCGACACGATGGGAAAAGACGGGATGCGGTTTTTCCCGCTCATCGCCACGTTGTTTCTCTTCATTCTTTTCTGTAATCTGATCGGGCTGATTCCCGGTTCCTATACGGTTACGAGTCAGATCGTCGTGACGGCCGTGTTTGCTTGTGTGGTCTACGGGCTCAGCCTCGTCATGGGATTCCTGCTGCATGGGGCCAAGTTTTTGGGGATTCTCGTACCGCCGGGAACTCCGGGATGGCTCTTGCCCCTGATGATCCCTATTGAATTGATCAGCCAATTAGCCCGACCGATTTCGCTGGCAGTTCGGTTGTTTGCCAACATGACGGCCGGACACGTCATTCTCGGGGTGCTCTTCGGTCTGGCGATCAGCGGCGGGCTGCTCATCGGCTGGTTGCCGTTTGCCTTTACGATCGCGATGAACGGGTTGGAAGTCGGCATTGCGTTTATTCAAGCCTATATTTTTACCGTGTTGACGTGCGTCTATTTGGGAGACGCATTCCATCTGCACGGCCATGATGACCACGCGCATTGATCGCGTGTCAGCCAAGACAAGGGAGGAGTAGGACACAATGGATTCAGCAGCAGCAGCATTGTTGGGTATGGGATTGGCGGCGGCGGGTTTTGCCGGTGCCGGTGTTGGAATCGGGTACATTTTCGGCAAGATGATTGAAGCCGTGGCCCGCCAGCCTGAAGCCGAAGCCCGCGTCGGCAAGTACATGTGGATCGGGTTCGCGCTCGTGGAAGCCATTGCGCTGTACGGGCTCGTTATTGCGTTCATCATTATGGGTCTTCGCAAGTAAGGACGAGGATAGGCCGGGCCTGCGGTGTGGCACCTTGGCGCTCAGCCTCAACCTCAACTTGTTGGGAGTGAACAATGCCGCAGTTTGAATCGAGTTTTTTCTCGTCGCTGATTTTCTGGGAGATTCTGTCCTTCGGGATTCTGTTCTTCGTGCTCTATAAGTTTGCCTTTCCCGGCATCCTGGGCGCTCTCGAAGAGCGGGAGAAGAAGATCAAGGACAGCCTCGACCAGGCTGAACGTCACCGTGCGGAGTCTGAGCGGGCGTTGAAGACGTATGAGGCGAAGCTCAGTGCAGCGGCCAAGGAAGCCGAAGCCATTCTGGCAGCAGCTCAAGAGCGGGCACAGCGACTGCTTGATGAAAACGAGCAGCGGATGAGCACGGAAGCGGAGCGCATCAAGGGCGAGGCCACGCGAGAGATCGATCATGAGCGCCGGAAGGCCGTGCAGGACATCCGCAATCAGACCACGGAGCTGGCGTTGATGGTGGCGGAAAAGGTGGTTCAGCGAAGCCTGACGGATGCGGATCACCGGAAGTTTGCCGACGAAGCGCTCAGCGCCCTCTCGAAGTCACACTCCTAGTCAATCGTTCATTGCTCTACTTGGCTGGGCGCGGTGGGTCTATGCTTACCCCGCCCGGCCGATACCCTTCTAAGTCAATCGTCACAAACCGAAAGCCGAGTTCCTTCACGCGTCGGCTGATCCTCGTCCCTCGTTCTCCCTCAAGTATTCGAATCAGTTCATCCTGGCTGACTTCAATTCTGGCGATCTCGCCGTGATCACGCACACGGCAATGCCGGAATCCTTCTGTAAGCAAGACCTCTTCGGCCAGTTCCACCCGGCTGAGTTTTTCTCGGGTGATCGTGATGCCTCGGGGGATGCGCGAAGACAGGCAGGCGGCGGCGGGCTTGTCCCAGTTCGATAGCCCGAAGTTTTTCGCAAGGGTTCGAATGTCTGCTTTGGAGAGTCCGGCTTCGACCAGCGGGCTGCGGACCCCCCATTCACGCGCGGCCTTGATGCCAGGCCGATCATCGCCCAGGTCGTCAAGATTGGTTCCGTCCACGATGACGGCGGCCGCCCGCGTCTCTCTCAGCGTGCCCAGTAATTGGTAGAGATCGGTTTTGCAGTGAAAACAGCGATTGGCGTCGTTCTCAGTGAAAGCCGGGATCATCAACTGGTCGGTCTCAACCAGCTCATGGCGCGCACCGATTTCTTTTGCAACGCGTGTGGCGAGTTCGAGTTCAACTGCGGGAAATGTCGGTGAAATTGCCGTCACCCCTACGACGGAATCTCCGAGTTGATCGTAGGCGACTTTCAGCACGACCGTGCTGTCGATACCGCCGGAATAAGCGACCAGGACGGAGTCCATCGCCGCCAAGATCTGGCGCAGATGGTGAAGCTTTTGTTCGAGGGAAAGAGGCTGCATAGCGGCGCAGTGCCGGGGGATGTGTTACTGGCGGACCTTGGCTTTGGCCACGTTGCCAACGACCACGAGTGCATAGCGTTGCGGGTCGAGGTATTGCTTGGCCACGCGTTGGACATCGTCTTTGGTGACGCGCTCAATCCATTTCTGGTACTGGCTGAAATATTCGAATCCCAGTCCGTAATATTCGACCTGCGCCAGCACCTGGGCCAGCTTGGCGGTGGAGTCCAGGCGAAGCGGGAAGCTGCCCATGAGAAAGGATTTCGCTTCCGATAATTCCTGGTCGCTGACCGGGCTGTCGCGGATTGCTTTGATCTCCGTCAGCACGCCGGCGATGGCCTGGTTCGTGGCTTCGGTCCTGGTTTGAAGATTTACCCAAAACGAGCCGGGCAGCATGCGCGCGTCATAGTGACTCATGATGCCGTAGGCGAGTCCCTGCTTGTCGCGGATTGAGTCCATGAGCCTCGACGAAAATCCTCCGGCTCCCAGAATATGGTTCATGACGGTCACGGCGTAGTAGTCGGGATTGTTCCGACTGATCCCCCCGTGGCCGAGGACGATCGTGGACTGGGTCAGGTCTTTCTCGATCAGCTGGACGGATTTCTTCTCCACCGCCGCCGGCTTCTTCGTCGTGCGTGTTTGGGGATTGCCCTTTTTCCATGAGCCGAAATGGGTTTGTACGAGAGCTGTGGCCTGTTCGACAGAGAGATCTCCGACAATGGTCAGGATCATCTGGTTGGGGAGATATTCTTTCGCGTAGAAACTCTGCACATCCGCCAACGTGATCTTGCCCACCGTCTCTTCCGTGCCTTGCACCGGCCACCGATAAGGGTGGTTGTGAAAGACCAGCTGGTTGAAGGCTTTCATGGCCACGTGGCCGGGATCGTCGCTGTCGCTGGCGATTTCACCTTGGATCTGTGATCGCACCCGCTCGAATTCATGCTTGGGGAAGGCGGGATGCATCAACACGTCGGCGAGGAGCGTAAAACCCAGATCGACATCTTTTTTCAGCACGCGCGCCGATGCGGTGGTGAAATCCTCTCCGGCCTTCGCTTCCAGTGAGCCGCCGACGAAATCGATTTGTTCCGCCAGTTGCTTCGACGATCGACTGGTTGTTCCCTCATCCAAGAGACTGGCGACGAGATTGGCGACGCCGGCCTTGTCGGGGGGATCGTAGGCTGACCCGGTCTTGACCAGGGCGTGAATCTCCACGATCGGGAGAAAATGCTGCTCCAGGACCAGCACTGTTAGACCGTTGGGCGTGGTGAATTTGGTCGGAGTGATATCGGCTGCGTGTAAGCTCGTAGTGAGAGAGACGACGGCAGTAATTAAAAGCAGCGCGCCGGTGCTACGCCATCGGCTCATCCGAGTGAATCGCCCTGTTGCTGTGGGGGTGGCCATCATAGTCAGAGATCTTTCCGGCATGGGCGGCGGACGAATTGGGGCATCGTGGTCAGGGTTTCCCGGCATGTGCAGCGGTCGGTTGGGGATCTGCCGCTTTAGGTGGCTGAGGAATGAGAATGCCGACTGTCCGATTATCGGGATTCAGGTATTGCTTGGCCACTCGCTGAATGTCTTTGGCTGTGACTGCGCGGATGCGCTCCAGAAATTGATCGACCCGCCGCCAGCCTGCACCGATGGATTCCGATTGCCCCAATAACATCGCATGGCGGAAGTTCGAATCCTGCTCAAATACGTGAGAAGCTTCCACTTGATTCTTCGCCCGCTGCAGCTCCAATTCGGTCGGCGGTTCGTTTTGGAGTCGGGTGATCTCGCGATACAGCGCGTCCTCGACGGCGTCCACTTTGGACCCTGGATTCACCAGGGCATAGAAGTAAAACAGGCTGGGGTCGGTCTGCATCAGGCTGTATTCGGCGCCTACGGCCAGCGAATTCTTTTGATCGTAGACGAGACTCTGATAGAGGCGTGAACTTTTCCCCTGCGACAGGATCGATTCCAGAATATCAAGGGCGTACGAATCGTCGCTGGAATAATTCGGCACGCGGAATCCCAGCATGACAAAGGGGACTTGCGCTTCACGTTTTAATAGAAAGCGCCGCTCGCCGCGCTGCTCCGGTTCGACCGCCAGCGTGGCCTTCGGACTCGGACCCTTGGGAATCGGTTCGAAGAGGTGCTTGATGGTCGGGAGCAAGGAGTCGGCCTTGATATCGCCCACCACAATCAATGTGGCATTGTTCGGTGAATAGTAGGTGTCGTAGTGGCGCTGCAAATCGTCCAGGGACATGGCATCCAAGTCGGCGAACCATCCGATCACGGGCCAGTGGTAGGGGTGGCTGAGGTAGGCCTGAGCGAAGAGAGCCTCCACGAGCGCCCCTTGGGGATCATCTTCTGTGCGCAGCCGGCGTTCTTCTTTGACGACTTCCCGCTCGGTTTGGAACTCGCTGTTGTCGAGGGTCAGCCCCTGCATGCGATCAGCTTCCATTTCCAAGGCGAGTTCGACGCGATCGGCTGCGAGGTTCTCAAAATAGGCGGTGAAATCCTGACTGGTAAAGGCATTGTCAACTCCCCCATTCTTCCGGATGAGCCGGGAGAAGGAGCCCTTCGGATACTTCGCTGTGCCTTTGAACATCATGTGTTCGAGCATATGAGACAGGCCGGCTCGGCCCATCACTTCATTGCGTGAGCCCACTTTGTACCAGACCTGCACGGTTGCGACCGGGGCTTTGGGGACTTCCACGAGCAGGACCTTCATTCCGTTGGATAGGAGATATTCGTGCGGCTCGGCAGCGTAGCCCGTTCCTGCCCACAGGCAGAGAGTGAGTACGGTGAAGAGGACTGATCGATGACGGTGGTGTTGTGACTTCATAGTTGGGTGAGTCGTACGAGGCATGCTAACAACGGGATTCGATTTGTGTCAAGGCAACGGGCGCCTGGCCGGCCGGAACATTGCCTAATTGGCCGCAGGCTCCCAGCACGTCACGCCCTCGGCTTTTACGAATGAATGTGTCGATGCCGGCGCGGGTCAATATCGCTTGGAACGTGAACACGCGATCATCAGTCGGCCGCCGGAAGGCGTTTCCTGGAAATTCATTGAACGGAATCAAGTTTACTTTACACCGAATTCCTGTGAGCAGCTTCACGAGGCGCCGGGCATCGTCATCGCGGTCGTTCACGCCGGCAAGTAGGACATATTCAAACGTCAGCCGTCGCATGGGAGGGAGGGGATATCGGCGGCAGGCGGCCATGAGGGTCTTGAGTGAAGCGATCTGACTGGCTGCGGGCATCAACTGTTGCCGCTGTTCCTCTGTCGTGCCGTTCAAAGAAATCGCCAGATTCACGCCGAGCGCCGCCACGTCTTTCAACCGGGTGGCAAGTCCCGCAGTCGAGACCGTAATGCGGCGCGGCGACCAGCCCAGACCCCACGATTTGTTTGTCAGGCAGCGGATCGCTACGGCCAGCGCCTCACTATTCGCCAGGGGTTCGCCCATGCCCATGAACACAAGGTTGGTGAGGCGTTCGTCGCCGGTAAGCTGATCCTGAGCCGTCAGCACCTGATCGACGATCTCATGCGCTTTGAGATTACGCTTCAGCCCCATCGTGCCGGTCAGGCAGAAGCCGCAGTCCAGCATACAGCCGACCTGTGTCGAGACGCAGAGGGTCAGCCGGTCTTCATCGGGAATGAGCACCGTTTCGATGCGAAGGCCATCGTCTAAGGTCAGGAGTAGTTTGCGCGTGCCATCAGATGACTGCAGCACGGTGCAGTTCTGGGTGCGCTGAATCGTTGAGACAGTTGTTAGTTTCTCACGATCGGATTGTGAGAGATCGGTCATCTGCTCAATGGTGCGAGCGCGGCGTTGATAGAGCCACCGCAATATCTGCCCGGTCCGATAACCAGGCCAGCCGAATCCACGGACAAGCGCGGCCATCTGGGCCTCGGTCAAGCTCAGCAAGTTTGTCTGCGGGCGCGAAGGTTCAGGCATGGACACATCTACGTTCATTGATGAGGGGCAGGGTATCACAGGGTGGGGGCAATCGGCAGCATCCGTTCGGCCCAAATCCTGGAATCAAGCACCATGCCTCCTACCCCTGCGGTCTATAATGTGTTACTACATTCGAATATGACGACCCCATCTTGTTCATTCCTTGTTTCAGCGGCATTTGTTGCTCTATTGGGGCCTTTGCCGGCCCAGGTGCTGGCCTCGCAGGTGAGTAATGGAGACGCGTCCGCTGCCGGTTCCTGCGAATCTGCTGAAGAGTGCTTTGCTGCGGCGGCGCAGCCCAAAGAACGATTAGGCAATCAACTCACGAAAGATCAGGTGTCGGCGCTCAAGTTGGAGCGATTACGGTTGGTGACAGAGCGATTCCCCGGTTCGGTCTGGGCCAAGCGCGCGGGGGTGTTGTCCGGGGTGTTGCTGGTTGAGCGAAATCCGGCAGCGGCCCTGCCGTTTTTGCGGGCGGGCCAACGCGACCTTCCGGTACTCGACGATTATCTGCGCCTCTGGATGGGCGAGGCGACGTTGCATCTGGGCGATGCGAAAGAGGCCGCCGGATTTTTCGAGAGCGTGGTCCAGGCGGTACCGGATTCCAATTTGAGCGGTCTTGTGGCGCTCCGTGCCGGAGAAGCCTGGTATCAAGCGGCGAGTTGCCCTGAGGCGCTGGGCTGGTTGGCGAAGGCGGTGATGAACAACGAGAAAGACAAAGATCCGCTCGTGCCGCGAGCGTGGTTGCGCATGGCGGCCTGTTACCTTCGTGCCGGCCAGATCACCGAAGGCCGGACGACGCTCAAGCAACTCTGGGTCCGGTTTGCCTATGCCCCGGAAGCGAAAGAGGCGGCGGCGCTGCTCCTCACGAATCTTGGCGGGGAACCCTGGATGGCTTCCTCGGAAGATCATTTCAATCGGGCGCAGTCGTTTCTCGGCCAGGCGTTGCATGCGGAGGCGATTGAGGAACTGAAAAAGTTTTTGACGATGGAGCCGGGCTCGCCGCATCGCGGGAGTGCGAAGCTCAAGCTTGGAGTCGCGCAGGTGCGGCTGAAGCAATACGATCCGGCCCGTGAGACATTTCGGGCGCTGATGGCCGAGCACGTGGCGGAATCCGATGAAGCCACGGTCTGGCTGGCGCGAGTCTACCTGCGTCAGGCAACGGGGGCGAAGCTGCTGGAGTTGAGCCGGTCTCTGGATAAGCTCCCGCTGTCGGCGGAACAGAAGGGGCAGATCAATATCTTTGCCGGGATCTGGCTTGAAGATCAGAAACAGTTCAATGAGGCGATTGCCAAGTATCGGTTGGTGGCGAAGGCGGGAGAGCCGGCAACTCAGCGGGCAGAGGCGTCCTGGCGAGTCGGATGGGCCCTCTATCGGACCGCTCGGTACAAAGAGGCCATCGAAGTCTTGCAGCACATTGTCGATCAGCGCGATAGCGATTATGAGCCCCAAGCGCTCTATTGGATTGCCCGCTCTCTGACGCAGACGCAAAATAGCCGGGCGCGCGATGTCTATGCGCAATTGTGCCGGCAGTATCCCTTCACGTATTACTGCCAATTGGCCAGGGAGCAGGCGCCTGATGCGGTGGTTGAAATCGGAGGTCAGGCTGCGCCGTCGATAGTGGCGGAATCACCGACGACGGAGGTTGCGGCTCCTTCGTTGATGAAATTTGCAGAGGTGGAGCAGCAGCCGGCCTATCGTCGGGCGTTGGAGCTGAAGATGTTGGGGCTTGAAGCCGATGCGGCGCGTGAACTGGCGGCTCTCACCGAGCAATATACCCGCGACCCGGATATCTTGATGACGCTCTCGATGCGGTTGAACGAGGTGGGAGCCTATAACCACGCCCTGCGTTTAGCCCGTGCCCGGTTCCGCGAAAAGTTGGAGCGCACCGGTGGAACGGTGGCCCCAGGGCTTTGGAGCGTGGCGTATCCCACGGGTTTGATTCCGACGATCAAGACGCAGGGATTGAACGGAGTGAATCCCTATCTGGTCGCGGCTATTATCCGGGAAGAGAGTCAGTATGATGTGCGGGCGGTATCGCGGGTGGGCGCAATCGGATTGATGCAGGTCATGCCGGCCACGGCCAATCAGGTCGCGCAACGGCATCATTTCCCCGCGGTAACCCGGGAAGATCTCTTTGATCAGGAGACGAATGTGCGGATTGGGGCCCGGTATGTCGAGCAATTATTGGCCCAGTTCTCCGGGAATGTGGTTCACACGATCGCCGCCTACAACGCGGGTCCGATTGTCGTGGGCAATTGGGCGGACCAGCATCGCGGGCGCAGCCAGGATGAATTTGTCGAGCTGATTCCGTTTCAAGAGACGCGTCAGTATGTGAAGAGGGTCTTGCGGAGCTTTAAAGAATATCTTCGGTTGGCTGGTAGCGCTGGTCCGGTTTCTTGACAAGATGTAGTGAAGTTTTTATAGTGCCCCACAATCTATTGGGTTTATTGGGAGATTTTGAGCATGTCGTTGGATCGTCTCGATGCGCTGGAAGGCCGGATTCGTGAGTTGGTGAAACTTGTTCAGGAATTCAAGAAAAAGAATGCGCTGTTGGAGGATGAGCTGAAGGCGACGCGCCAGCGCCTCTCCTCACAAGACGACATGAATCGGCAGTGGGAACAGGAGCGGGTGGACATCAAGGCGCGTATTGAGCGAGTGATGGGTGAGATCGATTTGTTGGAATGTTTGGACGATTCCAAGGAGGTGGCTCTTGACTAAGACCATTGATGTGGAAATTTATGGCCAGCGTTATTCCATTCGAGGTGAGGCGGATGATGTGTATATTCGAAGGCTTGCGAGTTTCGTGGATGAGCACATGCGGACGTTGGCTGAGGGGATGAAGACTGCGACGCCCTCCAAGTTGGCTGTCTTGACGGCTATCAATCTGGCCCATCAATTCTTCGAGTCGGAAAAGAAGCGGACCCAAGGCGAGGCCGATGTCGATCGCCGGATGGAGACGCTGATGGAATCCATCGAGGAGCAGATGCCGATCTCGTTCTTCCGGTGAGTTTCACCTTGCTTTCGGAAAAGGCCTTTGTTATCGTGGGTCTAGTGTCTTTACGTTATGCGTGTGTCGAGTGATGAGGAGTCGGTTTCCAGGAACGTCATCCAGAACAGAATGTGTGATCGAGATAGTCGAATGATCAATGCACAAGAGAACAGCGGTGTATCTGTGTATGCAGTCCTAGTACGGTGGATGCTCACATTGTGGGTGATTCCCGTTCGGCGGTTCGTGTGGACGATCGTAGATCGGTGTGTGGACATGGTCGTAGATGTGTCGCGCGCTGTCGGTCGTGAGTTGCACGTTCAGCCTGTGCTTGCAGTGATCCCTCGTCGGCAGAGCATGCGGGTAGGAGTTCGAATGTCTCGGCCGGATGGGAGTGGATACAGATACACAGGTGGTCGATCTTCTGGTTCCCGTGTGCAATCGCGTTTGGGATGACAGTGTTCCCGGTTTGAGCCTTCCTCGTTTTCTCTCCACCCTCGCATAGCGCTGCATTGCTAACAGATTGCAGAGAATGGGCGATCTGGCCTGTTTTCTCCATGAAGGGGGTGCTCCCATTTCTACCTCACTCGTTGCCTACATACTCTGTGGACTTATCGGGGCTCTGATTGGTGCCGGTCTGCTTGAAGTGGTTCGTCGTCAGCTCGCCACAGCCAAACGAACGGAAGCGGAAGATCAGGCGAAACAGATTACTCAAAACGCTCAGCGCGAGGCCGAAACGCTTATCAAGGAAGCCAAGCTCGAGTCGAAGGATCTGATCTTCCAAGCCAAGACCGATTTGGAAAAAGAGCAGAAGGTCAGGCTTGCTGAGCTGGCGGTGACGGAGAAACGGCTTGTTCAGCGTGAAGAGAATCTGGATCGGAAGCTTGGGGCGATCGAGAAGCGAGAAGCAGACACGCAGAAAAGAGATCAAGAGTTTGCGCGGCGTGAAGAAGGACTTGCCAAGAAAGAGGCGGCCTGCGCTAAAGTTGAGCGCGAGCATCGCGAGGCGCTCGAACGAGTGGCTGGGATGACGGGCGATGAGGCCAAGAAGCAATTGATGGTCGAAATGGAGAGTCAGGCTCGCCTTGATGCAGCCGGGTTTGCCAAGCGGACATTGGAAGAGGCGCGTGAGAATTCTGAACGGGAAGCGCGAGAAATTATTACCAGCTCGATTCAGCGTGTCGTGCGCGACTACGTGGCGGAATCCACGATCTCTGTGGTTCAGATCCCCAATGACGCGATGAAAGGCCGGATCATCGGTCGGGAAGGGCGAAACATTCGGGCGATCGAGGCGGCGACGGGCATCGATTTGATCATCGATGAAACGCCGGAAGCGGTGATCATCTCAGGTTTCGATCCGTTGCGGCGCGAAATCGCCAAGGTGTCGCTTGAGCGGCTGATGCACGATGGACGGATCCATCCGACGCGTATTGAAGAAATCGTCGAAAAAGTGAAGGTTGATATCGATAAGTTGATGTATGAGGAAGCCGAGAAGATTATTTTTGAACTGGGCCTTTCCGATTTCCATCCGGAACTGATCAAAGTGTTGGGACGCTTGAAGTACCGGACGAGCTATGGTCAGAACAATCTGTATCATGCCCGCGAGGCCGCCTATATTTGCGGAATCATGGCGTCTGAGCTGGGGCTCGACGTCAAGTTGGCGCGGCGCGGGGCGTTACTCCATGACATCGGCAAAGCGGTCAGTCACGAAGAGGAAGGTCCGCATGCGATGCTCGGCGCTGAGATCGCCAAGAAATACGGCGAGTCTGCGAAGATCGTCAATGCGATCGCAGGACACCATGAACAGGTGGAGCCGATCTGTCCGGAGAGCGTGTTGGTCGCGGCTGCCGAAGCGTTGTCTGCTGCGCGGCCTGGCGCACGACGTGAAGCGCTGGAGTCGTATGTGAAACGGTTGGAGAAGCTGGAGGCGCTCGCTACGGCTTATAAAGGCGTCCAAAAGGCGTACGCGATTCAAGCGGGACGGGAGATTCGCGTGATTGTGCGGCAGGAAGATATTACCGACACGGAGTCATTCCAGCTGTCACGAGACTTGGCGAAGAAGATCGAGCAGGAGCTGACTTATCCCGGACAGATCCGGGTGACCGTGATTCGCGAAAGCCGGTATGTGGAGTACGCGAAGTGAAAATTCTGTATATCGGCGACATTATGGGAGAGCCGGGTCGCCGGGCCGTGGGGCGTATGGTGCCGCGCGTGGTTTCTCAGCGGCAGGTGGATGTCGTCATCGGGAACGGGGAGAATGTGGCCGGTGGATTTGGGATTACGCCGGAACTGGCAGAAGAGCTCTTCGAGATGGGATTGTCCGTCATCACGACCGGGAATCATGCTTGGGACAAGAAGGAAATTCTCGACTATTTCCCGCGTGAGCCGCGATTGTTGCGTCCTGCGAATTATCCGGCCGGGGTGCCGGGTAATGGCAGTTACGTCGTCGAAACTCCCGGCGGGGAAAAGCTGGCAGTGCTTCAGCTGATGGGGCGAGCGTACATGCCGACGCTCGACTGTCCGTTCCAAGTGGCCAAGCGGGAAGTGGCGAAACTGAAGCGGGAAACGGCGGCGGTACTCGTCGATATGCATGCCGAGGCGACGTCGGAAAAGATGGCGATGGGACATTATCTCGACGGTGATGTCGTCGCGGTGGTGGGGACGCACACGCATGTGCAAACGGCCGACGAGCAGATCTTGCCGAAAGGTACGGCCTATCTGACGGATATCGGTATGACCGGTCCGCTGCATGGTGTTATCGGAGTCAAAAAAGAACTCGCGATTGAAAAGTTTCTGACCGGGATGCCGAAACGATTTGAAGTTGCTTCCGGGCCCACGGTCTTTTGCGCAGTGCTGATCGAGGTTGATGCGCAACTCGGAAAGGCGATTACGATCGAACGGATTCGGGTCATCGACTAAGGGAGATCTCACCACGGGTTTCAGAACACCTACGTCACTCTCCTCTCCAGCCTCTTCGGTCAGGCAGGTTCATACTGTCTCAGAATTGACCAGCCTCGTACGATCCACGCTTGAATCCAGCTTTACTGAGGTGTGGCTGGAAGGCGAAGTGTCGAATCTTCGTGCCCCGGCCTCTGGTCACCTCTACTGCACGCTCAAAGACGAGTCGAGTCAGATTCGTGCCGTCCTCTTCAGGGCGACGGCGACGCGGCTTCGATTTGCGCTTGAGGACGGACTCCATGTCGTTGTCCGCGGGCGAGTGACCGTGTACGAACCGCGCGGGGAATACCAGATCATTGTGGACTATGTCGAGCCTAAGGGGCGCGGGGCTCTGCAGCTGGCCTTTGAACAACTGAGAACCCGGCTTGCGGAAGAGGGGTTGTTTGACGAGGACCGCAAGCGGCCGCTCCCTGAACTGCCACGGACCGTCGGTCTCGTGACGTCGCTGAGTGGCGCTGTGATTCGCGATATGTTGACGGTGCTGCATCGCCGTTGCCCCACGCTGCATATCATTATTGTTCCCGTCCAGGTGCAAGGCGAGGGTTCGGCCGAACAGATTGCGGCGGCGATTCAAATGCTCAGTGAGTCTGACTTGGTAGAGGTGATGATCGTCGGGCGCGGGGGCGGTTCGCTTGAAGATCTCTGGAGTTTCAATGACGAGGTGGTGGTGCGGGCGATTGCCGCGTCGCGGGTTCCGGTGGTCTCCGCTGTCGGCCATGAAACGGATGTGACGCTGGCAGATTTTGCGGCGGATCTTCGGGCGCCAACCCCTTCGGCTGCGGCCGAAGCGGTAGCGCCTGTCCTGGCTCAGATTGTGAGCCGGTTGGCTGAATTGTCGGCTCGGCTTCAGCAAGTAGTTGGTCGGCGGATGGAAGAAGAGCGCCAGCGGTTGCGATTGGCGACCCATCAAATTGCCGCGGTGCGTGTTCGAGTGCAGGAAGAAATCCAACGGGTTGATGCGACGGTCTACGAGATGTCGGCGGCAGTTCGTCTGGTGCTGCAGGTCGGGCAGGACAGAATGGTTCGTGCTCACCGGGGATTGATGGCGGAGAGCCCTCATGCTCGTGTGCGTCATGGACTGGCCGTTGTTCCACAACTGGCGGTACGGCTCTATCAGAGCACTCGTGGAATCGTAGAGGCTCGCACGCAACGGGTTCAATCGTGCGCCGCGCGCTTGCACGCACTGAGTCCTTTGGCGACATTGGGGCGAGGCTATAGCGTACTCCAGCACGCACGTACCGGTGAGGTGATTCGGGGCGTGGATGATGTGAACATTGGGGAGGAGCTTCAGGCGAAGTTAATCGATGGACGATTGCTGTGCATCGTGAAAGCAGAAGTGCCGGATTCTCTGATTTAAAATCGGCTGAGGAGCCGCTATACTTTATCAATCCTGGATCATGAGGAGTCGACTGTGGCGGCAGTGAAGTTTGAACAAGCAATGGCTCGGTTGGAAGCGATTGTGGGGCAATTGGAACATGGCGATCTTTCGCTGGATGAATCGCTCAAGATCTTTGAAGAAGGAATACGCCTCTCGAAAAACTGTCTGAAAGTGCTGGAAGAAGCTGAACGGAAAGTGGAAGTGCTGGTTCAGGATACAAACGGCAAAAAACAGTTACGGGCATTTTCCCTCGACGATGATGCTGATGAGGCTTCTCTTGAGCCATAGGTGTTCCGCATCTATTCGGATGGTTCTCACATAGTCCGCTTACGTATTCAACCATGGTGAATCAAGTACGCCCGGTGAAAGATCGGCTCGACCGAGTGCTGGTCGCGCGAGGTCTTGCCCAAAGCCGGGATGTGGCTGTTCGGATGATCCTTGCCGGAGAAGTTCGGCTCGATGGCGCACTTTCAGACAAGCCGGCAAAGTTAGTTCCGCTTGATTCGGCGATTGACGTCGTTTCTCATGGGACTCGGTTTGTGAGCCGGGGAGGGGAGAAGCTCATTGGCGCACTTGAGGCTTGTGCCATTGATCCGCAGGGAGCTGTCTGCCTCGATGTGGGATGCTCTACGGGCGGATTCACCGATTGTCTGCTGCAGCGTGGCGCGGCTCGGGTGTATGCCGTGGATGTTGGGTACGGACAGTTTGATTGGCGTCTTCGCCAGGATCCCCGGGTCATTTTGCATGAGCGGACGAACATCCGGTATGTGGATCGAGCGCTCATTCCTGAGCCGGTCTCTCTCGTGGTGATCGATGTGTCGTTTATTTCACTCACGATGGTGCTGCCTCCCGTCATGCAGTTCCTGCGGCCTGGTGCCGTCGTAATCGCGCTGGTGAAGCCGCAGTTCGAAGTGGGGAAGGGGCAGGTTGGCCGGGGTGGAATTGTTCGGGATGAGGCGCAGCGGCAGGCCGTGCTGCAACGCATTCTGGCTTGTGCTGAGGGGCTTGGACTAACTCAGAAGGCTACTCTTGATTCTCCAATCCGCGGAAAGAAGGGGAACCTCGAGTTTCTTAGTATTTTCGAGTTTAATGAAAATGTTTATGCTAAGAAAGAGTCAGCTTTGAGGGGTGGCGTGTGAAGAGTTGGAGGACTGCATGAAGGTCTTAGTGACAGGTGGTGCCGGGTTCATTGGTTCGCACGTGGTCGATCGACTGGTGGAGGAAGGGCACGACGTTGTTGTCGTGGACAATCTCTCCACGGGAAAGCGAAAGAATGTGAATCGTGCTGCGAATCTTTATAAATTAGACATCCAGAGCTCACGGTTGGAGCGGGTTTTTCGAAATGAGCGGCCCAACGTTGTCATCCATTTGGCCGCGCAGGTGAGCGTGAGAAACTCCGTTGCTGACCCTGTATTTGATGCTCAAGTAAATATCCTCGGTACGATGAATGTGGTGCATCAGGCGGTTCAGCATGGAGCGAGGAAGGTGGTGTTTTCCTCTTCGGGCGGGGCCATTTACGGCGAGCAAGATATGTTTCCTGCTCCGGAGAGCCATCCAACGAATCCGCTCTCGCCCTACGGAATCAGTAAGTTGTGCGGGGAGCATTACTTGTCATACTTCCAGCGTACCAGCGGTATTCAAACGGTCAGTCTGCGGTACGCCAACGTGTACGGGCCCAGGCAGGACCCGGAGGGCGAGGCGGGAGTTGTGGCCATCTTTATCCAAAAAATGTTGAACAATGAGCAGCCCATCATCAATGGGAACGGGCGTCAGACGAGAGATTTTGTGTTTGTAGATGACGTAGCCGAGGCGAATCTTGCCGCAATGGGGCAGGAGACTCAGGGTGTTTATAACGTCGGTACAGGCGTCGAGACATCCATCAATGAGCTGTTCAGGCTGCTGGCAACTTTGACGGGCGCTACATCAAAAGAAGTGCATGGACCCGCTAAGAAGGGAGAGCAGCTAAGGAGCCTTGTCGACCCAGCTAAAATCCGACAAGCGCTTGGTTGGGAGATGAAGGTTGATCTGCCTGATGGGCTGAAGCGGACCGTAGCATTTTTCAGAGAAAAGATGAGCTAGCGGGAAGCGTCAAATATTCCGCTTCCCGCATGGGAATGACTTCATTGCACAATGGGAACTTCGGTAAGCCTGCCCGGGGTTTCTTCTAGTAGCGTGGAACTGCGTTATCTACCTGAATTGACCAGGCATCTATTCCACCTACTAGGTTTTTGACGTTAGCAAATCCCTGCTGAACCAAGAATCCTGTTGCATCAGCGCTTCGCATACCGTGATGGCAATAGGCGATGATCTCCGTATTCTTATCCAGCTTTGCCAGGGCCTGAGGCAGTGTGCCCAATGGAATGAGCACTGACCCTTCCAGCTTTGCCAAGGCATGCTCCCATGGCTCCCTCACATCCAGGAGTACGAGTTTATCGCCCTTATCGAGTCTCGTCTTCAGTTCCTTCACCCCAATGGAGTAACTCATCAAAATCCTCCTCATGAACGATGGGTTGCATCATAAGGGACTCTAGAAATGGCTGTCAAATTCAGGAGTACTGAGTCCAATCAATCATAAATCATAGGGGACTATGAATTATCGGATTAGACAAGTTGTCGGTTGGGAGAAAATGCGACAATTTTTTGACATCCTCGTCAAGAATCTGGACAACTTGCTTCAGTTATTACACTCTATCAATGTGTGGTGCGGAAATGAGCAACCTGATAGATCGTAATTATTTGATTTTGCTGGAAACGTAAATGCTCTGACGATGATCATGAGGGTATAGAAGTTGCGTTGTTTAGAGACAGACTATGTTAATCAACCGTAACAGTTCAAGTTTGAATAGTTGGTGGTTTGGTTATGAATCAGGTTGCCATTCTTGAGGCTAAATATGCCGATTACTAAAAGTGAGGTAATTATTGTTTTTGTGACGGTTCCTGGCCTACGGGAAGGAAGTCGTATATCGAAAGCAATTTTGACTTCTCGCTTGGCCGCTTGTGTAAATGTGATTCCTGGGGTTCAGTCAATGTACCAGTGGAAGGGCAAGATAGTCCGGGAGAAAGAGGCGATGCTAGTAATGAAGACCACAAGAGCCCGGTACCAGAAACTCGAGCAGAAGATAAAACAGCTGCATCCCTATGAAGTGCCTGAAGTAATCGCTATGCCACTGATTTGTGGATCGCCGCAATATATAGAGTGGGTGAAGAGAGAAGTGGCCAATAGGTAGTAGTATGGGAGACGAGCGAGCTCTGATTTCATTACAATACTATCAAAATAGTTGACCCTTCGTGAAGAGACGGGTAGACTGCAAAAATATTCAGGTGGCAAGGGTCTCCCAATCTTGAGGGAGTGAATAACATGGGGCAAACGCAAAACCAGGAAAGCAGTGACGCCTACACGGTCGTAATTTTCCGTGGTTCTACAGCAAAACCCCTCCGCTTTAGCTTCCCAAGGAAGTTCGTTCGTAAGTTATTGATAGTTGGATGTATTGTCATCATCGCCGATCTTCTTGTTGTCTCCCACTATGTCATCAGAACAGGGGAAGTCTGGGAGCTTTCCGCATTTCGCTCAGAAGCTATGAGTGCCCGAGAACAGACCGCGGCGTTCTCCTCTGCCGTTGATGACCTGAAAAAGCGAATCGGGGCAATGAAAGAGGTAAATCAACGACTCAGGGTCATGTTGGGTATCGAGGTCCCAAAGTCTGGTGATATGGCCAATGGTCGAGGGGGAGAAGAGACTCCTTTACCTGAAGGAAGTCTGGTTCCTGGTTCGATTAATGGAAAGGGATCAGATGAAGCCGCATCGTTATCCAGCACTAATGGAGCGATGTCTGTCGTCGGAGTTGGCCCAGCAGCAACACACGCTGTGGGTGAAAAAGACACAGAAGCGGCAGTTGCCTCAGTTAAAGAGGGGCTTGATTGGCTGACTAAGGAAGCAAGCAGCCAGGAGCAGATTCTTAACGAATTGTCTCAGGCTGCTGAGCAGCGGTCGTCACGATGGGCTGCTACTCCTTCAATTTGGCCGGTAAAAGGGTGGGTGACTTCAGGCTTTGGGCCTCGTATTTCTCCCTTCACGGAGAAGCCGGCGTGGCATGATGGGTTGGATATTGGAGCAGCTGCCAATGCCCCGGTACAGGCTCCAGCGCAAGGCAGAGTCACATCTGTCGGATTCGATCCGAAGCTCGGGAACTTAGTGCGACTCGACCATGGATTTGGGATTGAAACGATTTATGGTCACATGGCAAAGTCCCTCGTAAAGGAGGGGCAGCGGGTGAAGCGTGGTGATGTGGTAGGGTTAGTGGGAAGTACTGGTTTGGCAACCGGCCCCCATCTTCACTACATGGTTAAGGTCAACGGCCAGGCGCTTGACCCCAACAAGTATATTCTTGAGTAGGCCTTTCCAGACTCGATAGGTTGTCTTCTATGCCGGGCTCGAGGGAAACCTCGAGCCCGTCTTTTTTCCTGCTTTCTTCCTCTGGTCTCCTCGTAGAAGCGTAGTGTAGATTGCACAGTACATCCTTCATTAACATCCTATTATCAGAGGGTTATTGTGACTGATCTCCAAATTGCCCGGTCCGTTCGTCCTCGACTCATTCTCGATATTGCCGAACAGCTTGGCTTGCAAGCCGACGAAGTTGCAACATTCGGCTCGACCAAGGCCAAAATCTCATTGGGGGCATTGAATCGCCTCAAGGCTCGCCCGTTAGGGCGGTATATCTTGGTGACAGCGATTAACCCGACTCCTCTTGGCGAAGGAAAGACGACGACATCGATTGGGCTGGCGATGGGACTCTCTCGGTTGGGCAAGCGTGCGGCTGTGACACTCAGGCAGCCGTCCCTTGGTCCGGTATTTGGAGTCAAGGGTGGCGGCACCGGAGGCGGGCGTGCCCAGGTGCTTCCCATGGAGGAGATCAATCTGCATTTTACCGGTGATGCTCATGCGGTCGCTACGAGCCACAATCTTCTCTCCGCCTTCCTGGACAATCATCTCTTCCACGGCAACGAGCGCGGTTTGGATATAGAGCGAATTACCTGGCCCAGAGCGTTGGGAGTCAGTGACCGTGCGCTTCGGCAGGTCCTGGTGGGAGAAGAGGCGCAGCGGCATAGCGGCCAATTTGTGATCACCGAAGCTTCCGAAATCATGGCCATCCTTGCCTTGGCATCGAGTCAGGCAGACCTCCGCCAACGCCTTGGCCGGACCATGGTGGGATTGAAACAATCCGGTGCCGTTGGGACCGCCGAAGAGCTGGGCTGTGCGGGGGCGATGGCGGTCTTATTGAAAGATGCCTTGCTGCCTAACCTGGTGCAGACGTTAGAGGGAACGCCGGCTTTTGTGCATACCGGGCCGTTCGGCAATATCGCTCACGGCAATTGCTCCATCCTGTCCGATGCCGTGGCGCTCAGGTGTGCGGATTATGTCGTTACAGAGGCCGGGTTCGGGAGTGATCTGGGCGCCGAGAAGTTTTTCAACATCAAGTGTCGCGTGTCAGGATTCAAGCCGGCAGCGGCTGTCGTAGTGGCGACCTTGCGAGCCCTGAAGCTGCATGGTGGAGGAGGAGTTGCCAAAGCCGGCGCGCCGTTACCCATTGGTTTGACCGGTCCCAATATGCCCGCCCTGGAGAAGGGTTTTGCGAATCTGGAACAACATATTGCCAACGCGCGAGCCCACGGTATTCCGGTCGTCGTTGCGGTCAATGCGTTCAAAGACGATGTACCTGCCGAATTGGAGTGGGTGCGGAACCGGTCTCGTGAGGTTGGCGCGATCGATGCCGCCGTCTCGACGCATTGGGCCGATGGAGGGCGAGGCGCTGAACGACTGGCCGATGCTGTGGTTCGTGCGGTGGAACAGCCCGCGAATTTTACTCATCTCTACGATGTGAACTGGCCAATCAGAAAGAAGATTGAAACGATTGCCACGAAGATGTACGGGGCAGCCGGAGTCAGTTTTGAGCCGACGGCGGATCGTCAGATCGACGTGGCCGAGTCCTTAGGATTTGGGGGGCTCCCCGTTTGTATGGCGAAGACGCCGTTGTCTTTGTCGCATGATCCGGCGCTGAAGGGGAGACCCACTGGCTTTACGGTTCCGATCAAGGAGTTGCGTATTCTCGCGGGAGCCGGATTTGTGACGGCGGTCTGCTCGGGAATTCAGTTGATGCCAGGCTTACCGAAGAAACCGGCCGGCGAACGGATTGACCTGGATCCGGTGAGCGGAGAAATTGTCGGACTTTCGTAGCGGGCGTTAGCGCTGTCTCAGGTAGCGGAAGAACTCTGAATCCGGGCTCATCACCAGGGTCGATTTATCTTTGAACGTTTTCTTATAGGCTTCCATCGAGCGGGTGAACTCGAAGAACTTCGGATCTTGCCGGTAGGCATCGGCGTAGACCTTGAAAGCCTTGGCATCTCCGGCTCCCCGTAACTCTTCAGACTCCTTATACGCCTGGGCCAGAATGATCTCTCGATCTTTCTCCGCTTCAGACCGAATCTTTTGCGCTTCTTCCGCGCCTTCCGCACGGTACTGCTTCGCCTGCCGTTCCCGTTCAGCTTGCATACGGGCGAACACGGCTTTCTCATTCTGCTCAGGAAGGTCGGCGCGCTTGATTCGCACATCTTGAATTTCGATCCCATAGGCGGAGGCCTTCTCATTCGATCGTTGCGTGACGATCTTCATGAGGTCATGGCGTCCGGTGGCGACAATCTCTAGGAGGTCGTGGCGCCCGAGCTCGACGCGGAGTTCTGAATAAATAATATCGTGCAACCGCTGGAGCGCTCCGCGCTGGCTTTGAAAGTTTTGATAGACCTTCAAGGGATCAACAATTCGCCATTTGGCATAGTTGTCGAGAAGGAGCGTTTTCTTGTCCTGCGTAATCACATCTTGGGGGTCCGAGTCGTAGTCCAGCAAGCGCTTATCGAAGTAGGTGACCTCTTGAATAAACGGCACTTTTACGTAGAGCCCAGGCTCGGTGAGATTGCGTTTCGGCTTCCCGAGTTCGACCACAATCGCGTTCTGGGTGATATCGACGATGAAGAGCGGTGAGGCCCCTAGTAAAAACAGGCCTCCGACAACGACGAGCAGCGCGATAGTCAGGCCTTGCTTCGTCATGGCTTTTGCTCCTCTGCGGAAGCGTTGGTCCGCGATTTGAGTCGGTCGAGTGGGAGGTAGGGGAGGACGCGCTCTCCGCCTTTTCCGTCGATGATCACTTTGTCGATATTGGGCAAAATCTCTTCCATCGTTTCAATGTAGAGTCGCTTGCTGATGATATCTTTGGCCTGGTTGTACTCTTTGAGCGTGGCAACGAACCGGTTGGCCTCTCCCTGTGCGCGATTCAGCCGCGCCTGGGCGTAGCCCTTGGCCTGGTTCACGACCTGCGCCGCTTCGCCTTTGGCTTTGGGGAGGATGTCGTTGCGATAGCTCTGAGACTGGTTGATCAGCTTCTCGCGATCTTCCTTGGCATTGGTCACGTCTTTGAATGCGGCTGCGACGGCTTCCGGCGGATCCACATCCTGGAGCTGAATCGCCGCGATCTGGACGCCGCTCTGATACTGGTCGAGAATGGATTGCAGCAACACCAGAGTGTCCTGTTGGATCTGGGCCTTGCCAGTGGTGAGGGCTTCGTCGATTTTGCTCTTGCCGACGACTTCACGCATCGACGCTTCGGCGGCTTTGCCGATCGTCTCGTGGATTTCTGCGACACTGAACAGATAGTTCGCAGACTCCTTAATTTTATATTGCACGATGAACTCGATGGCCAGGATGTTCATGTCGCCGGTAAGCATCAAGGCTTCTTGCGCCAGCATTTGCTGGCGCCCCTGCCGGTCTGTACGGAATCCCACTTCAATCCGGTGAAGTTTTTCAACTTTTGGCTGCAGGACCGATTCGATCAGGGGGATCTTGCCGTGCGGGCCAGGGCCAACCGTACGAACGGGGGTGCCGAATCGTTTGACGACGCCTTCTTCATCCGGCGCGACGATAAACGCACTCTGCCAGGCGATAAAGACCAGCAATCCCACGAGCAGTAGGCTTTTCATCCCGCCGGACGGGATGAGCCCTTGCAACTGGGACTGCGCCTGTTTCAGCGCATCGTCGAGCTTGTCGTTCTTTTTATTCCAGGGATCGTTGGGATTCCAGACCATAGATGTTTGGGGGATAGTTGATAGTCGTGACCAGGAGTCACACTAGCAGAGTGGATCGTGCGACGCAACCGGCAGGCCAGGGCCTCGTCAGGATGTCGCGTACGATTTCTATGGGTAAGAGGGGAGAGCGGAGGGCTCTCGTGAGATTACGATGCCACGGCTCCGCCGCACGAGGAGCCGGATCCGGCCGTGCAGCCATAGCAATGGTTGCGGGTGACGATCCGTCGTTGATTGAGGAGCGCCGGATCAAAGTCGCGAATGTGGCCCGGCGCCCCGTGATCCACCGGCAGTTCCAGCATCTGGTTGAAATCGCAGTCGTAGAGTTTCCCGTCCCAACTAACGGACAGCGTATACCGGCACATCACTCCAGCCGCCGCCGCCGGATTGAAGGCATTGGTCAGTCGCTCCATGTAGCCTTCATAGTTCCCGCTATCCACCAGAAACTCCAGAAATCGGCTCACCGGCATGTTCGTGATGGTGTAGAGGTGATTGAACTCCACGCCATGTCTGGTGCGGAGTTCCTTTCTGAATTGGGCTTCGATCGCATCCTGCTTCGGCGGGAGAAAGGCGCCCACCGGGTTATGCACGAGATTGAGCAGCAGCCCGCTTCCTTCTCGTCCATACCCGAGCTGGTTCAAGAGCCGAAGCGCGTCAATGGATTTGTCGAAGATGCCTTCACCGCGTTGCGCGTCGGTCTGACTGGCCCGGTAGTAGGGCAGCGAGGCGACCACTTCCACGCGGTGCGCTGCGAGAAACTCTGCGAGGTCGGACTGCGATGGAATCTGCAGGATCGACAAATTGCAGCGATCCATGACATGGCGGCCGAGCGCACGAGCTTGCTCCACCAGCCACCGGAAATTCGGATTCAGTTCCGGCGCCCCACCGGTGATGTCGACCGTGGGAATGTCGGTCTGAGCCAACGCGGCGATGCAGAGTTCAGCCGTCTCTCGCGACATGCTCTCGGTACGATCGGGCCCGGCATCCACGTGACAATGACGGCAGGTCTGGTTGCAGAGTTTGCCGACGTTGATTTGGAAGACGGTGATCCCGGAGGCCTGAAGTGAGGGCAACCCGGCCTGTGTGAGACGGGTTGCAAACGGAGTGATGTTGGCCGTCTCGTCGAGAATGCGAAGTTGTTCTGTCGAAGAGGCGAGGGGATTGTGACGGCCTAAAAGAGTAAGTGCCATCGGTGTCTTCAGCAGCACCCGCCCGTCGGCGCGCAGTTCACTGCGTTGCCATCAACAGGCTGGCTGGCGCGATTGAGTATGGCAAAGTGCGGCGCATAGCCTTCCGCTTCAAGGACTTTGAGAGTTTTTGAACAGATTTCAAGGGGCTCGCCGCGCCGGTACCGGTGCTGATCGTCGTCACAGGCTTCCAGGAACGGGCCGGCCAAGAGGGCGTAGTCCCCTTTCCAGGTACAGGGAACCTGTTCAGGAAGCACGGCTGTCCATCGCGGATCTTCACGGTTGAGCCACTGGGGAGCCTCGGAGAACATGAACAGCGTTGCGAAGGGCGGCCGGCTCAGCAGTAGCGCCAGTTCCGGGGTGAGCGGCTGCGGAATTCCACGCATGTAGGTCGTGCCTCGTTCATCGACTACGCGGCTGAAGGGGCCACGAAGGGTGGCGTAGCGCGCCGGGCGTGTCGCTGCTTCAGCGGGAAGCTTGTAGCCGGTCAATGTGACAGAGAAGAAATGAATGCCGTCGATCCGTTGCCAGGGGGACGACTTGATCAGATGCAGGCCGACAAACCCGGCTTCGGTCATCCCGGCCATGTACTCAGTCAGTGTCAGGGCGCCGGATAAACAGTCGCCCCATTTCTCCGCATCATGCACCAGGTATTGCGGCACGGGCTGGTCTGCGACGATGTCGGAAATCGTGAACCGTCCGCCCGGTTTGGCGACGCGGAACATCTCGCGAAAGACTTTCAGTTTGTCGGGAGCCAAATTGATCACGCAGTTCGAAATAATCAGGTCGATGGTGTTGTCGGCAACCGGCATGGCATCGGCCATCCCCTTGCGGAACTCGACATTGGACGCGGGATAGCCGAGGTTGGTGGCGACCACGACCGCATTTTTGCGGGCGATCTCCAGCATCGTGTCGGTCATGTCGATGCCGATAACCTGTCCGGTGGGACCGACGAGACGCGAAGCTTCGAAACAGTCGATGCCGCCGCCCGATCCGATGTCCAAGACCGTCTCTCCGGCACTCACCGTATTCAGCCCTGCAGGAGTTCCGCAACCATACGAAATCTTGAGGACTTCTTCCGGGATGAAAGATTTGAGGTTCGCCATGTCATAACTGGTCGGGCAGCACATCTGCTCGCCCGAGCTGGCGGCTTTGGCGTAACGGTCGCTGACTTTTTTCTCGATTTCATCTATCGGCATGGTGTCCTCGTGATGGTCTGACAAGGCCTGAAACTGGCTCGCTGTATGTATCAACTCTGCGCCCGTCCGGTCAATCGGGATCTTACTCGATCGACTTGGGAGGGGATGAGTGACTAGCAGCATCGGATGGATGTCGAATCTCAGGCCGAAACCTTACAGCAGGCCTGAGAGGATGAACGTGGAAACGACACTCTATAATCATCGGATCCAGCCGCGAAATGGTCAGTGCCATCCTCGGCCAGTTCCGTGACGAAGGGCTTGTCCGCATGGACGGCCGGACGATGACGATTGTGAATCAGGAAGGGCTAAGGAGCTCATTGGATGAACGATCCTATGGCAAGATCAGGGGTAGAGTCAGTGTATTGAAGACTGAAAAGTCATTGTAACGGGGGGCTAACAATCTTGTTGTTACGCTGATATCTTATGTTGTTAGTCTCGTTATCCTCACCCCCTCAGTGCTAGGCTGGACAGGCCATTTAATGGATTGACTCTTACGCAATTAACCATGCCTTCCTTCTTTCAAAAATGCGGAGATAAGCGTATTCTTCGCTGCATCTAGCAGGTCCAGCCGCTTGTTTGGTAAGAGTTAAATTATGGCCAAGAGCGATCTTATTCTTTCACTTGTTCGAGCGGGGGCCGCAGGCGATAAGTTCATGCTTCGGTCAACAGTTGAGGCGCTGATGGCAGATGAGCGCGCGAAAAGCCATCATAGCTTAGCTGATCGCCTTCAAAAGGCACTTCAAACCGTTTCAGTCACACCGCCAGTTTCCTCGAACACGCTACAAGCCCATAGCAACGGACGCGATGCAATACTCGAGATAACCCCTCGGGTTAGACTTGAAGATTTGGTGTTAACACTTCCTGCACGTGCTGAGGCCAAGCAGATTGTTGAAGAACATATGCGGGCGGACGTATTACGAGCCCATGGGTATGAGCCTCGGCACAAAGTGTTGCTATCTGGGCCTCCTGGGAACGGGAAAACATCATATGCAGAAGCTATTGCCGAGGCACTTGCTCTTCCTTTTTTCGTCGTTCGATATGATGCACTTGTTGGAAGTTATCTCGGCGAAACAAACGCGCGTTTGCGCAAGCTGTTCGATTACGTGCGGACTCAATCCTGTGTTTTATTTTTTGATGAATTTGACTCAATCGGTAAGGAACGCGGGGACACTCACGAGACTGGCGAGATTAAGCGAGTCGTTTCTTTTCTTCTAATGCAAATCGATCAGTTGCCTAGCTATGTACTGACAATAGCGGCCACAAACCATGCAGAGCTTTTAGATCGCGCAGTGTGGCGACGCTTTCAATTGAGGCTCGCCTTTCCAGCTCCAGACAAGAATGAAATTGCCGCCTTCCTTCACAAAATCATCGACGCTTGGCCTATCAAACCAAGAATTTCGACAAACGCTCTAGCAACGCGGCTAGGGGCATTATCCTATGCCGAAGTACGTGATTTTTGCCTGAACGTTCGTCGTCGCCAAATTCTTGGACTCGGTGAAGTCGATATTGACTCTGCTATCAGCACAGAACTTGATTTATGGGTTACTCGTGTGAAACCAGAGGTAACCAATGCCCGATCCCGACAAACCACTTCTTCGGCTAAGTATCAGCAATCTTCAACAGCGAGCTCCCGGCCATCAAAGAAATCCTTCAAGGCCTGAACGTTTTACCGTAGATCACCAACAGTCTCTCCTGGGTCCAAAGTTTGCGCGTTTAAGTTCCGTCTTAGCACGAGATAGAGACGGCCTTGAACTTAGGAGTGATCCGAGCGCGTTAGCTCCTGAGCGTCTGCTCGTGTTCGAAGTTAGGGGCTCAATTCAACAATTCATTGCCGCAATCAAACGAATCCAAGGCCTAGAGCTTATAGACGAGGAGGAACTGGAAGGCGATGAGCAAGACAAGAAGCCCGTCGTGTACCTTTTAGTTCCCAACGCTCAGGCGCTGGGTAACATATCTGCTCTTTGGAGCCGTTGGACGCATAGCCAGCCATTGGGATCTGGATTTGCACCCTGGAGAGATGTTTTCTCCACACTGAGAGACATTCGACCATGGGGGCCGCAGGACCGCGTGATCGCCGAGGAGCGCGCAATCATCGCCGAAGAAATCGCTGGCAAACCAGACCACGAACGAATTCGCATTGAGATTGAGCTCGTGTTTCGAGCTAATGCAGCACGAGGAACGGCGGTAGAGGCAGAGCTAATTCGGGCAATAGCTGATGCTGAAGGCAATATAATTAGTCGATGCAGAATAGATGACATCGGTTATCACGCAGTACTGGCTGAGTTGCCTGTTATAGCGGTAAAAGCCATTATCGAAATGTCTCCAGCAAGCATAGCGGGCTTTGATCCAGTAATGCATATAAGACCACAAAGTGTTGCTACTTCAATTAATGTTGCCGAAGCTGAAATCATGGCAGTTGAGGAGTTGATACCTACCCACCGTTCACCAATCCTCGCCCTACTTGATGGAGTTCCGGTAGCACAGCATCCTCTCTTGCAGGGCATGTTAGTTGTCGATGATCAATTTAGCCTAGAGCCATCTGCTTTGGTTGCCGATCGATACCATGGCACTGCAATGGCATCGCTGATTGTCTTGGGTGATCGCAACAGGAACGAGCAGAGAATAGGCCGTCGTATCCATGTAGTTCCTGTTCTTGGTGAAAGCGACAGATTCCCTTTGGAGCGTCTTGTCGTTGATATGATTTACCAGGCTGTCCTTGCAATCCGTGAGGGAAACCCGCCTTCCGCTCCTGACGTTATTATAATAAATCTTTCACTCGGCAACGTTCGAAAGCCGTTTCATGGACAGATGTCTGCTTGGGCAAGACTACTTGATCGTCTTTCGTATCGGTTTGGGATTCTTTTTGTTGTGAGCGCAGGAAATCATGACACGCCTTTTAATATTCCAGGTTTTACAACATTCACTCAGTACGAGAATGCAGGTCCTACGCAGAGAGAAAGAGTGACGATATCTGCGTTAGGTCAACTTGTAGCGGAGAGGCGCCTTTTATCGCCAGCTGAGTCTGTTAATGCCGTTACGGTTGGTGGGGCAAATATTGATGCTGTCTTATTATCTGACCGACGTTCTACCAGAGGAACTGATCCATATCCGACCGTTACCATCGCAAATCCCTCAAGTGCCCTCGGTCCGGGATTCGCAAATAGCGTTAAACCAGACATCTTGATGCCAGGTTCAAGAGAGCATCTACGTTTTGTCACAACTGGACAAGGGCTATCTGTCAAGCCAAGCGGGGTGGCACGTGCTCATGGTCTGAAGGTAGCCGCCCCACCACGCGATGGAGCTGGGAGTTATGAGCATTTTACAAATGGGACAAGTGCTGCAGCAGCCCTTGCATCTCGTACGTGCCATCAAATCCATGACGCACTTGAAGCTGCTTATGGTGCGAGTTTCACGAGTCTCAGTCATGCTGAACGTGCAACATTACTTAAAGCTCTTTTGGTTCATACGGCCTCATGGTCTCAGGGGGCATCGGAGTTGATCAGAGAGGTCTTGGGCCCTTCAGATAACCGACAGCATGTTAAACAGAAAGACAATATCAGGAGATTTCTTGGCTACGGCGTGGCCGACATCGATATGGCAATTTCATGCACTGAAGATCGAGCAACTTTCTGGGCAACTGGAACACTACCCCGTGAGCAGGCAGTCACTGTGAGAGTTCCAGTTCCCATTTGCTTGAATGGACAAGCACGCCCACACGCGATGTTTGCCACTTTAGCCTGGTTTACCCCAGTCTTACCTGGACGGCAGTCGTACCGTGCTGTCCGTCTGATCTTGTCTGAATCAGATGAGTTGGCATCATTACGTGTTGAACCTGCCAAAGCGCAACCTGATCAAAACCAGAGTCGCCGAGGAACTGTCTACTCCAAACGCTGGGAGGGGAAGAGGGCGCCTGTTGTAGGGGCAAACCAGGAAGTTCCGCTTACGATTCAGCGCCAACCAGACCAAGGCCAAACAATCGACGATCCTATCCCATTTGCTGTGGCGGTCACTTTGACAATGCCTGGTATTACACGGATATACGAAGAAGTGCGGGCGAGACTCCCGATTGCGCCACGCGTGCGCATTAGCTAGATAAATTGTTGTGAATATTCCTCGTTGCCTGACAACGGGGGAAGAGGGAATGGCAGAATAAGTGATAGGATGCACCGCGGGGACTGCGCGGACGCAGCCCCCGCGTGAGTGTGCGCTACATCCGCCCTCTCGTTTGGAAATATTCGTCGTAGCGGTGGACAAAGTCTTTCTGTGCCAGCGGGGTGTGGCAGGCGCGGCACTTGGTGAAATCTTCCATCAGCGGTTTGCTCGTCGCGTCGTAGGCGGCATAGGCCCAGTCGCCGTTCTTGAGATTTTCTGGCAGCTTGTCGCCCCAGCCCTGCTCTTTCCCCATCACGAAGACCTTCGCCAGATCGCCCTTCGCCGGCTTCCCATCCATGCCGGTCATGAGCTTGTCGCCATCCATCTTGGCTTTGTAGATTTCCATCACCATGACGGTGCCGTTCGGAAAGTTCTGTCCTGCTGATGTTCTCGCGCCGGTCGGGTTGATGTAGATGTCCCGGACCTGTTTGGCTTCGCCTTTCGGAATGTCCGTCAGGAACTTTGGCCAGGATTTGTAGTCGGCCGGTAATGGAAGAGTGCCGTCAGGGCCTGCCGAGGTTGGCATGGCTGATGCCATACCGGAGGGTTTGTCTGCGGCCGCTTTGCCGCCCGCTGGTTCCACGGTGTTACAGCCGCCCAGTGTCAGTAACAGCCCGCCGATGGTGAGATAGGTCGCGATGTGCGATGTCATGATAGGTCCCCTCCCTAGTTGAATAATTGAGTGACTGGTGTCTTGCTCTGTTGTCCAATCCTACGAGGGGCGAAGCGCGTCGGATGTGTGGGATGGAACATTGGATGCAGAAATCTGTGCGAGATGAGAAATTCTGAATGCGCCGGGTGGACGATGCATCCAAACACCGGTGATGTTCGTAAAGGCCTGCTGGGCTTCTTCACTTTATGCGTCAGTGACCGGAGCGGCGCAGCCGGTTTCTTCGCCAGAGCCACAGGTAGATCGCCACGTTCATGGCGATCACGAAGAGACCGAGCATCAGCTGCGCGGGGCGAGTGAGGTTGTTTGGATAGAGAAGGGCGAGCAGGTAATGACCGAGGAAATCTCCTTCGTAGGCTTCTGCCCCGCTTTGTTCGCGCAGCCAATTTTCCAATGGCGTCAACGGACAGATCCAGCCGCTGAACTCGATGAAGGCCCCCCAGGCTGCGGCGGGCAGATGGAACCAGATCGTACTCCGCCACTTCAGCGCCAGCAGTCCGCCGAACAGGACGAAGAGGACAAAGGCGAGATGTATGAAGAGGACTGCATCGGCCAGGAGGAGTGCTGTGCTTGGCCATGTCAGCATAGAGGATACGCGCTCGTTACTCTTTCGATTCTTGCTCCGGATCGATCTCGATCAAACGGTGACGCCCGTTGCCGAGCGGCTCAATCTTGAAGACGCGCCGGCCGAGTTGAACGGTGCCTGTGACCGTCGCGCCGTTGAGCACGAGCGAAAACTCGCCGGAGTCTTGCGGCTTCAGCTGCCCGCGGATGAAGCTTGTGTCGTTGATGCGTGCGAGGGTGGACACCACATCCAGCTCATACCGCCCGGCGTCGAACAGCTCGACGGCCATCGGCGGAAGCGGCCGGGCTGCGGCGTCTTTCAAGATTTTCACCAGGAGTTCATCGAATACGATTTCGCGCTCACGGAGAATCGACGGTTTCTTGGGAGGCAGGGGTTGATCGGATGGATTGACCGGCGGGGCCGTACGCCAAAGAAGGGGAACGGAGGGGGGCTCTCCTCCGAACGAACTGTCGGCGACTATTGGGAATAGGCAAACAGCGATCATCAGCACTTGGCGAAGCAGGTGTTTCAGGATCATGCGCGGAGCGGGGAGCGTTGAGCTGGCTATCATTGGGATTATTATAAGTCTCTATCAAGCAGGCTGCTATGGTTTTACACGAGCCGTCAGCTATGCCCGGGCGCGGGTTATTCGAGTTGGTTTGGACCCGCGGGCTTTAGACGCGGCGCGCCGCCTGGTCGGTTGGGGGCGCTGGGCGGGGCTGGCCGTCTTAGCCCACTCAGTCAATTGAGCGGCGTCTTCAAGAATGTCGGCAGGCACTTCGTAGTAGGTTTTGAGCGTCATCGTCTTGGTCACGCGGAAGGGCTTCGCTCCCAGGGCGCGGTAGGAATCGGTGGTTTCCGGCGTGACTTTGAAATACAGCCGGCCTTTGTGAACGATGCCAAAGAACGCCTCGCGATAGCGGAGCCCATAGCCGCCGAACATGGCACGACAGGTCAGGCCTTGAAGATCAGCCAGCTGGTCCAGGACGAAATCCTTGAAACCATCGGTCTTCGCCATGGGACCAGTCCTAGAGGGGTTTGCGCGCGGCCACGATGCGGACGGCCATCGGGAAGACAATCCGTCCGGCGCGTGTGTAATTGGACGCGGCCTGAGTGATGCGCTGCTTGACATCTTGCTTCTGCGCGTCGGTCAGCTTGGCCATCAGATTTTGCACCGGCGCGGCGATCTCCATCAGGCTGGTGTAGTACTCGTCGACGGACGCATAAGACCATTCCGCCAGAAATTCCTGATCCGTTGCATCGACCAGTCCGGCTTGTTGGAATAAGCTCGCCAGCTCGCCTGGTTTAGCCAATCGAAAGATGCCCGGTGCGTTGGGATCCGGTGGGGGGAGTTCAATCACTTGCTTGATGGCGGTCATCGAGAGTCCGATCGAGGGATTCTTTTCCGGCGCAGACCATACAGCCGCCGCCACCCAGCTTCCCGGTTTCAGGATTCGTGCAATTTCTGATGCGGCCTTTGGAATTTCAGGGAGAAACATCAGACAGAAGCGACTCGTCACGGCGTCGAACGAGTTGGGCTCAAACGGGAGACTCGTCACGTCGCCGGTTCTGAACGAGACATTGGTCAGGCCGAGGCGTGTGGCTTTTCGATCTGCAGCGGCCAGCATCTGTTCCGCGAGATCCATTCCGGTGACACGTCCGGTCGCTCCGACGGTTTGCGCGCCGAGTAAGGCGGGGTAGCCGGTGCCGGAGCCGAGATCCAGGACATTCATCCCTGCATGAAGCCGGGCATCGGCCACGAGTCGATGATTCAAAAATGCCATCTGCTCGTCGAACACGCGATCCCACTTCTCCCAGCCGCCGGCGACGCGGTTCCAGTCCTGGCGTTGACCTTCGATGAGCTTGGCGTTGTCGGGAGTCGGCATGGGGTCTCCTCTCAGGTTATCCTCCGCTGAGGGCGCAGACGATGTAGACAGTATCGGCCTTGCTGAGTGGCGCTGACAAGTCTTGGAACTGCAGGTCGTTCACAAAGATTCTGATGTGCGGCCTGATGCTATCCTGTTCCGTGATGATGCGAAACCGGATGCCGGGAAAACGGCGGTCCAACGCGGCCAGCATCTCGGCGAGTGTAGAGCCTTCCACCGAAACCTCGCTCTGCTGTGCCGTATAGGACCGCAAGGCGCTGGGGATGTGGACTGTCATCGTCCGAGCGTGGCCGCTTCCACTGAATAGATTTCCGGCAGATGCCGGGCGATGCAGGTCCAGGTCGCTCCCTCATTCCGGCTCGCCCAGATTTCGCCCTGCGTCGTGCCCACATACAGTCCGACGGCCTCGTGCCTATCATTGGTCATGGCCTGGCGTTTGACCGTCCACCAGGCGTTTGCCCGCGGAAAGCCCTTGTCCTGGCGTATCCAGCTTTTCCCGGCGTTGCGCGTGACATAGGCGGCCGGCTTCCCTTCGAGACTCACGCGCGGCCAGACCGTCGCGCCGTCCATCGGAAATACCCAGGCAGTATCCGCATTGTGCGGGTGTGCGACCATCGGAAACCCGGCGTCGCCGACTTTCTTCGGCATGTTCTTGCCGATCCGCACCCAGGTATTCGAGGGCCGATCGAGCCGGTAGATGCCGCAATGATTCTGCTGGTAAAGCCGATCCGGATTGCTCGGACAGAGCCGCACGCAATGGGGATCGTGGCAGGTCACGACGGACGGACTGAATCCCTCGACCACGTCGAGACCTTGGATGAGCGGCACGAAGGTTTTACCGCCGTCAATGGATTCATGCACGCCGCCACCGGACATGGCGAAATAGAGATGCTGGGGATCGCGTGGGTCCACGATGATTGAGTGCAGTTTCGGCCCGTCCGGGGTGCCGTCCTGTACGGACCCCATCCACTCGATGTATTGGGAGTCCTCGTTGATATGGGAAAACGGCGTCCACGTCGTGCCGCCGTCTTCCGAGCGGAAGAGCCCTTGAGGAGACGTTCCGGCATACCACACATTCGGTTCGTTCGCATGGCAGGGAGTCAGCCAGAAGACGTGGCCGACCGAGCGGCCCTTCCCGCCTTCGTCGGCCTTCTGAAAGGCCGGCGGCTTCGCAGCTTCTTTCCACGTCTTGCCCTGGTCGGTCGACCGGAAAATCGTCGGCCCAAGATGCCCGGTACTGGCCGCCATCAATATCGTGCGGCGATCGCGCGGGTCGGCCACGACGTGATGGATGATGTGGCCAAGGAACATGGGGGGCGAAACTTTCCACGCGCGCCTTGTCCGGTCGCTCTTGAGTGTGAAGGCACCTTTCCTGGTGCCGATCAGCAATGTCACGGCTCCACTACTCACTGGGGCATGAGAAGCTTTCATCACCGGCCTCCGTCGTCTGATTATTTTATGGTCTGTAATGTCTCCCGCAGCTCTTTCAGCTCGGCGCTCAGAAGATCCAGATGCTGATCACGCTGCGGTTGGTCGTCCTTAAACTTCCAGAGGCGGCCGAAGACGGCGCCGAGTTCCTTCTTATGGGTCAATGCCAGGTCGTAGGCCGGCGTTTTGGCCTGTTCTTTGGTGACGCCGCAGAACGAATCCATCAGCGCATGGAGCTGGTTGTGGAGGTCATCGAATGCGTTGTCCACGCCCTTGCCGCCTTTGGCTTTCGTCGCGGTGGCTTCCATCATATTCGTGAGGTTGATCATCGTTTCGACGCCGCTGGCGCCTTTTGCCTGCGTCGCGTAGTCCCCTGCGCGGGGATAGAACAAGTAGCTGCATCCGCTCAGCGTCGTGAGCATCAGAGCCAACGCCAACAGTCCAATCGTCCGTTGCATAAGAAGCCTCCTTAGGTGATGGTGTGGAGCACCTAGTCAAGCATGTTGCCCGATCTATTTCAATGCTGCACCATCACGGTTTCCGCGTATACACGATCTCCAGGAACTTCATCTCTTTGCCGCCATGGCCGTGCGTCCCATACATCTCAAACGTTTGGTTGTTGGCGTCCTGAATCTTCCAGACTGCCCGATGCGACATTTTCCCGCCGCCCGGTTCGGGGTGTGAGCCCTTCAGGGTGATGGTCTTGCCATCAGCATTGGCTGTCCCTTCCATGAAGAAGATCCCGGTTCCCATTGTGTCGATCCAAGCCGTCACGTACTTCTTTGTCACATTGTCGTAGCCATCGATCCCGATGCCGGAGAAGGGTTGGCCCATCATCTGGCTGTTGTATTCCTGGTAGAGAAAGCGCCCGTCGAGCAGCATCTTCATCTCCGCCGTGCCGGTCGATTCTGTCGGCGGCTTGCCCGGCTCCATCCACTCCTTGGTCGTGGTGGTCCAGCTGCCGGCCAGGCCGGCAAACAGTTTATGGGGTTCACCGGGCTGGGCCAGCTTTTGCCAGAGGTCCATCATGGCTTGCTGGTCCATCGGTTTCTCGTGCTTCTTTTCCTTCGCCATGACCGGCGAGACCGTGAGCAGTAGACACAGAGTTGAGAGAACGAGATTTAGCATACGCATGGCGGCCTCCTTGGTTTATTGCTCAGCCAATTGTTTCAGATTGGCCAAGCCGGTTTCAAAGTCTTTCCCGACCATCCTGTCCATGCCCATTACCAGATCCATGACTTTCATCATGAAGGGTTGGGGGCCATGCATGGCCCAGGTCACGGTTGTGGCAGTATCCCCGCCCTCCAGAGTGAATTCGGCCTGGTTGTGGGCTTCAAACGGCTTTAGAAAGTCGAGCTTGATCACGACTCGTGATGGAGGCACTGTGCTGACGATCTCCATGCGTCCCGTGCCGACATCGTTATTGCCGTCCCAGTCGAGCGCGGCGCCCGCCCCTTGGGGCGCACCGCTGTAGGATTTCTTCATCGCCGGATCCCTCTTTTCCCAGGGCGACCATGAGGCCCACTGATGCAGATCTTCGATGCGTTCGAAGACTTTCTCCGGCGGCGCCGCAATGTGGGTGGAACGCTGGACTTGGAACGTATCAGGTTTTGTCGCGGCATAGATGAGGATGGCAGCGATTAGGATCATGGCGAGCAGAGCGATGGTCTTCGGCATGGTTGAAACGTTTGAAACCCTGTTGAGAACCTGGTCGATTCAGGGTCGTAGCGTGCGTCCGGATCACCGGATGGTCGCCCATTCAGGATTCATTACGGTGGCGAGAAAAATTGAATCCGGCTTGTGGCCCGCCGCTCAGGCTGCTGGGTCTGTCGGTGAGTCCACAGACATTTCCGAAGAGCGGGAGGATGACGAGCGATGAAACGGTTAAGTGGAAAGGTAGCGGTCGTCACAGGAGGCAACGCCGGTATCGGTGAAGCGATCGCGAAAGCCTTTGCGCGCGAGGGGGCATCGGTCGTGATCACGGGGAGACGACAAGGAGAGCTGTACCGGGTCGTGAACGACATCGCGAAGGAGCAGGGAAAGGTGTTCGCCGTTGTCGGTTCGGTGACAGATGAATCCCATGTCCAGGAAACGGTGCGTCAGGCGGTGCAGCAGTTCGGACGGCTCGACATCCTCGTCAACAATGCCGGAGTGGGGGACTTTGGGAAGCGCCTGCACGAGATCGATGACCGGACCTGGGCGCAGGTCCTTGACGTCAACTTGAATGGGGTGTTCCGCATGACCCGAGCCGCTCTGCCGCAGATGTTGAAGCAGGGGAAGGGTGCGATCATCAATATCTC
>NEWQ02000060.1 GCA_002869855.2 Nitrospira sp. CG24D
TTCCGTGGAGCACTCAGCACTATGGTCTTCAAGCAAGGTTAGGCCCGGTCAAGTCCCCTCTTCCCACAGCTTAAAGTCCTTCAGTTCTTCGGCAATGCTGTTCAGCACCCAGGCAATCACCGCCGCATCGTCCACATAGCCGACCACAGGAATGAAGTCTGGAATCACATCAAGCGGGCTGATCAGATACAGCAGCGCCGCGACGATGGTCACGAGCTTGTGGACCGAGAGGCCTGTATAGGCACCGCTCACCGACGCTTTCAGGAGTCGCACCAATAATTGAAGGTCCTTCAATAGCTTTCCACCGCGACCCTGCGCAATCGAGACCGCTGCCGCCAACAGATAACGAAGCCGCTCTTTGTCTCGGAGATATTCTGCCGCCGCCTGAGTGAACCCGCGAAACAGCTTCAACGCCTTCAGGAGCATCGCTGGAGTCATGGTCTTCATGTCGTCCTCCCTGAAGAGTGAGCAATCCCCCGGTACGCAATCAGGCTTGAGGATAACAGGCAGCCCGCGAAGGATCAATTTGGGCAGAGGGGAAAATACAGAACCAATCATCAGCGGCGTGGTGGGGACGGAAGGTCAGATGTGGGCGAGGCGTGCGGCGGCGTGACTACTGAAACGGTTTCCGACTAATCGGCTTCCCCCTGTTCCTTCCCCCTACGCAATCGATTGCACCTGGCTTCGAATCAAGGGAATAAGCTCGACTCCATTTACACTCCAAGCTTTTCCCCAGACTGCAGTCGGGAACAACGTCTGGCTTTGAGATTCGACCAGGTGCTTCCATTGTTCATGATTCTCAAAAGGTATGCCTCGGTCCTTCATCTCTTCTGCGTTTAAGAAACCAAGATACACAAGAACCACGGGAATCCCCATCGTCGTGACTTTCCATGACCAGGCAAAGCGATTCGACAGTTGATAATGGGAATCTCGCGAAAGATTCCAGGCAACACCACTAGCCGAAGATAATGAGCGTCTGGCTTCCTCGATACAGGTGCCAATCCTCTCATGGTTCGACGCACTACCCGGAGAAGGGACTGGCTTAGACCGTTTACCACTCTCCTCCTTTACCAATTCTTGATCGTGCGCCTTTGCTTCAACGAGGATTAGTCCTTCCCGGCCACCAATCGTCGCCTGACTGATGATGTCCCAGTTTGGGGTATTCGCGGTAGCGTGCCTAACGGCCAGCCACCAACTAGAAATCTCTTCTCGCTGCGTGCCTGATAAGAACGGCGCGGTGCCGCCTAACTTTCCTTCGGCGGGATCAGAAAAACCCTTTGGTGCCCACACATGGCGTGCCGGATCGACAACGGCATAGGGAGCCACCATGACCGTTAATCGTTGGGCAACCTCCTCCCGTGTACCATCGGTGAACAACACGCAACGCGGCCGACTTCCACGCTGCTCTTTTCCTGGAAGACTTCCTAGCCGATTAGCCATGTCCCCTCCTCGTTCGCACAGTGCGGTGTCCGCTATTCATGCCAGGATCATCGCGATTTGAGCCGGCGTGAGCAGGGCATCGGGCTTGTGCCGACCGAGCCAGTTGATGGCCTCTCGTCCGGTTAGCCCCAAGACATCCTTGGCCAGCAGCGCGGCAAACAAGGCCGTTCGTCCGAGGCCTGCAGAGCAATGGATCAGGACATTGTGACCGTCTGATGCACGCCCTTTTGCTTGCTTGAGCACGTCAGCCAGTTGGCCATTGGAAGGGATGCCGTAGTTGGGAGTGGGAAGCGGGAAGACTGTCAGGCCTTCCTCTCGATAAAGCGCAAGCAAATCTCTCCCCGTCTTCTCCTTGCACTCTTCTATTTCCGCCAGGAGAACAATCGCGGAGATGTCGGCAGCTTTCAACTCCTGAAGGAGCGTTCCCCCTGGATCATACAGTCCGAATGGCATGGGGCTACCGTAGACCTGGCCTCGAAGATTAAGCGGGTAAACGGTGAGTGACAAGTGAGCGCGCCTCAATTTCCAGCAGCTATGGTCTCGCCTGGATCTGTGGTTGATACAGATACTTCTGAAATCCCGCGAAGACCTTGCCGATCTCTTCGGGCTTTCCCAGATCGGCCACGGCATCGGCGATGGCGTTGTGGTACTTGAGCTTGAGCAATGGCGACAGCTTATCCTGAGCCAGTTCTTCCACCCCTACCTTCACATATTGGGCGAGGACAAAATCCAAGAAAGCTTGCTGCTTGCGGTTGAAGTGGGTACTGATCTCCAGCTTGGCCCTAACCGCCCGCTCTTCCCGCGTGAGTGGGGCTAGGGCATAGGCTACATGCGCGAGTACATCGAATAGGTCACTGTTCTCCGCATCGATGATACGCTGCATCTCCGCCATCTGCTCAGCGCCGAACCCTTTTTCGGCAAGCCCCTGTAAAAGCTTGGTGCGTGTATCGGGACTGCTCCAGAGCGCGCGGAGCTCGGCCTCGTTCTTGAAAAATTCCGGCAGCTTGCCGAATAGCATTTCGAGAAATTGCTGGGCGGACATGGGTGTGCCGTCAGGGTGCCAGAAGGTCGTCACCATCATGTGCTGGATGGTCCGGGCTTTCCCGTCGGCCAGCTTCACCTTGACTCTCTTCTTCCTCACATATTCGTCAGGCTCTTCACGCACCCCATCGACTGGCAAAGGCGTCGGTGGAACGGGCTTGCTCTCCGCTTTCGGCTCCGGCTCAATCGGCTCCCCATCCCATTCAGGGTCACTGAAATGGTGGTGCGCCTTCACGAAGTCATAGATCG
>NEWQ02000061.1 GCA_002869855.2 Nitrospira sp. CG24D
TGAGGCTGCGGTCGGTTCCGCTTGGCCGGGCTTGCGTTTTTTTGCAGGATCCATGTTGACGGGCATTGGTCACCTCGCGTGAATGAATAACAGTGTCTCTTTCCGAAGCGCCGGTTGTCAATGGCATGGCCGACGATGGAAAAGCTGGGATCAGAATAGCTCTGATGCCACGCTGTCGGCAAAGCGGCGGCCTAATGGTGTCAGTCTGGTTCTGGTACCCTCCTCGACAATCAGCCCTTTAGCTATGAGTTGATTGAGGATTTCACGTTGGCCTTGATCGTCAGCCGTAAGTGAGTTGGGGATGCCGTTCAAGAGACGGAGGCCGAAGATCAGTGCATCGCGTCGCTGCTCTTCGACGCTGAGGGGGAGGCGATCTGCCACCGGTAGTTGATCATTCTCCAGCTGGCTCGTGTAGGTGTCGAGGTGAGCGATGTTGCCGAATCGGCTTCCGGCGACGTAGGACTGTGCGCTGGGGCCGAGGCCAAGGTAGTCGCCGTCGGTCCAATAGAGCAGATTGTGGCGGCAGGCGTTGCCAGGCTTGGCGTAGTTTGAAATTTCGTAGCGAGTAAAGCCTGCTGATGCGAGTACTGTTTCTGCTGCCTCTCCCATCTCTATTTGGAGCGCTTCATCCGGTGCGGGGACAAGTCCCGTGGCGATATCGCGTGCCAGCTTGGTGTGGTCTTCGATGGTGAGGGCATAACAAGAGATATGCGTCGGGTCGAGGGCGAGGAGTGATTGCAGGGTGGCGGTCCATGACGCGAGGCTTTGGCCTGGCAGCCCGTACATGAGGTCCAGGTTAATGTTTGAAAATCCCGCCGTTCGGGCATTTGCGACTGCCTGCTCGGTTTCGGATATTGTCCCTGGGCGGCCAATCGGAATGAAGTCTTGGGGAGCCATCGACTCGGCTCCCAGGCTGATCCGATTGAAGCCGGCTTCGGCGAGAACTCTCAAGTCTGAAAGGGTGACTGTTGAGGGATGAGCTTCGACGGTCACTTCGACGTCGGGGGTGACCAAATAGGTGTTTCGGATACGGTCCAGGAGGGCAGCCAGTTGCTGTGAGGGAATTGTCGTGGGGGTCCCCCCTCCGAAGTAGATGCTCTGAAGTGCACGTTCATCGAGTAGATTTTGCTGGTGATAGAGGGTCAGCTCACGTTCAAGTGCTGAAAGAAAGGATTCGATGCGAGCCGGGGTGGCGATCTCCAGATAGAAGGCGCAGAAGTGACAGCGCTGCCGGCAGAGCGGGACGTGAATATAGAGCCCGATGTCTCTTTGAGGCGGCATGATTAGATTTTGAAGGGTTGGGGTTTGCCGAAATCCCGCTCAACGACGACCTCGATTTCGTCGAGGGCGGATTTTCCCCGATTGCGAATGTGCGCCGCCCAGCTTGGGTGACGGCGCAAGGACTCGAAGACCATCTTGAGAATGTCCGGCTTGATACGGGCTTCCCACTCGCTAGTCCAGGCTCGCTGATCCTCGTCCCCGTCGTAGTTGTCTGGAAAACTGGCTTCCAGGCTGAATCGGAGAGTGAAGGACTGTTCTTCACGGTACATAGGTGCCTCGCATTGCGATCTGAGCAGGGTGATTTTATAATGGGACCCAACAAGGAGTGTGATGCATGCCTATCTTCGAATATGTCTGTAGCGAATGTAAACACCGGTTTGAACTCTTGATCCATAGATCAGATGAAGCCGCTTGTCCGAAATGTCAGGCGACCAGGCTGGAAAAGCAGATTTCTTCGTTCGGGGTCGGTGCGACGGGGGGATGGGCATCTCCCGGCGCCGGATCCGGTGGGTCTTGCGGCAGCTGCGGCGATCCGCGCGGACCTGGCTCCTGCTCGACAAACTAGGCGGCCTGCATGGATTTGGAAGAATTGCTTCAGCGTGCGATGAACACCATCGCGCAATCTGATCCGATCATCAAGCTGCTTCAGCAAGTGAAAATGGGCAAGATGAAGGCGGGGGATGCCGGATTGCGTGTGGTGATTGAGGCGTGGTTCGGGACCTATGAGAAGGTGTTGAGGACGGAGGGGTTGACCCAAGCCGCGCTCCGTCGACTCGATCCGGCTCCACGTGTGGCGGTGTTACTGGATGCCGGAGTCTTGCAGGCTGATCACCCATCCGTGCAAGGACTTGAAAGGGCCTTTTCGCAGGCCATATCCCAGGCCCCCGTCGGATAACCTGTGCGGCCATGCCCACATTCGTCGCTCTGCTCATCCTCTCCTGCCTCTTTCCGGTTCCCTCGACGGGAGCTCAGGAAGATGTGGGGATCAGCCGCATTCAATTCGAGTCGCTCTCTCAATTTGCCTCCGCGCTACCCAATGATATTCAGCTGCTTGACGATGCGATCGCGATCGAAGGGTTTCTTGAAGCCTTGGACGGTTATCCTCCTGACTGGCCCGCTATCTATGGACGAGGGCACCATGATCCTGGACATGACGACCGCCTCTTTCAGCTAAATCGAGAGCGAGATGAACGTCGCGTTGGGAACCTTGCGCTCGCTCGGCGAATCGCGTTTCGATGGTCGGGAGAATTATCTCGCTTCGATTCAGCGAAGAAGGGGTTTTCTGTGGCCCTCGGTCCTGTGTTTACTTCTACCCGATGGGGGCAGGTTCGTTTCAAGGCTGACGACCTTCCCGGGGAGCTCAAAGCTATCTCGCCGGCGGACTCCTTGGATCGATTACTGCGTGAGACCGCCGCGGGAAAGACTGTGGAGCTTGCCGTCATCATCGTCGGCCGTCTCATTCCGGATGAGTCGATCGTCTATGACTTCTCGCATGACCAGGAGGGGCTCGGTCTCATCATGCCTGTGGTCAGGGTTGAGGAGGTGCACTACGTACTTTCGCCTTAGCTCCTAACAATCCTTTTCTCGTCTTTCCCTCGCCTCCCTGTATTCATCTGATCCCCAGTCGTAGTCACAAATACGTAGCTTATCCGACATAGGTTAATGGTCTCTCTGTATGAAGAGCCAGCCAGGGTGCGTCACATTGTGGACGTGATCTGAAGGCGTCTACCGTACATCAGCTGTAGGGAATGCCCCTCAGCGGGGTCTGATGCTGCAGGATAACGCCACGATTCATATAGGAATACCAGACAGCGTCGAACAACGAGCCTCAGGGTATTGGTCTTGCTCAACCAACGCACCACAGGATGAGACCTCGGTTTCATAAAGGAGGTCCGTTATGGCGTTAGTCAAGGATGAGCAGACCAGTATGCTGTTAAAAATTGCCGAATCGATGTGGCGGCGACCCAGTCGAATCTCCATTTTCGTCGCCCTCTCACTCTGGGCGACAGGCGGGGGGAGCATATTTGTCTACGCGCATGAGGGGGGGGTGCCTCCGGTTTCAGATTCTTCTTCTGCATCGCGACACTCGCTCCTCAGACCTGTTCGGCCGGTTGATTCGATCCTGTCGGGAGTGAAGGAGGGGGCAACGACTTCCTCAGTTTCTGAGCCTGGCCAGAAACCTTCCAAGAAAAAGAAAGCCAAAGCAACTATCAAAACGCCGGCTACTGAATCCCAGAGATCATCGGCGATAGAGCCAACGGTGCAGGCACAAACGAAGATGGAAGAGAGTACGAGTGGGATGAAACCAGCGAGTTCTATTCCACCCGGAGTGCCAGTGATGGCCGGAGCCGGTATTTCTACGATGATGAGTGGGACTGCGGCCATGGCTGCTGCCGCACCGGGTGCTGGCTCTGCGATTGCAGCGGCTGCATCCAGTGCATTGGCCAGCTCGGTGGTTGGGGGGGCGTCGATGCCATCCAACAAAAGCATTCAGCGATTGTCCGCCGGAATTCCAGGGCTCACGCGCGTGATCTCCACCCCGCTTCCTCCTGAGACAATTGCAACGCCGGCCCCCCCGCTCGACCCTCCTACCTCGGGGCTCCCGGCAGCGCCGGCGAATTGGTTCGGCTATCACGTCTTGAGTCGTCTGACCTTTGGAGGTACTCCCAATCAACTCAATACGATGTCTCATATGACCGCGACTCAAGCCAGAGAGTGGGCGACTGGCTATATGAAGGAACAACTTGGCCTCGATCCGGCACAACCCTGGCCGACGAATCTCCATTCAACTTCCCCGTTGCCTGCCGCGAATCCCATTGTGGATACGGATACAGATTTACGCTTGATGGCTGCTAAGGGTGCCTGGAAGAAAGATGATCCTGAGCCCACAGTTTTGAAGCCGGAGCTTCAGCAAGTGCAAGACCATGACCTCATCAGGAAACTGTATAGCCGGCGTCAGTTGCTCGAGAAGATGGTCTATTTCTGGGACAACCATTTCAACACCGACTACCGGTCGCATTTCCGCGGTCAATACGAAGTCTATGAGAATGAGGCTTTCAGGGCTCGGGCCTATGGACGGTTTGTGGACTTGTTGATTGCGAGCGGGAAGAGCCCGGCCATGATGGTGTATCTGAATACGGACGTGAATAAGAAAGAGAATCCGAACGAAAACTATGCGCGCGAGGTCTTGGAGCTCCATACCCTTGGAGTGGATGAGCAGGGGCATCCGGCTGGATACACCCAGACGGATATCAATGAGGCCGCCAAAGCATTTACCGGTTGGACGGTGCCGGAAGGTTCAGCGCCCGGGTTTCGTTTTGTGTCCAGTCGGCACAGCCCGGGAACCAAAACGGTGCTGGGGCAGTCGGTGGCGTTTGACGGGAGTGGACCAACCGAAGGGGAGCGAGTGTTGCAAATTGCAGCCAGCCATCCCTCAACCGCTCGGCATCTGGCTAAGAAGCTCTGTGAGTACTTCGTCAGTGAAACACCGTCTTCTGCGTTGATCACTGAAGTGGCCTCAGTATTCAGCGATTCAGGAGGCGATATACGCAAAGTGTTGATCGCTATCGTCACGTCGGCGGACTTCAATAATGTGGCCAACTATCGAAGTCTTGTGAAGACGCCCTTGGAGTACGTCGTCGGGCTCTATCGCAATCTCGGAGTCTGGTCATCGCATGAGCCCATCCGACGGCGGCTGACGGCGACCGGGCAGGGATTGTTCGAAATGCCTCCACCGACTGGATACAAAGAGAAGTCCGAGCATTGGCTGAACACCTATGTCCTGTTCCATGAGACGGCGATGGCCTACGAAGCCACAATCCCAGGATTTGGCTCGACCATCCGATTCGGATCGGATACGAACGGAGGGCTTACTCGTCTGTGGTTAAAGGGCCTTGGTTTGAGGACGGAGGCTGACGTCTTAGGGTTTCTCCTGAATCTCACGAATGACCGAGTGGCCACGGCCACCGAGTATCAAATTTATCTGATGACGTTGCGAAGCGGCGGAGGGACATTCAATCTGGACAATTCCAGCACAGAAGCGGCGCTCGACCGGACATTGGCGAGCATGCTCACGAATCCGCGCTATCTCTATCAATAGTTGGACGATCATTGAGAGGGACAATCATGGACCACTGTCATTGCTGCTCATCGGCGTTCCAACAGGTATCACGTCGGACTGTATTGAAACGGGCGATGGGGCTGGCCGCCACAGCGTTGGCCGCCAACATGTTTCCTTTGGAGATGCTGTTCAAGAGCCGGGCGCATGCGGCGAGCAATGCAGGCAAGACG
>NEWQ02000062.1 GCA_002869855.2 Nitrospira sp. CG24D
GAACTATTTTCGTGGCAGTCGGAGTGAATCTTGTTCATGTGAATTGATTGGTTTGGTTCAGTGAGCCCAAGGAACAAGATACCCATTCCTTCTAGCAACACATGGGAACAAATAACCCTCGGCTCTCTACGTTGGTAGGGTGAACACGGTCTACTGTGGGGTGGACACAGACCTACTGCCCGACTACCGTGATCCTATGCTTGGAGGGAATAGAATTTCGAGCGGGTCTCCTAAGAGCACTGACCAGAAACCAACACGTAAACGAGGTCGTCTGATGCGGCATCATCCTTCCACGCCGAACATCGTGTGGACCGTTCTCTTCTCGCTACTAACGACCTTGTCCTTGAGTGGCTGCGGCGACACCAACAATGTATCGGCTCTTTCTGGGCCAACCACACCAGCAGCGGCAGGATCCTTGTCGATTACATCGAGTTCACTGCTGATAGGGGTAGCAGGTCAACCCTATGCGGACACGGTAGGTGGTTCGGGAGGGACGACACCCTATCTATGGTCGGTTTCCCCTGCACTGCCTCCAACTCTTCAGCTGAACCAATCGTCAGGGACAATTTCAGGGACACCGACAGGTGCCAGAGAAGCTGACTACACGTTTACCTTGCGAGATTCCTCGTCCCCTGCTGTGCAAGTTCAAAGGATCCTGCATTTGAGTGTGGTGCCGAGACCGCCGGTTCTCACAATTCTGACGCCATCACTTCCACCAGGAACAATAAACGAACCATATTCTGAAGCTTTACAGGCCGCAGGTGGAACCGCCCCCTTGACGTGGAGTCTGTCTGCTGGATCGCTACCACAGAACTTAAATTTGGATAGCTCGACGGGAGTGATTTCTGGAACGCCGACAGGAACTACGGCTAGCACATTAACTTTTACGGTCCAAGTTGACGATATAAACGGTCAGTCGGATGTGCAACCTCTTTCTATTAGGATTAATTTGCCCGCGGCGCCCAATATCACAACCACTCCGCTCTCCCCAGGAACATTCAATGGGGCGTACAATCAGACCGTATCAATCACGGGAGGCGTCGGGCCTTTTGTGTGGGTTGTGACCACCGGCGTCTTACCACCGGGACTCACCCTCAATCCCTCGAACGGCAATATTTCCGGAACAGCAACCAGGGCTGGCTCGTTCACCTTTACGCTACGAGTGACTGATTCGTTTCCACAATCCGATCAGCAGGATTTTAGAATCGACATTACCGCGCCGTCCCAGCCGGTCATTACCGCGCCGTCATCGCTCCCGACTGGTACGGTGAACCAAGACTATCCCAATACAACCTTAACAGCCTCGGGAGGTACCGCACCTCTCACGTGGGATCCACTCGTATCCCCCGCTTTACCCAATGGATTGTCCTGGGATGCCACAACGCATACCATCAGCGGCAGGCCTCTCAATGGAAGTCACGGCACAGCGAATCACACATTTACTGTTCGAGATGCTACGAACCCGGTCCAAGCTGCTTCGAGAACCTACTCACTGACCATTAACCTTCCCGCGCCGCCGAGTATCACGACCACGTCGCTCCCTAACGGAACAGTGACCCAACCCTACAGCCGAACCGTACAGGCAACTGGAGGCACGCCCCCCTTTAGCTGGAGTTTCACTGCTACGATCCCACCGGGGCTGAATTTTGATTCCTCAACAGGCGGGATTTCCGGCACACCGACAACACCCGGCACGTTCAATTTCACGGCACAGGTTACTGATGCATTGTCGCAGTCAGCCACGCAACCGTTGTCGATTACTATCGTCCTGCCCGCGCCTCCGAATATCACGACCTCGACGCTTCCGAATGGGACAGTTGCATCCGCCTATAGCCAAACCGTGCAAGCCTCAGGAGGTACCGGAGCTCTCGTCTGGAGTATCAGTGCGGGCTCACTACCAACCGGTTTGAATCCTATAAATTCCGCGACAGGCCACATCACAGGCACGCCGTCAGCGGCAGGCACGTTCAGTTTCACTGTGCAGGCCACTGACACCCTGAACCAATCTGATGACCAACCTCTCTCTCTCACGATCGATCTTCCAGCTCCACCGAATATCACGACCACAACGCTTCCGAACGGAACCGCGGGAGCAGCCTACAGCACGTCGGTGACGGCTACGGGAGGAATCGGGAACCTAAGGTGGATAATTAGCAGCCCGGGAACAGGCCCGTTACCGCCGGGCTTAGATATCGATCCGGATACAGGGATGATTTCAGGTGACCCAACTACACCAGGCATATTTCCTTTTACAGTTCAAATCACAGACACGATACCTCAATCTGACACACAGGACCTCTCGATCACGATTGATTAGTAGCGTGATGTTCTGGCACCTGCAGAATTGATTGTGTGCCGTCAATCCTCTCTGCTTGAAGCATGCGATCATCTTCTTTCTTCATTTCCCCTTCATAATAAGTAACCTGATTGATCCCCAACTGCGCGCGCCACGCCAATCCCCTACTTTGTTTTCAAGGGTAGCCGAGTCGGCACTCGATTGTGCGTGTCGAACGAGCACATTCTTATCGTACGCGTTCCGCGAGCAGGAGGACGACCAGGTTTGCCCCTCTCATTCTTCCCAAGCCGCGCGTTCCCGAACACAGAAGATCATCAGGCTCCACCCCCTATACCTTCGTAGGGCAGACCGTATGAAGGTGCGCCTTGTATGATACGGGTCTAATTCGTGATGTGGCTGCACATCGGCACCCTGCAACGATTTGTGTGGATCGATGGGAGACAATGTGTGGAGGGTGAAACATGTTCCATCATGTGCAGGAGGTTCGCCTCTGTTTCACAACAGTCTTCGAATGTGAGTCCTGGGATATCCTGCAGCTTACTGAGGAGAACGTCATACCTCTTTTGGAGTGAAACCAATGGCGCTGATCCATTTACATCAAAACAGCCTGAAACATCGTCGCGAGTTCATCACACATTCATTTCGA
>NEWQ02000063.1 GCA_002869855.2 Nitrospira sp. CG24D
ATTCTCGTGCTCGTTTTGCTCGGCAGTCTGATTGTCTTGACCCAGGGGTCAGCCGTCGCGCCCTTTATCTATACGCTGTTCTAACAGGATGCGGAAAAAGTCTGCCAGCGGCGTTCTCGCATCGCGCAGAGGCTCAACGTGCAGCGCAGAGTGCGCGGATTCGCCTCTTCGCTCGCTGCGGCCTTGCTGGACGGCCTTTTGCGCAACCTGCGGGCTATTCCGGCGCCGACATGGCGAGTGAGTTGGCCGCGGTGCGTTGTGCAGCAAACGAGTTTTTCCGCAGCCTGCTAAGCCTGACGGTCTGCGAAGCATGCGACGTTCTGCGCAGGACGGTCTGATGGCGCATTGGGGGTGATGGTGTGATCGCACGTCTCAAGGCCGCAACCTGGAGGGCATTAGGCGGACTCTATTCTGTTTCCGGGCTTTCACAGTTCCGGCATCAGGGGCGCGCGATCGTGCTGACCTATCACCGGGTTGTGCCTCAGAAGGTGGTGGAACGTCAGCACATTCAGCCTGGCATGTATATGCTGGAGGAGACTTTTGCCGCACACATCGCCTATCTTCGGGAGCGCTTCACCATTCTTTCCTTGGATGAGCTGCTGGACCTTTGGCGGACGAATCAGTTCAAGCGCGACCGGTCCTACTGTGTCATCACCTTTGATGATGGATGGAGGGATAACTATCAGTTCGCCTTTCCTATCCTGAGAAGGTCTGCGGTCCCGGCGACGATCTTTCTTGCGACTGATTTTATTGGAACAACTCGATGGTTTTGGCCGGATCGAATGATGTCGATTTTGGAGCGGGCCAGAGCCCAGGCGAGTGACCCGACTACTCGTCATCAAGTATCAGCGATGTTAGCCGATACGGTCGGAGTCCGTCAGTCCGCTGATGATGGGAGCTTCGTGCTCGCAAAATCAGGTAGGCCGATTGACTCTGGTGCGATCATTGAACTCTGTAAAGAAGTAGAGGTCGAGGAGATTGAAGATCTCATTGACCGCCTCGGTCGTGTTCTCTGCCTCGCCGGTCCTTCGGAGCGGGTGCTTCTTGATTGGACTGAGGTGAGCGAGATGGCCGCCCAGGGTGTGTCATTTGGGTCGCATTCCTGCTCGCATCGGATTTTGACTAACATTCCGTTGCCGGAGGTCAGTCGCGAGTTAATCGAGTCACGAAATACGATGCTTCAACACGGAGTCACTCCATCCTCGGCATTCTGCTACCCCAATGGAAATTTCAACCCGGGTATTCAGGAACTGGTCAGGGAGAGCGGGTATCGCGCGGCTGTTGGTTGTGAGATAGGGTTGGAGGGTGATCGCCCAGAAGATCCGTACGCGCTGAAAAGGGTCAGCCTTCATGAGGATAGCAGCTCATCAGATCCGCTGCTCGCGTTGGCACTGTCTGGTATTCGCTAGGCCGATGGCAGAGCAGCATGTTCGTAGAGGACCGAAATCGTAATGGGGTCGAAGTCTTGCGTGCTAGTGACGGATGGTCAGGAGCGTGCCGCTCTCGCTGTCACCCGAAGCCTGGGGCAAGCAGGCATTCCGGTGGTAGTTGGAGCCGAAATTCCGAAGTCCTTAGCCGGAGCTTCGAAATACTGTCATCAGACCTGGCAGTATCCGTCGCCGCTGGAAGATCCTTCCCGGTTTGTATCTAGTTTGGTTGATGCGGTCGGCCGGTTGGGCATTACCGCCATCATGCCGGTGACGGATTCTACGACACAGCTGCTCGCAGCGCGAAGAGATCAGTTTCCTGCCGCTGTTTTGAACGCCATCCCTCCGCTGGAAAGTTACGAACTGGTATCCGACAAGTACCGGTTGATGAAAGTCGCCCAGGAATTGGGAGTGCCGATCCCCGCATCGGTCTTTGTCCCAGACGGGGATCTCGCATCTGTGATCGACCAGGTGACGTCGTATCCTGTCGTGGTCAAACCGGGGCGATCGCTACTGATGGCCGATGGTGGATGGGGCAAGACCAGCGTACATTTTGTGTCATGTGTCGAAGAGTTGGTTGACCTGTATCGAAGGGTGCCCTATTTGAAGAATCCCTCGCTCATTCAGCAGCGGGTCGAGGGGGAGGGCCAGGGAGTATTCGGGCTGTTCGATCATGGAAGACCCTGCGCACTCTTTGCGCATCGGCGAATCAGAGAGAAGCCGCCGGCTGGAGGAGTGAGCGTGTTGAGAGAGAGCATCGAGCTTCCCGAGCCCATGACCGACTACGCGGTCAAGTTACTGGAGCATGTGAAATGGCATGGCGTGGCGATGGTCGAGTTCAAGGTGGATAAAACGTCCAAGATTCCCAGACTGATGGAGATCAATGGGCGGTTCTGGGGATCATTGCAGTTGGCGATTGATGCGGGACTCAACATTCCCTATCTCCTCCATCAGGTCACGAGCGGATTGCCTGTGGCTGTGCCGAATAATGCATATCATATCGGGACGCGATCCCGCTGGCTCCTGGGAGATCTTGATCACCTGCTGCTGCGGTTGACAAGGTCGAACGCGGCTCTCCACCTGGGGCCAGAGGTTCCGTCTCGGTGGCGTTGCTTTGCAGATTTTTTGAGGCTGTTTCAGCGGAATCTACATTATGAAGTGGAATCGCTGAGCGATCCTCGCCCGGCATTGGTGGAGTATCGTGCTTGGATTAGCCAATTAGTGGGAGGAGCTCGATGAACATGGGTGACACGCCAAGTGTGGGAGCGCATTGCTGGACCTTTCTGCGGGCGCTCCGTGCGACGGCGGGATATATCATCGGCAAGCTGAACTTCGTTCGCCATCCGTATGAGCGGTGGTCGACGGTCCGATTGCCGGACTCCGTTCAGTCTGTTCTCTTCGTCTGCAAAGGCAATATCTGCCGGAGCCCCTTAGGAGAGGTTTGCCTTCGTGCTCTGGCCATGCAAGCGGGACGACCACTGACAATCCGTTCGGCGGGACTTGAAACAACTCCTGGGAAACCTGCACATCTCAAAGCTCAAGCCACGGCGCTCGAGCACGGACTATCGCTTGAGAAGCATGCGACGACCCAAGTGCACGCGGAGCTGCTCGATAAGTCAGACCTGATCGTCGTAATGGAGGTGGCTCAAAAAGATCGGATTCATGGTCTGTA
>NEWQ02000064.1 GCA_002869855.2 Nitrospira sp. CG24D
GCATATCGGCACATTGGCCGAAAAGATGGACTGGGATAATCGCTTTGGTGCGAGATGTCACCGCACGTTCGAGTTGCGTAGGGTCAAGATTGAACGTATCCGGCTGAATATCGACAAAGACCGGCTTCGCACCCAATCGAGACACGGCGCCAGCTGTAGCGAAAAATGTAAACGGGACCGTGATCACTTCGTCGCCTTGCCCCACTCCCATCGCCATAAGCGAGAGAAGCAATGCATCGCTGCCCGACGCACAGCCGATCGCGTAGCGGGCTCCGACATACTGAGCCAGAGACTCCTCAAAAGCCACCACACGCGGGCCGAGGATAAATCCCTGCTCGTCGCAGACCGTTTGGACCGCCGCCATGAGCTCGGCGCGAAGAGGCTGGAATTGGGCTTTCAAATCTAGAAGCGGAATATTCATATACTCACAGCACCCCAGAATTCATTCGCGTCGACCGTCTCTGCACAAGAGGAATTCACCCCATCAATACCTTGGACGCGATCTCTTTGCAAGTGGAGAATGAAACCGGCGAGACACGAGCTAGCGAAAATCGCGACGCTGGAAGATGATACTCGCGGACATCAGCAGAAATGCGACATAGGTTAACCCATACACCACTATAAGCAAGAGATCCGTTCCAGACACCTCAATATGGTGAATGACATTTCCCTTGAGATTGAATCGCTCCAAATTCGGCAGAACATAATAGAGCCCCGTGACCACCGCACGCATCCCTTCATCCATCTTCTCTCCGAAGGTCTTGAGATCCGCCGTCAGGTGACCGATCACATACGTAGCCAGAGTAAAGATCGCGCTGAGCGTCGCGCTCGTGAAGGTAGAACACAACAGGGCCACCGCGGTGATGACCATGAACTCCATAAAGATCAATCCCAGCGCTTTGAACAACACACTTTCAATCGGCACATCCTGCGCGAAGAGTACCAGCAACAGCCCTCCAGCCATAATCAGCGTGTTGACGAGAAGTGTCAGGGTGAGGCCCAAATACTTTCCGACCAGAAACTGGTATCGCGCGACCGGTTTGGACACGATGGTATAGATCGTTTTCTTCTCGATCTCTTTGTTGACGAGCCCGATCCCGACAAAAATGGCAATCAACACACCGAAAATATTGATACTTCCAAGACCGACGTCCAACAACAACCGATGAAACTCTCCCAATGTCAGCCGCATCAGCAGCAACGAACTCCCGATCAGCAGCAGCGCAAACACCAAGAGGTTGTAGAGCAACTTGTCGCGCAAGTTTTCCCGGACCGTATTGAGCGCAATCGACAAGACCTTCATACCCGCGCCTCCACGGAAGACTGCACACCTTTGGCTTCGCGAATGAACATATCTTCCAAAGACGCCTTATGAGGAGTCAGTGAGATCAGCTTGGCATGGGCCGCCCTAAGAACTTCAAGCGACTCATCGACCTGACGCTGGTTACTCAACACGACCATGACTCGTTCCCCATTCAGCACCACCTTCGTTGCCAAGACACGCAAATGCTCCAGACCTTCTGGCGAAAGCCGATCGACGACCATTTCCACTTCTTGCGTGGTGCCTTGTTGGATCAACTCAGACACCTGACCACACGCCACCAATCGGCCTTTCATAATCATAGCGACTCGATCACAGAGCAATTCGGCATCGTGCAAAATGTGCGAACTGAACATGACCGTTTTGCCGGATTCTTTGAGACGGAAAATCAGGTCGCGCACTTCTTTCCGTCCGATCGGATCAAGCCCGGACATCGGCTCATCCAGCACGACCAGTTCCGGGTCATTGATCAAGGCCTGGGCGACCCCAACACGCTGCAACATGCCCTTGGAAAACTTACGGAGTTGAAGATCCCGGGCATGCGTCATTCCCACCAGCTCAAGCAATTCATCCACACGCTTAGTGAGAGCGGCTCCCCACAGCCCGAACAGATGGCCATAGAAGCTGAGAAACTCCCGGCTCGTCAGATAGTCATAGAAATAGGGAGATTCGGGAAGAAACCCGAGCTTGGCTTTCGCGGCCGGATCGCCCACAGCATATCCGAAGATTCTGGCCTGACCGCTGGTGGGATAGATGAGCCCCATCAACATCTTGATGGTCGTCGTTTTTCCTGCTCCGTTAGGGCCAAGAAAACCGAAGACTTCACCCCGCCGAACATCCAATGACAACTGATCCACAGCGGTGACGCGGCGGCCCCAGAATCCCACGCTAAAGACCTTAGAGAGTTGCTCTATCTGTACCACATGATCGAAACTAGGCGTCACGGTTCACTCCCATGTTCTTGGGAAAACATAGGCAGGCGTTATTTTTGGAAGAATCGAAACAGATGCCTGCTTGCGTTTCGAATAAAACGTACGCAGCCGTTCCGGATGTGTTGAACTAGATACCGAACCCGTTGCGGAATCCAACCGGTATTCCCCGCCAAACGGTTCCGTCGGGAGACCAGGAAAAATCTTCTCCGTCACTAGCGCTATGAGCGTCACGGGAACGGCTCGGTATGTTGCCCGATAAGCGGCCACAGCATTCTCCAAGGTGCGAAGATCCCGTTCAATGATCACTTCCTTCATCCTGCTCTCCAAAGCTTCCCGCGTCCCGTGATCTTGCGTCTCCTGCCAACGGGCTTCAAGAAAGGCTAGAGCCGTATCCGGGCTTCCCGCCTCCGCAGCCATGCGAGTGGCAAGCCCCGGAAGATAGGCTGGACGGTCCGGCAAACTAGCCGCCTTCATAATGTACTCGGCCCCCTTCGCAGGGTCACCAAGAAGAAAATAATAGTTGTAGCCAAGAAGAAAAGGAATGTACCAAACTTCAGGATTTGAGGCGACACCCTTCTCAAGTAGCCGGTTGCCTAAGTCTGGACGCTTGGCGAGCTCGCCGAGAATATTCCCCCCGACATAGTAGGCATAGGCATACTGAGGATCAAGCGTGGTAATCACATCCAACGCGTGATACATCCACTCATATTCGTCTGCGCTATTCCGGCTCTTCCCCACCACCTGCAACAGCCTGAGCCAGAGGATATCGGCTCCCAGATGGTGATAGCCGATCAAAGCTGGTTTTAGATATTCGCCTTTAGGCAGCTGTGCGAGACCTTCAATCTGCACCGCCGTCTGATCCTGCCGCCGATCAAGCTCCCCTTGCAACCGACCGACGCAGTCGGCTACGGCGCCATGCTCATGGAGAGCTTCGTCGGCATCATGGCGCTGCTCGCGGCGGCGGTC
>NEWQ02000065.1 GCA_002869855.2 Nitrospira sp. CG24D
TTTCTGCTCGTCATTGGGCTCGGTCTCGACTACGCGCTGTTTTTCAATCGGCCGGAGGGCACGGGTGAAGAACGCGCGCGCACGCTGTATGGCTTGCTGGTCTGTAGCGCCACGACGATTCTCGTCTTCGGTGTGCTGGCCTGTTCGTCAATTCCGGTGCTACACGCGATCGGCCTGACCGCCGCGATCGGATCGTTCTGCTGCTTGTTGTTTGCCGGGATGATGGCGGACGAGGAGAGTCATGCTGAAGCCTAAGCGACCGATGACACCGTTGACGCTCTCGGCCTACCGGCTGGTGACGGCGAATGCTTGTCGTCGGATCGATGAATTTGTGGTTGTTTGCCGGGATTGTTGTTGCGAACGAGGACTATGCAATGCCTGAACGACCGATGCCGGCATTAATTCTATCAACCTACCGGCTAGTGACGGCGAATGGTTGTAGCTGGATCGATGAGCTCGCTGCCACTGGCCTGGATTGTTGAGCAGAACAAGGACGATGCAATGTCAAAGCGACCGATGACACCGTTGACGCTCTCGGCCTACACGCTGGTCACGGCGAACGGGCGCGGCATCGGCGCCGTCTACCAGGCCTTGCGCGAGCGGCGTTCAGGGCTGAAGCCGTGTGATTTCGAGGACGCGCTGCTCAAAACATACATCGGCCGGGTTGCGGGGCTGGAAGATTTTTCTCTCGGCGCGGATTTAGAGCAATTCGAGTGTCGGAACAATCGACTGGCTTGGCTGGGCCTGCAACAGGACGGGTTCATGGTCGCGGTGGCGGAAGCGATCCAGCGCTACGGCGCCGACCGGATCGCGGTTGTCATGGGCACCAGTACCTCGGGTATTCTTGAAACCGAGCATGCGTACCGGAATCGCGATCCACTGACCGGTTCGTTGCCGCCCTGGTACACCTCACGCTATCGCTATACGCACAACATGTTTTCGTTGGGTCATTTCGTGCGGGCCTGCGTGGGGCTGCAGGGGCCAGCCATGGTCATCTCGACGGCTTGCTCGTCGAGCGCCAAAGTCTTTGCGACGGCCGCGCGCTTTCTACAGGCGGGTCTTTGCGATGCGGCCATCGTCGGGGGAGTCGATAGCCTGTGCCATACCACTCTGCATGGATTTTCCTCCCTGCAGCTGCTGTCGACCAGCCCCTGCCGGCCCTGCGATGAAGATCGCGACGGGCTCTCGCTGGGCGAAGCGGCGGGGTATGCATTGCTGGAGTCGAGCGAGCGGGTGGGACGAAAAGGGGCCGTCGCACTGCTGGGGTATGGCGAGAGCAGCGACGGGTACCACATGTCGCATCCTCATCCTGAAGGCGCCGGTGCGATTCGCGCCATTCGCCAGTCACTGGATCGGGCCGGGCTGCAGCCGTCCGACATCGATTATATCAACCTGCACGGAACGGCGACTCGAGCCAACGACTTGGTCGAGGATAAGGCGGTGTATTCGATTTTTGCCGATGGGCCGGCTTGCAGTTCGACGAAAGGCTGGACCGGACATGCGTTGGGAGCGGCGGGGATCACGGAAGCCGTCATCGCGACTTTGTGTTTGAAGCAGGGATTCATCCCCGGCACACTCAATTGCGAACGGGTCGATCCGGCATTGCGCAGCCGCATTCTTCGTGAGAACGAGGACCGGCCGATCAGGCGCGTAGTGAGCAATATTTTCGGATTCGGCGGCAATAACTGCAGTCTCGTGTTGGGAGTGTTGTGATGCGGGTCGGGATTCTCGGAGTAGGACTGCTTGCGGCCGGCCTCGAAGGCTGGCCGACCGGGCGCGAGGTGCTGGCCGGCACCAGGCCGTTCGATCCCTGTCGGGTGCCGGATCCGGATGCGTCGCTCCTCCCTGCGAATGAGCGGCGGCGGAGCAGTGATTGCGTCCGGTGGGCCGTGCAGGTGGCGCAGGAAGCCATGGCGCAATCCGGGCTCGATCCTCATGAGGTCGCGACCGTCTTTGCCTCGTCCGGAGGCGAGATGGAGGTGCTGGATAAGTTGTGCCGGGCGCTGGCGACCACCGAGCGGGTCGTTTCGCCGACGCTGTTTCATCAGTCCGTGCACAATACCGCGGCGGGCTATTGGGGCATTGCGACGAGTTGCCAGCAGTCCTCGACGGCGTTGTCCTGTTATGACGATTCCTGCGCGGCCGGGCTGTTGGAGGCCGTCACCTATGCCTGCGTCGAGGAGCGTCCGGTTCTCTTTGTCGCGTATGATCTGCCGGCGCCGGCGCCGCTCAACGGCGCCCGGCCGATCGCCTCAGCCTTTGCCGCGGCCCTGGTGCTCACGCCTTCAGTGAGTCAGGCACTCGCGATCGCCGATGTGACGTTGACGGCCGCCGCCGGTCGTGATGTGAGCCACGCGTTCAGTCAGGAATTCGAACGGCTCAGGCTCGATAATCCGGCTGCCCGGTTGTTGCCGGTGCTGCAGGCGCTCGCCATGGAGCGCCGTGCCACGATCAATCTGAACCTGTTGGACGATCAACGGCTGATCGTAGGGGTTGAGTCCTGCCGCACCTGACGAAAGACGAGATCGGCCGGCTGCTCCCGCATGGCGGGTCCATGCGTCTGCTCGATACGGTGGAGGCCTGGGATGAGACGACGATCCGTTGCCGGACGGCCACGCACCGGGACTCGAACCATCCGCTCCGCTACCGTGGCCGTCTGTCGGTGGCGGTTGGTTTGGAATATGCCGCCCAGGCAATGGGTGTACATGCGGGACTGCTTGATCGCGATCGTCAGACGGCAGGACGGATCGGCTACGTGGGCAGTGTGCGAGATGTCACTTTTGCCATCGATCGGCTGGATGACACGGCGGTCGATCTCATTATAGAGGCCACGCGCCTGGCGGAGGGGGATCAGAGTTATATGTATCGTTTCACGCTGTTGCTCGACAACCGGACGATCCTTGAAGGGCGCGCGTCGATTTTTATCAAGGCGGTGTCGTGATGGCAAAGAAGCGCGCATTGGTCACGGGGGGCAGCGGCGAGATCGGCGCCGCGCTCTGCGAGCGGCTCGCCGCCGACGGCTATGCGGTCATCGTGCATGCCCATCGGCACAGCGCATCGGCAAAGCAGGTGGCAGAGAAGATCACGGCCGGGGGAGGGGCGGCGACGGTGGCGACCTTCGACATCGTCGACGGCGCTGCCACGGGACAGGCGCTGCAGGCCCTGCTCGCCGACGGGCCGGTCCAGGTGGTCGTCAATAACGCAGGTATTCATGACGATGCCCCGATGGCCGGGATGACAGCAGCGCAGTGGATGAAGGTCGTCGATCTGTCACTGAACGGATTCTTCCACGTCACCCAGCCGTTGTTGCTGCCGATGATCGGCACCCGCTGGGGAAGGATCGTGTCGATTTCGTCGTTGGCCGGAGTGACCGGGAATCGAGGCCAGACGAATTATGCAGCGGCGAAGGCCGGCCTGCACGGGGCCAGCAAGTCGCTGGCGATCGAGCTGGCGTCCAGAGGGATCACTGTGAATGTGGTCGCGCCAGGTTTGATCGAGTCGTCGGCGACGAGACAGTCATTCAAGCCGGAGCAGGTTGATGCGATGGTGCCGATGAAGCGAGTGGGTACGCCGGAAGAAGTCGCGGCGCTCGTCTCCTTCCTGGTGTCCGAACAAGCGGGGTACATCACCGGTCAGGTCATCGGCATCAACGGAGGCATGGCGTGACGGATGTGGCCGAACTCGCCCGCTCCTATTGGGTCGTGATTCCGGCCTTTAACGAAGCCAACGCGGTTCGCGACGTGGCTCTGCACGCCAGGCAACAGTGCCCCCATGTCATCGTGGTGGATGATGGATCGACGGATGAGACGGATAAGGCCCTCGCCGGACTGGACGTCACGGTTCTGCGGAATGACGGCAATCTTGGGAAGGCAGGCAGTCTCTGGAAGGGGTTTCAATACGCCCTGGCGAAGGATGCCGATGGTGTGATCACGCTTGATGCCGACGGGCAGCATGCTCCCGAAGAAATTCCATTATTCATCGAGCGGGCGCTTGACGATCCTGGTGCCTTCCTCATCGGAGCGCGCCGCCGCGATCAGCGGAAGACGTCATTCTGGCGGTACGGCGCAAATCGAGTGGCGGATTTCTGGATCGGTTGGGCGGCAGGCGCGCCGATTGAAGACAGTCAGTCCGGGTTTCGTCTGTACCCGTCTACCTTGCTTCGGGTGATTGACGTTTCCTATGAGCGGTCACGAAGTTTTGTGTTCGAAAGTGAAATGCTCATCGAAGCAGCCAGACGGGGGTTTGTGATTCAGAATGTTCCCGTCACCGTGATGCCGCGATCAGGCCCCTGTCCCAGTCACTTTCGGCCGCTATTGGATATTGCGCGGATCACCAGGATGGTAGCCGGTAAGCTTCTCAGCCGGGGCCTGTATCTCAAGGGGCTTCATCGATCGTTGGGAGGCTCGATGAAGCACGGCACAGAGGAGAGAGTGAATTCAAAACCTACTCGAGCGCTCTCGAAAACGCGGGACTGATAACAGAAAAGCATCCTGCGGCAGGGAGCCGCAGGATGAAGACCTCTAATTCCCTGCGGCAGTTAACCGCGCTCGAATCTCATTGTCGAGCTCTTGAATCCAATAGGTGTACTCCTGATGAATCGTCTGTGCCGCGGCGTTGTACTTGAGATTGGTACTCTCCTTGTACAGGACGCTGTAATTCTTCGTCGTAAACGGAATCGTGACGACTGCTGAGTGAATGCGGACATTCTTGGTGCCCTGGATTTCTCCTGGTTTGACCACAGCCATGACCCATCCCAGCTTGACGCCGGACTCAATGATGATTTTCTGCACCTGTTCCAGGCTCGGAACTTTGCCCGTGGCGGTTTGAACCGACGCCTCTTTCACTTGATAGATTTGCGCTCCGCCCTTGCACCCCATCACAGCGACAACGGCGAGGCATGAGATAAAGGCTCCTAACCAGACTCGTTTCATTGCGGTCCCTCCTCTCGATAGGTTCGATCCGACGGAAATTCGTTTGTTCTTAGTACGATCGGCGACCGCAAGTCAAGCCGATCGGCCGTGGCATCCATCATTTGGGTAGCGGTATATCCGGTTGCGAGGGCATAGTCTAACAAGTCTTCGATCAGCGAGAGGTTGGCCGGGCCCATGCCTTTCTGATTCCACTTCGACATGCTCTGTGGAAAGCATTGATTATCGGCGAAGACGAACTCAGAGGGATGGCAATAGAAGACGAGATGGCGTGAACGTCGCCCGATCCACTCGATCAGGCGTTGAAACCTGCGGAAGCCCAGCGTTCGCAGCATGGCCAGGTTCATGGGAAAGAGACAAGAGGATGGCGGTACTTCCAGGACGGAACTGTCGCCGATGTGATTGAGATTCCTCCGCGACGGCCGGTAAGGGTTCCGTGGTGCCCAGAAATATTTGGCATAGTGCACGCGGCCCAGGCCCATGTCGAATCGCAGGGCGGGGACCGATGAATCGCACCGGTAGCCTTCTTCTTCGAGAACCTGCAGGGTCGTTTCGCCGATCCACAGATTCGGTGCGCGAAAGACGACGGGACGCACCCCGGCGGCCTTTTCGACTGCGTCTGTTGCCCGCCGGATCCATTGGCGTTGTTGCTCGTACGACGCGATACGGAAATCTTCATCTTCTTCCAGGCTGCCATGAGCCCAGCCGTGCGTCCCGAGTTGGTGCCCGCGTTCGAAGCATGCACGGACGAGATCCGGATACGCTTCGGCAAATCGGCCGGCAAAGAAGATCGTCGCTTTAATGCCTGCACGATCGCAACTTTTCAGGAGTGACTCCAGTCCAACGTGTGAGCCGGGAATCCAGTCGCAATCGACGGTGAAGTAGAATTGCTTTGCCGGTTTCGTTTTCTGCCCACGGTCATGCCCGTGCTGCGACCTGGAGGCCGGTCTGGTGTGTTCGGTCCGGTCCGTGAAATCGCGTTCCGGGTTGAGACGAATGCGAGGGAGGGCCTGTTGCGACGTGCGGTGTGGGCGCATGAGTACGGCCTACTCGGCTATGACAACCCCTTCGATTTCAACCAACAGTTCCCGGCGGCAGAGATCACCCTGGAGATAGAGAATCCGGCTCGGTGCGATAGCGGAGGCGCTGAGAACTTGTTGGATGATCCCGAGATGCTCCGGTTGACGGACGTACACTTTGAACGTGCCCCGGGAGGGCTGAAGGTTGGGCACGGCGCCTGATACGTCAGCAGCATGCCCAATGAGCGCGCGAAGGTTACTCATGGTTTCCTGAGTCTGTTCGCCGGGGCGGTCGATGTGGCGACTCGCATGTCCCACCACGCTGGCCGTGCCGGAAATAAACAGTTGTGCATGCATGTCTGATTGGAGAAGCGTGGCGCGGGCAAACGACGGGCTGCAGGGGCCATAGTGCTGCGGGTACTCATAGGCATGAACCTGGCGGGGATTGCCCAGATGGATAGCCGGGTGGGTTCCCGCAAGCACGTAGAGCTGGAGCGGGCCTGACCTGGTGCCGACGGCAGTCCCCGCCGGGAGTGAACCGGGGAATCCGTGAAGGTTCCCGACGAGCGCTTGATGGCGGCCCACACAAAACTGGCGATAGCGCTCGAGCCCTTGCTCCTGTTTGTTGATCCCGGGGAAATAATTCCATACGCGCCAGAGATAGGGAAATCCCAATGTCTGAACATGGTTGAGGAGGCGGCGGTAGGCTTGTTCCGTCGTTGCCCGCAACCCCG
>NEWQ02000066.1 GCA_002869855.2 Nitrospira sp. CG24D
TCCGTGCTTCCGCAAGACCCCGATGACTGCGTCTCCCACTCCATCATCGAAATAATTCGCGGCGCAGCCATGGAAATAGGCGACACCGCCCGGCGCGGGCTGAGCTCCCGGCTTCGGGATCAGCGAGGCATGCCGCTCCCGCAGCTGTCGCGGCGCGATGCGCGGCAGGAGAAGCTCCTGAGGCAGCTTGGCTGTCGGTGCGAGGGCCTTGAGGACAAACGAAGCTCCCCACTCCATGACTCGCCTGAAAACCGGTCGATCCCACAGGCGTTGCGTGCGGCCCAGGAACTTCAGGAAGGGCTCAAACGAGTTCCCCCGAGCCTGCCAGCGAAAAATCCATCCGGTCAGGCGATTGGGATGCTCCGCTCGCTTTTTTAGAATCAGGTCGGAGACATCGACCCCCGCCGGGCACGCCGTCCGGCAGGATTTGCAATTCACACAGGCGTCGACCACCCGCTTAGAGTTGAGATAGCTGTAGCCCTTCGATGTCACGATCTCGAACCAGCCGCGCGAGCTCATGTCCTCCGACTGAAAGACATCGTAGACGGGACAGACCGCGTTGCACTTCGCACAGGTCGCGCAGGATTTCGAGAGCCTGGTGTAATCGATATGCTCGGTGAACGAAGCCTCGCTGATCTTGATGCCAGGATTCAGCACATTGCCGGGATCGAAGGCCCGCTTCACATCGACAAACAAGCCGTACAGCTCCTCGCCGAACATCTTCCTGACATACTCGGCGCGAATCCGCCCGTCGCCATGTTCCCCGCAAATGGAGCCGCCGAAGCGGTCCAGGACCGTCGAATGAATCTCCCGATAGGCCAGCACCATCTTGTCGAAATCCTGGCGATCGTTCACGTCGAGCAGCGGCACGATATGCGCGTTCCCGTTCCCAATGTGACCGAAGATCGCGACCGGCACCTTCTGCCCGGCAAAGTACTCTTCCAGATAGTGAATCAGCTCGCTGATCCGCTCCGCCCGCACCACCACATCATCCACAAAATTGATCGGCTTCTTGCGCGGATCGAACCGGTAGAGCGTGGGATAGAGCGCTTTGCGCGCCTTCCACAATTGCTCGCGCTGCTCGGGATCGAAGGCCAGCGTCAGGTCGGCCGCGAGACGGAACGGCCGGCAGGCGGTTGCCATCTGTTCCGCCCGCTCATGCAGATCCACCGCGAGCGAGTCGGCATCGAGTTCAGCCAGCAAGGTGGCCGCCGCATCGGCGGGAATGCCATGCTTCGCGCGACCGATCAGGTCGAGCGTGTTGGCATCCATGACTTCGAGCGCACTCGGCTGCAAGGCCAGCAGCAGCGGCACCGCTGCCCCCACATCTTCCAGATGCCGGAAATGAATCAAGGCCGTGAGCGTCGCTTTCGGCTTCTCGACCAGCCGGAGCGTGGCTTCGCTCACCACGCCCAGCGTGCCTTCGCTGCCGACAAATAATTTCGGGAGATCAAACTGCCCCTGCGCCAACCCGTCGACCAGGCCGAACAGGTTATAGCCACAGCTGTTCTTGCTGACCGTCGGGCGCTTGCCGCTGATGAGGTCCGCATGGGACTGAGCCAGAACCAGCACGTCGCGCAGGGCCGGGATTGTCGACAGCAGCCGCTCCAGAGTCGGATCGTTCAGCGCGTAGGATTTCGCCTCCAGCCACGTTCCCGATTCCAGGCAGAGGCGGAGCCGATGGACATTGTCTTTGACCGACCCGTAGCAGAGCGTGTGCGGCCCGGATGAGTTATTCGCCAGCATCCCGCCGAGCTTGCACATGTCGCCGCTGGAGGGATCGGGCCCGAACAAGAGCCCCTGCCGGGCCAGCTGTTTATTCAATTCCGCCAGGACGATGCCCGGCTGCACCCGCGCCCAGCGTTCTTCACGATTCACTTCAAGAATCCGGTTCAACCGCGAGACATCGAGAATGATGCCGCTCCCGACAGCCGACCCGGTGAGATTCGTCCCGGCGGCGCGCGGCGTGAGGGGAATGCCGCGAGCCACCGCATAGCGGATGGTCTTGGCGATGTCGTCTTCGGACTCCACCAACACCACGGCCTGCGGCACCATCCGGTAAATGCTGGCATCGACAGCATAGGCCGTCTTGGTGGGGAAATCGTCTTTGACTTTTTCGGAACCGAGTTGGGCGCGAAGATCAGCCGCGATGGCGCGGGAACGGTCTGGCAGAATGAGAGTTGGCGCAGTCATAGTTCAAGCGTGAGGCATTCTAGACGGACAGAGAGAGAGAGAACAAGAGCACTGACTCAAACAGCTTGTTGACCGGCTCGTTGATCCCCTAGAATGCGCATCGGGACATTCCATGGCACATCCGACCCTCTACATCACACGTCTGCTTCCCGAACCGGTTATGGCCGCGCTGCGTGAGCGCTATACACTCGTGTCCGAACCGGTGGAAAACCAGATTCCCACCCGCGAAGATCAGCGGAGTGGATTCTCCCAAGCCGAGGCGGTGATCTGCACCCTGGCCGATCCTATCACCGACGACTCGCTCACAGCAGCGCCGCGCCTGAAGATCGTCGCGAACTATGCGGTGGGATACAACAACATCGATGTGGCAGCAGCCACGCGACGTGGAATTGTCGTGACGAATACGCCGGATGTCCTGACGGATGCCACGGCCGATCTTACCTGGGCGTTGATATTGGCAGGAGCCCGGCGCGTGGTAGAAGGCGATCGGTGGACTCGTTCGGGACAATGGCCCGGCTGGGCACCGACTCAAATGCTGGGGACCGACGTGACAGGAAAGACGTTGGGCATCATCGGTATGGGACGGATCGGTCAGGCCGTCGCGCTGCGCGCGCAGGGGTTTCGCATGCCGGTGCTGTACGCCAGTCATAGGCCCTGCTCCAGTCCACCCGGTATCTCAACCTGGAGTCACCGACCATTGGAGGAGGTGCTCACGCAGGCCGACTTCATTTCGTTGCACGTGCCCTTGTCGGAGGCGACGCGCCATCTCATTGGATCGCGCGAGTTGGCCATGATGAAATCCACGGCCTTTCTGATCAACACATCCCGCGGCTCGGTCATCGACGAAGCAGCCCTACTCGCCGCCTTGCGACAAAGGACGATTGCCGGAGCCAGTTTGGATGTGTATGAGCGGGAACCACTGATCACGACTGGACTGGAGACACTGCCGAATGTCGTGCTGCTCCCCCATTTGGGATCAGCCACGCAACAGGTGCGCATCAAGATGGGAATGCTCTGCGTGGAGAATATTGCGGCGGTACTCGGGGGGCGGCCCCCGCTGAATCCGGTGAACCGGCAGGACTAGCTGGCGAGACGAAATTCCTTCTGAGCGACGTGCGCCTTTCCTCGAAGCGACTCCAGCCGTTGCGGCACGTCATGGAATGATGGAATCGTCTGGTAGGTAGTCACAGCCTTTCCCCACTGCGATTCAGCTTCATATAACATTCCTAGCTCGTAGCGGATCGCTTGTCCCTTCGCACCCTGGCAGCGAGGATCCGATAGTACTGCTTCCAAACCGTGAATCGCCGGTTCATACGCACGCTGGTCCTTGAGACACAAGGCTGTCATCAGACAAGAATCCAGGTAGAAGGAATCGGCTGACTTGGACACATGAAACTCGTCCATCGCGTCTTCGTACAGCCCCATGTTCTTGTAGGCGATCCCCAACGTGAAATGCGCCTCATAGTCGGGTGGCGGCTCCGCGGACACCACCGATGGCGCCTCCGCCATGTCCAATGGTATCGCCATCGGCTCAATGAAGATTGGTTCGACAGTCTGAGGTATTTCCGGGGGCGCATTCGTCAGCCAGGCGCCGGGCTGCGACGGCTCAGTATCCGCCGCCAGGATTGTCGATGCTGATGGTCCGTCACCAGCCACTTTTTCACTCGCACTCCTAGACACAGGAGCAGCATCTGAAACTGCTTCATTGACAGGAACCTGCCATGCCGCAGCCGACTCGACCAGCGGAGCCACGATCGGTGGATCGTCTTGGACAGCTCCTGCCAAGCTGAAATCCGATGCCTCGGCGGCTGGTTGATATGAAACCGGTGCTGGATCTGGAATGACCATTTCCGCAACAGACTGTACGACTGAATCGACAACACCCGCAGGGTCAGCCGGAATCTCACCACCCATGAGCACGGTCAGGCGTGTGACCAAGTCTGAGTCTGGAGCCAGGACTTTCACCTTCTCAAACAGCTCCTCGTGTAGACTTTCCATCCCTGGTTCAGGATGCAACAACAACAGTTCCACCGCCTTCGCGTACTGCTGTGCGGCAGCAGCAGAATCACCCTTTTGCTCGAAGAGTTCGGCCGACAACTCAATGAGCGGAACCGAATTCGGCTCCGCAGCCAGGAACTCCGAGACCAGCGCTTCAGCTAACGGATAATCCTGTGCGCGGAGCGCGGCTCCGGCCAGAAAGCGATACTCTCCTAACGCCACCTGCACATCGCCGCGCTGCAAATGCAGCCGTGCGAGCAATTGGCACACCTGCGGATTCCCCGGTTCACGCGTCAGTAACTGGTTGAGAATCGCTTCCGCTCCGGCATACTGTTGCTCATCCATCCGGCGCGTCGCTTCAGCGAGCAGATCCAACGGCTCCGAGGGTCGGCTCGCCATCGAAGCAGGCCCGCCTGACGCCGCAGGTTTCCCGGCAGCAGCTCCGCCCTTCTGCGCCCCCTCGACAAACTGGGCGGCTTCATTGTTCTTCGGATCGATCCGTAGCACCGCGAGATAGGCATCCTTCGCCTCGTCATACCGGCCCTGCGCCGATCGCTCCCGTCCGAGTTGCAGATAGACCTTGGTCGCTTCGTCCTGAAGATTTTCCTGGAGACACAGCTCCGCGACTCGCTGTTGAGCATCGAGGTTCGACGGATCCTGGCTGACAATCTTCTTATAGACCTCCAGCGCCTCTTTGCCTTTCCGCTCCTTGAGGTAATACTTGCCCAGCGTGAGATAGTCCTGGACCGCACTACTCAATAGTCCACGTTCAGCATTGAGATCACCGAGATGGCGATAGACTTCATACCGGGTGGGGTCGACCTTGAGAACTTTCTTGTACGTCGCAATGGCCTTGAGCGTCGCGCCTTCCGACCGGAAACCGGCTGCCGCTTGCAGGAACGCCGTGATCGCTTCGGGCACGGCGTTGCGTTTGAGATGGAGATCGCCGATTGAGTTGTGGATGCTGCCGTCGTTCGGGGCTTCTCCGGCCAGTTTCCGCCACTCAGCAATCGCGGCATCGTACTGGCCTTTGGCTGCCAACAACTGCGCACTCTGCAGAACTTTTGTCCGATCAACGGCCAAGACAGACCTCTATGAAGAAGAATAGGTAAACGCTAACAGTGTCAATAGGTTTTGTCCAGAAAATGGCAGAAACAAAAGGGGCGTGTTTTCCCTGAAGAAAAACACGCCCCTCACCTGACGCTCTCTACCGATTCCTACGCTGAAAGCTCCGCCTTCAACACGTTGGCAGCCTGCGGCCCCTTCGCTCCTTGCACGATGTCAAACTCAACCGGTTCGCCTTCTTTCAAGGTCTTGAATCCATCGCCCTGAAGCGCTGAGTAGTGCACAAAGACATCGTCGCCACTATCCAATCGGATAAAGCCGAACCCCTTCCGGTCATTGAACCACTTCACTGTTCCTTTAGTCTTCACAAGATCCTCCTTTTCTCAATGACTACGTGTAGTTACGCAGTCGGCCAAACACGCCTGACAGAGACACAGATGATTGCGATGAACAGAAAGAGAGAAGTGAGGGGATCGACTGACGGGCGTCTGCAGGAAAAAATAAATCACGCACAGAACCCATCGGTGAAATGAAAAAGCGAAGTGGAAGTACCACAGCACTTCCACCTTGTCAAGGGACGCATTCGGCCCTGGCGATGTCCTCACGAGGTTTACAAGGTCACACGACTGCCCTATAGTGCCGCAACGCGCTCACGACCGTTACGCTTGTGATTCTACGAACACTACTCGACCGGTATATTTTCACAGAACTGCTCGCCCCGTTCGGGCTGAGTCTGGGTGCGCTGTGTTTCGTGATGCTCACGCGAGAGCTGTTGCGTCTGGTCGAGCTCTTGGTGTCAAAAGGGGTCGGCCTCTGGTCGGTGTTGAAAGTCTTCGCCACGCTGCTTCCGTCATTTCTGGTCCTGACACTGCCCATCGCCGGCATCATCGCTTCGATCACGGCCTTCGGACGCCTCTCCTACGACAAGGAGTTGGTGGCCATGCGGGCTGCGGGACTCAGCCTGTACCGATTGACCCAGCCGGTTCTGTTGTTTGCCCTCTCGGTTTTTACCCTGACCCTCGTCCTCTCCCAGTGGGGACAGCCCTGGAGCTCGGTCAATCTGAAGAAAGTCGCGCTCAACCTCCTCCGCGATCAGCTGGTCTTGGCCCTGGAGCGAGGCACATTCAATGAACCCGTTCCAAAACTGGTGATCTATATCCCGGATAGCGGATCCGGGCAGGCAACACCCGGCATATTCGTATCGGACGAGCGCAGCCCTGATGAACCCCGGATAATCGTGGCCGACGACTTTCAGGTCCTCATGGATCCCGAGCATGAGCAGGTCGCTCTTCGGCTCGTGAACGGCATTATTCATAGCCAACCGGATGTCGTCGATCAATATCAACAGGTCTCATTTGCCAGTTATGACCTGAAGATGAGTCTCAACCAAAGCGGCTACGCCACGACGGAAGAGCGCCCGACCTACGCTTCAATCCTGGCGCAACTCAATGCGAGCCAGTGGAAAGACACGCAGGCCCTGCGGCGCCTGATGGAGCACTACAAAGATCTGGCGTTTCCCACGGCCTCTCTGGTGTTCTGTCTGCTCGGGGTCCCTGTCGGCATTGTCTCGAAGCGGTCCGGGCGTATGGGCGGGTTCGCCGTCGGCGTGCTGATTGTCGTCGCGTACTACATTTTGAATATCGCCTGTGAATTCCTCGTCACCACGCTCTGGATCTCTCCCTTTGCCGGCGCCTGGATGCCGAACGGATTGTTCGCGCTCCTCACCGTCTGGCTGTTCTGGAAGATGAGCTACGAATAACCACGATGACCATTCTCTTTCGCTACATTCTTCGCGAGTACGCCAAGATCTTCCTGATGTGCTTTTCAGGACTAATGACCATTTATCTCGTGATCGACTTCTTTGAAAAGGTCCGCCGCTTTCTCAAATTCGACGCCAACATGGTCGACGTCCTCACCTATTTTGTGCTGAAGACTCCGGCGATTTCGTTTCAAATCACCCCGCTGGCGATTCTCATGGCGACGCTCCTGACTCTGGGACTCCTCGCGCGCAATAATGAAATCACTGCCATGCGGAGTTGCGGGATCAGTTTGACCTGGATTGCCTCCCCCTTCCTCATCTTCGCCGCTTGCGTTTCCTTGATTCTGTTGAGTTTCAGCTCAACGGTGATTCCGCTGGCCTTAGAAAAGGCCGAAGAGATCAGGCTCGTCCGCATTGAAAAGAAACCGGCCCCCATGGCCGTCAAAGCGCCTCGCCCCTGGATCCGCATGGGATCGGACAGCCTCATGCACGTCGCAGAAGTCGAGATCGGCGGAACAGTTCTCCATCGGGTTCATCTCTACCACTTTCACAACGGGTTTCGATTAGACCGTATGACCGAAGCCGCGACCGCGACCTATACCCCGGACGGATGGATGCTCCAGAACGGAAACCAGCGGCGGTTCCACCCCGACGGATCGGTGGCGCTCATCCAATTCGGACAGCAACCGGTTGAGTTGTCGCTGATTCCCGATGACTTTTCGACCTGGCTGGCCGGAGACTCCGAAACGATGACCATCAGAGATATTCGTGGCTACATGAGTCGCTTCAAGAACGAAGGGAGTTCTTTTGCCCGTCTTCTGACCGACTACTACGGGCGCCTCGCCTTTCCGTTCGTCGCGGTCATCATGGTGATCGTCGGCATTGCCCTCAGCCTCCGCCGAAGCGGTGTCCGCGGCGGCACAATGGCGGTGGGGATCGGCCAGGCCTTTGTGGTGGGGTTCTGTTATTGGACCACGCACTCCATCGCGATCGCCTTAGGGCGAGGCGGATTGCTGGCCCCCATGCTGGCCGGCT
>NEWQ02000067.1 GCA_002869855.2 Nitrospira sp. CG24D
CGCTGTCGTTAGCCACAACAGAAGAATGTTCGCCCGATGTGGCTTGGTCGGCACCGGATGTGGTGGCTACTGAGCCGGCGAGTTCTTATTCGCCGTCACCGGAGCCATCCCAGACGATTTCCCCCTTGGGGGAACAGCAGTCGGATGGGCTGGTTGAATCTGTGCCTTTACCTATGCCATGGGAACAGATACAGGAATCTCCGGTTAGTATTGAAGGATTCACTCAGGAGTCCATCGCTCTGGTGGGAGCGACGCCGGAGCCACTCTCGACTCAACTCCAGGAGGCTTCTCCCGCTGAAGTCAGCGATCGGGTTATATCTGAGGCTATCGCGACTTCTTCCGAGCTTGGCGGCCTAGAGTCGCACGACGCTTCATCCGTCCCAACAGGCGATGTCCTGTCTTCACCGGAGAGTCTAGCTGCGTCCGAGCCGAGCCCGAAGATCGGTGAGTTTTCGTGGGCCTCAATCTTCAATAGTGCCTGGAAGTTTGGCTCGTCGTCTCCGGCTCCACATGACTCCCTCCATCATTCACCGCCGGTTGAACAGTCTGAGTTTGCCGATTCAGCCATATCCCAGGAGGTCGTGGGCGCGCCTGTCCTTCACGAGGAACAGACGCCAGCTGTCTCCTCTGGTGCGATGTCGGAATCGATGCCGCTGCCTGCAAGTTATGCAGAGCCGGTGATATCGCGGATGCCTGGGGATCAGATCCAGGATGCGCCTGCTACGATTCCATTCGCTGATACTGTCCTGAACACGCCCGGTGAGGCTCTGGAGGAATGTACTGTTCCGCCCGTCGAGCAGGCTGAGGAAGTAGTCGCTCAGGAAGTATCACCGGTGACTCCTGTTTTTAAGGATGAACAAACGGACGTGGTCGCTTCTGGGGAGATTTCAGAAGCAATGCCAGCGTCTGTCAGTCTGGCAGAGCTGGCAGTCTCGTCGATGCCTTGGGACCAGGTCCAACAAGATACGCCTGTAACGATCGCGTCAGCTGACAGTGCCATGGGTACAGCCGTGGAGCGACTGGTGGAGCTTCCAGCGATGCCGGTTGCCTCCGTCAATATTCTTGACGAAGCAGCCACTCACGATGCTCCGCAAGTCATTGCTCAGGTCGAAGCGTCGGCCGTATTGGCGGATGTTCTCATCGAAAAATCTCGGTCTCTTGATGCTGCTGAAGTTGAGTCGGCGGAGGATTTGTTCCGTTTCAAGGATTCCAATCGCGCCGGAGCGGAGTCGACAGCAGTCAGTGAGGTTCTCCAGGCACAGCATCCGACGTTACCAGATGAACAGCTGACCGACTCACAACCACTTGTGAGCTTGTCGCTAGCCGATGACCATTTACCGCTTCATTCCGAGGAGTTTCGAATCGCCTCACAGGCAGAACCGTCGCCTGTGCTCCAGGAGTCGGTCAAGCCGGACGCGCCAGTTTCGAGTGCAGAGACGGCTCTTGCAACCTCTCCCTCTCCAGAATCGGTTCCGCCCGTGTTGCCGCACGAGTTGTTGCCGGTACTACAGACATTGGTTGACCAACTGTCGGTGGTGACCAAAACGATTCCTGCGATTTCTGCTGAGGCGAAATCCTCTGAGTTTGTTTCTCTCGACCAAGAGGTCGTTCCGGAGGCCGCATCTTTACGAGAGCCATCAAAGGCGCCGAGTTCCGCAGAGCTTGCGGCGAATCCTTCCTCAGCGCAGATGCCTCCGACTGAACAGGGCCCCCCGTCGCAGTGGAAGACCGGCGAAGTGGCGGTTCAAACTCATCGCCCTTCGGCCAAGAAGCGAAAACATTCGATCGAGCCGGCCTCCGAGACTCCCGCCGTCATACCGCCATGTGACGATTTACCTGTAACACCCGTTGATTCGGTGCCTCATCTGGCTTCGACGGTCACCGGGACAGCGGTGCCGACTAATCTGACCGTTCAAGAAAAAGAGGAGTGGATCAGAACTGGTGAGGCCATTCGGTTCATCGATCCGGTTGTAGCCGAGCCTGTCCATCTGATGCCGCCACCTCCTCCTGCGTCACATGGCGAATGGCCGACGGTTTCTGCACCGTCTATGGCTGCGTCGGCCGTCGATGTGCTCTTTCAGTCATCGGGACGTCATACGCGAACCCAGACGACTGAGCGAACGGCTGCTCCCAAACCACGTCCACGGTTGAGCGCGAAGCTGGCGCGCATCCGCATTGGCCTTTCGGTCTTCATCGGTTCCTGCTTCTCGACTACGCGTGCACTCGTGACGTCGATTGTGGGGCTGGCGGTGTTGTCTGTGGCGATTGTGGCGATGGCCATTGGGACAGTGGGTTTGATCTGGCTGGTGATGGAAGAAAAACCGAGCCCGGCGTTTCAAAGTCTGACGACGCCACCTCAACGTGCCATGATAGATTCCGGCAAAAACGGATACTTGCTCTTGCTCGGATTCGAGGCAGATGCGGCGGCGGATCCGGTTCAGGCGGGGTACGAACGAAAGCCGGATCTCAAAGATAGCGAAATGGCTGCGGTCTGCCAAGGTGAAAATGAGGGGATGGTCGGAGCCAATCAGAAGAATGCGTCTGCGAGTGTGGCACAGGGTTGGTACGGGTCGGCGGATCCAGCTGGGCAGTTCAAGACCCAAGCGGACAGCCTGAAAGGCTGGACGAGTCAGGCGAATGTGTCCCTCGGTCGTTACCGGCAATGGCTCAAGATGCCGTTCGAGGATTGGGGGCATGGTCAGGCGATAACACCACCCTGTGCGGCGATCCTCTTTGCGCATCGGCTGCATGTGGCGGAAGGTTTTAGCCAAGGGGCTAATCCTGAGTCTGGAGTTGAGCGGCTGGAAGGTGATATGGAAGCCTGGCGGACCACGCTGGGTCAGGCGAAGACTCTCCCGGTCAAGGTGATGGCGCTGCAAGCGATCAACGATGATATCGCGGTTGCCTCAGGACTGTTGGTCAAGCCGGACTTCGATGGAAAGGTTCTCCCTCGGATCACCAAGATGCTTCGCCCGCTCGATCCGGTTGAGTCGTCGATGCGTTGGCCGATGCAGAGTCAACTGGTCTTGGCGACCAAGTCGTATGAGTCACAACTCGATACTGACCGGGGTGAGGCCGTGCCGCTCCATGTCAGTGTGGCCAGCATGCTTCCGCTGCCGAAGCAACGGCGATTTAACGACTACGCTGAATACTACGAATCGTCCTATAAGGCCGCCGGAGAAGGTCGGTACGGCGCCATGCCAAAGCGTTCCACGTTTATCAAGCATCCGGCGAACGGCGTCATGGACTATCTGACCAATCCGATTGAAAACATCATCGGCATTGATCCGCTTCCGGCATGGGATCACTACAATGGCTTGGTTATCGATACCGATGCGCGGCTCCGCCTGGCGAGTCTGCAAGCCTGGTTGCGACGTGGACCGCAGGATGCCGATCTGCTGGCGCGGATCGCCAAAGCCGGTCAACGCTTCTATGATCCCTATACGGGCCTCCCAATGTTGGTCAATCTCAGGCGAGGGGTCATGTATAGCGTGGGACACGATGGCAAGGATCAAGATGCGGACCCTCAGCAGGATGTCGTTGTGTCTATCCCCCTCAATCAACCTGCGGCAGCTGTTGCCAAGCCTGCTCCGAAGTCGAAGTAATCTCGCCGGTTTCACGTACTACCGCACAGTCGAGACTCTGTTGACTGCCACGTTCACGTCGTAAGTTGGTGTCAACCCACGGCTCCTCAAGACGTTCAGAATAGTAGGCGGCTCTCTCGAACTAGGAGTCGAGAGGAACGCATGCCTTGACCTGGAGAGCTGATCTCATGACAATCAGTCGTACGGCGCAGGATCGTGTTCCGTCGGCATCGAGGTGAGGAGTTGCAAATGGCACTCTCTCGTGGTCTGACACCGGCCCACAGTGGTCAATGCTTTCTGGGTGGGAGGATCTCGACTCTGGAGGAGACACGGGCGCTTGATCGATTTTTAGCCGGGGTCGAACGCCGCGCGTTTCGGATGGCACAGATCGCCACGGGACACGATGACGAGGCGCTGGATCTTGTGCAGGAGGCCATGCTCAAGCTGGTCGAACGGTATGGTACGCGCGACGAAGCGGAATGGGGGCCGCTGTTTCATCGGATTTTGCAATCCAAGATTCGCGATTGGTATCGTCGGACAAAAGTCCGGTCCCGCTGGCGTCTCTGGCTGGGCCGCGACGAGACCGGCGAGGAAGCCGGCGATCCATTGGATGCGATCGCTGATACGACGACTCCGTTGGCAGACCACCAACTGAAGATCAAAGAGGCTTCGTCTGCGCTCGATGCGGCATTGCGAACGCTGCCTCTCCGCCAGCAGCAAGCGTTCTTACTGCGGGCTTGGGAAGAACTTGATGTGGCGCAAACGGCGGCGGCGATGGGTTGTTCTGAGGGGAGTGTGAAGACACACTATTTTCGAGCCATTCACACGCTACGCACGTTGTTAGGAAATCATTGGCCATGAGTCAGGGTCTGCATCACAGCGATCATGAGTTTGTCGGCCAGGCCAAAGGGGTATTGGACCGTGCCGTCGGCGAGGTGGATCATGCGACGGCCCTCCGACTGCAGCAGGGACGGCTTGCCGCGTTGGATGCGCGCGCGCGCCGGTCTTCTTGGCGTACCTGGGCTTCCGGCCTGGCAGTAGCCTCGCTTGCGGCGATGGCCGTGCTGCTCTGGACGCAAACGGCGGCGCCTCCTCAGCATGCGGCCGTGTCGTTGGATGATTTCGAGCTCGTCACGTCAGTCGAGAATGTCGAGCTAGCCGAAGATCTCGAATTTTTTCATTGGCTGGCCGATGATGACCAGGCAGGGTAGGGGGCAGACGTGCCTAGTCTGGATGTGCTGCGCGCTGCTGTGGACGGCGGTATCGGCGGCTGCCTCGTCGCCTGAGGCCATGCAGGCTCCGGATGCCGATTTTCTGGAATTTTTAGGAAACTGGCACACGGGCGATGGCCGATGGGTCGATCCCTTTCATGCTGCTGAATTGTCGGGTGCCGAGACGGTGATTCCCCACAAGGACCAGCGATCCGGGCCGACGCAAGAAACGCCGCGAACGAATCGACGGGAAAACCGTGAAGGGCCTGATGAGCAAAATGCTCGTCCAATCGATCCCATGCGAGAGATGAAGCGATGAGGGGACTTGCACTCACTATTATTCTGCTGTTTGGATGGAGCCTCGCGGCATGGGCCCAGGCTGAGTCCCAAGGCGTGCCGTGGAGCCAACTGAATCAGCAGGAGCAACAGCTGTTGCAGAAATTCAATCAGGACTGGGATCAGCTGCCGGCGGATCGTCAGGAACGCTTGCGCAACGGTGCGCGACAGTGGGCGAACATGAATCCTGATGAACGGACCGAGGCGCGGCAGCGGTTCCAGGAGTGGCGGCAGATGTCCCCGGACGATCAACAGCGATTGCGAGACCGGTTCCAGCGATTTCGCGAGTTGCCGCCGGAAAAACGCGAGGCCATTCGCAACGCGCGGCAGTGGTTTCGGTCGTTGCCGCCTGAAGAGCGTCATGAGATGCGCCAACGCTGGAAGAATATGACGCCTGATGAACGGCACACGCTTCGCAGGCACTTCAAAAAGAACTTCAGGGCCGACGGGTCCGCTCCACCCTCGAATCAGTTCCCGCACCGCGACCGGCCTTTCCGTCCGAACCGCTAAGCGATTCCTGATGCGTGCTTGACAGTGTCGCACGCATTCCACAGAATCACCCGGGTGTGAGTCTTGTGTCTGGAACACGTCCAGACTGCGCGTCTATTTCAGGAGATTAATCGATGAAAAGTGAAATTCTCTATCCGGGGGCGTTCCCGATGGTGCGAGTTGAGTTGGCGTCCGGGGAACACATCAAAGCCGAATCTGGTGCGATGGTAGGTTCCTCGCCGACCGTGGATGTCGAAAGCAAGATGGAGGGCGGCTTTCTCGGGGCGCTCTCGCGCAAACTTTTGACGGGGGAAAAGTTCTTCTTCCAGACATTGCGGGCTAGTCGTGGGCCGGGCGAGGTATTGCTGGCGCCGACGGTGCCGGGCGAAATCGTCATTCTGGAGCTCGACGGCGTAAACGAATATATGGTGCAGAAGGATGGATTTTTAGCCGGCGCGGACACGATTAATATTGAGAGCAAGATGCAGAGTCTCAGCCGCGGGTTACTTGGCGGCGAAGGATTTTTCATCCTGAAGATCGGCGGGAAGGGCACGCTGGCGCTGAACAGTTTCGGGGCGATCCATAAGATCGAACTGAAGCCGGATCAGGAGTACATCGTGGACAACAGCCACCTCGTGGCCTGGTCTGCGACGACGTCGTACAACATCGAGAAAGCGGCCTCCGGTTGGGTTGCCAGCTTCACGTCCGGCGAAGGGCTGGTGTGCCGGTTCCGCGGGCCGGGCATCGTCTATATCCAGAGCCGCAACCCGGGCAGCTTCGGCGCGTGGATCAGACAATTCATCCCGGTATCGGAATAACCGGCTGCTGAAAATGGCCTCCAACTTCGTTCTCGGCTCGCAGACAATCCTCAACGTACCCCAGAGGGTACGCCTCCGATTTCCGCTCGCCTGCGGCCTCGTTCGAGACCATTTTGAGCAGCCGGGTAACCTCTAAATGGCCACTGTATTTTCTGCCAATGCCCTTTGTTTCGGTGAGGAGTTTCCCGCCAGTGGCGCGCCCTGTCTTGTCCAGATTGACGGCGATGGGCTCACGATCACCTATGAGTCGACACTGTCGACGTCTCCATCTGAGCGAGTGCTGTTTACGGGGCTGGCGGTGTCCGCCGGCGGGCTGGATCATGATCATCTGGTTTTGAAGTGGGGAGAGGGGCTACAGGCGCGCACGTTGTATCTCAAACATCCCGACCTCATCCGGGCATTCCGTGAAGCGGCGCCGGATCACTTAAGCCAGCCATTCGAGCAGGCCGCGGAGCGAGTGCGGCAGGTACGCCACCGGCATCGTGTCATGTGGGGGACTGTCGCTGGCTCGATCATGGCTGTGGCGCTGGGGCTCTGGTTCGGGGCCGATCTGTTGGTGGAGATGGCGGTCAGTCGAATCCCAGTCGAGTGGGAGCAGAAGCTCGGCGAAGCGGCCTACAAGGATTTTCTCAGTCATCAAGACGTGATGAAAGAGGGCCCTGCCGTCAAGGCCGTCGAAGAGATGACGCAGCGTCTGGCCGATCAGATCCCGAACAATCGCTACAAGTTTCAAGTCACCGTGGTGAAGAGCGACGTCGTCAATGCGTTCGCGCTACCGGGCGGCTACGTCGTCGTTTTTACGGGCTTGATGAAAAAGGCGGACAGCGGAGAGGAAGTGGCAGGAGTATTAGGGCACGAACTCAATCACGTGCTGCAACGGCACGGACTCGAACGGATCGTGAAAAACCTGGGTATCATGGCGGTGGTCGCGATCATCGTCGGCGATCAGCAGGGGCTTATCGGATTGATGCGCCAAGTCGGTGTCGAACTGCTGACGCTCAAGTTCGACCGCGCGCAGGAAATGGAAGCCGACCTGACCGGGCTGCAATTGGTGTATCGCGCCAAAATCGATCCCAAAGGCATGATCACCTTTTTTCAAAAGCTCTCAGAAAAAGACGAAGGGCGGTTGGAGTGGCTTTCGACGCATCCGATGAGCAGTGCTAGAGCCGATCGTCTGAAAGCGGAATTGGCGGCTCTCCCGAAGCGCTCCCCTGAGCCTTTCACGTTTCAGTGGAGTGAGGTGCAGGGTGCGCTCGGAGTGTCACCCGTTGCGGCCCCGTGAAGGTTCGGTTTGTTGACAATCCATAAGGCGGCTTCTATATTCTGCCCCGCTACGAAGTACGTTTGCCAGCTGTGGTTTAGTTGCGCGGCGGCCCTGTCGTTTTCTTAACTCAATCAAGGGGGATTTGATGAAAAGAGCATTGATGTCGTTGGGTGTGGTTCTATTTGCCGTGGTCGCTTCCGGTTGCAGTGGAGTGGGAGGATACACCCAGCCTGGTGGCTTGACCCCCACCGCTGGAATTTACATGGAAACCACCTCCGGTGGAATTCTCCATGACAATGGCGTGACTCCGACCAAGACCGGTAAAGCCTGCGGAACCGGTATCATGGGGATCGTGGCAACCGGCGATACGTCTGTTGAGGCGGCGATGAACAATGGCGGGATCAAGAAAGCGGTTTACACCCAAGAGTACATCAAGTCATTTGTGTGGGGGCTCTTTGTCGAAGTGTGTACCATCGCCAAGGGCAACTAGGTACTAGGAAAGTAGGTTTCTGTTACGCGAAACCGAAGCGTGGGTGGCGGGTTGCCATCCACGCTTTTTTTTCAGCTACCGATACGGTTTCCATCTATTCGAGATGAGGGACATGGGTGTGGTTTCATGGCTCGCTCATCCGATATGGGGTACAAAAGCCTCGTGGTGTATGGATGAAACAACGAGGGCATAGAGTGCAGGCGCTGCTCAGCATCGTTATCGCAGGGCTTGCTTTGCAGTGGCTTCCGCTAGAACTGCCGCGAGTGTGGGCAGCTGAATCGGCGGATATCTATGTGAATGTTTTCCTGGCGGGTGGCTTTCCTGACATCCATGGAATGAGTCTGGCAGGGCAAGAGGTGAGCAGGGTGAATGCCAGAAATCAAGTCGGGGGAGGAGTCAAAGTAGGGCTTTTCCCGCAATTCACCGAGCGTGTGATTGGAATCGAGTTGGAATATTTTGGTACGACAGGAAAGTTGTTGGCCACCAATAGCAGCGGCGCAGAAGGCCGAGCAGATTTGACTACGCTGAATAGCATGTTCAATCTCGTCGTCCGGCGCCCATCGGGGTCCGTGCGGCCGTATGGTGGAGTGGGAGTAGGATATTCCGGGGGAGTGCTCCATCGGGCAGATTTCCCAGGACGTGCCAACCGGGAAGTCGATTCGACTCCCGGGTTTGCCTATCAGTTTATGGGAGGGGTTCAGTGGGATGTCAGTGCCAGGACCTTTCTATTTGCCGAATATAAACATCTGGTGACGGCGTTCCATTGGAAGGGGGTGGCCCTCGACTACCAAGCCAACTACGCTGTTGGAGGAATTGGTTGGAACTTCTAACCAGGAGACTCCGCGTTATCCCATCGACAAGAGGATACTAAGATGGATCGCTCGATCGCGCGGCAGTGTATTGGCGTGATTGCTGATACCCATGGGCTGTTCGATCCATCGATCGTCGAGCATTTTGCCGGCGTGACAGCCATTCTCCATGCCGGTGATATCGGCGATTCCGACGTCATCCGGCAGCTCCAACAGATCGCACCGGTCTTTGCGGTTTCAGGAAACGTCGATGATTTTGAGCAGAGCGGATATCCGCGCGTGCGCGTGATCCGCCGCGCCGGCGTGACTATCGCCATCCGGCATATTCTGCATGGGAGGGGACAGCTCACGGATGAGGCACGCCAATGGCTGGACAGCACGCAGCCCCATATCTGTGTCTTCGGCCACAGCCATCGTCCAGCCATCGAGCAGTATGGCGGCACCATCCTGTTCAATCCTGGTTCCGCCGGGCCCCGGCGGTTTTCCTTGCCGCGTGGAGTGGGGGTGCTGACTATTGCCGAGGGACGCATCACGCCGCAATTGATTCGATTGGAGGATTCGGTCGGATCGGGCACAACAAAGGACCGCACATCACGATCGAAGAAAGGAGCCTCGACATGATGAAAGAAACATCCATGAGAAGAATCATTGCCTCCGCAGTGTTAGCGGGTTTCATGACGATCAGCACGGCCTGCTACGGTCCGTTCAATCTGACCCGCAATGTGTATCATTGGAACAGCGGCGTCAAAGGCAGCGGAGAGGTGAGCGACAAATGGATGAAGGAGTTTGTCTTCTTCGGCATGATTGTCATTCCCGTGTACATGTTCTCGACGTTGCTTGACGCGTTCATCTTCAACTCAATCCAGTTCTGGAGCGGGGACAATCCTGTCAAAGTGTCTCAGGATGAAGACGGACGCATTCGGGAGGTGCAACTGGGAAAGATCACGGCCAGCGTGACGTGGGTGGAGGATCGGAAGTCCGCGCAGGTGACGTACGCACGGGAAGGCCAGGTTGTGAAGCAGGTGACGATCGAACGTGACGGGGATCAGCTGCGTCTGCGCGATCAAAAAGGTGAGATGGTCATTATGTCGGAAACCGCGAATGATGGGAGCCTTGGATTTCTGGATCGCGAGGGCCGCATGGTGGACAGGGTCAGTGCGGAAGCCGCGCAGTGGGGGATCGAACAGCTGAGAGAGGGCCGAACGGCCGAACAGGCATCATAACGATTCTTCCCTAGATGCCAATTGCTTGAATAGTTTGGTCGAGGTGGTTTTTTTGTAAGACATCTCCCAAAAGTTGCGTTATACTTCGACCGAATAATATTCCCACGCATGATGAAATGGTGGGAGAAGAGTTACTCATTCACTAAGGAGGAGGAATTATGCTGAAGAAAGTGCTCATGGCATCGTTGGCAGTAGCCTTCGTAGGAATGCAGGTCGGGATGGTCATGGCGGCAGAAGGAAACCCCGATACGGGACCTGGTTGCGGCCTCGGCAAGTTGGCGTGGCAGAACTATCCGCACCAGAAGACCATTGCCGTGCAGACAATGGAAGCCACCACTAACGGAACCTTCTACAGCCAGACCTTCGGTATCAGCAGCGGAACATCAGGCTGCACCAATGACGGCAAGTTCTGGGCGCAGGAGAAGGTCAATGTGTTTGCAGCGTTGAACTTTGAGAATTTGGCGCAGGACATGGCTCAGGGACAGGGTGAACACCTGACGTCCTTGGCGACCTTGATGGGAATTCCGGCAGGACAGCAGCCGGCGTTCTTCGCGATGACTCAGGAAAAGTATGCGTCCCTCGTGACAGCCGGCGAGACGTCGCCCGTTGCGCTCGTGAAGGCATTGAATGACGCCGTTGCCACGCATCCGATGCTGGCCCAAGTGTCGTTGAACAAGTAGTCGAGACTTCGTGGGGTTCCGGTTTCATCAGCTGGAGCCCCACGAACCTTTCAGGTTGCTTCTCTTTTCTCTTTCCCTTGTCTGGTTCAGTTTTTTCGGAACCAATCTTCCTGTTGAAGCCGCAGTTCCCGATCAGGGCTATTTGAACGATCTCATGGCCCGTGCCGATGCGTTGCACCTTGCCGATGAGCATGAGTGGCACGTCTTGCTCCACTACCGCCGGACACTGTTCGGCGGGGTCGAGAGCATGCAAGACGATCCGGGTTTCTTCCTCGATCATCAGGGGAAAACCAACTCCGAAGCCGAACTCCGTGCGACGCTCGCGAAATTCTATTCGGACGATCTCGTCGGTCGTTCGAAGCAGCCGGCGCAATGTGCGTTTGTGGCCCGCTATCATTGGCTCAAGGACAAACTGCAATTCGATGAGCGCCGGCTTCCGCCAATGGCATGCGAGAGATTTACGAAGTGGTTTGAAGAGTTCAACGCCGAAACCATCACCATCATTTTCCCGACCGGGTTCATGAATAACCCGTCCTCCATGTTCGGCCACACGTTTCTCCGAGTCGACGCCAAAGGACAAACTCCGCAGACCAGGATTCTAGCCTATACGATCAATTATGCCGCGCAGTTGCCTCCCAATGCCGGGCCGGAGTATGCCATCAAAGGCGTATTCGGAGCCTACCAGGGATACTTTTCGACGATTCCGTACTATTTGAAAGTGCAGGAGTATCGGGATATCGAGAATCGGGATATCTGGGAATATCGATTAAATCTCAACGAGCAGCAGGTCAAGCGGCTCTTGATGCATGCCTGGGAGCTGGGTAACGCCTATTTCGATTATTTCTTTTTCGGCGAGAATTGCGCGTACCATATCCTGTCGTTGATCGAGGCGGCGGAACCGTCAGCCCATCTGCTCGATCATTTTCCGATCTATACGATTCCCGTCGATACCGTACGGTGGGTACGAGAATCGACCGGCTTGGTCGGAGACGTCGTTGCACGGCCGTCGCGTAGTACGTTAGTGCGGCGAAAGCAGGAGGCCATGAACAACGATGAGCGTATATGGCTGAGCCGGCTCATCCAAGATCCAACGGTCTTACAAGATTCGTCATTTCGGGGATTGGCGGATAACCGTCGGGCGTTTGTGATGGAGGCGGCCTCTGATTATCTGTTGCTCCGCACCGAAGGGGAAGGCCCTGATGGAGGCCAGTACCGAGAACGGAATCGGAAAGTGCTCAGTGCAAGAAGCGAAATCAAGGCGCCTCCGATCGACCTGCCGATTGCGCCCTATGTCAAACAGCCGGACCTGGGCCATCGGACGAGCCGTATCGGCGTGGGAGGCGGATGGAGAAACGACCGCGCGTTTGAAGAGCTGAATGTTCGTGCCGCCTACCATGATTTACTCGATGCTGAGCCGGGGTATACACCGGATGCGCAGATCGAAGTGATCTCGTTTGCCCTCCGGCACTACCACAACGGATCGCAGGCGAGGGTCGAGCGGTTTAGTCCGCTGAACATGATTTCGCTGTCACCCATCGACTCCCTCTTTCTCGCGCCATCATGGAAGCTCAATGTGGGGATGAATACGATCGCCCATCGGAGCTGCCAGCTGTGCTCCAACGGAAACCTCAATGGTGGATTCGGCGGGGCGCTCGAGTCGCATCTGCTTGGCCGCGAGCTATGGTTCGCCTTTGCCGAAGCCGATGCGAATGTGAGCGGGGCTTATGAGGAGCATCATCGTATCGGTGGAGGAGGGACGCTAGGGCTGCTTGCCGATGTGACCGATCGTTGGAAGCTGATGGCGTCCGGGAGTTACTTGCGCTACGCATTGGGTGATAAATCCGAGGACATCCGCTGGTCCGTCGGTCAGCGGTTTGCCTTTGCTCCGAACCTGGCTCTCCGTCTGGAGTATGCCCACCGAAGCCATGACGACGATGTGCTTTTTACTCTGCATGTGTATTACTAGTGCAGAGTCGAATGATTCCCGCTCAGGATCACGGGGTCGTGGTCTCTTGGAGACTCTGAATAGCCGGGGCACTGTCGGCAGGCGGGCTGGCCTGATCAATAGGCCGTTTGCGAACAAACTTTTCTTGTTCTGCGCGTGCCGCCTTCAACGCATCCGATGGAGGCGGTGGAGTATAACCGAGAATTTCAAGTGCTCGATTGTCAGGTCCGAAGACTACTCGCGTTTCTTCGTCGTGGCCCTGGAATAGTTCTATAAGGGTGAAGATGGGTTCCGGAATCCCAATATAGAGTAGGTCGTAGAGTCCATAAATTGAGGCGCGTGCCGGATTAGAGGCATTGCCCATCTCGTATTTGTACGTGACCTCAGTTTTCCCATCCCCCATGGCTGTGGCGTCACCGGTATGATGAAAGTCGAAATCAATTTGTTCTCGGGTTGAGCCGATTTTGATATGGTCAAAGTCAGGCTCTGGCGTTCCGTGGAGTGCCATGGCGATTGAACAAGCAGATAGATTCAGCGCACCAAACAGCCCGAGAGTGATGAGAAGCAGTATGCGAATGGCCATCGGTCTCTCCCTCCATTCTTGATAGTTGGATAGCGAACTATTCGCTATGAAATATAGATGTATGTGTGGGTACGCGCAAGAAATTGGGCAAGTCGGACAATGAATGTTTCTCAGCTGACAGCAGTTGTCGTGTGCGTCCTCATCGGCAATTTGTGGGGAGGATGGGGGGCGAGTCCTTCCTGTGCGCAAGAGGGGTTAGCCCAAAAGGTTCAGGACGGTAGTGGGCGTCGCGAACCTCATGTCCAGCAGAAGGCCGTGGAAATCTATGCCGGTTTGTACCTCCTCGGCTCTCTGGCAAAGAATCGTAATCTGACCGTTGGTGGAGAGGCATTACCTCAGACAACGGTTAGTGATCATGCCGGGGGAGGGATCAAAGCGGGAATATTCCCGGCGTTCACAAATTATGTCGTTGGCATCCAAGCGGAAATGTTTGGTCTGGGAAGCGAGATCGCCGCTCCACAGTCTGTAGGCTCTGGCGGAATCCAGTCAGGGCGAGGGACCCTGCTGGCCTGGAATACGCTGGTGAGTCTCATCGTCCGCTATCCCGGGGAGCAATTCCAACCCTATATAGGGGCTGGGGCTGGGTGGTCGTCATCCCTGTTGGTCGGAACCGATCTAATGAAGGGAACGACGACGCAGAGCGGAATAGCGCGTGACATGAGTTTCGCGTATCAATACTTCACCGGGCTGAGGGCGAATCTGACGGAGCGAGTATTCGTTTTCGGAGAATATAAGTTCTTTGGCAGTCGCTTTAACTGGAGCGGTAGTCTGCACCCTTCGCTCGATTTTCGGACCCATATCGTGGCGCTTGGAGCGGGGCTTTCATTTTAGCAGGCAAGTCAGTAGGTCTTGCCCGTCTGAAACAGTCCTGATACAAGTGTGACTGCCAGGCGTTTCAGGAGGTCTATCGTGAACTACCCCACAGACCCAGCCGGTGCTCGCTCCGTGGCTTATGTCCCGATGGTGCCGGTGGCACCGCATCCTCCGTTGCGCCGCTATTATGCCGAGGGCGATGAACGGCAAGTGTTTTTAAACGAGCTGTTCAATCGCACAGCCTATCAGTACCGCAATATCGATAAAGCGACCGGATTCGGATCCGGCATGTGGTATCGGGCCAAGGCGTTGCGTGAGGCGGGACTCAAGGCCGGTATGCAGGTGCTGGATGTCGCCTGCGGGCCCGGATTAGTCTCGCAATGTGCGCGCGAGATCGTCGGTCCCTCCGGTTCGGTCATCGGGCTGGATCCCAGTATCGGGATGTTGCGAGAAGCGCAGAAGGGACCCTGCCAGAATTTCGTACGGGGCATCGGTGAGCAGTTGCCGTTTCCCGATCAGACCTTTGATTTTCTGAGCATGGGATATGCCCTCCGCCATGTCTTCGATCTCAAGACCGCCTTTTCAGAATATTGCCGGGTCTTGAAGCCCGGTGGGATCGTGCTGCTCCTGGACATCTGTCGTCCACGGTCGCCCCTTCTCTTGTCGCTGTCGCGGTTCTATATTAAGACGGTGATGGGGATGGTGTTTGCTGCGTCGACCGGCAATCGCGACATGAAAACGCTGATGGAGTACTGGTGGGACACCACTGAATATTGCGTGCCGTCGGAGACGATTCTTGGCGCGTTGAATGAAGTGGGGTTGGCCGATTGCTCGTTGCATGAACTCTTCAACGGACTCCTGCGGGACTACCGGGCTGTGAAAGTCGAGAAGCACGCATGACAGAATCATTCGCCTCGTCCTTGGAACGAGATCTGGCTAGCTTGATCGTTCAGACTCTGAAGTTGAAGGTTGATCCCGCCACGATTAATCCGACGCAGACGCTGTTCGGCGACGGACTCGGCCTCGACTCGATCGATGCCTTGGAACTCTCGCTGGCCATTTCCCAGACATACGGCTATCAACTCAAATCGAGCGATCCGGAGATCAAAGCGATCTTTTCCTCCCTGCGCGCGCTCTCGAACGCGATCGAGAAGAATCGTACGAAGTGAATCATGTGGTGCCATGCACGACGTTCCACTGATTGGCCCATACAATCCGGACGGGGTTCTGGCCTGGGAAACCGACGGGCCGCGCACGGCCCGCCAATTCCTATCCGATGTCTCCCGCCTCGCCGATTCTGTGCCTGACCGTCCCGCAGTCCTCAATCTGTTGTCCAGCCGGTATGAGTTTCTCGTTGGGTTCGCGGCGGCGATGCTGCGGGGGCAAATCACGTTGCTCCCTCAGAGCCGGGCGCCCCAGACGCTGCGCCGGATTGCCGGCGACTATCGCGAGAGTTATTGTCTGACCAATCAAGATGAGCCGGTTGAAGGGATCGAGTCCGTGTTCTTGCGGAGCCATGGCAGTCTCGCAGCATGGCCGACGCGGATTCCGCATATCCCGCTCGACCAAGTCGCGGCAATCGCCTTTACCTCGGGCAGCACCGGCCAACCGATGCCGAACAGAAAAACCTGGGGGGCCTTGACGGCCGTCGCCCGGGCGACGGGAGCCAGGCTTCAGCTAACGACCGGAGATCAAGCTACAGTGGTAGCGACCGTGCCGCATCAGCATATGTTCGGGCTGGAAGCCTCGGTGATGTTGCCGATCGTGCATGGGTTGGTCATGCATGCTGGGCGACCGCTCTTTCCCGCCGATATCCGTGACGCCTTGGCTGAGGTGGCGGGGAAGCGCATACTCGTGACGACGCCGTTGCATCTCCGCGCCTGCGTGACCGAAGGCGTGCGCGTACCGCCTCTTGGATTGATCCTCTCTGCGACCGCGCCATTGCCTCAAAGTCTGGCGCAAGAAGCCGAACGGCATTTCCAGACCGAGGTGCATGAAATTTTTGGATTTGCCGAAGCGGGCAGCGTGGCTGAACGGCGAACAATCGATGGCGATCGATGGCGACCTCTGGACGGTGTGCGCCTTGCACAGGACCAGGCGGTGTGGATGGTGCAGACCAGCTACCTGCCGACTCCGGTCCGGGTTCCTGATCGCATCACCGTCGATGCCGACGGGCAGTTTGTCGTGCATGGCAGGGGGGTCGACCAGATCAATATCGCGGGCCATCGCGTCTCGCTTGGGGATTTGAATCAGAAACTGCTGGAGATCGAGGGTGTGCAGGACGGAGTCTTTTTCCTGCCCGATGAAGGGGCTGATCTCGTGACCAGGCTGATCGCCTGTGTGGTGGCGCCGGGAAAAACCGTGGAGGAGATTCAGCAGGCATTGCGCCGGCGCATCGATCCCGTGTTTCTTCCCCGTCCGCTTCTGCTCGTGCCGCGTCTGCCCCGCAACGACACGGGCAAGTTGCCGCGTGAAGCCTTGCTGAAGCTCGCGGAACAACAGGCCGAAGGGTTGTCGCATGAAGCATGAACGTATTGTCTCGGTCAGCCCGGATCATCCGGCGCTGCCCGGCCACTTTCCCGGCCATCCGGTCGTGCCCGGCGTCCTCGTGATGGACGAAGTCATCGAGACCCTGCGGGAGTACTACGGGCAGGCCCTGATCGTTACCGGGCTGCCCTCGGTCAAGCTGTCGTCGCTGCTGTTGCCGGGCGAACGGCTGACGATCGAAATCGTGCAGGAGGATTCCGCCACCGCCGCCTTTACCTGCCGGGTCGGATATCGGATAGTGGCCGCCGGGTCGATCCGGTTTCGCCTCCCGGCCGCCGACCGGACGATGACGTCATGACCGTCGCGTGGAAACAGCAAGCGGAGCGCGGCAGTCCGCTGGCAATTCGTCTCATGGCCTGGGCGGCGCAGGCGTTGGGGAGACCGCTTGCCCGCGCACTGCTCTATCCGATTTGTCTCTACTATCTCTGTGGCTCGCGGAAGGCGAACCGGGCCCTGCGCCGGTATTACGAACATCTCCAGGTCCATGCCCCAAGTTGGCGGGTGCTCTTCCGTCACTATCACTCGTTTGCCTCAACTCTGTTAGATCGGGTGTATTGTCTGCGGGGCCGGTTTGATCTGTTCGATATCCGCATTCACGGGCTTGAAGTCCTCGATAGAGCCTTGGCGAGGGGATGCGGCTGCCTTCTGCTCGGATCGCATCTCGGCAGTTTCGAAGTCGTGCGAGCGGTCGGATTGTCGCGTGAACGGATCGCTGTCAAAGTGTTGATGGACGAGCAGAATGCGCCATTGATCCGAGCCTTGATACAGGAATTGAACCCCGCTGTCGCCGAGACGGTGATTCAAGTCGGCGGGGTGGACACGATGCTCCAGGTTCAGGAATGCCTGGCTCACGGCGGGGTCGTCGGTATCATGGGTGACCGGCTGATGGCGGAAGATCAATCGGTGCGCTGTGAGTTTCTCGGCGAGGGCGCGGCGTTCCCGACCGGATCCGTGCGGCTGGCGCACGTCGTGCGCGCGCCGGTGGTGCTCTTTTTCGGACTCTATCGGGGAGGCAACCGGTACGACATTCATCTAGAATTACTGAGTGAGTCCATTCAGCTGTCTGCTGACCATCGGCAGGACGATGTGCGACGATGGACGCAACGCTATGCGGAGCGGCTGGCCCATTACAGTCGAGAAGCACCCGACAATTGGTTCAATTTCTATGATTTTTGGCAGGCCTCATAGTCAGCCCCTCACCGTCGTCCTGCTCTTGTTCCTGCTCGACAGCGTGGCCCTGGCCGCGGTCGATGTCCCCGCTGTGCCATGGACGGTCGACGTGCTGGTGGCGTTACTCAAGGAGCAGCGCGAGCCCTCTATGGCGTTTGAAGAATCCACATACTCCTCCTTATTGACTGAACCCTTGAAGGTACGGGGTCTGTTGCGGTTCACCCCGCCGGCAACGATGGAGAAAGCCATCACTGAGCCGTTTCGCGAGCGGTACGTGATCGAAGGTGACCGGGTGTTGTTTGAGAGCGAGCGGAAAGGGATCAAGCGGACGATCTCGCTCGAAGACTATCCCGCGCTCCGCAGTTTTGTCGACGCCTTCCGCACGAGTTTTACGGGCGACGCGGCTCGTCTGCAGAAGGTGTATGACGTCACGCTGGAGGGCACCCGCCGCCAATGGACGTTCCTGCTGCGTCCTCGCGAGGCGGCCGGACAGTCGATGGTGGATTACATCCTCTTTACCGGCTCGGAGGGCCGCGTTGCCACGATTGCCATCCGTTCCCCGGACGGAGACCGATCGATCATGACCGTGTTGCGGGAACCCACACGATGAGCCGGCGGTTCGGTGTGCGATTCGGTGTGATGGGGCTCTGGGCTCTGGCGATGGTCTGCGGACTGTGGCTGGTGGCGACGCAGGTATCCGTGCATAGCGAGCTGGCCGACCTGTTGCCGGAAGGCACGACGGCGACCCAACGGCTGCTCCTCACGCAAGTGCGCACCGGTGTGGCTGGCCGGCTGATGCTTCTGGCCATCGAAGGTGGAGATCCGGACGATCTGGCTCAGGCCAGTCGAGACTTCGGCCCGCGGCTTCGTGCGACCGGGCATTTCAACGTCATCGGGAACGGCGCTCAGGCGCTGTCGAAACAAGATCAGGAGCTGCTGTTCCGGTCCCGCTATCTGTTGAGCCGGCAGGTGACCCCGGAGGCATTTTCCGTCGAATCCTTGCGTCATGCGTTGGAGCAACGGCTTGACGACCTCCGTTCCCCCTTGGCGCCCATGATCAAAGAGACGATCCCGGGAGATCCGACGGGAGCCTTTCTGGGGATCCTCAAAGACTGGGCGGGGCATGAGGGGCCGGCGAAACATCGCGGTGTCTGGATGTCGGAGGATCATACGAAGGCCTTGCTGGTCGCGGAAACGAAAGCGACAGGGTTCGACGCTGTTGCGCAGGCGACGATTCAGCAGGACATCCGCAAGACGTTCGAGGCGTTGCCGGCCCGACCTGAATCGCTTCGTGTGGTGATGAGCGGTCCTGGTGTATTTGCCGTGGAGATCAAGCAGACCATCGAAACGGAGATCTGGTGGCTCTCAACCGCCGCGTCCACACTCGTTGTGCTCTTTCTCTATGCGAGCTATCGGTCGGTGACATTGGTCCTGCTGAGCGTGATCCCGCTGTCGACCGGCATTGTCGCGGGCATGTTGGCCGTCAATAGTTGGTTCGGCTTTATTCACGGCATCACGCTCGGCTTCGGTATCACCCTGCTGGGGATCGTCGACGATTACCCCATCCACTTGTTCAGCCATGTGACTGTGCGCGGCTCCGCGCCGGCTGTGATCCGGGCGATCTGGCCGACGATGCGGCTGGGTGTACTTACCACGGTGATCGGGTTTTCCTCCCTACTTCTGTCCGGATTTCCTGCCTTGGCGCAGTTGGGCCTCTTTGCGGTGGTCGGACTCGTCACGGCGGCGCTGGTGACCCGGTATGTGCTACCGGTCTGTGTCCCGCCGGCGTTTGTTCCCAGGAATGTGCCGCGAGGAATCGTGCCCGCCGTGGCACAGCTCACCCGGGCCAAGTGGCTGGTGCCGGGGGCGGTCGTTCTTGCGACATTCATGCTGTTATGGTCTGATACACCTCTGTGGCAAACGGATCTCGCGAGTCTGAGTCCGGTGTCGGAAGCCAGGAAGCGGCTGGATGAGCAGCTCCGCCATGATCTGGGGGCACCGGATGTCCGGGATCTGCTCGTTATCGAAGGATCGACGGCTGAAGAGGTGCTCCAACGCGGAGAAGCCGTGATGGCGGATCTGGAACAACTGCGAACCGGCGAGCTGGTGGCGGGCTACGATCTGGTTGCCTCGTATCTGCCGAGCCGCCGCAGTCAGCAGGCCAGGCAACAGGCGCTTCCCGAGCGGAGCGTGCTGGAACGCAACCTCCAGACCGCGCTCTCTGGGCTGCCATTCGCGCCCGGACTCTTTACTCCGTTTCTTGACTCGATCGATGCTGCGCGGACACAACCGATGATCGACCGCGATACATTCAAAGGTACCGCCGTGGGACTGAAGCTGGCGTCATTGTTGATTGAA
>NEWQ02000068.1 GCA_002869855.2 Nitrospira sp. CG24D
TGGCCGCGCTTGTCGGCGTGGCCCCACTCAATCGTGACAGCGGCACGCTGCACGGGAAACGGATAGTATGGGGCGGACGCGCACAGGTCCGGGCCACTTTGTATATGGCGGCCATCGTGGCGACACGGTACAACCCGGCAATCAAGACGTTCTATCAGCGCTTGTGTGGAATGGGCAAAGCCAAGAAGGTGGCGCTCGTCGCCTGCATGCGGAAACTGCTGACCATGCTCAATGCCATGCTCAAGCATCGGACGCGCTGGCAGATGGAACCGCCTCAGCACGCTTGACAGTCAAGACAGTTGCTGACCCCAACTCCTTTGACATGCTGTCATGGCTGAGAATACCTTGCTCCACTGCCTGCAGAAATCTCTCCCGGGAAACAGGCCCTGCTTCGGGTGTCACTAAGACCCAGTCCTCGGAAATACATGCTGAGATTTCTGCGACATCATTTGAGACGACTGCTCGATTGAAGGCTTCTTCCACGGCCTCCAATTCCCTGAAGAGGACTTCGTCTGTCATAGTCGCTCCTGTTCCTCTATTG
>NEWQ02000069.1 GCA_002869855.2 Nitrospira sp. CG24D
ACTCTCCGCCTGAGGCGACTTTTGAGAGGGGCTTCGCCGGCTCTCCGGCATTCGTCGAAAGGCGAAACTCCACCTGATCAATCCCGTCAGGACCGAATTCCAGTTCGCCGGCATCCGCGGTCACGTGGATCTCAAAGACCGTCTGCCCCATTTTCAGCGCCTCAAGCTCCTGACGCACCACTTTGGCCATGCGCTTGGCCGCCTCACCGCGCTTCAGGAATAATTGCCGTGCCAGAAGCGCCAGATCGGCCTGTTGCTCATTGATGCGTTGACGCAGTGTAGCCAGTTGCTCATCAGAGCCTTGCAATTGCTCCAATTCATCTTTGATTTTCCGATGAGCCTCCAGCACTTCTGCCAACGACCCGCCGAACTTCTTTTTCAATTTCTGGATGACCGCCAGCCGATCCTCAATCACGCCCAGTCTTTCAGGATTGGCTTCGACTCGCTCAGCGTAGTCTCGCAGCTGTCCCGCCATTTCCTTCAGCACCACTTTCGCCTCAACCGTCAGTCGGGTCAGCTCTCCGACAGTGGAGTCAATCAGAAGCAACTGCCCCAAGGCGCGTTCCGTCAATGCGAGCTGCGCCAGGATGCCCTGCCCTTCCGCATTCACCCGCTCCATCGCTTCAGCGGCTAGCGCACCGATCTGCTGAGACGAACTGAGGCGACGACGCTCATTTTGCAATTCCTCGTCCTCTCCCTCGCGCAACGCGGCCTCGTCCAATTCGGCACATTGGAACCTTAGCAATTCCTCGCGCTGCGTCCGATGCTGGGATTCACGAATCAATCGATCACGTTCCTCGCAGGCCGCCTTCCAGGCCTCATACACTTGTTGATATGCGACACCGCGCTCTTGAAGATTGCCAAAAGCATCCACGACGCTACGCTGTGTCCCCGTGGCCAAGAGCGATTGCTGATCGTGCTGCCCGTGCAGGTCAACGAGCGTACCACCCAGTTCTTCCAGGGCATGCAGCGAGCTCATGGTTCCGTTCAGATAGACCCGATTACGTCCGGATCGGGCGATGACTCGCCGCACAATCAGCTCTGAATCTGCAGGACCCAGAATTCCTTGATCACGGAGACGGGCTTGGAGGGGATGGCGGTCAGGCAGGTGAAAGGCCGCCTCAAGAGACGCCTCTTCTGTTCCAAAACGAATCTGGTCGGCGGACGCTCGTCCGCCGACCAGCAGGGCAATGGCATCGATCAGAAGGGATTTTCCGGCCCCCGTTTCTCCGGTGAGAACGGTAAAGCCAGGCTCAAACCGTAGGCTGAGCTCTTCCAGAATGGCGAAATTGACAATGCGCAGCTCGGTGAGCATGGCTGCGTGCGTGCGAACGCGCTACGCGGTCCCCGCGTGCTGGGCCAACAATGAATCAATCGTTTCTTTGAACTGGCGCTTCGGACGCGCGCCGACCAGCTTTTCGACAACCTGGCCGTTTTTGAAGAACAGAATTGTCGGGATACTCATGACCTGATACCGCCCGGCAACTTCGGGATTTTCATCAGTGTTCAGCTTCCGGACTTTTAGCTTCCCCGCATATTCCTTGGCAAGCTCATCGACAATCGGCGCCACCATCTGGCAAGGTCCGCACCAGACTGCCCAGAAATCGACCATGACAAGCTCACTGGCCTTCATCACATCTGCGTCCCAGGTGGAATCTTCAACTTTTAATGTATCACCAGCCACGTCCGGAACCTCCTTCAGCTAAGATACCGACGATAAGAATCAAGGAGTGCATCGTACCCCACCCCCATTTAGGGTGTCAAATGAGGCCCAGACCGCTCCCCCCTAAGGACATCCCCCGGTCACCAACTATTTGAATGCTGGAACGTCATCAGGCTTGCTCCATCATCGTCCCGGGATTCCGCCCGTCGACGCGCCAGACTGAGACCGTCCATAGGGACCAGTCGGCAATGCCCATGGCAATCCACGCTCGCCCCATAGCAGCGGGCTGAGTATCGACCGCATCACCTGAGTTCCAAAATTCTCCGTCCAGCCGATCCCGGTCAAATTCAGCATGAAATTATACTGCGCCCGGTCCGGGAACTGGAGGTAGAACAGACCAAGCGACCAGCATTTGCATGGATTTTGATACAAGGCGACCACGTCATACTCAGGGCTTTTCCCGGTCTTGATATCGTAGTACCCTTTCGCTCCGATCGTCCATCCCCAGGGAGTTCTGAACCCGCCTCCCGCCGTAGCAAACTGAATCTCCTGCGTCGGAGCATAAACTTCATTGAACGAAATGGGGTTCCAGATATCCCCCCGCCGCTCACGATTGCCGTCCCGGGAATACCGCTGCCCGACTTCGAGATACCAATTGCTCGAGTCTTGAATCCGGAGATCCGTATTCCACTGACTGAGTTCACCTCGATAGGGATCGAAGAAGGCGTCAACCGTCACATACTGATTGATCGTCGGGCGTTGCATCCCGACATTTCCTGCTCCGCGTCCAAATGCCTGAGCCGCCATTTGCGCTTGAGTGATTTGCGGAGCCGTATTGCCGATGACCGCTCGCATCCACACATCGGAAAATTTTCTTCCTTGAATCGCCACCGTGGCGGGCTGCAACGGCTGCGTGAGTGAACCCAGCAGCGGAGTCACGCCCGTACCAAAGTCACGGGCTCGCGTCTGCACCGCCCCGGCGTGGTAACTCTGTGCGACGGTCAGATCGAGCCAGTTGAAGGTACTCGTCCCATCGTGCTCCAGCACTCGATTGCGCAGCGCGTAGGTCAATAGGTTTTTCTTCGGCAGGTCGTCGATTTGATCGATCTGCGCGATCTTCGATTGATCGGTCCCCGGCACATATTCATACATGACCGTCGGCTCGATGGTATGCAGGAGACTGCCCCCTCCGTCCAGGCCGAATCGCCGGCTTAGCTTCGACGTGGCATCAACTCCCGCCCAGAAAGTCTCTCGATGGAGCGAGGCGTCAGATTGCGCGCCACGGGTGTAATAGACCTCTCGAAACTTGGCCTGAGGGGTAAGCCCGACGACATGACCGAGATCAATAATGTCCGTAGAAATCCCCGGCACGACATTCACGCGATTCACGGCGAACCCTTCTTCGCGATAAAAATTGACGTAGTCCCCTTCCATCCCGAACAACAAGGGGGAGTTGAAGAGCGGGACATTCGGCAAGGTGTAGCCGGTCTCCGGCAAGCGCTGAAACGTATCTTTTCCTCCGGCCTGGAGAGGCTGCAGGTATTGCCCGAGAATGTACATATTTCCGTAGGGCAGCCGCTGATTCAGCAACAGGTTCGACTCATTGCTGGGTAAGGCCCGCTGGGTACCGGAGTTACTCAACTGCTGGAGGTAGTTGGGGTCGGTGACAAAATTCGCATTCCCCCGCAACAGCAGCGTCTCGGTAAACTGCTGCGTGTGCATCCCGGCGATCATCGCGCGCGCGCGTTTGACATCCCCGCTGGTCTGGTCCACCCCGGTGACATTCGGCAGCGCGGTCTGCTGCAGATAACTCACGTACCACTGGCCTCTCGATTTCTGGTCGATCACATAGCGATATTCCAGATCGCTCCCGTAACCGAGCTTGCTGTAATACGACGGCGCGATGGTCAAGTCCTGACTCGGATTGATCGCCCAATAAAAACTGTCCTGGAGGTGCGTGCCAAAACGACTATCGAAGCCCACCTGAGGAACCAGAAATCCGCTCCGCCGGTTCGACAAAGGATAGGTGATCGTGGGAAACGGCACGACCGGCACATCCGCAACACACAGCCAGGCACCTTTCAACGCCAACGTGTCTCCGACATTCAGATCCAGATCGTCAAACTTGAACCGCCAGGCCGGCACCTCCCCGTCCTGCGCATCGCAATTGGTAAACTTTCCCTCTTTCACCCGGTAGTGATATTCGGAGAACCGCTGAAGCAGACGCCCACTCACGAGAGTATTGGACTGGGGGACATAGAGCTGTCCATGGGTAATGACCCCGGCCTCGGTATTCACATTGAAGTCCATCCGCTCAGTCGTCACATCGGCCTGCGGATCTGTCAAATGCACGTGCCCCGATGCGTGAACCACGCCAGAGAGCGCCTCAATCGTTACGTGGTCGGCCGTTAGGCGCATGGCGCCCTGCTGGATCACAACGGACCCATCCGCCTCGTACACATCCTGGTCCTGACGATAGTCGATTCGATTGGCCGTGACATCGAGGGGAGGAGATCCGGACGCAGAGGTGCCCGGAGTCACCGACTTGGATTTGGCCGAGGCGAGACAGGGAAAACACAGAAGAAGAACAGCCACGAGAACACAAAGCCTGTCCGCTGTCCATGACCGTCCACGCACCATGCTAACCCCTGAGCGGAGACAAGCCGCAGCCACGGACCAACGCTTTCACTTCGCCCACCAGCATGAGTGACCCGGTCACACAAATCAGATCCTGTGCGGTTGCCCGTGCTTTCGCCAGAGCCAACGCATCGGCTGCGCCCGGTGCAACATGACACTGGGGGAACCGGGATCCGACCGTCTCCCGCAGTTCCTGCACCGTAGCCGAGCGGGCCATATTCGCCTGCGTCAACACCACTTCAGAGACCAGCCGGTAGAACGGCTCGACAAAACGCGCATGATCCTTGTCGCGCATCATGCCCAAGACAAGGATCACCCGGGACTCCGGTCTCGAGGCACACCACTCGGTCAAATACTCGGCCAGCACATGGGCAGCGGCCGGATTGTGGGCTCCGTCAAGCAGCAGGACCGGGCCTCGCTCCACTACTTCCAAGCGCCCTTCCCACACCACCGACTCCAACCCCCGGCGCACCGCCCCATTAGGTACCGACAGCCCACGCGCTTCGGCCGCTTCGAGCAAGGCCACGGCACAGGCCGCGTTATCCAGCTGATGGCGCCCGGTCAGCGCACAGGTCAATTCGTCGAGCTGCCTGGAGATCCCGCGATAGGAAAACGCTTGCGGCCCAGTACCGTCCGCATGAAAATCGACCCCCAATCGTGTGAGTGGCGCCCCGCGATCCATCGCCGTCCGACGAATCACGTCCCACGCTGGCCCTGAGATGCGCCCCACCACGACCGGCACCCCTGCCTTGATAATTCCAGCCTTTTCAAATCCGATGGCTTCTTCGGTTGTCCCGAGATACTCCTGATGGTCCAGCCCAATCGTGATAATCGCGCAGGCCTCTGGCTCCACCACATTTGTCGCGTCGAACCGCCCGCCCAGCCCGACTTCCAACACCGCCACCTCGACTCCGGAGTCGGCAAAGTGGAGAAACGCCAGCGCCGTCGTCAGCTCGAAGAACGTCGGCGTCAGGTCGGACGGCACGCTCGCCTGAAGCCGCGCAGTGAGTTCCGCCATCTGCGCTTCGCCGATCATGGCCTGGTTGACTCGAATCCGCTCGCGAAAGTCGACGAGATGCGGAGACGTGTACAACCCCACACGATACCCGGCCGCCTGCAGCATGGCTGCCGTCATGGCTGCCGTCGATCCTTTGCCGTTGGTGCCGCCGACGTGCAGGCTCCGGAACCGCCGTTCGGGATTGCCCAGCCGGCTCAAGAGCGTCCGCATGGTCTCAAGCCCCAGCTTGATTCCATGTTTCTGGAGTCCGTAGAGATACTCAATGGCAGATGAATAGGTCATGAACTGGGCCGGGCAGGATGCACTGCACTAGAAATGAGCGACGAGGGTGCTGAGTGTCTCTTTTAACTGTTTGCGCTCGACGATCATATCGATCATCCCATGTTCGAGGAGAAACTCCGCCCGTTGAAACTGATCGGGCAGTTGCTGTTTGATCGTCTGCTCAATCACGCGGGGACCGGCAAACCCGATGAGGGCTTTCGGCTCCGCGATGATGACATCCCCCAACATGGCAATGCTGGCCGTCACCCCTCCGAAGGTCGGATCGGCCAGGATGGAAATAAACGGCAACTTGGCTTCACCCAGCTTCGCCACAGCGGTCGACGTTTTCGCCATCTGCATCAACGAGAGAATCCCCTCCTGCATGCGCGCACCACCCGAGGCCGTCACCAAGACCACGGGAATCTTCTTCTCCAGCGCACGATCGACCGCCCGGCAAAACTTTTCCCCGACGACCGATCCCATGCTGCCGCCCATAAAGCTGAAGTCAAACACACAGAAGACGACCGGCTGGCCCTCGACCAACCCTTCGCCGATCATCAAGGCATCCTTGCGCCCGGTTTTTTCCTGCTGCGCCTTGACCCGGTCTCTATAGGATTTCGTATCGTGAAAATTCAGCGGATCCTTGGCTTCCAACTCCGCGTCCCACTCCTTGAACGTCCCGAGATCGACGAGCAACGCGATGCGCTCCATCACAGAGATGGGAAAATGATAGTCGCACTTCGGACACACCTTGTTATTTCGATCGACTTCCTTGCGATAGACGATCTCCCGGCAATGGTTGCACTTGAGCCACATCCCCTCGGCCACTTTGGACCGCGGCGGCACTTCTGAGCCGGTTGTTTTCTGCTTTTTGAACCAGGCCATAGTCGTATCCTCTTCGCTCAAACAATCACGATCGAACGCGCACGCCACACACGCCCATCGCAGGGCACCGAAGAATAGCATAGCCATCAAAACGATTCACGTGCAATTCGTTGGGAGACGCTTCAGAAGGAACGAGAGCTAACAATGTGGTGACGAACGATGTGAACGCAATGTGAAGGCGAGAGCTCCGCCTTTCACACACGATCCAGGAGCCGCATGCAGGCTGTTCAGAAAGGCCGTCCAGCAAGGCCGCAGCAAGCGAAGAGGCGAATCGTACTCTTCGCTGTACGGTGAGCCTCTGAGCGACGCGAGAACGCTGCTGGCGGACTTTATCAACAGCCTGCTAGAGCCCGTCCGGAGAGAGAACCAATCGATACAACATCCACAACCCAAGCCCGACACTCCCCAGGCTCGCAGCTCCTTGCACCGCAAAAAATGCCCGCTGCCCGATAGCCTGTGAATAGATGACCGGCACACTCAGGGTCAGCCCGATCATCAGCATGCCGCCGATTGAGCCGAGACCAAACACCGCGATGTAGAGCAACCCCTGTCCGATGCCGCTGGTGTTCGACACGATCACCAGCATCAATGCCGCGGACCCGGCTACGCCATGGGCCATCCCGATCAGGAGAGGCCGGAGTGACTGCCTGGCCCAATGCGGATGAGCATGATCCTCACGCCGGCGATGGCTGTGCAAATGTACATGCGGCTCGCCGTCATGCACGTGACGATGCAAATGCCAGCGTTCACAGAACAGCTTGAGCGCCAGCGTACCTCCAAGCACGACAAGCAGGAGCCCCACGCCGCTTTCGGCCACCAAAGCAAACGGTTCTGGAATATGAATCCCTGAGACCAGCACCACGGCCCCGACCAGCATCAGGGTCAGAGTATGTCCCACTCCCCACCAAAGACCTACGAGACCGGAGGCCCGCATGGAGGGACGTTCAGCAAGGACCGTTGAAACCGCCGCTAAGTGATCGGCGTCGAGGGCATGGCGCAGCCCGAGCAGAAATCCGACGCTGAGAAAGGTGAGAAGGTTGGATTCAAACATGAGGCCCCTTACCGGGGTGGGATACAGACATCGGTTGTGCGGGCTGAGGATCACCCGCCACGGGCATGCATTTCCAGATGAGGATCACCTCGGAGTTGATCGATCCCGATCAACTTTCCATTGCGCAACCCGACCTCCTCCAAGGCTTTGCGCGATTCGGCCCCCCGATCACGTCGGGCCTGCCAGCCCGCGCCGATCAACTCGCGCATCCGGTCAGGACTGGCACCGGCGCGCATGGGTTGCCGAAGATCGGTTCCCTTCGACGCATAGAGACACAAGTACCACATGCCGTCGGCGGTCACGCGGCTCCGATCGCAGGTCGAACAGAACGGCTGCGTCGTCGAGGCGATAATGCCGAAGGTGGTTCCGTCAGGCAACAAGAACCGCTGGGCCGGCGCAGTACCACGCCCCGCCAGGGGAACAATCGGACCATAGTGCTGCGTCAAGGTCTCAAGAATCGCCGCCTGCGACAGCACCTTTGCCATCGCCCAATCATTGGCTCCGCCGACATCCATATACTCGATGAATCGCACCTCGGCCCGATAGTGTTTCGCAAACTCGACCAGCGCCACCAGTTCGTCATCGTTAAATCCACGGATCGCCACGGTGTCGAGCTTGAGCCCAGTGAATCCCGCTCGTCCCACCGATTCAATCCCCTCGATGACTCGCGCAAACTCATCCCGCCGCGTCAGCTGACGGAACCGCTCAGGGCGCAACGTATCCAAACTGACCGTGACTCGATGCAGTCCGGCCTCATACAACTCCTGCGCATTATCCGCGAGCAAAATGCCGTTCGTGGTGAGCGCAATCTCAGAAATCCGCCGGTCTTGGAGCAGGAGACGGACGAGACGGGATAAATCACGACGCAACAGGGGCTCACCGCCGGTCAGTCTGACCTTATCGACGCCCAAATCGGCAAAATAGCCGGTCAGCGTCGCCATCTCCTCAAAGCTCAAGACATCTTCGCGCGGCAACCAGACATAGTCTTCTTCCGGCATGCAGTACTGGCAGCGAAGATTGCAGCGGTCCGTAACGGAGAGCCGCAAACTGCCCAACGGGCGGTCATGAGCATCCACCACTTTGGAAGGAGAGAAACTGTCAGGCAATTGGGACATGCGTGTTACTCATCGCCCGTTGCGCACGACAAACTACGGATGCTCTTCCACCCACACTTCACCCTCAGGCGTGTGTTCGAGCTTCCAAATGGGAGTAATCTGCTTCAGCTCATCGATAGCCCACTTGCAGGCCTGGAACGCTTCTGCCCGATGCTCGGCACCGGCAATGATCAGCACGATATTCTCACCAATTGTAATTTCGCCGTAGCGGTGAATGATCAGCAACTCCAGAATATCGAAATCTTTCAGCGCCCGCTCGCGGATCTCGCGCAGCTTCTTCTCCGCCATCCCTGCGTAATGCTCGAAGGTAATGCTGTCGACATCCCGACCTTTCGAGCGATCGCGGGCGATCCCCAGAAACGTCGCGATCCCGCCGATCCGTTTCGACCTGCTCTTGACCCGGTCGAGCTCCTGATCGATGGAGAAATTCTCCCGCTGCACCCGAACGAGCTGGCTCTCATCTATCGGTTCCATGCCTGATCCACCTGCAAAGGGAGGCAAGAGAGCAATCTCGTCGCCGTCCCGGATTTCCGTTTCCTCGTGGGCAATCTCCTGATTGACCGACACCAGGACCTTCTTCTTATGGATAAGTTCCCCGATCTGCGGATACCCGCCATCAAGAAGCTCAACCAAGTCTTTCACTCGTCGCCCATTCGTCAATGCCAGAGAGAGGGAACCTTGATTCCCTGCCAGCATCTTTGTCATGCCGAATAGCTTAATCGTGACCATGATGGTTCAGGCCGGCCTCGTATAGGTGCCGGACTTCCCTCCTGATTTGGAGAGCAGACAGACGTCGGTGAAGCTCATCCCGCGATCGATCGCCTTGCACATGTCATAGATGGTGAGCGCCGCCACGGAAGCCGCCGTCATCGCTTCCATCTCCACGCCGGTTTGCCCCGTGGTTTTGACTGTCGCAAAAATGTGGATGGCGCAGAGGCCGGCTTGGTTCGGCTGAGATTCTTCTTTGAAGGAGATATCGACGCTGGTTATCAGGAGAGGATGGCACATGGGAATGAGGTCAGGGGTCTTCTTCGCCCCCATCACCCCGGCGACTTGAGCTACGGCGAGCACGTCGCCCTTGGCGATCTTGCCGCGCTGAATCTTCTCCAGCGTGGCAGGAAGCATGAAGACCGTCGCCTGCGCAGTCCCGACCCGTTCGGTCGAGTCTTTCGCGCTGACATCGACCATCCGCGCCCGGCCCGACTCGTTAAAGTGTGTGAACTCAGCCATTTCTCTCAATGAATCAGCTGGTTATACATTGCGCCGATCGGTGATTATAGA
>NEWQ02000007.1:0-32749 GCA_002869855.2 Nitrospira sp. CG24D
CGCGGATGTGGATCAACCACGAAACTTGGCGAAAAGCGTGACGGTTGAGTAAGTGGGATGTTGAAAATGGCTTCCAGCGGCGTTCTCGTCTCGTCGAAATCCTCAACGGGGACCCGGCCGCCTCACCAACTCGGCGGCGCGCACAGACGTGGTGCTCCTTATTCGTCGCACCGTGCGCCCCAGAGGGTACGCTTCCGGTACTTTCTTCGCCTGCGGCCTTGTTGGATAGCCTGTTTGAGCAGCCTGCGGATGAGTCTGTCCGTGAGGGCAGGGGGTTCTACGTCTCCGTAACTCGCAAGTGGTTTTTCACCAATCTCTTAGTTCAGGCCACGCTTCTTGGTTATTCAATCGTTGATTTGTCTAGATACACTGTGTGATCGGCAAAGTCTCTACAACATGTCGCAGGGGCTTCGTCCAATGGCGAATTCTTTGTCGTGGTTCTACACGTGCTGAAGGGCTGTGCGTATGCCGGAGCGCAACGCCCCCAATGAGCCTTTGATCAGATAACCAGCCGCGCCGGCTGAGAATGCGGCTGCCATGACTTCAGGTTCGGTACGGGAGGTGTGAAATATCACGCGGCAGTCTGGCAGTGTTTTGCGGAGTTCCTGCACGGCTTCGATTCCATCCATCCGTGGCATCTCGATATCGGTCAAAACGAGATCCGGTCGGAGGGCCTGAGCGGCCGCGATGAGGGCCTGTCCATCCTCTGCGGTTCCGACTACAGAGTATTCGGGCTCCAGGGCCGATTGAAGCAACGACAGCATCTGAGATTCATCATCGCACAGGAGAACGCGCAGGCGTTTCATTGGGTACCTCTTGAAGAAAAGAAGGGGCTGGACTGGCCACCATCGATAAGACGAGATCATTGGCGGAGTTGATGGCTGTGGCGGAGGCCATGCTGTTGCTTCCGGTGAGTGCAATTGTGACGATTCCGATGATGTGGCCGTCCGCATTCACCAGCGCGTTTCCGGCCTCATCGGACCGGATGGGGATGCTGGTTTGAATGAGCCGCACATCGCGCTGCATCGGATAGAGATCGGTGATTCGGCCTCTGCGCAGCTCTCCACCTAATTGTGATGAGGCGATGAGAAAGACTTGGTCCCCGATCTGTACCCTGTCTGAATCCCCCGTTTGCAGAGGGCTCCAGTGTATGTCTGGGTCGACCAACTGGATGACCGCGAGATCGGTGAACGGATCCCGCCGGACGACTTGCCCTTGGCTGTGTCGGCCGTCAGCACGGCGGATATCTACAGATGTCGCGCCGTCCACGACATGACCGTTCGTAATGATGGTGCCTGATGGCATGAAGAGGACGCCGCCTCCGGTTCCCAACTCCGTCGAGCGACTATCCACTGAAATAGTGACGGTAGAGGCTAGCATGGTGCGAACGGCCGGGCTGCCAAAGTCATGCTCCAGCTCGCTCCGTTGGATCGTCCCCCGCACCTCCCACGCCGTGGCTAGGAATAGGGTCGCCATCCCCGCTACCAGGGCGTATCGTATACATGTAAGCCTGCTGCCAATTGAGTTCATGGTGTGCTCCTATGTCGTGTGGATCAGTCGAGATGGCCACAGGGGCTGTAGAATTTCTGGCGTGATTGGGTGGTCTTCGCGGTTCCCGCCTTCGCAGCGGATTTCCGGCCGGCTGTCGATTGGCGCGGATGATGTCGTCTTCAACCGCGCCACAGTTCAGACAGCGTTCACAATCAACCCGTTCGGTCGAGCTCATGCCGTTGGCTTCAAAAATGCGTTCCCGCACGAGCAGTCCACCGCATCGTATGCAGGAGATCATCATCGCTACTCCGTCCTCACGCAGATCTGATAGTCCCAAGGAAGAGGGGTCAGTCTGATCACCTGCTGCTGCTCGAGGCGATTCAGCGCCCTCAAGAGGCTGATCCACGGGCAATCAGAGAGTGCCGTAGCGAGCGTGGTGAAGGTGAGTGTCCGTTCCCGAGCAACTAATTCACGGACTCTGGACTCGATAGTTGCGGGGGAAGTGTCGATGCAGTGCCGCTGCATGGAGGGTACTCCGTGGAGTGCGTGCCGAGGTCGATGATGAATCTGCAAGTGTGCAAAAGTCAGTCCGCCGCGAGTCGTTGATGTTGTGCGGTAATTCAGCCGACTTTGATTGAAAGGTGAGGAGGATGTGTTCTTGCAGTCACGTAGCTACGTGATACGCACTGTGCGGATGGAGCGAATTGGCTCATTCCATGGTTGCTTTTGATGGCAGTTGATTCTGTCGAGGCTGTTCTTGTTCGGTGTGTGAAGGGGATGCGGAGGCTGCTGAGTTGCGTGCAGTGAGGCCAATGATTAGTGCGTATGAAAAGTGATGGAGATGTGGAAAAGTGGGACGCGACAAGTCCGGACAGAAGGAAAAGTCAGATGCAAGATTCAGAGAAGACGGGGGCGGCGTTGCATGCCTACGGAATCAGTCCCCATGTGCTCCAAGCTAGTATTCCGGCGATCGCAAGCATGGCCCACGCCAATTCTCTATCACCGAATGACTTCACCAGATCTTTCATCGTCAACCTCCTGTGAGAGTGGATGTCATCGCCTATATCTAGGATAGAGCAAAGGCAATGCCGCCACTCTAGGCTCAATTTCCGGCCATATTTGATGTGGGACTTGATCAATCCGAGCGAATCCGCACAGGTCGCACTGTGCGGTCGGGGGTGGGGAGGGAGGCGAGGCTTAAGGCTGCTCAGCAAAGAAGGAGTACTGACAGGCGGATCGGTATCAGTTATCTGGAATCAAAGGACTGCCTGCTGTGGTTCTGATCCATGCCTAGGCGGAGTCGGGATGGGCTGCGTCCTCCTTCCGGTCCCAGCAATCCGGAGCCCGGACCGATGGAGGGCGTCAGCGGGGCGGTCGAGCCTCCCAGATCGGGACTGTGTCGTGGAACAAATGAGCGCGGAGCCTGATCGAAGTGTTCGGACCTCAATGCTGAATCAAGAGGAGACGTAGTCTTTTTCAATTTTCGCCAGGTGCCTTGTTCCATGTCTGCCTGTCGATCGCTCCCGTCTTCGCGCACGAGCAGCACGTCGTTCACCTCGTCACGGTTTGCGACTACCAGATTGTTGGTCATCACCTCTTTCGCCATGGCCTCCGCTGTGGGAATTTCGTCGGCATAGACATCGGTGGCATATTCCGCCGTCGAGGGCGAGGCAGAAGACGACCACACGGACTGCCCGGTTTCTCCGATATTGATCGTGGTGACGGTGGAAAGACCCGGCCTGATCGGATGCTCGCGAATCTCCTGTTCCGGCAACGCGATGCGGACCGGCACCCTTTCGACGATATGGATGAAGTTTCCCGTGGCATTGTCCGGCGGCAACAAGGCGAATGCGCTCCCGCTGCCGGGCACGAGTCCTTCAACCGTGCCGTGAAACGTGTATTGCGATCCGTATAGGCCGACGTTGACGAGGGCGGTCTGTCCCGGGCGGATATGCTGCAGCTCGGTTTCACGCAGATTCGCTTCAACCCACAAATGATCCAGCGGAACGATCGTCATCAGCGGCGTGCCGGGATGCACGCGATCGCCGACCTGCGCCTTTCGCTTCGCCACATAGCCTGAGATCGGAGCCTTGATCTGTTGGCGGGTATATTCCAGATAAGCTTCGATGAGTTGATGTTTGGCCAGCTCGACGGCCGGGTGCGCCATGACGGTTGTGCCGCCCACCTGCGCATCGAGCGTATCGAGTTCCGCCTGGGTTTCCCGCACGTCCGCTTCCAGTGACAGGAGTTTGTCGGATGTATTTTGGAGAATCTGCTTGGACACGGCGCCGCTCGCCGCCGCCGCTCGATAGCGCGCCATATCGTGGAGAGCCAGATTCACGCGGGCAGCCCGCGATGCCAATTGTTCCGCCAGTTGCTTTCTGGTCATGAACAGAGCTGCGATGCGCCGGACCTCTTCTCCAAGATGTCCGCGCGCGCGTCCAAGTGCGGCGTAGGCTTGATGTTCGTCGAGACGGATCATCAGGTCGCCCCGATTGACAAACTGCGTTTCCTCGGCCAGCACCTGGGTGACAATCCCGGAGGCCTGAGCCGCAACCGGGACGAGATTTCCCGTCACATAGGCATTGTCGGTGCGAACCCAGAACCGGTCATGTGTCCACCAGTGGTTGAGATAGACGACGGTGGCGATCAGGACGAGCCCGGCGACGACCAGCAGCCGCCGGTTCCGGCGGGCACGGATGGCCTTGGGGTGGATCCGGGAAGAGCCCGGCGCCGGCGAAGTATTGGACGGGGTCGGTGTTGTCGTCATTGTGTACTCGGGTTGTGTTGTGGTCTCTTTTCGATATCCTGATTCTTATAGCCCCCGCCCAGCGCTTCGATGAGGTCGACGGCCGCCACCAGCTGGTCGCTTTCCAGCGCCCGCAAGGCATATTCCTGTTCCAGCACCGGCTGGCGATGCCGCAAGACCTCGCGATCGTCGTCCAGGCCGGTCACGAGCCGCACTTTTGCCAATTGGACGTCTTCGCCGAGCGAAGCCATCAGGCGCTTGTGCGAGTCGATTATCTCGCGTGTCGATTGCCAGGCACTGAGGCTGTCCGCTACGTCGCGCATCGCATCGAGCAGCGTTTCATTGTAGAGCTCCACGGCTGAGTCGTATTCGGCCCGTTGCGCCGCCAATTCTCCCCGCAGCCGGCCGCCCTCGAACCAGGGCATGCGCAGACCCGGCGCAAAGCCATAGGAGTTGCTCTGGCCGCTGAACAACAGGTTGGACAGTTTGTCGGCGTGTTTCATCAGGGTCAGGGCATTGAAGCCCACGAAGGCCGTGAGATCGATCGTGGGATAAAATTGTGTCTTGGCTACCTTAACCAACCGTGCCGCGGCGTCGGCCCGGTAGAGGGCCGCAGCCAGATCGGGACGACGGATCAGCAACCCGATGGACAGATGGTCAGGTGCCGTAATCTGTTCGGGAATCACGACAACCGGTTTTGTAAACAGGTGGAGCGCGTGATCCGGGCCTTGGCCGGCCAGCCGAGCAAGGACATGGCGTTGGACGTCCAGTTGATCGCGGAGGCCCGCCTGCCGTTTGAAGGCTGCTTCATAGTCTGCCACGGCGATTTTCACGGGCTGTTCGTTGTCTAGGCCGAGGCGGAACCGGATCTCTGCGAGTGTACGCAGATTCCGGCGGATGGCGACCAGAGTCTTCACGATGCCGAGCTGTTGCTGAAGCGCCTGTCCTTTAAAATAGGACCGCGCCATGGCGGCGGTCAGCCGCAGGCGCACGTCGGCCTTTTCAGCTTCCTCCGCGGCCGCCTGTCCCAGCGCCGCTTCGACCGTGGCCCGGTTCTTCCCCCAGAAATCGAACTCGTACCGGAAACTCAGCGGATTGACGATTCCGAGGAGGATTTTATCTCCGGCGACTTTCGGATTCAGAACCGCAAACACGCCGTGTTGCGAAATGCGTTCGTGGGTCAGGGAGGCATCGGCCTCCAGAAACGGCAGCAGCCGCGCGCCTTCCACTTTCACCAGCGCTTCCGCTTCCCGCAACCGCGCGGATGCGCGTTTGAGGCCGGGGTTATCCTTGAGGGCCGTTTCGATGAGCTCGTTCAATTCCGAATTGCCGAATTGCGTCCACCAGCGATCTTCCGGCCACTGTTGCAGCCGGCTCGCGACTTCAGCGAGGGTCTCTTGCATTTCCGGCGGCTCGAGAAGCTCGGCGGGAGGGTTTCCAGGAGGAATCCAGGCGCAACTGCCGAAGAGCAGCGCGCAAGCGATGCCGAGGCTGATCCGCAGACGTGGTGCCGTATTGCAACGGGATGTCATGGCACCTCCTCGATTAATGCTTCCGCGCGGAGTTCCCGCAGCTCTTCCGCCGGAGTCGGCGAGAGCGGCACATGGGTTGGATGCGCGAGCCAGACCAGCGCGCCGATGCCGAGGAACAGACCGCTGGCCACCAGGAATGCATCGTTCAGGCTCAGGATCGCCGCTTCCTGTTTGATCAACACGCCGAGTTTGGCGTTCACCTGCGACGGGGCGAGTCCCGCCTCAATCAGTTTGGCCGTCAACTGCCCCACTGGATCGTAAGAGATCGACAGCCGCCCGCCGAAGTGATCGGCCAAATTGAGCTGATGAAAGTGGGCGCGCCGAAAGAGGACGATGCCTTGGAACGTGATGCCGAACGCGCCGGCTGCGACCCGCAATAGATTCGCGACCTCGGCCGCGCGCATGACCAGCGGGCCGGACAGGCCGTGCAGGATCAGCACCGTCAACGGCGTAAAGAACGATCCCAGGTAGATGCCTTCCACGACCATCGGCCAGAAGAGCTGGTCATACGAGTGGGGATCGTCGAACAAGCCGATCCAGTAAAAGGTTGCGGCAAATCCGAGACTGTTGAGACAGATCAGCCAGCGCGCGTCGATGTATTTGCAGAGCAGGTGCATGACCGCAATGGCGGGAGCGCCCAGGAGAATCAGCGGGAGCAGCGCGAGGCCTGCCAGTTTCGACGAATAGCCCAGGATCAGCTGGATTTGCACAATCAGGAGCGAGAGCAGGCCCTGGATGGAAAAGAACCCGATGGTCAGGCACGTGACGCCGATGACGAAATTCCGGTGCCGAAACAGTCGAAGGTCCAGCGTGGGGTGCCGCTCGCCGAGTTCCCAGATGACGAAGCACGGCAGGGCGATGATCAGGACGATTGCGATGGCTTGCAGTAGGGGAGAATCCAGCCAGTCGAAATCGTTCCCCATGTTGAGGAAGGTCTGCATGCCCAGTAGCAGGGTCAGAAGCAGCAGAAAACCTATGAGGTCGAAGCGCCCGTACCGTCGGCGGAACCCGCGTCCGTGGAGGAGCGCTCCGAGAGTCCCGACGATGATCATGGTCAGGACAAAATCCAGGTAGAAGAGTGAGCGCCAGCCGAATAAGTACGCCAGGTAGCCGCCGACCGGCATCCCAATGGTGAAGGGCGTAATGCTGAACAATCCCCAGACGCTCAGCGCCACCGCTTTCAACCGTTTCGGGTACTCGTTCAGCAACATCGATTGGGCGATCGGCAAGGTGATGCCGCCGGCGATGCCCTGCGCGATCCGGGCCGGGAGAAACTGCGAAAGTGTTTCGCTCGCGCCGCAGAGGTACGAGGCGATGCTGTAGACCAGGAACGCGCCGATCAGCAAGCGATAGTCGCCGACGCGGCCGGAGAGATAGCGCGCCAGGGGAAATCCAAGCGCCAGCCCGACCATGAAATCGGTTTGTGCCCAGGTAAGAAAACTCGGCAGGACGCCGCCGAGGTCGCCGGAAACGTGCGGCAGCAGCGCGATATACGAACCGGCATTGAACAGGACGACGATGTGCGCCAAGCCCAGGACGGCATTGAAGAGTAGGAATCGCCAGCCGCGCAACCGTCTGAGATACACTGCTGCCATGGTCGCCTTGCCTTCTGTCTATCAGAAAGACGGAGAATAGCCTTGCTGTGCCGGGGCCGGGGTGGGTTGCACCGTTGGATCTGGCTGACTCACTGCCGGTGTGGCCGCCCGATGCGTCAGATAGATGGCCATTCCGGTGAACAGCATGCCTCCGACGAGATTGCCTAACGTTACCGGGATTTGGTTCCAGAGCCACCAGGAGGATGTTGTCACGTTGGCGCCGAGCAGCATGCCGACCGGGATCACGAACATGTTGACGACCGCATGTTCAAATCCCTGGGAGAAGAAGAGGACCGTCGGTCCCCAGATGGCGAGCAATTTCCCCCCGAAGGAGTTGGATGCAAATGACGCGACGACGGCCAGGCTCACCATCCAATTGCAGAGCACGGCTTTGGTGAAGACCGTGAGCAGGCCGGCGGAGCCATGGGCGGCGTAGTAGTTCGTTTTGGCTTCAGCGATCGCCATCAGCTTTGCGCCGACCGGAGGAACCGCGTTGTCCCATGCCGTTGTAAAGCAGAGCGCGAAGAGGACTGCATACAGCGTCGCGCCCAACAGATTGCCGAGAAAGACCCATCCCCAGTTGGCCAGCACGCGACTCATTCCGACCTGTCCGCGACTCGCGACGGCGGCGCAGGGCAGCAGCGCGAAGCTGCCGGTGATGATTTCCGTGCCCAGGAGAATCGCCAACGCCAGTCCGAAGGGAAACAGGAGGCTGCCGGCAATCCAGGATCCGGTCTCGACCGCGACCGTCACGGCCATGCTGGTTGCGATCCCCAGATAGGCGCCGGCCAACATGCCCCGAATGACCAGATGCCGAGGAGGGACGTTCAGCTTGATGGTGCCGCCGGCCAGCATGCTTTCTACAACGCCGAGAGGTTTGACGTAGTCCATCACGGTTCTCCTTTATGTTCCCAGGGTACGAGTCGACTCGTCGCTTGTGTTGAGTGTGTGGGTAACAACTAAGCAACCTCGGTGCCAATAGCGCCGCTTGCATAAACGGAGCAATAGTCCCGGTCCCGGTCTGCAGTGAAATGATATTGAGCGGTTTCGCACGGATCGCACGGTGCGTTTGAGAGTGATCTGGTTGATCTGGATTGTGGCTGGCAGGACATTTGACAGGGCGGGGATCTCACTCCTAGGATGACTCAGTTTCATGGAGTGTCCATGCGAGAGCGCGTCACCCGCCTGTTCAACAATCTTCCGATTCATCGCAAGCTGCTGCTCGCGTCGTTCATTCCTCTGGTCGCCCTCATTGTCTTGAGTGTGATGACCTATCAGAGCGTGCAGACGTTTTCGCAGGATGAAGAGCAGTTGGACAGTCTCTATGTGACGCAAAAGAATGCGGCCGAGTACATGCGGCTGGTCGTCGATCTGGAGACCGGGTTCCGAGGCTACGTGCTGACCGAACAATACCGGTATCTGCGTCCCTATCGCGTCGCGCAGGAAGGGATCGAGGCTATCGGCCGTGATCTTGCAGGACGCATTTCAGGTGAGCAGTCGGATCGCTTCAGAGACATTCAGACTCTCGTCGTGCAGTTGGTGACGGAGAAAGAGGCGTTGATCCGCGCGATCAAAGACGGCCACAAGCAGGATGCGTTTCACTACATGGAAGAGGGACGCGGACGGGAACTGATGGTCGAGATCCGGCGGCAAATGGGAATCTTCGACCGGTTTGAGCAGCAGAGCGTCGCCGAAAAGCTGGCGCAATTGAGTCAGGATCGCACCTCCACGCTGTTCGTTGTCCTGGTCGGCGGAGTTTTTACCTTCGGGTTGATGGTGGGCGCGCTGTATCTGATCGCCCGCTCGATTGCGGCTCCGCTGCTCAGTCTGGCCACGACGGTCGGTTCTTCGCCTGCTGGACTAATGCCGGCGATCGCCGTGCTGGCGCGCACCGACGAGATCGGGGATCTCACGCGGGTGATGCACGACATGAGCACCCAGATTCGCGGGCATCTCAACGAGATGGAAAAATCCGAGGCCGCCCTGCGTCAACTGAACGAGCATTTGGCGACCTCGGAGGCGAAGTATCGGGGCCTCGTCGATCATGCGCCGTTCGGGATTTTCACCACGAAGGGGATGCAGATCACCTTTAGCAATCGCTACAATCAGGAGCTGGCTGGCCTCGATCCCGATGATCCGGTGGATCCCGATGCGTTCAGAGAACAGATTCATCCGGAAGATCGCGAGCGAGTGCTGTCGGAATTCGGGCAAGCGGTGACGCAGGGACAGTCGTGTGAAACCGTGTTCCGCTTTTTGCATAAGGACGGAAGAGTGCGCAAAGTCTTGAGCCGCCGGTTGCCCATCGCCGGCAGCGACGGCGTCCGGCAGGTCTATGTGGGATTCAACGTCGATATCACGGCGTTGGAGGATCTGCAGTCCCGGTTGAGTCGGGCCGAGCATCTAGCGATGTTGGGCCAAGTGGCGGCCGGCATCGCTCATGAGCTCAGGAATCCCCTGGTCGGGATCGGTTCTACCGCCTCGCTCCTGCTGGATGATTTCTCGGGCGATGATCCGCGACGGATCGACATCGATGTAATTTTGAAAGAGGCGAAGCGATTGGATCGCATCGTCAATCAAATCGTGGAATATGCGCGGCCGCGGGAGCTGGCGCCGGTTCGCTTCGACCTGTCCGATTTGATCCATGAAGTCGTCAAGACGCTCGATGTGCCTCTGCAGGCCAAACATCTGGCCATTCAGGCGGCAGTGTCTCCGATGGCCGCCCATGTGCATGCCGATCGTGATCAGATCAAGCAGGTGCTCTTGAACGTCATTCACAATGCGATCGATGCGTCTCCGATGAATGGGGCGGCCCTTGATGTCACGGCGTTCGAGTTGTCCAGCCAGGAACGGTCGGGCATCGTGGTGCTGGTCAAAGATGCCGGCGTCGGTATTGCCTCAGAGGTGCTGCCGCACGTGTTCGAGCCGTTTTATACGACGGGTAAGCGACATGGGACGGGATTAGGGTTGGCGATCTGCAGAAATATTATTGAAAGCCATGGCGGGGATATTCATATGACGAGCGAACCCGGCAAAGGGACCTCCGTGAGGATCTGGCTCCCGCTGAGTCAGGATTTTAAGATGATAGGGAGAGGCTAAGCATGCGCGCAGTGGTATTTGTCACGGATGATGAGCAGGCGATTCGGGCCGCGATCGTCAAGCGGCTGACCCGCCAGGGGCATCGTGCCGTCGGGTATGAATCCGGCGAAGCGTTGCTGGAGGCGCTCCGGCATGAGCTGCCCGATCTCGTCTTGCTCGATCTGAAGATGCCCGGCCTCAACGGGCTCGATACCTTGAAGAACCTGCGGCAGCTGGCCCCGTCCGCCATGGTGATCATGCTGACGGCGTATGGGACGGTGCAGGATGCCGTAGAGGCGATGAAGCTGGGGGCGTACGATTTTCTGATCAAGTCGGTCGATCTGGAGGGCATCGATCCGGTGGTCGCCCGGGTGCTGGACGTCGTGAGTCTCCGCCGTCGTCTCGAGGCCGAGCTCGAGCACCGGGACAGTCAATATCAATTGAGCCATCTGGTCGCGCAGAGCCACGTGATGAAGCAGTTGCTCGAGCAGGTTCGTGAAGTGGCTGAGAACCCCAAGTCGTCGGTGCTGTTGCTCGGCGAAACCGGAACCGGGAAGGAATTTCTGGCGCGCGTGATCCATCACAACGGCGCCCGGGCTGCGGAACCGTTCATCGGGGTCAACTGCACGGCGATTCCCAAGGAGCTGTTTGAGAGCGAATTATTCGGGTTCGAGCGCGGTGCCTTTACCGGTGCGAATCAGCGCAAGCTCGGGCTGCTCGAAAAAGCGGAGGGGGGGACCCTGTTTCTCGATGAAATCGGAGACTTGGATCTGTCGATGCAGGCCAAATTGTTGCGCGTCATCCAGGAGCGCTCTTTCCGGCGTCTGGGAGGAACCGATGATATCGGTGTGGATTTCCGTCTGATCACGGCCACGAACCGCGACCTGAAGAAAGAAGTCGGGCGCGGGGCATTCCGCGAGGATCTGTATTTCAGACTCAACGTGGTCGCCTTCGAGCTGCCGCCCTTGAGGAGTCGAGCGGAAGACATCTTCCCTCTCTGCCAGCGCGCCCTGGTCCGGTTCGCTCAGGATTTCGGGAAGCAGGTGCCTGAGCTGGATCCGGAGGCCCGCACGCTGCTGGAGCGCTATTACTATCCGGGGAACATTCGCGAACTTCAGAACATTCTCGAACGGGCCATGATCTTCTGCCAGGGGCGGACGCTGGCGCCGAGCTGTTTGCCGGCGGAGCTGCGCGAGGCAGGCAAACATGTGGCCGTCACCACGGCACCGGGCCCGGAGCCGGTCGTTCGGGTCGAGATGAAGCTGGGGCAGCAATCGCTCGCCGATGTGGAGGGAGCGATTGTGGAAGAAGTTTTGCGGCTGGCCGATTACAACAAGACGCTGGCGGCCAAACACCTCGGCATGACCCGCTTCGCCTTGGATCGGCGACTCAAAAAAACCCACGACGAGTAGCGCCTTCCGCCGGTTCTACTCTTTCACCGTCACGGTCATCGTGATCGGCTCAATCGGATTGTCGGCGGCGTCGCGCGCGGCGGCGACGATCTTATCCAGGACTTCGATGCCGCGAAAGATTTCCCCGAACACGGTGTAGCGCCGGTCCAGTCCGCTGTTATCTCCCACACAAATAAAGAACTGTGAGCCGTTGTCGTTGAAGTCGCGCGTGCTGTTGCTCTCGCGCGGCATCTTCGCCATCGAGACGGCGCCGCGTTTGTGCGGGCGATCGCTCGGCTCGGGCGTAAGAAAGTAGCCGGGGCCGCCGGTGCCGTGCGTCGTCCGGTCGGCGCTCTTGCTGAAGGGGTCGCCCCCTTGAATGAGAAAGCCGGGGACCACGCGATGGAATGTGGTGCCGTCGAAGAAGCCCATCTTGGCCAGATTGATGAAGTTCTCGACGTGACGCGGGGCATCGTCGGGATAGAAGCGGATCTTGATCTCGCCGAACTTGGTGACGATCGTCGCGCGAGGATCCTTCTTTTGAAATTGCATAGTCATAGGCGTGCAATGTAGCAGGGGCTCGGCTTCGGCGGCAAGGGGTGGAGGACGTGACAAGTGAAAGGTGACTAGCGGAGAGGGAATGTAAATGTGGACCGAAGGGTTCTCCCTGTCACGTGTTACGCGTCACTCGTCACTCCCCTGAGTCCCTTCCCCGGATCAATCCAGAGCCAGAGCAGGCCGCCGATGACGGCAATCAGCACGGCGGTGATGCAGTTGGAGCCAGCCCAGGAGCGGTGCTCAGTGCGGTTTTCCCGCGAGTCCTTTTTCCGGGTCGATCCAGAGCCAGAGTATCCCGCCAATGACAGCGATCAGTGCGGCTGTGCCTAGCGACAGGGGCCAGCCCCACTGTTCAGCAATCCAGGGCGTGACGGTGGGTGAAATAGCTCCTCCGATATTGGCGCCCATGTTCATCAAGCCAGATAGGCTACCGGCGTGAGTCTTGGATAAGTCGCTGGTGGAGGACCAGTAAGCGCCGACGCTGAAGTAGAGCCAGCCAGCGCCCAGCGATAGACTGGCGATGGCGAGATAGGGCGAATCGATCCAGGCCCCGAGTCCGATCGCGCAGCCGGCGAGGAGCATCCCCGCCATGCCCGCTTGCCGGCGGCCGGTTGTGAGTCCATGGCGGGAGGCCAATCGATCCGTGACCCAGCCGCCGATTGGACAAAAGATCAGAATCGCGAGGAAGGGAGCCGATGCGAAGAATCCGCCGCGCAGGATATCGAACCCCCGCACATTGACGAGATAGAGATAGAACCAGGACATGTACACATAGGCGACATAGCCCAGGCAGCTATAACTCAGTACGAGCCACCAGACCGTCGGGGTTTGCCGCAAAGCCGCCCAGGGAATCGAAGGAGAGAGAGTCGGTTCGGCTGTCGCAGTCGTGCTGCTATTTCGATTGGCAACCCAGGGATGGTCGAGCGGATGATTGCGCGCGATGAACCACCAGATGACGGCGAGGCCCAGGCCGAGAACGGCCGACAGATAGAAGGCCGTCTGCCAGCCGAAGTTCACCATGATCCAGGCCGTGATGGGTGGGGTGATCGCAGCGCCGACGCCGATGCCCCCGATCGCGATCCCGATGCCGAGGCCGCGCTCTCCTGCCGGAAGCCAGTCAGTGACCACCCGATTGAAGTTCGGCAAGGCCACCGCTTCGCCGACGCCCAATAAAAAGCGCGCAAGCGCAAGCGCTCCTATGATGCCCAGCCAACTGGCCAGTGGAGAGGCCGGGGCCATTGCCGTCCAGGCTGTGAAGACTGACCACCAGAGCAGCGCCAGGGTCAGAATGATCCGCGCCCCCCAGCGGTCTCCCAGCCAGCCGCCGGGAATCTGGAACAGGGCATAGCCGATGACGAAGGCCGAAAAGACGAAGCCCATCTGCTGATCGGTCAAGCCCAGTGCCGGCATCATATGGCGAGCCGTCACGGAGATATTCACGCGGTCGATATAGGTGACGACGCTGATGGCAAAGAGCAGCCCGAGAATCACCCAGCGGATGCGCGTAAGAGGCGGGGAGTCGTGATCAGAAGAATTGTGTGGGTGCAACGGTCATGTCGATCCAGTGGTGGTCGGCATTATAGCGAGTCGAGGACGGGGGCTCTAGCGCAAATTCCATGTAGATCGGTTTTTGGCGTGGTGTAATTTGGCGGAAAATCCCTTGTCTCACGCAGGGTTGGTGGATTTAACTAGAGGCTTCCGGTAAGATCCGAATGGCAATTGTACGTATGGTGCTGAGGGGGGAGTGTGTCGCGTCTTCGGCTGTTTCTGGTCATTGTGCTGGCCCTCGCGGTGGGTGTCGGTACCTTCCTGCTCTTTTCCAATACTCTCATCGGCGAAGATTATCTGAAAGAGTTCGTCCTGCAGCAGCTTGAGGAGAGCCTCGGGCGAAAAATTGAAGTGCATCGCGCCAAGTTCGTCATCTTCCCGCGCATCCGCGTGGAACTCACCCAGGTCGCCATTCACAATCCCAATTCCGATGAAGTCGTGTTTTCGGCGAAGCGTATCGATCTCGTGCTTCGTCTGCTTCCCTTGTTGCGCAAGCAGGTGGTGGGGAAGCGGCTCTTGGTTGAAGATCCGGTCCTCACGATTCACCGGAATGAATCCGGCCACTGGAATATTCTGGATAACGCTAATCAGGCGGCGACGGATCAGCGCACGCTGGACATGATGACGCGCGTCTTCATGATCCGCCAAGCCACGGTGGTGAACGGGAGTGTCACGGTTATCGATGAGGGAAGGCCAGGAGGGACCAGAACGCTGAAGCTGGAGCGGGTCGAAGGTGGGATGATGATTCGCCCGGAGCGCGCCATGGCCGACGTGCATCTGTCGGTGGCGCAGACCGGCCAGGATGGTCTGTCAGCCGTGTCGCTTGTGGGGCAAATCAAGCGAGTCGAGCGCTCTGATGCGTTGACCGCTGAAGAGCCTGCGACCACGGCATCGGCAGAGCCGCCGCCTGTGGCGACATCTACGTCAGTGTTTCAGTTTGAGGGGCAGGTGGATGCCGCGAATGTTGTGCTGCGAGACATGGCGGATTTCTTCGGCCCTCGGCCGGTCCCCGAACAATTGGACGGGGTGGTGAATGTGCAAGGGCAGGTGCGGATCATGCCGGGCCTTGCCGGGTACGATGCGGTGTTGTCGAGCATGACGGCTCGCCTGAATCAGCTCACGCTAACCGGCAAAGCCAATCTCGCGGGATTACTCACCGCGCAGCCGACCTTTGCCATTACGTTTAATTCGTCGCTGGTCACGTTGAAGGAATTGCTCAATACCATTCCGGCTCAATGGCTCCATCCTCAACTCCCGGCGGTGTTGGCGGACCGGCAGATCGATGGAAAAGTGCAGGTGGTGAATGCCACTCTCACCGGATCGGCAACCTCGGGGCCGCAATTGTCGGTGACGGGAGAATTCCGTGTCCAAGAGGGACAGGCCTTGCTGGGAGAGGATCGCGTCCTCACCAAAGACCTGGCCGGGGTCATTGTCGTGGAGACCGGCCGTGTGCGGGCCGCGAGTTTCACCGGCAGGTATGGCGCTATTCAGATCACTGAAGGCAAGGCGACGGTGTCTTTTCTTGACGCCGGACCGTGGCTGGAACTGGAAATCACCGGCAGCATGGCGGCCACCGATTTGGTGCAACTGCTTGCCAAGAGGGTCAAAACCGAGCGGTTTGCGCATTTGCTTGCCGGCCTCCGCGATGTCGAAGGGACGGCGTTGCCGACGTTTCGACTGGTGGGGCCGCTGAACGAACCTGGGGGCGTGACGTTTGCCGGCGGAGAGATCATGGCTCGGTATATCAGTCTGACACACCCGTCTCTGCCGGAACGTCTGACCGCGCTTCAGGGGAAGTTTGTGTTGGCCGATGGCGGGACGCGGTTTGAGCAGGTCACCGGCCACCTGGGCGATACGATCCTTCAGGTTCACGGCGGTCTGTCAGGCGGGCCGGAGAGCGTGTTTCAAGAGTTCATCATTCGAGCGAACGGCGATGCCGGGCATATCGTCAGATTCGTTCCCTCCAGGGTGATCCCGGTCGGGATGTTTGAAGGACTGCTCAGTGGGGCCGTCCAGCTGAGCGGTGCCACGACGGCGCCGCATGTGCGGGGCAATCTGGTGTTGACGGACGCCAAGGTGGTGGTGCCGAACGCGATCGAGAAGCCGGTCGGCGCTCCGGCGGTGCTGGAGTTTGAAGGCAATCTGACGCGGACGAATACTGCGACGGTCACACGGGTTGAGTTGGTGTTGCCCTCCGTGCGGATTCCCGTGAAGGGTGCGATTCAGCTCGGAGAGAAGTTCTCCATTGATGCGACGCTGGCCACGGGCGAACTGTCCCTGTCCGGTCTACCCGAGTGGATTGCGAAGGGCGGGTTCGAAGCCGGCAATGTGGAGGTGTCGCTCGATGTGAAGGGGAAGGACACGGATTGGAAAACCTGGAAGACCACGGGGTGGATGGCGGTGACGAACGGCCTGGTGCTGGTCAAGGGCGCCGGGCATATTGACGATCTGTATGCCCGGGTGAAACTGGTGCGGAACGGCGCGGAGGTGAAGCGGCTGTCCTTCAAGGTGCAGGACAGTGATCTGGCCCTGGAAGCGACGGTGCGGAACTGGCCTTCCAAACCGGTGATCACCGGCAAGATCGAGTCGAATCAGCTGGACCTTGACCTGGTGATTCCCAAAGGCGAGCGCTCGCCGATGCGGGAGCTGTTGGAGACATTGGCTTCCTCCAGCCAGGTCACGATGACGGCGTCGGCCGCCCGGGCGCACTATCGGCACCTCAAGTTCGGCGGGCTGACGGCACGGATCACGATTCAAGACGGTGTGCTGGATATCGATCGGATCGGCGGAGACTCGACCAACGGCCAAGTGGCCGGCCGGGTGGTCGTGCAACTCCCTGCCAAAGCGCCGGCGGAGACAGAGGTCTCCCTGCGGGCCACCGGAGTCGCGGTAGAGGATCTCTTGCGGCTGACGCATGCGGACATCCAGGGCGTCTCGGGCCAGGTGCGGCTGAACGGAACCATCCGCGGGCATGGGCGTAACCCTCATGGGGTCTATCCCTCGTTGAATGGAAAATCCGAGGTGCTGTTGGAGAATGGACGAATCCTGAAAGCCAAAGAGCGCGCGATTTGGAAGATCCTAAGCATCCTGAATCTTCCTGCCGTGCTGCAGGGGAAAGTGGATCTGGAAAAAGAGGGCTTGCCCTATAACCGTATTTCCGCCACGGTGGCGATTCAAAACGGATCGTTCCAGACGGAGAATCTGGTCGTCGACAGTCCGATTCTGAAGATTACGGCGGCGGGTAACTATGATCTACCCACCGATCAGCTGGATATGGTGGTGGCGGTCAGTCCCTTCGGGTCCTATGCCACGTTTCTCAAGACGATTCCCTTGTTCGGGCGTATCTTCGCGGGTGACCGCAAAGGGATGGCAACAGCCATTTTTTCGATCAAGGGCGCCGTGGAAGATCCCGAGGTGACGTATCTGCCGATGAAATCGTTCACAGCGGGATTATCGGGACTGGCGCAACTGGCCGTCGATGTCTTGAAGAACACACTGACATTGCCGATGGATCTCATGACGCCGAATGAGGACAAGCCTGCCACGCCGGAGCTTGAGTTTGTGCCAGAATCCGCGCCGACGATACCTTGACCGTCATTAGACCCCATGTTAGCATCAGCCCATTCATGCGCCGAACCACCTCTAGCCGGTCCAATTTCCTTCGTCTTACCTATCCATGAAACGAACTGCAGCTGCACAACCTGAGGTCGCGACCCTCTTTATTGCCGCCAGCGAACTCGATTCGAATCTCTATTATGCGACGCGGTTTGTCGCGCCCGATCCCTTCATCTATATGGAGGTGAAGGGCGAGCGGCTGCTGATCATGAGCGACCTCGAAATGGACCGGGCCAAGTCGCAGGCGTCGGTAGACCGGGTCTTGTCTTATTCCGAGCTGGAAAAGAAGGCGAAATCGAGCGGGACGAAGGAACCGAGCACGGTCGATATCGTCCATGTGATTCTCCGGGAAGCCAAAGTCAGGCAGTTGCTGGTCCCGGCGAATTTCCCGTTTATCCATGCCACGCGGCTTCAAGAGCTGGGCTACAGCATGAAGCCGAAGCGCGATCCCTTTTATGAGCGGCGCGTGGTGAAAACCGCCGAAGAGGTGCGGTGCATCGAAGCGGCGCAGCGCGCGACGGAAGAAGCGGTGGCGGCGGCCCATGCGACACTCAAGCAGGCGACGATCCGCGGCGGGGAACTCTGGTTGGACGGGGAGGTCTTGACCTCTGAACGCATCAAGAAGCTCATCAACGTCAAGTTGATGGAGCGCGATTGCGTGGCCCAGCATACGATTGTGGCCGGTGGCGAACAGGCCTGCGACCCGCACCATGAAGGCACGGGTCCGTTGCCCGCGAACCGCAGCATTATTTTCGATGTCTTCCCCAGATCGGCCAACAGCCGGTATTTTGCCGACATGTCCCGCACGGTGATCCGCGGTACCGCCAGTCCCGAACTCAAGCGGCTCTATCAGACCGTGAAAGATGCGCAGGAAGAAGCCATTACGAAGGTCAAGGACGGCGCCGACGGAATGAAGATCCATCAAGGGATCTGCGACCGGTTTGAAAAGGCCGGGTATAAGACCGGATTAGTCGATGGTCGGATGCAAGGCTACTTCCACGGGACCGGTCATGGCGTCGGGTTGGATATTCATGAAGCGCCCCGCATCAGCCGGACCGGTTCGTTGTTGCAGGAAGGCCACGTCGTGACGGTCGAGCCGGGTCTCTACTATCCCGGGTTGGGCGCCGTGCGGATCGAAGATATGGTGTTGGTCACAAGCGACGGCTGCCGCAACCTGACCGATTTCCCGAAGACCTTCGAACTGGGCTAACATGGGCGATCAGTGCTCAGCGATCGGCTTTCAGTTCGCTGATGGCTGACTGGCGAAGGCTGAAAGCGTCTGATGCGTCTCACCATTACCCTCCAACGATTCAATCCCGAACAGGATGCGACGCCGCACGATGAAGCGGTGCGCCTCGACGTGCGGCGCGGTTCGACGGTCCTCGATCTGCTGATCCGGATCAAGAATGAACTTGATGGCAGTTTGGCCTTGCGGTATTCCTGCCGATCGGCGATTTGCGGATCTTGCGCCATGAATATTAATGGCGGTGAGAAACTCGCCTGTCGCACGTCGGTCCGCAAAGAACTGGAACGGCATGGCCGGCTGCGCATCGCCCCGCTGCGCCATCTTCCGGTCATCAAAGATCTGGTCGTGGACATGCGGCCTTTCTGGGGGAAGATCCGCGACATCACGCCCTGGCTCTCGACATCGATGGCCGTGCCACCCGTACGAGCGGTAGCGCACGATCCCGGTTCAACCGGTTCCGGATATCACAATGTCGATGCCTGCATCATGTGCGGCGCCTGTGTGGCCGCCTGTACGGTGCATGAGGTGTCGCCGGGGTTTGCCGGCCCGGCGGCGCTGGCCAAGATGGATCGATTTCTGTCGGATCCGCGTGAGCCGGAGAAATTGAAACGGGCGCGGCTCGCCGTGTTGCAAGAAGCGAACGGGATGTGGGATTGCACGCGATGCAACTATTGCGTGGAAGTCTGCCCGAAAGATGTGAAGCCGATGGAGGCGATCATCCGGCTGCGACGGGCGTCGCTCGATCGTGGCCTGGCCTCAACGGGCGGCGCGCGGCATATCACCGGATTTGTGTCGATCATCGAGCAGCAGGGGCGGCTGAACGAAGCGATCATGCCGCTCAAGGTTGTCGGGTTTGATGTCTCGCGCCTCCTCAGGATTCTTCCTCTGGGCGTCAGGATGTTCTTCAAAGGGAAGGTGCCCAATCCCTTGGCGCACCGGATTCCTGGTTTGGCGCAAGTGCGGGCGATCTTTCGGCGGGCTCGCCGCCCGACGGTGTTGTAGCGCTCAGCTATGCCGGCTTCCTTTCTCTTTCTCGATGATGTGGCATTGGCGGACCTGGCCTTTGATGCCGAGGGCGATTCCGTTCCGGAGGTCTTTGAAGCGGCGTCGAACGCCGTGATGGAGGCCATGGCCGATCCCAAGACGGTCGGCGCGACCTGGGAACGTTGCGTGGAACATGTGGCGGCTGACCTTGCCGAGCTGCTGTTCGATTGGCTATCCGATTTCGTGTATTGGAAGGATGCGGCGGGTGTCGTATTCAGCCGTGCCTCGATATCGTTAATCCAGGCGGGCGGTCAGTGGACACTCGCGGGGACGTTGATCGGCGAGCCGGTGAATCAGGCCACGCAGATGTTGCGCAATGATGTGAAGGGCGTCACGAAACATTTGTACCGGCTGCGCCAGGACAACGGGCGCTGGCGCGTGAGAGTGGTGCTCGACGTATGAAATGTAATACGTCCATGAGGGTCGTCCGCATTTCCGACGATGTGTGGGAGATTCCCGTCACGGAGAAATCCGGCATGCTGGTGCCGGCCCGCATCTATGGGACCGAGTCCATTCTCCGGGCCATGGATACCGGCGTGTTCGAGCAGGTGACGAATGTGGCCTGTCTCCCCGGCATCCGCCGCTATGCGCTCTGCATGCCGGACGGCCATTGGGGTTATGGGTTTCCGATCGGCGGCGTGGCCGCATTCGACGTGCGCTCGGGGATCATTTCTCCCGGCGGGGTGGGATACGACGTCAATTGCGGAATGCGGTTGATTCGGACGGATCTCACGCTGGAGGAGGTGCAACCCAAACTCGAACTATTGATGACCGAGCTTTTTCGGCGCGTGCCGGCGGGTGTCGGGGCGAGCGGATTTGTGTCGATGGATCGGCCATCCTTCGATCGGGTCATGACCCAAGGCGCCCGATGGTGCATTGAGCAGGGCTATGGATGGCATCGCGACTTGGAGCGGATGGAACAAGGCGGGTGCCTGTCCGGGGCCGATCCCGACAAAGTCAGCGACCACGCGGTGACGCGGGGGAGGAATCAGCTGGGGACGCTGGGTTCGGGCAATCACTACCTTGAAGTCCAAGTGGTGTCGAACGACCGCATGTTCGCCCCGGAGGTAGCGGCCGCTTTTGGTATCACCGGAAATGACCAGATCGTCATCATGGTGCATTGCGGGTCGCGCGGATTTGGCCATCAAGTAGCCAGCGACTATCTCAAAGTCTTCGAGAAGGCGATGCCGCGATATGGGATAACCGTAAAGGATCAGCAGCTGGCCTGCGCGCCCTTTCTGTCCGAGGAAGGCCAGGACTATTTCGCCGCGATGAACTGCGCCGCCAATACGGCGTTTGCCAATCGGCAAGTCATCACGCACCAGATCCGCGAGGCGTTTGCGGCGGTCTTCGGCCGGTCGGGAGAAGAGTTGGGCATGGAGCTGGTCTATGACGTGGCCCATAACATTGCCAAAGTGGAGCGGTACTCTGAAGGGGAGTTGGTCGTGCACCGGAAAGGGGCGACGCGTGCGCTTGGCCCGGGCAGTCCTGACTTGCCGGCCTGTTATCGGTCAGTCGGCCAGCCGGTGATTTGCGGCGGCTCGATGGAAACAGGATCCTATCTGCTCGTGGGCACGCAGCGGGCAACGGACGATACGTTCGGTTCGACCATGCACGGATCAGGGCGCACGATGTCGCGCACGCAGGCCAAGAAGTCGATTCGTGGCGAGCAGCTCCAGCAACAGATGAAACAGCGGGGCATTCTCGTGAAGGCGGTCTCGATGTCCGGGCTCGCGGAGGAGGCCGGATTCGCCTATAAAAATATCTCTGAAGTCGTGGAGTCGGTTGAGCGTGCGGGAATTACAAAAAAGGTAGCGGAACTCAGGCCCATTGGCAATATTAAGGGGTAGGCACCTTCAGGCTATCAGGCTATGAGGTCTTCCCGTGGAACATCGGCAACATCCTCGTTTTCCCGTCCAGTTTCGCAGTTCTTTTAGCTCCGCCAACATTGTCTCCGGTGACGGTAACTTGAGCGACCTTTCGATCCGAGGCTGCTGCGTCTTCAGTGCCACCGCGGTGAAGCCCGGCACCACGTTGCAGCTGCGTGTCGACGTGTCGGACGACGAGCCGCCGATTCAGGTCACACAAGCGGTGGTCCGATGGTGCCGTGAGCGCAGATTTGGGTTGGAGTTTGCCAGTCTCACCCCGGATGAATGGACGCGACTTCAGCACGTAGTCAAAGAACTTGAGCTGGAGCCCTATCAGCGTGTCGGCTCATCGGATGACGCCGCCTGAGGTCTGCTTTCCTCAACGCGTACATCGGGGGTGCTTTTCCTGTCGGCCCCTCGCAAGTCTAACTATCAGAGGAGGTACTTTCCGATGCTTCGTGCACTCATGGTCAGTCTCTTGGCGACGGTCCTCATCGGGGGCCTGCTCTATTACGCGCTCAAACGGTCTGATGTGGCGCAAGGCCAACAGCGTGACGCGCAGGCGAGTCACGCTGCGCAGCAGGACGCGTTGATGGTAAGCCGAGCCTTTTCATCCATCAGTGCGGCTGCGCTGGTCGTGGATCTGGCCAAAGTGCAAGAGGCATTGACGGGAACATGGCGGGCCGGCAACCTGGCCGATACGATGGTGATCGATCATGGCAATCGGGTATTCGCCGCGTCCAATGCCGGCTATGTAGGGCAGCAGATTCAGGATGCGAACTGGGCGGCCATTCGTGCGCAGAATCGGGAAGTGTTGATTCGAGACGAGCCGTCGCCGGGGCAGGAGCGCCTCACCGTGATTGAGCCGATTCAGGACAAGGGATCCACGATTGCCTGGGCACGGCTGACGTTTGTGCGATCGATGCAGCAGGATGCGGTGCGCAGCCCGGAGGAACGCCTTGAGCAGGTCGGCCGGATGATGGCACCCGTGTTTGTCTTTCTGGCGGCGGCAATCGGCATTGCCATGCGGTTTGCGACGTCTCGCTTGCAGCAGCGCATCCAGACGGTGGTGACGGAAGCCATGACCGACCAGCCGTCATCGCAGGATGATGAGATATCGTTCAGGGATAGTACGGTTAGGCCTGATGGCGATAGCCGTAGAGCAGCGTGATATTGATGCGCCGGCTGAGGTAGTCGTCGTGGAAGGTCACGTCGTCGGTTTCGTGAAATAAATCTGAATTGAAGACGACCGCACGGTTGGCGCGATAGGGGACCCGGATCGTCTGGGCACCGGCCTGTGTGAGCCATTCGAGAATTTTCGGTTTGTTCTGCTCGCTGTTATAGGCCGCGAAGTTCCACTCTGCCGGCGCTTCTTTATCGTAGACCACGAGCCCGCCCTTCTCAGGATTCAGGTTCGCCTCGTCCGGTGTAATCCAGAAATTCACATTCACGGCAGCGGCGTCAGCATGGATGGAGAGGCCGCGCCTGGCGCTGTCCTGTTTGAAAGCCCAGGCCTGCGTGAGCCGATGGTCTTTGAAGATGCCGGGAAAGGCGTGACGCAGTTCTTCGGCGATTTGCAATAAGAGGGGCGTGGCAAATCCGTCACCGAGAAATGCTCCGAGGTAGCCATTCTCGTAGTCCTTCTTCCAAATCGTGGATTCGAGGCAAAAGCTGCGCAGGGCCGTCAGGGCTTCCGGCTTAAGCAGTTGATCGATGTAGGTCACTTCCGGCTGCTGCCCCAGGTAGCGTGTTTCGATGGCCTGGATATCGAGTTGCGGATTCAAGGCGCCATCTGCCAGCCGTTCGCAGGGGGCGCGATAGAGGAATTGATTGAAGGAGGGCGCAATTCCCGTGAGCGCAGCCGGATCGACCGGGCATCGGTTGCGCGTGGGGTAGGCTGCTGCCAGGGCAATTTCCAATCGCTCCAGCGCATCAACATAACTTCGGTGTGCAGCATCAAGGCGGCCACGCTCGATGAGTAGTCGGGTTTGTTCGGCGTCATGCTTCAGCCGTGACCGAAAGAGAGTGGTCTCTTGAATCGGACCGCTATGATCGTGTTTTGCTGTGGCGACCTGGGAGAAGCGGGTGATGGCGCCGACGTGATCGCCGTTCCACATCGCTGCGATTCCCAGGTTGTAGAGTGCCTTCGATGAATTCGGCACGATGGTCAAGGCCTGCTGGAATGAGGCGATGGCGTCATCGATCGCGCCGGTTTCCATCAGTGCCAGGCCCAGGTTATTCCAGGCCTCAAAGTGTGCGGGTTTTAGCCGGATGGCTTCCCGATAGGAGACGATGGCATCCCGGAGGGCATTCTGCTCTTTGAGCGCGACGCCGAGGTTGTTGTGGGTGTCGGCGTGCGCCGGGTTGAGGGTCAGGGCTTTTCGATAGGTCTCGACTGCGGCGTCAAGGCGATGCAGGTCTTTGAGGACGTTGCCGAGATTGATGAGGGCATCGACGTATTTGGAATTCAGCGCGATCGCCCGCTCGTAGGCGCGAATGGCCTCTTCAGATTTTCCCGCTCGTTGCGTGACGACGCCTAGATTGAACCAATACAACGGGGCATTGGGTGTGCCCTCGATCGCATGGGTGATAAGTTCGATGGCTTGATCGTAGCTGCCGACGCGGTAGGCCAACAACCCTAAGAGATGCAGCGCTTCAGGATGGCCCGGCACCATGTTCAAGGCCAATTGGTAATTTCGCTCGGCCTCAGCCAATTGGCCGGCCTGGTGATGGCGTTTCCCCTGGTCGAGCAGCGTGTGAACGGCGAAACTATCGGACGTGGAGCCGGTCTTGGCTTGACGTGATTCCTGTCTGCGGCGGTTCGATCGATTCATCGGCGGTTCCTGGCAGCATCGACGGGAGTGTCGATCGTCAGGAGCAGCCTATACGAAAAATACGCGCGGGGTCAAAGGGCGGGCATGCTAGGCGGCAGCGGCGGTCTGGCGTTTGGCGACCTGGCCGAGGATATCCAATGCGGCGACGCGATAGGCTTCCGCGTAGGTGGGGAAGTTGAAGACGTTGTCGATGAACGATTCTATCAACGCGCCTTGCTGCAGGGCCATCTGGCCGATGTGCACCAGTTCCGTGGCGGAATCTCCGACGATCTGGATGCCCAGCAATCGTTCGCCGTTGGGGTCGGCGATCATTTTCAGAAGCCCATGACCGGCTCCGGAGATTTGTGCTCGGGCGACTTCCTCGAACTTGGCCCGACCGACGAGAGGATTCCGAAATCGCTCGTTGGCCATCTTTTCATCCAAGCCGATACTGGCCATTTCAGGAATCGTGTAGACCCCGATAGGAATGGTCGATGCGGCGTCTCCGATCGGCAGGTTGAGGGCATGGCGCACGGCACGGCGGCCCTGCTCCATGGCCTTTGATGCGAGCGCCGGCGCGCCGACCATGTCGCCGACGGCGTAGATGTGAGGAACGGTCGTCTGGCAGAATTGGTTCACGGACAGGCTGCCCTTCCCATTCACCTCAAGGCCGGCCGCACTCAGATTGAGGTCTTCGATATTAGCCTGCCGTCCCAATGCGACCAGCATTTTCTCGCTCTTGATGATCTGGCCATCGCCGAGCAGTGTAACGACGCTTGTGGCACCGTCCCACTGGACGCTTTGGATGGTTTGTCCGCCGAGGTAGTGTCCGCCGTGCTGCTCAAAGCTGGCGACGAACTGTGCCACGAGCTCTTGATCCATGAATTGCAACGGCGCTTTGGCTCGGTCGATCAGCGTGACTTCAACGCCGAGGAGGGCGAAGATCGAGGCGTACTCGCACCCGATGACGCCTCCACCGATGATCGCAAGAGACTTGGGGAGGTAGATCATCGACAAGAGGGAGTCGCTGTCGAGGATATGTTCATGATCGACGGGGATCTCTTGAGGATTGCGCGGGCGCGAGCCGGTGGCGACGACGAAATGATTGGCCGTAAAGAGTTGGCGGGCGCCATCCACGGTTTGCATTTCAATGGTTCGATCATTGAGGAATCGCGCGCGGCCGTGAAACAGCGAGATGCCGTTCCGCCGCAGTTGTTTGCTCATATAGGTATCGTGCGTCTGGACGACTTCCTCAAGGCGGCTGAGCAAGGAAGAGATTTCGGCATCCGGCTTCAGGCTGAACTCAAACGCCGCGCTGGCTCGGCGGAGGCGGTCGAGGTGCAGGGCGCTCTCCCGCAAGGTCTTACTGGGGATAGTGCCGCGGTAGACGCAGCTGCCGCCGATACCCCGTTCACGCTCCAACAGCGCCACGCGCTTGCCGGATTTCGCGCCTTGAATGGCGGCTTTTTGTCCAGCGGGGCCGGCACCGATGATGACAATATCGAAGGTCGTTGGTGTGCTCATAGGTTCATTGCATTGACCAAGGCCAACGCCTTTTCTTTGCCGGCCAGCAGCTGGTCGATATCGGTGGGGTAGAGGTTGAGATCGGCGAAGACCGGATGCTCGCGCAATTCCGCTTCAGGGAGTGTCTCCGGTTCCAGGAGATGTGTCGCCAGACGGTCTGCGACGCACGTGAGCAAGCAGTCTTGTCTGAAGGAGGTGGCGTGATCATATTCCTGGTAGCACGCAATGGCTTCTGCCACTTGTTTGGGGAGTCCCCATTTGTCGGCGATCAAGGTGCCGACGCGAGTGTGATAGCCGTCGAGTAGCTGTTGCATCATGGCCCTATCGGCCGTGACCTTGAGGTCTTTGGCGAGATTCGCCACGGTTCGAAGGACGACCGGCTTGCCGATTCCGTGCAAGAGCCCGCAGAGGTACGCGGTTTCCACGTTCACCCGGCGCATCCGGGCGACTTCTTTTCCAAAAGCACCACTGGCCAGTGAGTGTCGCCAGAGCAGCTTCACGTGATCTTCGTGGCCTGGAACTTGGAAGGCACCGTTCTTCAATGAGGCGGTAAAAGCAATTTCTGAAAGCAGATTGATGCCGAGCATGGCCACGGCGTGCTGGAGCGAGACGACCGGGCTGCGTGGCATATAGGCCGGTGAATTGGCAATGCGCAGGACGTGGGCGGCCAAGGCTTGATCTTGATGGATCAGCGATGACAGCTTGGCCGCATCGGCCGTGGCATCGGCGGCCAGGGCCATGACTTGGCTGGCCACTTGAGGCAAGAGAGGGAGTTCGACTTCTCCTGCATCCAGTTTTTTGACCAGAGCCTGTTCTATCTTCTCGATGGCGGCGGTAGAGATTTGGGTATCGGGGGCCATTGGTATTCTGGCGCTCCTGTTGTTTTTCGTCGGTGTGAGCTTGTGACGTGTCTTTGTCGGTTGGTTCCTCGGAAAAGTTGAGCGAGACGGCATCCGGCGTGACAAGTTCACGGAGGCCTGACTATACTGTCGGCGGGATTGAGTGTTCATTCGGATGCGTGGGGGGAGATAGGTACATGAAATACCGATGGATTATCGGGTTGTCGGGGCTGTTTCTCTTAGGGTTCTGGCTGACTACGATAGGCGTGGAAGCGGGAGAGAAGCCGGTAACGCCCGGCACAATCGCCAAAGAAGCTCGTGAGACAATTGACGCGACTGCTCAGTATACCGCTAAACAAAAAGAGGCCTTTCAGCGGAAGGCTCAGGAAGAACTTGAGGCGATTCAGAAGCAGATGGCGGCGTTGCAGGGTAAAGCCGATAAGGCTTCGGCCTCAGCCAGGACGGAATTGCAGAAGTCGATTCATGAGCTGGAGGTGAAGAAGGAGGCGGTCAAACAACAGCTCGACGGGCTTAAGTCAGCCACTGATGCCAAGTGGGATGAGATGAGGGCCGGAGTACATTCTGCGATCGAAGAGATGAATCAGTCGTTTCAGCGGTTGCGCTCTAAGTTGCCGTAGGCACCAATAGGGATCTGCAATGGCGTTAAAATTTGCGTTATATCCAGGCTGTGCGGCGAAAGGCGCGACGCCGGAGCTGTATCAATCGACTATGGCGATCGTCGGTCGACTCGGCATTGATGTAGTCGAACTGGCGGCATCGTCTTGTTGCGGCGCCGGGGTGGTGACGGAGGCGGAGCCGGATGTCGGATTGGCCTTGAACGCGCGGAATTTTGCTCAGGCCGAGCGTTTGGGGCTGGACGTCATGACGATTTGCGGGACGTGTCAGGGCGTTATGGCGGCGGCGAACAAGCGATTGAAGAGCGAGCCGGGATTGCTCGATCGTATCAACCGCCTGTTGGAGCCGGACGGTATCGCCTATCGTGGAACGATTCAAGTCAAACACCTGCTCTGGATTATTGTGCGTGAGATCGGACTGCGTCAGCTTGGTACGCAGGTGGTGAAATCTTTGCAGGGTCTGCGCATTGCACCGTTCTATGGCTGTTATATTCTCCGGCCATCCTGGGATCTCGGTTTTGACGATCCGGAGAATCCGACGTCTCTTGAGCAGGTGATTCGTGCGTTGGGCGGGGAGGCGGTTGCCTACGCCGGGCGCACCAAGTGCTGCGGGTTTCCGATCATCCTCGAAAAGGAAGCGGTGGCGATGGCGATGTCCGGAGCCAATATGAAAGAAGCCAAGGATCAAGGAGCCGATTGCATGGTCACCCCTTGTCCTCTGTGCCATATGAGCTTGGATATTTATCAGGATCGAGCGGGCCAGGCGGTGAACACTCAGTTGAATCTTCCCATTCTCCACTTGCCCCAGCTCCTTGGTCTGGCGATGGGGATTCCTGCCAAGGAGTTAGGTCTTGCGCGTCATTTGATCCCGGTTGACTCGATCGTCAGGCGCATCAATCAGTCCGTCCGTCATTCTTAGATCAGGAGGATCGCACCGTTATGAAAGTTGTTAATCTTTCAGAGTATCAGCAGTTTAGCCAAGAGAAGATGAAAAAGAACAACATGTTTCAGTCTCCCCGATTTTTCTGCGATATTTACTGTTTTGAGCCTGGCCAGGAGCAGAAGGGACATATCCATGGAGAGCAGGATAAGGTCTATCTCGTTCTTGAGGGACAGGGGACTTTTCAGGTCGGTTCAGAGAAGCAGGTGCTGGGGCCTGGGCAAGGGACGATGGCTCCGGCTGGAGAAGAGCATGGGGTGAAGAACGAGAGTGGGCAGCGCCTTAAGGTATTGGTCTTCGTCGCGCCAAATCCATAGGAGTGTCGCGCCTCGGGAGGGTCGGTTCAGTCGAGAGCGACCAGATTCGAGAGGTAGTGAATGGATGTGGATGCGCTTACTCGGTTTGTAAGGGGATCTTCACACTGATGGCTCCGGCTAAGTCTCCTTCCCTGGCGCCCTCTTTCGGGTAGCCTGAGATATCCCATTCTCCTTTCGGCTCGCCGTGGCAGACGAGACATGCTTGCTGGTAATAGATCGGCATCATGACCCGCAAGGTTTTCCCTGATTCGGTCAACTCACTGACATAAGCGTCACCGTTCGGCCGCCCTGACAGCCAATGAAGGACGGAGGACTCGTACTCGTCCGGCTCGTTCTTGGGATTGCGCGGTTGGATGACGGTCTGTTTCAGTCGGACCTGAGACCGTTTGGAGAAGCGTGCCGCCGTTTGACTGCCGAAGGTGGCAGGAATGAAATTCTTGTAGCCGATTCCGCGCTGATTGATGACGACCTGCGCATCACGGACGACGTCTTTGCCGGCTTCAATCAAGGCCGGCAGGAGCGTGCGCGCGAGAGGCGGCACGGCCAACGCCGTTTTTGTTGCCGATGCGCTCAGGTCGATCCCCGTCCGTTGGCGAAAAACCTCGTACATCTGCCGTTCAAACACCTCCGGGGTAAAGCCTTTGTCTCCTTTGTGGACATCATCGATCAGGGTCTGATTCTGCTCAATCACCAGGCGACCCGCTTGGAGCAGTTTTGCCAGGAGCCGGGCCGTTTCTTCCGCCTCGGCGCGGAGTTGTTCGGGTGGGGCGGCGTAAACAGAGGCGGTTCCCGATACGAGTGCCAGGGTCATGAATACAATCCCTACGAGACGAATCATAGAGTCTCCTTTGACTCGGTCAGTGTGGCGATGCTGTCCGGCAGGTTCCCTGGGCATAGTGAGCCGGCATCTTTTGCACGTCGAACGGGAGCCCTTCCGCCGATGCCCGTCGTGGATAGGCATACGCGTCGTCGATCCATCGGCGCCGCATCTGTTCCAGTCGTCCTGATTCGTGGAGCTGAAAAATGACGTCGTTGATGAACCACCGCAAGGTGTAACTTTCTTCCGCCATCACGACGGCATAGTCGGCGAGTGTGAACCATAGCGGGGTGTGTTCATCCTTCGCCAGGAGTTGCCAGTCTCGACGTGTGGTTTTGGCCATGAATTTCAAAACCGGGTGTGCTCCCAGGATCACATCGATCGGCGGTGACAGGCCGGCTGTGGCGTGCTCAAACGCTGCGGGAAGTGAGTCACACACGAGCACGTTGGCTGTCTTGATGTTAGCTTCGGCATACAGATGTGCGGACGTATTGTCTTGCACGGCGATGGTGAGGCCCTCCAAAAGCCGTTCTCGCGCTGTTCCCCCCTCGTCGGTTTTGAGCCGCCGCTGGATCTGCTCGATGACTCCCGGCCTGGTGGCGATCGCGCCGATGCCTCCCTGTGAAAAGTACGGAGTGGAATAGGCGAATCCGGCCCGGCTCGGCGAAGGCGTTCCGGCTGCCACGGCGGAGACGAAGAAGTCCAGTTGTCCTTCGTTCAAGAGCAGAAATAAATCCCGAAAACGAACCAGGTGCAAGGCTGGAACTACGGGTGCGCCGCAATGGATCGTGAGCGCATCGCTCACTGCCCGCACCAGTTCGGTATCGAGCCCGGTCACCCGGGCGCCTTCGTCGGTCCAGACAGCGGGAAATACGAACGGTCGAAAGGGTTCCACCGCCATCCCGACCTGGACTTGCTGCCGCCGGCAGATTCGATCCAGCTCGTTGGTCGTCACGGGGTAGATCTGCTGCACGGCGTCGAAGAGCAGGCCACAGCCCTGCATCAGCGGAAGCAAGAACAGGAGGGCGGCCACAGGGGATACCCGATCCCATCTGTACCGGAAGAAGGCCGTGAGACAGGGAAGGCCGTGTGTCATCCCGGCGCCCTCACGTATCATCCGCAGAATTCGGCTCAATACCGGAACCCGGTTAGAAACAGCCATTGCTGCGACTCCCCCGCCTCTCCACGAAAATTGACATCGTATTGCGTAAATTGCAGGCTCAGGTCGAGCGAGATTCCCCGCGCCACGGGAAAGCGCACACCGGCTTGGCCGCCATACAGCAAACCCGGCGAGGTGCGTCCTTGTCCTGAGATGACGGTGCCGATCAGCCCGCCCACATAGGGAACTGCACGATCTTCAAGCGGCCCGAAAAAAAGATGCTTGAGCATTCGCCCGATCGGCATCGAAGCCGGAAATTCGAGAAGGTCCAGGACGTTGTTCCAGCGCGGGTTAAGAAATACCGCATGTTGATCGGTCCGGAAATCGTCGGTGCGGATGCTGAAATATTGATACCCGATTCGCATTTCCCCATCGCCGTACCGTAACGCCGTGATGCCGGCCTGCAGGGTGACTTCCCGGTCTTTCGGGGCGAACGTTTGCTGGCGCAGGGCGACGTCGAAGTTGAACGGCCGTATGGGCAGGATTTCGAGCAGTGCCTCTTGCGCCGGGGCCGGAAGGGGACCGAAGAGTGTCAGTGCGATCGCCCAGAGAGAGAGCCTGAACAACAAGCCGACTGATGGAGACCGCCGAATGTGTGCCGACATGACATGACCGTCAGTGAGAATGAGCCTGTCCATCGGACGATTGCGGCGAATCGATGCCGTGGCTTGGCAATTCCGCTGTGATGCAGGATTTCATAATCTCCGCCCGGCATTGGCCTCCGCCGGTTGCGGCATTCGCAATCCCGGCGACTGTCTCTTCGGTCATTTGTTGCCGAACAATATCCACGAGCACATGGTCCGGCATCAGGTCTTGGTCCGCACGGAGCACGCTGGGTTGCTGCTCAAGAGCGGAAACAATCTGTTGTCGTAAGGATAGGCAGTCAGGGCCGGTAAGCATTAACGCGACGCGTTCGTGTGCCGATTCAGCTCGACCGGTATCGGGTATGGAGAGGAAAAGGCTGAGACCGAGGAGAAGAATGGGGAGCGAGTTCGACATGGGTTGCTCATGAACCAGTGAGACGGGGATGATACGCTCCGGCTGGTCGAAAGACCAGCCGGAGCTTGACTGCAACCTTACTTTGTTTTTGCAGGAAGTTCCCAAGGAACCATCGGCATCAAGTTCGTCGAGGGTTTGGCATCGGGGGAGGCCAGGAGGACGGCGATTGCGCCACGGAGGGCACCGGTCAAGGAGTGGGTGACCAGCGGGTAGGCGCCGGCCGATTCCACGACGACATCGAAGGTCGCCGCGCTGCCTGGTCCCACCACATAGGTCTGTACACCTGTCAGCTTGTTGGCCGGATTGCCGCTCTCATAGACGTTGTCCCAGATCTCGCCGATCGGGTGGAATGATGAGAACTCGTTCGGACCGGCGTTGACGAAATAGATGCGCACGCGCTCGCCCGGCTTCGCGTCGAGCTTGCCGCCGCCCGTAACGAACGGGTGATACTTGAAGATGCCGCCGTTGAACATCATGCCGTCGAACTTCCTGTCGAACATGGCTTGCACGTCACCGGGGTTCTTGAAGTATTCGGATTGGACCAGCACATATTCCCGATCCGCTTTAGGCCAGGCGCTCGAATCCTTCGGATCGACGATGATGGCGCCGAACATGCCACGCGCGACATGCTGAATCATGGGCGGTGCGCCGCAGTGATAGAAGAAAATACCGGGCTTTTTGGCCACGAAGGTATAGCTGATGGTTTCGCCGGCGTTGATGGCCTTGTAGTTCTTCAAGAAGTCGATCTCCGCCGCATGGAAGTCCATCGCGTGCGGGTTCTTGTTCGTGGCAGGGTTGGTCAGGGTGAAGTTGATGGTGTCGCCCTCGGTCACGCGGACGACCGGTCCCGGCATCGTGCCGTTGAATGTCCAGGCGGCATACTTCTCGCCTCCGCCATCGATGACGATGTCGGACTCCACGGCGGTCATGTGGATGTCATGGGTTTTCGCGGATGCGGAGGACGTTTGTCCCAGCAATCCGGCGAGCGCGATTG
>NEWQ02000007.1:32759-39521 GCA_002869855.2 Nitrospira sp. CG24D
CGCGAGTGTCATGACCCGTTGTGATTGTCTTGTCATCATTGTGGAACTCCTCTCTGAATGGTTGGTCGAACTCCTGCCGGCGAATGTGCTGATGGTCCTTGTTATGAAGGTCTCAGTTACACGTCGACTGTGTGTGAGGATACGGAGTGCGCAGTCAAAATAATATGACGTAAATCATGTTTTGAAAATATGCCGGGAGGGTGGATCTTGGGGAAATCAGGCGGAGGCCAGCGCCTTGAGGCCGGCGAGATCCCGGATGATGAGGCGAGTCGCCGTTCCGGATACGAGGCGATCGCGTTTGAACCGGCTCATGATGCGAATGGCGGTCTCCGTCGTCGTGCCCACCATGTTGGCCATATCCTGGCGGGTCAGTCGCATCGGGAGCTTGATGCCTTGCGGATCTTTCGCCCCGTTCTTCGTCGCCAGTTCCACCAGGAGTGAGGCCAGCCGCTGGTCGGCGCGGTCGAGGGCGAGGACCTTGGCTTTCTCCTGGGCTTCGTTGAGGCGATTACCGAGATGCTTGATGACTTCAATGGCGGCTTCGGGATTGCGGCGCAGCATGTCGAAGTAGGATTTCTTGTTCATGCGCAAAATGCTGACGTCGCCCATCGGTTGCGCGGTGCCTGGATGTAGGGCTCCCTCAAACGCTGCCGCGTCGCAGCAAAAGAGATCGCCGGGCATCAGCATTTTGAGCGTGCATTCTTTTCCTTCCGGGCTCGATTTGACGCATTTGACCGTGCCCTCCTTCACGATGTGGAAGTATTCGGTCGGATCACCTTCCCGAAAAATGACATCGCGTTTGGTGTAGTGCTGCTCGGTCAAGTCCTGAAGCACGCGTTGGCGGTCTGCGCTGGAGAGAATCTTGAGCAGAGGAATATGGTTGAGCTCATCCGGGGGCGATGAGCTCAACCGATTACTTGATGATTTGTCTGGCCGCTTCGACAATGGATCGCGCTCCGATGCCAAAATGATCGACGAGTTCATCCGGCTTGCCGCTGTGGGGAATCGTTCGGACGGCGAGCTTATGGACCTTCACGCCTTCCGCACTGACGGCGCTCAGGACGGCATCGCCGAGCCCGCCGTGGGCGTAATGGTCTTCTACGGTGAGGAGCCGGCCGTGAGTCGCCCGGGCGCTGGCGATGAGGGTGGCTTGGTCGATAGGCGCAATGCTGTAGAGATCGACTATGCGCACGGCGATGCCCGCGGCTTTCAATTGATCGTAGGCCTTGAGGCCTTCAAATAATGTCACGCCGGCTGCCACGATCGTGAGTGCATCGTTGGCGCTTTGGCGAAGGACTTTACTGCCCCCGATCGGGAATGTCTCTTCCGGTCCGTAGAGTACCGGGGATTTCGGGCGTCCCGCGCGGATGTAGACCATCCCCTTATGGTTGGCTGCTGCTTCGACCAGTCGATAGGTGCAGGTGGCATCCGATGGATAGAGGACGACGATGCCGGGCTGTGCTGCCATCATGGCAATATCTTCCAGGCCCATTTGCGAAGGGCCGTCCTCGCCGATGCTGACCCCCACGTGGGTGCCTACCAGTTTGATGTTGGATTGACTGATGGCCGCCATCCGGATGAAGTCGTAGGCGCGTGTAAAGAACGCGGCAAAGGTGGCGACAAAGGGAACTTTCCCGCAGGCGGCGAGGCCGGCGGCCGCGCCCAGCATATTCTGTTCGGCGATGAAGTTTTCGAAAAATCGATTCGGAAACTTTTTGCCGAATTTGTCCGTGTAAGTGGAGTTCTTGACGTCTGCGTCCAGCCCGACTACGGAGGAGTTCACGCTTCCGAGTGCTTCGAGTGCCACGCCAAAGGCTTCACGGGTGGCGGCGGCCTCGCCCACTTTATAGGGTGAAGGGGGAAGCGCAGCTTTTGTCGCCGGCGCGGGTGTGGCGGCGGCGGGCCGGCTAATTTGCACAGTTCCGTTGCCGGGTTTCAGTTGCTTGGTCAATTCATCGATCGCCTTTTGGGTCTCTTCTCCCTTGGGAACCGGTTTTCCATGCCAACTGGGGTTGTCCGCCATGAATGAAAGGCCGTGCCCCTTGAAGGTCTTAGCCAGCAAGACGGTCGGTTTTCCTTTTGTGCGGGACGCCTCATCGAAGGCGGCCACGAGCGCGGCAATGTCATGACCATCGACCACGATGGCATGCCAGCCGAATCCTGACCAGCGCGCGCGGTAGCCTTCCATGTCGTGTTGCAACATGGTCGGATCGCTCTGCCCCAGCCGATTCACATCGACGATCGCACAGAGATTATCCAAGCCATGATGCCGGGCCACTTCGGCCGCTTCCCAATTTGATCCTTCGACGGACTCGCCGTCGCCCAATAGGACATAGGTTCGATGGTCCAGCTTATCGACCGATTTAGCGTTCAGGGCAATGCCGATTCCAACCGGGAGACCTTGACCGAGTGAGCCCGTGGCCATGTCCACGAATGACAAACGAGGCGTTGGGTGGCCCTCAAGGTCAGATGCCAATGTCCGTAACTTCAACAGGTCGCTCTTGGGGAACAGCCCTGCTTCGGCCCACGCGGCGTAGAGTAGGGGCGCGGCATGTCCTTTTGAGAGGACGAATCGATCACTGTTGGGGGCTTTGGGGTTCTTCGGGTCGTAACGCATGACGGAGAAGAAGAGGGTGGCCACGATGTCGGCAGCGGAGCAGCAGCTTGATGGATGGCCGCTGGCCGCTTCAGATGTGGCTCGAACGCTTTCGATACGGAGTTGCGTGGCCTTGTTATGGAGGGTATTGAGTAAGTCTGGGGACAGGGCTGCACTGGCCATCGGAACTCCTTTCAGGAATTGAACGCTCAGTAGGTTGCCGGCACATGCTTCTCTACGTCAGAGATCGGCAGGAACGCGGCGGGGCATGAGGCTAACAAAACGATGGAAGGGAGTCAATGAAGGGACTCGCGATCTTCTTGCTTGAGCCTCGAAAACCTCAAGGAAGAAGATCGCAGAAAATGGACGGATGGTTCTTACTAGGCCTGAGACGAGGGTGTCACTGTCGAGACTTCGCTTGAGCAGGCGCTCTCGAGGCCATTGTAGGAGCTAACCGTAAAGTAATAGCGAGTGTCGGGTTGGAGGTCCGAAATCGTGGCGTTCGGTGACTCGACAAATTGAGCCGCTTCATACGAGCAGGAGCCCGACTGCCCGGGAGATTGTCGCCCGTAGTGGACATAGTATCCGACAATCGACGAATCCTCTATCGGGTTCCATGCGAGTGAGGCTGTCGGGAGTGCTGCGCTTGAGGATGTTGAGACAGCGGGGGCTCCTTCCCCGCCGCCACCACAGCCGGTTAGCATGGTGCAGGCAGTCAACAACATACATATGGACAAGGTACGCATAGATTGGTTTCTCGATTCATCTCTCATGTTAAAAGGTTTCTTTCTACGTGATTGGAGGCTGGATCTACAACCTTAAAATGTCGAACGGCGCGGGCTGTTCGTCAAAGGCGTTGAGCTAGCGCTCAGCGCAACAGCCGCCATGATGAGTAATATGAAGAGGATCATTACTTCCCGCTCCCTTGTTGATGGGAAGTACGTCTAGCAAAATATAGGCCAAGGATAAATACGTCTCTGTCCAAGGTGCAGATTGATGTTTTGAATGGAATTTCTTGCCTGTATTGCAAAGTTTGAATGTTTTGACCTTCAGGTTGGCGAATGCCCAAAGCGATTTTACTGAGATCTCTCATTCCGATGGTGTAGGTAGATGCCTTCACTTTCTACACATGTTTTTTCGAATTGGGACGTCAATTCGTAATCTAGGATGGGCAGCAGGGGGGTAGCGGATTGGGAGGGACTAGATTTTAGATTGTGAAATGGCACGCTCCTGAAAGTACCGATACAGAAGCACGGCGTTGAGCAGGACGACGATAGAAAGAATGGTGTAAGTAGTGAAGGTGCTTGCGAGATTCAGTTCGACGAGCACTCGTGAAAGTCCAAATCCGACGATGACGGCATCAAAGCTCATGCAGAGCCGCCGAAATGTTTCAGGATCCATCCAACGGATCAAGAATACGCCGAGCGGAATGCCCAGTAAGACGCTTGGCACGATGTAGGGCATGACCTTCATGCTCTCAACGCTGTAAAACCCGATGATGCCGTAAGCGATGGCGGTCAACGTCGCTTCAGCGACCCGGATTACCCCCAGCGCCGCGCGAAAATCCTGTTTTTCATATCCTTGATTATTGAAGAGGAGCGCCAGCGGTGGTCCGGAAATGGTGGTGACCGAATAGAGCGTGCCGATGCCGACCCCGAACGGGACCCCGATGGCTTTTTCAGCTTTGATCGGTTTGCGGATGCCGGCCGCTTGAAGCAGAATCAACGGGAGCAGCATGAAGTAGGTGACGAACTTTACCCAGGCCGGTTGCACCATCGAGAGGATGTAGCTACCGATGGCGACCCCCATGGCGAGGCCAATCAGGATCGGCACGACACGCCGGAAAATATTGGGTATGTTCTGGCGATTGAGAAAGAGGACATAACTATTCAGGACCAACTCCACGAGCACCATGGCCGGATTCAAAATACGATTCGTGTAAAAGAGCAGGGCCACCGGCATCGTAATCGAAGAGAAGCCGTAGCCCAGTGCGCCATTGACGGTTGCGGCGACGAAGGTAATGAGAACGAGGACGATCTGATCCATGGTTATCCCCTGCGATGGCTTGCTGCAAAATCATTAAGCGTACAATGATCGAGGATGCCGGCAATGGCATCGCGGACCGGACCCATCACATGCTGGACCGGGCATTCGGCTTTATCCGCATAGGGGCAATCCCGGCATTTCTGATACGCGGTCTTACTCACGCAGCCGATGGGGGCAAGTGGGCCATCCAATATACGGATCACTTGACCGACGGTGATCTCCCCGGGTGGCTTGATGAGGGTATAGCCGCCTTTGAGACCCCGTCGACTGGCCAGCAATCCTGCCCGTTTCAATGCCAGAAGGATTTGCTCTAAAAACTCGATCGGAATGTGCTGGCGCTTGGCAATTTGATGGCGCTGTAGCGTCGTGTGTTCTTCGTAGGCGAGCGTGAGTTCAATGAGCGCTCGGAGTCCGTACTCGCTTTTCTTGGAAAGCTTCACGCCTTGTCTTTCTAAAATGAATTGACTTAGTCAAGTTTTGCCACAGTAATGCAGGCCGATGAGATTCGTCAAGCTCCAGGTTCTTCTTATAATTGGGAGGTCATTCAGGCAATGCGTCGATGCTCTATTTCATTTCTCTTGCGAAAGTACGATGCAACTCTTTGATCCATGAGGGAATGTTGCTTGACAGTATGAAAGCATTCTTGTTAGCTTGGCACGCTATTTTTCTCCGGCGGCAACCGGTGAGTCTTCTATCGACTTAATCGTTGGACCATTCGTGAATTATCAAGACCTCATTCTGACGTTAAGCAGATTTTGGGCGGATCGAGGCTGCGTCATTCAGCAGCCGTACGATATGGAAATGGGGGCGGGAACCTTTCACCCGGCCACCTTCCTGCGCTCCCTCGGTCCTGAGCCTTGGCGGGCCGCCTATCCGCAACCCTGCCGTCGTCCCACGGACGGCCGCTACGGGGAAAATCCGAACCGCATGCAGCATTACTATCAGTACCAGGTGGTGCTGAAGCCGGCCCCTGACGATATCCAAGAGCTCTATCTCGAAAGCCTCGCGCAATTGGGGATCAATCCCAAACAGCACGATATTCGATTCATTCAAGATGACTGGGAGTCCCCGACGCTCGGGGCCTGGGGTCTGGGGTGGGAAGTCCGCCTGGATGGGATGGAGATTACCCAGTTCACCTATTTCCAGGAAATCGGCGGGATCGAGCTGGCGCCCATCACGGGTGAGATCACCTACGGCACAGAACGCATCGCCATGTATCTGCAGCAGGTCAACAATGTGTATGACCTGGCCTGGACCGATCAGATCAAGTACGGCGACATCCATCATGAAACCGAAGTGCAGGGTTCCCGCTACAACTTTGAAGAAGGCGATGTGGCGATGTTGATGCAGGCCTTTCAATCGCATGAGGCCGAATGTAAGCGGTTGCTTGCGCAGACCGAAAAGCGTTTGACGTTGCCCGCCTACGACTACTGCATAAAATCCTCACACGTATTCAATATGCTTGATGCGCGTGGCGCCATCAGTGTGGCGGAGCGCACCGGCTACATCGCGCGGGTTCGCGCGCTGGCCCGGCAATGCGCGGAACGCTACATCGAAGAACGGGCTGCCATGGGGCATCCCCTCATGGCTCGTGCGACAACGCAGGGGACCCAACATACCGGTCGCACACGATCGACTGCTGCAAGCAAACGGTCTTAATTGTCTAAGAAATTGTCTATGCCGAAAGCTCAGAAGCCATCTCGCGCCACGGTATCCACGAAGAAGGGTAGCGGGCGATCTGCTCCGGCGACCGCAGAGTTATTGCTGGAGATCGGTGTTGAAGAGCTGCCCTATCAATTTATCAGTCCGGCGCTGGCTCGCTTGAAAGAGTCCGCTGAGCAGTTGCTCACGGAACAGCGGCTCACTTTCCAGGCTGTCCGCACACTTGGGACCCCACGAAGGCTGACACTTGTGGTCGAAGGCTTGCTCACGCAACAGGCTTCCGTCATGAAGGAGGCCATGGGGCCGTCCAAGGCGGTGGCGTTCGATCAGGCGGGACTGCCGACCAGAGCTGCTGTCGGCTTTGCAGCCGGGCAGGGCGTGGCTGTGCAGGACTTGCAAGTTCGGCAGACGCCGAAAGGCGAGTATCTCTTTGCGGTGAAGCGCGAGGACGGGCGTCC
>NEWQ02000007.1:39542-66570 GCA_002869855.2 Nitrospira sp. CG24D
TCTCTTGCCGCAGCTCGTGGCCAAGTTATCCTTCCCCAAAGCGATGAAATGGAACGAAGCGGGCGTGCGCTTTGCTCGGCCGGTGCGATGGCTGGTTGTCCTATTCGACGGTGCGGTTCTTCCGATCGAGGCAGCCGGAATCAAGGCGGGGAATCGGACGCGGGGCCATCGGGTGCTGGGTGCGAAGCAAGGGGTGGTCGTTCGGGATGGCGCGACGTATGTGAAGGCGCTGGAGAAAGACGGCGTCATTCCTGACCCTGAACGCCGTCGGGCGATCATATCCGAGCAGATTTCGATGTTATGTCAGAAGACGGGATTTGTGCTCAATGAAGATGCCGCGTTGCTCGATCAGGCTGTGTATACGACGGAATGGCCCTACGCGATTATCGGGTCGTTCAAGGACATGTATCTTGATGTCCCTGAAGAAATCCTGATCACCTCAATGAAAGAGCACCAGGGCTTCTTTTCGCTTCGTCATAAGACGACCGGGAAACTGGTGGCGCATTTCATTGCGGTAGCGAACAATCGAGTCAAGGACATGGGCCTCATCCGTGAAGGCAATGAACGGGTGCTGGCTGCACGATTGGCCGATGCCAAGTTCTTCTATGACAATGACCGGACGACCGCGCTTCAAGATAGGGTCGGCAAACTCGACGGAGTCACCTTTCACCAGAAAATCGGAACCATGGGGCAGAAGCAGGCGCGTATCGCGACCCTGGCCGCTTCGCTCGTTCAACTGGCCGGTCTGAACGAATCCGTTGTGAAGAGCTGTGAGCGGGCGGGCGCCTTGTGCAAGGCTGATCTGCTGACCGGTATCGTCGGAGAGTTTCCAGAATTGCAGGGCGTGATGGGCGGGTATTATGCGCGGCACGACGGGGAAGCGCCGGCGGTGTGCCAGGCCATCCTTCAGCACTATCGACCGCAGTCGATGGAGGGCGCCATTCCAGAATCCACCGAAGGGCAGGTCTTGTCGCTGGCCGACCGTTTGGACAGCCTCGCGTCCTTCTTTTATGTCGGCATGGTACCGACGGGTTCGGAAGATCCCTTCGCGTTGCGCCGCCATGCAACGGCGGTGGTGCGCATTCTCTTGGAAGGTAGCGTTCGATTGAACCTGGGCCGTGCCATCAGTGAAGCGCGCACGATTGTGGGCGCGGCAGGAATCAAGGCTGGTTCAGCTCAGGGCGATGGCCAGCAGCGGTTGGTCGACTTCGCGTTCGAACGCGTCCGCCACTACGCCCGCACCATTCATGGATTGCGGGATGATGTCGTGAATGCCGTCGTGAGTGTGACCGACCGTCAATCATTCGACCTGCGGGATCTCCTGGCCAAGATGCAGGCGTTGCAAGCGGTGACCACTCGGGCAGAGTTCGACCCGTTGATCGTCGGATTCAAGCGCGCGCATCGGCTGGTTGAAAAAGAGCAATGGGATCGTCAGCCGGTGGCTTCAGCCGTCTTTCAAGACGCCACCGAGTCCGCGCTGCATAAGGCGGTATCGGAAGAACGGGAGCGGATGGGGACCTCTATGCAGGCGAGCGACTACGGCAAGGCGCTGGAATCACTAGTATGTCTGAAGCCGGCCATCGACGCCTTTTTTGCCGCCGTGATGGTCAATGCCGACGACAAAGCGGTGCGCAGCAATCGGCTCTCGCTCTTGAAGGATGTGGATGAATTCTTCATGTCATTCGCGGACTTTTCCCAGATTGTGGTACAAGGGAGCTAGCCGAGGCGTGGAGTTATGGGGCAGAGTTTCCCATCGCAGGTTGGCCTGGAAGAACCGGGGAATGATGCGCGACGTTCCACCCGTGTTCAGCGGTATGCGCGGGTCATCACGATTGTCCTGATCGTACTATGCAACGGGATTTTCCTGCTCGGCATATGGGCGAGCGGCGTCAACCTGGATGAGTTGGTCAAAACGCAGGATCAGTTTAGTCCTCAAAATGACGTGTGCCTTCGTCTCAGTTGGCAGCGTCTCGCCGGATCGTCTGAGCCGATCCGTCTCTGCTCCGAATGGATCAATCTCTCGGATCCGACAGGCAGGCCTCATGTGTTGGACAAAAACACCAAAGTACGGCAGGGTTCTGATGGACGCTATTACGTGGATCATGGCATCAAGGCTGATTATCGTCTCGTGGGATTTGTCGGATTTGTCGCGGCCGTCATCGCCTTCGGGATGCTGACGCGGCGGTATCTGGTCAATCGGTACCGGCTTCAACTTGAATTAGCTGCAAGCAGACCAGTCGTCTAGGTTCAGTGGGTCGATCGCAAAGGAGAGCAGGCGTGGCAAAGAAATACGTGTACTACTTCGGAGACGGCAAGGCAGAAGGCACGTCCAACATGAAGGAGTTGCTGGGCGGCAAAGGCGCGGGTCTGGCCGAGATGACCAACCTGGGCATTTCCGTGCCTCCCGGATTCACCATCACCACGGAAGCCTGCGTCGAGTACTACAAGCTGGGGAAGAAGTATCCGCCCGGGATGTGGGAGACGGCGCTGGCGTCACTCAAGCGGGTAGAGCGGTCGATGGGCATGGGATTCGGCGACCCGGAGCGGCCCTTGCTGGTCTCCGTGCGTTCCGGTGCGCGCGCGTCGATGCCGGGGATGATGGACACCGTGCTTAACGTCGGCTTGACGCTCAAGACGGTCGAAGGTCTCGCGGCCAAAACGAAGAATGAACGGTTCGCGCAGGACAGCTACCGCCGGTTCATCACGATGTTCGGCAGTATCGTCATGGGTGTGCCGCGCGAACACTTCGAAGCGATTCTGAATCACAAAAAAGAAGAAATGGGCGTGAAGCACGAGACGCAGCTCGATGCGCGCGCCTTGCGCGATCTCGTGGAGCGCTTCAAATCGCTGGTCAAGGAAGAGACGGGCAAAGGATTCCCTGACGATCCGAATGAGCAGCTGAAGCTGGCGATCGACGCGGTGTTTTCCTCCTGGAACGGCGCGCGTGCCATTACCTACCGCCGGCTGAACGGTATTCCGGATCATTGGGGAACGGCGATCAACGTCGTGGCCATGGTGTTCGGGAACATGGGCGACACCAGCGGCACCGGCGTGGCCTTCACCCGCGACCCCAACACGGGTGAGCGGAAGTTCTTCGGCGAGTGTCTGATGAATGCCCAAGGCGAGGATGTGGTGGCCGGAATCCGCACGCCATTGCCGGTTACGGAACTCGGCAGGACGGTGCCTCCCGCCTATAAAGAGTTGGAACATACCTATAAGCGACTAGAGAAGCATTACCGCGACATGCTCGACCTGGAATTTACGATCCAGGAGGGCAAGTTGTACATGTTGCAAACGCGCGTCGGGAAACGTACCGGCATTTCCGCCGTGCGGATCGCCGTCGAGATGGTTAAAGAGGGTTTGATCACCAAGCGCGAGGCAGTGCAGCGAGTCGGTCCGGATCAGCTCTCGCAGTATCTCTATCCGATCTTCGATACCCAGTCTGAAGCGGGTTCAACCCCGTTGGGCAAAGGACTGCCGGCCGGGCCCGGGGCGGCGGCGGGAAAGATTGCGTTGACGCCGGATCGCGCCGTCGAGATGAAGGCGGCCGGGCAGCGGGTCGTGTTGGTCCGTGACGAAACCAGCCCCGACGATATTCATGGCATGAACGCCGCGACAGGGTTTGTGACGGCGCGCGGCGGGATGACCTCGCATGCGGCGGTCGTGGCGCGACAGATGGGCAAAGTGTGCGTGGCCGGATGCGAAGCTGTCGAAGTCATCGACAATCAATCGGTGAGGATCGGCTCGAAAGTGTTTCGGGAAGGCGACTATCTGTCTGTGAACGGGTCCACCGGCAATGTGTATGACGGCGATATTCCCGTCATGGAATCCGAGATCATTCAAGTGGTGCAGGGCAAGCTGGATGCGAAGAAGTCGCAGAAGTATCAGCTCTTCTCGACCATTCTTTCCTGGGCGGACAGTGTGCGGACGATGAAAGTGCGGGCCAATGCCGATGTGCCGGACCAAGCTAAGATTGCCCGGGGGTTCGGAGCCGAGGGGATCGGGCTCTGCCGCACGGAACACATGTTCTTTGCGGAAGACCGCATTCCGATCATGCAAAAGATGATTCTGGCACGGACGAAAGAAGATCGGGAAAAGTATCTGGAGCAGTTGTTGCCGCTGCAAAAGCAGGATTTCATCGGGCTCTATCGCGAGATGGAGGGATTCCCCGTCACCATCCGCTTGCTCGATCCACCGCTGCATGAGTTTCTGCCGAAGCGCGAAGAGCTGATGGTGGAGATCGCCCAGCTGGAGTTGACCGGCAAGGATGCAGTGAAGCTGGAGGAACAGCGCCGTTTGCTCGCCCGTGTCGAGGAACTGCACGAATTCAATCCGATGCTGGGGCTGCGTGGCTGCCGTCTGGGTATTACGATGCCGGAGATCACGCGCATGCAGGCCCGCGCCATTATCGAGGCGGCCTGTGAGCTGGCGAAGGAAGGCAAGAAGATCGTTCCGGAGATCATGATTCCGCTGGTGGGCATGGTGGCGGAAATGAAGTCGCAGAAGGATCTCATTCGCGAAGTCGCGCAAGAGACCATGAAGCGGTTCAACGTGAAGCTGTCGTATCTCGTCGGGACCATGATCGAATTACCTCGCGCCGCCGTGACCGCCGAACGGATTGCGGAAGAGGCTGAGTTCTTCTCGTTCGGGACGAATGATCTTACCCAGACGACCTTCGGATTCTCCCGCGATGATGCCGCGAAGTTCATCGACCACTATCGAATGGTGAAGATTATGGATGCGGATCCATTCGCCACGCTCGACCGTGAGGGCGTCGGGTCGTTGATGAAGACGGCCATTGCCGGTGGGCGCAAGTCGCGGCCGGGGATCAAGCTTGGCATCTGCGGCGAACACGGCGGCGATCCGAGCTCCGTTGAGTTTTGCCATCAGCTCGGGTTGGACTATGTGAGCTGTTCGCCGTTCCGTGTGGCCATCGCGCGGTTGGCGGCTGCTCAGGCGGCGATTGCCGAAAGCGATGCCAAAACGACGGTGAAGAAAGCCGCCCCGGCGCGAGCGAAGGCCGCCAAGGTCGTGAAGCGCGCGCGCCGCGCCAAGGCGACCCAATCGACGAAGGCGGTCAAGGTGACGAAGACGCCACGCCGTCCGTCCTCAACCACCCGCAAGAAACGGTGACCGTCCGCACACACGATCTCCACTATATGATGATAGCTCTTCGCCTTGCTGCGAAGGGCTACGGCAAGACCAGCCCCAACCCGATGGTTGGGGCTTGTGTCGTCTCTAACGGCCGCATCGTCGGCCAAGCCTATCATCACGCAGCCGGCCAGCCCCATGCCGAAGTACTTGCCCTCCGACAGGCCGGCCAGCAAGCGCGCGGCGCTACGCTTTACGTGACGCTTGAACCCTGCAGCCATCTGAAGAAACGCACTCCACCTTGCGTGCCGGCGGTGATTCAATCCGGCGTGCATCGCGTCGTGGTGGCCATGCGCGACCCCAATCCAGCGGTCAGCGGGAAAGGCATTGCGCAACTGCGCCGCGCCGGGCTCTCCGTTACGGGTGGTGTGGCAAGAAAGGATGCAGAGGCGCTGAATCGTGCCTATTGCCATTGGATCGTTACCAAGCGGCCCTACGTGACACTCAAGGCCGGGATGACCTTGGATGGACAGATTGCGACGGCTCGCGGCGAGTCCAAGTGGATTACGGGGTTGCAGTCGCGGCAGGAGGTTCACCGGCTGCGCAGTGCGATGGACGCCGTGATTGTGGGGATTGGTACCGTCCTCTCCGATAACCCGTCCTTGACGGCGCGCAGATTGCCGGGGCTCACGGCTCTGGCCTCGACTCAGCCGATGCGGATCGTGGTCGATAGCCATCTGCGCATTGCCCTGTCGGCCAAAATCCTGACGCAGCAGTCGAGTTCGAAAACGATCATTGCGACGACGAAGGCGGCACCACAAGCACGACGTCGGGCGCTTGAGCGACAAGGTGTCGAAGTGCTGCAGGTGCCGAGTCCGGGTGGGCACGTGTCGCTGAAGCATCTCCTGACCGCATTGGGACAGCGCGGGATGGTGTCGGTTATGGTGGAGGGCGGCGGGGAGTTGAACGCGGCGTTTTTCAAGTCCAAGCTGGTGAACCATGTTCAGCTGTATGTGGCGCCGACTCTGCTTGGCGGGGTGGCATCAAAAGGTGTCATCGGGGGCGTGAGTCCGCGTCGGCTGGCCGACGCCTGGAAATTGAGACAGGTGCGTACCAGGGTGCTTGGGACGGATGTCGTTGTCGAAGGCGACGTATAATGTAACCATGGCGAACCTCTTTACGATCAAACAAGCGACGCAGTACGTGTGCTCCCTGCTGGTCTGGTGTTGTCTTGCCGCAGCGGGAGAGTCGGTGTGGTCGGCTGAGCCTCAGCCTGCGAATCAGACTCTCACCGGCGACGTTTTTTCCTACCTCGACGAAGCGGATAGCACGAAGGCGGAGGTCGTGCTGCAACGACTGCTCGCCAATCCGGAAGCGACGATTGACCAGGTCAGCCATGCAATCCAGACCGGGCGAACCTATCAGGCCATGCCGGTCGGGACGATGGCGGAGGAACAGATCGTGGTGCGCGAACGTACGTACCACTATGCGCTCTCGATTCCGCTGACGTATCAGCCCGGCAAGGGATATGGACTGGTGGTCTGTCTGCACGGGGCGGGGTTTTCCGGCGAGGCCTATCTTGAGCGATGGCAGAACCGCTTAGGCGATGACTATCTCCTGGTCTGTCCGACCTATCCCTCCGGCGCCTGGTTTACCAGACAGGCGGAGGATCTCGTGCTTGCCGTCATCGAACGGGTGCAGGCGCAGTATCACGTCGATCCGGACCGTGTCTTTTTGACGGGCATGTCGAACGGCGGGATCGGCACCTGGCTGATCGGGATGCACCATGCCCAGCGCTTCGCCGGGATTGCCCCGATGGCCAGCGGCCTCGACGGTGTGCTCATGCCGTTTCTGGCTAATCTGCGGAGCACGCCGGTCTACATCATTCATGGGGCTAAGGATCAAGTGATGCCGGTGGAGCTGAGCCGGACGATCTCGCGCGAGCTGGCGGCGATCGGCTATCCGCACATCTATCGGGAACATGAACGCGAGCATCCCATGGCCGGCGGTCATTTCTTTCCTCGTGAGGAGTTGCCCGACCTGGTGACCTGGTTCAACGCACAACACCGGAACCCGTTGCCGACATCGCTGACGGTGGTCCGTGAGGCCAGTCACTTTCAATCGTTCGGCTGGGTGCGGATCGATGCGACCGATCCGATCGCCGCCTTTGCGGACGATTTGGTGTCCAAACGCGATGAGTTGACCAGGAAGAAGCGCTACGCCCGGCTGGACGCCTCAGTGACCGCGCCCAATCGCATCGAAGTCGAGGCGGGGCTCGTTCAACGCTATACGCTGTTTCTGAACGATCAACTGGTGGATGTCTCCAAACCGGTCACGGTCGTGACGAACAAGCACGTTTCATTCGAGGGAATGGTGACACCGACGGTCGAGACGCTCTTGCGGCAGGCGCGTGCGCGCAAAGATCCCCGGCAACTCTTTACGGTGCAGCTGGCTATTCAGGTGTCAAACCCTGCGCCATGAGCAGAGTCGCTGCCATCCGGGCCTGCGCGGGCATAATCGGCGTCGCGCTACTGCTTGTGCCCTCGCTGCCGGCGCCTGCCAAAGTCGAATCCTGTCACATCGCTCCGCAACATGCAGGCGTCACGTTTCCTGTCGATCGTATCGATGCGGCGTGGGCTTGCCGTCTCCAGCCGATCATCGATGAGTTTACAACCGCCAACAAAGTCGGGCCGATTCAGACGCCATTGCAAGAGTCGGTCTATATATATTTGTTGGATCGTCCGCCACTCGCTGCGGCGCTCGTGAATCGTCTTGAGTTAGGGTTGTATAAAGCCGAGACGCGGGGGGCCGGTCGATATTGGGGAGACGACGGCGAAGGGACTGTAGGCTTGGTCGAACTGGTCTATCAGGATCCGCGTCATCGCCTGTACTATCTGGAAGGGTCGCACCACAGTACGCTGTTGCCGCACTTGACGGGCAAGGCTGTCGTCATGCTCAGCCTGGCGACAGTGAAAGACGCTGCCGGCCAGGAGGCCGTCGAGACGACGCTGGTGTCCTATACCAGGCTGGACAATCGTGTGTTGGCCGGACTCGTCTCGCTGCTGCGTCCGCTGGTCGGGCGCACGGTCTCTCGCAAACTGATGAAGGGGGTAGACGCAGTGAATCGGTTGGGAATGGAAATGCGGCGGCATCCCGATCGAGTCCTCTTTGAAGCGACCGATCCGCCGTCATTGCCGCCTGAGGACGTAGCCTTCTTGAAACAGGCGCTGGCGGGTATGTCCCCTGCCGCCAGTACTCATGAAAAGGGACCGGCATCTCGATGACGTCATCGCGCAGCTTTCTACTGATCTGCACCGTCGGGATCTTCTGCTTCATCAGCTACAACATGGTGCGGATGCCGGTGTTGGCCTTGTTCGCCGAGCATCTCGGGGCAGGTCCCGAGCGGATTGGGCTCATCGTGTCGGTGTCGACCTTGACCGGCGTGTTACTTAAGCTGCCTTCCGGCGCCTTGTCCGATATCTACGGCCGGCGATTCTTGCTGCGTATCGGGGTCGTGGCTTTCGGTTTGCCGCCGTTTCTGTATCTCTTCATCACGGACTTGAACAGTCTCACCGCTCTGCGATTCGTGCATGGTTTGGCAACGGCCATCTTTGCTCCGAGCGCATTAGCGACCGTCGCGGAACTCTATCGTGAACGCCGGGGTGCGGCGCTGGGGACCTATACCGCCTGCACACAGTCGGGGGCGCTGCTCGGGCCGTTTATCGGCGGGTATCTCGCCCATGTTGCCGGTTTCGATTTCGCGTTCGTGACAGCCGGGGTGTGTGGTTGTATCGCGATCGTGCTGTTTTACAGTTTGCATCTGGACGTGGCGACGCCGCGAGTACATCAGAAAGGGATGCGGCCGCTGTTGGCGGAGATGTGGAAGGGATTCGCGATTGTGGCGCGGAACCGCAAAGTGCTGATCACCAGCGCCACCGACGGCGCCAAGATGATCGCCAACGGCGCGCTCATGGCGTTTCTTCCGCTCTATGGGCTCACAGTGGGCTTGAATCCAGGCGAGGTCGGGCTCTTGTTCAGTGTGCAGGCCGGTACGTCATTCTTATCCAAGCCGATAATGGGGCGCGTGTCCGACCGGGTCGGGCGGCAGCCCCTGATCATCATCGGCTTGCTGATCTGTGCCGCCACGTTCGTCTGCATCCCGCACGTCTCGATCTTTGCTGTGCTGCTGCTGCTCTCGGCCGGATTCGGATTCGGCGAAGCCGTCGTATCGTCCTCCTCATCCGCCTTCGTGGCGGACAGTTCGGAGTTTAAGACACTGGGGGCCGGAATGGGCATGCAGGGCACCATCGGCGACATCGGCCACGCGAGCGGGCCGTTGCTGGCCGGCATTCTGATTGCCAATATGAGCTATGCTGGGGCCTTCACGATTATCGCGAGCCTTCAAGTCGCCGCCGCCATGGTGTTTTGGCTAACGATGAGGAATCGATAAGCCGGTGCTATAATGGCGCGCGAGCAGCGATTGTTGCACATGATCGTGAGGAAAGACTGATGTTCACCGGCATTGTCGAAGAAATGGGCGCAGTGATTTCGCTGGAGAAGACGCTGGCCGGGACGAGGATGACGCTGCTGGCCTCGACCGTCATGAGCGATCTCAAGATCGGTGACAGTGTGAGTGTGAACGGGATTTGCCTCACGGCGATTTCCAAAAACGACAGCAGCTTTGCGGTGGAAGTGTCTCCCGAGACACTCTCTGTCACCACGCTAGGCCTGCTCACGGCAGGAACGCCGGTGAATCTCGAACGGGCCATGAAGCTGAGCGAGCGTATTGGCGGGCATCTGGTCGCCGGGCATGTCGATGGCGTCGGCACGATTCGCAGCCGGCAGCAAGACGGGAATGCCGTGATCTTCACCATCGAAGCGCCACAAGACATTCTGCGCTACTGCGTCGTGAAGGGCTCGATCACCGTCGATGGCATCAGCCTTACGATTAACGATGTGACGAATCACGGATTCTCCATCGCCATCATTCCGCATACCGCCAAAGTGACGACGTTGGGCCTCAAGCAGGTCAACGATCCCGTCAATCTCGAATCCGACCTCATCGGCAAGTATGTCGAGCGCCTCCTCCAGGAGCGTGGTCACGTCGCGCCAAAGCCGACCCCTGTCATCGATAAGGACTATCTCCAGAAGCGGGGATTGATCTGAAGTAGAAAAGGGCTAACCAGCGTCAGTAGTTCGCTAGATGGGATGTGAGCGTATTCAACGGATGGTGTTATGCGGATCCGCATAAGGACCTGTTCTAAGTGGGCGATAGGGCGTCGCTCATTGAAGTGACAATGATAATGTCGTTATTTCAGAAAAGTCGATGGCGTGTTATACGAGCAGAAATAGGCAGATCCGGCTCTTATGCGGATAGGCCTAAATAGTGTTAGGTATCTCGTGAGCACACGCATCGACCATGAAAGCCTAGCCATTGGTGCGTGCTACGCCATAGCGCACGCTGTCAATGTTCTCGAGGATGCCGCGCTCTTGTATTCACAGAAGCGCGCCTCAAGCAGTTTCCACCTTGCTGTCATGGCTCGCGAGGAACTTGGTCGCTTCAATCTTCTCGCGGAGCGGCATCACGGATTGCCCGCCAACGAGTACGTTGACGGGACCGAGCTCTTGCGACACTTGCAACCTCACAAGATCAAGCTTCTGGCAGGCCAATCGGTTGTTCCCGTGCCTATGACGCTCGAGGAACTAAGGGTGTGGCAAGCCGCCATCGAGCGAAATGATGAAACGGCGAGTTCAGCCATCTCACAACAGATTCGCACGCGCGCCGCAAAGCTGAAGTCTCATCAAGTGGCGGCGTTACACCAACAACGACTCAAGGCTCAATATGTTGACCTTGACCCACAAACGGGTCAGTGGTCCCGCCCCTCCGAAGTGTCAATGGCTGACGCGTCTACGCTCATTTGCACAGTCATGGCTGAGATTGCAAATGCACTTATTGCCGCTCAGGGTGCTGGTTGGATTCATGCCGCATTCGCTAGCATCGGAGAACACAGGCCTGACATGGGCCCGTTCACGCATCGCATCTTTGCGCGTCTGGGCGAAGGCGATACCTAATCCTTCGCTCCACCGACGTGCTACGGCCTGCGGCCTCCGCACGCGGCTGAGCTCGAACATTAGGCCACAAAGGAGAGTGCCGTGGAGTTCGTAAAGATCTATAGCACGGCAGTCCCAAATGCAGCGCGAACGCTTGAAAAACGAGTTGCCATCGCCCCTCTTCTGGCGAGGATCAAATCCGACAGCGTCAAAGTTTCCCTCGCGCTCATTCAGAGACACGGAGAACTCAATTTCTGGGATTTTGGTGTTCGCGCCACCCCGCAGCTCTCGGTCGATGACTCAGTAAAGATCATCTGCGGCGCAACCTGCTATTCCGGTCGCGTCATTCGTATAATTAATGACCCATCCGGAGAGCTCGGCGACCAGCTTGGTTGGATCCGACAGTTCAAAGCACCCTGGAAAAATGTCTGTGCCTTGTCCATCAACTCATCCACTCCCATCAGTGCGGCCGAGATCAAGACAATCTCCAGTAACGCTCGGCAAACCGCAGATAACTTCTATGCATCACTTCAACCAACCCGAAAGCCAGAAGCATTAATTGAAGGCCGTATCATCGAGCTGACGCTCTCAACCTATGAGAGAGATCCTGCTGCCCGCAAGGCGTGCCTCAATCATTACGGCATGCGGTGCAGAGCATGTGAATTAGACTTTGGCGAGACATATGGCGATCTTGGACACGGCTTTATCCACGTGCATCACATTACACCCCTGTCTAAAATTCGTGAGGCGCATGTGGTAGATCCAATTCAAGACCTCGTTCCTGTTTGCCCAAACTGCCATGCAATGTTGCACATCAATCAAGGTGAGCCGTTGTCTGTAGAACAGCTTCGAGACATATTGGCTCGCAATGAGAAGGACGAACGGGGACATTCTAAGTAATCTGGGTGTGTGCCTGGGTGGATACGCACGGTATCCCACTCATCGCGACCGAACCCAAGGCCTACCAGGAAGTCGGAGACCAGCGTGTATCCTCGTGCCCCGTTCTCAACCTTGCGCCTGGTTAAGAACGGGGAATCACCCTCAAGCGCTTATTTCACCAAAAACGTTTTTGAGACTTCGCCCGATGCGGTTGTAACGGTGTCACGTTGTCAATCCGGCGGTGGAAAACGTAGACAAGCTACAGGACATTCTATGCGGCAAAGGCATCACTGAACGATTGCTTGACGATGTCGAGGCAGGTAGCGAGGACTTCGGCGGCAACTTGATCGGGCCGAAAGCCATTGAGCAGTACTTCGAATACTTCTTCTTTAACCGCCATCAGGAAATGGATTACCCCGTATCCGCCCAGACTGTCGGGCGTGATGACACACTGTTGAATCTTCTCTCCATCAACTCGATGGCTATGGACGAATATGGACGCAGCCACGACACAGCGCCCAACATCTATCTTCGGCAATCCTTCATGTCCGCTGCCCGTGCCTTCAAAGTCATTGACGCAGCGACGCGAGGCATCATCGTGCCCTACGGAGAAGCGGGGCGTGATTTGGTGAACAAGCTTTGCTCGGCCTTCGAGGTTGAAAAGCAGTTCGTGCTGTTGCGCCGAGCACAGCAATACACCGTCAATGTTTTTCCCCAAGACTTGGAGAAACTTCAGAAGGCCGGGGCCGTGTCTGCAATCCAGAAGGATGTGGACATTCTCCATTTGTCCGATGCCCGTTATTACGACCAGTCGTTCGGCCTGAGTCAGACGCCAGAAGGAACAATGGAGGTGCTATATGCCTGATTCGCGCAACAGCAGCATCGAATTCAAGGTGTGGGGCCGATACGCCCTGTTCACGGACCCCCTGACCCGCATCGGCGGCGAAAAGTGTTCCTATCACCTACCGACCTACGAGGCGCTGAAGGGTATCGCCAAGTCTATCTACTGGAAGCCCACCTTCATTTGGGTCATCGACGAAGTGCGTGTGATGAAGCGCATACGCACCCAGACCAAGGGCACTAAACCCCTGGAGTTTGGCGGCGGCAACACCTTGGCCATCTATACCTTCCTGGCGGATGTGGAATATCAGGTTAGGGCGCACTTCGTATGGAACCAACATCGGCCGGAATTAGTGGATGACCGGAGCGAGCCAAAACATCACTTGATTGCCAAGCGCATGCTTGAGCGGGGTGGCCGTCAAGATATCTTCTTGGGCACACGGGACTGCCAAGGCTACGTCGAACCCTGTGAATTCGGCGCCGAGCCTGGGCATTACGACAGCGCTGGAGAGCTGGGATTCGGCTTGACCTTCCATGGGTTCGACTACCCGGACGAAACCGGCGAAGGCAAACTTCAAGCTCGATTTTGGCAGCTAACGATGGTTGACGGAGTTATCCGTTTTGACCCACCTGAGCAGTGCACCACTCGGAAATTTATCCGGGAGATGCAGCCCAAGCAGTTTACGCCCGTGCGGAATTTCATCGGCGTGGAAGCGGAAGTCACTGGGCTGGAGTGCTGACATGAGCTGGATTCAAAAACTCCACGAAACGTACGAGCTATGTGCCGGGTTGCCACAATTCAGCAGCAATCCTCTACTTCCTATCAGTCACACGACGCAGCAGGCGCATATCGAAATTGTGATTGATGGTAGCGGCAATTTCCGGCGAGCTAGCGTGGTCAGCAAGGAAGATCAAACGACGCTGATTCCATGCACCGAGGAGTCTGGGGGGCGGGCGGGGAGCAAACCCAAAAATCATCCCCTATGTGACAAGCTCCAATACGTGGCTGGTGACTATCGGGAACTGGGTGGTGAGGTAACTGTTGGATTCACCAAAGAGGAGGAGGAACCTCACCGCAGCTACTTGAAGGATTTGGAGGCATGGGGAGCTTCGCCGGACGGTCACCGCAAGCTTGCTGCAATTCTGACCTATGTTCGAAAAAAACACGTGGTTCATGACCTGGTACGTGAAAGACTCCTGCCTTTGGATTCGCAGGGTAAGCTTCTAAAAAAGTGGGACGGTGACAAGAAGGATGTACCGGCGATATTCAAAGTCATACCTGCGGGATCTAGCCCAGAAGATGCCTTCATCCGCTGGCACGTAGAAATTGCCAACGACCCAGAGCCCGCGATCTGGAAAGACAAAGAAATCATGGATGCCTGGATTCGTTACTACGCCAGCCAGCAGACCAAACACGGGCTATGTATGGTCACTGGAAATGAAACCATACTTGCTGAGCAGCACCCTGCAAAGCTTAGGAATGCGGGTGACAAGGCAAAGCTCATTTCTTCCAATGACACCAGCGGATACACCTTTCGCGGACGCTTCATTGATGCTGTCCAAGCCTGCGGTGTTGGGTTCGTAGTTACTCAACAAGCCCATAAGGCTTTGCAATGGTTGCTTGATTTTGAACGCAGACAGGCATTCCGCAACGGAAATCAGGTCATAGTGGCCTGGGCCGTATCCGGCAAGTCTCTGCCTGATCTGTTTAACAATTCCGCCCAGATGTTTGGATTGGAATCCAGAGAGGAGGATGCCGCACCCGTGTATCAAGGGGATGCAGGTCAGGCCTTTGCCGTCAGACTGAAAAAGTATATCGCCGGCTATCGCACACGCCTCGGCTCGACGGATGCAATTGTAGTTATGGCTCTGGACTCGGCTACGCCCGGACGCATGGCTATTACGTACTACCGTGAGCTCACCGGCTCAGAATTTCTTGAACGTGTTCAGCTATGGCACGAGTCCTGCGCCTGGCATCAGAACTTTGGTAAGAGCTTGAAGTTCGTAGGCGTTCCCTCGCCGAGAGACATCACCGAGGCCGCCTACGGTCGTCAAGTGGAAGGCAAGTCAGGCGAGAAGCTCCGCAAGGCTACGGTGGAACGGCTCCTTCCTTGCATCATCGATGGACGACCTATCCCGCGAGACATTGTGGAATCCGCGGTACGTAGAGCAGTCAATCGGTCGGGGCTTGAGAAATGGGAGTGGGAGAAGAACTTGGGTATCGCGTGCGCTCTGTTTAGAGGACATCACCAGCAAAGGAGTTACGAAATGGCATTGGAGCTAGACAGAACATCCCGTGATTACCTCTTCGGGCGCCTCCTGGCCGTAGCGGAACGCATCGAAGATATGGCGCTGTATTTAGCCAAGGAAAATCGGGGCACCAGCGCAGCTAAACTCATGCAGCGCTTCGCCGACCATCCTTATTCTACATGGCGGACCATCGAGCTCTCTCTGGCACCGTACAAGACTCGACTTCGCACAAGGTCACCAGGCTTTCTTGTCAATATGGAAAAACTCCTCGACGGAATCATCTGCACATTCAGGGGACAGGATTTCACTAGTGAATCAAGGCTTTCAGGCGAATTCCTCCTGGGATACCACTGTCAGAGACAGGCCCTATGGCCAAAGTCAGAATCGACCAACGCTGAAGAAACCACCGAGACCCAAACCGATCAAGGAGAGTAAATATGACGATGCTTCAAAACAAGATCGACTTTGCCGTAGTGCTCCGTGTTAAACGGGCCAATCCAAATGGCGACCCGCTTAATGGAAATCGCCCCCGCACTGACTATGACAACTACGGAGAAATGACCGATGTTTGCAACAAGCGGAAGATTCGGGACCGGTTGTTGGAAAGATGGGTCGCCGCCGGCAAGAAAGAAGACGACGGGAACGAGATCTTCGTACAGTCGGATGACCGCAAAGAAGATGAATGCAAAAGTCTTCGGGCACGTGCCGAAGCTGGTTTGGGCAACAAGCTGGGTTCGACCCAAACTGTCGAATTGGCATGTAAGAAATGGTTGGATGTACGGGCTTTCGGTCAACTCTTCGCGTTGAAAGGCGGTAAGAAATCCAAGAAAGGCGAGGAAAATGAGGGCGAGGGCGATACCGGCGTCTCCATCGGAATTCGCGGCCCGGTCACTGTGCAATCAGCGTTCAGCATATCGCCTATCGACATTGCCAGCACACAGATAACTAAGAGTGTGAATGGCGAAGATACCAAGGACGGGAAAAGAAGTTCCGACACGATGGGTATGAAGCACCGCGTGGATCATGGGATCTATGTTTTTTATGGCAGCATGAATCCGCAACTGGCCGAAAGAACAAGGTTCAATGATGTTGACGCCGAGGCAATCAAGCAAGTCTTGCCAAGGCTTTTCGAGAACGACGAATCATCAGCGCGTCCAGCAGGCAGCATGGAGATTCTCAAAGTTATCTGGTGGAAGCACAACTGCAAAGCTGGGCAGTACTCCTCCGCCAAAGTTCATCGCACGCTGACTGTGAAACCTGATGGGAATATTGAGCTGGCTCTGCTCAATGAACTCACTCCTGAGGTTATTGATGGTTTTTGATTTGGGTGTGTACTAGAAAATGCTGGATGACAAGACAGACGACCCCATCATGATCTCTGCACTGGAGCATTGGAGCTACTGCCCACGGCAGTGCGCTTTGATTCATGTCGAGCAGACGTTCGACGAGAATCTCTACACGCTACGTGGGCGGGCGGTTCATAAGCGGGTGGATGAGCCTGTTGTGGAGGAGCAGGTCGGTGTACGCATCGAGCGGGCGCTGCCGTTGTGGTCTAAGACTCTAGGATTGATTGGGAAAGCCGATGTGGTGGAGTTTCATGGAGAGAGGCCTTATCCCGTCGAGTACAAGCACGGGCCGCATCGGGAGCAGGCGCATGACGATTTACAGCTTTGTGCGCAGGCGCTGTGTTTGGAAGAGATGACGGGGCAGCCTGTCCCGCGTGGGGCGATCTATCATCACAGCTCGCGCAAACGCCGCGAAGTGGAATGCACGCCGGGGCTGCGGACACAGGTCGTTCAGTCTATCCAGGCGATTCGTCTCATGCTGGCGAGCAAGCAGCTTCCTCCACCGGTGAACGATCGGCGTTGTACGCATTGTTCTCTTCAAGAGTCCTGTATGCCTGCCGTCATTGACGAAGGCCGGCGGGCCTCCGCTGTGGTGCGCGATCTTTTTACGATTCACTCGTGAGGCCGCCATGCATCAACTGCTCAATACGCTCTATGTCACAACCGAGGGAGCCTATCTGCGGGCCGATCACGAGACGCTGCGGGTAGAGGTGGACAAGGAAACCAAGCTCCAGGTGCCGTTTCACCACCTCGGCGGGGTCGTTTGTTTCGGTGACATCATGCTGAGTCCGGCGGCGATGCAACGCTGCGCGGAAGACGGGCGGTTCGTCGTACTGCTGGATCGGAATGGCCGCTTCAAGGCCCGCGTGGAAGGACCAGTGAGCGGGAATGTGTTGCTCCGTTGCGCGCAACATGAAGCGATGAAAGACCCGGCACGGACGTTGTCCATTGCGCGCAATATGGTGGCGGGGAAGATTCAGAACTCCCGCCAGATCGTCCTGCGAGGAGCGCGGGAGGCTGACGATCCAGCGGATGCAGATGCCTTGAGGCAAACAGCTGACGCGCTCGGCAACGCCGTGACCAGGCTTCCGCAGTGCGAAGACGTGGATACGGTACGTGGGATCGAAGGCGAGTCGGCTCGACACTATTTCTCTACCTTCGACCGGATGGTTAAGGAAGATCGTGAGACCTTCAAGCTGAATGGCCGCAATCGGCGTCCGCCGACCGATCCGGTCAACGCGCTCATGTCGTTTCTTTACTCCATGGTGATGAACGATTGTGTCGCAGCAGCGGAAGGGGTGGGGCTCGATCCACAAATAGGGTTTCTTCACGCGCTGCGGCCTGGCCGGGCGGCATTAGCCCTGGATCTCATGGAAGAGTTGCGCAGCGTGTTGGCTGATCGACTGGTGCTGACGCTTATCAACAGGCGCCAGGTCAGCGCGAAGGATTTCACGAAACGGTCCGGTGGAGCCGTGCAAATGGAGGATGCCGCCCGCAAAGAGGTGATCGTGGCCTATCAAAAGCGCAAGCAGGAAGAGATTACCCATCCGGTGCTCGATCAAAAGATGCCGTTGGGGTTAGTGCCGCATGTGCAGGCGCGGTTGCTCGCGCGTGTGCTGCGCGGCGATCTGGAGAGTTATCCGCCGTTTTTGTATCGGTAGGGTGGCGCATGAATGTGTTGATCAGCTATGACGTCTCGACCGAAACGCCTGCGGGCCGCAAACGTCTGCGAAAGGTGGCGCAGGCCTGTCAGGATTTCGGCCAGCGGGTGCAGAAGTCGGTGTTTGAGTGTTCGGTGAGCGAGGCGCAATTCGAGGAGGTGGTGCGGCGTCTCGTGGACATTATTGAGAAGACGGAGGACAGTCTGAGGGTGTATCGGCTTATTGAGCCGAAGGAGAAGTATGTGCAGGTGTATGGATTAGACGGGAGTGTCGATTTTGATGAACCGTTGGTCCTGTAAGCCGGCTGCGCGAACCGGGCGCGATGGTCAATTGTCGGGAGGATCGCGCCGGGCGCATCGAGTTTATTTCTCAATGACTTGGATGAACCGAGCGATGGTGAAGTTGGTACATCGTAACGATAGTTTGATACGTTCGCGGAAACCATGGCTGAAATACGTGATTTCAGGCCTTGGTGAGGTAGTGCGGTAGCGCCCGTCCTTCGGGGCGGGCGAGGATTGAAACATCATCAGCGGGGGCATCCTCACGGCGGCCGCGGTGTAGCGCCCGTCCTTCGGGGCGGGCGAGGATTGAAACATGTAGATCGTTTGATTCGTCAGGGTTAAGAGCAGTAGCGCCCGTCCTTCGGGGCGGGCGAGGATTGAAACACCGGATCCACGAAGAACGAACAGCTCGCCAGGAAGTAGCGCCCGTCCTTCGGGGCGGGCGAGGATTGAAACGATAAAGAGCGATTAGAGAGGGGCCAAAGCACGTCGGTAGCGCCCGTCCTTCGGGGCGGGCGAGGATTGAAACGTGACCCCATCCCGGATCTCGCCGGTTGTCTGGCCCTTCGATTGGTGCATTGTGCGGCAGGGCGACCGTGGGCGCTGGGGATTTAGGCCCCACCCGGCAGAGTTCGGCTCTGGTAACGGCCCGGAAAGCGCCGCGACCGAGTAAAGAAGCAGGGGAAATGGCATGCGAAGAGCCTGGCATCATCATTGCTGAATTCATCGGCATGAAGCTGAAGAGTCTTATTCTGAGTCTTGCGCTGATAGGTATGGTCGTTGCTGTCTCCCGTTTCCACCAGCCGACGCTGTCAGTCGCCGAGGTCGAAGTGGTGCCGGGCATCGTAGGGGAGCGCGATCAAGCGCTAATGCGGGATGTTGTCGCGGCATTCGATCACGCCGATGCGGCGGTCCGGCAGGCCGATCTGGATGCGCTGATGCCTTTCTATGCGAGAGGCTATAACTATTATGGTCTGAAGCCGTCCGATGTCCGCCGGATCTGGGCTGAAGTGTTTGTACATTATCGGGACCTGTCCTCCCGCCACGTGTTCACCGGCGTGAAGCTGATGCAGACGGGGAAGGTGAAAAAGGCCTCGGTCACCTGTACCGGCGGGCTCTACGGCATCGATAAGGAATCAGGAAACACCATCACCATCGATAGCTGGGCAAGCGAGGTCCACTATCTGATTTATGAGGACGGAGCCTGGCGGTTCCTTGGCAACAAGGGAGGGATCACAGAGTCGGTGTTGCCCAGCAGCGCGCCGCACCATCCACTCTTCTAACAGGATGCTGAAAAAGTCCGCCAGCGGCGTTCTCGCTTCGCTCAGAGGCTCACCGTACGGCGCACAGTACGATTCGCCTCTTCGCTCGCTGCGGCCTTGCTGGACGGCCATTTTGAGCATCCTTTGTGTTCGTTCGGTGTGGGGTCAGCCGTTGGTATCTGCCCTGTCGATGGGGCTTAAAAAGAGTTGTTCCGCAGCCTGCTAGATCGTCACCGCGAGCAAGGCTCCCATGGCAAAACATATCGCCATCATCCAGGGTCATCCGGACTCGCAGGTCCGACATTTCTGTCATGCCCTGGCCGATGAATATGCCAAGGGGGCAGAGGATGGCGGGCATGATGTGATGCGCATCGATGTGGCGGCCCTTGATGTCCCTCTTCTGCGGACGAAACTGGATTTTGAGAAGGGCCGGCCTCCTGAGGCGATCAAGCGGGCACAGGATATCGTGGCCTGGGCCGATCATCTGGTGATCATCTATCCGCTCTGGCTCGGCTCGATGCCGGCGTTGCTGAAAGGGTTCCTGGAACAGCTCCTGCGTCCAGGCTTTGCCTTCGAGTATCAGAAATCCGGCGGGATGGCGAAGAAGCTGCTTACGGGAAAGTCGGCGCGCATTGTCGTGACGATGGGGATGCCGGCCTTGGTGTACCGCTGGATCTTTTTCGCGCACAGTCTCAAGAGCCTGAAACGCAACACCCTCTGGTTCTGTGGCATCGGGCCGGTGAAATCCACTATCATCGGATCTATCGACGGCCTGACGGACCGTCAGCGGGCCGATTGGCTGGATGAGATGCGGGGATTGGGGGATGTGGGGAAATAGGCGGCTGACCGGGCGGACTGTTTCGGCGGCGACACCATGCGGTACATCTCGAGAGCTGCTGCATCCTTGATAGAGCACACCGCGTACTCCTATGAGGCTGCGCTGAAGCAGCGCAATGCCGTCGTACGCTTTCTTTGCAGGGCTATCGGATATGAATGGCGCGATGTCGCAACCGAAACAGTCCGCCCGGTCAGCCGCCTTGTGGTGATGAGGAAGGAAAGGACTCGGAGGTTCTGCTATGAAATTACGAAGTCTTGACCGAGATGATGGGGAAAGGTCGCTCAATCGCCGACAACTCTTGAAGGCGTTTGGCCTGTTCGGATCGATTGTTGCCTTGGGCGGCACGCGCGGGCTGGCCGATGCGCTGGAGCCCGTGCGTTCGTCTACGACCAGAGAAATCCCGAAGCGCCTGTTGGGAAAAACCGGCGTGCAGGTCTCCGCGCTCTGTTTCGGCGGCGCCCATTGGGGCCGGATCGAAGACGACGCCGAGGCGATTCGCATCCTGCATGAAGCGATCGACGCGGGCGTGACCTTTCTCGACAATGCCTGGGAGTACAACGGCGGTCGCTCCGAAGAGCTGATGGGCAAGGCCCTGCAAGGCCGGCGGCAGCAGGTCTTTCTCATGACGAAGGTCTGTTCGCACGGACGCGATAAGCGGGTGGCGTTGCAGCAGCTCGACGAATCGCTCCGTCGCCTGAAGACGGATTATCTCGATCTCTGGCAGATTCATGAAGTCGTCTATTTCGACGATCCCGATCGGCACTTCGCGCCGGGCGGTGGAGCCGAGGCCTTGCTCGACGCGAAGCGGCAGGGTAAGGTGCGGTTCATCGGTTTCACCGGACACAAAGATCCGAAGATTCACCTGAAGATGCTCGCCCACGACTTTCCTTTCGACACCTGCCAGATGCCGCTCAATGTCTTCGACGGAACCTATCGGAGTTTCGAGCAGGAGGTGCTGCCGGTCCTTACGCAGCGGGGCATCGCCCCGATCGGAATGAAGAGCCTGAGCGGGAATGCCGAGCCGATCAAGCAGGGTCTCGTCACACCGGAAGGAGGCCTTGCGGTATGTGTTGAGTCTTCCGATTGCGTCGCTGGTCAGCGGCATCGATTCGCGGGACGTCTTGCGGCAGAATCTCGACATCGTCCGGCGGTTCGTCCCGATGACGGTTGCTGAGATGCAGGGCCTGCGGACTCGCGTGGCCCGCTACGCCTTGGACGGGCGATTCGAATTGTTCAAGTCCACAAACCGCTATGACGGCCGCATTGGGCGCGAGCAGCATGGACTATAGCGCTGGGTGGCGGGACGCCGGGACCGCCGTGGATATGATCGGGAATGGGAGGAACGGATTGCATGCCGCCACAGCAGGTTGAGCCGCACGTCTTTGTCATTATCGGAGCCACCGGCGATCTCACACGTCGCAAACTCTTGCCCGCCCTCTACCATTTACGGGATCAGGGTGTGCTGGAAACCCAGAACACTCTGATTGTGGGCGCGGCCTTGCCTGAAGTCGGTGAGGACGGGTTTCGGCTCTGGGCGCATGAAGGGCTGCACAAGGCCGGCTGGCACAACGATAACGAATTGCGCGAGTGGTGCGACGCCTGTCTCTACTATCATACAATCGGCCGCGGGACCGATGATGATTATGCGGCGCTAGCCTCCTACATCCGGCGTATCGAACTGGAACACGTCATGCCTGAAAATCGCGTGTTCTATCTGGCCGTGCCGCCGGACATCGCGCCCAACGCCATCGAAGGGCTGGATCGGGCGGGACTGCTCAAGGGGCGCGGCTGGGTGCGCGTCGTCTTCGAAAAGCCATTCGGGCACGATTTTCAATCGGCTCGCCAGCTGAATACCACGCTGCACCGGTATGTGGACGAATCGCAGATCTACCGGATCGATCACTATCTCGGGAAGGAAACCGTCCAGAATCTGCTGGCCTTCCGGTTCGCCAATCCGATTTTCGAATCCCTGTGGAAGCGCGACGCCATCGAGAACGTGCAGATTACCGTAGCCGAAGATCTCGGCGTCGAACATCGCGGGGCCTACTACCAACAGGCCGGCGCGCTGCGCGACATGCTGCAGAATCATTTGACCCAGCTTATGACCGTCGTGGCGATGGAAGTCCCGGTTTCATTCGATGCGGCGGCCATTCAGAGCGAGAAGATGAAAGTACTGCATTCCATCGCGCCCATTGCGGAGCACGACGTCGTGTTTGGCCAGTACACCTCCTGGCAGGTCGGCGACCAGACGATTCCCGGATATCGTGAGGAACCGGGCGTGCCGAGAGATTCCACGACGGAGACGTATGTCGCGTTGAAAGCGGAGATTCACAATTGGCGCTGGAAGGGCGTTCCGTTTTATTTGCGCACCGGGAAGCGCTTTCCCCGGAAGCTCACGCAGATCGCGGTCATCTTCCGCGAGGCGCCGGCCCATGTGTTTCCGTCCATCGATCCGGGCAGCATCGCGTCCAACAAGCTGTTGATCACTCTGCAGCCCAGCGAAGGATTCTCCCTCTGCTTTTCCGTGAAAAGTCCCGGTCGGCCGTTCATGCTGAGCGACCATGCGCTGCAATTCGATTATCAGAAAGCGTTCGGCCAGCTGCCTGAGGCGTACGAGACGCTCTTGCGCGATGTGATGATCGGGGACCAGACCCTGTTTGTCAGCGCGGAGTTTACGGAAAAGGCTTGGAAGCTGTACGATCCGCTCCTGGCCGGCAAGCAAGTCGTGCACCCGTATTCGGCCGGCTCCTGGGGACCGCGCGAGGCGGATGCGCTGGTGGAGCGACAGGGCCATCAATGGCAACTCGGCTGGTGAGCCGGTTTCCGGGCGCTCATCTTCAAGCCGGTCATTCAACCCGCTTGCCGTCCTTCTATTCTTGACGCTGGGGACTCAGCCAGCCGATAATGCCGCGGTCTCTGGTAGGATGCTGGAATAGTCGGCCGGCAGCATCCCTTGCCTTTGCCGAAGCGGCTTCGCGCAGGCAGGTCGCATCTCTCACAGGCTCAATGTACTGAAGCCTACCCGGCCCGGCGCATCAACCATGACACCGGTTTGGCCGACGTTGGAGCTGGTTCACGGTGAGTATCCACCAGGTGACGGCACAGATTGAGTCGATCAAGGATCTGACGCACGATGTGCGTCAGCTCGATTTGCGGCTCGTCGAGCCGGCCACCATCGAGTTCAAGCCGGGCCAGTTCATTTCGTTCGAGACACCCCATCCCGAGACCGGCCGCCTCGTCACGCGGGCCTATTCCATCGCTTCGCCACCCAGCCGTCCCGGCGTCGTCACGCTGCTCTTCAATCGGGTGTCAGGCGGGCCGGGCTCCACGTTGCTCTATGGATTCAAAGAAGGCGATACCACGCGATTCAAAGGGCCGGCCGGTCACTTCACGCTGCGCGACGATCCGGGGCGCGACCTGCTCTTTGTCGCCACCGGGACCGGCATCACACCCATCTGGTCGATGCTTCTGGCAAACGCGGAGCGGCCCGACCCCCGACCGGCCACCCTGTTCTGGGGACTGCGAAGCCAGCGGGATCTGTACTATCAGGAAGACTTGCACTCGCTTGCGCAGAAGATGCCGAATTTGACGACGGTCCTCACGCTTTCCCGTCCTGAGCCGGGCTGGTCCGGAGCAACCGGACGGGTTCAGCAGCTGGTGGAAGCACGCGTCACGTCGGTGGCGCAACTTGCCGTGTATCTCTGCGGAAGCGGCGGGATGATTGCCGACGTGACGAAGACGCTGCAGCAGAAGGGGCTGTGCCCCATCTATCGCGAAAAGTATTATGACGCGGCTGCCGGGGCGAAAGAGTAAGCGGCCGCTCAATGATCGGAATAACTCCCTGACGAAAGGAGCGCACCGTGCCAAAGAAGCCTCTGACACCGGCGAAGGTCATGGCACTGGGCACCGCATTTTTCGGATCGAAGACCCTGCTGAGCGCCATCGAGCTCGGGCTCTTCACCGAGCTGGCGAAGGGCGCGCGCACGCTGGAGGAGTTGACCGCTCGGCTGAACCTGCATCCGCGCAGCGCACGGGACTTTTTCGATGCCCTGGTCGCCTTGGGGATGTTGAAGCGCACGGGGACGCGCTATGCGAATACGCCGGACACCGCGTTGTTTCTCGATCGCAACAAGCCGTCCTATATCGGCGGCATCCTCGAAATGTGCAATGCGCGGCTCTATCGTTTTTGGGGCTCGCTCACCGACGGGCTCCGCACCGGCCAGCCGCAGAATGAAGTGAAGACCGGCGGCGATTTCTTCGGCACGCTCTATAGCGATCCGCAACGGCTGGAAGGGTTTTTAAAGGCCATGACGGGCCTCAGTATCGGGGCCGGCCGCGGGATTGCGAAAAAGTTTCCCTGGAAGAAGTACAAGACCTTCGCCGATGTCGGCTGCGCGCAGGGTGGCGTCGCCGTCGAAATCGCCCTCGCGCACAAGCATCTCACCGGGCTCGGCATGGATCTGCCGGTCGTGCAACCGGTGTTCGAAGCCTATGCCCGGAGTAAGGGCCTGGCAAAGCGGCTGCAGTTCCATCTCGGCAATTTCTTCAACGAGCCGCTGCCGCAGGTCGACGTCATCATCATGGGTCACATCCTCCACGACTGGAACCTCGACGAAAAACGGATGCTTCTGCGCAAGGCCTACGAGGCGCTCCCGCCGAACGGCGCGGTGATCATCCATGAAGCCCTTATCGACGATGCACGTAAGGAGAATGCCTTCGGGTTGCTGATGAGCCTCAATATGTTGATCGAAACCCACGGAGGGTTCGACTTCACCGGCGCCGACTGTCGGACTTGGATGAAAGAAGCCGGGTTCAAAAAAACCAAGGTGGAGCGGCTGGCCGGACCGGACGGCATGGTGATCGGCTACAAGTAGGGGGAACGGGGAGGCCACTGCAGCGATCGAGGGGCTATGGGAAAGAAGACGGTTGCTCAATCAGGCCTGACCGCCTCCGATCCGGCGACCCTGGATGAACTCATGCAGCGCCTGCTGGCGGAGCAATCGGCCTTCCGTGCCTTCCTGCGCAAGCGGCTGTCCGACGACGCGCTGGTCGAAGATCTGCTCCAGCACAGTCTGGTCAAAGCGGTCGAGCGCGGCCACGAACTGAACAATCACGACAGCGCCGTCGGCTGGTTCTATCGAATTTTACGGAATGCGGTGGTGGACTACTACCGGTCCCATGCCGCCGATCGCCGGAAGGTGGAGGGCCTCCACGATGAACTGGTCACGTCGGGGGAGGACAAGATGCCGGGGCTCGATGAAGTCCGGCCGACCCTCTGCGCCTGCCTGGCGCCACTGGTGACGCAGCTTCGTCCCGCCTATGCCGAGCTCATCCGCCGCATCGATTTGGAAGGGGAGTCCCCGGCGGCCGTGGCCAGAGAGCTCAAGGTCACCTCCAACAATCTCACCGTCCGTCTCCATCGGGCGCGCCAGGCCCTGCGGGCAACCCTCGAACAAACCTGCGGGATTTGCACGAAGCACGGCTGCTTGAACTGTACCTGTTAGCCGACTGTAAGAATCCGCTCCCACCTCCGTCTGTAAGGGTGAACGGGAACATTCACCACTTTCAGGGAGGTCTCACATGATCCGAATCGAATCCACCGCCGCCACGCTGCCGATGATAGAGGAACAACCGGCCTGCTGCGCGGGGCCGCTGAAAGAGGACCAGCATCACGAGCGGCACGAACCGCAACCAGCCCATGCCCACCACCACGAGAGGGCGCAGGACACGCCGTCCCTGAACCGGACCGCGCTCATGGCCACGCTCCACTGCTTGACCGGCTGCACCATCGGCGAAGTGCTCGGGATGGTGATCGGGACGGCGCTGGGATGGACGAATTGGCCGACGGTGGCGCTCGCCGTGGCCCTCGCGTTCCTGATCGGCTACGGGATGACACTCCAGCCACTGCGGAAAGCCGGGATGGCCTGGGGCGCAGCACTCGGACTGGCCTTCGCCTCCGATACCCTCTCCATGGGGACGATGGAGTTGGTGGATAACGCGATCATGCTCGTGATCCCCGGCGCGATGGACGCCGGATTATTCGACCCGCTGTTCTGGGGGAGCTTGATCGTCTCGTTGATCCTGGCGGGCGCCGCAGCCTTTCCGGTGAACCGCTGGTTGATCGCGCAAGGCAAAGGCCACGCGCTGGTGCATGGGCATCACTGCCACTGAGAGAGCGTCCGTCACAATTCGTTGCGGGTATTCGCGCCGTAATACGGTAAGCAGAACTCCATCGCCCAACAGCGCGGAGAGGGGCGGGGAAACCCGTTCCTCTCTATGCCACGCCCTACCGCACTCCCGTCTTGGCTTGCAGACTTTGGATGTAGTTGGCGATGGAATGGTCCGGGACCTGCTGGGTGCCGAGGGTATTCCAGAACGAGATCACGGAGAAGCGCTCTGCCGGGGCACCGTCGAAGTAGGCGTAGTCGGTTCCGTCCTTCAGCACCACTTCGGGGCCGAAGTGCTTGTACGGGCCTTCGTCGAGAATCGTGCTAATGTCGAACGGCGGGAGGAGCGGCACCGGATCCTT
>NEWQ02000070.1 GCA_002869855.2 Nitrospira sp. CG24D
CTTATGGCACGAACTTCGGATTCGGATTTCCTGCCATTAGCTATACACTATTCGCCATACGCTCTTCCCTATGAAAGCTCTCGTCACAGGCGCAACCGGATTCGTCGGCGCGGCGGTCGTCCGCGCCTTGCTCAAGACCGGTGTCGAGGTTCGTGTGCTGGCCCGCCGGGACAGCGATTTCTCCAATCTGCAGCAGTTTAAGATCGACGGCGCCTACGGCGATCTGCGCGACAAGGAATCGCTGCGCAAGGCCCTCACCGGCTGCGGGCAGCTGTACCACGTCGCCGCGCACTACGCCCTCTGGGCCCGGAATCCGGCGATCTTCTATGATGTGAACGTGACCGGCACAAAGAATCTGCTGGAAGCCGCGCGGGATGTCGGCACCGAGCGGATCGTCTACTGCAGCACCATCGGCGCAATCGGGTTACCACCGGATGGAGGACTAGGCACCGAAGAAACCCCGGTGTCACTCGAACAAATGGCCGGTCACTACAAACGGTCGAAGTACCTGGCTGAGCAGGAGGTCCTGAAACTGGCGAAGCAGGGGCTGCCGGTCGTGATCGTGAATCCCAGCGCGCCGGTCGGCGAAGGCGATGTGAAGCCGACCCCCACTGGACAAATGATCGTCGAGTTCATGAAAGGCCGTATGCCGGCCTATATTGAAACGGGTATGAATATCGTCGATGTCGACGACGTGGCCGCCGGCCATCTCCTGGCTATGGAGAAGGGCCGCATCGGTGAGCGCTATATTCTCGGCACGAAAAATCTGATGCTGCGGGATATCTTCGAGATCTTGAGCCGCTTGACCGGCGTCAACATGCCATCAGTGAAGCTCCCCCGTGAACTCATCCTCCCGTTGGCCTATCTGAATCTGGCTTTCTCCTGGGTGACCGGCATTCCCCCGCGTATTCCACTGGAAGGGGTAAAGATGGCCAAGTACAAGATGCACTACGATTGCAGCAAAGCGATTCGCGAACTCGGTATCCCGCAAACACCGCCGGAAGTCGCGCTCGAAAAAGCGGTGCGTTGGTTCCACGACCATGGGTACGCTTAATCAGATGCTGAAAAACGCCCCCAGCTTCGTTCTCGGCTCGACAAGATCCTCAACGTACCCCAGAGGGTACGCCTCCGGTCTTGTCGTCGCCTGCGGCCTTGCTGGATGGCCTTTTTGAGCATCCGGTAACTCTCCAAGATGGAACAACTCCTACTACTACTCAAAACCATCCTCTTTCGTCCCTACGTCTTCGTCTTTCTTGCGGCCTTTCTGTTTTCCGCGATCCAGTTGATCGGCTGGCCGAGAACCTGGCGGTTCTGGCTGATCAGCTGGGCCACGGCCTTTGTCTGCGAATACTCGTCGACGCGCAACGGCATCCCCTTCGGCTGGTATCACTACAACGGCTCAACGATCGGGCAGGAACTGTACTTCTCCAACATCCCGTTCATGGATTCGATCTCGTTCAGTTTTCTTCTCTACGCCGCCTATTGCGTGGCGCTCTGTCTGTTGCTGCCGATTGATCGCACAGCGATCTCCTCCCTTCCTCTCAGATCGCTGCGTTTCGACCTGACCGCGCGCACGGACTGGCGCCTGTGGCTCCTGACGGCCGGCCTGTTCGCCTTCATCGATATGGTCATCGATCCGGTCGCGCTCCGCGGTGATCGCTGGTTCCTCGGCAAGATCTACTACTACCCAGACCCCGGCTGGCACTTCGGCGTTCCCTTCGCCAACTATGCCGGATGGGCCGTCGTCGGCCTGATTTCCCTCGCCATCTACTTTCCGCTCGACCGCCGACTCCCCGCGCTAAACTCCCTCCCCTCAGCCGCCACGACGCTCAGGATCCTGCTTGGAGTCGGCCTCTACTACGGAGTCTTGGCATTCAACCTCGCGATGACCTTCAGGATCGGCGAATCCTTCATGGCCCTGAGCGGCCTCCTTATGCATCTGCCGGTGCTCACTCTGCTCGCCTCTCGCGTGATCGAGCGATCGCGGCACCCTCTCGCTCCGTAGCCGTTGGCAATTCTTCGGCAGACTTTGTATAGTGATTTGCACGTATGAAAGCTAAACTCATCGGCGGAATTCTCATCCTGATCGTGAGCGGACTGGCGTTGCTGGGCTGGTTCGGCTATCAGATGTTCACAACCGGGTTCAGCGCCAAAGCCGAACCGAATGCCTTGGAAATATTACTGGCCCGGCAAGTCCGCTATCTGGCGATCCCGCTTGAACATCGCAATAAGCCCAATCCTGTGCCCGTGACTCCGGAAGTACTGCAGGATGGATTGGCCCACTTTGCCGATCACTGCGCCACCTGCCATGCGAACGACGGCAGCGGCCAGACGCCGATTGGGAAGAATGTCTATCCCAAGGCGCCGGATCTTCGCGAATCACCAACCCAAAACATGTCAGACGGCGAACTCTTCTGGGTAATTCATAATGGCATTCGCTTTACCGCCATGCCGGCCTGGGGCGAAGGCGATCCGGAGCAGGATCTCGATAGCTGGAAGCTGGTGCATTTCATTCGCCATCTGCCCAAGCTCACGCCACAGGAACTGGAGACGATGAAGTCGCTCAACCCCAAGTCGAAGCATGCGGCCGACGAGGAAGCGGCCTTCGATAAATTCCTTCAGGGCGATGACTCGGCTGCCACGACCGCAGGGTCAGGTCATTCTCACTAATACTTTTCATAAGGAGCTGGCACCTACCATGGTTCGACACCTTCTATTGGCCTTCGCGCTCGTGTTCACGTCATCCGCCGCCTGGGCCCACGGTTCGGGCCAGCATGTGCTGGGTACCGTCTCTGCAATCGACGGCACCCATATCGAAGTCAAAACTCCCAAGGGGAAAGTGGTCTCGGTGATGCTGACCAAGCAGACCCACTTCAAGGCCAAGGGCAATCCGTCGTCGACAGAGCTTCCCGCGATCGGTGATCGCGTGGTGATCGAAGCGACGAAGGACAAAAAGACCTTGACGGCGACGGAAGTCCATTACTCCGCGGCGAAGAAAGTAGCGGCGCCGCCACAGGCGCCTGCGGCACAATAAGAGGACCCGGCCGAGATGGAGAGGATTCACATATCCCGATTCGCGCAGGCCTCACCGTTTCATGGAGGGCTGCGAGCCGCGCTCACCCGTGTGGTGACGACCGGCATTGCCGTCTTTCTCGCCGTGGCCATCGTGCCCGGCATCGAAGCCTCGACTCTGACGGCAGGCGCTGCAGCCGTCCTGGTGCTGACATTTCTAAATCTCATCCTGCGACCGATCCTCTTGATCCTCACGCTCCCGCTGATCGTTCTCTCGCTGGGACTGTTCCTCGTCGTGGTGAATGCCCTGCTCCTCGAATTCACGGCTTACCTCGTCAAAGATTTTACGGTGTCGGGATTTTGGCCCGCCGTCGGAGGCGCCCTGGTCATCAGTATCGTCACCAGCCTGTTGAACATGCGGCGACTCGAACCGCCGCCGGTCGAGCAGGTCATCGTCGAACGCCGGACCCCGAAAATTATCAATCCGGACTAAAGTATCTACACTCGTGTCATTGCATCACCCCTTCATCGTTGCTAGAATGCGATCCCTTAATCGAGAACGCTACCCATGACCATGCCTGCGCCGCAATCGAAACAGAACGCTGAAACACATTTGCAACGGACGTTGAATACCGCCCTGAACGAATTGGGAACGGATTCGGCGCTCGCCGCCATTTTCCACCAGGAACAAGGGCCGCTCGTCGGTCACGCCACCCGTGGCTTTACCCCGCGCGATGTGCAAGCCATCCTGAGGACGCTCTCGACCCAGGCTGCGGCGGTCCAAGCCGCGCCGCAGGATCAGGATGCCGGCCGCACCGTCCGCCTGCGCCTCATTACGCCGGGAGCGAAATCGCTGCTCGGCATGCCGCTCCGCCATCGCCAGCGCACCTACGGCTTTCTGGTCATCGCCCGAAAAGAAAACGCCACCTTCGCGAAGAAAGAAAAAGGCCTGATGGAACAGGCCGGCGACGACATCACAAAAGCGCTGGAACGCGAAGGCCTGTTCGACATGAACGTGGTGCTCAGCCGCCCCTATGTGTCGCGTGAGCCGGCACCGGCCGCACCGGCGGTCTCGGAAATGTTTGCCGCACCGACCGCGCAATTCACGCCTGAATTGGAAGAAAAAATCATCAAGGTGCTGGAAGAAGCGAGCCAGTACACGACATATGACCGGGCCTGGGCCTGTTATTACGATCCCCTCGCGGGCAGCATGGAAGTGCTCGGCGTAGCCGGCGATCAAAAGAGCGAGAAAGACAGCAAGAAAGATATGCGGGCCGGGCACCGGCTCACGCTCGACAGCTCGGCCTCCGGCTGGGCCGTCAGGCACAGGAAGCCTCGTGTCGACCATGATCTGGCGTCGACCCAAGGGCGCTTCCTCGACCATAAACACCTCTATAAAGAGCGGTTCGTCTCCTCTCTCGTGGTCCCGTTCTTTGTCCGCGGACAGGTCGGCGGAACGCTGACTCTCGGGTCGAAAGAAGCGGGACGCTTCCAAGCCACCGACGCCCGCACATTGGAACCGATCATTCTGAAACTGGCCGACCTCCTTCAAGCGCCACCCGCGCCGGTGGCAGCACCGGCGGTCCAGCCCGAAGCCGGATCCGATACCGCCGTCGTCCCCGCGTCAGCACCGACGATCCTGGAACCGGTGATCCGCAAGCAGGAGCGGCAGGCCGCCATCGGAGAATTCAGCGCCTTCCTCGCCACGGAAATCCGTGAGCCGATCGGAGCGATCCGCTCCCAGCTGGAAGAAGTGACGGCCGAAGGCATTCTTGATTTTGACCCGCAAACCCGCGTCGAGAATGCCATGCGCGATTTGATCCGGGTCGAAGCCATCCTGAACGAGATCCTCGATTTCGCGAAACCGCTTGAACTGAACCGGCGCCTCTGCCGCATTCCCGAAGTGCTCGAGAGTGCGTTGGTGGTGGTGGGAACCGACTTAGAAGTGACTCGCATCCAGGTCACGAAAGACTACGCGACGCAGATTGCCCCGGTGCGCGGCGATGAAGCGAAACTTCAGCAGGTCTTCCTGAGCATCTTCAAGAATGCCGGCGAGGCCATGACTCCCGGCGGTCACTTACATATTCAGGTCACCCAACATCGCGCCGGCCGCGGCATTGAAGTGCAGATTCTGATCAAGAACGATGGCGCCCCGATTCCGGCTGAAATTCTCGATAAGGTCTTCGAACCGTTCTTTACGACGAAGCGCTCCGGAACCGGCTTGGGTCTCGCGACCGTTAAAAAGATCATCGAAGAGCATGGCGGATCGATTGCCATTGCCAGCGCCCCAGGCGAAGGCACCACGCTGACGATTCGCCTCCCCGGTGTCAGCCGTGGTCCGGCCTTCCGCCATCGGGGACGGGGGCGACGACCGGCTCGCCGGCCTACGGCCTAGCCTCTCATGGCCGCGCCAAGAACCTCGACCTCGCTTTCTCGCTTGACAGGGGTACCCCCCCATCGCTATGATCCCCCCCACTTGATTCGGCCTAAGAATTTAACTGTTTTTAAACGTATTTTACCCAGTCACCATTTTTCAAAGGAGTAGGGTATGAAGCTCGTACTCGGCACTATTGCGACCTTGTCCGGTGTGCTTTTCACGTTGTCGTTGGCCTCGGCCAACCCCGCGCTGCTCCCCAAGCATGAGGGCTATCCGATGAAGAACAGCGGCAGCCCCGTCACTGGCCAGCCCACGGCCAATGATCCCGGCCAGTCCGATGCCCGTGGCGCAGCCACGTTGCTGAAGTCGGCCGATTCCATCAAGCACAGCCAGCAGAATTTGACCAAGACCGACAATGCCCGGATCACCGAGGGACAGGGCGCAGGCCGTCTCCCGAACGTGCAAGGGCCACAGATTAAGATTGCGCCTCCGGTGACCTCCGCCACCAAGATCGGCGCTGATCGGAAGATCGAGTAGTCAGCTTTTAGTACCTCACGAAACGGGGTCGTCGTAGCAATACGGCGGCCCCGTTTCTTTTCCCCCTATCTTCATTTGTGCATGCACTCTTCACCCCTTCCACGCTATTCCCTGTTTCGCCTCGTCCCCGCCTTCAAAGCCGCTTGTAACCGAAACCGCCAGAGCTTCATGGCCCACACACCCGCATAGTCGACGCCGATTCTGGGAAGCGAGGCAATCTGCCCTTGCACGATCCGGCCACCTCGATCCTCAAACCAAAGAAATTCCTGAGTCGTCAGATCGATCCGGTTTAAACTCCGGTCGATTTGCAACGCGCGGCAGAGCCGTCCGGGACCATCGATCAACACTCCATCGACTTCAATCGCGCGGATCAACACCGCAGCAGGAAACTCCTCCTGCTCCGTCACGACATTCAAACAATGATACATGCCGTAGATCAAATAGACGTAGGATTGCCCCGGGGGCCCGAAGAGCACGTCAGTCCGCTTCGTTCGTCCCTTCGACGCATGACAGGCCTTATCCTGCGGCCCGACATAGGCCTCTACTTCGATAATCTTTCCCGCGATCGCACGCCCGTCAATTGACCGGACGAGATACTTGCCGATCAACGATCGAGCGACCTGAACGGTGGGACGAGAGAAGTACTGCTGGGAGAGCACCTTGTTCATAGGAGTCCGTTCGCAAATACTCTCACACCGCCACCTCAAAATAACATCCAGCAAGGCCGCAGGAAACTCGGCGACTGAGACGTACGGTTTCGGTACGTTGCAGGGAGACAAGCGCCTGAGAACGCAGCTGGAGGTTATTTTCAGGTGGCGATTAGAAGTACCAGGCTAGGCCGCCCATGAATGTCCGCGGATTCCCCGGTACAAAGTGGATGTCGGCGACCGAAGCAGGCTCGTTGCGCAACTGAGAGGAGAACGCAAAGATCGCTTGCTCCCATTTTGTATTGAAGAGATTCTGGATAAACAAGAAGGCTTCCATCCGGCCGTGCGGCAACTTGATCGGCAACTGATAGCGCTCCGACAGGTCGAAGTCGATCCAGGCCGGCGACTTGATGCTCCGGTCTTCGATCAACGGCCGCACGCCGAGATAGGTCGCCTGTAGTTGGGAGGTCAGGCCTTCCGGCCACTTCAAGAGGAGCGCTCCGTACGCTGTCACTTCAGGAGCCAAAGGAATGGCATCACCGTTGCGGAATTCCGCCATGGTCCAGGTCACACTCCCGTTGAAGTACAGCGGCCCCCACACCTGGCCTCGCGCAGCGACTTCCACGCCTTCTCGTCTGGTCGCCCCGCGAATCTCCGTTGTACCTTCGTCGCCGACAAAGACGAGTTCCGATTTCAGATCCAGCCGCCACAGTGTCGCGATCAATTCCACGCCGTCGGCGCCGAATGGTTTCGACCGTACGCCGACTTCATAGCTCCTGGCCCGCGCGAGCGGCGCGGAGCCCGGCGCCACCGCCGAACGCGCATCATTGCTATGGTACCCCTCTCCGTAGTTCGCAAAAAACTCAGTGCTTGCCCAGGGACCCAGAATCACATTCATCTTCGGCAGGACAACGCCTGAACTTTTCCGGCCAGCCGGTTGTTCCGCGCAGGTGGCGCATCGATTCCGCACATCGAACGTGAAGGTCTCTCCCCGAAGACCGCCTGCCAGCCGCAACCAGTCCGTCGGTTGCACCTCAGCTTTGACGAAGGGGGCATAGGAGGCTTCCAGAATGTCGGTGTCGGTCGTGGTGCCGGTCCTCACGCGCGTCGTCTGCGTGCCGAGCTTGGCATGAATGTCGTCTACCCGGGCTTGAAAACCGATCGTTCCGATGCTGGGGAGGCCGAACACTTCACCGCGCTGCTTGTATCCAAGATCGCCGCCGTACACGACACGGCGGTCGGATTGGACAATCCCATCGCCATTGACCGGGTCATTCTGGAAGAACGTGAAATTGGTATAGAGATCAAGTTGATAGTGCTGGGCATAGGCATTCGCAAAGAACTGCCCGCCGGACATCGTGTCATAGTGGTACTTCAGCTTGGCCGTGCTACGCATGGTTTTCCCGCCCTCCGACGGGTCGATCGCCCCGAAGCGATCGAGCGACCCATCGGTGATGGCGCGCAACGGAATTTCACCGGACGCATTCCACTGCGCCTTGTGAAAGGTCCCTGTGATACTCAGCTCATCCCGCCCGCTGAGATTCGTCGTCAGTTTCCCGAAGAGATTGGCGCGGAAATATCGGTTGTCGCTCTGGAACGGGCCGTTGGTGTAATAACCTTCCGCCGCAAATAGGGTACGGACCTTCTCTGTCGTCGGCGAGAACATCAAAAGATTTCGAGTGGTACTGAACTGTCCGCCCGCCGACTGGACCACGCCTTCCTTGACCACATCGCGCGTGCGGAAGTTCACTGCCCCCGCCGTCGCAAAATCGCCGTACTCGGGCAGATAGGCCCCCTTGTTCACGTCCAGGCCTTCGATGGTTTCAGGAATGATGAAATTGAGATCCGTGTAGCCCTGCCCATGCCCATGGGAACGCAGATTGATCGGCATGCCATCGGCAAAGAAGGCGACGTCAGTCCCATGGTCGGCGTCGAACCCGCGCAGGAAGTATTGATCGGCCTTCCCGGCCCCGCCGGAATGTTCGACCGCGAGAAAACCTGGAATCAATCGCAACACCTGGGCCGGGCGGCCCTGCGGCTGGAGGAGATATTCCTTATCGGGGATAAACTGCTGAGAAGAGGCCGCCACCGGCCGCTCACCGATCACCGAGACTTCGGGCACGTCCAACTCAGGCACATCCGGATCATGGGCATACACCGGAGAAATGGCAAGCGCCGTCCAATAGTACAACGCTACGAGAGCCTTCCGGGAAATCACGCGAAGCTCAACTCAGGCTCTTTCCAGTTGTGGTCATCGTCAACTTGCCGTGCTTTACACCTTTCACGCTCACCAGCGCGTCGGCAATCTTCCTGATTTCCGACCCTTTTCCCTTCACCACCAGCACTTCCAGGCAATGGTCGTGATCCAGGTGCACATGCATGCCGGACAGAATCTTGCCGTGATGGTCGTGCTGAAGATCAGTGAGCTTGCTCGTCAAATCGCGCACATGATGATCGTAGACGAATGTGATGGTGCCGACCGTTTCCTTATTTTGATCCCACTCCTGTCCGACCAGATTATCGCGGATCAAATCGCGCAGGGCCTCTGAACGGTTGGTATACTTCCGCCGCTCGATATGTTGATCGAACGCATCCAGCAGCTGACGATCGAGAGAGACACCGAAACGAACCAGCTTTTTCATGCTCCTCCAGTGCTACGATTTTTTAGAACGTAGCACTAGAGAAATGTCCGCGTCAAGATAGGGCATAACCCGTGATTGGTTTGCTCTTGAATGGCGGAGAGGGAGGAGACTACTCGCCCTGAATGGGGATGTAGAGCGCATTGCCCTGCCGGTTGACGAGCAGGAGCGCGAGGTCGGTCGGTTTGAGCGGGTCGGCAATTCGTTGAAAGGTGGCGAAGTTGTGGATGGCCTGACGGTTGAGTTCGAGTACCACGTCGCCCGGTTGCAGGCCTGAGGATTCGGCGAGGCTGCCCTCTTCGATATCGGTGACCACCACGCCGCTGTTCACGGAGAGATCCATCTGCCTGGCGAGCGGCGGGGTCACGTCGTCGAACACGACGCCGGTCAACGGATGCGCGGTGGAGGCAGCAGCGGCGGCCTGACTTTTCTTCGCTCGTTCGCGCGGCGCTTCCTGCACCGTCAACTCCGCTTGATAGGCTTTTCCGTCGCGGATGAGGTCCAGGCGATGCTTGCTGCCGATCGGCGATTGCGCCACAAGATTGCGCAGCTGCCCGCTATCCATTACATCGCGGCTGTCGAATCGCACCACCACATCCCCGCGCTTGAGCCCGGCTCGCTCCGCCGATCCCTTCGCTTGCAGATCGGTCACGATTGCGCCTTTGACGTCCGGCAGGCGAAAGATTTTCCCCAGCGACGGACTGACATCCTGAGTCGAGGCCCCGAGAAATCCCCGGACGACCCGGCCGGTCTTGATCAAACTCTGCATCGCCGCCCGCGCCATGTTGCTCGGAATCGCAAATCCAACGCCGACACTGCCGCCGGTCGGGCTCGCGATGGCCGTATTGATCCCGACCAGCTCGCCGTTGACATTCACGAGGGCTCCGCCTGAATTCCCGGGATTGATCGGCGCATCGGTCTGAATGAAATCCTCGAAGTCGGCCACGCCGACATCGGCCCGCCCCACTGCGCTCACAATACCAAACGTCACCGTCCGGCTCAGCCCGAGCGGGTTTCCGATCGCCAACACAAACTCTCCCACGGCCAACGTGCTGGAATCCGCCCAGGGCACGGTCGGAAGATTCGTCGCGTTGATCTTGACCACGGCCACATCCGTCTTCGGATCGGTGGCCACGACTTTCCCTTTATACTGCCGCCGGTCGGCCAGAATCACTTCCACATCCACCGCGTCGGCCACGACATGGTTGTTCGTAATGATGTAGCCGTCCGGAGAGACGATCACGCCGGAGCCTTGCCCGTACTGCCGACGCGCCGGCGGTTCCTTGAATAAACCGAACGGCAGCGTCTCGTCACTGAACGCCTGATCGCGTACCATCACGGTGGAAGCAATACTCACAACCGCGGGAATGACCTTGATGGCCGTGGCCTTCACCTGATTTTGCAGGTCGTGCCCGTTGGCGACAGGCACCAGATGCGTCGCAGCCCGGCCAGGTCCGGCTACCAGGAGATTCCCTAGGCAGAGACTTAGAGTCCAGGTCGCGATAACAGTCGTTCGATTCATGGCCGTGTTACGAGAATACCGGTTGTCTTGGAATCTGTGAAATGCCGTGGCCAGGGTACCATGCAGGAATAATGAGCGCACTTATAATTCGATATGGCGCAGCCGAAGTGCGTTGGAGATCACCGACACCGAACTGAAGGTCATTGCGGCGCTGGCGATCATCGGACTCAGCAATAACCCAGTGAACGGATACAGCACGCCGGCGGCAATCGGCACCCCCAGCAGATTATAGGCAAAAGCAAAGAAGAGATTTTGCCGGATGTTGCGCATCGTCGCCACACTTAAATGGCGCGCCCGTACGAGCGCCTGCAAATCGCCTTTCAGCAAGATCATGCCGGCATTTTCCACCGCAATGTCGGCACCCGTCCCCATCGCGATTCCGACATCGGCCAGCGCCAAGGCCGGCGCGTCGTTCACGCCGTCTCCCGCCATTGCCACGATTCGACCGCCTGTTTTGAGCTCGTGAACAATCAGCCCCTTCTGCTCCGGCAACACCCCGGCCCTTACCTCATCGATCCCGAGTTGCTTCGCGACGGCATCTGCCGTGCGCTGATGGTCACCGGTCACCATGACCAGGCGGAGCCCATCGGCTTTCAGTCGCCGAACGGCGTCCGCCGAGGAGGCCTTAATCGGATCGGCCACCCCTAACAAGCCGGCCGCATTCCCATTCACCGCCACAAACATGACCGTCTGCCCCCGCTCGCGAAATGCGGACGCCTCTTCCTCCAGCACCTCCAGAGTCCGCCCGGCCACACCGCCGCTGCCGGTCAAGAACGCCGCCGTCCCAATCGCCACCGGCTGGCCGTCAACGGTGCCGGTCACGCCCTTTCCGGTGACGGCCAAGAACTGCTTCACCGGCGCCAACGTGATGCCGCGCGCCCGCGCACCGGATACAATGGCCTCGGCCAGCGGATGCTCACTGCCCTGTTCGAGACTGGCAGCAAACCGCAACACGTCCTGATCACTATAGGGCGGCACAAACCGGACGGAGACCAGCACCGGCTTCCCTTCGGTAAGCGTGCCGGTTTTGTCGAAGACGATCGTGTCCACCTTCCCAAGCACTTCCAGCGCTTCGGCTTTTCGCACCAGCACACCCGCCGTGGCTCCGCGGCCCGTCCCCACCATGATAGACATCGGCGTCGCCAGGCCCAATGCGCAGGGGCACGCGATGATAAGCACCGCCACCGCATTGACCAGCGCGTAGGCAAGCTTGGGTTCCGGACCCAACCAGATCCATACACCCGCCGTAATAACCGCGGCTGCCACAACCAGCGGAACAAAGTAGCCCGCCGCCGTATCGGCCACCCGTTGAATCGGCGCCCGGCTCCGCTGCGCCTCGCTGACCATCTGCACGATGCGCGCAAGCAGCGTGTCTCTGCCGACCTTCTGTGCCTGCATCAGTAGACTGCCCGTGCCGTTCATCGTGCCGCCGGTGACCATCGCGCCGACCGTCTTTTCAACCGGCAGCGATTCACCGGTAATCATCGACTCATCGACAGCAGACCCCCCGTCGACCACGATGCCATCGACCGGAACCCGTTCTCCCGGCCGCACACGCAGCCGGTTGCCGACCTGCACCTGGTCAAGGGGACCGTCGATCTCCTGACCGTCCCGTACCACCCGCGCCGTCGTGGGGGCCAGTCGCAAGAGCCCCTTGATGGCCGACGTGGTCTGGCTCCGCGCACGAAGCTCCAGAATCTGACCGAGCAGGACCAGCACCGTGATCATTGCGGCCGCTTCAAAGTACACCGCCACACCGCCGCCATGCTGATGAAAGGAGGCCGGCAGCCACTCAGGAACGACCGTCCCGACGGTACTGAATCCATAGGCGGCTCCGGTGCCGATCGCAATCAATGTAAACATGTTCGGCGCCCGGTTGACGATCGAAGCCCACCCGCGCTGAAAAAATGGGAACCCGCCCCAGAGCACGACCGGCGTCGCCAGCAGCCACTGAATCCAGTTGAGCCGCGCGCCGCCCAGCCACTGATGCAGCGGTTGCCCCGGAATCATGTCCGACATCGCCAGGATCATCACCGCAACGGCGGGTCCGAGGCTCCACCGGAACCGCCGAGTCATGTCGTCGAGTTCCGGATTCGGCCCCTCTTCCATCGTCACGATCTTCGGCTCCAGCGCCATTCCGCAGATCCGGCAGGCGCCGGGCTTCGTCTCAAGGATCTCGGGATCCATCGGGCAGATGTACTCGACGGTCGCACCGGCTGGAACGGCAACCTCGCGGGCCGGACGCTGATCCGGCTGCAGCAGGTAATAGTCGGGATCGGTCTTGAATTTGGTTAAGCAACTCGCCGCACAGAAGTAATAGGTCTTTCCGGCGTGCATGTGCGAACCGGCCGCCGTCTCTGGCTGCACCGTCATGCCACAAACCGGGTCGAGGGCACCGGCGGCGGCAGGCGCCGCCGGCATCATCATCGGTAACGGTTTTCGTGCGGTGGGAGAGGGGGGGATCGTGATGAGAGGGGCTGAGGCCTTACTCAGAGCCTTCTCAGGGTCGGCACGAAACCGATCGAGACAGGAGGTCGCGCAAAAGTAGTAGGTCTGGCCCTTGTACTCAAACCGGCCGGCAGCCGTGGCCGGATCGACCGTCATCCCGCAGATCGGATCAATCGCCATCTTCCCTCAAAAAGCGCTGAGCCTGAAACGCTGAGTGCTCAGATTTTAGGCCTTCCCAAACTCAGCACTCAGAACTCAGGACTTGCAAGATCACTTCTTCTTGTCTGCATCCAGGATACTGTGGATCACCAGCTTCAGATTGTCCGGATCGATCTGTTCGACTTTGATGTTGCCGTCGATCAGCACCGTCGGCGTCTGCTGCACCTTGATGCGCTCGCCCCATTTCTTGCTCTCTTCTAAGGCCTTGGCCGGCTTCCCGCTCGCCATGCCCTCTTCAAACGCCTTGGGATCGAGCCCGACTTCCTTGATCAGGATTTCGCGCAACGAACGATCCAGCACGCCGGTTACTTTTTCCGTATGAATCGTCCGGAAGAGGACCTTCTTCATCTCGTCCCCTTTGCCCATAGTCCTGGCCTGTTCATACATATCGAACGGCGTCGGCAATTTGCCCTGGAAAACCGGGAACCCCACCATCGTCACTTCGATCTTGTCGCCAAATTCTTTCTTGAGAAGCGCCACCCCTTCACCGTCAAAGCGATGGCAATGGGGGCAGTAGAAATCGGCGAACTCGATCAGCTTCACCTTCCCCGGTTGATGCGTGGACTTTTCGTCCTTGAGGACTTCAAACTTCCCCTTCAACTCGGGCGGCGCCGCAGAAACTCCCACGGAAGTTCCCAGCACTATAACGGCGGCCACGAAAGCGCCACGCCATCCCCACTTGCTGCTGTGCGTCATGTCCTGCTCCTTTCGAGATTGTCCGACCATGCGTTCCATTATAACGGATACCTGCTTAACCTGCCCTCTGTTATACTGCGCCTATGCAGAGACTTCACATCTTCCTGTTCAGCGCAATGCTCCTTGGTGCCGGCGGCTGTGCCACGAGCCAAGAGTCCGTCGACAGCACCCAGCCGCCCCAGATCACGTTTACACAGGTCAAAGCGGCGCCCGATTCTTATAAAAACCAACCAGTCACCTGGGGTGGAGAAATCTTGAGCGCCCGGCGCCTGAAGGAGGGAACCCGCATCGAGATTCTACAGCTCCCGCTCAACTCGTCGCTCCAACCGACGATGGAGCTGAATAGGTCGCAGGGGCGCTTTGTCGCACTCCAACGGGAATTCCTCGACCCGGCCACCATTCCAGCCGGAACGTTTGTCACGGTCACCGGAGAAGTGGCCGGTTCAATCACCCTGCCACTGGACGAAACGGAATATGCCTATCCGATCGTCGAACTCAAGACCATGAAAGTCTGGGTGAGGGTGGAAGATCAACCCGTCCGTATCCGACCCCACATGGGGCCAGGCCCTTACTGGGGGCCCTATTGGTCTCCCTACTGGCGACCCTGGCCATACTGGTAAGCGCCGCCTTATCGGAACGTCGATCCGACGATTCGCTCCACTCGATCATCCCGCCCGCCGAGTTCCCGATACTTGCGATACTGCGCGAGCGCGCGCGGCATGTCTTTCCGGTGCAATTCATAGAAGACACCGAGATTGTAGTGCGCTTCGGCATACTCCGGCTTCAGCGCCACCGCCGAGACATACTCGCGTTCCGCTTCATCAAGCATGCCCATGCTCGTGTAGACGACACCCAAATTCAAATGGGCTTCCGCATAGCCCGGCTGATACCGGAGCACCTCGAGAAATTCCCGTTCAGCCTCAGCGGACTTGCCCTGACTGCGATAGATGAATCCCAAATTGTAGTGCGCATCGACCAGATCGGGTTTGGCTGCCACCGCCTGCTTATAGGCATAGGCCGCTTCCACCAGATCATTGCGCTTCTCGGCCATCCGCCCGGTCAGATACCAGGCATCGGCATGTTTGGGATGGGCCTTCGTCAGCCGGACCAGCGTCTCCGCCGCGGCCTTCGTCTCCCCGGCGTTATCCTGAAGCGTCGCCAGCGAGAACAACGCCTCGGCATGGGTCGGCTGAACTGCCAACAGCCCTTGATACGTCTTGACCGCCGCCGGCATATCCCGCTGCGATTCGTACAGCTTCGCCAGATCCAGATACGACTCTGCATGCTTGGGATCGGCTTCAATCGCCTTCGTCAGCGCCTGCTGCGCCTCGGCAGACTTGCCCTGCGCGGCGTAGACTTCGGCGAGATCGTTGAGCGCCTCGGCAAACGCCGGCTTCACTTTGAGCGCGCGCACAAACTCCTCCGCCGCTTCAGTCGGCTTCCGGCTTTTCAATAAGACAAGCCCGTGGAGATGGAGTGCCTGGGGCGATCCGGGATTGAGATGCAGCGCCTTCTGCACCGCCTCGTCAGCCGCTTTGAGGTCGCCGCGTGCCAGCGCCGCGCGCGTCAGGTCCAGCTCATGCTGGACCGATTCCTGAAGAGCAGCGGCATAGACAGAATGAAAGGTGGAGAGAACGAGGAGTGTGCAACAGAACCCAAGGACGGTCGCAACCTGAATTCGGCGGCCTGAAATCAAGGCGTACCCTCCTTCCACAGAAACCAGTGTGGTCGGACTATAAACGGCTCGCAGGAGGGAAATCAACGTGCAAGCGGCACAGCAAGCAATGCAGGGGGAGCGACGCCGAAGCGGCGTCGCTCCCCACATCGTAGATTCGACTACTTCAGCAACAACAGCTTCCCGCCGGCATCTTTGGGATTGAGCTGATCCCGATACACGAACGTGTTGCCGGCCGCGTACAGCAGATCGCTCGTCGGAATGCCGATATATTTCGTCTCGCCCGGCTTCAGCACGATCTTCACATTCAACACAGTCGGCGCCGATTGATTCTCCGCTGCCGTCATATGAAATCCGCGCTCGACGGCCGACTTGTTGGTCACCCGCACCAACACCGGAGTGCCCGGGCGGTTCTTCATGTCCAGGACCGACGTCGGCGGATACAAAATCTTCAGCGCCCCAACCTCGGTCGCATAGATATCCAGATCAACCGGCAACTCTTTGAACGCCTGGCCGACCACCGATCCGGTTTCCAGATCGCCGATTTCCACACCACCGGACTGCAGGGCCCAGGCTCCGGAGACCATCATCAACACCGCGGCACAACCGGCAAGACCAAAACCTAACTTCCGTACCATACGCAACCTCCTCCTAAGTTAAGAACGATTAGTACGCTGCGGGAAAAACTCCGTATATGCAAAAACTACTATTGAAGTCCTCCGTAGGGTAAGGAGGACGGAGTCGCCTCAGGATGCTCAAAAAGGCCGTCCAGCAAGGCCGCAGCGAGCGAAGGGGCGAGGCGTACGC
>NEWQ02000071.1 GCA_002869855.2 Nitrospira sp. CG24D
CCGGTTCAGTGTGGGTTGGGCGTAGCTCGGAAGGAGCTGTGGGGTCTGGAGCGGTCCACACGATTTGCGCCGGGAGCACAGCGTCCGGTGCGGCGGGCTCGTGAGGCTGTGAATGACCCTGCCCGTTGCCGTGGGGAAAATGCAAGACGATCGTCTCGCCTACGTGGCCGGGAAGCGTTCTGGCCTGCAGGCAGGCTCCTCCGCGTGAAAAATTCACCGCCAGTCCGAGTTGTCGAGAGGCAGGGTTCTGTTCATGAGACCCTTCAATCCGCACTGGAAGCGCCACTCGGACCCGGATGCCTTCACGGTGATCGATTGCCCGGCGGTCTGAACCGGTCTGATCCGGAAGTGCGACATCATCCGGCTGTGAAAGTAATGCCTCAAGGCTGATTGCCAGGCTCCGTTCCTGGGCGGCCTCAATAAAGGAGCCGAGGACCTTTCGCTCGGTCTCGCCGGGCGGAGAAAATTCGAATGCGAGGACCGGGCGCTCTCCTGCGTCACCGGGTGGTCCGGTCTGCATGCCACGTTCGTGGACGGTGGCGTGAAGTTCCAGAATACCCACGACGGTTTTGAACACCAAGTAGGCCGATTGCCCCGACAGATTCGGGAGCGGCCCCGTCAGGGTGACGGTGGCTCCGGTCAGACTCAGAGTGTGAACGGTTCCCTCGCGTATCGAGGGGCCGACGGTCACTCGCGCAGGAAGTTGGACTGCGGCGCGTACGGCCATCCTTCGATCCGGGAGCGGCTTGTCTGAAGGTGGAGGTAGTGGAGTTTCCACATGACTGTCGACCGTTGCCGGCACGGGCGGCTCAGGCGGGCTTGGCGCCGCCTCTGCCGGTGCCTCAGGTGTCTGAGGCGTTTCAGAAATCGGCAGCCACAAGCGGATTGAGAGCGGCTGCCTCGCCGGGGCTAGCCACTCCATGCGACCCTGTAGTTGGCCGATGTCTTCATAGGCCTGGATGAGATCAGGGGAGGCTGGTAGTGAGTCGGTCGTGAGAGTTGCCGCCGATTCGCTTTCTTGAATCAGAATCTCGACCTCCCGCGGTGCCGGAGCAGGAAAGAGACCAGGCGCCGGATCGATCGGGGTCCCGGTGGCCGTGACCGTTTGCGTAAAAATGTCCAGTCGATGAATCCTGTGGCGGGCGGCCATCTGACGAATCGCCTGGATAACCACAATCTGAATGATCCGCACCCAGATGTTCCGTGAGCTGCCAACGTCCGAGAGGCCGGTCGTATCGTGGTGTTGCACGATGTTGAGATGAGCAAGGGGAGCCAGGGCTTCGGCGATGACCTGACCCAGCGTATCTTCGGCTAGACCGGCATCAACGACTGCCTGAGCCAGTGCGTCTCCACATGCCGAGGCCTCCCGCGCTTGTGCGGTCAGGGCTACAAGACGAGTATCAAGTTGGGCTTCACGGATCGTTTCCAGGAGTCGCTGGGACTGGGTCAACACTGCGGAGAGGGGCGCGTGCAGCTCATGGGACAGGCCGGTCAAGCGCTGCGCGATCGCGCGATGGCGATCTGATTCGAGTAGTCTGGTTTCAAGGCGCTGAATGGTCTCGGTCTGTGCGAGATGCCCCGTCATATCCCGGATGAGTCCGAGGGTTCCGGTGTAGTGCCGGCGTGCATCGTAGAGACCTTTGGCGCTGACTTCCGCCTGCACACGGGCTTGGTCGGAGCTTTTGGTCTGAGGTTTCTTGAGCAATTGAAGCAGGACCCGGCGCGCCGCCCGGGGGCCTGTACGGCGGTCATTGATGCGATATCTTGCGTGCGCCTGTTGATCGGGAGGAATCAGCTTGGAAAAAGGCGCGCCGGTCAGTTCTTCAGGCTGGTAGCCGAGCAGCGCGGTGATTCCTGGGCTAATGAAGACAAACCGTCCTTCTGCATCGACTTCGTAGAACACATCCGTGAGCGTTTCCAGCAGACGGGTATGCCGATCATGCGTGTGGGCGAAGGTGGCGCGGAGATGGCGTTGTTCGATGGCGCCCTTGGTGTAGAGCACCAGTTCGGTCAGAAACGCGGGTGATTTTTTGAAGAGGAGAAAATTGGCGCCGGCTTGCAGCGCCGTGACGGCGGCGGTCGAATCGCTCCGGTCGGTCTGTAGCACGATCGCGGTGGTCGGGAGGCGCTCCCTGAGGGTGGCAACCAACGACGGACGACTCTGGAGCCCGAGTCGCTCATCGATCAGAATCAGGTCCCACTCAGCGCGACTCACCCACCGGAGGGCTTCTTCGGAGGAATAGACCGATTCAACCCGGCAATCGGGAAAGAAGCCTCGGAGGCTCAGCGTGACAAGCTTGATTTCGTCCGCCTGCTCATTGACGACCAGGATGGTAATGGGCTCACTCTGCGGCATGGACCACTTCCGTGTTGCTGGGGACGCCGAGCCGGCCCAGTCCCAGAGGGATAGGTGTAGAAAATCCTCTGCGTGCAGTGACGCGCGCTCTGTTCCCTAGAGCAGAGATTCCAAAGCGGCATCCCGCGCTGGTTTAGCGTCTTGAATACCATATCGCAGCGTTCCAATCACAGCCTCAATCGACACGATCGCGCGGTTCTTTCGTAGGGGGGTGACCGACGGCGCACTTTTGTGAACGAACAATTTTGGACGTGGCCTTGCGTGCGAAGCAAAAAAACGCCTGCCGGTCTCACGTCACAGGACGGAGACCGGCAGGCATCATGAGAGAGGGAGAGGCGCGCTTACGGATTCGCCTGGGCCGTATTGGTGGTGCGGCAAGCGCCCGGAGTCATATAGAGGAGATAGTTTCCCATGCCATGTTGGAATTCGGTTTTCTGCAGCGGGTGATGATGGACCATCACCATATCGTACTCGCCCGATTGCATGACGGAAAATCCTTGGCTGTCCTTATACACCTGATGGGGTTGGAATTCCCGGAAGGTTCCATCAAGGTCCACATCCGGTACGGTCCGGAGCAGCGTGCGTTTGTTTGCCTTGTCTTCGAGCGCAATCATCAGCAGTTCATCGTGACCGTGCGGATAGGCGAATTTGACGCATCCATCCATGGAGAATTTCAGCGGCGCCGTATGGACTTGAACTCCTGGTCGGATTTCAATGCCTTCATCCGTTTGATCCGCGCCCCGTGAGCCGAACTTGCTGTAGCACACGATGTTCACGCCCACCTGATAGACGTCCATTTCCTTCACCGGCTTTGATTTCGGCGCCATATACATGGTGAAGGACGCCATCACATTTTTCGTCGGCGGAGCTTTGTGATAGAAGGCGACGACGGACATAAGGTGATCGCCTTTCGCCAGCTTGACCCCATATCCATCCGGGAAACGCGCCTCGGTCATTTCCAGGCCGGCACCCGCGAAGAACAGCGGTTCGCCAGGGCAGGACACGCTGGGTTTGGTGTTGTTCATCATCAAAATATGGTGAAGATAATTTCTGGGGAGTTCCTTGCCCTCTTTGGTAAAGACCGCCGATTTATATCCCACCATATACATGTCTTCGGGAAGCTGGAAGTTATGTTTGGGCATTGAGGCGGCCAGGTCGCCATCGTGGCTGGTGGGCAGATCGATGGGGCCGAAGGTCAAGGTGACGGTGTCATCCTTAATCGTGACGGTGGTCGTGGTCTGATTCTTCAGTGTTGGTACGGCATGGTGGTCATGGCCGCCGTCGGCAAATGCGGGAGTGCCCATCAGCACAGTGATCAAAAGAACAAGCATCCAATACATAAAGTCTCCCAGAGGTGGTGAAGCGATCGGACACGTTTGCGTGCAACTATGCGGAGGAGAGGGAATGCACGGTGAGGATGAATCATTCATTGGTGTGAAGAGGGCGGCGTGAGCCGTTTCCATTGGTACGAGCCGCCATGTTCCCGCGGAGGAATATTCTTATGCGTGCCGACTCGGGAATACCACCAGACCCCTTTCGCCTGCGTGCCATCCTCCGACAGCAAGAGTTCGAATGCGCCTTCGCGGTCGTTGCCCGGTTGCTGCCAGGTTCCTTGCCAGAGGCGGTCGGCAAACTTGGTCGTGGTGAAGTGCCCGCCGTGCTGGGTATAAGGGCCATTGCCGGACTTATCCAGCGTGGCTTTGTAGCGTTTATCGTCCTCGACTTCGAGAATTTCCCACTCACCGCTGAGGTCTGCCACGGGAGCGCGGAGAATTCCCGGGTCGGCAACCAGCTGTGGAGCTGGGGCCGCAGGCTGCGTGTGAGCTACGGCGGGCCAGTTGGCCGCCCGGAGCGATTCGTGCCATGAGACCAGGAGCCATTGACCCTGGCGCTTTTCGAGGACGCCGCTTTCCCGCAGGGGAATCACTGTATGGTGGAGTTGCCCGCCTTCGTTGACGTAGCGGATATAGTCCAGCTCCATCGCAAACCAGGCCAGGTCGTTTTTGATCCACACTTTCAGGCCCGTGATGGGCATTTCCAGCTTTTCCACGAAAGCGAATTCGTCGCGAATATCCCGTTCCAGCTCCGGCCATCCCACGTATTTCCGTCCGCCGATGGTATAGCCTGTCGCATCGTCGTCGTGCGCCATCAGCCGGGACATGCCGTCGAGGTCTCGTGCCGCATTGGCGTCGACCAACGCGCGGATCACCGATTCCGGACCCGCGTCATCGTGTGCCAATCCGGGAGAAGAGGTGAGGAGAAGATATCCTGACAAGACGAAGAAAACGATCCGAGAGAAGTCGGGCATTACAGAATCCTTAGTTTACTCAGCGTGAGGTAAGTAGAAGCTGGGGAACGTCTTTGCTGAATGATAGGTCAGGCTACATGGCTGGAGAGGCCTTGTCAACGATGGGAGGACGGAAAAAGCTTAGCGGTGTGCGATCACAATGACGGTTACATTGTCTTTGCCTCCGCGCGCAAGCGCCGTGTCGATCAGGCGATCGCAGATTCCAATAGGATCGCCTTGTGCGTGCGCCATAATGTCGGCGATATCGGCATCCTCCAACATTTTCGTAAGCCCGTCCGAGCAGAGTAGCAACATGTCGGACGGTGCGAGCGGTAGAGTGGTGAGATCCGGTTCCGCGGAGTGGGCAATCCCGATTGCTTTGGTAAGCACATGCCGATCAGGATGGGTCTTGGCCGTTGCCGGAGTGACGATTCCCTGAGCGAGATAGGTTTCGATCAACGTATGGTCCCGGGTCGAAGGTGTGAGACGGCCGTCGCGGAACAGGTAGCCGCGGCTGTCGCCCACATGGGCCAGGTGCGCGGTCGGCGTGGCGCCGGCGGTAATCAGGAGCGTGACCAGCGTCGTCCCCATCTGGGCAAGTCGAGGGTCCAACCGGGCGCGCTCCAGGACGGTGTCGTGTGCCTGCGTCATGACATCCTGCAGAAAGCCCTGTGGCGTACAGTGACCATTACGGAGCGGATCGGCGAACAGTTCGGCTCGTGCGGCGGCAGTGGCGATAGCGGATTGGGCGGCGACGTCACCGCCGGCATGGCCGCCCATGCCGTCGGCCACGGCCCAGAATCCGAGAGGGTCTATCGTGACAAAGGCGTCTTGATTCATCGCGCGGACGAGACCGATGTCGCTCCGTCCGATTCCCACCCATGCACTCATGCGTGACAGTCCTGTTTTTCCCGCTGTGGAGGCATCGAGGCGCCTACTGATGCCGGGCCGAAGCGAAGGAGGATGTCCTCGAACACATGTTTCGCCAGCGGCGCGAGGTTGGCGGTGTCGGCTTCGTTGTAGGCGAGCAGCAGGCTTCGTGCCGCCGTATCGCCCGCGCGCCATTGCATCCAGAGCCGCACGGCATCCCAGCCATCCAGACCTTGCAGGGCCGAATCCCGTTCGATCCCAAGCTCCCGTTCGATCTGCTTGAGTCCGCCGCGCAGCCCTAATCTCCGTGCGGCGAAGCAGAGATCGAAATGCGGCATGGTGAATCTGAGTTCGGGGAATTTGGCGCGCAGGTACGGCACATCAAAGCTCGTTCCGAAAAACGTGACGAGGAGCGTGCAGGCATCCAGCTCAGCCTGGAGCCGTTCCGTGGTCAGGGTCTCTCCGCGGACTAGGCAGACGGTTTCGCCTCGCCGGTGCAATCCGACGACGGTCACTTCGCCGTCCTGCGGAGAGGTTCCAGTGGTTTCGATGTCCAAATACAGCGTGCGAGGCTCGCAAAGTTCGAAGAACCGCCAATGATCACGGCTGGGCAATCGTGTGGTGAAATAGTCGAGCCGACCGGAGTCGAATGCAGATTGAGCCTGGACGAGTTCCTGGTCGTACCATTGCTTGCGGTGGGCCGAGATTCCGGGAATCCCAGGCTGGCTCAAGAAATCGTTCCACGTGAGCAGGCCTTCCTGCCAGAGGCGCCGTTCTGTTGCGGGACCGATGCCCGGGAGTATCACAAAGGTTGAGGGTAACATGCGGCGGTATTCTAGCAGGAGCGCGAAAGCCTGGGCTACTCCGCTGCCTTGATTTCACCCAGGAGACCGGTTAGAGTTCGACGTCAAATTCGCAGGCCGCAACCAACACGATTATCCATACCAACACAGTACATACACTATGACAGATCCAGCAAAGCGCATTCGCATCACCGTGGGCGGGGTGCAACTTGAAGCCGAACTGAAGGGGTCGAAGACCGCCGGGGAGGTGTACGCGGCATTGCCGGTCGATGCGCCGATCAACACCTGGGGCGAAGAGTTTTATTTCAAGCTGGCCGGGGTCAAAGATTATCGGGAGACCGCGACCAATCAAGTGAAAGTCGGCGATGTCGCCTATTGGGGCGCGGGGCAGGTGCTGGCAATTTTCTTCGGCCGGACGCCGATGAGCATGGGCCCCGATCCGGTGCCGGCGGATCGTGTCAATGTGATCGGGAAAATTGTGGGCGATGCGACGCAGTTCCGCCGGGTCATGGAGGCGACCACCATCCGCGTCGAGCGAGTCTAGCCTATGCGCATATCAAAAGATCGGGTTCACCACATGGCTGAGTCGGTGGTCGCGCACCTCCAGCAGGATGGCCAGCTCGACATCACGGGCGATCGCAAGGCGTTCGTCGAATCATTGGAGCAGGTCATCACCACGGAACTGTCGATCGAAGATGTGCTGAATGCAGAGGTCCGGCAAATGCTCAAGGCTTATGAAAAGCAGATCGAGCAGGGGCAGGTCGATTATCAGCGCATGTTCACGATGATCAAAACGAAGCTGGTGCGTGAGCGGGGCATCATCCTGTAGGGCGTGAAACGTGAAGCGTCTTTCGTGAAGCGCCTGCGAACAGCGAGGCGCGAGCGGCGAACAACGAGTCTCCAATATGTTGAGCGAAGATAAAGTCAGCCATCTCTCCCATGTCATCCTTCAGGCGGTGAAGAAGAGCCCGCTGGTCAGCCAGAAGGGCGATGATGCCCGTATGCTGAAAGACATCAAGCGGGTGCTCGCGGTCGAGCTGGCGCAGGAAGAGGGGGTCGACCGGAAAGTGCGCGCGAAACTGGCCTCCTATTCTCGCGGCATCGTCGAGGGGAGTTCCGAGTGGGACGTGCTCTACCGGAAGACCTTCGAGGAAGAAGTGCGGAAGCATGGAAAGGGCTAGCGGCATGCAGGGAGACACCGTGAAGTTTTTGACGACCGTCTGTGTGGTGTTCGCGCTGGTGGGGATGGGGGCCTGTTCATCGAAACCGAAGCCGCGCGTCTTCGCGCCGCTGGCGCTCGTGGATGGCGGCGTGAAGCCGCAAGCGATTGCGGCGACGGAGCAAGGCACCCAGGCGTATCAGGCGAAACAGTTTGAGGAGGCCAAGAAATACTTCGAGCAGGCCGTGACCGTCGCGCCGCAGTCGGGCCAGGCCCACTACAACTTTGCGTTGGCGCTCAATGCCCTCGGCGATACCGAAGCCGCCCGGCAGCACTTTCTTGAGGCGGCCAATCTTGCGCCGGGGGACAAGACCATCTGGGACTCTCCGGCATTGTCCCCTTATGGAAATCCTGCCGTGCCAAAAAATTCAAAAGAGCATCCATACGGAACCTCGCGGCCGGGAATCGGCAGCGGACCGCGATAGCCCATACTGAAAAGGATCATGCGCATGGCCAAGGAACTTGCAGTCGGGATGAAGGCGCCGGAACTCTCGTTGCCGGATCAGGATGGGAAAACGGTCACGTTGAAAAGCCTGAAGGACAGGCAGGTGGTACTGTATTTTTATCCGAAGGACGACACGTCGGGTTGCACCAAAGAGTCCTGCGGGTTTCGCGATGCGATGGCGTCGATCAAAAAGGCGGGCGCAGTCGTGATCGGGGTGAGTTTCGACGGCCAGGCATCCCACCAGAAATTTATCGCCAAGTATGCCCTGCCGTTTACGCTGCTGAGCGATCTGGAAAAGGCGGTGGCGACGGCCTACGATGTATACAAAGAAAAGAGCATGTACGGCAGGAAATACATGGGCATCGAACGGAGTACGTTCGTCATCGATGCCGAGGGCAAGCTGAAAGCCATCTTTCGGAAGGTCAAAGTCGATGGCCACGTCGACGAGGTCTTGGCCGCCTTGCGCGCATAACGCCTGTGCGTGAGGTCAAGCGCCATATGCTCCGCACCGCCTGTCTTCTCTCACTTGCCATCGTCCTCAGTCCTCCTGGTACTGCCGGCGCGGCGGGAACCGCTCCGGCAACGCTCCTGGTCACTGACAGTTTGTCCTCACCCAATCAGACGGTGATGGTTGAAGCGCGGCTGATGTCGCGGGGGCCGGCGGCCCCTGCGGGGCTGGGAGGTGAGCCGCTTGAATTGCTCGTCTATGGGAAAGTTGTGGCGACCGCGGTGACCGGTGAAGACGGGACGGCCCGGTTGCCGTTCATTCCGAAGGCGCAAGGCGTCATTCCGGTGCAGGTGCGAGTCGCGGAGAGTCCCCGTGTGGCCCCGACTGAAGGCCTGGGTCATCTGGCGATCTGGGAGCGGCGGAATCCGATCGTGGCCGTGGAACTGGCCGCGCTCATGGAGGCACTACATGAGAAGAAGGCCGTATCGGATGCGCGCAGCAAGCCAGAGCCGGAGGGGACGCCGATGCCTGACGCGGCCGATGAACTCGGGAAGCTGACCCAGTTTTACTATCGCGTGATGTATGTCGTGCCGTCAGCCTCT
>NEWQ02000072.1 GCA_002869855.2 Nitrospira sp. CG24D
CATGGGCAACGTGTCAATGCCGAGACTCTTGCCTCGGTCAGTCGAAGAGGGCAGACTGACCGACACGTCGAATGTGACTCCAAACAGGGGGATGTATGAGCTTACCCGATCAGACGCAACCTGCCCCCCGGGAACGAGAAACGGCAAGAGAGGAACACATCGATCGCCGCGCATGGCTGGTCAGCGCGGTTTCTTCAATGGGCGCCACCGCCGCCGGTTTGATGGTTCCGTCGCTGCTGCCTGCCGCAGAGCACGCGAATCCTGACCCTACCCACGTACCAGGCCGGCCCTCCAGTCCCTATGGCTCACGCGCGCGAGGAGAAACCGCACAGCGCCTGACGACGGCGACCCATTCACTGACGCCTCATCAAACTCTGCACGGCATCATCACCCCATCCGCACTGCACTTCGAGCGGCATCATAACGGCGTGCCGATGATCGACCCCGACCAGCATCGGCTGCTGATTCACGGTCTGGTCGAACGGCCGCTGACATTCTCCATGAACGATCTGATGCGGTTCCCTTCCGTCACCCGGACGCTGTTCATCGAATGCTCCGGCAATTCGGGAAAAGAATGGAACGGTCCGACGGGCAAGACGGTTCAAGACACGCACGGGCTCATGAGCACCAGCGAATGGACCGGCGTGCCGCTCGCGACGGTGTTGACCGAGGCAGGCATCAATCCGGAGGCTGCCTGGGTGTTGGCCGAAGGCAGTGATGCCGCAGCCATGACGCGCAGCCTGCCACTGGCTGAAGTGCTGAAAGATGCACTGCTTTGCTATGCCCAAAACGGCGAGAGGCTCAGACCGGAACAGGGCTATCCGCTCCGCCTGGTGATTCCAGGCTGGGAAGGCAACACCTGCATCAAGTGGATCAGACGACTGAAAGTTGGGATTGCCCCTTTCATGACGCGCGAAGAAACATCGCGCTATACCGACCTCATGCCGGACGGCACGGCCAGGCAATTCACGTTTGTCATGGATGCCAAGTCGGTGACCACGAATCCATCGGGTGGCCAACGGATCGAACCCGGCTTCGTCGAGATTCGCGGGCTGGCTTGGAGCGGGCGCGGAAAGATCGTTACGGTCGATGTCAGCACGGATGGCGGACAGATCTGGACACCGGCGCAACTCCAAGACCCAGTGCTTTCACACTGTCATACGCGCTTCCGGTTTAGATGGCGTTGGGACGGAGAAGACGCGATCCTTCAAAGCCGCTGCACTGATGAGACCGGCTATGTCCAGCCGACCAGAGCATCGCTCGTGGCTGCCCGAGGCATCCATTCTTCCTACCACTACAATGCGATCCAGAGTTGGAAAGTCGGTCGAGACGGACAGGTGACGAATGTCCAGGTGTAACGTGGTCTCTCGCTGGATGCTCGCGTTTGGCTCGCTCCTGCTTTTTGTTGGAGTGGCGACCGCTGAGAAGCCGCCGCAGTATGGATTTGGACGGGCGGCTACTGAGGTAGAGATCAAGGCGTGGGAGATCGATATCAGTCCGACCGGTGAAAGGCTGCCGCCTGGCCAAGGGACGGTTCAGCAAGGAGCAGCAATTTATGCGAATACGTGCGCCGCTTGCCACGGACCAACAGGAACGGAAGGGCCAAAGGATCGGCTGGTCGGCGGCCACGGTTCGCTGGCCACAGAACACCCGGTCAAAACCATCGGCAGCTTCTGGCCCTACGCGACGACTCTCTACGATTACATCCATCGCGCCATGCCCTTGAACGCGCCGCGATCGCTCACGCCGGAGGAAGTGTATAGCGTCGTTGCCTGGCTGTTGCATCAGAACGGCATCATCCCCGCTGACATGATTATCGATGCGCAGACGCTTCCCGCGGTGAAGATGCCGAATCGAGGAGGATTTGTCTCAGACCCGCGTCCGGATGTGTCGAAATAGAGAAGGCGGGAACAGGCTGTTGAAGCTGTTACCCGGCACTCTATCTCAAGAGCGCTAGCACCGACAAACGCCAATAGACTTGTACAATCTGCGCAGGCATCTCTGCGGGCATTTCTGACAGCAGGTGCAGCCGGACGAGAGGTCTTCAGCTCCGGGCTGAAAGACGCGGGTACAGTTCCAGCATAT
>NEWQ02000073.1 GCA_002869855.2 Nitrospira sp. CG24D
TCCGGTTCACGCGCGACGCAGGGATCTTCTCGAAGAGGATGATCGGATAAACTCTAAGGGTAATGGGCAAGAAAGGGGGTGGACTAGCGGCGCGATCATACTCCAGTACATCGGCCCACCGAGCACCGTCGCGCGCGAATTCCAGCACAACAACGGGAAGAGTTCGATACCAGCGTGTTGGTGAAACGGTATATCAAAGAAAAGGGCTCAGGTCCAACGCATCGGCTGCTTCAACGGTTTCGGTTTCTCTCCTCAGCCGTCACGCCGGTCGAGGTCTGCTCGACTAATGAAGAGGGGTGTGGGCACACTTCGTTACAGTGATCATCACGCAGGATATAGTGGCTTGGCCACCCCTGCCATGTCAGGCGACATGGCAGCCGTGCGAGCCTTGTATCAAAGCTCGCACGGTCTCATACGGTCGGCGACTGCACCCACCACCCATCCGAGCCGTCTACTGATGGGCACTCATCGATGTCGATGATGGATGCCGCGGACTGGCAAACGCCCCGAGCA
>NEWQ02000074.1 GCA_002869855.2 Nitrospira sp. CG24D
CTGACAGCCGAATGTTTCAATATGGACAAGATGCGGTGTGGTCTTGTTCGTCATAGCATCGGCAAAAGTGTCGTGGCGGCCGGCTGAGCTGCCAAGTGGCCGACAGCCCAACGTTCGCTGGCGGCAGTGATGGTGACGGAATGCATCTGGTTCGTAAGTTCAGAACGTGAAGGGACCGCGACTTTCAGGAAAGTAGCCGTCGTGCCAACCGCGAACCCGTCATGGTGACCCGCTTCGAATAAGACCGGAATCGTCGTTCCAATATGCCTATCATGGACGGCGAGGCGTTTGGCTTGTGAGAGACCCGTTAAGATGGCTGTCCGCCTTTTAATTTGCGTGGCGCTGACGGGGTTGGTCAGCTTTACCGCCGCGGTTCCCGGTCTTGGGGAAAATGGAAACACATGGAAATAGGCGAAGGGGATTTCGGTGGCCAGCTTCAGCGTATTGCCGAAGGCCGTCTCATCTTCCCCGGGAAAGCCGACCATGATGTCTGTGCCGAGTCCCAGGTTGGGAATCTTGGGTAAGGCGCGCTCAATCAGCCGCACATAATCCTGCGCCGAGTACGAGCGGTTCATTGCGGCCAAGATCCTGTCATCTCCACTTTGGAGAGGTATGTGAAGATAGGGACAGAGTTTGGATGATGAGGCCATCAGTTCCAGCAACTGATCGGTGACGGTGGTCGGTTCGATGGAGGAAATCCGGATGCGTTCGAGCCCGGTGATGGTTTCCAGCCGAGCGATCACGGTACAGAGATCCGCACCGGCCTGGTTGTATTGTCCGATATTCACTCCGGTCAAAACGACTTCCCGAACTCCCTGTTCAGCCAGGAACTCGGCCTCGCGCAACAGATCGTCGAGCAGGCGGCTTCGCTCCCGGCCTCGCGCAAAGGGAATCAGGCAGAAGCTGCACATGGTACTGCAGCCGTCCTGAATCTTGAGCGGTGCGCGGGTGGAATCCGGTGCGCCATACTCGGGGAGTTCAAAGTCCTCCGGGGCGATGGTCTTGGTGCGATGCACGACCGGCGTCGCGTACTTCTGCAGACGATCGCTTGGCGGCAGAAAGGTCGGGAGGTCGAGCTTGTATTGATTACCGACGATCAGGTCGATACCGGCCTGTTTCTTCAATCCTTCCGGTCCCGTCTGCGCATAGCAGCCGGTGACGGCAATAAAGGCTTTGGGCGAATGTTTGAGTGTCTTGCGAATGAGATACCGGGAAGTCCGTTCGGCGTCTTCCGTCACAGAGCAGGTATTGAGAACCAGAAGGTCGGTGGGTTCGCCGAATGCGACCAGGCGATAGCCATCCTGTCGCAGTCGTTCACCGAGTACGGCCGTTTCTGCCTGATTCAGACGGCAGCCGAGCGTATGGAGCGAGGCGCGTGGTTGTGCAGCGTTCGTGATCATCTCGCGGCATTATAGGGTAGCCTTTGCGGGAGGGGCAAGGTGGGAAGTTGTACGGCGTCGAATTGACAGTGATTTTCCAGATCGATAGAGTGTGCGGACTTGCCGGGAGGTGTCGAGATGATCTCACGAGCGACCTGGATGCTCACACTGCTGATCGCCTCTCTTTTGATCGTGCCCCCCCGTACCGCGTCCCACGGAGTCTTGCCGGTTGAACCGGAGCTGACAACGCGGCTCGATGAACTCTACGACCATGAAGCACGTTTGTTCATTATGCTCTATTCTTTAAAGGGGAACGGGCAGGTGGATTATGTGACGGGCCGGCTTGTGCAGGAGTATGCAAGGAGCAACTACGGCAATCCCATCTACCAGACCGAGGAGCAACCGCTCTTTTACTGGTGGGATCACACGATGTGGAATGATCCCGAGCAAGACGGAGTGAACGGCAACGAGCGCGTGTATCAGGAAAATATCGAGTTCGATATTCTGCGGTACAAACCCTGTGCGTTTAACGGCCAACCCTGTTAGCGTCATTCATTTCAAGGTGTCGTTTGAATGGTATCAGGCTCGTCCTTCTTGCGAGTCTGCGTGGGATTCGAGATTCTGCTGCGGAAGAGTTCCTGTTAAATGTTATTGTGCTCTCTCGTTCATCTGCAGGAGCAATCTGCGTCATGCGCGCTGTTCATGAATGACGAATCGAATGAATTTCTCTAAGTTCATACCCCTTGCCTTGTTGAACCGCCGTTTGGCGGTCATGTTCCCCCTTGGATTTCTGTCCGGACTTCCGCTGGCGCTCACGGCCGGGACGCTGCAAGCCTGGCTGACGGTGGAGGGTGTGGATCTGAAAACCATCGGCATTTTCACGCTGGTGGGATTGCCCTATACGCTCAAGTTTCTCTGGGCGCCGGTGATCGATCGGCTGGTTCCTCCCTGGCTGGGTCGTCGGCGCGGCTGGATGGTGCTGACGCAGCTCTGTGTCGCACTCGGCGTGGTTCTGATGGCGGTGACGAGTCCGCGGCATCATCCGGAGCTGCTTGCGGTCTTTGCCCTGCTCGTGGCCTTTCTCGCGGCCTCGCTCGATATTGTCTTCGACGCCTATCGGACCGAGACATTGGAATCCGTGGAGCGGGGCTTCGGCGCAGCCGTATGGGTGAACGGATACCGGATTGCGTTGTTAGTGGCCGGGGCCGGGGCGCTGGTCATCGCGGATCTGGTGGGGTGGCAAACGACCTATCTCCTTTTGGCCGGGCTCATGGTGATCGGTACCGCCATTATCTTCCTAAGTCCAGAGCCGGGCCGCGTGGCCGACGCTCCGAAGACGATGGGTGAAGCGATCGGTGCGCCGCTTGCTGAATTCTTCATGCGTCCCCATGCGGTCGGATTTCTGGCTGTGATTGTGCTCTACAAACTTGGCGATGCCTTTGCCTCTTCGCTCCAAACCGCATTTCTCATCGGTGGCGTCGGATTCACCGCCGGGGAAGTCGGGTATGTAAAGGGTATCGGGATTCTGGCGACATTGCTGGGTGCGCTGTTCGGTGGGCTGTTGATGGCGCGGATGGGGCTCGTGCAGTCGCTCTTGCTGTTCGGTCTGTTACAAGCTGTGTCCAATCTCGGGTTTGTGGTACTGGCCTGGGCGGGGAAGAGCGCAGCGTTGCTTGCTGCTGTGGTCATGGTTGAAAATATCACCGGAGGGATGGGTACGGCAGCATTCGTGGCGCTGGTGATGTCGCTCTGTGATCCTCGGTATACGGCGACGCAGTTTGCGTTGTTGTCCTCGCTCGAAGCCCTCGGCCGTGTGTTTGCCGGTCGCCCTTCCGCCGATGTCGTCGCGGCGGTCGGGTGGGGCCAATTTTTTCTGCTGACCTTTGTTGTGGCGCTGCCTGGTCTTTGGGCAGTCTGGCGTGTGCGTGAACGGATTTCGTTCGGCCCGGCCAGTCAAGTTGCGCCGGTTGTTCCAGCCGTCGTACCGGTTCAGTCGGCCGGTACTCGCTAAGACGACAGCTTGCGCTGGAGAAACAGCACAAAGAGCATGAGGGTCGCCAGCGGGGCAAAGAGGAACGGCACGAGCCAGAGCCAGACATTCTTTCCACGGACGCGGGCCTGGTCGATCATCCAGACGAAGATCCAGATCATGAGGCCGGCATAATTGAGAGCCATCCACCTGGTGGTATGAATCTTCAGGCCGCTCCCGCTATCCTGTGAGCCTTGAAAAAGGAAGATCATGAGCAAGAGCATGAAGCTTCCCAGCAGAGCGGCAACCAGACGTTTACTCCAAACAAACATGAGATCCTCCTGTGAGATGTGGCCGCTTTATCGCGATCGGGAGCGGTGGTGCGGGCTAGGCTAATCAGCCGGTTTCGGTTTGTCAAACTCGAGGTTCTTGTGCTGTAGGCGATCAGTTGTTCTCATTGGGGGCGATATGAGCCTTCTTCGTCTCGTGATCATCGTGTCTGTACTGGGTGGGGCGGTGGGGCTGGCCTTGTCCAATCCAACGATGGACGACTATCTGCAGTTTGTGGAGAGGGAGTTGGGAAAAGCCATTGACCGAATGGATCGCAGTGCTCCCAGCCGCGAACAGCAATTTATCCGGCAGTTATTCGAAAGTCAGAGCAAGAAGATTCTCCAAGAGGTGGTTCGCCCTCATACGAAGCGGCAGAATTGGGGGATAGCGAGTCGGTATGTCACACAGGCTGTGAGTACGAAGATTGTTGTGATCGGTGTGGCTGGTCACTTCATTCCTATCGAAGGAGTTGAGGAGGCGACCATTAAAATTGGACGATTGGCTTTTTAGGCGGTTCTTACCGATCAATTTCCTGCTATTTTGGAGCCCTGTTTCTGTGGATAAGTATCTCGAAATCTCCGCAAGCTAGCGATCAGACACGCACATTGGCTGTCCCCAGGTTTTCCCCTCATATCTCGCTCTAACCACTATACTTGGTGTTGACAAAAACTCCGAATAGCTATATGTAGTCCATCCGCGATGGGTATCTCACATCACGGTCGTCCCGTACCAGAGAAAAGATCCTCAATTATGCCCCTATTCGTACACAGCTACAGAACCCTCTTGAAGGAGGACTATCGTGAGAATTGAGCGGAGATTTACCCGTCGCGGCCAGGGCCCCTACGAGGGTCTCACATTCGTCAAGCGGTCGTCGGAGATTCGTAATCCGGACGGATCCACGGTATTCAAGCTTGAGAACATTGATGTGCCTGAACAGTGGTCCCAATTGGCCATTGATATTCTCGCCCAGAAGTATTTTCGGAAAGCGGGTGTGCCTCAGAAGGATCTCGCGGGCAATCCGCTGACGGGTTCTGATGGGAAGCCGGTATTGGGTAGTGAGCGCGATGCCCGCCAGGTTTTCGAACGTCTTGCTGGTTGTTGGACGCATTGGGGTAAAGAGTACGGCTATTTTAAGACGCCGGAGGATAGCGAGGCCTTTCAGGATGAGGTCGGCTACATGTTGGCCAGGCAAATGGCCGCCCCCAATTCACCGCAGTGGTTCAACACCGGCTTGCATTACGCCTACGGGCTCTCAGGTCCGGCGCAGGGCCACTATTACGTGGACCCCAAAAGCCGTGAGGTGGTGAAGTCGACCAATGCGTTTGAACACCCCCAGCCTCATGCCTGTTTTATCCAGTCCGTCGATGATGACCTCGTCAACGAAAACGGGATCATGGATTTGTGGGTGCGGGAAGCCCGGTTGTTTAAGTATGGGTCTGGAACCGGAACCAACTTTTCCCGTTTGCGGGGAGACGGTGAAGGCTTATCCGGCGGCGGTCGGTCGTCCGGCCTGATGTCCTTCCTCAAAATCGGAGATCGTGCGGCCGGTGCCATCAAGTCCGGCGGCACCACCAGGCGTGCGGCCAAGATGGTGTGTCTGGATCTCGATCATCCCGACATCGAAGAATTTATCGATTGGAAAGTCATCGAAGAGCAAAAAGTGGCAGCGATGGTCACAGGATCGAAGGTCTGCGCACAGCGGTTGAATGCCGTGTTGAAGGCCTGCCACGTCGTTGATAGCACGGGCCAGACGAAGGCAGAAATCGATCCGAAGAAGAATCCCATCTTGCGGGAAGCCCTGGCCGCGGCTCGCCGGGATATGGTGCCGGAAGCCTATGTGCAGCGCATGTATGCCTATGCCCAACAGGGGTTTACCCATTTTGTGTTTCATGAGTACGACACGAACTGGGATGGGAGAGCCTATCAGACGGTTTCCGGGCAGAACTCCAATAACAGCGTCAGAATCCCGAATGAGTTTTTCACGGCGCTCGAGAACGATAGCGATTGGCAGTTGAAACGTCGGATCGACGGCAAGGTCTGCAAGACCGTGAAGGCTAGTGATCTCTGGGACCGGATTGCCTGGGCCGCGTGGATCTGTGCCGATCCCGGTACGCAGTACGACACGACGATCAATGAATGGCATACCTGCCCGGAGGATGGCCGGATCAACGCATCCAATCCCTGTTCCGAATACATGTTTCTGGACGATACGGCCTGCAACCTGGCTTCGCTCAATCTGGCGTTGTTTTATACGGCGGACGGACAGTTTGAACTCGAGAATTTTCGCCATGCCGTGCGTCTCTGGACGATTGTGTTGGAGATCAGCGTTCTGATGGCCTCGTTTCCGAGTAAATCGATTGCGGAGAGAAGTTATCAGTTCCGCACATTGGGGTTGGGCTATGCCAATCTCGGGACGGTGTTAATGCGGCAGGGGATTCCGTACGATTCCCCCAAGGCGATGGCGATCTGCGGATCGATTACGTCGATCATGACCGGAGAGTCGTATAGCACCTCGGCGGAAATGGCTGCGGAGCTCTGGCCATTCCCCGGATATACGAAAAACCGCGACCAGATGTTGCGGGTTATCCGCAACCACCGTCGGGCGGCTTATAACACCGCGGCGGACGAATATGAGGGGCTGTCGATCGTTCCAATGGGCATTCAGCCGGAGCATTGTCCGCCGGATCTGCTCATCGCCGCCCGCCGGGCCTGGGATCGGGCCTTGGAACTTGGAACGGCCTATGGTTATCGCAATGCACAGGTGACGGTGATTGCGCCAACCGGCACTATCGGGCTGGTGATGGATTGCGATACCACCGGGATCGAGCCGGACTTTGCCTTGGTTAAGTTCAAGAAGCTGGCCGGTGGCGGGTATTTCAAGATCATCAACCAGAGCATTCCCCAGGCCCTCACGACCATGGGGTATTCCGAGAGCCAGATTCAGGACATCATCCGGTATTGCGTCGGCGCTCAGACCCTCAAGGGCGCGCCCTTCATCAATCACGAGACCTTGCGCAACAAGGGGTTTGACGATGCCGCGCTGGAACGGCTTGAGAGCAACCTGGTCCAGGCGTTTGAAATCGCGTTCATGTTTAACAAGTTTACCCTGGGCGAAACGTTTTGCATCGAGAAGCTCGGCTTGACCGATGCGCAGCTGGCCGAAACGAATTTCAACATGCTCAAGGCGTTGGGGTTCACCCAGGAAGAAATTGCCGCGGCGAACGAATATTGCTGCGGTACGATGACGGTCGAAGGAGCGCCGCATTTGAAAGCCGAGCATTTGCCGGTCTTCGATTGCGCCAATCGCTGCGGCCGGATCGGCCAGCGCTTTATTCATGTCGATGCCCATATCCGGATGATGGCCGCCGCGCAGCCGTTTATCAGCGGCGCCATCAGCAAGACGATCAACATGCCGGCAGAGGCGACGCTTGACGAGGTCAAGTCAGCCTATCAGTTTGCGTGGAAGAGCATGGTGAAGGCGGTCGCGCTCTATCGGGACGGCTCGAAGTTGAGCCAACCGCTGAGTTCATCGAGCGATGGGGAGAAAACCGTCGAGGCGTCTGTCGACACGATATCGGCTGCCGCAGAAAAAATTACCGAGCGTGTGCTGGTCCGCTATCTGGCCAAGCGGCGACCGTTGCCGGGACGGCGAAATGGCTATACCCAAAAAGCCGTTGTCGGTGGGCACAAGCTGTATTTGCGAACCGGTGAGTATGAAGACGGCACGGTCGGCGAGATTTTTCTGGATATGCACAAGGAAGGCGCCGCGTTCCGGAGTTTGATGAACTGTTTCGCGATCGCGATTTCCTTGGGTTTGCAGCATGGCGTTCCCCTGGAGGAATTCGTCGAAGCCTTTGTCTTTACCCGTTTCGAACCGAACGGCCCGGTCAAACTGAATGATCGCATTAAGATGTCGACGTCGATCATCGACTACATCTTCCGTGAGTTGGCCGTGACCTACCTGGATCGGTACGATTTGGCGCAGGTCAAAGAGGACGATCTTCGGATGGATTCGATGAAGATGGATGAGCAGGATCCGGAATGTGTGGACGAAGAAGCGGACCTTGCTGCGCTGGCGAAATCATCGGTGAACATGGAGCATCTGCCGATTCGCCGGCATGGAACAAAAGAGAATGGGAACGGAAACGGTCATACTCTGGCGGCGCGTAAAGTCGAGCTTATCCGCGAGACTTTGACGCTGACTGAGGTGCAGAGCGCCAAGGTCAAGGGCTATGAAGGGGATCCCTGTCCGGAGTGCAAACAATTTACAATGGTCAGAAACGGCACCTGCCTGAAGTGTGTGAGCTGCGGCGCGACGAATGGATGTTCGTAAGTTTATGTAAGGGGGTCATCCATGAGTACGATCTTACGTGAAAAAGGGATTGAGACGGTTCACGACCAGGTCGTCAGCGAGGCGGCCCAGCGATGGGCGCGGGCGTTTCAGTGCAAGGTCACGATCAGGACGACGTCCGATCATAATCCTTGGGCTGATCCTGGCCAGCAATCGGACATTGCCGGATGGTCATTTAGCCCGCGCGGCAATAGTATGCAGTGGATGGCCGAAGTCGAAACCGAGGACTCACTCCAGAGTCCTGATACCCAGTATAAGTGGAAGCGCACCGCCGTCGCTGGCGTGCCGATGTATCTGCTGATTCCGCGGGGGAACCGGGCACAGGCCGAAAAGATCGCCGCGTCAGTGAATCTCCGGTTCAGCAGTATCTATGAGTACGGTTTTGTGAATGGTGTGGTGCAGATTCTTTAACGGGCTCTTTGTGCGGCCATGAGTAGTCGCGATCTGTTCTGCAGACAGTATTTCATCGATGAATCCCGGTACTTTGCGGATCAGTTGAAAGCGCGGACTGAGGATAGGCAAAAGGAGTTGGCTGAAAATGAGCAGCTGGAAGCCGTGGCGTGTCTGCTGTCCGGAAAGGCGAGGAGCGTTGAGGCAATCGAGTACGAACATCCGGCGCTCAATACGGTATGATTGTGGGAGAAGGGCTCTGGGAAAGATCTCACCATGCTCGCGCATCAAGCATCTCTACAGGTCTTGGTCTCCCTTGAAAGACTCCAGGTTGGATGAGCACGAAAATTAATCTGTATTGATCCCTCAGGTGCAACTAAATCGTCTCTATCTTTGATTTCGACCGCAACGAGGAGTAACCCCAATGCCGACAACAACACAGTTAGTCATTAGCGGACAGAGCAAGCCAGGCGTGATGGCTCAGGTGGCTGCTGTTTTAGGAGAGGCGGGGGTCAACATCAAGGCGTTCTCGGCGCCCGAGGTGACAGGAACCGGAAAGCTGCGCTTACTTGTCGCGGATCTTGACGGGGCTCGTGTGGCATTGAAGACCGCGAAGATTAAGTTTAAGGAAGAAACTGCACTCTTGTTGAGTTTGAAAAATCAGCCGGGTGCGCTTATGGACGTGGCGGAACTGCTGACTCAAAACCGTATCAATATCAAGTGCGGCTACTGCACACCCTCGCGTGAGGGAAAGCGTGCCATCGTCGTATTGACCGTCTCGAATACGAACAAGGCGTTGGCGCTGCTTCAAGACCAATCACTTGATGAGTTCTAGGCCATGAAGGGCACCAGGCCCGCTTTCGTTCGTCCTTCTCTCTCCTTCGCCGCTGCGCTCTTGGTCTGCACGGTTTTTGTCTCCTGCCAATCCCAACCGCCTCCTATTCACCGATTCCCTGGATATCCTGTCGGATTTCATGAGCGAGGGGTTGCGTCCTGGTACGGTCCTGGATTCCATGGAAACAAAACCGCGAACGGTGAACGGTACGACATGCACAAACTCACGGCAGCGCACCGGACATTGCCGCTCGGTTCTATTGCCGTTGTGCGATCGGTTTCCACGGGGAGACAGGTGACGGTACGAATCAACGATCGTGGTCCGTTTGCCAAGGGGAGGGTACTTGATCTCTCGCTGGCCGGGGCCGAAGCGATCGGAATGACCGGAAATGGGACTGATCAGATTGATCTTCAAGTGGTCGGATACCAGGCCAGACCGGAAGGGATGGGGGTCTTGCGCATTCAGGTGGGGGCCTTCGCTGATCCGCTGAACGCCAGAGGGTTGTTCGAGCAGGTCGGGGCTCAGTACCCGGGCGGTCGCGTGGTGCAGGTGGAATTACCTGAAGGTCGGCGGTATAGGGTGCAGGTGGGGCAGTTTTTGACTGAAGCCGATGCTCAGATCGCCTCATCCAAGCTGGACGCTCAGCACCATATCCAGTCCTTTGTGGTGAGAGATGATGGCTAGATCATACGCAGTGAAGCGTAGATCTCTTTCAATAGTCTTCATGCCTATCCGCAGTGTGGTCTATTCGAACTGATTGATATTCCTGTCAGTTTCTTTGAATGTCTTGCCCCTTCCCAATCGGTGTGATAGATCTATCATCCGATGATCATCATAACTCCTACATGGTCTGTTGAATCTGTTCAGCCAGGGGAAGGTCTTATCTCTCTCTACTGCAGAATCCACGCTATTCGCCCTTTCAGGCTAGCCTTCGTGGCTAGTCGTCCCTAATCAAGAGCCCTCATGGATATTCTGATCCTACTAGCATTGATAGGGTTATCTGCCGTCATTTCGACGGCTGAGATCGGGTTCTTTTCAGTCAATGAAACCCGCCTTCGCGCCCTTGCCAAGAACGGTAACAAGCGCGCCTCTATGGCGTTGACTCTCCGAAGTGATCCGCAACGGCTCCTCTCGACCATTCTGGTCGGGGACCGGCTGGTAGGAACCGCCATTCCGATGTATGCCACCTTCATCACCTTGAATGCCTATGGTGGAAAAACCGTATTTGAGGAGGCCATCGCTGTGATGGTGGGCGTCCTGACCTTTGTCTTGCTGGTGTCGGTGGATGTCATTCCTAAGACCTTGGCGGCTAAGTTTGCCGTTCCGGTCACTCTGAACATGGCGTATCCCGTCTACGGCGTTCAGATTTTCCTTAAGCCGCTCTTGTTCCTGATGGTGCCGCTCATTCAAAAGCTGACCGGCGGTAAGGGACTCACTCTCCCCTTGGTGACCGAGGAAGAACTCAAGATCATGCTGGATGAGGGAGGGAAGGCCGGTGAGTTGGAGTCGGAAGAAGTGAAGATGATCAAAAATGTCTTCCAACTGAAAGATATTACGGCAGAAGACGCCATGACTCCGCGTATCTACGTGTTTTCGCTGGATGGGAATTTACGGCTGAAGGAAGCGCAGGAATTGCTTTATAACTCGAAGTATTCCCGTATCCCGGTCTATGACGGGGTGTTGGATAATATTACCGGCGTGCTCTATAAGACCAAAGCGTTAACCGAGCTGGCTAAGGGTCGTTCAGATGTTCGTCTCAGGGATATTGCCCATCCGGCTCTCTTTGTGCCGGCAGGGAAGACTGCCGACGACCTGATGAAGCAGTTCCAGCAGGAAAAACGTCACATGGGGATTGTCGTCAACGAGTATGGCGGCGTCATGGGACTGGTTACTCTTGAAGACCTTTTGGAGGAAGTGGTCGGTGAGATTGTCGACGAAACCGATATTACCGAAGAACTCATCAAGCGAATCGGGAAGAACCAGATTCTGGTCCATGGCAGGACCGAAGTACGAAAGGTGAATGATTTCTTGAAGGTCGATCTCGGCGATGAGGCCCTGACTATCGGCGGGCTCATTCAGGGCGAACTCGGCCGCATCCCTAAAGCCGGGGAAGAGCTCCACATTGCCCATTGCCGTTTAGTTGTGCACGAGGCAGATCCCCGATCGATCCGCAGCGTGAACATTTATAAAGAAGAAAAGACTCCCGCCCCGGTGGAAACGTCTTCACTGAATCCAGTCAGCTAGCCTTCTCTTCTTTAACCAAGTCAGCGAAGCCCTGCTCGTTTAACACCGCGATTCCCAGCTTCCGTGCTTGATCAAGCTTCGATCCTGGCTCATGTCCCGCGACAACAAACGACGTGCGTTTGCTCACGCTTGATGCAACGGTTCCTCCCCGGCGCTCGACCAGGATTTTGGCCTCATCACGGCTGAAGCGGTCAAGCCCACCGGTGAACACGAAGGTCTTTCCGGCGAGGGAGAGTGATTCGGGCGAGGCGGGGCGAGCCTGTTCTGTAATCTTCAGGCCGAACTCACGCAGCTGGGCGATCACCCGACGATTGGACTCTTCGCTGAAATAAGAGGCCAGGCTGGAGGAGATCTCGGGACCGATTTCTTTGACCGCCAAGAATCGAGCTTCATCCGCTTCCATGATCGCGTCCAGCGTTCCGAACTCCTTGGCGAGCACCTTGGCGATGTGCTGGCCGACCTGGCGGATGCCAAGACCCATCAAGAAGCGATCCAACGACACGGTCTTGCTCTGTTCAATGGTTTCGAGTAGTAGCGAGGTCGATTTCTCCGCAAACCCCTCAAGGGCCAGCAACTGATCGCGGGTCAGACGATAGAGATCGGCCAAACTGCCGACCAACCCATGGTCCACAAGCTGTGCAACGGTCTTTTTTCCCAGCCCCTCGATATTGAGCGCCTGCTTGGAGGCGAAATGTTCGATGGCACCTTTTAATTGCGCGACGCATCCGGATTGGCCGGTGCAGTAGTAATAGGCGCCCTCCCGTCCCACCGCCGATCCACATACCGGGCAATGATCCGGCATCGCGAACGGATCGGACCGGGTCTCTCCGGGAACCGGGATACGCTCGCCAATGGCCGGGATGACATCGCCGGCCCGTTCTACCTTGACCGTATCGCCCACACGGATATCCTTCCGGGCGACTTCATCGGCATTGTGCAACGTCGCCCGGCTGATCGTGACACCACCGACTTCAACCGGCCGTAGAAGTGCCACAGGAGTTAGTGTGCCGGTGCGTCCGACCGAGACGACGATATCCTGCACCACCGTGATTTCCTTGCGCGGAGCGAACTTGAAGGCGATGGCCCAGCGGGGGCTGCGGGACTTAAAGCCCAGTTGTTCCTGCCAGTCTCGGCGATTCACTTTCACCACCAGGCCATCGATTTCATAAGGGAGGTCGTCGCGCACCTGTTCGGTCTCACGGTGGAATGCGATGACCTCTTCGATGGTGACGCACTGGCGTCGATGACTGGGGATGGGAAGTCCCCAATCGGCTAAGGCCTTGAGCTCGTCCCAATGAGAATGCGGCGGTTCAGCGGATACCGCCATGGCTTCGTAGCAGGTGACGACCAACGGGCGGACTGCAGTGATACTCGAGTCGAGCTGCCGGAGAGACCCGGCCGCCGCGTTACGTGGATTGGCAAAGGCCTCTTCCCCTCGTTCCGTGATTGTCCGGTTCAACGCATGGAAATCTTCGAGCCTCATATAGACTTCGCCGCGCACAGCCAGATGGGCTGGGGGGGAAGAGTCATTGCGCAGGTGAAGGGGAAGGGAGCGAATCGTCCGGAGGTTGACCGTGACATCCTCGCCCATGATGCCATCGCCTCTGGTGGATCCGCGGACCAGCCGGCCTTGCTCATAGACCAGCTCGATAGAGAGACCGTCGAATTTTGGTTCGACCGTATATTCTATCTGCTGGCTTTCCAGTTCCCGCTTCATCCGTTGATCGAATGCCAGGACGTCGGCTGGATCGACGATAGAGTCGAGGCTGAGCATCGGCCGTTCGTGCCTGACCTTGCCCAGCTCCGCCAGAGGTGGCGCGCCGACCCGTTGGGTTGGCGAATCGCTGGTCACCAAATCCGGGTGGGTTGTTTCGAGATCACTCAGGTCTTTGAACAGCCGATCGTATTCGCCGTCGGAGATTTCAGGACGGTCTTTGACGTAGTACAAGTAGTCATGTCTTCGGATCTCCTGGCGGAGCCAGTCGAGCTGTTCGGAAACCGGTGCGGATGAACCGGGTCGCCGGGACGGCGAGGGGTTATCGAATAAATCTGGCGGCATAACTTCTGATCTCATGGCCGTTGAGCACGTGAAAGCGACGGAGCCGGTCGAGCGTCTGGCTCGAAAATCTCGAGAGTGGAATCGGCACGAGGGTTCTTCCAAATTGTTTGGCAATTCTCCGCCAGCTGGCGCGGGGCGGAACGGGTGTCACGAGCGCAATGTGGGTTTCCCGGGTATGAACGGCTGCCGCCGCAATCAACCGTTCCTCCAGCGTGGTCGCAAACGCGAGCAGGGGATCGCTCCAGATATCCGGAATGGGACGGGGCGGAAACAGAAAGAAGGCGCCGCCATAACGCGACTGGGCAATGCCGGGCCCTACCATGTCATCGGCAAACGGGGTGGCGTAAAAACAGAGCGTGGATTCTTCTTGATGCTCGGCAAACCAGGTGGCTTGCCAGGAATAGGTCAGAGGATCGGCGGGAGTGTCAAACAGGAAGATCACGACTTCTACATTGCCGCGAGCGGGCGGGATTTCCCGCACATAAAGGTCCATGCGCGGCAGTGAGCTCAAGGTACTGCCGGACAGTGAGCCAGCCGATCGTTTTCCACCCAGCCATCGGCGAAGACTTTCCCGGAGATCCAACCCGTCTTTCATCGACGTCGTAAACTTTTCCGTCTTGGCCAGATCCGCGCCGATGAGCGCGGATGCCTGGGCGCGCACGTGGGTGTTGAAACTTTCAATCCTCTGATCTTCCGGAGGCCAGGAGCATTGCCGTTGCGGGTTCCAGAGATGGGACCATCGGCGGCTGGTTTTCCGGTCAGGCTTTGCTTTCAACGACAGCTCGCGCCAGACGAGCGGCGGTCCCTGCAGGCGGTTGGTGGCGGAAGCGACGGTGCCGTCAGGCAATTCCACTTCATTGAGTCCCATGATGATCGCATCGAGGCGCGACTGATCGTGATCCTCCTGATAGCCGTAGCTCTTAGCCGTCTTGAGCAGCATCACGGCAAAGTCGTCTCCGGCTGTTTGCTTGGCGGCGAGGACGAGCGTGTAGAGTGACGGCGTGAGGCGGCGCTCAAGGAGCGTGAGATTCCGCACGTACTGCAAGATGACCTGGAGGATCTGTGGGGTCACCCAGTCGGGGATGGAGGCGCCTTCAGACCGGTAATGCTCGATCCACCGCGCCCTTGTTTCGATGAGGAGTTCTTTCACGCCATCGATGGCGAGATTCCAATCCGAGTGCAGCGTTTCACGCCGGCGTTCGTACAGTTCTGTGAGAAAGGGCAACTCGCCCAAGGCGAAGTAGAGGGAGTCGCGGTTGACGCTGCAACGAACCGGCCGTCCCGTTGTTGCTTCCGGACGGTCATAGGGGGCATTGGCCTGATAGGCGGCGCGGAGCCAGGGCCAATCCGTCATGTGGCAAAGGCAGAGGATAGAGGCATGATCCAGTTCCAGTTCATGGAGCCGAAAGGCCATCCATGTGATCCGTTGGTTCTGCTGTGATCCGGGCGGAGGCATGGTGAGAGAAGGCAGCGTCGCAGCCGCCAGCATTGGAAGCGAAACTGATTTCACGGCATAGGGATCAGGCCCGACAAAAGGAATCGGTTCAAATCGGGAGACCTCCCGGTCAATGTAGGCGCGGGGGATGGATTCGCCCATCGCCACGCGGATGCCCATGATGACGGCCTGACAGGGATCGACCGGGATCAGGCTGACGCCGGCCTTTTCCTCATGCGCCGGTTCCGGCAATACGATCAGGCTGATCTCGGGGAGGCGATCCACCGTTTGTTCGAGGCAGGCTTCCACGGAAGGCGGGAGAGGAACGGCAAGGCAGTCGTACCGTTTCCCGATCAAGGTTTCACGGACTTCCTGCGCGATGTCGCCGCTGCCATGGAGGATGGGAAGGAGGTCGATGCGCGGAGACAGGCTGAGTATGCGTGCGTCGGTCGGCGTATAGCGAGACATTCAGCGTCCCGGGTGTAAAGGGTCGTCTTCCTCAAAAAAGAAATCGCCAAAGCCTTTGGGGAGCGCTTGATCGCCCATTGCCCGTTTTCTCCGCTTCGACTGCTCTTCCAAATCCAGTGACTCTGTTCCGAGCACTTTCAAGAGGGCTTCCTGCCACATTCGATCGAGCGCGACCGGATGGGACGAATCCTGGGCGAGCCGTTTGACGGCGTATTGGATGAGATGCAAGCCGTCGCGGATCGAATATTCCAGGTTCAGCTGATGGGCGTCCTGCAAGAAGCCGACGGCGATGCTCAGGATGTCTTCCTTTGCAAAGGGAAGATGGTAGCGGAGAATCGCCATTTCATCCTGGCGCGAGGGGAATCCGAGGCCGAGGGTCGGTTGCAAACGGGAGAGCATGTAGTCCGGCACTTCATACGTGGAGGCATCCTCGTTCATCGTGACGCAGCAGCGGAAGTCTTCGTGCGCTTCGATGAGAATACCTGCGATGATCGATTCGACGCAGCGGCGATGGTCGAGCAAGGAGGCCAGGGAGGCCCAGCTCTTCTCGTTCATCCGGTTGCCTTCATCCAGGACGCAGATGCTCCCGGTGAGTACCGCCGTTACCAGCGGCGATGCGTGGTAGGCAATGGATCCCGATTCGGCCAGAACCGGTGTAATCAGCAGGTCTTCCGGGCGTGTATCGGCGGTACATTGAAAGACATACAAGTCCTGCTTGCGTTCCTTGGCGCCCGACATCGCCAAAGTCGTTTTCCCAATGCCCGGAGGACCGGTAATTCTTGGCGACAGGGGGAGATCTCGTGGATCAACTTTGAGCCAGCAGGCGAGGAGTTGTTGCAGCGGTTCCCGACTCCCGATCCATTCCTGCAGCGTCGCAATCGGCTGTGCGAGGTGCAGGGTAATGCCCTGCACAGAGATGGTTCTAGCGGAGGTGGCTTGTGCGCGATTATCCATGGCTACATATATTCGAATCGATCATTTTCATGGAGGGGACGGTAGCATAGGCCTATGAGTCGGTCAAACCCCGGGCCGGCCAATTTGTAGGCAGGGCTGAAAGGGTGTGGCATATGGGTTAGATAAACAAATGGTATGAGTGATGTCGAGGGTTGTCGGTCGTGGCGATCACGTAATTGGAGCCTGAGAAATGCGGCCTCCTAATATACTCGGTGCTGTCCAGCTGAAGCTGTATACCTTGGGTGAGGGATGTGGTGGTACTGGAGTTTACGAGCCAGGCTAGTAGGACAAGGGTGGCTGAAGAAGGAGTAGGTGGATAATGGTTCCTGACGTATCTCTTTTCACTAGGATTGCAAGGTGTTGGCTGTTCGGCATAGACTCAACTTTCTGAAAAAGCTTGGCGGAAGAATACTGGAGGCCAGTGATGAGGTGTTCCCACGGTTTTCTTTTTGTTGCTGTGGCGTTTCTTACTTCATGCTCATCAAGCGAGGTGAAGCTCTCCTCTGCAATACAGAGCAGCTTGAAGGGAGAACAGCAAATTCTTGCCGTACACTACTATCCCCAAGTATTTAGCGCCCAGACACCAGAAGTCAGGAATGAAGGGTCTGCTGGAATGATGTTTGGTGCTGTAGGAGGGGCTATCGCCGGGGCTTTACAGGCGAACAAGGCTGAAAAGGCTGGAGGACAGCTAGTGCGAGAATATCATCTGGAAGACCCTATGCCTAGGGTCAAGCAGGCTTTTATTGGAAACTTGGTTCATGAACACAGCTTCCAGAATATACGATCATTGGACGACGTACTCGCGAATGACAATCTCGATGCATTGAAGAAGAAGTTTGAAAAAGGGCTGCTCTTTGACTTCAAGACGATTTCCTGGTCACTTAACCTTGCCGGCCCACTTAGTCGAGACACGTATCGTGTTAATTATGTAGGGAGGGTCCGTCTGCTTCGTTTTCCGGAAGGGACGATTGCGTGGCAAAGTGTCTGTGAGACAGATGGCAAAATCGAAGGTGCTGCTCCGACCCTCCTTGAAGTGGTTGCGAATTCCGGGGAGTTTTTGAAATCGCAATTGAACAATGCGGTTGATGTATGCCTAGCCCAGTTTGAGCGACAATTCAAGAATGAGTAAGTCGAGTAAGTCCAACCTGATGTCTGGCGTCCTTACCTGGCCGACATTGTGCTTTGACTCATAACCATTTCGTAACCTCGTTCGACCAATCTTACAGCGTGTCGATCTCAGGCATTCATCCAGTTCCAATCGCTACCGAATTGATGCGCCATTCTCTTAACAATGGAGATGACTAAATAATTGATGTCCTTGTGATGTGGTAACAGGGGGATCCCTTTCATGCATGCAGTGGATATCCGCCCCAATTCGCTTTGACTTTCACTGCGTTGGACCGTATTCTTAGCGACCCGTCGGTCGTTCATGGAGGAGTATTGAGACGGGCGGGACGGCCGATTCAGGATGCATTAGACTCCGGCGTCGGAGGTGGACAATGAAGATGGAGGATCGTCGAGTGATGAATCAGACTTGCAAGATGGTGGGATCCGGTGTCCTCGTGCTGTGCAGCACCATGTTGCTCAGCGGTTGTGTGGTGCTGGAAGAAAAATACAATGCGGAGAAAGCGAGGAGTTTGAATTTCCAGCGGCTGCTGGCCCAGGAAGAAAAGCGAACGGCTGAGCTCGACAGTGAAGCGAAGCGGACGAAAAAAGAGTTGGTGGAATTCGAGGCGAGGAACCGCGAATTGGCGGCGCAAGTTCAAGCAGCACGAGAGCAAATGGGGCGGCTCCAGGAAGAATCAGAGGCAGTTAAAGAATCGGCCATGCTGGAGCGGAAGGCCATGCAAGATATGCGAAAAATGGCCGCGCCCGCAGTGGCCAAGCCCAAGAAGGTCGATGAGCTGGCATCGCTCTCGCGTGAGGCTGATGCTCTCATGCAGGATGCGGCGAAGGAGATGGCAAGCCTTGCCCCCCCGGCGGAAGTGGCCAAGCCCAGCGCCAAAGCCGGAACCACCATTCACGTGGTCAAGCCCGGAGAAACGCTGTTTCGCGTCAGCCGCCTGTACGGCGTCCCAATCGAAAAGTTGAAAAAGTGGAATAAGCTGCCGGACGATATCATCGAACTGGGCCAGAAACTCATCGTCGGGATGGAGTAATTACGCAGGCATGGCAACGCCAACGTATTCGCTCAGCTTGGACGAGTTCCGCCGGTACGCACAGTCGGGCAATCTCATTCCCTTGTACAGGGAAATCCTGGCCGACTATGAGACCCCGGTCTCGGCCTTTGCGAAGATCGATCATGGTCCATCGGCGTATCTGCTGGAGAGTGTTCAGGGCGGGGAAAAGTGGGCCCGCTACTCATTTCTCGGCAGCGGGTCGCCGATTCTCATGGTGGAAGATCGTGGTGATCTTCTGATCAAGGAAGGGAAGCGCACCCGCCGCATCGCCTGCAACGGCGCTCCGCTCGATCGTCTGCGGGAATTCATGGAAACGTATCATCCGGTGACCGTTCCCGGACTTCCCCGGTTTGTCGGTGGCGCCGTCGGCTATCTCGGTTATGACATGGTGAGCACGTTTGAGAATATCTCGGTTCGCCGGAAAGAGGGTCTACACCTGCCGGAGTTTGCGTTTCTCCTGACCGACACGCTGCTGATTTTCGACAATGTCGCGCAGAAGATTAAAGTGGTCGCCAATGCCCATGTCACATCGCAATCGGAGCGGGAGATTCGCCAGGCCTATCGTCAGGCTACTGCACGGATTGAACGGATGATTGCCCGGTTGCGACGGCCTCTACGTCGGACTGCGCCCAAACGCCGGCGGACGCCGATCACCTTTACGCCGAATATGAGCAAGGCCGACTTCGAGAAGATGGTCAGCCTGACGCAGGAATATATTAAAGCCGGCGATATCTTTCAGTGTGTACTCTCGCAGCGCTGGGAAACGAAGCTCCATGCAACGCCGTTTCAGCTCTATCGCGCGCTCCGGGTCGTCAATCCGTCTCCGTACATGTATTACCTCAGAATTGCGGGCGTCGAGTTGGTAGGGTCGTCGCCGGAAATTCTCGTGCGGTGCGAAGACGGGTTGGTATCCGTTCGTCCGATCGCCGGCACCCGTCGTCGCGGAGCCACCGTTGAGGAGGATGAGCAACTGGAGCGTCGCCTGCTCGCCGATCAGAAAGAACGGGCTGAGCACATTATGCTCGTGGACCTGGGCCGAAACGATGTTGGGCGGGTGGCCGAGAGCGGCTCCGTCAAAGTCGAATCGCTGATGAACGTCGAGCGCTACTCACATGTCATGCATATTGTGTCCAACGTGAGCGGCAGGCTGGCCCCAGAGAAGACCGTCTACGATGTGTTGCAGGCCTGTTTCCCGGCCGGAACTGTATCAGGGGCGCCTAAAATTCGCGCGATGGAAATCATCGAAGAACTGGAGCCGACCAGGCGTGGACCCTATGCCGGTGCGGTCGGATACTTCGGCTTTTCGGGGAACATGGATATGTGCATCAATATCCGTACAGTCGTGGTCTCGAAGCGGCGAGCCTTCATTCAGGCCGGCGCCGGCATTGTGGCGGATTCGAATCCCGAGCACGAATATGAAGAGACCTGCAATAAAGCGCGCGCCATGATGAAAGCCATCGAGTTGGCCGAGCAGGGGCTGGAGTAGCGTCATGCTCTTGATGATCGACAATTACGACTCCTTTACCTACAACCTGGTGCAGTATTTGGGTGAATTGGGCGAAGATGTGCGCGTGTATCGGAACGACAAGATCACCTTGCAGCAGATCGAAGACCTTCGGCCTGACCGGATTGTCATTTCGCCGGGTCCCTGCACGCCGAAAGAAGCCGGTGTCTCCGTCGAGACGATTCGCCAGTTCGCCGGGCGTATGCCGATTCTCGGCGTCTGTCTCGGCCATCAATCGTTGGGCGTGGCGTTCGGCGGCGAAGTGATTCGAGCCCAGCGGTTGATGCATGGGAAAACGTCGATGATCTCGCACGACGGAAAAACGATCTTCCACGGACTGCCGAATCCATTCGAGGCGACACGCTATCACTCGTTGCTGGTGAATCCCAAGAATCTTCCCGATTGTCTGGAGGTTTCGGCCAAGACCGCCGAAGGCGAAATTATGGGATTGCGGCACCGGACGCTTGCGGTCGAGGGCGTACAATTTCATCCGGAATCGATTTTGACCAAGTCCGGGAAAGACCTGCTCAGAAACTTCTTGAAACTCTAGTCTCATCGGACTGTCCGCCCCCATCATGATCAAAGACACCATCGCAAAATTGGCCGATCGCATCAACCTTTCCGAACAGGAAGCGGAAGAGGTGCTGTCCGAGATCATGGACGGCGCGGCCACTCCGGCGCAGATCGCCGCCTATCTGATGGGGCTTCGCCAGAAAGGCGAAACGGTGGATGAGATCGCCGGCTCGGCTCGCGCGATGCGGGCCCGTGCCACGCGAATCCAAGTGGGCAGTTCGATCGTCCTCGATACCTGCGGGACAGGTGGAGACGGTGGGCATACCTTCAATATTTCGACGACCGCGGCGTTTGTGGTGGCCGGTGCGGGACTCACTGTGGCAAAACACGGGAACCGGTCGGTGTCGTCCAGGTCGGGGAGCGCGGATGTGCTGAGTGCATTGGGCGTGAAGATCGATCTTCAGCCTGAGCGCGTGGCGGATTGTATCAATGAGGTGGGCATCGGTTTTCTTTATGCTCCGCTCTTTCATGGCGCCATGAAACATAGTGCGGGGCCGCGACAGGAAATGGGGATTCGCACGCTCTTAAATGTCCTCGGTCCGCTGGCCAACCCTGCCGGGGCCACGCACCAGGTCCTCGGAGTCTATGATGCGAAACTGACCGAGGTCATGGCTAAAGTCCTGGTGCAATTGGGTTCCCAACATTGCTTCGTCTTGCACGGGATGGACGGGCTCGATGAGCTCACGGTCTGCGACCGGACGAAAGTCTCTGAAGGAAGAAGCGGGGTCGTGTCCAACTACTTTGTGGCGCCTGAGGAATTTGATCTCCCCCGCGTCCACAAGAAGGAAATAGCCGGCGGAACTCCCGAAGAGAATGCCCGAATCACGAGAGATATTTTGCAAGGAATGAAGGGGCCGAAACGCGACATTGTCTGTCTGAATGCGGCTGCTGCGATTGTCGCAGGCCAGCAGGCCAAGACATTAAAAGACGGACTTCGGATTGCCCGTCAGGCGGTCGATTCGGGCGCCGCAGCGGAAAAACTTGATCGACTCGTGGCCTGGACGAAAAGGGTGTCGTGACGCATGATTCTGGATCAGATTCTTGAACATAAGAAAGCAGAACTCCGGCACAAGCAGAGCCGTGGCTATCTGGCGGATCTGAAATCCGCCATTCGGGATGCGGCGCCGCCCCTCGGTTTTGCCGTGACGCTCGATGCGACGCGGACGGCGACGAGTCCGGCCTTGATTGCCGAGGTGAAAAAAGCTTCGCCGAGTCTCGGTCTACTGCGCCCCGAGTTTTCCGAGAATTTCGACTATCTTCGCATCGCGCGCTCGTACCATGAACACGGGGCTTCCGCATTGTCGGTGTTAACCGATAAAGATTTCTTCCAGGGCGACCTGAGCTATCTGGCAGAGATCAAGAAGGCGTTCCCCATGCCGGCGCTGGATAAAGAATTTATGGTGGGGGACATCCAGTTTTACGAAGCCAGAGCTCATGGAGCCGACGCGGTGCTGTTGATCGTGGCCGCATTGGAAAAGCGCCAGCTCATCGATTTTCACGCGCTCGCCACCGAACTGAAGATGGACACGCTGTTTGAAACGCATCATGAACGGGAATTGGATACGGTCCTGGAGTGGATTCCGACGGCCCGCATGATCGGAATCAACAATCGGGATCTCAAGACGTTTACCACGGATCTGGGCGTGACGTTCCGGCTGGCGAAACGCATTCCGTCCGACAAGATCATTATCAGCGAGAGCGGCATTCACACGCGCGAGGACGTGTTGAGGCTGGTCGAAGCCGGCGTGCATGCCATGCTGGTGGGGGAGTCTCTGATTAAATCCGAGAGTATCGAGAAGAAGATCGCAGATCTTCGTGGGACAACGGTGTCATCGATCAACTCGTGAAAGCGACGCAATTCAAGTGAAAGTCAAAATCTGCGGGATCACCAACGAGGACGATGCGCGGGTGGCCGTTGAGTCGGGAGCCGATGCGCTCGGCTTCATTATGTATCGTAAGAGCCCGCGCTTCGTCGAAGCGGCGGTGGCCAAGCGGATTATCGACGGCTTGCCGCCGTTTGTGGCGGCGGTCGGAGTGTTCGTCAACGAAGAGGCCGCCGCTGTGCGACGGCTCATGGACGAGTGTGGACTCACGCTGGCTCAGTTGCACGGCGACGAGTCAGCGGCCTACTGCGAAGGGCTGGGGCGTCCGTCGATGAAAGCGCTGCGGCTCAAAGACCGCGGAACGTTTCTGGCGCTCGCCGAGTTTCAAGGCCGCGCGAACGTCCGTGCATTTGTCTTGGATGCTTTCTCCGATCAGGCCTATGGTGGAACAGGGCAGACGGTCGATTGGACTTTGGCCGCCGAAGCGGCTCGCGCCTCCCGGGTTCTCCTTGCCGGAGGGCTTACTCCGGACAACGTCGCGGAGGCGATTCGACAGGTGCGGCCCTACGGCGTCGATGTCAGCAGCGGCGTCGAGGTGCGGCCGGGACAGAAGGATCACGCCAAGGTGCAGGCGTTTATTCAAGCTGCAAGGCTTGTCTCAGCCTGAGCCGCCCGATTATACTCCGCCATCATCTGAAAGGATTGAACTCCACAATGAAGAAGGTCCCCGACAGCCATGGACGATTCGGCCCCTACGGCGGCCGCTATGTGCCGGAAACGCTGATGCCGGCGCTGCTCGAATTGGAGCAGGAGTATGCAGCGGCCAGGAAAGATCGCGGGTTTCGTCAGGAGCTGGCCTACTATCTCAAACAGTACGTCGGGCGGCCCACGTCGCTCTATCATGCTTCCCGGCTGACCAAGAAGCTTGGCGGGGCCAGGATTTATCTGAAACGGGAAGATCTCTGTCATACCGGCGCGCATAAAATTAACAATGCTATCGGCCAGGTGCTTCTGGCCATGCGGATGAAAAAACCCCGGATCATTGCCGAAACCGGCGCGGGACAGCATGGCGTCGCGACGGCCACGGCTGCCGCGATGTTCGGCCTGGAATGTGAAATCTACATGGGCACGGAAGACATGCAGCGGCAGGCGCTGAATGTCTTTCGCATGCGCCTGCTCGGGGCGAAAGTCACCGGAGTCGCCGCCGGCAGCAGAACGCTCAAGGACGCGATCAGCGAAGCTATGCGGGACTGGACCACCAATGTACGCACGACTCATTACATTCTCGGGTCGGTGCTGGGCGCGCATCCCTATCCGATGATGATTCGCGATTTTCAAGCGATCATCGGACAGGAAGCCCGCAAGCAGATTCTTGCCGCGGAAGGAAAGCTGCCCGACTATCTCGTGGCCTGTGTGGGCGGGGGAAGCAACTCTATCGGATTGTTCCATGCGTTTCTCGGCGATAAGAAGGTCAAGATGATCGGGGTCGAGGCGGGAGGCACCGGCATCGAAAGCGGAAAACATGCGGCACGGTTTTTCGGGGGAAAGCCCGGCGTGCTCCAGGGCACGATGACCTATCTCCTGCAAGACGAAGATGGTCAGATCAATTTGACCCACTCGGTATCGGCGGGGCTGGACTATGCAGCCGTGGGACCGGAGCACAGCCTCTACCACGACTTGAAGCGGGTTCAATACACCTACGCGACCGATGATGAAGCGCTGGCAGCCTTCGACCTGCTTGCGACGGTGGAGGGGATTGTGCCGGCGCTGGAGAGTGCGCATGCCATTGCCGAGGTTGTGAAGTTGGCTCCGAAGCTCAAAAAATCCAATGTCATCATTGCCAATCTTTCCGGTCGTGGAGACAAGGATGTTCAGCAAGTCGCGCGGATGCGGGGAGTGACGCTATGACCGGACGGATCGAATCGACCTTCCAGCGATTGCGCCAGGCAAACAAGAAAGCGTTGATCGCGTATCTGATGGCCGGCGATCCGACCTTGGCCGATACCGAGCGGCTGGTGTTGGCGATCGAGCAAGCGGGGGCCGACATCATCGAGCTGGGCGTGCCCTTCTCGGATCCGATCGCCGATGGCCCGGTCATCCAGTTGGCGGCTGAGCGGGGCCTGCGAAGCGGCACGACGCTCAAGAAGATCCTGGCCATGATGAAGGCGTTACGGACGCGAACGCAGATTCCGATCGTGCTGATGGTCTATTACAACTCGATCCATGCCATGGGGCTTGAAACTTTCTGTCGTGAAGCAGGGATGGCCGGAGTTGATGGACTGATCGTGCCCGATATGCCGCCAGATGAAGCGGGTCCGTTGAAGGGGCCTGCTGCTGCTGCCGGGCTACGGCTGATTTTCCTCTTGGCGCCCACCAGTACGACGGAGCGACGAGAATATGTCGCGAAGGAATCTCAAGGATTTCTCTACTATGTCTCGCTCACCGGCATTACCGGCGCCAAGATTCAAAACATGGCGGAAGTCGGCAAGAATGTCGGCAAGATCAAGAGGGTGACCAAGACGCCGGTAGCAGTCGGATTCGGTGTGTCAACGCCGGAAGACGCTGCTCACGTATCGGCCATGGCGGATGGAGTCATTGTCGGGAGTGCGATCGTGAAGCAGATTGCGGCGCACCAGCAATCATCAGATATGCCGGAGAAAGTCGGCCGTTTCGTCGCTTCCTTGAAAAGGGCGATGAACCAGAGTGCGTAGGTGCGAAATGGGTTTCGGTGTGAATCTGGCGGATAGGGCAGGAACTATCGCTTACCGGAGCTTGTCGACGGTGGCATGTACTTGATCATCTCATCGGTCAATTCAGCCGCCACGTCCTTCAAATTCGGCTTGAAGAACATATAGCTGCTGGCCTTCTCATGCCTAGCCTTCCAGACGGTCGTTCCGGTCGTGGCGTCGATAAGACGCATGCTTAGACCGACTCTTCCGACATTGTCGCCTTCTTTTCTCGAATATTCCCAGGCATTGATCCGGATCACGAGAAAAGAGTCGACATTGAGTGACTTGCCCAGCTTGATCGCCGAGTCCTTGTCTGATTGGCCGGTCATTTCAAGCCGGGAGAAATAGAACACCAGCGAGTCAAACGCTTCCTTGGATCCCTGAAAGATATCGGTGACTTGCTCGGCCGGGACGACTCGTTCAATCCGTCCTGTCTTGCTAAGCGACCCCGCAAGGACTTCCTGAATATCCTCACGCGCACTGTCGTATTGGCTGGCCATCGGAGGCAGCACCGCCACCGACTGGGGGCGAAACACCTTGGCGCCTGGCCCTTCCCACGTTTCCTGAAGGCCACCGCAACCGGCAATGGTCAGCGCAAATAATCCGGCAAGGAAGGCATGTCGAAAGGGCTTGGTCTGCAATATCATAATGCTCAGTATACCATTAGAACGTCAAAGAGACAGAGCCCGAAGCCAATATGCCGCGTTCACGGAAATCATAGCCTCCGCCGAAGTCCATACGGAGAGCAAATATCCGTAGTCCAAACCCTGCGGTGGGCGTAATCGTCGAGGCGGCGTCCTGGACATTCTTATAGGCACCG
>NEWQ02000075.1 GCA_002869855.2 Nitrospira sp. CG24D
AGGATGCTGAAAAAGTCCGCCAGCGGCGTTCTCGCGTCGCTCAGAGGCTCAACGTACGCGACAAAGTACGCTTCGCCTCTTCCCTCGCTGCGGCCTTGCTGACGGCCATTTTGAGCATCCTGCCGTGATCGGTGGTCCAATCCTGTCCGCTAGTTTCTCGATACCTTTCATCCCTCAAGTGTTTTCCTCAAAAGCCGATATTGGTAGTGGTTCAGCACGCCAGGAGGGGAGGAGCCATGCGGAAAGTCTTATTCGTCGATGACATGCCGGAAGTGTTGCGCATGCTGAAGCGTACGCTCGATCCAATGAAGAGCGAGTGGGACATGCGCTTTGTGGAAAGCGCGCCGGACGCGTTGGCCGCATTGGAGCAGGATGCCTTCGATGTGCTGGCGACCGACATGATCATGCCGGGGATGGACGGGTTCCAACTGTTGAAGGAAGCCAAGACCAGGTATCCGCAGATGGTGCGTATCGCGTTTTCCGGGCAGCAGGGGCAGAGCCTGGGCCTGCGTTCGACCGATCTGGCGCATCAGTTTCTTGAAAAGCCTATCGATGCGCAACTCTTACGGTCGATCATGACCCGCGCCTGCGGGCTGCGGGCGCTGTTGTCAGACGACAACGTGCGCAAGATTGTCACAAATCTCAAGTGCCTCCCCAGCCTTCCGGTGCTCTACAAAGAATTGATGGATGAAATCCATTCCGGCGATGCCTCGCTCAAGAAGATCGCCAAAATCATCTCCAAAGACATGGCGATGGTGACGAAGATTCTCCAACTGGTGAACTCCGCCTTTTTCGGATTGCGCACGACGGTGTCCAATCCCGAGCAGGCGGTGGCCTTGCTCGGCAGCGACACGATCCGGTCCCTTGTACTGTCCATGCAAGCCTTCTCTCAGTTTGATGCCAAAGCGTTGCCGGGCTTTTCACTCGAGGCCTTGTGGCAACACGGATTGAAAACCAGCGGCTATGCGAAGGCGATCGCGAAGGAAGAGCACGTCCCTCAGGCCATGATCGATGATGCTTTCACGGCAGGACTGCTGCACGATATCGGCATGCTGGTGTTGGCGAGTAATATGCCTGATGGGTACAAACAGGTATTGGGACTTCAGAAGGACAAGGGCCTGCTTGACTGGCAGGCGGAGCAAGAGGTCTTCGGCGTGACCCATGCCGAAGTCGGCGCCTATCTGTTGGGACTCTGGGGCGTCGGCGAAGCGATCGTCGAAGCAGTGGCCTATCACCACCGGCCATCCGCCTGCGACGAGTTGGCGTTCAGTCCGCTCACCG
>NEWQ02000076.1 GCA_002869855.2 Nitrospira sp. CG24D
CGTCCCGGTCGTGGCTGCGGGTGCTCCGCGCCGCCATTGCCGAACATCCCGACGCTGCGGCCGTCAGCGCCAGGACCTTGTACCCGGGCCGGTCACGCATGGAGCGGATACTGGGGCTGTTGTCGCGATCGTATCTCGACCCTGGTCGTAGCGGTCCCAGCCGGTTCATTTCCGGCAACGCAGCGGCATTCAAACGCGATGCCTATTGTCGCCATCCCCTTCCCGTCGGGATGGGAGCCTTTGCGTCCCGGATACAGTCGGAGGCCTTTCTCCGTGATGGTTCGACCCTGTGGTTCGACCCGGACCTGGTGGTCGTGCATGATTTTGAAGGATGGCCAATGGAGCGGGACATACGCCGTAATCACGGATACAGCACCGTCATCACGCGGCTGCTCGATGACCGGCTGCCGTATGCCCGGCTCATTCGTGTCGGAGTCCCGGCCATTCCGTTGATCGTGATCGGGAAGACCGTCGACAGCATCCGTGATTGTTTCCGGTGCTTTCGCCAGTACAACGTGAAGCTGTACGAGCTGCCGCTGGCGCTGGCCATGACCGTACTCATGCACGTTCTCGAAAGTCCAGGAATGATGGCCGCCTATCGCGGTCAGGCGATCGGTGCGACAGCGTACCGCTGACGGTGAGCGTGTCGGGTATTTCTGTGGTTTGGGGAGCAGTGCACCGCAGTCGGCGTCGGGGGATGGATGAGCGCCGGCAATCGTATCAATTCTGGCGATTCCCGCTGTTTGGACTGTGCCCCGAGTAGAAAGGTGTGGGGCCCTCTACCTTGGTAGGGTAGACCGTGATCTCTTGAACCGATTATGGTGGGTCTGTTGAGAAGGCCCGGTTTCATGGCATTTTGGTGTGAAGGCTTTGGGAAGAAGCGCAAGTCTTAAGCCGTTCGCATGGTAAGCGAAAGGAGATCGGAGCATGTCCGGACCAGCAAAAGTAGCCTGCATCACGCTCGATGCGGCCGAGCAAAGCCTTCTTCGTCAATGGGTGAGTCAGGGCCTGCTGCCGAATTTTGGAAAACTCCTCAAGGAGTCCGTCACTTCTGCGACCCGAAATCCTGAAATCATCTATAGCGGAACCCTGTGGCCCAGTTTCAATACCGGAGTGTGGCCTGGTCGGCACGATAACTATTTCTATCTGCAGCCTGACTTCCAAGGCTACGGGTTGCGGCGTTTTCTGCCGGAACATCTCTCGGTCGATTCTATCTGGAACGCCATTGCGCAACAGGGACATCGTGTTGCACTGATCGATGTGCCCAAGGCGCAGCTCTCCCGCACCTCACGAACACTTCAAGTGTCGTTCTGGGGCGAGCACGAAGTGCTGCACCCGCTCACCTGTTGGCCTCCCTCTCTGGAGCAGGAAGTTCAGCAGATTGCCGGCACAGATCCTGTAGGCGCCTGCGATCTTGTGCGCCAGCGCCCGCAGGAGCTTCTCCGACTCAAAGAGGGCTTGATCGAGCGGGCCACGCGCCGCGCGGACCTTGCTCTTGCGGTGCTCGCACGGGGCCCCTGGGATCTGTTCGCGCTCAATTTCAGCGAAGCCCATTGCGCAGGGCATCAGCTGTGGGCCACTCGTGATCCGAAACATCCGCAGTTCCGTGCTGACTTCCGCGCGCTTCTTGGGGAAGACCCTCTGCTTGAGGTGTACCAGGCCATCGACCACAGCTTGGGCCGCATCGTCGACGCGCTGGGTCGCGGCGCGTTTGTGCTGGTCCTCGCGACTCATGGGATGGGACCGCGTTACGACGCGGCCGCAGCCCTTGATGCCGTGTTGTGCCGTCTTGATGGCCTCGATGTTCCGAAAGCCTCCGGGCCGATCGAGAATGTGCGAAAGATGTGGCTCCAATTGCCTGGTGCGGTCCGGGGACCATTGCGACGCCTGGCAGACCTGCTCTACGATGCTCCACGTCAGCGTGAACGTGCCACGCGGAGATTTGTTGCCATTCCCACCACCGACAACTGCGGCGGAGTCCGGTTCAACCTCCGAGGGCGTGAGCCGAAGGGTCTTGTAGAGCCAGGGCTGCCCTACCAAGAATTGTGCGATTGGCTCGAGCGAGAACTCCTTTCACTCGTCAACGTGGCGACCGGGGCGCCTGCGGTGGCGCGCATTCTCCGCGGCGATCTTCTTTTCGCAGGACCGTTTCGGAACCAGTTCCCGGATCTCGTGATCGAGTGGAACCACGCAGCTCCCATCCCGGCGGTTCGCTCACCGCGGATTGGTGAGCTTCGAGTAGAGTCTCCCAACCCCCGCACGGGGGATCATCGACCGAAGGGCCTCGTTTTAGCGAGGAGCACAGATCTGGCGCCTCACGCACTCGAAGGTGCCATGGCGTTAGTCGATCTCGCTCCGACGTTGGCGGCACGCTTGGGGGTTGAGCTCTCTGGAATTGATGGGAAGCCGATTCTCGACTTTCTCCCGCAACATACTCACGTCTGAGTGTCTTCATGCATAAACTCGGAATCGCGATTGTGATCCCCCCTCATACAAGGCCGGCCGCCTCTCGAACGAAACGTTCGAGAGGGTGTGCGCGAAGACGATGCTGCAGTGGAAATACAGGATCGCGAGCGAGGGGTCGAGGGATGAGCCCCCCAGTGGTTAGTATCTTCCGGAATCAGGCATTGACAAAGGTCAGTCTCATAGATCTTCGCAGAGTTTGAGGCGATCTGCACAAAGGCCGTTCCACCCGACTGTTGCTGAATGGATGGGGATCGACGTGGAGGGATTGGTGAGTATCGTTGCGGATCTTCTGATCGGTATTCTGGTGCTCTTTTCTGTGCGTCGGCTGTTGTGGGTCATGGCCTCGTGGCTTCGTCGTCGCACCCTGACGGAGACGGGCCGTTGGCCCGAGGTGCTCATAGCCGTGGCATTCCGCAACGAGCAGGACTCGCTGCCTTGTTTGTTGTCGAGCCTTGATGCTCTGAAATACGATGCCGAACGTCTCTCGATCTGTCTCGTCGACGATGCCTCAACGGATGCTAGTACCGATCTGGCTGAGACGTGGGCCCGTGAACGGGCACACGTCCGGCTCAAGATTCTCGACGAGAATGTGGGCAAGGCCGAGGCGCTCAATCGTGCGCTCGCTTCAGCTGCCTGCAGGCCCGAGGTGATGGTGGTGTACGATGCCGATCAGTGCCCCTGTCCCGATTCGCTGCATCGGCTGATAGAGCCGTTCGCCGACTCGAGGACTGAGGCAGTGTGTGGCTATCGACGGCCTGTGTTCCGCAAGATCAATGCAATCGTGGCATACGTATGTTTGGAAGCGTGGACCCACCAACTGGTCAACCTCGCGGCTAAGGAGGCCCTGGGTTTGGACA
>NEWQ02000077.1 GCA_002869855.2 Nitrospira sp. CG24D
CCCCGGTGTCGCGCCACCTTTGTGGCCCGCCGGAACCCCGGTCGAGATCGAGCCATTGTGACACGAGGCACAGGGCGTCGCGGCCACAGTCGTGTGACTCATGGTCGCCGGTTTCCAGGCTGTCGTCCGGTGGCAACTGTCGCAGGCCGCCGTAGCGTTCGTGCCGCCCTTATGGCTTGTCGGAATCCCCGTCGAGGTTTTGCCGTGACAACTCGTACAGGTTCCCGGTGTCACATTCGCATGATTGAAGGCCGCCGGCGTCCAGGCTGCAGTCGTATGACAGGCATTACAGGCCCCCGGTGTCGCGCCGCCTTTGTGACCCGCTGGGATGCCTGTCGACATCGACCCGTTGTGGCACGAGGCACAGGGCGTCGCAGCCACGGTCGCGTGACTCATAGTCGCCGGTTTCCAGGCTGTCGTCCGGTGGCAGCTGTCGCAAGCCGCCGTAGCGTTCGTGCCGCCCTTATGGCTTGTCGGAATCCCCGTCGAGGTTTTGCCGTGACAGCTCGTACAGGTCCCTGGCGTCACATTCGCGTGGCTGAATGATGCAGGTTTCCATGCCGTCGTAACGTGACAGGCGTTACAGGCCCCCGGAGTCATCCCGCCTTTGTGGCCCGCCGGGATACCTGTCGACATCGACCCGTTGTGGCACGAGGCGCAGGGCGTTGCGGCCACGGTCGCGTGACTCATAGTCGCCGGTTTCCACGCCGCCGTCCGGTGGCAGCTGTCGCAAGCCGCCGTAGCATTCGTGCCGCCCCTATGATTCGTGGGAATCCCCGTCGAGGTTTTGCCGTGACAGCTCGTACAAGTCCCCGGCGTTACCCCTGTATGGTTGAACGTCGCCGGTTTCCACGCTGTGGTTCTATGACAGCTATCGCAAGCGGCAGAGGGATTCTGACCGCCCTTGTGATTTGTCGGAATCCCTGTGGAAGTCTTTCCGTGACAGGTTGTACAAGTGCCTGGCGCCACACCTATATGGTTGAAAGTGGTCGGCCGCCAAGCCGTGGTTCTGTGACAACTGTCGCAGGCCCCCGGAGTCATCCCGCCTTTGTGACCTGCCGGAACACCCGTCGCGAAGACGCCATGACAGGTCGCGCAGGTTCCAGGCTTCACTGCGCTGTGGTCATACCCGCTGGTCACCAACCGCCACGTTCCTCCGCCCTTCTTATGGCACGAATCGCAGGAAGCCCCGCTACTATTCATGTGCCCCGCCGGCTGTCCTTGCGCGACAGATCCGTTATGACAGCGCGAACAGGTCCCCGGAAGTATTCCGTTGTGCGTGAAAAATGCAGGCGTCCAATTCGTCGTGCGGTGGCAGCTGTTACAGTTGACGCTGGTCGGTAAATGGTTTGAAGGTTTGAACGTGGCGACGACTCGGCCGCCGGGTGAGTGACACTGCATACATTGCGTCGGCGTCCCTTTAAATATCCCCTGGAGGTGGCATCGCTGACACTGCACCTGCGCGTGTCCACCGGTAAGAGGGAAGCCCGTCGTGCCGTGATCGATTTCTATGTCGGTGCGGATGCCGCTCTGTGCGGACGCGGTCTCTGGGCCAAGCAGCGTACAAAGTAAGACAAGCAGTCCGGCCACGACCGGCCAGACGATGCCCCTCAAATCCATCCAGCCGCTCTGCTTTTGGGCTACTCTCATGTTCATAAGATACAACCTAACTTTGTTTAGGCTCATTCCTTCAGATGGCGATCAATTCCAGCCTCTCGCTTGCGCCCTATTTTATATTGGGACTATAATCCCAATTGCAAGCCGTACATGAAACTATTGAGACAATCCATCATGGGAATGCAATCCCAATCTGAAAGCAACGCAAACCATGTGCCATTTGCCACAAAACGCTCGAAACACTTATGTTTTAGCAAGACATGCATTCTCTATATGGGTAGATCCACCCAGCTCCTAGAAACGGCAGATGAACATCGTTGTAGGCCTGCACCTACAATCAATACAGTCAGTGCAATATCGAAGCGTCACAAATGACCGAGAGTGCGCCAGGAATGTACGGCATACTATTCGGCGTAATAGTTGCTCTCTGAATCGTGACATCAAACTCACTTGCTACACTCACACAAAGCAGTGTCCCTATTTTCCCGAGGAGAGGATCCATGACCATGCCAGTCGCTGAACCTATCCAGTCAGTCCGTGAACCACACAGTGAGGCCCCTCGCCCGATCCGACAACCTGCCTCGCGGCCTGACGAAAGCATGGACTCTCGCTTCTCGGAGTTGATGAAGCGGCTACTCACCTTCATGGTCCTACTCTTTTCCGTCTGGATCGCCTACAAAGTCGCCACCGGCAAGTACTACACTCCGCGCTCGAACTTCGGGTTCTATTTAGGGGTCGTCGGCTCCGTGATGATGCTGGCCCTTCTCTTGTATCCGTTACGCAAACATGTCCACTTCATGCAACGGTGGGGCGCGTTGAAACATTGGTTTCGATGGCACATGATCATGGGCATCGTGGGCCCAACGCTGATTTTGTTTCACTCCACGTTTCATTTACGCTCTCTCAACGCCACGATCGCGCTGATTAGCATGCTGATTGTCGTGATCAGCGGAGTGATCGGACGATTCGTGTACACCAAGATTCACTATGGTCTCTACGGAAGTCGCGCCACGCTCGAGAAGGTCCGGCAGGAATTCGCGGGGAGCTCTGACAGCCTAAGATCCCGGTTTCATATGGCGCCCAGGGTGGAGCAATGGCTTCACTCCTTTGAAAGTGAGGCCAATCGCCCGGAACGATCATTCATCACAATGTGGTGGCACCTGCTTGCACTGGGATGGAAAAGACGCCTCTACGCATTCCGCTGCGCGAAGGAACTGCGCACCATCATAGAACCTACTCGCTCCTCCGAATTTCGTGGCGGGGCATCGGAGGCCATTCGCCTCGCCAAACGCTACCTCAGAGACGCTGAGAGAGTGGCTGAATTTGCGACCTATGAGCGGGTGTTTTCACTGTGGCATATCCTGCATATCCCGCTCATGTATCTCCTGGCAGCCAGCACCGCGTTTCACATCATTGCCGTCTACATGTACTAAGCCGGACACCCCCCTTGTGCAGGCTCTCATTCGCCATCTGTCAATCATACTGTTCACACTGGGGGTGTTCGGCGTGAGCACCGCCTGGGCCGACAATGTCGAAACGGCTCTGATGCCGGGCCAGGTGATCGCGGGCCATGCCAAGTGGGAAGAAGATTGCACGAAGTGCCACAAGCGCTTCGACAAGGCCGCGCAGACGACCCTTTGCCTCGATTGCCACAAAGACGTTCGAAAGGATGTCGAGCAGAAGCACGGCTCACACGGCCGGTTTAAGGAGCAGCGCGAATGCAAAGAATGCCACACCGAACACAAAGGCAGGGCGGAAAATATTGCCCCCATCACAGAGCAGACGTTCAACCACGAGCAGTCGGATTTTCCTCTGAAGGGTGCGCACGCTGACACGAAGAAAGTCGAGTGCAAGTCCTGCCATAAACCCAAAACAAAATACCGGGAGGCTCCGTCGGATTGTTACAGCTGCCACAAGAAGGACGACAAGCACAAGGAAAAAGCCGGCACCGCCTGCGCAGACTGTCATACCGACCGCAGTTGGAAAGACACACGCTTTGATCACGACAAAACCCGGTATAAGCTTCGTAACAAGCATGCAGAGATCGCGTGCAAAGACTGCCATGCCAACGATCGCTATAAAGACACTCCAATGGACTGCTACTCCTGCCACAAGAAAGACGACAAGCACAAAGGAAAGGCCGGTGTAGTCTGCACCGATTGCCATACAGACCGCACATGGAAAGACCTGCGCTTCGATCACGATAGAACCCGCTATAAGCTCCGCAATAAGCATGCGACGGTCGCATGTAAAGACTGCCATGCTAACGATCGCTATAAAGACACTCCGACGGACTGCTATGCCTGCCACAAGAAAGACGATAAGCACAAAGGCCAGGAAGGCACGACATGCTCAGAATGTCACGATGATCGATCCTGGAAGAAAGCTCCGTTCGACCACAACAAAGCTCGTTTCCCGCTGATGGGAAAGCATGCCACGACAGAATGCAAGAAGTGTCACCTCACCCCGGCATTTAAAGACACCCCGATGGAGTGTTTTTCCTGTCACAAGAAAGATGACAAACACAAAGGGGCCTATGGAGAGAAATGCGAAACGTGCCACGGGGAGACTGACTGGAAAACCATTACGTTCGACCACGACCTACACTCGAAATACCCCCTGCGGGGGCGACATAACACCACCACCTGCGACTCCTGCCACAAAGGATATCTGTATAAGGACAAGACACCGACCGATTGCTATGCCTGCCACAAGAAAGACGACAAACATAAAGGCCGTTATAGCGAGAAATGCGAACGCTGCCACACCGAACGGAACTGGAAAGTCCTGCTCTTTGAGCATGATCGCGATACCTCTTACCCCCTCAAGGGCTATCATCGGAAGACGAAATGCGATAGCTGCCACAAGAGCACGCTGTATAAGGACAAGACTCCAATCGACTGCTATGCCTGCCATAAGAAAGACGACATCCACCGATCCACCTTCGGGGAGAAATGCGAGAAATGCCATGGCGAACAGAATTGGAAAACCGTGGCATTCAACCACGATCAGGACACGAAGTATCCTCTTGTTGGCAAACATCGCACCACGACCTGTGAAAGTTGCCATACAGGCCAGCTCTATCGCGACAAGACTCCCACAACTTGTCACGGGTGCCATAAGAACGACGATGTGCATCGGCGAAAACTCGGTACAGAATGCCAGGACTGCCACAATGTGAGAGCCTGGAAGATCTGGGACTTCGATCACAATACTCGGACAAAGTTCAAACTGGACGGCGGACACAAAGGGCTCGACTGTTATGCCTGCCACTCCGAACGCATGGACAAGAAGGTCGTGACGTCATCAGCCTGCGTCAGCTGCCATACGAAAGACGATAAGCACGAAGGCAGCTTTGGCTCACAATGTGACCGCTGCCATGAAACAACAGCATGGAAGACGATCAAGCCTGGCACCGGCACTTTTCGCCGTCGCTAGCCGCACCAATTGAGGCTGACTTTGGGACGGGAGCCATGACATGAAGTACCGCCGCGACATCTCATCCACACTGAAACTGCTCACCCTTGTACTCATCCTTTTTCTTGGGTATCAGGTGTGGGTGAAACCGACCTATTTCACCCCCGTTGTACCGCCGCTCTCGGCGCCCGAGCCCTCCCTTCCGTCGTCGCGATTTGTTCTGCCAGAATTCCAAGAGCACCCCCAATGGGATGTCCCGCCTTCGCGACTGGTGGACTTAGGATCACCTCCAAGCCAGGCGTTGGGAGCCATCCGTGAAGAGCTCGACCGGGGCAATTACACCGAGGCTGAACGACGCTTAAAACAACAGTCACCTAAATCTGTTGCGAAGGCCTCCTCTCGCCACTACATCGCAGGCCTTTGGAACAATCTCGGCATCCAACAGGAAAAATTCGGTGGGACCTCGCTGTCCGTGATGGCCTTCAAGCAGTCGGTTCTGTGGAACTCCAAGAACTCCGTTGCGCATCTCAACCTCACGCAGGCCTATTGGGAACTCCGCGATCCCGCGATGACGCCACAGTTTCTTGAAACAGTCATCCGCCTTGCACCGCAGGATCCGTTTCCGCATCTCGCGTTGGCCGATCTCCTGATTGCGACAGGAGAAGCTGGCCCGGCCGCGGCGCATATAGATCAGGCGCGCCCCCGAGCAGAGCGTGAGCCCAATCATCACTCGTACTTGCAAAGACTGACGGCCAAACTCGAAGCCATCGAACCTGTACGCACCGCGATAAAAGCGGGTGCCTGGCCTCCTCAACCCGCACCTCCACCCATTACACCGTCGCCCAAACCGCAGTCGACGGAACACCCGGTACCAGCGCTTGAACCCGCTCGCCAAGCAGCCACCTCCGAAGTGGCACGCCCGCAGGCACCACCGCCTCCCCCTACACAATCAGACCGCGCACATTTCTCCGTCCAGTTCGACGGCCCCCCAGATCAGGCCTCCTGGACCAGGATGCGCGCGATTCTGGAGTACGCCCGCGACGAATTGTCTCAAAAGCTTGGACGCATTCCATCGAAACCCATCTCCGTCGTCCTGCACACCAATCACAAATTCACGGGCACGGCAGGCTCTCCCGTATGGGCTGATTCGCTTTTTGACCGCGCATCGGGAACCATCCACCTTCCCACGCAAGGTGCACTAGAGGACCTGGCCCTCTTCAGCCGTATTGCGCGTCATGAATGTGTCCACGCTCTGCTTTTCGAGCAGGCGAAAGGCAACCCCGCAAAAGTGCCCCACTGGATGGTTGAAGGTCTCGCCCTCCAGCTTGCAGAAGATCCCTGGCCAGATCTAGAAGAAGCCGAACACAAAACTTCAGCGCTCATTCCACTGAACTCATTGCAAGAAGATTGGAAGCCGCTCTTGGCCGATGCGGTGCCCAAGGCCTATCTCGAAGCCCGCTCGGCCACACAGCTACTTGTGGATAGTTATGGCCTGCATGGGGTCCAACAAGTCATACTGCTGCTGCAGGCGGGGCAATCGCTCGATGCAGCGATGCAACGGAAGCTGTCCGTGTCGTATGAACAATTCAGAAAACAGTGGGAACAGACCATAAATCAGCCTAACCCTGGGAGGTTGTGACAGCCATCGGCCACCCATCAGGATAGGTCAAACCAGTGAACATTGAGGCTAATCAGCTCACAAAAGACACGCTGCGAGTCGCCTACTTCGAATCTGCATTCACCAGCCGGCATTGAATGCACTAGAACTCATCCCTCCATTTCTAGTGGTATCCATAGCCACATTCGCGCCGGACGTCCTTTCGTCACACGTATTTGGAAAGAGAGACTTGAGCCTGGCAAAAGGCTCAGGTACCGTATTGATGCGGCTGGCTATTGTGCGCCCCGCACCAGAGGAAGGATTCGTCTCTAGAGAAGGAACAGGTGAACTAATGAATCAGATGCGCCTTGCGCTGCCCCTCATGCTGGCGGCCCTCCTGATAACCGGCACGTCGTGCATCGCGCCTTCCGAGAAGCAGTCAACAGACCTCTCCCGCATGGCGGCAACCACACAGAGGGTGGCCCTCTATCCTCGGGAAATCACAGACACCCTCTATAACCCGGGAATGGGCTTCGCCGATTTTCACTTCGGATTCGACCACCCGCCTGCGCCTGGCACCTACCCGCGCTCGACGGTGGCCTACTTCCGCTGGTCCTGGGCCGAACTCGAACCGGCGGAAGGCCAGTACGCCTTCGATCTGATTGATCGCACCATCGAGCAGGCCAAAGTCAGAGGAGAGCGGCTGGCATTCCGCGTCATGTCCGAATATCACTCCGGGTCTCCGGCCTGGCTGCTGGCGAAAGGCGTCCCCGCGATTGCCGTCGGCGGCGGCCGCTTCCCCGATTACAACAACCCGATCTTTCTCGCCTATCATGAAAAACTCATCAAGGCCTTGGGCGCGCGCTATGGTCAATCGCCGGACATCGATCATGTGGACATCGGATCGATCGGATGCTGGGGAGAGTGGAATATGGCCTGCTGCCATGGCGTAGAACGGCAGTGCCAACAATACTACCCCACCGAAGACGTGCAGATCATGATCACCGATTGGTATTTCAAATATTTTCCGCAAGTCCCGTTAGTCATGCTGCACAACGGGCAACTCCTGTATGCCACCGGGCGCGGAGCGGGATGGCGGGGAGACTGCTTCGGCGACTATGGCTACTTTGGCCCGGGCTGGAATCATATGGAGCAGGCCTATCCGCCGGTGCTCCAGGATCCGGTCATCGCCGCCGCATGGACACGCGGCCCGGTGCAGTTTGAAGTCTGCGGCGTCATGCAGGATTGGGAAGACAAAGGCTTCGACATCGATCGCATTCTGCAACAAGGCCTGGATTGGCACGTCTCCGTCCTGAACGCAAAATCCTCTCCGGTGCCGGCCCGCTGGCGGTCCAAGGTAAATGAGTTCCTCAAGAAGATAGGGTATCGGCTGGTGCTGCGAACCGTCAGCCATCCGGCGGAAGTCAGGGTTGGTCCGACCTGGACACTTCAGACCGAATGGGAAAACATCGGCGTGGCGCCCGTCTACCGGCCATGGCCGCTCGCCTTCCGACTGAGAAATGCGACCGATGACGTCGTTGCCCAGTGGACCAGCCGCGCCGACGTAAAGCAATGGCTCCCTGGCACGCGCTACCAGATTGAGGACACCCTGAGAATCCCGGCCCAGATTGCGTCAGGAGTTTATCGGCTGGATGTCGCCGTGCTCCATGAATCAGGCG
>NEWQ02000078.1 GCA_002869855.2 Nitrospira sp. CG24D
AGCGGCCGCACGATCACTTACAGGGGCGGACGCCGGCGGAGGTGTGGGCCGGGATTGATGTGTTCGCAGCGAAGCCTGGCTAGCTTGAGGGTAAGGGGCAAGTAGTTAGGGGGGAGGGGCAAAAGTAGAATCGCAAAATGATTGTCCGGCGAGGTGTGCCTACGGGCGGCTCAGTCAGGAGGTTTCGAGCGAAGAAACAGGCTGACGGCAGAAGAAATCGTGAATCGAACGGGAAATAGTTCCGGTCAGCGGGAAGAAACCGGCTTGTGGGAAGGAAAAACTATCGGGGAGTCGAACCAAAATCCCTTGTCGGACAGGCGGACGGGACAGTTGGTTGGTTGTTGGGATCGGTAATCTTCGTCACGTTGCCTGCCGGATCGTATTCAAACTTCGTGATGCGACCCAGCGCATCCGTGCTGCTGGCCACTTGATTGGCCGCAGTCAGTGTCGTCGTGCTGGTCTGCCCCAGCGCATCGGTCGTGCTCACGGGATAGCCCCGCGTATTGAAGCGGGTGGTCGTCACATTCCCACGTGGATCGACGACGGTCGTGCCGGTCACGGTCCCGCCGGTGATGGTATAGCCCGCTTGCAGATTCTCCCACGAATCGACAGAGGGACAGCGAGAGAAGAAATCTGACCTGAGAACCACCACGCCCCCGCTGGGCGGGTTCGTATTCAACACCAGACACCCCGCCCCACTCGCCGTGGCTCCCGTCAGCTGATAGCGGAATCGATACTCGCTGCCATCGGCTTGAAGCTGCCGCAGCACCCGGCCACTGGGGCCATAGAAATTCTGGAGGAACAGGATTCCTTTGGCATCGGTGATGGTCGTCAGGCGGTTGGTGCTGTTGTAGGCATAGCGGGTGGTGCCCCCTTCGGGATCGGTGACGGTGGCGAGGTTCCCCTGCCCATCATAGGCGTACTGGACCGAGCGACCGATCGGGTCGCTGACCTTGGTGACGCGATTGGCCCCATCGTAATCGAGCGTCAACTGCCGGCCATCCGGTCCCGCAATCGCCGTGATGCGGGTCCCGCTCCAGGTATTGGTGAGGCTGTTCCCCGTCCGATCGATCTGCTGGGTCAGGCCCAGATTTGTGATGCCAACCGCCGAACTGAGGGTGACGCCGAAGACCCAGCGTGATCCGTCTTTCCACCGCAGGGTGGGCACCCCACCGGGGGACGTGAGCACAGCCCCTTGCAGCCCCGCATCGGTGAGATTGCGATAGGCCCCGTCCGGCTGGAGCGTCAGCGTGAAGCGCAGGCCGTCGCCCATCCGCACGATCCGCTGATTGCCATCGACTAGCATGACGATCTGGGTCGCATGCGTGGTGCCGCGCCCGAACGGGCCGGTCACGGTGCCGTTGGTCTGGTAGGTGCGCCAGCAGGATGGTGAAACCGGTCGCCAGCATCGTTCTCGCATCGCGCGGACCCTCGACATACCACGCTGCGTA
>NEWQ02000079.1:0-598 GCA_002869855.2 Nitrospira sp. CG24D
CTGCCTTTGGGAACGCGTTCGGCACACATTCGACTTTCAGCGGCTCCTTGCTGGCGCTCGAATCGCGCATCATGTTCGACGGTGCTGCCGTGGCCACGGTTGGTACCGTGACCACCGAGCAAATCGCGCAAAGCCAGGCGGACGCGTTCTTTGGGGCTGATGACGCGACGGCAGCCGACCACACGTCTGTAGCGCCGACGGGCGAACCGCAACCCACCACCGGCGACCAAGCGTTGTTTGACGCTCTGGCGGCATACGATATCTCGACCGCCCGCCAGGAGATCCTGTTCCTCTCCACCAGCGTCCAGGATTATCAGCAGCTTCTTGACGGCATCAGCCCCAACGTCGAAGTGATCATCCTCGATCCTGCCCGAGACGGCGTAGAGCAGATGGCGGAGGCGCTCGCTGGTCGTACGGGCATCGACGCGATCCACCTGGTCGGCGAAGGAACCGAAGCCCAGATGCACTTCGGCACCAGTTTCCTGACACAAGAGTCGATCAGCACGCGCTATGCCGAACAGTTCCAACAAATCGGTCAGAGTCTTTCGCAGAATGCCGACCTTCTGATCTACGGCTGTAACTTTGGCCGTGGCGAAGC
>NEWQ02000079.1:641-1585 GCA_002869855.2 Nitrospira sp. CG24D
GATGTTGCTGCCAGTACCGATCGGACTGGCCATAGCAACGAATTCGGCGATTGGATGCTCGAAACGTCGATCGGGTCGGTTGAAACCTCAGTCGTTATCGATGATGTGACGCAAGCCGCATGGGAAGGGGTACTTGCTACTTATACGGTCGATACTACCAATGACGTGATCAATGGCGGTGATGGCGTGACCAGTCTGCGCGAAGCGATCACTGCCTCCAATGGGGCGTTGGGCACCGATACGATCGTGTTCAACATCGCCGGCGCTGGTGTGCATACGATCAATCTGGCCTCTGCGCTGCCGACGATCACCGACACAGTGATCCTCGATGCCACAACACAGTCAGGTTATGTCGCTGGATCGCCCGTGATCGTACTCGATGGAACAGGGGCAGGCGCTGAAGCTAACGGCTTCGTGTTGCAAGCTAGCAATAGCACCATTACCGGGTTTCGCATTCAGAACTTCGTCAGTGGGACAACCAGCGTGACCGGTACCGGCATCGTGATCGACGGCACCACCGGCGGCGGCGACAACAACACCATTTCTCAGAACTACCTCACCAACAACAGCGAATCGGTCACGGGGTCTGTGGGAGCGGTTTCGATTACGGGTGCTGCGGACAACAACCTCATCACAAACAATCAGCTGATCGATAACAATAGTGACGGCATCCGCTTTGCCGATGCACTGAGTACCGATAATCAGTTCACCAACAACACGATTTCCGGTAGCGGTGACGACGGGGTCAAATTGGTCGGTGCAAACATCACTTTCACCGGCAACACGGTATCGAACAGTCAGCGCTTGTCTGCGGGCGCGGCAGGGATCGAGCTCGTCACCGTGACCGGCACCAGCGTGGTGTCGAACAATCTAATTTCCAACGACGGCACACACGGCAGCGAGGGTGGCGTATGGATTGCCGATAGTTCAACGGGCGTCACTGT
>NEWQ02000079.1:1666-3549 GCA_002869855.2 Nitrospira sp. CG24D
CGCAATCTCCAACAACGGACGCCTCGGCATAGATCTGTTCCCGACCGCCCCGCAAACAGATCCCGCAAACGGCGTTACGCCGAACGACGTGGGCGATGGCGATGCCGGCGCCAACGACCTCACAAACACCCCGGTGTTGACCGCTGCTGTGGTTCGAACCGCGTCGGCTGTAGACATCTCGGGCAGCTTGAGCACTTTGGCGTTGGTCCGTAACTATCGCATCGAGTTTTTCGCCAGCACGAGCAGCGATCCCTCGGGATTTGGAGAAGGGGAACGTTATCTCGGCTTTACCGATGTCACCACCGATGGAGCTGGGACAGTTTCTTTCAATGTGACTCTCACGGCTTCCGTGACTGCTGGTGAAGTCATCACCGCGACGACGAACGATCTCGTCTTGCTCGAAACGTCTGAGTTTTCTCAATACATTGTGGCAGCGAACACAGCGCCGGTGCTCGATGCCAGCAAGAGTCCTGGACTGACCGCGATCAACGAAGATGCTGGCGCACCATCCGGAATCGTGGGCACACTAGTGTCTCAGCTTGTTGATTTCGACTCGCCTGCTGGACAAGTTGATAACGTGACCGACACGGATAGCGGGGCACTTTTAGGCATCGCCATTACCGGTGCCGACACTGCCAACGGCACGTGGCTCTACTCGACCAATAATGGAGCCAGTTGGAATGCGCTGGGTGCAGTCAGTGACGCTTCGACCAGACTGCTCGCCGCCGACGCCAATACACGACTCTACTTCCAACCTAACGCCGACTATAACGGTACGATCGCTAATGCGATCACTTTCCGGGCCTGGGATCAGACCAGCGGTAGCAACGGCACGTTGACCGACACTTCGGCCAACGGGGGCACCACGGCCTTCTCCACAGCAACCGATACAGTCTCCCTCGTGGTCAACGCTGTCAACGATGTCCCGACGATCACGAATCTCTCGGGCGACAGTCTGGCCTATAGCGAAGGCGACGGGGCAGTGGTGATCGAGCAGGGGGGCAACGCGCTCGTGGTCGATGTGGACAGCTCGGACTTCAACACGGGGATCTTGACCGTGAGCTTCACGGCGGGCAGCGACAGCGCCGAGGACGTGCTCAGCATCCGCAACCAAGGCACCGGGGCCGGGCAGATCGGCGTGAGTGGCGCAAACGTGACCTATCAAGGCGTGACCATCGGGACCTACGCCGGCGGCAGCAGCGGGAGCAACTTCGTTGTCACCTTGAATAGCAGTGCCACCCCCACCGCCGTGACAGCCTTGGCTCAGAACATCACCTACGAGAACACGGACACGAATGCGCCGACCACGGGGGCGCGCACGGTGCGTTTCGTCCTTGCCGATGGCGACGGTGGCACGAGTGCGAACTACGACACGATGGTCACAGTGAGTGGCGTCAACGATGCGCCAATTGCCGCCGACGATCGGCTAGCCCTCGATTTCGACGGCGTCGATGATTTTGTTCAAATCAGCAGCAATCCGCTCTTCGAGGTAACCACCCATGTCACGATGGAAGCCTGGATCAATCCGGATGCCTCAACGAACTCCAGACAGATTTTCATCAACAAAGAAGGTGAGTATGAGGTGGCGCTTGACCCGAATGGCCACATCCAGTGGGCCTTTGCCAATGCTGACCCTGGGTGGGCTTGGCACGATACGGGGGTAGTGGTGCCGCTGCACAGCTGGTCTCACATTGCCATCAGCTATGACAACGGAGTGATCACGACCTACCTCAATGGTGTTGTAGGCGAGGTTTATAACGGGTCTGGCGCTATCGGTGATAATCATCCGGCTCTGGATGAACTACGAATTGGTGGGCGCACGAATGCTCCCGTTGGCCAGTATTTCGACGGTCGAATCAATGAGGTGCAAGTCTGGAACGTGG
>NEWQ02000008.1 GCA_002869855.2 Nitrospira sp. CG24D
CGGATGGACGAAGCGATCATGAATTACATCAAGAAGAAATATAACTTGCTCATCGGCGAACATATGGCGGAGCGGGTCAAGTTCGAAATCGGATCGGCCTATCCCTTCGAAGAGCGCAAGACGATGATGATCAAGGGGCGGGACCTGATTTCCGGCATTCCCCGCACGCTGGTGGTCGACGATGCCGAAATTCGAGAAGCGTTGCAGGAACCGATTGGAACGATCGTCAATGCCATTAAGGTCGCGCTGGAAAACACTCCGCCGGAATTGGCGGGAGATATTATTGACCGCGGAATCGTGCTCACAGGTGGAGGCTCCCTGCTGAAGGGTATGGATACACGATTCCGTGAAGAGACAAATTTGCCGATTATTACGGTCGACGACCCGCTCACCTCTGTGGTTCTAGGGGTCGGGAAGATTCTGGACGAACTGGATCTTCTCCGTAAGGTGTCGGTCATGTCTCAATGCAGTAGCCTCCGGTAAGGTTCCTTCCTCCCCATGCGGATGGCCAACTTTCGTTCATCATACGGCGCCCGGCGTCTTGCCCTCGGGGTGTTGCTCTCCGTGCTCCTCGGTTTCTTCCTGCTGCCCCACCAGCTTCAGATTCTGTTCCAGGAAATCGGCGGCCCGGTCGGGTGGGTGCTCAGCTGGCCGATCCGTCTCGTGGCCTCCGTACAAGGCGGAATCGGGGAGACCTGGAGCCATTACGTGGCCTTGCAGGACGTGGAAGACGAGAATCGGCAATTGCGCAAAGAGCTTGAACTGTTGCAGGGGCAAAATAGTCAACTGCGTGAGGCCGCTTCGGCGACGGACCGGTTGACGGCCTTGCTTGAATTCAAGGCGCAGGCTCTCCCGACGATGATTGCGGCGCAGGTTATCGGCCGTGATACTGGAAATTGGTATCGGACCATTCTCTTGAACAAGGGGAGTGCTGACGGGATACAAGCGGATATGGGTGTGGTGACATCTGTCGGCGTCGTCGGACGAGTAGTGAAGACGACGATGGCGACCGCCGTTGTGCTTTTGGTGTCCGATCCCAATAATGCCATTGCCGGGTTGATTCAACGGACGCGGGACGAAGGCATTGTCGAAGGGACGACGCCGGGTCTGGCTCGGCTCAAATATATTCCATTGCTCTCGAATGTTCGTGCCGGCGATCGCGTGGTCACCTCCGGACTCGTCGGAGGCTTTCCCCGCGGCCTCGCCATCGGCACCATCACCACGATTGGCAAAGAGGAAGGCGCCTTGTTCCAATCCGCTGAATTGCGTCCGGAAGTCGACGTGAATCGAGTCGAGGAAGTCCTGGTCATTCAGTCTCCCTATATCCCTGGCGAGGACGGAAAGAGCGACGGGCCTCTTCCGAAAGCCAAACCGTGAAGATTGTCGTGTATGCCTGTGCCGTCGCTGCCCTGGTGGCGGTGCATACCACAGTGCTTCCGTATATCAGTGTGTGGGGAGTCAAACCGGATATCGGGCTTGTGGCGGTCTGTCTTATCGGTCTCCTGTCAGGTGAATTGGAGGGGTTGGTGGTCGGGCTGTTCGTAGGATGGGCCATGAGTTTGTTTTCCGCCACCGACCTTGCGGCAAGCATGGTGGCCAAGGGCAGCGTGGGATTTCTTGCCGGGCTGGTCGGCCGCCAGGTAGCCCAGGTCACCCCGTTGGTATTGGTCAGTGGCCTGGTTGTCGCGTCAACCCTCTCGAGTCTGATGACCATCTGGTCGCTCAAACCGAACGATCAGCAGGATATCTGGTGGATGATTCGGACGATCCTCATGCCGCAAGCCTGTTTCGATGCGGTCGTGGGGGGACTGTGTTATTGGCTGATCTGGAGCCGGTTGAATCTTGACCGGCTGGCAGAGGGTCGAGAGTTCTAGGAGTTAACGTGGCGACCAGTAGTACCCATGAGTCTGAACTTGGAGAATTGCAGCGGCGGCTTATGTTGCTGCGTGTGGGGCTGCTCCTGGTCGTCGGGCTCCTGGCGGTACGGTTGTGGCATCTGCAGATTCGTGAAGGACCGTACTACCGCGATCTCTCGGAGAATAATCGAACCAGATCGGTGTTGTTGGAACCGGCCAGAGGGTTGATCTACGATCGGCATGGGGTCTTACTCGCGAACAACGTGCCGAGCTTTAGTCTCTATGTCACGCTGGAAGACGTCAAGGATCGGGAGGGGTTGGTCCAGAATCTGGCGGACTTGCTTGGACTCGATCCGGTCATGATCCGGAAAAAGCTGGCGGTGCGAGGCAGTAAGATGCTGCCGAAAAAAATAAAAGACCGGTTGACCTTGCGCGATGCCACGGTGATCGAATCCCATCGTCTTGATCTCCCGGGTGTCATGATTCAGGTGGAGTCGCAGCGGAACTATCCCAGGGGTATGGCCGCAGCCCATCTCCTCGGGTATGTCGGGGAAATTTCCCCTGAACAACTCGAAAAACCGGAATTCGCGGATCTCCATCAAGGCAGCATTGTCGGGCAGTATGGAGTGGAAAAGTCGTTTGATCGTCACGTGCGTGGCCAGGCCGGACAAAAGAGCGTCGAGGTTGATGCACTGGGGCATGAAAAGCGGACGGTGCAGGTGGATAAGCCCCTCGCCGGCAACGATCTCTATCTCACGATTGATATCAGGCTGCAGAAGGTCGCCGAGGATCTGCTGGGGGAAGAGTCCGGCGCGATTGTCGCACTGGATCCTACGAGCGGTGACGTGCTGGCCATGGCGAGCCGGCCGGGCTTCGATCCAAATATTATGTCCCGGGAGCTTACGCCGAAACAGTGGGTTGAAATCGTCCAGGATGAGAGGCGCCCGCTTAACAACCGTGCATCGCAGGGTCAATATCCTCCGGGCTCTACCTTCAAAGTACCGATGGCCATTGCGGCCCTGGAATCCAATACCATGTCGCCGTCGAGTTCCGTGCTCTGCACGGGCGGGTACCAATTCGGCAAACGCATCTATCACGATTGGAAAGCGTCCGGTCACGGGTATGTCGATCTTCACAAGGCGCTCATCCAGTCCTGTGACGTGTATTTTTACACCATCGGGCAACGGATGGGGATCGACATGATGGCGGAGTATGCCAAGGACTTCGGCCTTGGCCATGAGACCGGCATTGAACTACCTTCAGAGCGGGTGGGGTCTATCCCTTCAACGGCCTGGAAACTGAAAGTGAAAAAAGAAGCCTGGTTGCCGGGTGAAACGATCTCTGCCGCGATTGGGCAGGGGTATGTCACGGTGACGCCTTTGCAAATGGCCAGCATGATCGGCACCGTGGCCAACGATGGCGTGAGTTACCGCCCGCGTCTGGTGCAGGCCATCATGGATCGCATCACTGGAAATTTACAGGAGATGCCGGCGGTTGCGCGAGGAAAGGCGCATGCCAAACCGGAGACGTTTCGAATTATTAAAGAAGCGTTAGCGGCCGTGGTCACTGAGGGTACGGCGACCCGTGCAAAATCCTCGATTGTGACAATCGGGGGAAAAACCGGGACGGCGCAAACAACCGCGCTGGGAAAAGAGAAACGGGCGGAGAAAGACATTCCCAAGAAGTTTCGAGACCATGCCTGGTTTGTGGCATTTGCGCCGGTCGAGGCTCCTAAGATTGCCGTTGCGGTGCTTGCCGAACATATGGGCCATGGTGGTTCAGCGGCAGCCCCGTTGGCGAAGGAAGTGATTGAGACCTATATGAAGCTGCGCTCGCAGGAGCCGGCGGGTGTCCCGCAATCGTAGCGAGGGCGAAGGCCTGGGTGTCGTGCGTGGATTTCTATGATTGATCGTCTGATTGATAATCGCGGGCTCGATAGTTTCGACTATCGTTTTCTTGCATTGGTGCTGGCCATCCTTGGGATCGGCGTCTTGTCGATTCACAGCGTGACTCATAGCCAGCAGGCGGGCCTCGCGCCCTATTACATCAAGCAGATTGCCTGGATTTTGATGGGAAGCGCGGCCTTCGTCTTCATGCTGGTGTCCGACTATCATCGCATCGCACGGATGGCCTACCCGCTCTACGGGGTCGTGCTGCTCATGCTGGCGTTTGTGCTGCTCGAGGGGCGAACAAGCAAGGGGGCGCAACGCTGGATCGCGCTGGGCCCGTTCAGTTTTCAGCCATCCGAATTTGCGAAGCTGGTGCTGATCCTTGTCCTGGCGCATTACTACTCAAAGACGCCTCGTGTAGGGTGGTTGCAACGGGTCATTATGCCGGGGATGCTGATGTTACCCGGGCTGGTGTTGATCCTGAAACAGCCTGATTTGGGCAGTGGATTGAGTTTTGTGGCCGTTTATGCGGCCATGTTATTGATGGTTGGTGTGCGGTCGAAGGCGCTGGGTGTCATCCTCCTCCTGGTGGTCATGTTGTTCCCGTTTGCCTGGGAAGGGGTCTGGGGGTCCTTGCATGATTATCAACGACAGCGCATTATGGCCTTCGTTGACCAAGACTACGATCCGGGAGGAAAGGGTTATCACGCCCTGCAGTCCAGAATTGCGATCGGATCCGGGGAACTGATGGGAAAAGGACTCTACGGGGGGACGCAAAGTCAGCTGAAGTTCCTCCCGGAAGGCCATACAGACTTTGTGTTTGCCGTCTATGCGGAAGAATGGGGATTCCTGGGAGTGTTGCTGTTGTTGGTGCTGTTTGTCGCGCTGATCTGGCTCTCCCTGGAGATTGCATCGAAAGCGAAAGATCAATTGGGCGCGTTACTCGCCGCCGGTATTGTCGCCATGTTGTGTTTTTGCGTCGTGGTGAATATCGGGATGACGGCGGGGATGTTCCCGATCGTCGGGATTCCGCTGCCCTTGATGAGCTACGGAGGCAGCGCGACGGTGATGACCATGGCGTCGTTGGGATTGCTGCTGAACGTCAAGCGGAGACGGCTGAGTTTGTTTTATTGAGCAGGGACACGGGTGTGAGCGGTGTGAATAAGTGGCGTGTGATGAGGCGTGGGATTGAGTCGCTGGAACATGGCGTGGATGGTGGATGTGGCGGACCTGGGCACCGTGCCTGCGTCTGTCGCCCATCGCGTCGTTCTAGGGCTCGCAGATTAAAGGAGTAGTTATGGGAATTGAGATTGCGATTTCGGTCGCACGGGAAGAAACCCGTGTGGCGGTATTGGATGGCGGTGTGGTCACTGATTTATTCGGTGATCGGGCCAAACATAAGGATTTTGTCGGGAACGTGTACAAGGGCAAGGTCGCGAAGGTGCTGCCGGGCATGCAAGCGGCGTTCGTCGATATCGGCTTGGAAAAAGCCGCGTTTATGCACGTGTCTGATCTCTCGGAAGAGGCCGAGCCGGGTGACACGCTGGTTGATGCGACCGACGACGATGATGATAAAGATGCGGACATGCTCAGGCCGAAACGCCAGAGTGCCAAGCCCATCGAGCAGCTGCTGACCGAAGGGCAGGAATTGATGGTCCAGATCTCCAAAGGACCGATCGGGACGAAGGGGCCACGGGTGACGACCTACGTGTCGCTCCCCGGCCGCTACCTGGTCTTTATGCCGAATGTCGAGCACATCGGAGTCTCTCGCCGGATCGCGAAGGATGAGGAACGTGCCCGATTGAAAGACATTATGCGCCGGGTTCGTCGCCAAGGGTGCGGCTACATCGTGCGGACGGTGAGCGAAGGCGTGAAGGAAGATGAACTGAAGTCCGATGTGGATTTCTTGCATGTGCTGTGGCAGGACATCCTGACCAATCGGGAAAAGCTGGGTGCGCCGGCCTTGCTGCATACGGATTTGAGCCTCAGTTTTCGCGTGGTGCGCGATCTGTTCGGGAGAAAAGTAGACCGCCTGTGGATCGATTCGCGTCAGGAGTATGATGCCGTTCGAGACTTCGTGCAGCGGTTTTCTCCGGAGCAGACATCCCGCATTCATTTCTATGACAAGGATGAAAGCCTCTTCGATCATCTGGGCATCGAGCAAGAGATTACTCGCGCGACGAGCCGGAGGGTCTGGCTGAAATCCGGAGGCCACTTGGTGATCGATCACACCGAGGCCATGACGGTCATCGACGTCAATACGGGGCGATTTGTCGGCAAGCGGGATCAGGAAGAGACGATTCTCCGCAATAATCTTGAAGCGGCCAAAGAAGTGGCCTATCAGATGAAGCTGCGCGGGATCGGCGGCATTATCATCGTCGACTTTATCGACATGGAGCGAGAGAAGAATCGGGACAAGGTCTACCACGCGTTGGTGGACGCCATGGCGTCGGACAAAGCGCGAACCAGAATATCGAGGATTTCTGACCTGGGACTGATTGAAATTTCCCGGGAACGTGTCCGAGAAGATCTGCTACGGTCATTGTCCGAGCCTTGTCACTATTGCGAAGGCCGCGGCTATACCAAGTCTCCGACGACGGTGGCTTACGAGATTTTTCGGGAGATCCGGAAGATCGGCGAATCGGGGGAAAGTCAGCGGATCGTCATCGGGGCCCATCCCAGTGTTGCGGGGTTACTCCAGGACGAAGAGCGTCAAGGCCTAGAGATGCTGGAGCGTGAATGTTCGGCGAAGATCATCATCACGCCGGACAGTCAGTTGCATCTTGAGCAGTATGACCTTGTCGCCTTGTAGCTGGGGTAGCGGTCTGAGCAACGTGCGGTTCTAGTCCGATTGTGGTGTCGGGGCGCGTGTGTTCTTTCCACGCCCGTGCATTCAGTTTCAGGTGGCTCTCCCGCGCAGGCCCGTCGCATGGATTCCACTCAGCTCACATCCTGGCTTCTTCTCCAGTCGATCGACGGAGTCGGTGATCGCACCGTTCTCAAATTAGTGCAAGCGTTCGGGACTCCGGCAGGTGTGTTGCTCTCCCGCGTAGAGGATCTGAAGCGCGTCGGGTGCAGTGCCGAGCTCGCTGAGGCGATCAGGCAAGGGCCTGCTCTCAAACTCCGTCATCTTGTCGACCGCCAGGTGAAGCTGGTTGAACGGCTCGATATTCAGGTCATCACGCTGACCGATCCCTTGTATCCAAAGCGGCTGAAAGCCATTCCTGATCCGCCGCCATTATTGTATTACACGGGTGCGCTTCATGAACAAGATGGGATGGCCCTGGCGATCGTCGGGGGACGATCTGCCACCACCGCTGGGAAGGCCATTACGGAAGAGATTGCCCGGGAGTTAGCCCGAGGCGGCTGGACAATTGTCAGCGGGATGGCGCGGGGGATCGATGCCGCGGCCCATCGCGGCGCGCTGGCCGGACAGGGCCGTACTCTTGCTGTGCTCGGTTGCGGGGTGGATCAAACGTATCCACCGGAACATGATCAATTGCGCAGACAGATTGAGACTCAGGGGGCGGTATTGGCGGAACTCCCAGTAGGCTCGCCGCCGCAGAGTCATCATTTCCCGAGACGGAATCGAATTATCAGCGGTCTATCGGTCGGGGTGCTCGTGGCGGAGGCGGCGATGAACAGCGGATCGCTCATTACCGCTAAGTTAGCGTTGGAGCAAGGGCGCGATGTGTTTGCCCTTCCGGGATCTGTCAAAGAAGCACGGTGCCGCGGGTCGAATGGACTGATCAAGGAGGGCGCCAGATTGATCGAGTGCGCGGCGGATATGATAGAGGAGTTGCTGCCGCAAGTTGAGCCTGCACTTCGTGTCCATATGCTGATCGGGGAGACTGCTTCGTCGGCGCTTGGAGAATTGAAACCGGACGAACAGCATATCTATGAGGTGCTTTCTCATGAGGCGCAATCGGTTGATGTCGTGATTGAACGGACTGGACTCAGTGCCGCGCAGGTCACCGCGACGATGCTGGCGCTGGAGCTCCGCGGCTATGTGCGACAGCTACCCGGTCCGCAATATCTGCGCCGCTAACTTGTGGCCGAGTGTATTCCAGTTGCAGGATGTCGAAAAGTTTGGTACGTGATGGGAAGTAGTGTGATCTGAAGATGGAGATCTCATGGCAAAAACGTTGATCATCGTCGAGTCGCCGACCAAGGCGAGGACGATTACGAAATATCTGGGCCGCGGGTATACCGTGATGGCCTCGGTCGGCCATATCAAAGATCTTCCGACGAGTAAGTTGGGCGTCGATCTCGAACATGATTTTGAGCCGCAGTACGTCACCATCAAGGGCAAGGCAAAAGTTCTTGCCGATATCAAAAAGAAAGCCGAAGAAGCCGACAAAATTTTCCTGGCGCCCGACCCTGATCGTGAAGGGGAGGCGATTGCCTGGCATTTGGAGCAAGAGTTGCTCGGCAAGTCTAAAAAGAAACAAGGCGGAAAAATCTTTCGGGTCTTGTTCAACGAGATCACCAAGACGGCGGTCAAGCGGGCACTGGAGTCGCCCGGTGAAATCGACATGAATCTGGTCAACGCGCAGCAGGCCCGCCGTATCCTGGATCGCATCGTCGGGTATCAAGGCAGTCAGCTCTTGTGGACCAAGGTTCGGCGCGGGCTCAGTATGGGGCGCGTGCAGTCGGTCGCCATGCGGTTGATTTGCGAACGCGAAGCGGAACGGGAGGCCTTCAGGACCGAAGAGTACTGGTCGATCATCGCGTTGTTATCCGGCGCCAATCCGCCATCATTCGAAGCCAAGCTCCATAGTATCAATGGGGAAGCCGCTTCGATCGAGAACGGCGAGCAAGCGGCTCGGGTCGTCGAACACATTCAAGGGAAAGCCTTTGTTGTCGAATCCATCGAGCGCCGGGAGAAAAAGCGGAACCCGGTTGCGCCGTTCATCACCAGCCGTCTCCAGCAGGAAGCCTCCCGGAAGTTGCATTTCTCGCCCAAGAAAACCATGACTCTCGCGCAGCAGCTGTATGAGGGGATGGAGATCGGGGTGGAAGGGGCCACCGGTCTCATTACGTATATGAGAACCGACTCGCCGCGTATTTCCAATGAAGCGATGACCGAAGCGCGGGAAGTCATCCAGGCGAGATTCGGGGCGGAATATCTTCCGGCGACCCCTAACATCTATAAGACTCAGAAGGCCGCTCAGGAAGCCCACGAAGCCGTCAGGCCCACCTCGGCGGCTCGCGATCCTGAATCGATTCGCCAGTATCTCGACCAAGATCAATACAATCTCTATAAGTTGATCTGGAATCGATTCATCGCGTCGCAAATGGTGCCGGCTATTCTTGATGTGACCCGGATCGATTCGACCCCGGTGGGGACGCCGGTGAAGTATGGTTTCCGTTCCACTGGAACGGTCGTCAAGTTCCCTGGCCACACCATCGTCTATATGGAGGGCGTCGATAAAGAGCTCCCGACTGAAAAGCCGAAAGCCGATCAGGAAACGGACGACGATAGTGATCGTCAACTTCCGGCACTGTCCGAAGGGGAACAACTGAGGTTGGTTCAGCAGGAGGGGGAATCGGCGATCGGACTGACGTCAAAGCAGCACTTCACTCAGCCGCCTCCCCGTTACAATGAAGCCCTGTTGATCAAGGAACTGGAAGAGAAAGGAATCGGCCGCCCCTCGACCTATGCGGCCATCATTTCCACGATTCAAGACCGCAAGTACGTGGAAAAAACCGAGGGCCGATTGGTGCCGACGGAAACCGGCAAGACCGTTCACGATTACTTGATGAAGGGGTTTCCCGAGCTGATCAATGTGGACTTCACCTCACAGCTTGAGGAGCAGCTTGACGAAGTGGAAGGGGGAACGAAGCCCTGGGTGACGGCGGTGCGGGATTTTTACACCCCATTCACCAAGGAACTTGAGCGGGCAAAGACGATTCCCGGGCCGAAGGATATCGTGGAGCCGCCTACGGATGTGCCCTGTGAAAAATGCGGAAAGATGATGGAGATTAAGTGGGGGCGAAACGGCAAGTTCCTGGCTTGTCCGGCCTATAAGGCTGATCCGCCCTGCAAGAACACGCAGAATTTTCAGAAGCTCGAAGATGGCACGATCAAGATCGTACCGAAGATCGAACTGACGACCGATCAGAAGTGCGACAAGTGCGGGAGTGGTATGGTCGTGAAGACCGGGCGGTTCGGCAAGTTCATCGCTTGTTCAGCCTATCCCGAATGTAAAACTACCAAGCCTCTCGCGCTTGGGGTGAAATGTCCGCAGCCGGAATGCGGTGGCGATCTTGTGCAGAAACGCACCAAGAAGGGGCGATCATTCTTTGCCTGCAGCAACTATCCCAAGTGCGAGTATGCGCTGTGGGATCGCCCGATCAATAAGACTTGTCCGACGTGCCAGGCCCCATTCCTGATCGAAAAAGTCAGCAAGCAGGCGGGGCGCAGTGTGCAGTGCCGCAACGAGGAATGTGGCTATCGTGAAGCCGGATAGCTGCAAGCGGCGTTCAGTAGACTGCTAGTCTCCGCGCGGGTCGTGGGCCGACTTTTCTCCCTTCGAAATTGAGATGCGAGACTCCTCGCGTTCGATTCTCTTCCTCACTCAGTCAGATTCTCCTTGGTTGACGGACGCCTGGCAGCGGACGATAATGAAGCCTTCGTGTAGCTTCATCTGATAACGCTGAGCCCCTGATCTGAGGGCCCACCCACAATCTGAAAGGGGGAGCAACCTATGAAAGCAAAAGAGGGTGTCATCAATATTCTGAATAAGGTGCTGACTGCTGATCTGACAGCCATCAATCAGTATTTTGTGCATGCCAAGATGTGCGAGAACTGGGGCTTTGAACGTCTGCAGCATAAGGTGCGCGAGCGCAGCATCGATGAGATGAAGGATGCCGACGAGCTCATCGGGCACATCCTGTATCTCGAAGGTGTGCCGAATGTGCAGCGCATGAATACCGTGCATGTCGGTGAGACGGTGCCGGAACAGCTCAAGCTGGATCTGAAGGCCGAACAGGAAATGCTGGCGTTGCTGAATGAGGGAGTCGTGCATTGCGTGAAAGTGAGCGATTTTACGACCCGCCATATGTTGGAAGAGATGGCCAAGGATGTGGATGCGCACATCGACTGGATTGAGACGCAGATGGAAACGATCAAACAGGTCGGACTTGAGAACTATCTGGCAGAGCAGATCAAGAAAGACAGCTAGCCTAGAGACGGGTCGTACGGGTCAGGAAAGGACGCGCGCCGATGAAAGCCAAAGACGGGATTCTCGATCAACTTGGGACAATCCTCACCGCCGAATTGACCGCGGTGCATCAATATCTGCTGCATGCGGAGCTCTGTCGTCACTGGGGCTATGAGCGGCTGGCCGAGAAATTTCAGCATCTGTATACGGAAGAGGTCACCCATTCCGGGCAGCTGGTTCGCCACATGTTGTATCTGGGCGGGCAGCCGGATGTCGGGACATTGGAGACGGTGAAGGGCGGCCGGTCGGTAAAAGATTTATTTGAGACCAATCTGGCGTTCGAACAGGAAGATGTGGAGATGCTGCGGAAGGCGATCGTCCATGCCGCTAAGGTCGGGGACTTTACCACGCGGCACAAGCTGGAAGAGATGGTGGTGGATTCAGAGGAGCATGTCGATTATTTTGAGCGGCAACTCGCTACGATTGCCCAGGTCGGTCTGACGGGCTATCTGGCTGAGCAGATCAAGCAGTAAGCAGTCCTTTGTCGGGTCGTTCTTGTCTGCCGGAGGGCAGTCGATGTGTCATTGAGGTTGGCCCGTAGTTAGGAAAGGGGGCGGGTGGTGTCACACCACCCGCCCCCTTCTTCATGCGATAGACCGAGTACTGTCTCGTCTAATTTAAGGGAGGCACCACTCCGGCAAAGGTTAGCAGATCCGTCATACGGAACTCGCCGAGTGTTGCCGACGGGAGTGTCGGACGCCAATGCCGTTCGCTTGCCAGGTAGGACGAGCGGTCGGCCCGCAAGAGGCCGATGAAGACTTCCCCGACGATCCGGCCGCCAACCGGTCCAAGGCGCTCACCGTTTTCCAATAGTTCTGCTTCCTTTAAGATGTAATACCAGAGCGGTGTACTGCGGTCCATGCTGTAGGGCTGAAGTTCTGTCAGTTGTGCCGGCGTCAGGGCGCGCACGCTCATGACCCTGGCGATGGCCTGTCCGGAAGGCAGCCCGAAATTGACATGCCGCATCAGATTGCGCGAGGCCAGCGACTGCACCCCGTCCGACGGCATGCCGGGAGCCGGACCGCGGGATCCCAGCAGATGCATCAACACACTGGACAGTTTCGTGTCGATCTTCTTGTTCGGCCGGACATTGCCGTCGCCGAAATTAAAGAAGGTCTGCCAATCGACGAACCGCCGGGGCGCTCGCTTGCCGCCACGGAGATCGGCGGGATCGGGTTCGTTCGGGTCGAAGCTGTCGTCGAAGGCGAAGGCAAAGAACGGTGAGCCGCCGTCCGGGCCGAAATTCAAACGATAGCTCGGCCGCACCTGTGAGTGGCCGAAGCGGTAGGCCGCCACAGCCCACTCGATGGGGATCAAGGCCGCACGATTCCTCTCCCGATCGCGGAACCGGTCCGAGGAGAAAGGGTCGTCAATCGTATAGAACCTGGTGCCATTTCGGAGGATATCCCTTACGAGCTCCTGTCCGATGGTCAGCGGCAGGAATTCATTCAGGACGATCCATTGGTAATGCCAGCGCACCTGGCGCTGCGCCATCTGGAAGAGCTGCTCAGGGGATGTGTTGGCCAGTGTGGGAGTGGCTCGCAAACGGTCGACCACCGCATTGTGGAAGCGGAGCATCGCCAGATGGAGTTGACTGATCACCACGTTTTCATCGTTCCGACCGTCCCCGAGCAGGGCCGTATTGTTCGCGTCACGAGGCAGATCGTATCGTACCGCGCCTTTCCGTGAGACGGCTTCCGATCCAGGAATAACCTCCACACGGAACTTGATGTCGCCCGAGCTCCGGTCGTACAGCTCCGGAGACCCCTCTGGTCCGTTTCCATAGACGCTGTCCAGATCGAAGGCCGCCGTGCGGAAGTTCGTCGTTCGCCGGGGATCGGCCGGTTCCATCAGAGGGGATCGGGGGTCGCGCGTAAGATCGTGATCGATAAACTGGCCTAGAAATGTCATCCCCGCCGTCATGGTGAGGTTGTCTGGATTGTTAGGGCTGTGGACGGCAGGATTGAGGATGGATTGGATCGGATCAGCGAAGAGGTCCATGGCATCGATCGGCCCGCCCTGGGCTCCGAGCCGCTTGGCTTGCTCGCGCATCTCGTCGGTTGCCGGTGCGAAGGGGTTCAAGCCCGGAAACATCCGCGTAAAAGTATTCTCACGGGTGCTGGTGCGTTCCTGCGCGGAGGCCACGACGGGTAGCATCACCAGCACTGCGGAACAGCAGAGCGCCTTCAAGATAATGCGCGGAATCAGGGATCTATTCTCTGGCGACATGCTCGTCTCCTTTTTTTGTTTCACCCATCAATGACGACTGGCTGCTAAACGGAGTGCAATCAACATTCCCAAATTTGACTGGTTTTCCTTTATGAGATCTCTCAGCGGAGGCAGAAGGATTTGGAGACCGTCTGGTAAAGCAAAAAATGGCAAGTTGTTGAATGTTGACCGCAACTACCGTTGAAGATGCGACGGCCGTCTTGCCGGAGAATGAGATTCGAGTGTTTCGAGTCACTTTGGGATCTACGAGAGTTGTACTCACTGTATGTATTCGCCTATCTCCCTGTCAGACCTCCTGAGGAAATGAGGTGGGGCTCCAGGGGGACTCAGGGGCTTCGCCCCCGGAGAGGGTAGGCGCCATTGTTCATTCGGCTACAGCGCGCCTATTTGAAAACAATTTTTCGAATAGCTGAGGCAGGGAGATCTGTTTCTCCGAAGTCTGACTGGCCTTTGAAGCTTCCTGGAAGAGCGAGAGAAAATTCCCCGCTGTTTCCGTTGGTCAGCGAGATCACGACAAGCGGCAGGCCCTTTTCAACTGGCGACTTGACCTCAATGGTCCTAATCCCGTCGAACTTCACATTGACGGTGGCGTTGCCGCGTTTGACCGGTACATGTTTTAGCTCATGCGGGACGAAGGCGGTCTCGCTAACTTTTTCTTCCCAATAGAATTGTACGTTTTTTATTTCCGTCTCGATGCCCTGGTGATCTGTCGTGATAACAGTAAATGTCTTCTCGGCTTTACTCTGACTGAACGCGGGAGTTGAGACGCCGATCAAGATAATTGTGAAGAGGCCGACGAGCGGATATAGCGTGTGTTTAGCCGTACGAGTCATAACGTACATGGAACCCTCCCTGGGCGTAGCGATTCATTCAGCGTTGCATGCGGTTATGCTGCAACAATGGTGGCCAGTCTTCGGCTCGTGTCAGTTGTGGCACCGAGAGGTGTGCGTGGCCGTGGACGCCGTTCGCTGGCCTCTGTTGGAGGCAGAAGAAGGCGAGTTGATCGAGGGCGAGGCTCCGCAATTGATACATTTCCAGCGGTCTATAGGGGCATAAAAGTCCAGGATTTGCTCCGAGATCAACAGGCCATTACATTTGCTACAGGTCATGTCAGCTTCCTTTCTTGAATGCCCGCCGAATTGTGTCGGTCGGGTGCACGGTTGATTATTTGAGTTCGAAGAGTAGCAGGGCGAGTAATGGCGGTAACATTCCTGCGACGACTAGCCACTTTCCTCTTCGAGCCATCCCGTATTTCCCGCGTAACACAAAGAGTCCGGTTAGGCTGAGAATCATGAGGATGAGGGCGAATACGTCGGCGGCCCATTTCCATCCCTTGAGGCGGTTAAGGTGCAAGACGTTGACTTGGTATAAGACGGGCCGTCTCGATACCTTTTCATAGGTGCCATGTCCCGTCGAAAAGTGGAGGTGGAGTGACGCGTTATCGTAGTAGATCTTGACTTGGTCGGAGGTAGGGAAGTCGTAGACTTTGTAGTTCTCTTCCTCGACCAGTTGTCCGAACTCCGCAATTCGTTCTTTTGTGATTTCTTCCTTTGTAAAGGGGTGAGGCAGCGAGATCGCTTGTTTCGAAATGACAAAGTCGGGATTCCAATCGCCGATGTGGTTGAGGGCGATGCCCGACAGGCAATAGGCGAGGATCAGCGATGCGCAGACGTATCCGATGTCTCTGTGCAAAGCCACATTGAGCCGAGAGAGCGTATCCCGTTCAGGCCAGCAAATAATATGTCTTGCCCGTCTCAGCATCAGTTCGCTCGGGATACCTGCGGTTGAATCTTGCGCACATATTCATCCGTCACGGAGACAACCCAGCGCTCGATATTCGGATCGGGCAGGATCGAATCCGGTTTATAAAGAACACGATTCTTGTTGTCGGGCACTTTGGCAATCCCATCGCCGATGATTTTGATCTGAAACTGTTCATCGTGAGCGACGAGTACAGGGATAACGAGGGCCGTACGCGCATGTTTGAGCACCGTATTGATTGCCGCGGTCGTTTCCTCAGGCTTATAGTTCGCGATGTGACCGCACCAGCCGTATGAGTACCCTGCTATTCCAGTGTGCTGCCGAACGTACCCCGCCGCTTTGTCGAACAGATCGACCCACTCCTTATCGTATGTCTCATCGCCGTATCCAATAAGTACGAGGCCCTCATCAGCCGGATTGTGGGAGAGGGCCGTCACTCGTCTGAGGAGATTTTTCTGAAGGATGTCCGTAAAGTCGAGCGGCGGGGTGATATGGGGTGTGGCCTTCGAAGTGTAGCGCTGGATATTTTCGATCTTGAGCTGCTGCATGGAATGCGGATCTTCCTTCAGCCCCACAATGGTCGGAATGTCGTCAAAGGTATGGGGGCTGACGGTCAGGAAGACCGGCACAATGATGACGTCGGTAAAGCCCTCTTGGTCGAACTCTTTCATGCGGGTGGCAATCGAGGGCTCGGTGTATTCCATGAAGGCTGTTTTGAGACCTTTGACGGTCGCATGAGCCAGGATCGGCGCGGTGACTTGTGTTTCAAGGTTTAAAAGGGACTGGCGCCACGTGACGGACCGGGACCCGTGATTGACGAGTAATACTCCGATTTTAGCGCCGGCGTGCGGCTCGACGGCCCTTCCGGGGGCCGCCGACACGCACAGGGCTGCGAGCGCGAGAAACATTGTAAGCGTCTTGGTAAGTATCTTGAATTTCATGTGTGCCTCCGTCATGAGGGAAACTTCTAACCGAGAGACCAATTCGATGTTTCTGTCTTACAGCGTCATGCGCATCCCGACGTAGTAGAGATGCTGGCCTTCCGGAGGCGCGACGCCTCCGACTTGTACCCGCGACTCCGTGATATTGTCGGCGCCGACATATAACTCCATCCCATTAGCCAACGTTTTGGCCAGTCGCAGGTCGAGTTGAACATTCGATGGAGCGAGCTCATTTTGGTCGCGGTCGATGCGTCCGTTTCCATTGGCGTCCGTGAATCCGAAGGATGAGAAGTAGCGCAGCCTGGTCGTGAAGGTCCATCCGTCATACTCGATGTTGGCGCGGGTTTTCCAAGTATGGCGCGACCGGCCGAAAAGATATTGGTCCGTGGTTTGGTCGCGCGCATCGACGTACATGTATCCGGTTTCAAGGTAGAGCCACGTGAGCGGCCTGATCCCCGCCTCGAGTTCGAACCCTTGGCTCCGCGTGACCGCGGTGTTGAACGGCTTTTGGCAGAAATTTTGTGCGACGCCCAGACTGGCCGCTTCTGTTGCCGAACAGGTGCCGTTGACGAATTGGATCAGATTGTTCACGTCATGTCTGAAGACCGAGGCGCCGATCTTGGCGCGTTCAAAGTAGTATTCGACATTGGCGGTATAGCTCGTCGATTTTTCAGGTGCGAGATTGGGATTGCCGACAATCCCGAAGAACCCGCCTTCGACGAAGGAGGCGCCGAGTTCGGATAAACCAGGGGATCGGAATCCCTTGGTGTAGGAGAAGCGACCCCGGAAGTTTCCAGGTTTGAGGAGCAGCGTTGCTTGCGGGCTCCAGGCTCCTCCTGCTTCACTGTTGGTGGTGTAGCGGCTGCCGAGGACGAGATCCATCCATGGCAAGACGGAAATTTCATCCTGGAGCCAGCCAGCCGATTCAGTCAGGCGCTTGACCGCGGAGGGCGACGAAAAGTTCAGCCCTTCGATCGACCGGATATCGTGTTCGCCGCCCAATGTCAGCAGGTTGTGTTGATCGAGTTGTCGGGTGTATTGAAATTGAGGTTCCCAGAGTGTCTGGGTGTATTTCGATACCCGGGTTTGCGCGCCGGTTCCCAGCGTATTCGTACGCGACTCATTTTGGAAGCTTTGGTAGTGACCCCACAGGCTAAAGGTCGAGACCGCATCGGGATTCCAATCCATGCGGGCGACGGTCTGGTTGCGCTCATTATTGCTAGTTGTCTGGCTTCTGGTGGATGCCGCCGTCGCTCCTCCAAGGCTGACGCGATCCTGGTCGGTGTACTTGTTGTACAGGGAGAACTTTGTGGAGTTCGAGAAGGCATAATCAAAATTGGCGCTGATATTCTTTGTCGAGTAGCGTGGTTCTCCGTTCGTGACCGGTGTGTCAGGAATATAGTCGACGCCATCGGCCTTCGAGACACCCGCCGAGATGAATCCGCCGAACTTGCCGTCGGCGCTTCGGAATTCCGGTGCGGCAAACGTAGTGACGGTGTTGTAACGACCGTACTGGCCGGTAATGGTTCCGCCCAGAGGTTTCGTGCCTCGCTTGGTGCGGATGTTAATCACCCCTCCGATGGCGTCGCTTCCGTACTGCACGGCGGCGGCTCCCTTGACGACCTCGATCGATTCGATATCGGGAGACGCCAGCAGATCTTCGGTAAACTGTCCCCCTTCGGTCGACCCGATCAATTCCTGTCCGTTGACGAGAAACAGCGTATGGATACTTTCGAGCCCCTGGATCTGAAACTGTTGAAAACGTCCTCCTGTCCGGCGAAATTCTATGGCCGGGACGTCTTGCAGCACCTGCCGAAGATTGGTTGCGCCGGCCTGCTCGATCATTTTTGACGTAATGCGCTCGATCTCGACGGGCGAGTCTTTCTGCGCATGCGGAGTCCAGGTTCCGGTAATGACGATGTCATCGACGTGGAGTCCGCTCTGAGGAGAAGCAACAGGTGGGAGGGCCGGATCAGCAGCCTTCGGAGAAGTATCGGGAACTGACGAAGGAGTCTCCTCGGCCGCCTGCGTATCGAACGGCGTCATCGTGTACGGGACTGTGATCGCCAGTATGGCGAGCACGGTCCGTGTAGAGATCAGAAAACCGGCTCTGTTCATATTCATCCGATGCGTCCTTTGCATTAAGAAGATGGCAGTGTGAGTGCGAAATCGGCGGCCGTCGGCAGGCGGAGCGGTCATGGCGTCAACCCGCTTCTCTTGCTGAGGCGTCGATCGTCCTAGGGTTGTGCAATGCGTCGTTGTTCAGTGTCATGTGGGATCAGTTCGGCGGTGAGTCGCCGGACACCGTCCTCCAGCCAGCGAGTCAAGACGGGATCGACCAATCCTTTCTCGTTCATCTCGTAGGTCAATCCTTTCAGCATGGCTTTGTAGGGACCGGATCCGTAGAGGCGGTTGGCGATGACGAGGACCCGCCCGTTCTTTCCCGCGGTTTCGATCGCGGCGCGTGCTGTGGCGACGGTTTGTTCACGCTCTTTGGGCCAGTCCTCCCGGACTGTCAGTGCTCTCACGTCCTTGAGTTTGGCGCAGTGGGGATCTTGCCGAAGCCGCTCGATGTTCTGGTTCATGACGGCCAGCCATTGGTCGTTGCCCTCGTCGGTGCCTTCTCCATGTGCGATAAGCAAGACGGTTTCATTGGCGGGGTCCGTGCTCATTTCGGCGATGCGTTTGTGGAGAACCTGCGCAATAGCAGGGTTTTGCTCATACCCGCCGAACGTGGAGAAAAGAGCGGCCGTTCTGACTTGAGGAGGGGCCTCGGCCGCATGATCGTGTCTGCCCCTGTGGTCGGATTCAGGTGCATACTCAGCAAGGCCGAGAATGTAGTCCGTGAGCGATTTCATATGATGATTCAAGGCGTACATCCGTACGAAGACAATCCGTCTGACTCCCCGCTGTTCGAGGCGAGAGACGGCGTCCTGAATGATGTGCGGGTCACCCATTCCATAGGCTATTTCGATAGGGTATTGAGACCTGAGCGGTTGGATGGCCGATTCCACGGCGTCGTTCCAGGGTTGAGTCGATCCGTGTGGCATGATGACGACCCCCAGTGAAGCGGCCGAGAGCGGTGTTTCCCGATTCGCCGTTTTCTTCAACCACAGCAGGGCATTCGGATGCGGAAGCAATTCGTTCGGCTTATACACGACCTGTGTCTGCTTGAATTGGCCGCCCAGCCAGCTGGTCAGAGACATGGCCGTATCAAATTTGGGGCCGATGGATACCGGCACAAGTAGGGTACGGCCTTGTTTGGCGATGTGAGCAAGGAGGCGGGATTTGATCTCTCTATTGTTCTGCTCGGCATTGTCTGCGGCGCGGTCGTAGTAAATGACGGTTTCCGCATCGCGAAAGTCTTTGTAGCGTTTGACGTACCCGAGCAACTTGTCTACATCGGCTTTCAAGGCTATCGCACTGGCTTCATCCATGGCGCCGGCGCCGACGAGAATGAGTCGTTCCGACTCGGCCTGCTCGCTCAGGGCCTCGACCCGATCAAGCACGATCTGGCCGATGAGATAGTCATGAGCCATGGTCGGCGCCCATCGGACGGGCAGTCCTCCGGTGTAGGCGGGCACAAGCGGCTTGATTCGCATAAGTATAGGGTCAGCTTCGGATAAAAAAAGCGGAATGGTGACGATTTCGGTGGCTCCGGCTTGCTTCAACTCCTGCGCGGCTCGTGAGAGATACACCGCGTATTCACCGTCAACGCCTGTATAGTCACGGCCGACCAATCCAAGCGCAGCCGGATACGATTTCTTAAACTCCTCGACGAGGGTTCGGACTTCTTGATTGCCGAGAAATCCGCGATCTGGAGCGACGACAAGAAAGCCGACTTGCGAGGGCGTTGCGGCATTCGCCGGCGTTCCGCTCGCGCAGAGCATCACGAGTGCGGCGATGACGGACAGTTTGTGTAGGAACATAGAGTGTGTCCTTTCTTCAGTGTTCCAGGTGGTAGAGAACAGGGATATAGACTTCGATATGAGATTGACCGAGCTCATGTTGGAGATGGATGGGAGTGGCGCGATGCATGAGGTTCAGCGCGTCTTGATCCAGGGAGGCAAAGCCAGAGCTTTCAGCCACGACTGCACTGAGTAACCGGCCGTCGTCTCCTATCGTGGCATGCACCACCACTTTTCCTTCCCATCCCTGCATGGCCGCGAGGCGCGGATAGGCTTGCAGGCTTTTGATCTTTCGCTTGAGCAGATCCTTCAGCCAGCCAAAGTCTGATCGAGCGGGAATGGCTCTGGTGATGGGTGGATGTCCGATAGCTACGATCGCATGCAGGGCATCAGGGGGGCCTGCTTCGCCTGTCTGTGCGGCAGCTGAGGAGTTCCCGGATTCCGTGCCGCGTATTGTGGTATCTGCAGAAGATGAATTCGCCTCTGCCGTTGCTGCGCGATTGCCCTGAGACGAAGATGGCGGATGTTCAAAATGGGAGGAAGCGCTGCTAGTCGATTCAGTCGATGCCTGCGCCTGGCTCTCTCCCTGCGCGGCGGGAGGTTCTTGATGGGTTGTAATGGATTGCGTTACGCGAGTGAGCGTGGGTTCAATCGACCGTTCAATCACGTGAGGAGAATGCTGAGTAGTAGGAACAGGGGCTTCGTTGACCACGGGACTGTTTTCAATACGCTGCTCAATGGGTCGAGAGGTGATGACAGGAGTGGATGCGTGAACTGCGGTGGATGACACGATGTCCTGTTCGATTCGAGTGACGGGGGTGGATTCGATCAGTGGTTGATGTATGGTCGCGGGGGGGCTGTCGGTAGGTGGCTTGACCGCTCGTGATTGTGAGGCGGCGGGTTCGTGATGCGGGCGTGCCGCTGCCGATGCGGTTGGTGCCGCGGCGGCGGTGCGTTGGCCAGCAGAAGGCGCGTCAGCGATATCCGCAGAGCTTTGGAGGAGGAGCTCCATGCGGTACGCCGGCGGCGGGAGTTCCGGAAGGTCGCGGAGAACCCCAGCTGCCGTGGCGACAATAATGGCATGCACGCAGAGGGATACTCCCCAGGCCGATGTGAGCCGGCGAGGCTGATCGATCGAATAGCCGAGCGGGACTGAAAGATCGTGGCTGGAGGGTAAGGCCAACATATGCTCCATGGATGATAATTATTCTCAAAATCATATACCGCAAACAGCGCGCTCGTGAACATGTTCGATCTCCTGATAAACATGTTTACTTTCCTGACGGGAGAAAGATGGCTCTAATCGTAGGAGACCTGTCCCGAAGAGTCTCTATCGGCCAGGAGCGCGCAATGCCGCGGCTACTGACAAGCGGGCAGCCCGAATCGCCGGAGGAATTCCGCCGACCATGCTGATGCCCAGTGCAAACCCCATTGTGGCCAGCGCGGATGTGGGAGTCAGTGTCAGGCGAAAGGCGAGTTCTGAAAAGGTGCTGAAGTTCATTGTCGAGAGGGTGACAAACTGTAATGCCATGCCACCTCCGATAGCCAGCAGACCGGCTAAGGCTCCGAGCATCAGGGACTCGAACAATAATGCCGAGAGAATTTGGCGTGGCCGGAATCCCAGCGCCCTCAGCATCCCGATTTCCCTTGTGCGCGAAGCGACGGCTCCGTACATGGTCATGGTGCCTCCCAGGACAGCGCCCACGGCAAAGATGAAGGTGAAGGTGAAGCCCAGGAGGCGAATGAAGGTGGCCATCGTCATCGATTTTTCGCGGTAGTAATCGCGTTCCCGTTTCACCTGCAGCAGGAGCCTGGTATCCGCCGCGATGGCGTCATCTATAGATTGAAACGCCGATGAGCTGGAGAGGCGCAGGGTGAGCGACGAATAGGAGTCCCGTCCATACGCGGACATGAGTTGGTCAACGTCGCCCCAAATCTCGGACTCGAAGGCTGTTCCCTGTGACTCCGTGATGCCGACGACGAGCCAGTCCCGTTTCCCGATACGCAGATGAGTGCCGATACCGTCACGGAGAAATCGTGTGGCGATTTGAGTGCCGATGACGATTTCAGTCGTGCCGGGTTGCCAGGTGCGACCCTGTCTCAGACGAACCTGTGGCCGCAGCCTGAATGCGTCCGGCCGTGTACCTCGGACCACCACATTTGCAGGAGTCTCGGCCCCACTTTTTGCAAGGCTGATCAAGACGACCAATTCGGGAATAGCCAGGGGTTCGCCGCCAGACGTGTGCGCGATGTCAGCGAGCGTGCGCACGATATGCGCTTGATCGCGGTAGATCCCGCTCGCGATCTCCGTGGTTGCGCCTTTCCGCAGCAGCAGCACGTTATCCGGTGAACCGCTTTCGATCAATGCCCGGTTCAATCCATTTCCAAGCATGAGGACCGCCAGCAGGATCAGGCTGACCAGTGCCAGCCCCCCGATGGTCAGCCCTGCCGTGCTGCTCCGCACCCAGACGTTTCGAAGACTATAGGCCAAGAGAAGTTTCATGGGTCAGGATCCTATCCGGCGTTATGCAAGTCCTCCGCGATCTTGTCGCGCATGAGTGCAAGGATGGGAAATACCGCTGCGCAGACGGCGATGCACAGCGTGATGGAAGCGCTCAACAGCAAGGTGCTCGGATATAGGGTCAGATGTTGGAAAAAGTTCCCCAGTTTGGCGGCGACGAGCACACCATAGAAGTGCGAGGCGGGGATGGTGATGGCGATGCCCAGAGCCGAGCCTATCCCTGCAATGAGCAGCGCTTCTCCCGTGACCAAACCTGCCAGGTGGCTTGGCCGAAATCCGAGCGTCCGCAGTACGGCCAATTCCTTCGTGCGCTCGCGCACGGCCATCACGAGGGTATTGGCGAGCACGAGCAAGGTGACGCCGTTGAGTATGATCGCCAGAAGCTTCAGTGCACTGATAATGGCTCCCGACATGGCGACGAATCCGGCTTGAAACGCTTGCTCGGTTTCCGTTCTGGTCTCCGAGGTGGAATTGGAAAATTCCGCATCCACCGATCGGCTCACACGTCCGGCGAGGGAGGGATCGGCAATACGGACGACGTACCAGCCGACCGTGCCGGCCCGATCGGGGTCTATTTGCTGCCGGCGTTCGTTCATGTAATCCCAGCGCAGGAGCATCCAGGTCTCATCCGTGGCGGCGTCGGCCCCGCGATAGATCCCGCGCACGACGAATTCCCAGTCCCCGGGATAGAGTGTCCCTTTGAGCGCGATGACATCTCCGACTTTCCACCCATAGAGAGCGGCCAGTCGGCGACCGATCAGGCATCCCCTTCGATCGCTGAGAAAGGCCTGGCGCTCGTCCGCTGGTACCGACAGTTCGGTGTGAAGGTCCAAAAACGAGGCCGGTTCGACGGCGAACTGAGGGAAAAATCCTTTGGCGTCTCGGTAGACTCCCCCGAACCAGTTGGCGTAGGTGACGCCGGTCACTCCATCCAGCGCGGCGATACGGTCTCGATAGGCGAGCGGAAGATGAATGGACAGCGATGCGGCATGGCGAGTGATCAGTCTGTTCGGTACCGAGGCCTCGACGCCTGCGTACCAGGCACGGACCGTCGTGACGATAAGGTTGAAGGCAAGGATGACAGTGGCGATGCCGAGCGCGGTCAGCACGACGCGCAGGGGATGCCGCCGAAGATTGCGAACGATCAATGCCCCAAGCGTCATGAGCTCGCCACCGTTCCTTTATCGAAATGGAGGGTTTCTTGAGCATATTCGGCGGCCCGCGGATCGTGGGTCACCATGAGGATTGTCTTGTTGAGTTCCCGATGCAGCCGTGAGAGGAGCGCCATGACGGATTCGGCTGCGGTTCGATCGAGATTCCCGGTGGGCTCATCGGCCAATAAGATCGTGGGGTCACTGACGATGGCGCGCGCGATCCCGACGCGTTGTTCCTGCCCCCCTGACAACTGACGGGGATAATGATGGATCCGGTCCTTCAACCCGACAAGGCCGAGGGCCGCCTGGACATGCTTGACACGTTCTTGTCGTGTGAGTGTGCTCAGCAGCAGCGGCAGTTCCACGTTTTCCGATGCGGTCAACACCGGAATAAGATTGTAGAACTGGAAGACGAAACCGATGTGCCGCGCCCGCCATCGGGCGAGATCCGATTCTCCTTGCTGCGAGACGGCAAGACCGGCTGCGCGGATGGTTCCCTGGGTTGGACGGTCTAGTCCGGCGACCAGATTGAGAATCGTGGTCTTGCCGGATCCGGATGGGCCCATGATCGCAAGAAATCGCCCCGGTGGCACAGACAGGCTGAAATCTTTGAGAACCGGGATTTCTTGTTCCCCTCGAAAATAGGATTTGGTGACACGTTGGAATTCAACAACCGGGGGGGTCATGGCTGATACTCCTCTCGCTGGGATATTCGTGGGCGGATTTTCATGCCGGTTTGCAGCGATGGCGGTGGCGCGAGGATCACCTGTGACGAAGCTGTCAGAGTTCCTCGCACTTCGCTGTCTCTACCGCTCCGGGACACTTCTTCGACGGCGACTTCCCGGGCGGTTCCGTTCTCGAGGACATAGAGGATGGGACGGCCGTTCTTCTGCACAAGTGCGGACGAAGGAACAAACAGCCGAGGTGTTGTCGAATCGCTCGGTCGAGCGACCGGTAAGAAAGAAACCTTGGCGCTCATTTCCGGGAGCACGCGATCATCACGCTCGACGAAGCGAACTTTAGCCAGCACCGTGCCCTTGGATCGATCGGCAGTCGGCACGATTTGTTCGACCATCGCGGGATAGTGTTTGCCCTGCAGCGCGTCCAGTGTGATATCGGCCGATTGGCCCTGCGCGATCTGTGAGAACGACGATTCCGAGATTTCCGCCTCTACCGCGAGCGAGGCCATATCCGCGATGAGGACCACCGCTCCACGAGAGCTGGCAGAGCTGGCCATGGGAGCGACGACCTCGCCGATCTCGGCGAATTTCTTGATGACCGTTCCCTCGAACGGAGCGCGAATCAATGTGTTTTCCAACATTACGTCGGCGGTTTGTACGTCGGCTTCGGCAGCCGTAATAGCGGCTGAGGACGACCTCACGGATGCTTCTGTCCGCCGGAGCCTGGTTGAGGCGGTATCGAACTCGGCTTGCGAGACGAACTGATTCGGCAGCAAGGCTTTGGTGCGGGCATAAGTCAGTTGCGCGTCTCGCAGTTCCGCTTGGGCGTTGGTCAACGCGGCTTTTGCCACATCCAGGCGTGCATGGACCTGGCGTTGAACGGCTTGGACGTCGTCTTGCTGAACCCGCGCAATGATGTCACCGGTTTTGACGCGACTGCCAACGGAAACGGCGAGATATTCCAGACGCCCGGTTCCTTTGGACGCGACAGAGGCTTGTCTTTGCGGGACGACATATCCACTGGCGCTCAAGAGCGACGATGGCGTGGCGCTCCCGACGATCCGCACCGGAGCAGTGTCAACTTCCGGCAAGAGAGAGAATTCAGGCAGAGCCCAATAGAGTCCTGCCAGGCAGCCGCTACTGACGATGCTTGCGCCAACCCACCTGAGCCATGGCCTTGATTTATGAGGCTCTTGTGGAGACTCTTCCCGTGGCAAGGTGGGAACGGACACGTCTGCATCTCGAATCGGCGGAGCGGTCATGAAGGCTCCCTTACCGGAATGGGGCGTGATTTGAGGGGGCGCCGGCAGCGCTCCGATCGAAACTGGATCGGGGATTGGCCGGTCGCTCGCTTAAAGAAGTGGCTGAATGCAAACTGATCGCAGAATCCGATGGCTGTCGCAATTTCAGCCACGCCCTTTTCCGTGGTCTGCAGCAATAGGCTGGCGGTTTCAAGTCGGCGACGCTTGAGATGTGCGGAGAACGATTCGCCCATCGTGCTGTGAAATAGGTCAGAGCAATACTTTTCCGAGTATCCGAGAAACTGAGACAAGAGCTTGAGCGTCAAGCCCTTGTGGAGATTTGCGGTCATAAACTCGTGAATGCGTGTTGAAAGAGGCGCCTGATGGGGAGCAGTGCCCTCGTCCTCCGGATTGAGAACATGCGCTAAGTTGAACAGGGCGCTGACCACCTCTAGAAGTTCTCGCTCCGATGTCACCTGGGCGAGTCGATCGGCCCATTGCGGGGCATAGCGGCTCAGTTCCGCTGTGAGTGTGTGAATGCGCTCAGCGCGGATGAGTGGTTGTGCAGGCTTGGTCATCTGTGAAGCGAATCCCATTCCACTGCTGCATGTGAGCGAGGTGACGCCGACATGACGAACACAATGAGGCTGTGTGATCTCGGGCTCTGGACTCATGTCCTCTGGCCTTCCCACACGCGTTCGTGTGGCGTGGTTGAACAAACGTGACTAGGGCATCCGGGGCGGCGTTCCGCGAATCAACTCAATCGGTACATACACAAGGCGGCGGCACCGCTTGCATTTGATTTCCAAGCCTTTCCCTGTCCATCGGGCAATCAGTTGCCCGCATGCGCAGCGAAGGCTCCCGTCATGCGGTTGTTGTCGGTCCTGTCTATCCATCTGTGCACACTCCTGACCCGAGACCGAAGTCACTGCTCAATAAGAGGTTCCATAAAAAAACCCATGGCCAGTGTATGACCATGGGCTCTGGACGATGTGTCCGTTGGCCTTGTCCGTACTGATCAATGGAGGATCAGTGGACGTACTGATAGCTCAAGAAGGTGGGGCGGGGGGCCCCAGGAGGACTGAGGGCCCCCGCCCGTGAAGTGGGAGGTCATGGCTCCCACTCCGTTGCCGGCGCGTGGAGAGCGCCGGCTGGTCATTGATCACACTCCGCTGCGGCAATCGTCGGTATTCCGATGGTCGAGACAACTCGTCAATGCCGCCACGATGGTCGGATCGAATTGGGTGCCGGCGGCCACGTGCAGAATGCGCGAGGCGATGAGGTCGCGCAGGGTACTGTCGGTAGCCTCAGGGACTTGGATGGCGTCGTACGCGTCGGCGACTGAGAGAATTCTTGCGCCAAGCGGGATAAAGGGCCCTCTGATCCCATAGGGATAACCGGTGCCGTCCCAGCGTTCATGGTGATACGCGACGAGAATCGCCGCCTCCTGCAGGAACGCATAGGGCTCTAAGAGCGCCGCGCCGATCCGGCAGTGATTTTGGACGGCCACGTAGGTGTCCGGTTCGAGGAATGCCGTGCTGTCCATAAGGCCGGGCGGTAGCATCAGGAGCCCGACGTCATGCAGATAGGCCGCAAGCGTGAGGTGATGCAAGTCGTCAGAGGACAGGCCGAGCTCTCGTCCGACTGCCAAGGCGATCGTCGCGGTACGCCGCCCGTGCCCCGCCTGCCAGGGGAGTGCGCGATCAAGCTCCTTCGTCACCTGGCGCACCAGGATGCGTTCGACATCCCGGCATGATGCGATGGGCAGGCGGAGGCGGTCGATTTTGTCCAGTTCCCGTTGAATGGCGAGGACGCCGGGGTGAATCCGATTGAGACTCTCGACGCGCATAGCTTGTCCTTTCTCAAAAAAATACAGAGCCCAAGACCACGTAGGTGGTCTTGGGCTCTGGGTGAACAACCTCTGGCCTGATTAAATTGTCAAAACCGCTCCGAGCGTCGCTACGTCTCCTCGGGCCGTTTCCCGCCCATCAGGGGCTGCTTGAGAATCCACATCTCATGCAGGGGAATCCACATCATGATCAAAAACGTCACCATCATCAGCGTATCACCGGTCAACATGGTCAACACGAAGACGGGCGACACGTAGCTGATCAGCCAGGGCGACAGCAAGTCCAGCCCCACGCCGGCAAAGGAGAGCCAGGTCATCCAGACCTTCATGGCCTGGCTGGCGCTCGTCAAATACAACACGTGGACCAGAATCATAAATACCACTGGCATGGTGAAGAGATGAAAATGCGTGACTTCCGCCAGTTCCCGGAACGACATCGGCTCGCCGAAAGTGGCATCCGATCCCCGATAGTGTTCCGCAATACCCTGTGGTGACAAGCTGGTCATGCTGTGAGCCCAAAAGAATGAAAACAGAAATCCGATCAGCATCAAGAACAAGAACTGTGTGTACAGCAGTCTAATATGGCGATCAGAGTCACGGAGTTTGAATCGCTGATTAAAGTTTTTCATAGGGGGACGCTCGGTCCGCTTCGTTTAGTTGCCGAAAATGGATGTAAAGATGCCCTTGTCAGCTTTGCGGGATGCGACGGTATCGCTTCCCAACCCGGCCGGCTTCAGATAGAACTCGTCCACGAGGACCAGCACACGCTTGACCCCGGCGCTCATCGAACGGACCGACATGGTGGCGCCGCTGATGTTGATGATGTCCTTGTTGATCCGGATAGGGTCGGATACCGTTCTCCCGTCGTATTGCGCGTTGAACCGCTTTTTCCCGACCTCGCTGCCTTTGGCGTCGCGAAACACCAGCAACTCCACGTCGGTGCAGGCGCCCTTCGGATCGACGCCGACTATATAGGTCATGTGTTTATACTTGCCGATGGTGTTGTGGATCATGGCATAGCCGTCGACCTTGTCTCCGGTCTCCCCGATATAGAGTTCGAACGTCTCTTCCGGGAACTTCCAGCCGATTCGCTGCTCGATGAGTTCTTTCCTTTCAGGTGTCAGGCGGATCAGCTCCTTGTGCACGCGCTGCGACTTCGGGAGGATCGTTTTTACCGCCTCTTCTTCCGTCATAAATTCTTCATACTTGAAATCGTCGTCCTTCAGATACCGGCGCAGTTCTGCATCCCAGACTTTTTCGCTGGCCAGGACGGGGAGTGCCGAGGCTATGAGCAACACAGTGACGGTGATGGTGCGGAACGCACTCAGTTGAGAGAACATCCATGCTCCTTTAGTTTAGTATCCAGGCGGCTTTGTACATCGGTCATGACCTCCGCCGAGGGATCGGTGGAGGCCCAGCCGAAGAGGCGTGAGCCGCCGCGGAACGCCCATCGCTGCCGCTCTTCAGCAAAGCTGATCTTGATAACATCGTCAAGGCGCTTGACGGTGAGGGTGATACGGGACCGATCTTTGCTATCCCCCACTTCACGTTGGAGGGCACCAAAGGTCCGTCCCGGCATCGGGATTTCGAGCCAGCCGGTGACAATCATGCCGCCGTCTTTCTCATTCGTCACGATGGCACGATCCTTCACTGCCTCAAGGGCAGCCTCCCAGGCATGGTCATAGCTGCAAACGGCAAAACGTTGCTGCATGCCGCTCATGGAGGCGCAAGCCGTCAACAGAGTCGGCACCAGGAAGAGTGTGAGGAGCCGTCGCATCATCATACGCAGTTTCATTTCTTCCTGAGGAGCCGCCCCTTGCCGGGGCGGCTCCTCGTGGTCTTTCTAGAAGTACGTGGCTGCCTGAATTAGGAAGCCGTTGCCGTTCATTGGGCTGCCCGATGCTCCTAGATCGCCTGCGGGGACCAGGCCCTTCGCATCTTTCTGGGTGTTGAATTGCCAGTCGAACTTGATGACGGTGTCTTCGATCGGCCGGAAGTTGAGGCCGAGGGTCAAGCGCTCAAGCTCCCGCTGGCCTCCCAGCGCATTCTGCTTGGTGCGGCCATCCGTGTCGGTATTGACATGTTCCCATCGGACGACGGCGGTAAAGGTCGACGCATCCGTGAAGTGGCTGGGTGCCCAGGTCTTCAGGAAGTCCGGCATGAAATGGTAGTTCCCCTGGATGTAGTAGCCTTGCATCCCGGCCGGGCCGATGCCCCTATTGGCTACACCGGTCGCATTGTTGTTGCTGATTCTTGTCCAGGCCGATTCCCCGATGACTTCGAACGGGCCTCGTTGCAGGGTCCAGTCCAACGCAACAATGTCGATCGTGCCCGTATCGACGGTTCCGGCTGATGGTTTGTATGAGCCATGGTAACCGGATCCCGCGACTTCAATGCCGAGCATGGGGCTGAAGGCCACACGGCCGACAATGGCCTTGTTGTCGTCCCGGTCCCGGGAGACACTGCCCCGCGCGTTGCGCACGCCCAGGTCGGTAATTCCGCCGGCGGTCTGGCTCATGCCGTTGACCGCGTAGAGTTCATAGTCGATCTTCGACAATGAGGTGGGGTAGAGCGTTCCATAAATACCGGCGCCCGCTTCAAACCACGTGCTGGGAATGATAATTCTGGAAACCATTGGACGATCGACGAGATCGTTCAACGGTGAGTCGTGCAGCAAGTTGAATTTGCCGACTGGCATCAGCAGGATACCGCCGCGGAGGTTGATCGCCTCATTAATCAAATAGTCCAGCTGTGCAAACTCAATCTGCATAGATCCGTCGGAGTTGGTTGTGGTGCTTTGTCCTATTGGTGCATTGGGGCCACCTCGCTCGATCTCGATTTCTGTGGCGAACTTGATATGGTCGGTGATGTCCGCATAGATGAAGGGCACCATCCGCTGCTGGCCGAAACTGTTGCGGCTCGGATTGTCTAAGTTCTGGCGCGAGAGGTTGTTGTACATGACATCGACATACCCGCCGACGGTCGCCTTAGGCGCGCTCAAGAACGGCTTCGCGTAGATCAGTTTTCCTGACCCGGTTGAGCCGAATCCCAGGGGAACATTTTCTTCTCCCTTGCGCTCGACTCGGATGTCGGTCATTGGACCGGCTGCCATGGGATATTGAGCAGCGCCGGGCTGGCCTTCCTTCTTTTCCATGACTCGTTCGGCCGAACTTTCGCGCCGTTCGTGTTCCTGCATCTTCTTGTTCACGGCATCGTCGACTAACTTCTTGATGTCCTCCGGGGTCATATCGACTGCCAGGGCCGGCATGGCCGACAAACTGGCGATTACGAGAGCCCCGAGGATTGACCGCATCTTCATCGGTATCCTCCACGGTGAGTAGGGTTGTGGTCTGACTCGGGACTCGGTGGTCTCTGGTCTGGTGGCTGCGAACAAGATCGAACCTCGAATGAATATTGCTGTAGTCTTTGAACAACCTCCTTTCATGAATCGACTCATGATGCGATGGCGCTCCATCCTTCGATCGAAGAGAAGGGGATCACGACGATGCGTTTGCAGCGCTTGCACTTCAGCTCGATCCCTTGCCCGCGCACTTTGGCGATCAGTTGGCCGCACTCGCAGCGGGTTTCATTGTCATGACAGGTGTCCGGTTTAGACGTTCGCGTGGTGACCATCGCGCGCTGTGATCCTTGTAAATGAAATTGAGAACGATTATTAATATCTCGACAGGGGCTACGTTGTCAAGAGGGTGTCGTGTATCGCATAGTGACCCAGCGCAGACGATGCGCGCGCATGTATTCGGCTACGTTCTGATTGGGAAAGTCTGGTGTATAGGCGGGACAGGATCTGAAAGGAGTACGGGTACGATGCGAACGTGGTTCTCGGGAGTGTTTGGAGTGCTGGTGGTCATCCTGTTTGCAGGGTGCTGGTCGATTCGCTCCAGTGAATTGCCTGTCGTTGTCAAACGAACTCAGATGCATATGGGCACGTTGGTGGCCATTACGGCGGTGGCGTCAACGAAGGAAGAGGCTCAAGTCAGTATCGAGACCGGATTTCACGAAATTAAACGACTTGAACAGTTGCTGAGCACATGGATCTCCACGAGCGAATTGTCTCAAGTGAATGCCGCAGCGGGGCAACGGCCGGTCGTTGTGAGTCGTGAAACGCTCGACTTGATCAGCCGATCGATCGAGATGGCGCGACTGACGGAGGGTGGATTTAATATTGCGGTTGGCCCCGCAGTTGAGGCCTGGAGTGTTACGGAGCGGCAGCGGATACCGAATCGCACGGAGTTAGATGCGCTCAAGCCGCTGATTGATTGGTCTGCCATCCAAGTTGATCGGGAGGCCCATACCATTTTTCTGCCCGTACCGGGGATGCGAATTGATGTCGGCGGGATCGGCAAAGGTTATGCTGCCGATCGGGCGGCCGAAGCGATGAAGAAGACCGGCGCGACAGGAGGCGTGATTGCGTTGTCCGGGGACATTAAGACGTTCGGTAATTTGCCGGGGATGAAAGGATTTTCTGTCGGCATTCGCCATCCTCGGCAAGACGGCGCACTGGTCGCCACGATCGATCTTCAGGGTGAAGCGATTTCGACTGCCGGGGATTACGAGCGGTATTTTGAGCAGGCGGGGGTACGGTACCACCATATTCTCGACCCGGTATTACTGGAGCCGGCGCGGAAATGTCAGAGTGTTACTGTCATTGCTACTGAAGGGACGATGGCGGATGGGCTTGATACGGGAATCTTTGTGCTGGGCCCTGAGAAAGGAATGGCGTTGGTCGAGCGTCTACCGGATGTCGAAGCGGTCATCATTGATGCTCAAGGGCGAATGACAGTCTCCTCGGGGCTTCGATCTCGACTGCGGTACCCATGACAGGCGATTTTTTCTGGTGGGGGGAGTGATGGCTCATAAACTGTCAGACTTGGTGGGGGGATGGACTCGGTTTTGTCTGGTTCTGGGGCTCGTCTTCTGCGGCGCCTGTGGAGAATTTGAAACGGGCTATTTCCAAAGCAAAGTGAATCAGGTCACGCAGGATGAGGTCGCCAAGCGGTACGGAATGCCGCATAAGCAGGAGAAGCAACCCGACGGACATTCTCTCTGGACGTATTTTGTTCGTGGAAGCGGAACCAGCGGCTATAGCGGGTATGCCAGAGCGGAGTATTGCCGGGCTTATCTGCTCACATTCGATCAGCAGGGAATGTTGCGCGACTGGCATGACCAGGACTGCGCGACGAAACCGGCGAAAATTACCGACCCGTTTTCAGATCGTAACTGATCGAAAACTTGATGGGGCGTTGCGGGCGACCGAGCGGGCGTGAAAGCTTGATCGGCGGGCCTTGTTCCACATCGGCAATCGCCGCTTGATCGAGCACGGTATTCCCTGAGCTTTTTGCGATTTTCACATCCGTCAGCGTGCCGTTCTCATGGAGTATCGCCACGAGCACGACTTTCCCCTGCACGCCTTCCAGCCGTAACGTTGCAGGATAGTGCTTTTCCAGATCGGCAATCCATTTTCCCATCAGCGTTGAGAGCCAGCCGTCATCAGGTTTTGCTGTGCTGGATTGACCTGGCGAAGTGAGCGCGGCAACGTCCGTAGCGGCTGTCGCCGCAGGCTGATTGATTGCCGTGGATGTATCTGCGGTCCTGCTGGGCGTAGGCATTGGTTGCTGCGGGACTTCTACCTGTGTGCGAGCAGGCTCAGGGGGGACTGGTGCTGGTTCTGGAGAACTGGTTGTTGCGCTGGTTGGAGCTGAGGCTGATGGCGGTTCGGCGGGTGCCTGTGAACGCGCGGTCGTTGGTATGTCGGCCGGGGCTGTTGCGGGTGGAGCCTCATGTGATTTCATGGCAACGGGCGACTGAGGGCGTGGCTCTTCGCGGACCGGCTCCCGGGTGGGTTCTGGCTTCGAGGGTGCTGGGGTTTGTATCGGGGGAGGCGGAGCCGGTTCAGCACGAGGCGGTGTGATGCGGGTTTGAATCGGCGGTGCCGGGGCAGGGAAAACGGGAGACGGCAAGGGCTGAGCAGGTGCGGGTTCCGGGAGTCTCTGGGCGAGAACCTGCGATTGCTTTGGTGTCGGCGGAATCGGCGGCGACTCGTTGGTGGCAGTCGGCGATTGAGGCGTCGCGGCCGGCTGCACCATGGCGACATTCCATTCGAATGGTTCCTCCAGCAGTGCCAGTTGCATCTGTTGAAGCAATATCATCGCGCCGAGCACAAGGCTGCCATGGAGGCCGATCGAAACCAGCCATCCGGCCTTGTGTGCCCCGCCTGCGTTCAGACGATCATAATTCTGGGCTTGCGTCACAACCGGATTACCTCAAGGCTGACCTGTTGAAAGCCCAATCCTCTGACTTCGTCGACCAGGGCGACGAAGCGTTCGAGCACGGTCACTTTATCCGCCCGGACGACAACCGCCGAGTCGCGCGATTCCCCCCCGAGCGCAGCAGGCAGGCCGTCATCCGGTAGGGGCTTGTCGTTCAAAAACAGATGGCCTTCTGCTGTGAGCGTAATGACGATTGGCACATCTTTGCGGTCGCTGACCGACTTCGCCTTGGCCAGATTGACCGGGATCTGCCCGGTGCTGATAAAGGTGGCCGTGGTCAGGACGATGACCAGCAGCACGAGCATGACATCCACGAGCGGGATGACGTTGATTTGATCAACTTGCTGACGATCCATGATCCACCTTGTACTGGGTCAGCAGTTCGGCGACCCGGCGTCGGAGAATGTTATTCATGACCACACAGGGAATTGCGACGAGCAATCCCACGGCGGTGGCTTTCAAGGCGAGGCTCAATCCGATCATGATCGTGTTGACTGCCATGGTGCCGGACGTGCCCATGGTGTGGAATGTCAGCATGATTCCGAGGACGGTGCCCAGCAGCCCGATGTAGGGCGCGTTGGCTGCCACTGTCCCGATAATCACTAACCGCTTCGTCAAAGCGATTTCAAATACCTGGGCGTTGGGGTAGTGAGCGGCGTTGATGTTGCGGTAGAAGAGCCAGCGCTCAACGGCGACCGCGACCGACCACAGGCTCAGGCCGAGCAACAGTCCGATAATGCCATAGTCCACGACATGTTTCAGTGAGTCCATGCACGTACTCCTTCAGTAGTACTGGTTCTGAGTCAGGACCGGCTGGGACAGAAGCCGGATCGTCCTTCATCAATGCCAGATGGTGAAAAGACCTGTCAACATGACAGCGGCTGAAACCTAGGGCATTGAGGAGGGGGCCGGAAAGACCACCGTGTGAGTGGCCAAGACTTGGAGTTCAACGGCGGTCCCTTCCTGATAGACACTCGTCGAGCCCTCACTGCTGTGGACGATCTGCCCGGAGGGAAGACGGACCGTGTAGAGATTTTCGGACCCCCGGAACTGGCGGCCGATGATACGGGCGCTCGCGCTTTTGGCCGGCAGCAGGTGGATATCGTCAGGCCGGATCATCACGACCACGGCAGTGCCTTCCACCCCGGGGAGCGTGTTGGGAAATTCGCCTAACTCGGTATGAATCATTCCGTCCCGGATGTCGCCCTGAATGAAGTCCGCTTGTCCCACAAAGTCCGCGACGAAGGGGCTGGCCGGCATGTGGTAGATCAACTCCGGCGTATCCATCTGTTCCAACACGCCCTGGTTCAAGACTGCGATCCGGTCGGCCATCGCAAAGGCCTCTTCGTGATCGTGCGTTACGAGGACCGTGGTGGTCTTGGTGCGCCGCAGCAGCGCATGCAGGTCCTGGCGCATTCGTCCGGCCATGTCGGGATCCAGATTGCTGAAGGGCTCATCCAGCAAGAGGACGACGGGATTCTGCACGAGTGCGCGGGCGAGTGCGACGCGCTGCTGTTGCCCGCCGGAGAGTTCATGCGGATAGCGGCGATCAAACCCCTCAAGACCTGTGAGTGTGAGCATCTCTTGAACCTGGCACTTCCGATCGCCTCGCGAGAGGTGTTGGAGCCCGAAGGCGATGTTGTCCGCCACGCGCAGATGGGGGAACAGCGCATATTCCTGAAACACCATGCCGACGCGGCGCTCTTCGGTCGGGACGGTGAGATTCGCATTCGACACCAGGCGGCCGGAGAGAAACAGTTCGCCGGACCGGACCGGTTCGAATCCGGCAATGGCTCGGAGAATCGTCGTCTTCCCGCAACCGGAGGGACCCAGCAGGCAGAGAATTTCTCCCTCGCGCGCAGCAAAGGAGATATTGCGGATTGCCGGCCGTCCGGTTTCATAGGCGCAGGCAACGGCGCGCAGTTCCAGGACGTTGGAAGCGGGCTGGTAGAGGTCCGGTTGGTTCAGGATGTGATGTGTTTCAGTGTGCATGAATGTCCGCCGCTGGTGCCGAGGCGCTGCCTCTTACGCGGCCCTCCAGTCTTTTGAGACCAATAGGAATAAGGCCGGCAGGCTTAGTAAGACGATGAGCAGCGCCGCAGGCGCCGCTAATTGAAAATACTCCTCGCTCGCTTCCAGCCAGACGCGGATGGCCAATGTGTCGAAGCCAACCGGGCGTAAGAGCAGCGTGGCCGGCAGTTCTTTCATGGTCTGAAGAAACATGAGCACCCAGGCGACGACAAAGCCGTTTCGTACCAGCGGCAGAGTCACGCGGCGCCAGGTCTCGCGGACGCCCAGCCCCAACGTGCGGGCGACTTCTTCGAGATTCGGCGTGATCTGTTGCAGGGCCGGTTCCAGCGATTGGAGCCCGGCCGGAAGAAAGTGGATCACATAGGCGATCACCAACAGAAGGATCGTCCCGTACATCACCGGGGCGATCTTCAGGCAGAGGACGAGCACCGCTAACGCGGCGACCGGTCCCGGCAGCACGTAGCCGGCATAGGCGGCCTGGAGACAGCCGATATTCAGAGCCGTCGGGCGTCGGCTCGCCAGATAGGCCAGGGGCAGGCCGATGATCACGCCGACGGTTGCGGCCGCGGCCGCCAGCAGGGCGCTGTTCCAGATAAAGCCAAAGAATCGGCTATCGATGATCGCTTGCGCTTCCGGCGAGAGACTCCATGTGATCAGCAAGTAGGCCGGAATCCCGAAGGACATGGCGACGATCAGGCTCATCACTGCAGTGATCGAGGCAGTGCCGACCCAGGTGCAGCGGATGCGCTGCGGGGGACGATAGCGGCCGGTGGTCTGGTAGAAGCGGCTGCGCTGACGGAACCAGCGCTCCGTGACGAGGAACAGCAGGGCCAGCACAACCAGCAACACACTCAGGATACTGGCGGCGGTATTGTCGGAACGTCCGGTCATTTGTTGAAAGACGGCGTAGGTGAGCGTCTGATAGCGCAGCAGCGAGACGGCGCCAAAATCAGAGACCACATAGAGAATGACCAACGCGACTCCCGCGGCGATCGACGGGCGCATCAGGGGGATGGTCACGCGCCAGAGCGTCATGAGGCGGGAGACCCCGCAGACTCGCGACACTTCCTCGAAGGAGACGTTCAGGCTTAAGAGGGCGCTGCGGGTGAGCAGATAGACGAAGGGAAAGGTATCCAGGGCCATGACGAGTGTCGTGCCCCAAAAGCTTTGCGGTGACACGATGCGGGCTTGCGGCCCGGCCCAGAGTTGCCAGAGGTGCTCCACCGGTCCGCCGAATCCCAGAAGGTAGGTGTAGACGTACGCCAGGACGTACGTGGGCATGGCGAGCGGAAGAATCAATGCGGCTTCCCAGAGGCGGCGTCCTGGAAAATCGAAACGGACCACCAACCATGCTGTGGAGACCCCCAGGATCAGCGTGAGGACGGCGACAGCCCCTGCGAGAGTAATAGTATTGAACAGCAGCTCAGGAATTCTCGTCGCCCACAGGCGAGCCCAGACAGCCGGGTCAGCTGATAGTGCGAGGACGGTGACATAGCCGAGCGGAAGCAGAATCAGCCCGGCGGTGGCGATCGCGGCAAGTTGCAGCGGAGAGGCGAGCTGCTGGCGAAGCGTAGTCACAACGGGCCTCGTGAATTAGCGGAGGCCCACTTGCTCAATGAGCGTGAGGGTCGGTTCCCGGAGCTCAGCCAATCGTGTCAGCGGCACCTGGGCGGCGCGGAAGCTCTTTCGATCAACCAGGGCCGGGTCTGCCCTGACTTCCGGATGTAATGGATATTCCTTATCCAAATCGGCAAACATCTTCTGTCCGGCTTGCGCCACGAGAAATTCGATCAACAGCTTCGCATTGTCGACATGGGTGCTCGGCTTGGTGATGCCGATCCCTGTCACATTCATGATCGCGCCCATGCCGCCTTCCTTTTGATCCGGCATGATGACGGCCAACGGAGCGGCGGGCTGGGTGGCAAGGTGGCGATACACGTAATAGTGGTTCACGATGCCCACGGCGACCTGCCCTTTGGCCACGGCATCCACGATCTGAGAACTCTTTTGGTAGACCTGCGAGCCGGCGTTGTCACGCAGTCCTTCCAGGAATTTCTTGGTGCGCTCGTCGCCGTGAGCGGCGCGGATCACCGACACGCCTGCCTGAAGATATTCACTGCCTGAGTTGGGGATCGCGAGCTTGTCTTTCCATTGGGGATTCGCCAGGTCGAGCAGGGAGTTGAGCTGATCGGGTTTCACCGTCGTCGTGTTGTACACAATAATCCAAAATCGGCCGGAGAGACCGACCCAGCTATTGTCTGCGGCGCGGAACTGCGAAGGAATGGCGCGCTCGACCTCGCGCATATTGAGTGGCCGCAAGAGCCCCGCGGCGCGCGCGAGCTCAAGGCTTCCGGCATCGTTGGTCAAGAGGAGGTCTGCAGGGGTACGATCGCCTTCCGCCTTCAGCCGGTTGACGAGTTCTGTGGTGCCGGATGACAGGAGATCCACCTGGATGCCGGTTTTGGCGGTAAACGCGTCGAAGACCGGCTTAATGAGTCGCTCAGCCCGGCCGGAATAGACCACCAGCTTGTCCGCGGCCAATGAATCGGCCTGAGGCATCAACAATGACACGAGTGTGACAAGGCCTACGGCCAGCGCAGGGATGATCTGACGGTGCATGCCTGTTGTGATGGAGCGAAGCTGTTTCAAAAAAGTGCTCATGGGCGCGGTCTGCCTCGCAATTGAAATTGATAAATCGTCTCAAGAAGATAGCAAAAAAAACGGCAGGGGTCAATGACGGCAGCGGCCGCAGAGCCCGTAGAGTTCGAGCCGGTGAGTGGAAATCGTGAAGCCGTTTCGAGTGGCGACTTCCTGTTGGAGCTTTTCGATCTCACAGTTTTCGAATTCCACGATCTTCCCGCAATCGGTGCAGATCAGATGGTCGTGGTGGCCCTTGTGGGAAATGTTGTCATATTGGGTTTGCGTGCCGAAATGCCGGGCTTGTGCCAGACCCGCCTCACAAAAGAGGTTGAGCGTGCGATAGATGGTCGCGAGCCCCAGATGCGGGTCTTTCTTCGCCAGTTGGTGGTACATCTCTTCGGCGGTGATGTGCTCCTGCTGGAGGAAGGCGTCAAGAATAAGCTCACGCTGGCGCGTATACTTCAGCTGGTGTTTGGCGAGGTGCGCTTTCAGCGCGTCCATCTCTTTCGCATGTTTGGGCATGGAGTGTGACCGACCCTCCTGTGAGAAAAGGCATTAAAGACTAAAGCTCGCGGAGGGTCAAGGGGGGAAATGGCGAGCGGATGGGTTTGACGATGCTCCCGCGGGCTGTCTATAGTTCGATTATTCGAGGACGAATGGAGATAATAGATGAGAAAGCCGAATCAGATTACGGTCGATCGCGCCCTCCTTCTCTATGTGCTCTACCTTGCGGAGCCGCACGGACTGCTGAGTGACGTCAAGTTGCAGCAACTGGGTTTTCTCTGCGAGCTCCAAACGTTCGGGAAGGGCTTCAAGGGGTTTCACTTCGAGTTCTTCCGGTTCGCGTACGGCGCCTTCAGCAAGGATCTGGACAATGATCTGATGTCACTGCGCCGGAAAGAGCGGGTCGAAAACTTCACCCTGTCTGATCAGGCAAAAGAGGAGGTGATTCCTCTCTTGCTCAAAAGCATTGAGGGTGTGGAGCCGAATGAAAAGGTGAAGGAGATTATCGATGCGGTCATGACGACCTATGGCCCGCAAGACAGCGGCGCCATTACGAATTCGGTCGAGGCCGTCGAACTCAGCACGCCTCAAGATCCCGAGTTCAAAATTCCCATACGCGACATTGTCTTCCACACCACGTTGCTGGTTCCGCATCGCATCGAGGTGCAAGCTGAATTCACGCTTACGCCAGCTGTCCTCGCCAAACTCAACATCGCGATGGGGTATTAGCCGTTCGCGGCCTGCTCCCCACCTAAAGCCTAGCAGAACAGCGGACAATCAAGTGAGGCCTGCAGGAGTCTGTGCCGGAGGGCGTTGAGCTTCAGCGGGCGTGAGTCTCCTACCGGGGCGGCGATTCACCCTTTAGGGCGCGTGCGGTGGTGTCGGTCAGTCCGGCCATGGAGTCGGATGCGACTGGAACGAGCCAGGCATGCAGCGCCCGAGCGGCAGCGCCGCCATAGGCCAGGCCCGCGCCCTGGTCTTCACGCGTCACGGCGATGAAGGGGGTATTGGGATGCAGATTGCGAAACAGCACTAGCCGCGAGAGTCCGTCATGGTCTCCGGAGCGCACTTCCGCAACGATGAGGTCATAACCGGAGACTTGTCGTACTTTTGGCTGGCTCAAAATATCTCTAGTATTCGGCACGCCAAGGACTGCCGTCCCCTCTTGCCCGAGGGACTGACGGAGTGAGTTCCGGAACGTGTCGTCGTCACTTATAAGAAGAATGGTGTGCATGCAATGGTACCTGCCTATTCAGTGAGCGGGCGGAGGCGCACCGATGCTCAGTTCTCTGATCCGGATGGGCAGGGCGTGTTTTCTATTGTGCCATCCGGCCACGATGGACGCAGTGAGACCACTGTGGTGGAGGGTAGCGGGTTAATCGCCTCGTGGACAGAGCCTTATGGCATAGGGCTGATTGCCTTTTGCGATTTCAGTAGCGGACAGGTTCTACAGTTTATAGAGCTCGCCGTACTTCTTTTCCAGGTAGGTCAGGAAGGGCTCCGGGTTGATGCTCTTGCCCGTCACGCGTTGGGCGAGATGGTCCGGGGTGAACATGCGGCCCCAGCGATGAATTTTCTGTTCCAGCCAGCGGCGCAGCACCAGCAATTGGCCGGCCGCGATCTCATCGTCCAGGTGGGGAATCTCCAGCTTGGCTTGCTCGAAGAACTGGACCGAATAGAGGTTGCCCAGGGTATAGGTCGGGAAGTAGCCGAAGGCGCCGAAGGACCAATGAACGTCCTGCAATACACCCTCGGCGTCGGTCGGGGGCGTAATGCCGAGATAGTCCTGCATCTTCTTGTTCCAGATGCCCGGCAAATCGTCGGGTTGCGTCCGGCCTTCGATAAGATCCTGCTCAATCTCGAACCGCAGCATGATATGCAGGTTATAGGTGAGTTCATCGGCTTCGACGCGGATGAGCGACGGCTTCACGCAATTGATGGCCGCGTAGAAGTGCTCCAGATCGATGCCGCGCAATTGATGGTGAAACGTCTGTTGCAGGATCGGGTAGAAGAACTGCCAGAACGCCCGTGACCGCCCCACGCAGTTTTCCCACATGCGCGACTGGCTCTCGTGGATGCCGAGTGACACGGATTCCCCGAGCGGCGTGCCGAAGTAGCGCTGGTCGAGGCCTTGGTCGTAGAGGCCATGGCCGCCTTCGTGAATACAACTGAAGAGGCAGGACTGTAGTTCGTGCTCATGGATGCGGGTCGTCACGCGCACGTCGGTCGGATGGAACGACGTCGTGAACGGATGGGCGGAGAGGTCCAGCCGTCCGCGCTCGAAGTCGTACCCCATGGCGATCAGCACAAGCCGGCCGAATTCCAGCTGCCGGGCCTGATCGTATGAGTGCCGGAGAATGCTGTCGTCGATCTGATTCGGGCTCTGGGTCACGCGCTTGAGCAGCGGCACAAGACGCGCTTTCATCTGGGCAAACAGCGGCCGGAGCGTGGCGATGGTGGATCCGGGTTCGTAGACATCCAGCAACGCATCGTAGGGCGAGGTCTTATACCCGAGGTATTCAGCCTCTTCCCGCTTGAGCGCCAACACCGTGCGGAGGTTGGGGAGAAACTGGCGAAAGTTGTTCTGCTCTTTGGCCTCGGCCCAGACCTGCTGCGCCAGGGAGGTTTCCCGGCTGAGTCTGATTACAAAATCGGAGGGGAGCTTTTTTGCGCGGCTGAAATCCCGCCAGATTTCGCGCAGCAGCGAGCGCGACGGTTCGTCCCACAGATCGCCCGGTTGATCGATGGCCTGTCCGGTCGCCGGGTCGACGGTGGCGGCGAGGAACTGTTCGATATCCGGGGAGACGAGTTTGTCGTGTGCGATGCCTTGGAGCACGGCGATCTGTTCCGCTCGCGCTTCTCCGCCGCCGGCCGGCATGTGTGTTTCCTGGTCCCACGATAAGACGGATGCGGCGCTGTTGATTCTGGTGATCTCCAACAGCTTGGTTGTCAGTGGTGCAAGCGTCGCAACAGTCTTCACGTCCGGCCTCCTCGCGTATGCTAAGATCTCGATTCTTCAATCAGTCTACGCAAGGCGGACAGGGTTTTTCAAATGATGCGGGAATGATGCGAAAGGATGGCGAATGAAGACCTTGGTCGCTTCTGAGATCGAATCCTATGCCCAGGCCCATTCCATGCCGGAGTCCGACGTGGCGCGGACGCTTCGTGAAGAGACGCAGCGGACGATGGAGTATGCCCAGATGCTGGTCGGGCCGCTCGAAGGGGCATTCCTGAAAATGATGGCGCAGCTGGTCGGAGCGAAGCGTGTGCTGGAGATTGGGATGTTCACGGGCTACAGTGCGCTCTGTTTCGCGGAGGCGATTCCTGGCGATGGCCGCGTGGTCACCTGCGAGATCGACGAATCTTCGGCAGCGTTGGGGCGGAAGCATTTCGCCAACAGCCTGCACGGCAAGAAGATCGAGATCCGCCTCGGGCCGGCATTGGAGACCATGCGAGAGCTGGCCGGTCCATTTGATGTGATCTTTATCGATGCTGATAAGATCAACTACCTGAACTATTATCACCGGGCGCTCGATTTGCTGTCGCCCACCGGCGTCATCCTGATCGACAATGTGCTCTGGGACGGTGATGTGCTGAAGCAGCCGCCGCCCGATGAGAAGACGGCGGCGATCCAGGAATTGAATCGGACGGTGGCCGGCGATCCGCGCGTGACGGCGGTGTTGGTGACGATTCGCGATGGAGTCTTGGTGATACGGGAAAAGGCGTCGGTGTAATGAGGTCACCTTCGACCAGTGCCGCCTACGGTGCACTCGCGCTTGCCGCCGTGTTGTGGGGGGGGTCGATCGTCGCCCAGAAGCTGGCATTGGGATCGTTTTCCGCCGTCGAAGCGTCAGTGTTGCGTGATATCGGCGGACTGGCCATTCTGCTCACGACCTGGTGGTGGCAGGAGGGGACTCTGGCCAAGATGTCGGGTGGAGATCTCCGCAGGTTGTGTCTGCTCGGACTCGGGGTATTGGGCAATCATCTCCTGATCCTGATGGGGCTGAAGTATGTTAGCGGCGCGGTGGCCGGAGTCATCATCGGCTCGGCCCCGGTGGTCACCGCGCTGTTGTCTGCCGTGATGATTCAGGATGTGCCGCTCCGATCGGTGTGGGCCGGGGGGCTGCTGTCTTGCGCCGGTGTGGCGCTGGTGTCGATTGCAGGGTTTCAGGCAGCCGGCGAACATCCGGTATTAGGCAGTCTGCTCGTGTTTCTTGGCGTGGTGAGCTGGGCGCTCTATAGTATCGGCAGTCGGGCTGTGATGGACCGGATCTCGCCGCTCACGGTGAATTGGACGACGTTGTTGGTGGCGACCGTGCTGCAGATTCCTCTTCTGTGGACGGATCGCAAGATGCTCGATGCCGGCGTGGCCTCGGTAACGATGCCGGATTGGCTGGCGCTCGGATATCTGGTGATTTTTGCGACCGCCGTCGCGCAGCAAGCCTGGCTGTTTGGGGTGCAGGGCATCGGGCCCTCCCGGGCGTCGATCCTCGGCAACCTCACGCCGGTTGCGGCGGTCGCTCTCTCGGCGCTGATTCTGCGTGAGTCAGTCGGTCCGGTGGAGGTCATCGGGATTGCGTTGATCCTTGCCGGTGTCTGGGTGGTCGATCGATCCACGAAGCTGCCGGCCGATTCATAACGCTACTTAAGAGTAGGGTGTTTCACCATCAGGAAATTCCTGATGAGGGAATAATGGCCCTAGTGCTACTCCTGTCAGGGCCTTTCCTGTACGATGCCCCCCATTCATGCGCACTCATCCGTGCCGCACAGGTCCTGTGCCTCATTTCTCCTGCCATTCCAAGGCCGATAGGCCGCGTTTCATACAAGGTTATCCCATCGCAGGATATGTCCGCAGAGAGGCCTTTGGGTGTGATTCGTCGCACGGGGTGCCGGGACCTCTCCTGGAGCCTGGCTGTTTCATCATTGCCTGACCCACTGCCAATGACGAATCGGACAATCCATATCTCCATCGGCTCGATACTGGCAGGGACGTTTCTGCTCGATCGCTTCACGCCGCTGGGGTATCAGGAGTTTCTGCTCTATGCGGTGCCGATTGTGCTCACGCTCTGGCTGGAGCAGGCGTGGTCTGCCTACCTGGTGGCGGGCCTGGCGACGCTCTTAGCCTATGCCGGATTGGTTCTTTCTCCCACCGGCATTCCGGCGGACGTGGCCTTTCTGAACCGGACGCTCAGTGCCACGCTTTTCTGGATTGTGGCCGTGCTGGTAAACCGGAGCCGTGCGGCCATCCTGGATCGAAGCGCCCGGCAATTGGCTGCGCTGGTCAATTCGTCGGTGGATGCGATCATCAGTCAGGATCTCAATGGAATGATCACCAGCTGGAATGGGGCGGCAGAACGCCTCTTCGGCTATGACGCCTCCGAACGGATCGGCCATCCCCTGAGCGTGATCATGGCATCGGAGCAGGTGGGCGAAGAAGCTGAGAAGAGCCGACAACTCTTGTCTGGAGTCGCGATGCCTCCGTATGACACGGCGTGGTTGAATCGTGATGGATCTGTGATCGCGTTGTCGCTGAGCCGGTCTCCGATTCGAAACCAGTTTGGTTCCGTCGTGGGCATGTCCACCATCGCGCACGACATCACGGCGAGGCTGAAAGCGGAGGCGTCTTACAAGCACAGTGAAGTCACGCTCCAGGCGTTCTTTGAAAGTGCGTCGCTCATGATGGGCGTGGTGGAAGTTCTTGATGACGACATCCGGAATCTGTCGGTCAACCGGGCTACGGCCAAGTTTATGGGCACGACGCAGGAGGCGATACGCGGGCGAACCGCCTCCGAGTTGGGCGTGCCCCGGGACGTGATCCGCATGTGGCTGAATCACTATCGCCTCTGTATCAAGGACCAGTCGCCGGTGCGGTTTGAATATGAGCATTGTAACGCGCGCGGGGGCAAGGTCGAACGACGATCGTTGTTGGCGACGGTCTCGCTGATCGATAACGGAGCGAGCGGCGTGGTGCGGTGTTCCTTCATTGTGGACGATGTGACGGAATGGAGAAAGACTGAAGATCTGCTCCGGCAGGCGCACGCGATGTTGGAGTTGCGCGTAGCCGAGCGGACAGCTGAACTCGGCAGCGCGACCGTGCGGGCCCGGACGCTGGCCCAGCGTCTCTTTGACGTGCAGGAAGCGGAGCGGCGCGCCGTGGCGCAGGATCTCCACGATGAAATCGGCCAGGTCCTGACGGCGCTCAAATTGAATTTACAGCAGGTGCAACGTGACGGGCAAGGGACAGAACCCTCAATGGAGTTGAACGAAAGCATCGAGATCAGCGACCAGCTATTGGCCCGAGTTCGGAGCCTGGCGTTGGATCTGCGGCCTTCGCTGTTGGATGACCTCGGGCTGGTGCCGGCCCTGCGCTGGTATGCGACCCGGCAGGCGGAGCGGGCCGGCTGGAAGTTGCAGCTGCATCTGGACGAGGCTCCGCTGATTTTGACGGGCTCTCGGAGCATTGCCTGTTTTCGCGTCGCGCAGGAGGCGATGACCAATATTGCTCGTCATGCCAAGGCCACATCGGTCTCGCTCTCGCTTGCGGTGGCCTCCGAGGAGGTTCGTGTGGTGGTGCAGGATGACGGGTGCGGTTTCGACGTGGCGGCCGTGCGAGTCCGAGCCCAGCAGGGGGTGAGTCTGGGGATGTTGGGGATGGAGGAACGGGTCAGCCTTGTAGGAGGCACCATGACGATCCAGTCGACGATCGGGCAGGGAACGTCCTTGATATTCTCCGTCCCGCTTACCGAGCCGCAGCAGGAGGCGTTGTCGGTATGAGTACAGTCCAAGTGCTGTTGGCCGAAGATCATCAGCTGGTCAGAGCCGGGATTCATGCGCTCCTGGATAAGATGGGCGGCGTCTCGGTGGTGGCTGAGGTCAGCGATGGTCAGGCCGCCGTGAAGGCGGTGGAGACGCATCAGCCTGATCTGGTGCTCATGGACATTGCGATGCCCGGGTTGAACGGATTGGAGGCCGCCGCCCGGATTACGAAGAGCTGGCCGAAGGTTAAGGTCGTCATCTTATCGATGCATGCGAATGAAGAGTACCTTCGCCAGGCTCTGAAGGCCGGGGTGACAGGGTATTTGTTGAAAGGCGCCGACATTCAGGAGTTGGAGTTGGCGATCAGAACGGTCAGCAAGGGTGAGCCGTATCTGACTCCTTCGGTGGCCCGGTATGCGATTGAGGCCTATCAGCACGAAGGGGCTCGTCCGCTCAATCCGCTCGATCGGCTCAGCCCGCGTCAGCGGGAGATTTTGCAGCTCATCGCCGAAGGCCACTCGACCAAAGAGATTGCCTTCCGGTTGAGCCTCAGCGCCAAAACGGTTGAGACGCATCGTTCGCAATTGATGGAGCGGCTGGATATCCGTGATGTCGCGGGGCTCGTCCGGTTTGCGATCCAGGTCGGGTTGGTCCATCCCTCGTCATAAAGCACAACGGTCTCCGTTCACAATGCTTGTACTGGGAAAGATGTCCCATCAGGAATTTCCTCACTGGGTAGGGAGCGATGCCTCTGGTAAGACTATCTACTTGATAGGCGATCGCCTACTGATGTGTCATACGAGGGCGTGATGGTTGTCATTGGACTCTTGGTGAAGGGGCCTCAAGGGGAAGAGTATTTGGTGACCGGTGAGTCCGAGGTTGGCGATGGTCCCAAACCGTTTCGGATTTTTCGGCGCGAGCCGCAAGGATGGGTATTGGCTAATCTGTCGACGGATGAGCAGGTTCGCTTGCGCGCGGAGGCGATGATCGGGATCTATAAGATGGCCAGACAGTTTGGTGTCGGGGTTCCCTGGCCGTCCCAGGGCCTCAATCCAGATGCTTCCGGACAATAGCCACCGTCCAGAGGGAGGCCCGATCCGGGTGCTGGTGGTCGACGATCATCAGGTCCTTCTCCGCGCCTTGGAGGACTGGTTGGGCGGGGTGCCACTGGTCAAGGTGGTCGGGATTTTCGGATCGGCCAGAGAGGCCCTCAGCTGTCTCCCTGAGCGGCGACCCGACCTCGTGTTACTCGATGCGAATATGCCCGACATGGGCGGTATTGACGCGGTTGAACCGATCAAACAATGGAATCCGTCCGTTCGAGTGGTCATTATGTCCTTCGACGAAGTCCATCTCGCCATTGCGCGAAGGATGTCGACGGTCGACAAGGCTATTGATAAGCACCATCTGCGAGAGCAGTTTCCTCTGCTGATTCAGGAGATCGCTCGTACCAGGCCCTCCATCTGAGACGCCACCTGCCGGCCTCTGGGCGTGATTCTCTCCTCGCCCTCCTGCTGTTGATTGCAGTATGATGCCCCTCTCACGGAGGAGGCCGCATGCTCGAACAACGCATCGACGAAGTGACCAAAGCCAATCAAGCCTTTTACGAGGCCTTCGGGAGCCTCGATATTGCCAAGATGGATCGTATCTGGGCGCACCAGGAATACGTCACATGCATTCATCCCGGCTGGACACTCCGGTCAGACTGGCCTGAAGTGCGCGATTCCTGGGTGCTGATTTTTAACAATACGTTCTCCATGCAATTTGAATTATCCGAGGTCATGATCCAGGTCGCGGGCGACATGGCCTGGGTGATCTGTGTCGAAAGCATTACCAGCCAGCAATCCGACGAACCGCAAGAGGCCAAGGTGCTTGCGACAAACCTCTTCGAACTCATCGGCGACGAGTGGCTCATGATTCATCATCATGGGTCGGCGGTCATGGGCTAGGGCGCGGGGCAGCCTGGTAGTCTCCTGTGCTCGCCCAACGCGCGGCCTCAGAAGGCCCTCGTTGGATGCGCGCAGTGAGGAGACCACCAGGCCGCCCGCTTAAGGAGGAAGAAAAAGAAGTGCCCGCTCAATGCGCGCAGGAGCAAACTACGCCACAGCCCGCTTATAAGAGAAGGAAGAAGAGGTGGCGTTCGGAGAATCTGTTGCGGCGATACGCTGGATCGAACTTGCTTAACAGGGACTCTGGATTCAGCGGTTAGCTCTTCGGTGAGTTGGAGGGGACTTCGTCGATTTGGATGGTCTTCTGCCATTCGGCGGAGACGGTGTCGCGTTCTTCCATCGTCATGGCGGCATACTTCAGGAACATTTGCGGGCCGCGGCGGCGGCGCCACGTGAGGAAATTCAGGAAGTGGTCCTTGCACAGGGACTTGGTGCCCGCCGGTGCATAGGGGTTGGATTGACAGTTTGGTGCGCAGCAGTTGATGTCATGCATAGTGTGCCTCGTGTAATGGAGCCCAGTATGCCGGTGGGCGCAGCTCATTTTCAAGGCCTCAGTGCCTGGCTTGACCCCTCCGGCTTCATAGGATAAGGACTGTCCATGCGATTCATCACCCCGCTGATTGCCACGATTCTGCTATCCCTTATTCCGGTCGGTTGCACGTCTGCCTCACGAGAGGGGCTGCCTCCGGGCAGTCCGTTCCTGGCTGAAGGGGTGGTAAAGCCGGAGGCGCTTCCGCAAGGGATCGCGGTCGGCGATGTCACTGGGCACAGCGCCGCGTTGTGGACGCGAACGGATGGTCCGGCGATGGTGCACATTGAATGGGCGCCCGCGTCGGCCTGGGATGCGGCGGAGAAGATGGGGACGGCGGTTTGGCCCCTCTTGCGGACGAATCGGGTAACCACGGCAGCGGAGAGCGATTTTACGGCAACGATTCCGCTGTCCGACTTGGTTCCCCGCACGCGCTATCGGTATCACGTGCTGGTGGGGCATGTGGCGGTGCCGCATGAACATATCGAAGCGGTGCTGGCGGCGCGCGGGGAATTCGTGACCTTGCCGGATGAGGGGACGTCGGTGCCGGTCACGTTTGCCTGGAGCGGTGATCTGGGCGGCCAGCAGCGCTGCCGGGTCGGACCGGACGGATATCCGATCTTTGACCTCATGCGGCGGCAGAACCTCGACTTCTTCTTGTTTCTGGGGGACACGATTTATAGCGATGATATCTGTCCTGCTCCTCCAAACGAGCCGGGGGCTGATTTTAAAGCCACCACGCTGGATCAGTATCGGGCGCGGCATCGGTATCAGCGCGGGTCGTTGCCGCTGCGACGGTTTCTGGCATCGGTGCCGGTGTACGTGACCTGGGACGATCATGAAGTGAAGAATAACTTCGCCGGACCTTATGAGGAGCAAATGCCGGCGGGTCGTCAGGCCTTGCGCGAGTATTGGCCGATTGCGTCGCCGTCCGACGATCCGCAGCGGCTGTATCGGACGGTTCGCTATGGCGCGGACATGGAATTGTTCATTCTGGACGATCGCCAATATCGCAATAAAAATTCAGATCCGGACGGGCTGGAGAAGACGATGCTCGGCAAGGAGCAGTTGCGGTGGTTGTTGCAGGGATTGCGCAATTCGCTGGCCACGTGGAAGGTGATCGCGACGTCGGTCCCGCTTTCGATTCCCAAGGGGGGAGGGGCGGCGGTCCCCGGTAACGATGGATGGGCGGGCGGGCCTGATGGGACCGGGTTTGAATATGAACGGCAGGTGATCGTCGATACGATTCTTACGCAACACCTCAAGAATGTGGTGTTCCTAGGGGGGGATGTACACTACGTGCAAGCCAGTTCGTACGACCCGAACGGGGACGGGGTGCCGGATTTTCATGAGTTTGTGGCGGGACCGCTTTCCGCAGCTCCAGGGCGTATGTCGCCTCCGACGCTGGCGCTCAACGCGACGAATCTTATCCAAGAAGGCGGGTACTATAATTTCGGTCTGGTGCGGGTCTCCGGCTCCGCGTTCGCTGTGACCGTGCTCGACGACAAGGGAACAGTTCGTTTCTCGCATCACCTCTCGGCGAAGTAGCCGGCCGGCGCTAATATCCCTCTTGCATTCCCGACCACGGGCCAGTTACCGTACCAGTTCGGTTCGGGCCGGTATGCAGGAGTGTTCTCACTATGCTGTTCCAGGTGTTGTCGGTCGTCGGCGCTCTCATGGTGCTGACCGCCTATGCGCTGATCCAAAGCGGGATCTGGCGCGAACTGGATACAGGCTATCTGGCCTTGAACATCATCGGGTCGCTGCTGTTGGGCATCGTGGCGATCGAGGATCAGCGGGCGGGCTTCATCTTGTTGGAGTTTGCCTGGGCCGGGCTCGGGTGTATCGGGGTGGTGCGGGCGGTCAAGGCACGGAAAACAGCGGAAGCGGTCTTATAAATCACGTCGGATAGCACGACACAGAGGGGAGATCACGTCATGGCAGGGTTGATGTCAGCGGATGAAGTGTTCAAGAAGGCGGAAGATGCAGCGGCAGCGGCGACGAGCCCGGATGAAAAAGCGTTGCAGATCGATTATCAAGCGTTGAAGGAAAAATTCCGCGCCGCTCTCGGCGATCGCAAAGTGGCCTTGTGCCATATCAATAAGTTTCTGCCGGAAGGCTACGAAGATCAGGGCCGGTTCAATCTGGTGCTGCTCACCGCCGGCAATGTTGTGTTCGACATGGTTATCGGCGATTCCTACTTCCGGTACGACGTGGTGTCGGTGGGGCAGTTGGATAAAGTGCAGGTGATCGATGCGATGTGGGACAACAAGGAAAAGCGCAAGGAAGAGCCGTTCCTGAGCCTGCGTTTGATGCACGGCGAAGAAGCCCATCTCTTGCTGGCGTTGGAAGAGGAAGAGCGGGCGAGCCTGCTCAAGTTTGCCGGCGCGGTGTCAGCTGCAAGAAATCCTGAGAAGTAACGATTCTGTTAGGCGCGGCGGTAGAAGGGCAGATCCGCTACCGTCGCGTCGTGCTTCTTGCCTTCGACCTCGATCGATAATGCCGTGCCTGCCGTACTGAAGTCTCTCAGCGGAAACCCAAGTGCGATGATGCCCTTCTGATGCGGCGACGTCGTGGCGCTGCTCATCCAGCCTACCTCACGGTCTCCGCTGAACAGCTTGGCGCCTTTGGGTGGAATCGTCGCATCGCGTAACAGGAGACCCACGAGCTTTCGCCGCACATTGCCGTAAGTATCCATCCGTGCCACGACTTCCTGGCCGGGATAGCAGCCTTTTGTGAGGCTGAACGCCTTGCCTTCCAGGTTTGCTTCCGGCGGGACGATTTCTTCGTTCAGCTCAGATCCGGCTTTCGGGATACCGGCTTCCATGCGAAGAGCTTCACGGGCCTGGCTGCCGACGGCCTTGATGCCGATGGTCGCGCCGGTTTCCATGAGGCTGGCCCAGGCCGTGGCGATTGCGTCGGCGGGAAGCAGAACTTCCAGATCGACCTCGCCGGTTTCTTCTGTTCGAATCATAAGGGCCTGGTGTCCTCCGATCTGGGCGGTCACAAAATTGATCGGCTGCAAGTCGCTGCAATCGACGCCGAACGCCGATTTCACGGTCTGTGCCGCTTTGGGTCCGCTAACCAGCAGCAACCCCCAGCTCTCTGCACAGTTTTCCATCTTGGCTTTCGTGCCGTAGAGGAGAAACTTCTTAAGCGCGGCATGGGTCGCGTCGCCGATTTCCCCGACGTCTTCGAGCATGACCGCGTCGGTCTGCACGTAGCAGCGGAAGTAGGTGAGCATCTTCCCCTTATGCGTCAGAAAGCTGGAGTAGCGGCCCTGGCCGGGCTGTAGGGGAAGGATGTCGTTGCTGATGACGCTTTGCAGCCACTTCACTCGATCATCGCCTGTGACTCTGACCTTGCCACGATGGGAAAGGTCGGCGACACCGACGGTCTGACGGACCGCCTGGTATTCCGCGCGCCAGTCTCCGTAGTGGGCGGGCATCTCCCAGCCGGTGTCCTCTTCAAACGTGGCGCCGAGTTGGACATGTTGTGCGTGCAGACGGGATTGTTTCATCGGACGCCCTTCTGTACTTCATCGACCAGATCTTTGGTTCGGGCCGAGAATTCATTGCGCGAGACGATCTTGGTCACCCCCAGGGCCTTGGCCCGGTTCCAGGTGTCGACTTCTTCATGGTTGGCATAGGCGAGAATAGGAATGGACTTCGCCCGGGCATCGGCTTTCAGCGTCTCGATTGCCTGAAAGGCATCAATGGTGAGGTCGTTCATATCCAGAATCACGGCTGCCGGGGCAGTGGCTGTAGCTTTTTCTGCGATGTCCTGTTGGGTTCTGGCCTTCTCGATGCGATAGCCGCCTGTGCGCAAGGCGTCACGGACTTTGGTGTAGAAGAAGATATCGGTGACGGCGACAAGGATGGTGCGTTCGGTGTTGTCCATGCAATCCTAATTTAAGGAGCTGATCAGCCGTCCCAGCGATTTCTTCGCGAGCGCATAGTTGGGGTTGAGCGTGAGCGCTTTCTTGTAGGCTTCGATCGCTTCGGTCCAGCGCCCTTTTTTCTCGTAGACCCGGCCGATGTTCAGGTGCGGGAAGGCCGGGCTTTCATAACGTCTGGCCTGCATGGCTTTTTGAAACCAGACGATCGCTTCATCAAAGTCGCCTTTTTCGATCAGATAGGCGCCGATGTCGTTGTAGGGGTTGCCGAAGTCGGGGTCCTGCGCGATGGCGTTGTGACATTCCTCGATGGCGTCATCAAGCCGTCCCATGAAGCTGTAAGTCCAGCCGAGAAACGTATAGGCCTCGGCCGTGGGATGCACGGCCAGCGATTTCTTATAGAGATTGACGGCCTCTTCCAGATCGCCCTTCATCTGGCGTTCATACGCTTGTTGAAAGAGGTGCCAGGCTTCGCGCTTGTCTTCTTCACGGCCTTGGCCTTGTTCTAAAAAATCTTGTACATCCATAATCGGCTTCTGAAAAACGCCTCCAGCGGCGTTCTCGGTCGTTCAATCGACTCGACGTACCAGAAACGTACGCCTCGTCGATTTTACTCCCTGCGGCCTTGCTGGAGACGTTTTTGAGAAGCCGCAGGAGACTGGTGTGGTTATTCGTTCTTGAGTTTCTTCTTAATCAATTCCGCTCCGTAGCGTCCCGAGAGCAGCATCGAGCCGAAGGCCGGGCCCATGCGCGGGGTGCCGTACACGGCGGCGACGGCCAGTCCGATGACGAAGCAATTCGGATAGACCTCGCCCGTGTGATCCATCACTTCCTGCTCGGATCGCGAGACCCACATGGCGCCGTTACCCGGCACGGACTTGTAAAGCCCGCGCTTGTGCAGCAGATCGACGACGATGGCATCGTGTCCGGTGGCATCCACCACGATCTTGCTCTCCAGGGCAATGGGATCGACGTGGATGATGTCGTGACCGGCCATTTCGGCGGTGGTGTTGTTCACGACGATGCCTTCGAGGATGCCGTCTTTTCTCAAGATCAAATCGACGACACGGGTGAGGTTCAAGACCTTCGCTCCTCCGCGATAGGCTGCGGCAACAAGTGCGCCAGTCGCATGCGGGGGATCGACCATATACATCCCTTCGCACTCGTTGATCTTCTTGCAGGGCACGCCGATCTCTTCGAGGATTTCATTGGCCGGCTCGCAGATGGTGGCTTTGTTCATCAGGTAGCCGCCATGCCAGAAGCCGCCGCCGAGCGCGAGGCTCTGCTCGACGATGAGCGTGCGGAATCCCATCTTCGCCAGGTCGTGGGCGCAAATCAGACCGGAGGGGCCGGCGCCGACAATGATGACGTCGCTCTCGATGAGTGAATCGAACTCTTTATAGTATTCCCGCGCGATTTGCCGGGTGATGTCTCTTTCTCTTAACGGGGCTGGCGTTGGCTTTCCCATGCTGATCTCTCCCTCGACGGCTGCTGAAAATGGCCTCTGGCTTCGTTCTCGTCTCGCCCAAATCCTCAACGTACCCCGGAGGGTACGCCTCCGGTTTGGTCTCTCCTGCGGCCTTGCCGGAGGACCATTTTGAGCAGCCTTATCTATAAATTTCTGAACCGGCCTTCTTAAACTCTTCCGATTTTTCCTTCATGCCGATTTGGATCGCTTTTTGTTCATCTACTTGCAACTGCGCGGCGTAGTCCCGGACGTCCTGCGTGATCTTCATGGAACAGAAATGCGGTCCGCACATCGAACAGAAGTGTGAGACCTTCGCGGCGTTGTCCGGCAGAGTCTCGTCGTGGAAATCCTTGGCGGTGTCGGGATCGAGTGAGAGATGGAATTGATCCTCCCACCGGAACTCGAAGCGGGCTTTTGACAGGGCGTTGTCCCTGATCTGGGCTCCGGGATGCCCCTTGGCCAAATCCGCCGCATGGGCTGCGATCTTGTAGGTGATGACGCCGGTTTTCACGTCTTCGCGATCCGGCAGGCCCAGGTGTTCTTTCGGCGTCACGTAGCAGAGCATCGCGCAACCGTACCAGCCGATCATCGCCGCGCCGATTCCTGAGGTAATGTGGTCATAGCCCGGCGCAATGTCGGTGGTCAGCGGGCCGAGCGTGTAGAACGGCGCTTCGTGACATTCCTTCAGCTGCTTCTCCATGTTGACCTGAATCATATGCATCGGGACGTGACCGGGACCCTCGATCATCACCTGCACATCGTGCTTCCAGGCGACCTTGGTCAGTTCGCCCAGCGTTTCCAGTTCGGCAAATTGGCCTTCATCGTTCGCGTCGGCGATGGAGCCGGGACGCAGCCCGTCACCCAGGCTGAACGAGACATCGTAGGCCTTCATGATCTCGCAGATTTCTTCGAAATGGGTGTAGGTGAAGTTCTCCTGGTGATGGGCCAGGCACCACTTGGCGTGGATCGATCCGCCGCGGGAGACGATCCCGGTCATGCGCTTCGCGGTCATCGGCACATAGGCGAGGCGGACGCCTGCGTGGATGGTGAAGTAGTCCACGCCCTGTTCGGCCTGTTCAATGAGCGTGTCGCGGAAGATCTCCCAGGTCAGGTCTTCGGCTTTGCCGTTTACTTTTTCGAGGGCCTGATAGATCGGGACGGTGCCGATGGGGACAGGTGAATTGCGGATGATCCATTCGCGGGTTTCGTGGATGTTCTTGCCGGTGGAGAGATCCATCACGGTGTCGGCACCCCAACGGATCGACCAGATCATCTTCTCGACTTCTTCCTCGATGGATGACGCGACGGCGGAGTTGCCGATGTTCGAGTTGATCTTCACCAGGAAGTTGCGGCCGATGATCATCGGCTCGGTTTCCGGATGGTTGATGTTGGCGGGAATGATCGCGCGGCCCCGTGCCACTTCTTCGCGCACAAATTCCGGCGTGATGACCTTCGGGATGTTGGCGCCCCAGGCCTGTCCGGGGTGTTGCGCGATGCCGCCGCCATGCCCGTTGCGGGAGGCAAGTTCTCGCGCCACTTCGCGGGACTGGTTTTCTCTGATGGCGATGAATTCCATCTCAGGGGTGACGATGCCTTTGCGGGCATAGTGAATCTGGGTCACGTTTTGTCCGGCTTTGGCGCGGAGCGGGTTGCGGATATGCTGGAACCGCAGCTCGTCGAGTTTCGAATCGGCCTTGCGCATCCGGCCATATTGCGAGGAGACGTCCGAAAGCTCTTCGACATCCGCCCGGTCCAGCACCCATTGGCGGCGGAGCGGGGCGAGCCCGGCGCGCGCGTCGATGGTGACGGAAGGATCGGTATAGGGACCGGAGGTGTCGTAGATCGTGATGGGTTCGTTGGGAGTCGGCGCGCCGCCGTTCATGGACTTGGTCGGGTTGAGACTGATTTCCCGCATCGGCACGCGCACGCCGGGATGGGCGCCGCTGACGTGGATTTTGCGCGATGCCGGGAAGGGCGCGGTCGTCAATGTGGCTGCGCTGTCCGTTTTATTCTGACTATTCGATCCGTTGGTCGATCCATTCATATTACCCATGGGGATCCCCTTCCTTTTCCTTTTGCCTCTTGCCTCTCGTCTTGGGCGGAGTGTGTGATGCAAAAAAAAACCGCACCTGACAGGAGGGGTGCGGCTGAAAGTCGTCCCGGTGGTCCGGCGACATGTCCGCTTCCCTACGCTGGTATTACCCAGGTCAGGTTGTGAGGGTCGTCCGATCATTCGGACTCTCAGCCTGATGGCCCCCCTAGCTATGAAAAGATCGTATGCTTGGCCCCGGTCGTTGTCAACGGGCTAATAGACCTACCGCGCCGCTAGGCCTTCTTCACGAAGCGGGTTCGTTGATTGTGGGGTGGGGCTAACGTAGAATCCAGTACTCTAGATCATTGTTGAGGTGTGTGTGAAGGCGACGATAACCGTACCCAGACCCATCACTGACTACCAAGGGCTTTCGTCCGAGGAACTCTTTCGCCGAACGGCTGAGGCGAAGCGCGCCTTGGGTGATCGGGTCATGATTCTCGGGCATAACTACCAGCGGGACGAAGTCATTGAGCATGCTGACTTTCGCGGCGATTCGTTGTTGCTGTCGAAGCTGGCAGCGGAGCGTTCCGAGCGGCCCTATATCGTGTTTTGCGGTGTCCATTTTATGGCGGAGACGGCAGATATTCTGAGCCGGTCGAAGCAAACGGTGATTCTTCCTGACATGGCTGCGGGCTGCTCTATGGCTGATATGGCGGCGATCGAGCAGGTCGATCAATGTTGGGAAACGTTGGGGCGCATCCTGCCGGTGGAAGAAGCTGTGATGCCGGCTGTGTACGTGAACTCCGCTGCGGTCCTCAAAGCATTTTGCGGCGAGCATGGCGGGATTACCTGCACATCATCCAATGCCCGAGCGGTCATCGAATGGTGTTGGGCCAGACGCGAGAAGATTCTCTTCTTTCCCGACGAGCATTTAGGCCGCAATACGGCCAATAAGATGGGGCTGCCGCGCGAGCAGATGATCGTCTGGGATCCGTTTCAACCCAACGGCGGCAATACGCGGGAAGCGATACAAAAGGCGAAACTGATTCTCTGGAAGGGGCACTGCAGCGTGCACCAGATGTTTCAGCCGGTCCATATCGACAACTTCCGGAAGCAGTTTCCTGACGGCAAGGTGATCGTCCATCCGGAATGTCATGAGGATGTCGTGAACAAGGCGGACCTCTCGGGATCGACCGAGTTCATCATCAAGACTGTGACGGCGGCGCCGGCCGGCACCGCCTGGGCGGTGGGCACAGAGCTGAATCTGGTAAACCGCTTGAAGCGCGACCTGACCGATAAGAAGGTGTTCTTTCTCTCCTCGACCGTCTGCCAATGCGCCACAATGTTTCGCATCGACGGCGCGCATCTCTGTTGGGCCATGGAAAATCTCGCCGCCGGTCATGTCGTAAATCACATCGTGGTGCCCGACGAAGACAAGCGTTGGGCGAAGATCGCATTAGATAGAATGATGTCTGTCAGCTAGTTAGCACTGGTGCCGCCCCCCTTCCTTCCGGTATATTCACCCGTCAATTCACTTGGAACGACCTGGCGTCTGCTCTATTGCTATGGATTACAAAGCCACACTCAATCTGCCGAAGACCGATTTTCCGATGAAGGCGAATCTGCCGCAGCGGGAGCCGGAAATGCTCGCCTGGTGGGCGCAGGAGAAGCTCTACGAGCAGATCCAGACGGCCGGCCAGGGGCGCCCGCGCTACGTGCTGCATGATGGCCCTCCCTATGCGAACGGGCGTATTCACATCGGCCATGCGCTGAACAAGATTCTCAAAGACATCATTGTGAAGTCCAAGACGATGGCGGGTTTCCAGGCTCCCTACGTGCCGGGCTGGGACTGTCACGGCCTGCCGATCGAGCATCAGGTGATGAAGGAGCTGGGTGACAAGAAGAAAGACCTGGACACGCCGGCCATTCGCAAACTCTGTCGTGAATATGCCGAGAAGTACGTCGCGATTCAGCGCGAGGAGTTTCAGCGGCTCGGAGTGTTGGGCGAGTGGCAGCAGCCGTATCTTACTATGACGCCGGCCTATGAAGCGTCGATCATTCGCGAGTTCGGGAAGTTTGTCGAGCGTGGCGGGGTCTACAAAGGCCTCAAGCCGGTGTTGTGGTGCACGCAGGATCAAACGGCTTTAGCGGAAGCGGAAGTCGAATACGACAACCATACCTCACCGTGGGTGTATGTGAAATTTCCGATCGTGACCTCGCCGTCGGTGCTCGGCGCCACATTCCCCGGCATCGCGTTCCCTGACGGCATCAAGTCTGTGTCGGTCGTCATCTGGACCACTACGCCCTGGACGCTTCCGGCCAATCAAGCGGTCTGTCTCCATCGCGATTTCGACTATGCCTTTGTTCAGGTCGGCGACGAGCTGCTGATCGTGGCCGAAAAGCTCTTGGAGAGCGTAGCGAAAGAGTGCAAGCTCGAAGGCTATCGCGTCATAGGGGTGAAGAAGGGTGGAGACGGCTTCGAAGGACTGGAAACGCAGCGCCCGCTGACGACCGGTTTGTCCCCGATTCTGCTCGGCGACTTTGTGACGTTAGAACAGGGAACCGGCTGCGTGCATATCGCGCCGGGCCACGGTATGGAGGACTACATCCTGGTCCTCAACCACAACGCGAGCGCGTCGGTCGGCGAGAAGCTGGAGATCCTGGCGCCGGTCGACAACGGCGGGCGGTTTACGGATGTCGTGAGCGAGTTCGTCGGTCAGCATGTCTTCAAGGCCAATCCGAAAATTGTGGAATTCCTCCAGGCCAACGGGCGGCTGCTGGGCCATGGATCGATCAATCACTCCTACCCGCATTGCTGGCGCTGTAAGAGTCCGGTCATTTTCCGGGCCACCGAACAATGGTTCGTGTCGATGGAGACGAATGATCTGCGTAAAGAAGCCCTGGCGGAGATTGAGCGGGTCCAGTGGATTCCGGCTTATGGACGCGATCGGATCAACGGCATGATTCAAAACCGGCCGGACTGGTGTCTCTCGCGCCAGCGCGTGTGGGGCGTGCCGATTCCCGGCTTCACCTGTGTTGCTTGCCGCAATGTACTGGCTGATCCGAAGATTATTGATCACGTCGCCGGTCTCATGGAGTCGAAGGGCGCAGATGTCTGGTTCGAGCGATCGGCCGCAGAGCTGCTTCCGGCCGGGACCGCCTGTGCCAAGTGCGGCGGGACAGCGTTTGAAAAAGAGCGGGACATTCTCGATGTGTGGTTCGAGTCCGGCGTGAGCTTTGCCGCAGTGCTCAAGCCCAGAAAATGGTGGCCGGCTGATCTCTATCTCGAAGGGTCCGACCAGCATCGGGGCTGGTTCCATAGTGCCTTATTGGCCGGAGTGACGACTGATCGCCGGGCACCTTACAAGGCCGTGCTGACCCATGGATTTGTCCTCGATGGGCAAGGCAAGAAGATGTCCAAGTCGGCCGGCAATGTCGTCGCCCCGCAGGATGTCATCAAGCAATCAGGCGCAGAGATTCTGCGTCTGTGGGTGTCGGCGCAGGACTATCGTGACGATCTCAGAATTTCACCTGAAATCCTAACCCATCTCATTGAGGCGTATCGGAAGATCAGAAATACCTGCCGCTTTCTGCTGAGCAATCTGTATGACTTCGATCCGAAAAAAGACTGCATCCCCTACGAGCAGTTGCCTGAGTTGGATCGGTGGGCTCTGCATCGGCTGAGCGAGCTGATCCCACGGGTGAGGAAGTCCTATGACGACTGTGAGTTTCATACGATCTTCCATGCACTCAACAACTTTTGCTCGGTGGATCTGAGTTCCGTCTATCTCGATATTCTGAAAGACCGGCTCTATACGTTCCGGACCGACTCTCCCCTGCGCCGCGGATCACAGACGGTACTGTTCGATATCGTGATGGCCATGACGAAACTTATGGCGCCGATCCTGAGCTTCACGGCGGAGGAGATCTGGAGGGTGGTGTCTGCGCAGGTGCCCGGAGCTCTCGGCACGCAGAGTGTGCATCTGGCCTCATTCCCGGAGGTCGATCCGTTGTGGCGCAATGCGGAGTTGGCGGCACGCTGGGAAACATTGTTGGATTATCGCAGCCAGGTGCAGGGTGTACTTGAGTCGAGCCGCCGTGACAAGGTTATCGGGTCTTCGCTTGAAGCGCATGTTCAGCTCGAGGCGGACGCCAAGGCTTATCAGTTCTTGAAACCCTACGAGAAGGATCTCGGTACGATCTTCATCGTCTCGAAGGTCACGCTGTCACAGAGTTCTACCGGGCAGGCGGGGATTCAGGTGTCGGTGGCGAAGTCGTCGGCTGCCAAATGCGAGCGTTGTTGGAATTATCGCGAGGCGGTCGGCGCCGATGCGGAACATCCGACGTTGTGCGATCGGTGCCTGGAGGCGATCCGTTGAGCGGCTCAACCTTGCGTAATCTGGTCCTGGCATCGCTGACGGGCAGCGTGATCGTGACCGATCAGCTGTCGAAGCTGCACATCATACAGACGATGCGGTTGCATGAATCCATTCCGATTATTCCCAATCTCTTCAGCTTCACCTACATCCGCAATCCGGGCGCGGCGTTCGGGTTGCTGGCCGGGAGCAGCAATGCCTTCCGGATGGTGTTCTTCGGACTCACGTCGATTTTTGCGCTGGTGCTGCTCGGCACGATTCTCTATCGCATGCCGGAGCGTGACTGGATGGGGCGGTTAAGTGTGTCGGCGATTCTCGGCGGCGCGGTCGGTAATCTCATCGACCGGCTGCGGTTCGGGGAGGTGATCGATTTCCTGGATGTGTATATCGACAACTATCACTGGCCGGCGTTCAACGTAGCGGATTCCGCGATCACGGTCGGCGTGATCTTTTTGATTATCCACTTCATGTTTGAAAAGCCGGATGTCCCTCCGGCGTCGCCGGAGGCTCCATCAGTTCAGACTCCCGGTACGTAGAGGTTCGTTCTTCCAAGTCTCCCGCAGTCTCCCCGTCACCACGAAACTTCCCCGTAGTGTCTCGTTCCCAATACACGCGAAATGAACTGCCAGGTGCGGCTTGCTAGCGCACGACGATGAACACAAGGACGCCAAGCGCGATACGGTAGTAGGCGAATACTCGCAAGGTGTGCCGCTGGACGTAGGTCAGGAAGGCTGCGATGACAGCCCAGGCCACGAGGAAGGACACGATCATGCCGATGCCCAATGCCACATAGTCTGCCTGATTGAACGTGGCTTTCGCCTTCAGCATTTGATAAGCGGTGGCGGCGATGATCGTCGGTAAGGCAAGAAAGAAGGAGTACTCGGTCGCCACTTTGCGATCGAGTCCGGCGAGTAAGCCGCCGATGATCGTTGAGCCGGATCGTGACATGCCGGGGATCAGTGAGGCGCACTGGGCCACGCCGATCCAGAAGGCGGACTTGATCGAGACCCGGTCCAGCTGGGTGGTGTGGACTTTGGGCTGCCGGGCTTCGACCGCGAGAATGATCAGTCCGCCGATGATCGAGGTGGCGGCGACGGTTTGTGGAGTGAACAGCGCCGATTTGATCCACCCGTGAGCGAGGAAGCCGACGCTCGCGGCAGGGAGGAAGGCGAGTCCCAACCCGATCACAAACCATAAGTGAGGATGGGCCTGCATGGATGCCCGGATCAATGCGCTCCGGGTCGGATGGTGGCCGCTCCGTTGCAAGGTCTGCAACGCCGCCCGTTCCTGCCATGCACCGGTGAGTAGGCGGCGGATTTTCTCCCGTTCAAAGACGATGACAGCGAGAATCGCCCCGAGCTGAATCGAGATTTCGGCATTGGCCGCAGCATCACCCGTGAACCCGAGTGCATGGCCCACGAGAATCAGATGCCCGGTTGAGGAGACCGGCAGAAATTCCGTCAGCCCTTCCACAATGCCAAGGATAACCGCTAATGCAGGTCCCCATTCAGTCATGACGTTCCTGTATTGAAAAGTGTGCTGGTGGAGATGACGTATTGTCGCGATCATCACAGAGCTATCCGCTGCCGTCAAGTTCGCAGATGCTTCTTGCCGGTCGCTCCTGAGTGGTGTGGATTCACGGCGCCAGCTGCAAATAAGTTGACAAAGAAGGACTGATGGCATACACACAAATTGAACAAAGACAGTAGAAGTGGAGGTACGGGTTGCGCTCTGGGTGCAGAGCGGCGAGTGATCTCACTAATGCGTAGTTTATCGTAAGAGGGGGAGGTTCGTATGAGACGTGAGTGGATCTTGTCAGTGCTGGTGGTCGTGGCCATGATGACCAGCGGTTGCGTAGTCTCGAATAAGAAATATCAGGATGCGCTGGCGGAAGCGGATAGCGCGAAGATGGAGCTGGAAAAAACGCGCCAGCAGAAGAACGCGATGGAACAGCAGGTGAAGACACTGAAGGAGCTGAACGTCAAGTTCGGCGGCGAGGCGCAAGCGGCTCGTGACGAACTGCAGCGTATTGAGCATGGTCGGGATAAAGAGCGTGGCTCGCTCGACACGCGTACGAAAGAATTGGAAGATAAGTTGAAAGCAGTCTCTTCCCAGAATCGGAACGTGCGGGCGGAGTATGAAGATGTGAAGCGTCACAATGAGACGCTGAAGTCGTTGGTGGCTCGTTATCAGAAGGAGCTCAAGGACCGCTCCCGTTCGGTGACCGGTTCGCTGACGCCGTCCGCGTCACTCCCTCCGCTTCCGGGAGCAGCACCGACGGCTTCGGCGCCGAGCGCTCCCGCTGCCGGCTCGGCGGCGATGAATGTGAACAAGGCGTCTGCGAGCGATATGGTGTTGTTCCTGGGGTTGAAAAAGGACGAAGCCGATCGGATCGTCACGAATCGTCCCTATCGTGTGAAGGGTGAGTTGGTGGCCAAGAATGTGGTTCCCAAGGAGACCTTCGACATGATCAAGGATCGTATTTCCGTCAGCCCGTAACCGTCTCAGGGCGATGACGCGTTCGATGAGGGCCGTTTCCCCGTGAGGGGGAACGGCCCTCGTGCTTTTGGGGCCTGTCCCGGGATGATTCGTCCCGCAGCTTCCTGATATGATGATTCTTCTTCCGGTCGGATAAGGACCTCCCTATGCGACGATTCGGTATTGTCATCGGTATTTTGGCGGTGGGGCTTGCCATCGGCGGGTATGTGTTCTTCACTGGAGAGCGCAAGGCGCCGGTGCGTTATCGGACCGCTGGCGTCGAGCGAGGCTCCGTTGTTTCTATCGTGAGCGCGACGGGCACCATCAACCCGGTAGTGTCAGTGCAAGTCGGCTCTCAAGTTTCCGGAATGATCAAGAGTCTCCATGCGGACTTTAATTCGCGGGTGAAGGCCGGCGACATCGTGGCTGTGATCGATCCTGAACCGTTTAAGGCCCGCCGTGATCAGGCTGCCAGTAATCTGGAAATGGCGAGAGCGAATGTGGCCCGCGCCAAGACGGATGGGGCGCAGCGTAAACGCGAGCTTGAACGGGTCCGTTCCCTGATCGACCAGAACTTTGTGTCGCAAAATGATGTGGATGTGGCTGTGACCAACGCGCAGGGCGCGGAGGCGCAGGTGCATGTGGCCGAGGCGCAAGTCAGACAGGCTGAAGCGGCGTTGAATTCGGCTGAGCTGGAGCTGAAGTACACCACGATTCGTTCGCCAGTTGATGGCATTGTGGTGGCCAGAAATATTGAAGTCGGCCAGACCGTCGCGGCCAGTTTTGCCACGCCGAATCTATTTTTAATCGCGCTCGACCTGACGAAGATGCAGGTGGATACCAATGTGAGCGAGTCGGATATCGGCGGGATTGGTGAGGGAAAGGATGCCACGTTTTCCGTGGATGCGTATCCCGGTGTGCGATTTTCAGGTTCCATCCGCCAGGTGCGGTTGGCTCCGATCAATGTGCAGAATGTGGTGACGTACAACGTCGTGGTGGCCGTCGACAATCAGGATTTGCGTCTGAAGCCCGGGATGACGGCGAATGTCTCCATTGTCGTAGCGCAAAAAGAGCAGGCTCTCAAGGTGCCGAACGCGGCGTTGCGCTTTTCACCTCCCAAGAGTGATCGTGCGGCGGATGGATCGGCTGAAGGAAAACCGGCCAGGGCCGAGGGGCGACCGGCTGCAAATCGGTCGTCGTCCGGCTCTGTGGAATCTGGAAAACCTACACGCCAGGTGTGGAAGCAGGATGAGTCCGGTGAGCCGGTGTCTGTGCCTGTCCAGACAGGAATTTCCGATGGTGTTTGGACGGAGATCGTCGGTGGCTCGCTTGGAGAGCAGGATACGGTCATCGTGGGGTTGGATGTGGCGAGAGCCAATCGTCAAGGAAGCGAATTGCCGCCCGGGTTCGGCGGAGGCGGCGGACAGCGCCGTACGCGTGATCGGGGCATGTAGTCCTGATAGACCGTTCTGCGTCGTTCTTGCCCGAAGGCCGGTGAAGAGACAGGATGTTCATGACTAGTGGTAACGGCCAGCCGGTTTCGTTGATTCAGTGTGCAGACTTGTGGAAAGTCTATCGCCTGGGCGATGTGGAGGTACAGGCGCTTCGCGGGTTGAATCTCACGATCGAGCAAGGCGAGTTTGTCGCGATCATGGGCTCGTCGGGGTCAGGGAAGTCGACCCTGATGAACATGCTGGGTTGTCTGGATCAGCCGACCAAAGGCCATTATTGGCTGAACGGGGTCGATGTCGCGGCGCTTCGCGCCGATGAGCTGGCCGAGATTCGGAATCGACAGATCGGGTTCGTCTTTCAAAGCTTCAATCTGATTCCCCGTACCAGCGCGTTGGAGAATGCGCAGCTTCCCCTCTTTTACCGGGGACTGCCGCTTCGCGAGCAGCGGACGCTGGCGGCGGCGGCGCTCGAGCGAGTGGGATTGAAGGGGCGGGAAGAGCACTATCCAACGCAATTGTCCGGGGGGCAGCAACAGCGCGTCGCGATTGCGCGCGCACTGGTCACGACTCCGTCCCTGTTGCTGGCCGATGAACCGACCGGAAATCTCGATACGGAATCGAGCCGGGAAATCATGACCATTCTTGATCGGCTAAATAAGGAAGAAGGGATCACCGTCATTTTGGTGACCCATGAACCCGACATCGCCGCCTATGCCGCCCGCGAGATTGTGATCAAAGACGGACAAGTCCTCACCGATCGGCGTACCAAGCCCGGGCATCCCTCATCCCTGGTGGGACGCTGATGCCGGCCTTTCTCCTTCTCACGCTCATGACGGCGATTAGGATTCTGAGCCGAAACCGTCTCAGAGCCGGGCTCACGATGCTCGGGATCGTCATCGGAGTCGGCGCGGTGATCGCAATGGTCAGCATCGGCGAAGGGGCCAAGGCCGCGGTGCAGGCGCAAGTCGCCAGTATGGGAACCAATGTCATCATTGTGCTGCCCGGGTCTACGACCGTCAGCGGCGTCCGTGGCGGGCAAGGTGGAGCGGTCACGCTGAATGTGTCCGATGCACTGGAGATGAAGAAGCGCATTCCACTGCTTCAGGATACCGGTTGGGCAAAACGTGATGTCATGCAGATTGTGAACGGAAATAAGAACTGGAACGGGTCGGTGAATGGGGTTTCCCCAAGCTATCTGTCGATTCGGGACTGGTCGTTTACCAGCGGTGGCCCATTTACTCAAGCCGATCTGGATGCCGCGGTGCGTGTGGCGCTGGTCGGACAAACCGTGGTGGAGAATTTGTTTGAGGCGGGTGAGGAGCCGGTCGGGTCCGTCATTCGGATCAAAAATGTGCCGTTTCGTGTGATCGGTGTGCTGGCGCCGAAAGGGCAATCGGCCCAGGGGTCGGATCAGGACGACATCGTGTTTATTCCGTTCAGCACGGCTGAGCGGAAAGTCTTCGGGACGCAGTTCATCGGATCGGTCGGTGCGTTGTTTGCCACGACGGAGCGGCAGGAGGATTTGTTTGCTGCGGTCGACCAGATTCGCGAGTTCTTGCGGGCCCGGCACCGTCTCCAGGCCGAACAGGGCGACGATTTCACGATCCGAACGCAGGTCGATATTGGAAAAGTTCAGGAAGGAACGAGTCAGACGTTGACGGTCATGTTGCTCTCCATCGCGGCGGTCTCGCTCCTCGTCGGCGGGATCGGCATCATGAATATTCTACTGGTGTCGGTGACCGAGCGGACGCGGGAAATCGGCGTCCGGATGGCGGTCGGTGCCAAGCGACGGCATATCCTCATGCAGTTCTTGATCGAGGCCATGACCTTGAGTGTGGTCGGCGGGACGCTCGGAATTGTCGTCGGAGTGGTAGGCGCCCGGTTGACGACCCTCATCGCGGGATGGCCCACGATCATTTCCGGCAACACTGTGGTGGCCGCGTTTGTCTTCTCGCTCGTGGTCGGGCTTTTCTTCGGCCTCTATCCTGCCAACAAGGCAGCGCGGCTCAATCCGATCGACGCCTTACGCTACGAGTAGCCATCGTTTCAAATCGTACATCGTCTTCATGTGCAGGCGGTATTGGCGACGTTGCCGGTGCGTGCGCTGTAGGGCTAGGCGGCTTGTGAAGAGGGGGCCGTGTGGGCCCGTTCAGGAGAATCCAGTACCTTATCAATAGCCCGTTCCGGCGTGACATTCACTTGGTCTGAGAGGTCGATGACGAGAGGGTTCGGTGTCTCAGTCCCGCTCGGTGTGTGGGTGATCGTGACGACGGGCCGGTGCAGCGCCGAGGGATTCAGCTCAGTCACAACCGCTTGTTCTTTGGTGTTCAACCGCACACGGCTGTGAACCGGGTAGATGCCGATCAGTTTGATGAATCGCGAAAGAACCACCTGGTCGAACGCTCTATCCTGGGCTTCCCGAAAAATCCGTTGGAGCGCTTGATGGGGCGCGAGCGGTGAGGCCCCGCCAAATCCGGTAATGAGTTCATCGTAGTAATCCGCAATCATCAGGATGCGTGATCGCTCCGACGTAAACTCGCCTTTGGTACCTTGGGGATATCCTGAGTCATCGAGACGGATGTGATGTTCCCCGATCATCTGCAACACTCTGGTTTCAAAGCCCCCCTGCCGTTCGAGGGCGAGAACGCCTAACTGCGGGTGCGACTGGAGAATCTGTTTGTCGTGTGTGGATAGCGGGCTGGAGGTGTTGGCACTCCTCTGGATGATCGGCGCAGGAATCTGGAGCAGGCCGATATCGTGAAGCAGCGCCGCCAAGGCCAGTTCCTGGAGTTCGAGCGGGTTGTAGCCGAACGATTGTCCCACCACGAGGGCTAAGGTGCAGGTGGACAGGGCATGCTGGCTGAGCGACGAATCGCCTGCCCGCTGCTGGCTGAGGGCCATGAAGATAGCCGAGTTGGGGAGGGTTCTGGTGACGATCGAGACTTCTTGGACGGCTTCTGCTGCCAGCTGAGGATCAACGGATCCCTGCTCTGAAATCGATGAGAAGACCGAGTGAACGGCTCGCTCCAGCTGTTTCCTGGCCACACGTGCTTGGGCGTATTCTTCATTCAGTTGGGTTAACGGTTTGGGAACTGGTTTCAATGAAGGTGTATTTGTTGTCAGCGTGAACTCTTGGGGAGTCTTCGGCTGGTCGAGGGTCGTCGATGTTGTAACATCATCCCCGCGGGACAGATCAATCACGATATGCTGTGCTCCGGCGCGGCGCAGTTTTTCAATCTGGATCGTATCTTCGATGCGCAGCGAGCGCCGGATAAACGGCGATTGAAACCAGGAGAGGTCGATCTTGGCGACGTACATCCCGACGCGTAGTTGATCGATCGAAATAGTTTTTGTGGCCATGGCTATGGGCAAGAAATATAGTTGAAAGAGTTCACACCCTTATCGGTCGAGTCTGCCGGAATCTAAAGTGGGTTGCTGGATATATTGGGACTGCTATTGGATGGCCATAGAGAGGGCAATCTGGATGCGGGGATTGGTTCGATCGACATCCTTGTACAGATGGGTCTCAACAATGCGGTTGTCATTGAGGCCGATCCCTTCACAGAGGGCGTCCTGGGCGATTTTGAGCCCGCCATCGACATCACGCCGGAGCGGCGAGGTGAAATAGAAACGGATGGAGAGAGCGAGCGGTTCAGATCGGAGCCGATGCATCAGCGCTCGTTTGTGGGGGGATTGCGACAGGGCCAGCCAGAGTTGCTGCCCGACATGCTGCTTATACATTCGACCCGCCGAAGACAGGACCCGGCGGCCTTGGACCGTGGCGTATTGATGGTTGATGCTGGGGGGAACCGGCAGCGTGATCTCAATGGATTCGGCAGTCACGACTGCAGAGGGCGTAGGGATATGAAGTGGCGCTTGGGGACGTGATTGTCTAACGGTTGGGCGTATGTTGGGGGCAGTCGGTTGCTTCGACGTCGGTGCAGATTTGGCTGCCGGTCGATAGGAGACGATGCGAACGGGGACTTTTGAACGAGAGGAGCCTGTGCGACGTCGTCCGGCAGGCATGGAGCGAACTTACAGGAGGTTCTGAATCTTCGACATGTTCTGTTCGTAGCGGTCTTCGGTGCGAGCAATGTAGCGGCGCCACTCGCTGGGATTCCAGACTTCCATCCGGTGATACATCCCGACCAGAATGATTTCGAGATCTTCATCCAACGGGATTTGTTTGCGTAAGCGGCCTGGAATGAGGATGCGACCTGTCTTGTCGATTTCTGAGGTGCCAGCCTCGGAGACGACAAAGTGCATGAAGAGACGGCTCTGGTCTTCGTCGAGCGTCGTCTTGGTCCGGTCTAAGACCTTTTCCCATTCCTTCAACGAATAGATGAGGAGGGATTGTTCGGGGCCCTTGAGAAATGTGACGGCCTGGCCGTCGGCTTCAATCTGCTCGCGGATCGGGGAGGGGACGATAAAACGCCCTTTCTCATCGACTTTGCAGAGATATTCGCCAGCGAACATAGGTCGTTCCTAGTTTATGAGGGGAGGGCGGTTCTGGTCCGGTCGCGGATCCACTGTTCCAGATCCGAACGAACGAATCGCCATTCTTTCCCAAGCTTGAAGGCTGGAATCTGTCTGTTCTGTATATAGCGATAGAGGGTGCGGGTCGTAATCTTCAGGTACAGACACGTCTCCGACACCGTCATCAATTCGCTCTTCGGGGCTGTCCCCATCGTCCCACCTGTTCTGAGAGGGTCTGTTTCTCATAAGACTCCAGAAGATAAGGGCCATTTTAGAGAGTGAGGAGGGATTGTCAAGCAAAAATACATGACAATGCCTGTCATTGGCTGTCAGTGCTGCCGTCATCGGAGGCCTCGCTATCGGCCGAATCCATCATGGCCTCGACATCCTGTTCGACGTCCTCACCCATCTCGTCTCCCATGTGCTTCATAAAGCGAGACACTGATTCCGGATCATTTTCATCCAGCCCGTCGAGGTTGTCCGGGTCTGAAAGGGATGCACGCCGGGCCTCTTCAGACTTTGGGGAGGAGAATTTGGACATGAGGCGGTCCACAGACTGGCTCCCGCAGTGTTTACAGGCCGGCGCGGTCGAACTGGACAGGCTGAGCATCAGCGAGGTGCTTCGCTTGCGACAATCGCGACAGAGGTACTCATAGATCGGCATAGCTATCCCCTCAAGACTCCTAGTAGGCCGTTGGCGCGTTGAGCCAGGATTCGATCAGGCACGACACTCGTTTCGATCGTTCGTGCCAGTGTGAGGACGAGAACGGCTTCTGCTCCGGCTTTTCGAAGCACCTTGGCACATTCATTCACGGTCGTGCCAGTCGTAAAGACGTCGTCGATCAGGAGAATGCGTTTCTGTGCGAGCGACTGTGGCTGGCGAACCGCAAAGGCCTGGCGCAGATTCTTTATCCGTTCTTTCCTCGACAACGTGCTTTGGGGTTCTGAGGGAACGGTTCGAACGAGATTCGTGAACGAAAGAGGGAGATGCAGGTGTGTGGCCACTTGATCGGCGAGCAGGAGAGATTGATTGAACTCACGCTCTCTCAAACGGGTCGGATGCAACGGGACGGGAATAACGAGGTCCGCATCCAACGAAACAGGGAGGCTTTTGATCATTAATCGTCCCAGCGGCTTGGCCAGCGAGACTTTTCCCCGGTATTTGAACAGGCAGATGGCGTCTTGCAAGGGAGGCAGATAGGGATAGAGTGTCCAGGCTTTTGCATAGGCGGGTGGGCGTACCGTGCAGTGGTGACAGCGATGGGTGGGGCTGTAGGTGAGTGCGACGGGCGAGGGAAGCGGCCGATCGCATTGCGAGCAGCGAGCCAGCCTGAGCGGAGCGATGGTGTCCCAGCAGGTCGTACAAAACAACGGAACGGGATCGATCGTGAGTAGTACTCCACAGGCAGCACAGTCAGCGGGCAGGAAAAACCGGACGGTGTGCCGTATCAGACCCGGTAGTTTCTGAGGCCACGATCTCATCATGCGCCACTTTCAGACAGGAAGAGATGCGCCAGGTTGTAGGATAGGAACGGGCGCCTGTCAAGGTTGTGGGGGTCTAAATGGTTGTGTTATACGAGGACGATCATTCTACAAGGCATTGCAGAATCTGAGGTGTGTCGCAGGCATGGTAAAGCTGATCCAGTTATCCAAAACCTATGAGCGTGGCGAGGCTACGGTCGCGGCGCTGCATGAGGTGAGTCTTGATGTCGGACGCGGCGAGTTCTGCGCGTTCGTCGGCCCCAGCGGATGCGGGAAGAGTACATTGCTGAATTTGGTGGGAGGTCTCGACCGGCCTTCATCCGGAGAGCTTTTTCTTGATGGTCGCGCGACCACCACATTTAGCAGTAACGATTGGACGGTGGCGCGGCGGGAAGTTATCGGCATTGTGTTTCAGGCATTTCATTTAGTTCCCGGGCTGACGGCCTTGGAGAATGTGGCGTTGCCCTTAATGTTGCGCGGAGACGGTGGTCGGTCAGTTGCACAGCGGGTTGAGGAAGTATTGGAGTTGGTCCACATGGGCCATCGGAAGCATCACCGTCCCGGAGAGCTATCGGGTGGCGAGCAACAGCGGATAGCGATCGCCCGGGCGCTTGCCCACCGGCCGAAATTACTGCTGGCCGATGAACCGACCGGTAATCTCGATTCGCATCACGGGGTAGAGATCATGACGCTGATTCGATCACTGACGAAAGCAGGCGACGTCACAGTCCTGCTGGTGACGCATAGCCAGACTGCCGCGGAATGCGCCGACTATATCTGGACGATGCAGGACGGGCGGCTTGTCTCGCGCACACCATCGCCGGCTTTAACGGGGGTAGCATGACCGACCTTTCCACAACGATTGCAGGGGTGACGTTTCCCAGCTGTTTTATGAACGCGGCCGGCGCGCTTTGTGTCACGCGGGACGAACTGGTGGCGCTGGGCAAGTCCCGCGCGGGAGCCATTGTCACCAAGTCGATGACCATCGAGGCGCGCCAGGGCAATCCGGAGCCGCGCTATTACGGATTCCCTGGCGGCTCGATCAACTCGATGGGATTGCCCAATCTCGGCTATTTGGCCTATGCCGAGATCATTCCCGAATTGAAACAGTTCGGGAAGCCGGTGATCGCGAGCGTGGCGGGACTGTGCGAAGACGATTTTCCGACGATCGCGGCCACGATCAACGCGGCGAAGCCTGACTTGATCGAAGTGAATCTCTCCTGCCCAAATATTCCCGGCAAGCCGCAGATCGGCTATGACCCGGACGCGTCGGAGCGTTTACTCAAGCGTGTGCGCAAAGTCATCACCGTTCCGATGGGTGTGAAGCTTCCGCCCTATTTCGATCCGGCGCACCACGAGGTTATGGGTAAGGTCATCGGCCGGTGCGAGGTCGATTTTCTCAACATGATTAACTCGGTCGGAAACGGCCTCGTGGTCGATCCGGAGCGGGAGGAAGTCGTCATCAAGCCGAAAGGCGGATTCGGCGGGTTGGGCGGCACCATCATCAAGGCTGTGGCGCTCGCGAATGTGCGCGCCTTCTACAAAATCTTTCAGGGAAAGATTCCCATCATCGGCACCGGCGGCGTGATGAACGGGGTCGATGCTTTCGAGCACTTTCTCTGCGGAGCGTCGGCCGTGCAGGTCGGCACTGTTCTGGTTGAAGAGGGGCTGGGAGTCTTCGGACGGTTGGAAACGGAACTCGCGGCGCAACTGAAGAAGAAAGGCTACGGATCGATTGCGGATTGTCGAGGGAAGGTCAAAGAACTCTGACGTTACTTCAGGCCGAAGTTGCGGGGTAGTAATCCGTGCTGAAGGCCTTGGCGAAGTAGCTGCGCCACGTTCCGGACATTCAGCCGCCGCATCAGATTGAAGCGATGCACCTCGACGGTGCGGATGCTGATGGCCAGTGTCTCCGCAATTTCCCGATTCGTATGGCCGAGGGCGACCATCTTGAGAATTTCCCGTTGCCGGGGGGTAATGGAGAACTCGGCTTTCGGGCTCCGGTCCAGCTGAAGTGCGTTGTTCCCTCGACTACGTGCCATGTGTTACTCCCGATCAAATGTTCTTCGCCAATCTAGCAAAGGGTCGGCGACCTGTAAACGAAACGGCCATTCTGTGCATCCCGTAAATCCTTCGTGCGTGCAGGTGTTTCCAGTCACCGTGGTTCTACGTAAGTGCAAACAGAAGCCGTACCTCTAGGAGCCGCACAATGGCCTGGTTGAAAGTTGTCGCGCTTCTTCTCCTGTCCCATATGACCCAGCGGCCGTTCAGGACTGGCCTTACTATTGTGGGTGTGGCGTTGGGCGTGGCGGCGTCGGTGGCGGTGCGAACGGCTAATGTGGAGGTGCTGCATTCATTTGAGCAGGCGGTGCTCACCGTTGCTGGTCCGACCACATTGGAAGTATCAGGTGGAGATTTTGGGCTGGACGAACAACTGATCGCGAAGGTGCGGGCAGTACCGGGCCTGGCTTCTGCGTCGCCGGTGATCATACAGACGGCAGTGAGGCTCGATGCCGGGCAACCGGATGCGGCACTGCAAGTGATCGGCCTGGATCTTCTGGCGGAGTTTGATTCCCGCGGCTTTCGAGTGATGCAGAGGCAGGATGACAATCCCCTCGCTGACTTATTGAAAGCCGACAGCCTGTACCTTGGAAGAAAATTGGCGGCGGAGTGGCGTCTTGAACAGGCGAGCACGATCCAACTCCAAGTGGGGCCTCAGCAGGTACAGGCGCGGGTTGCGGGCGTGATTCAGGACCAATCCGACCGGGTCTCGTCCTGGGATCATGTGGCGATTATGGACATTGCCGCCGCCCAAGTTCTGTTTGGCATGGTCGGAAAGCTGGACCGGATCGATCTGGTCACAAGCCCTGAGGTCGAGGTTGACGCGGCGGCGCAGGCCGTGCGAGCAGTCGTGCCGCCGCATGTCACGGTCGAGCGGCCGGCGAGCCGGACGCGCCAGGTCGAGCAGATGGTGTGGGCATTCCGATTGAACCTCACGGTGTTGAGCTGGGTCGGGCTGCTCGTCGGTATGTTTCTCATCTACAACACGATGGCCTTCGCCGTGGCGCAGCGCCGGCGCGAGATCGGTATTTACCGCGCGATCGGGATGACCCAGACACGTGTGGCCGGACTCTTTCTGGCCGAGGCGGCTTTGTTCGGTCTGTTGGGAGGAATCGTCGGGAGTGTGGGCGGCATCCTGCTGGCGCAGAAGTTAGTCCTGCTGGTCAGCCGGACGATCTCGGATCTCTACACACCGGTGAGTCAGGGGGCGGCGTCCTGGCTCGATTCCGCTGAACTCTGGCGGGCCTCTTTTGAAGGCATTCTGATCGGCTGTCTCGTTTCCATGATCGGGGCGATCGGGCCGAGCCTCGATGCCAGCCGCACCGCCACCGTGCGAGCCCTCGCGCCGGGTGACTATGAAAGCAGTCGCCAGATACGCGTGGGGGGGCTGGCCTGGGGCGGGCTCGGATTGCTCCTGATCGCCGGGGTGCTTGCGCTGGCCGGGCCGCTGGGCGGCGTGCCGATCCTGGGCTATCTCGCCACATTCTGTTTATTGGCCGGGTTGTCGTGCCTCGCGCCATTCTGCATTACCGGTTGGAGAAGGCGGACGGTAGAGGGCGAACGGCTCGCCGGTATTCAGGGTGCGATGCGAGAGATTGCCGTGGAGCATGCCGCCAGAAATCCCGGCCGGAATAGTGTAACGGTCTCCGCACTGATGGTGGGTCTGGCTATTATGATCGGCGTCCTGATCATGGTGCGCAGTTTCCGGCACACCGTCGAAGTCTGGATCAACGAAACGGTGATCGCCGACATCGTCGTGGCCCCCTCGACCTGGCTTCGGGAAGCGAACAGTGGGAGCGGTGCGAAGAGTCTGCCTTCTGGCTGGCAAACAGTGCTGGCCACCATTCCCGGCGTAGCAGAGGTGGATACCTATCGGGACGTGCGGGTTGAGGTGAAGGGGCAGCGTGTGGCGATTGTCTCACGCGATCTTCGCCTCCATGCCAGACGCAGCCAGTATCTCGTCCGGCAGGGGAACTCCACAGACCTGTTGAACCGGGCTGCCGATCGCGGCGGGGTTATCGTGTCTGAAGTGCTGGCCAACCGGCTCGGCGTTCGCGAAGGGCAGTCGCTGGAGATCATGACGCCGCAAGGAGCGCGATCGTTTCCGGTCGTGGCGGTGTTCTACGACTATGCCACCGACGGCGGGAAGCTAGTCATGGATCGCAGTCTCTATCAATCGCTCTGGCAGGATGAACTCGTGACGGTCTTTCCGATCTATCTGAACGACGGGGCAGATAGGGAGCAGGTCCGGCAGGCGATCGCCAGTGGATTGGAGCAAGCTCAGGACCAGACATTGCCACCGCTGATCATCAGCAACAGCGAGTTGCGCAAGGAAATCCTCGACATCTTCGACCGGACGTTTCTGTTGACCTATGTGCTTGAAGCGATTGCGGTGATCATCGCCATGCTCGGTATCGTGAATACGCTGGTCACGTCGGTGTTGGAACGACGTAGAGAGTTCGCCACGCTACGCGCCATCGGCGGCAGCGAGGGGCAAATCAGACAGTTGGTCTTGTGGGAAGCGGCTTATCTGGGGCTGGTGGGTATCGCGTTGGGACTTGTCGGTGGCGGGCTACTCTCGCTGTTGCTCATCAAAGTGATCAACAAACAATCGTTCGGCTGGACGATTCAGATGATTCTCCCCTTCGGCGCTCTCGCCCAAGCCGTCGGTCTTGCAGCGGCTGCCACGCTAGTCGCCGGCTACTTCCCTGCCCGCTGGGCGGCCCAGCAGCCGGTGGTGGAGGGGTTAAGAGAAGAATGATGGGGACACTCGATGAAGATTTTTAGATTGGATTGTTCTTTTAAGTCGCGTTGACCTTCCAATCCGATATTTCGAGGTAGTGCTCGATTTCTTTCCCGAGAAGTCCTCGAGCATGATTGGCAGCTTCCATACTTGGGTTAATGAATTCTATTCTACGAGCTGTAGAGGCCCATTTTTTATACAGCTCCAGGAGGTCCGTGTCACTTTCTGTTAGCCCTACTCCCCAGAAGGTGAGATTTTGAGGAGCAAATACTCTGGCGGGTTCCAAGATCATCGACGAAACCCAATGCTGCCTGTAAGACTTATTGAGCCTCGGGGGGATGAAACCAACATAATTTTTTGAGCCGTCAGACGGTTGTGGCGTGCCAGGCCAATTTAGTTGACCAAAGCAAAACCGTTCCTCTGTCTCATTAATAACGAGATTGAATGAGCCATGAGGTTTACATATTGTCAGTTTTTGACTGTTTGCAGCATTGGGTAAGAAAACCAACTGATGACCTACCTGGGCTGCACCGATTTCAAAAATTGTGTCGTAATTTAAATTTACGACTGCATCGCCTGCTCGAAGACGGCTTGCTACAGATTGAGCGCATGGCATAGGACGTTCCATTATGTTTCCGCCCTTCCATAGTCCTTGTAATAGGAGAAAAACCATTGGATTGAGGATGCCATGATAAAGAAGGTTTTCATATGTGCCGGGGTAGGAGCCTTGGTTTACATAGGCGAACTCAAAAAACCGCTCTATGTTGATTTTGGCCTTTTCTTCAAGGCGGAAGAATAAATCACGGGGATCGGGGGTTGGCTCGTACCCTTCCTGTCTGAGATAGGCGGCCAGAAGCTGAGCCGGATTGTAGTCGGACCAGAGTCGTCTAGCGAAGTTTGTAATGAGTGGAAGGCAGAGCTCTTCTGGTAAACCAGCGGTCAGCCCTTCTGCATAGCTTGCACCTGCTCCGACAATCAAGAGTCTCATGTCACATTTCCAGTCAGCGGCTGGAGATTTGGTGCCCCGGCTAGTTGAGAGGGTGTGGTTCTTCGTTCAAAAAATTCAACTGCACAGAACTGTCAGCGGAGAGAATATCTCAATTTCTTGAGGAAAGGGTATTCGTGGGAAATGGTTAGCTTGCCACCGGCTGTTGGTAGTCCACTTCGATCTTGAAGCCAAGATCTTCGATCATGCCCCAGACTTCGGGGGCTGGTGAGCCTGGTGTGGTCAGGTAGTTATTCACGAAGACTGAGTCGGCCGGGTAGAGGGAGAGGGGCTGGAGGCTGCGGAGGTTGTGCTCGCGGCCACCGGCGATGCGGATTTCCGTGCGCGGGTGTAGGAAGCGGAAGAGGCAGAGGACTTTGAGGCAGCGCTGCGGTGTGAGGGCGTCAATGTTCTCCAGGGGCGTGCCTTCTACCGGATTGAGCATATTCAAGGGAATCGAGTCCGGCTTTACGTCGCGCAGAGCAGTAGCCAGGTCGATGAGGTCTTCGTTGCTTTCCCCCATGCCGACGATCCCACCTGAGCAGATTTCCAACCCGGCTGCCCGCGCATTCTTGATGGTCGAGAGGCGGTCCTGGAACGTGTGGGTCGTGCAAATCGACTCGTGGAAAGCTTCGCTGGTGTTGAGATTGTGGTTCACGCGATCGACCCCGGCGGCTTTCAGCCTCTTGGCCTGTTCTCCGCTCATCAAGCCGAGGGAGCAGCAGATCTGAATCGGGATTTCCTGCTTGATCGAGCGCACGGCTCCGGCGATTTCATCGATTTCCCGATCCAACGGGCTGCGTCCGCTGATGACGATGCAGTAGCGCTGGGCTTTCGAGGCGGCGGCTTGGCGCGCGCCTTCCATCATTTGTTTCTGTGGCAACAAGTTATAGCGTTCAATCGGCGCGGTGGATATGGCGGATTGCGAGCAATAGTGACAATCTTCCATGCAGGCGCCGCTTTTGGCGTTCTGCAGCATCTGCAGGCGGACGGTGCGGCCGAAGTATTTCGAGCGGACTTGAAAGGCGGCATGCAACAGCGCGAGGAGGTCGTCGTCGGGGCTGTTCAAGACGGACAGCGATTCCGCTCGTGTGAGGGGCTCATCGTTGAGCGCTTTGTTCGCGAGTTGCATGTAATCGGTCATGACAGACACCTTTCAGTCGTGCGTGCGGAAAACGGGTTTGATCAATAAGGGTTGTACGAGATCGGGACGGGAGAAAACCTACACGGTTTCAAACGGAGAAGCAATGCCCTGATAGGGGACGGCACGGACGGAGGACGGGTCGCTCTCTGCGCCTGCGGCCGGTTGGCCGGCTTCGAGCCAGGGGAGCGCGGTGAGGGTGTTCCAGCGGGCGCAGCGGCGGCAACGGCCGGACCATTCCAACGATTCCTGCTGGCACTGGGTGCAGATGTAGGGCACGATCACGCGCTTCTTGAAACTGAGCGCTTTCTTGAGTTCGACGATGGCCTGCTCGAAGTGCTGCTTGCGCAGGTACAGATTGGCCATGATCTTGTGATAGTCCAGGAGATGGTCCTGCGGCCCTTCGATGGTTGAAAGCACATCGAAGGCTTCATCGACCATTTCAAGCCGATAGTAGAGTTTACCCAGATAGAACTGCAGCACAGGATTCTGCGGGTCCTGTTGCAGGGCTTCCTGGTACACGCGGATGATCTCGCTCGGCTCGCCTTGCTCCAGGAACAGTTCCTCCAAGCGATGGAGGATGATGACGCTTCTGGTACGGTTGTAGACCTTCTTCAGAATCTCAACCGCGTCCTTCGTCTTGCCTTCATGGATCAGGATTTCGCCGATGCCGATGTAGGCCGGCAGGAAACTCCGTTCTTTCTTGATCGCGCCCCGGAAATACCGGCGGGCCTTGTCGGGGTGTCCCCGTTCCAGTAGCTGGCGGCCGACTTCGTACATGCAGCCGACGAGGAGGTCCGCTTCGGCCTGCTTTTCCGATTCAGGCAGGTTCGCTTTTAAGAGGCGGTGTTGAATTTCCAGCGCATCGCTCCACTTTTCCAGGCGAATGAGCAGGTCGCGCTTGCGAATCAAGGCCGTCAGGTTATCCGGCTCGATCTTGAGAATCTTCTGCAACGCCTGTAGCGCGTCTTCATAGCGCTTGGCGCCCTCGAGATCTTTGCCCAGCTCCAGCAGGACTTCGATATTTCTGTCGTCGACGCGATGGGCATGCTGGTGCAGCCGGATGGCTTCGGCGTAGTTGAGTTCGGAGCGGTAGATATTGCCGAGCCATAGCAGAGAGTCCACGCGATTGGGGTCCATGGCCAGCGCTTTTTCAAAGAGGCTCATGGCCTCGACCGTGCGCTTGGACATGAAGGCGTGGGTGCCTTCGCGATGCAGGGCGTCCACTTTTTCTTTCCGTCGTGCCAGGCGGCTGCTTTGCCAGGTGATGATAGCGTGCGCGGTTTGTTGCAATCCTACCACGAAGGTCACGACCACGGCGCCGATCGCCATGGAGATGAGCACCAGCGTCACCGGGCTGAGCTCAAATTCCACGGCAGAGCTGGTGCGGACCATCACCATGCCGGGGTTCAGCTCACGGAAATAGCTATAGATGAAGACGCCGGCGCTGATGAGGAAGATGGTGAGCAGCAGTCTGAACATGGTCTAGACCGATTTGCGTGTTTTGGGAGTCCTGACGATAATGCGCCGCTTAGGTGCCACGGGCTCTTCTGGGTTGTCTTCGGGAATGCTCAGTGGTTTGGCGTCACTCCAGAGACGCTCCAGCGCGTAGTGCTCACGGGCGTCCTGCCTAAATATGTGCGCGACGACGTCGCCGAAATCCATCAAGACCCACTGGCCTGACGTGGTGCCCTCAATGCTGATAGGCCGGTCGCCTTTGCCGGTCAGGACGTCGCTGGCATAGTCTGCAATGGCGCGTGTTTGCCGATCTGACTCTGCCGATCCAATGACGAGGTAGTCTGCCACCGAGGTTAACGGACCGACGTGGAGGATCTGGACATCCAGGGCCTTCTTGTCGAGCATCGCTCGACCGATATCAATAGCTGTGACCTTAGATGTGCGTGCGATGCTGATCCTCCCGATATAACTGTTGACGAAGTATATAAGATTCCACAGGGGGCGGCAACAAATTTGCCAGCATCGCCCCGCGCTGAATGCGGTGTCTGATGTCGGAGGCAGAAATGGGAGAGGGTGGAAGCGGCAAGCAGATGATAGTGCGCCCGGACGGGAGGGGCAGGTCAAGCCGATCGAGTGCCCCGGTATCCAGCGGTGCCAGCTGGTTGGGGCTGACGTGTCGAAGAAAGGGCAGTGTGGCCAAGTTCTGGAAGGACTGTCCAGGCCTGGAGATGACCACGAACGAGCAGGCGGCCAGCAGCGCATCGGGTTCTCGCCAACTGGGTAAATCGAGGAAGGCATCCAGGCCGATCAGGAAATACAGTAGAGTTTGAGATCCGTACCGGCGCTGAAGTTCACGGACGGTATCGATCGAGTAGGATTTACCTTGTCGTGAGATTTCGATATCGGAGAGCTCGAATCCTGGCATGTCCGCGATGGCGAGACGCGCCATTTCATATCGGTGGTGGGCCGGGGCGAGGGCTCTGTCTTGCTTGTGCGGAGGATCTCCCGTTGGAATGAACAGAGTCCGGTCGAGGGCCAGAATCTTATGCGCCTTCCGGGCGATGGCCAGATGTCCGTTGTGGATTGGATTGAAGCTGCCGCCGAAGAGGCCAAGGCGCATAGGTCGTGCTGCGTGCTGCGTGCTGAATTCTGAATCGGATGAACGCATAACTCAGGGCTGAACACTCAGCGCTAGAGAATGACCAGGTTGTCGCGATGGATTACTTCGTCATATTCCTGAGGCCCGATCTGTTGCTGGATGTCCTGCGTCTTCAGCCCTTTCATGCGGCCCAGCAGTTCTGAGGAGAAATTCACGAGACCTCTCGCGAATTCTTTTCCGTCCTGATTGATGCAGCTGATCGGATCGCCGGAGTCGAATTGCCCGGTGACCTCAGTAATTCCTGATGCGAGCAGGCTCTTTCCGCGCAGGGTCAGGGCGTCGACGGCACCCTGATCGACCCGGACGTGTCCGCGCGGACGAAGGGTAAAGGCGATCCAATGCTTGCGGCTGTTCAGGCGGCGTTCCTTTGCGAGGAACAGGCTCCCGCCGGGCTCCCCTTTCAAGACTCTGGGGAGCAAGCCGGGCTGTTGGCCGTTGACGATCAATGTGGCGACGCCGTATTCACCGACCTTCTTGGCCGCGCGTACTTTCGTGGCCATGCCTCCGGTCCCCTCGAAGGTGCTGGAAGCGCCGGCTTTGCGTTCGACTTCTTCGGTGATCTCGGTAATGAGGGGGATCAGCATGGCGTCAGGGTTCTTGCGCGGATCATCCGTGAACATGCCGTCGACATCAGATAGGATGACGAGCAGATCGGCATCGACCAGCTGCGCGACTTGGGCGGCGAGCGTATCGTTGTCACCGACGCGGATTTCTTCGACGGCGACGGTATCGTTTTCGTTGATGATCGGCAGCACGCCGAAGCCGATCAGGGCCGTGAGCGTGTAGCGGGCATTGAGAAATCGGCGGCGGTCGGCGAGGTCCTCGTGAGTCAGCAAAATCTGGGCGACTTGAATGCCGAGCGGCTCAAACGCTTTTTCATAGGCCCACATCAGCCGGCTCTGTCCGATGGCGGCGGCGGCCTGCTTGATGGGGAGACTCTTCGGATATTCTTTGAGCTGCAGCTTTTTGATGCCGGAAATGATGGCGCCGGACGAGACGACAAGGACCTCTCGTCCGTCTGCGCGTAACGCGGCGATTTCGCCGGCCAATCGCTCAATCTGTTCGGGGCGCAATCCGGTGGATCGGGACGCGATCAGGCTGCTCCCGACTTTCACGACAATGCGTGTGGCTTGTTTTAGGAGTTCGTCTCGCACGGCGTCGTCCTCAGGGAGTCGACTTGTTTCCCGACATACGCAATGAGTTCGGTGAGCCCTTTCCGGGTGGCGGCCGACACGGGAAAACACTTGTACTTGCGCTTTTTGCAGTAGGCTTGGAGCTGGCTCAGGCGGTCGGACGTTCCGCTGATATCAATTTTGGTGGCCACGATCGCACAGGGGCGGTGGTTCAACGATTCGTCGTAGGCATCCAATTCCTGACGCATGACCTCCAGGCTCTGGACCGGTTCGTCCGGCGCCCATTCGGACACGTCCACGAGGTGGAGGATCATCGCGGTGCGTTCGATGTGCCGGAGAAACTGAAAGCCGAGGCCCTTCCCTTCGGAGGCGCCTTCGATCAACCCGGGAATATCGGCGACGACAAAGCTGCGGTCTGTCCCCCAGCGGACGACGCCGAGGTTTGGAATCAGCGTGGTGAAGGGATAGTCGGCAATCTTGGGACGGGCAGATGAAATCGCGGCGATGAGGGTCGATTTTCCGGCGTTCGGAAAGCCGACGAGCCCGACGTCTGCCAGAAGCTTGAGCTCGAGGCGGAGGTGCTTTTCTTCGCCCTCGGTGCCGTGTTCGAAGTGGGTCGGTACGCGGTTCGTGGGGGTTGCAAAGTGGCTATTGCCGCGTCCGCCGCGTCCGCCATGAGCAATGACGACGCTCTCTCCGTTGGTGACCAGATCGGCCAGGACTTCGCCGGTCTCCTGATCGTAAATCACGGTGCCGACGGGGAGTGCGACGGTGACGGGCTTGCCGCGGCGTCCGCTGCAATGGGAGGCGCCGCCGTGCCGTCCGTCTTCGGCTTCGTAATGTTTCTGATAGCGGAGGTCGAGCAGGGTCGTGAGTCGATGTGAGGCGGTGAAGATGACGTCGCCGCCGTTTCCGCCGTCGCCGCCGTCCGGTCCGCCGCGCGGAACAAACATTTCTCGACGGAAACTGCCCGAGCCGTCTCCGCCTCGCCCGGCTTTTACAAAGACCTTTACTTCGTCGACAAACATGGCATGTCCCCGTTCAGAGTCGAGAGTATACCTGACCCTGCCCCCGATAGGGGAGGGTCAGGTTGGTTTTTGAGCCGAGTAGTGATCGCGAAAGAAAAGAGAGCTAGGCTTTGGCAGGGGCAGGGTAGACACTGACTTTTCGTCGGTCTTCTCCACCTTCGAATTTCACAACGCCGGTTACTCGCGCGAACAATGTGTGATCCCGTCCGAGATCGACATTAAACCCTGGGAAAAACTTGGTTCCACGTTGACGGACGATGATGCTGCCGGCCTTGACGGTTTCGCCGCCATAGGCCTTTACGCCCAAATACTGTGGGTTACTGTCCCGTCCGTTCCGTGACGATCCGCCGCCTTTGTTTGTTGCCATGGCAGGTCCTTCTCAATAAAGTGCTTATGCCGTTGCAATGCCGGTGATGCGCAGGCTCGTAAAGCCCTGACGATGTCCGCGTGTGCGCCGGTAGTTCTTGCGTCGCTTCTTCTTGAATACGGTGATCGAGCGGGTGCGTCCGTGTCGGACGATTTCCGCCGTGACTTTCGCGCCCTTCACCAGAGGTTGTCCGATGACCACCCCGCCGTCTCCGTGCACGAGCCGGACTTGGTCGAGCTCAATCGTTGATCCCACATCGCCTTCAAGTGTGGCCACCTGCAACAGTGACCCAGACTCGACTCGATACTGTTTCCCGCCTGTTTCAATAATCGCGTACATGTCCTATGTCTCCTCCAAAGCAGAACGGCTCATATAACAGAGGGGTGATCCGAGTGTCAAGCGAATGACCCGGACTTCTCTCAGAACCCGTCCATTGTTGTGACCGGTGCAGGTTCCTTCCTTCCCCCTTTTGGGGGCTAGGAGCGCGTCAGTCATTGCAGTACTCTGAGATTCTCCCAAGCAGCCGTACGACCGGCTATGTATACCAGACTTTTACCTGGCGAGGTGAGCGACATGCCCCAAGCGACACGATTTGTCATTCGAACCTACCATCGTATTCCTGTCCGGTGTCTCCTCTATTACATGGGGGGAGAATTTCTCGGTAAGGGGACGGTGGTGAATATGTCGCGGAACGGGATGCGAGTCCTGGGTGATCATCAGGTGGTGCCAGGCATGGAGCTGGTCCTGCGTCTTTCGCTTCCTGATAAAGACGAGCCCGTGGAAATTCAGCGGGTAGTCGTCCGATGGGTGCGCGGCCTGCTTTTCGGAGCCAAGATTGTGACGCTGGCCCCGGACGGCGAGGAACGGGTGGGGAGCTTCTTAAGTGCTCGGCTGCGGTCTTACTGCGCCTCGTCCTAGCTATCCTTTCCACGGCAGGGTATTCCCCCGAGCAAAGTGCACAAGGAGGCTGGGGCTTGCTTGACCCCTATCAAGGCCCAGGCTATAGTTTGCGCACGTTTTCGCCGCCAGTGGTGATTCGTTTACAGAGGAGTGTTCGTCGATGTTAGAGCCTGTTGACAAGATCTGGATGGACGGCAAGTTGGTTCCGTGGGCTGAGGCCAACGTCCATATTCTGACGCATTCCCTACACTATGGGTTGGCCGCATTCGAGGGAATCCGTTGTTACAAGGGTAAATCAGGGTCCGCGATCTTCCGTCTTCAGGAGCATGTTGACCGGCTGTTTGATTCTGCGCATATCGGGATGATGGAGATGCCGTACGATCGCAAGCAGATCGCCGAGGCGATTGTGGAGACGGTACGGGCGAACCGTTTGGATGCTTGCTACATTCGGCCCTTGGTCTACATCGGTTATGGAGCGATGGGCGTGCATCCCGGCAACAATCCGATCAGAGTGGCGGTGGCCGCTTGGCGGTGGGGGGCCTATCTCGGTGACGAGGCGTTGGCCAACGGGATGCGTGCGCGGGTGTCGTCCTTCACCCGGCATCATGTGAACGTGTCGATGACGCGGGGGAAAATTTCCGGGTACTACGTGAACTCGATCCTGGCTAAGCGCGAGGCCAAAGCCGATGGGTATGATGAAGCCATCATGCTTGATCCTGAGGGATACGTGGCTGAAGGCACGGGTGAGAATATATTTATCGTGCGTCGCGGGAAAATCAAAACCACGCCTTTGACGTCTATTCTTGAAGGCATTACGCGAAACTCGATTATCGACATGGCGCGGGAACGCAATATTCCTGTGACGGAAGAGCGGTTTACCCGCGACGAAATGTATTTGGCCGACGAAGTGTTCGTCACCGGCGTCGGCTCGTCCACCACCTACCCCGACTACAAACCCGCGCCCTTCATCGTCGCATCGCAAGCTGCCGGCGTCGACATGGTCACCGTGGTCACCGAAGGCATCTTCAGCTATTGCAGCCTGAAGGTGAAGATCGACACCGACCGCTACCTCGGCCCCGAGCAGGCGAATGTGCGCTGCCAGGGCGAGGTGGTGGGCCATGTGACGACGGCCGAATACGGCTCGCAGATGCTGTCGCTCGGAGGAGTGCACCACCTCACCGGCGGCAGCAAAAAAGAGGGACGCATCACGGTCGAGATGATGGAGCAACTGGGCAACCGCGCGGCCGTCGAGTTCAACATCGACGACGGTTCGCAACTGCGCTTGCAGGCTGGCCGCGCGCCCATCGTCAACGGCGTTGAAGAACAACGCATGCGGGTCGGCTGCGGGTCGGCGACGATCGGCATTTTCGCGAAGCAGTTTTTCGGCATCGCCGACGAGGTGGTGGTGGTCGACGACCACATCACCGGCGTGCTCACCGAACACCAGGCCGGGCGCTGCCTGGACATGCGTGCAGATTGAAGGTAAGAACTGACTGAAGACGTTGGATTAATGCGCTGCTGCCGGAGCATCTCCCGCCGGATGCGATTCTGTCGTGGGGACCGGAGGAACTGCAGGGGCGGACGAAGTTTCTTTTGGCTTGAGATCGATCACGGTTGACGCGAAGTTCCGCTGCTTGGCGAGAATGGCCAGGCTGAACGACGTCAGCATAAATACGGCGGCCACGCCGACGGTCAGTTTGCTCAAGAAGTTTGCAGGGCCGCGGCTCCCGAAGACGGTCTGACTCGATCCGCCGAAGGACGCGCCGATTTCTGCTCCCTTCCCCGATTGCAGCAAAATTGCGCCGATCATCAGGAAACAGACAAACACATGAAGAATGACTACCAGCGTATACAACATGCTTAATGCCCCGTTCGTTTTTGTGCGAGAGTGGCGATACTAGCAAAGGACTCGACCTTGAGGCAAGCCCCACCGACCAATGCGCCGTCGATCTCTTCAGAAGCGAGGAAATCTGCCACGTTTTGTGGCGTGACGCTGCCGCCATATAAAATTCTGGTTCCCTGTGCAACAGCGGGAGACCATTCCTGCTGCAAAAACCGTCTGATGGTCTGATGCACTGGAATTGCCTGTTCCGGCGATGCGGCTTTTCCCGTTCCGATTGCCCAGACCGGCTCGTAGGCAATTGTGAGTTCGGCCAGTTGTGTGGCTTCGAATCCTGCCAGGCTTCCCTTGAGCTGTCCGGTGATGATCTCCGTCGTGCGTCCCGCTTCACGTTGGTCCAACGATTCCCCAACGCAGAGGATTGGCTTGAGCCCGTGCCGGAAGGCTGCGGCGAGTTTTTTCTGTATGACGTCGTCACCTTCGCGAAACAGGGCGCGCCGCTCAGAATGTCCGAGAATGACGTACTGGCAGCCAAGATCCTTCAGCATTGGCGCAGAGACTTCGCCGGTATACGCGCCGTGGTCCTCCCAGTGGAGGTTTTGACCAGCCAGCCGAATAGATGGCTCGCCTTCCAGTGCGTGGCGAACGGAGTCTAATGCGGTAAACGGTGGCGCGATGACAATCTCTACGGCAGGCGAGGTCATATTCTGCTGGACTAACTCGCGAGCAAATGCCGCCGCCTCTGAGGCGGTCTTGTTCATTTTCCAATTGCCGGCGATCAGGGGTATGCGCACGGTATCCTTTAGTCTGGCTTGTTCCGGGAGCAGATCCAGAGGGCTAGATCGCTCGATCCGGAAGCGCGACCAACCCTGGGAGCTGTTTGCCTTCCAGAAGTTCGAGGGCTGCGCCACCACCGGTTGAAATAAAGGAGATGCTGTCCGATTCTCCTGCCCGGTGAATGGCCATGGCGGTTTCACCGCCGCCGACGATCGTCAAGGCGTAGGCATTGCCGACCGCGTGGGCAATAGACAGTGTGCCGCGGGCGAAGGCATCGATTTCAAACATTCCCATCGGACCGTTCCAGAGAATCGTTTTAGCATCCTGCAGGGCTTCGCTGAATAACTTTACAGACGCCGGTCCGATATCCAGGCCATACCAACCTTTGGGAATTTCTTGTACGGGAACAATCTTCGTTTCAGCGCCGGGCTCACGGCTGGCGGCGACGACGCAATCGACAGGGAGATAGAATTTCACTCCCCGTGAGAGGGCATGCTCCTCAATCCCTCGTGCAAAATCGAGCATGTCTTTTTCAACGAGGGAGTTGCCGATTTCCAGGCCCTTGGCTTTCAGGAAGGTGAAGGCCATGCCGCCGCCGATAATGACTTTGTCGACGCGCTTTCCCAGGTTTTCGATGACGCCGATTTTCCCGGACACCTTGGCGCCGCCAAGGATGGCGACGAACGGGCGTACTGGGTTTGCCACGGCGCCTTCCAGGTACTCGATTTCTTTCTTCAGAAGCGCGCCGGCCGCCGAGGCTTTGATGAACTTGGTAATGCCGACCGTCGAGGCATGGGCCCGGTGAGCGGCTCCAAAGGCGTCGTTCACGAAGACATCGCCCAGCGCCGCGAGGGCTTTTGCGAAGGCGTCATCGTTCTGTTCTTCACCGGGGTGAAAGCGAAGATTTTCCAGCAGCATCACGTCGCCCGGATTCATTTTGGCAACCAGTTTCTCGACGGCGGGACCGATACAGTCCGGCGCGAAAATCACTTCTTTGCCGAGCAACCGGCTCAGCCGCTTCGCCACTGGGGCCAAACTGAACTTCGGGTCAAACGCTCCCTTAGGGCGTCCCAGGTGAGAGCAGAGAATAACTTTGGCGCCTTCGTCGACAACGCGGTTGATCGTCGGTAGTGTTGAACGGATGCGGGTGTCATCGGTGATTTGAAGCGACTCGTCGAGGGGGACGTTAAAGTCCGCGCGGATGATCACGCGCTTCCCACGAAGCTTGACGTCGTCGATGGTTTGCTTTCGCAAATTCATGAGAGCTCCTTCAGGGGCCTCCGCCGCAGTTCGCGCTCAGACCTGCGCCTGCGTGAACGCCGAATCGCCCAATGGCTACTTCCCCTTGGCCCGTTCCGCCGTGACCTTGATCAAGTCCCGGACGCGGCAGGAATAGCCCCACTCGTTGTCGTACCAGGCGGTGACCTTGACCATCCGCTTGTCGATCACATTGGTGAGCGGCGCATCCAAGGTCGCCGAGTGCGGATCACCCTTTTTGTCGATGGAGACAATCGGATCTTCTGAGTAGAGCAAGATGCCTTTGAGCGGACCTTCGGCGGCTTTCTTGAAGGCCGCATTCACTTCCGCAATGGTGCAATCTTTCTCGGTCTCTACCGTGAGATCGACCAGGGACACGTTCGGGGTTGGGACGCGAATGGCCAGCCCATCCAATTTGCCTTTCAACTGGGGGATCACCAGATGAAGTGCTTTGGCTGCGCCGGTGCTGGTCGGAATCATCGACATGCCGGCTGCTCGTGCGCGCCGCAGATCTTTGTGCGGGAGATCGAGCAACTGCTGATCGTTGGTGTAGGAGTGGATCGTCGTCATGACCCCGTGCTTGATGCCGAAATTTTCGAGCAGCACTTTGGCGACCGGCGCGAGGCAGTTCGTGGTACAGGAGGCGTTGGAAATAATGTGATGGGTCTTCGGGTCGAAGGTGCTATCGTTTACGCCGAGCACGATCGTCACATCAGGATCCGTGGCGGGCGCCGAGATGATCACTTGCTTGGCTCCGGCCGACAAATGCTTGCCGGCGCCTTCGCGATCGGTGAAGCGCCCCGTCGACTCGATGACCACATCGACGTTGAGCTCCTTCCACGGGAGTTCTTTCGGGTCTTTGACGGCCAGCACCTTGATCGGCTTGCCATCGACGATAATCTGATCCCCTTTGGCTTCCACACTGACGCCGAGCGTGCCATGTACAGAGTCGTATTTCAAAAGATAGGCAAGGGTCTTCGCATCCGTGAGGTCGTTGATGGCGACAAATTCCAGAGCCGGATCTCCCAGGGAAGCCCGCAATACGTTTCGTCCGATACGCCCAAATCCATTGATTCCTACGCGAATAGCCATGTCGTCATGTCCTTTACTGAATAGCAAACCGGTCGCAGATCACCGGCAATCGTGTTCGCGATAGTATCGGCGGTCTGAACCCTTGTCAAGCTATACGAAGGTAGGAATACGTGAAGAAACTCCAGCAATTAAGGCATTTTCGCGAAGCTCGACATCAGTAGAAACAAGGGGACTGTGCTGTGCAAGCCGGGTTGCTTCTGCGGATCTCTCTTCGCTAGAGTTCCGACTGGAAAGATTGATGTGTGGGAGGTGAGGTACGGGTGGCGGATACGCTGTCAGAGAAAGCCGCGCAGGCGTTGGAGTGGCCGAAGGTCCTGGAGTGCGTTGCACAAGGGGCGCAATCCGCGCTGGGGGCTGCACGTTGCCGGGCGATGGCTCTGGATAACGATTTAGAGGTGCTTGTCAGGCGTCAGCAGGAGACGACGGAGTGGTTGCGGCTCAGTGATGGGAGCGATCCGGCCCCGGTCTTGTCGTTTCCGGATACGCGCGAGTTAGTCGAACGGGCCAGCAAGGGGGGGGCGCTTGAGGCGCTGGAGTTGCGGGACTGCGGACTTGTCCTAACGCGGATGGACGAGGTGGCGCGCTATTGTGCTCGTCATGCGCACGAGGCCCCAAGGGTGGTGGCTCTAGCAGAGGGCCTGCAGTCGACTCGTGAGTTACAGAATATTACGCGGGCGCTTGACGCCGCGATTCAGCCCGATGGGGCGATCAAAGAGTCGGCCACACCGGAGTTGCGACGCCTCACCCATGCGGCACAGGAGCTGAAACAACGTATGCGAGAACAGCTGGATCGAATTCTGCACTCCAGTCGATATGAAGAGGTGCTGCAGGAATCGTATTTCGCCCAGCGGGAAGGCCGCTATGTCCTGCCGGTGAAGGCGGACATGCGAGGGCGTATGCCGGGGATTGTGCACGATGTGTCGGCCAGCGGCGCGACGGTATTTCTCGAACCGCGCGAGCTCGTGGAATTGAACAATTCGATCAAGGTCGCCGATCTTGAAATCGAGCGAGAAGTGCGGCGAATCTTGCGTGAGCTTACGCTCCTGATTGCCGGGCAGGCAGACGCGTTGCAGGCCGGGGTTGAGGTGCTGGCGGAGCTTGATTCCGTGCAAGCGAAGGCGGCGTTCAGCCGGCGGCTCATGGCCAATCCTGTGACGTTGAATGATCAGGGGCGGGTCATGCTGAAGCAGGCGCGTCATCCGCTGTTGATATTGGCAAAAGATGACGTCGTGGCGAACGATATTCTGCTCGATGAGTCCATTCGCGTCCTGGTTATTTCCGGTCCCAATACCGGCGGAAAAACGGTGACGCTGAAGATCGTCGGACTATTCTCATTGATGGTGCGGGCAGGCTTGCATCTTCCCTGTGCCCCTGAGTCTGAGATGGCAATCTTCCCTGAGCTCTATGCCGACATCGGTGATGCACAGGATCTGAGCCGTGACCTCTCTAGTTTCTCTGCCCACATGTCGCAGATGGTGCAGTTGCTCGCAGAGTCGGCTCGCTCGATGAGCAGCGGGGTGGAGACCGGACAGTCGCTGGTATTGCTCGACGAACCGGTAACGTCGACGGATCCGCAGGAAGGGGCGGCGCTCGCCGAAGCGCTCTTATGTCACTTGGCCTCCCTGAACATGAAAGTCGTCGTGACCACGCACTATGGGCCGTTGAAAGAACTTGCCCAGACGATGCCGGGGTTTGCGAACGCGAGCGTCGGATTCGATGTGACGCGTCTGGCGCCGACCTTCCGCTTGTTTCTTGGCTTGCCCGGAGGCTCGTCGGCATTGGAGATAGCCGGTCGTCTTGGGATGGATGAGACGATTCTGGACGATGCGCGTCAGCGCTTGCCCAAGGATGACCGGCGCCTCGAAGACCTCATGGTCGATCTCCAGCAAAAACAGCGGCAGTTGGCCGACGATGTGGAGAGGGCGGCGCAGGCGCGAGCCGAGGCTGAACGGGCTGCCGCTGAAGCGAAGGCGCTGCAGGCTCGTCTGGAGGAGGCGGAACTGGAGGCGCGCAAGGGATTGAAGAAAAAAATGGGCGAGCAGTTTCAGCGGGCGCGGGCTGAGGTGCAGGCGACGGTCGATGCCCTCAAGCGCGAGCAGAAGCTCATCAAGGCCAAGGAAACCTCTGAGCGCCTGATTGAATTGGAGAGCCGGACGAAACAGGAATTACTTCCTGCCGGCGAGCCGATTCCTATCGAGCGGCTCCGGATCGGCGACCAAGTAGAAATCGCCGGGTTGGGCATGACCGGCAGTCTGCTCGAAGATCCGCAGGGGAAAAAGCGTGTTCGCGTGAAAGTGGGGGAAGGTGAGGTGTTGGCCACGGTGGCGAATCTCATCGGCGTCGCATCCGGAGCGGCTGCGCCAACACCTCTATCGCCCGCGTCTTCATCAACTCCGCGCAGGTTTTCAACCAGCGGAGGGCTGGGTCTAGACGAGCAGACGGTGGTCGATGTGCGGGGCCAGGCCGCCGATGAAGCGCTCGACCGGGTCATCGCTGCGCTGGATCGGGCGACGCTCGAAGGCGCGCCGTTTCTGCGCATCATTCATGGACATGGGACAGGGCGTTTGAAGTCCGCTTTACGTAAGTATCTTTCAGAGTCGCCCTATGTTGCAGCGTTCCGTCCCGGTGAGCGGGCTGAAGGGGGCGATGGGGTGTCGATCGCTACGCTTCGGTAGAGGGACGGGTGGAATTGGGAATCGCTCTTAGGGTTTGGGCGGCTCGCCAGTGAGTTCTTGAAACGCTTGGATGACAGAACTCACGGGAGTGACCTGTATGAGCTCACGCGCCGGTTGGTCGCGCTCGACGAGCGGCTGTTCTTTTGATACGACAACCCGCCGCAACCGTGCACGTCCTGGAGCGGGGACCTGTAAGGGAGCAGATCCCACTGGCCCAATCTGACCTTCTTGAGTAATCGTGCCTGTCACGAGGAGTCCCGGGTCGATCGTGCGTCCTGTTGCCATTGCGGCAACACTGAGCCCCACCATTCCAGACAAGTGCCCACCGGAGACTACAATATCCGAATAGGGAACAGTCAGCACGACCGTCCAGGAATCTGTCGAGAGTTTCAACGAATGGGCGGTGCGGCGAATGGCCTCTTCGATGGAGGTCTGGGCTGAACGAGAAAAGCGTCCCGGCGTGGTATTAAATCGGATGGCTAATCCCGCCACGTCCGACCGCCGGTCGAACGTGATATGCACATACCCCACCGTTCCTCGTGCGTGTGCTTCCCCCACATGACTTAAGACTGGAATCATCTGTTCGCGTGGGGCAGCGGTAGCGAAAGTGGCAGAGAGCGTGCCGATGAGCGACATGATCAGCAGGAATGTTGGGAGCATTGCACGACCCGCAGGGAGATCAATCCCGGACTGACGTCGATTTCTTGACATATGACGCCTTTCCGGAGTCTGCGGTGGGTTAGGTAGTGTGTCTTATCTATCGGCGCTCCAGTCTAAGGCTTGAGTCTTGTGAAAGGCCGGACAGTATTAAGTCTGACCCGCCAGTACTCAGCCACAATGAGCAGGTGGGATTTTGGAGGATATGGCCGTTCTGTGAGACGGGTACTCAAAGACTGCGGCGTGTCGCGTGCGGTAATCAGGACATGTGATACTTGGCCATACGATAGCGCAGAGTATTGCGGGTGATTTTAAGGAGCCGGCTGGCTTCGGACACATTCCCGCCTGATTTGTGGAGTGCTTCCTCCAACATTTTCTTTTCCATCTCTTGAAACGACAGACCGAAGGCGAGCAGCGACGATTTGATTTCGCCGCTTGGCTGTTCGGGAGCTTTTCCGGTCTTGACGGAGGCCGGGAGGTGCTGGGGTTCGATCTGATTTGCCTTGCAGGTAATGGTGAGCCACTCAACCATATTGTGGAGCTCTCTGACATTGCCAGGCCACTGATGACATTGCAACAGAGCGAGCGTCGCCGGGGTCATGCCGGTGATACGGCAGCCATGGTCGCGACGGGCTTGTGCCAGGAAATGGTGGAGAATTGGTTCGATGTCGTCGAGTCGTTCCCGGAGCGGGGGAATGCGGAGCTGATACACATTCAGCCGGTAGTAGAGATCGAGACGGAAGCGCCCGGTTTTGATATGAGCAGGGAGATCTTCGTTGGTCGCGGCGATGACGCGGATATTGACCTGATGGCTGTGGGTGTCGCCGAGAGGATCGACGCGATGATCTTCGAGGACCCGCAGCAGTTTAGCCTGTGCCGAGGCGCTCATCTCGCCGATTTCGTCGAGAAACAGGGTGCCGCCTTCGGCGAGCTGGAAACGCCCGGGCTTGGTGTGTTTCGCATCGGTGAAGGCTCCCTGGTGATAGCCGAAGAGCTCCGATTCGAGTAAGTGTTCGGGAATGCCGGCGCAATTCAACGCGACGAGTGGGCCGGAGGATCGGGGGCTGGCGTAGTGAATCGCCTGGGCAAACAACTCCTTGCCCGTGCCGCTCTCTCCTGTAATCAGCACGGTCGCGTCAGTCAAGGCCACTTCACACGCGAGTTGTTTGATGAGCCGCATTTGAGGGGACATGCTGATGATGAGATCGAAGCGGTCAGCTGGCCGCTTCGTGGAGACCGGCGGGTTCGGCGCAGACAGTGCGCGGCGAACGGCGGTATCAAGCTCAGTCATGGTGATGGGTGCGGTCAGATAGTCGGCCGCGCCGGCACGCATGGCTTCGACTGCATCTCGCGTCGAGTTACGCGATCCGATCAGAATGACGGAGGGGGAGCCTGGATGCAGGTTGGTTTGGTGCAACAGGGGTTGGCTGGTTTCCGGACTGCCCTCGCACAGAATGAGCGCGAGGTTTGCGCGGGAGAGCTCCCTGATTCCCGACGCCACATCGGTTACGGCGAGAATGGTCATATGGGAGGGGACGACCTGCTCAAGGGCACGTCGTATGTGAGGATCGCTTGAAATCAGAAGAACCGTCGTAGGGTTCATTCGGAGAGCTCCTTGTGTAGGACTCCTGGCGAACCACCGGTCGACTAGCTATAGCCTACTCCTGCCAATGACGGAATAAAAGGGGAAGCGTCAGTGTGAGAGCAGAGGGGAAGTGGGGCTAGGAGTTCGTGCGAGCGATGGCGGCATTTCTTTGGAGCCCTGCCAGTTTGGCGCGACGGATGGGACTGTGTTGAAAGGATGAGCGAAATGTTGCCTCATCCATACAGGCCAGCTTTTCCAGAGAGGGGGCCAGTGTGAGAGCTGAGGGGGTGAAGGCTGGTTCACGGGTGAAGCCCGCCCGCAGATTGAACGGACAGACATCGAGACAATCGTCGCAGCCAAAAATATGATTGCCGAATTGCCGCTGCAGGTCGTTCGGTATCGTGGCGGCTTCTCCACGATGTTCGATCGTCAGATAGGAGAGGCAGCGATTGGCATCCACGACGTAGGGTTCTGTGATGGCCTGCGTGGGGCAGGCCTGAATACAGAGGGTGCAGCTTCCGCAGAGGTCCGTCGCCGGTTCGTCGGTCTCCAACTCCAACGTCGTGAGAATCTCGCCCAACAGCAGCCAGGATCCGTGTTCAGACGATACGAGGTTGGAATGCTTGCCGATCCAGCCTAGCCCTGCCTGCTCCGCCCAGGCTTTTTCCATGATCGGTCCGGTGTCAACGTAGGATCGGGTGATCGCCTGAGGGGCCAATGCGGCGATTTTTTCTTCCAGCTGTTTGAGTTTCTTGCCGAGCACGTCGTGATAGTCCCGACCCCAGGCATAGCGGGCTATGCGGCCGTGGCCTGGCCGTTCATCGGCACGCTCATCGGTCAGATAGTTCACGCCAACGCAGATGATGGAGCGACAGTCAGGTAAGACGATACGCGGATCAGCCCGCTTCTCCGGCGCTCGCTCCATCCAAGCCATGGTGGCGTGGTAGCCGCGCTGGAGCCACTGGGTCAGTCGTGTGGCAAGCGTCGGTTGCGGGGAGGATGGGGTGTCAACGCGGGTGATCCCGACGACGTCAAATCCGAGCGCGAGGGCTTCTTGTTTGATCGCCCGAGTGAGGGGCATAGGGTTACTGCTGAGGCGAACAATCGTAGCGGACGCTGAACTGGGCAGAGCAATGACCGGACTGGCAACGAGTGCAAGCGCCGGTGATCGTGGTCTTCCAGTCGGTGTGTTTGTCATCGAACCGGCACAACAGCCGGCCGCCGGTTGAAATGGTCGTCCAGGGTTTGGACGAACCCGGCGCCTGGGCTACACGGCAGCCCGGCGGGAACGGAACAGCACAACTGTGAGAGGGTTCCCCTTTTCCCATGCCGAAGCTGCAGGATTGTTCGGTGGTCGCAGTCGATTCCTGCATCAGTTGGGCGGAGGCGGTTTCGGCCAGGAACAGCTGGAATCCTGGCATCACGAATAGGAGTAGCATGAGTGAGTGGGCGCGTGACATGGCGCATCCTAGCATAGAGTGATTTGTCCCGGTCAATTGCGATTCCTGCTCGCGGGCGGTGGGATCGGTCGGTATAATCGCGCCATGTTAAAACGACTGGCCTCGTGTATCGCCGTGATAGGTGTGTTGAGCCCGATCTGGTGCTGGCCCGGTGATCCTGGCTCACTTGAGGTGACGGTGCAGGCGACGGGCGGGGTTAAGGCTACAGCCACGGTGCTCTTTCCGGTCGAGCCGGGCATCGTTCAGCAGCTGTTGACTGACTACGCCCACTGGCCGGAGCTATTTGACGTGCGAATGCGGATTGCTGAACTGCGGGAGCAAAATGGCTCGATTTATACGGATATTCGAATCGATCACTCCTTACTACCTGGTGAGCGGCGGTTGATCTGTGAGTCTCGGTCTCTCCCCGGAGGCGGTTTGCTTACGGAGCTTAGAGGCGGAGATTTCAAGCAATATCGCCGTGTGTGGGCCTGGTCTCCGGCAGAGGGTGGGACACACACGAAGGTGGAATTTGAGTTGCTGGTTGAAATTGAGACGGTTGTGCCGGATTGGGTGACTGCCGTGGCCATGCGGCAGGAATTAGAAACACACTTTCGGATCGTCAGAGAGAAGGCGTTGCTGCGGGCTACGCAGGGAAGATGAATTCTGACAACTCGGCATTCTCGACTCCCTGTTTCACCAGGCGGGGGATATCCAGCGCGCGTTCGACGTTGAGGAGTTCCTCCAGGCGTGTTTTAGTGCTGGGGTGCGGCGGGGTGAAGAGCTTGCAGCAATCCTGGTCCGGCTCGATGGACGTCTCATAGGTGCCGATCCGTTTCGCATCATCCGTAATTTCCAGCTTATCCATTCCGATGAGCGGACGCAGGATGGGCAAGCCCGCCGCTTCCTCGATCACCGAAATGTTTTCCGGCGTCTGGGACGCCACCTGGCCCAAACTATCCCCCGTCACCAGAGCCCAACACTCTTCCCGCCGCGCGAGTTCTTCCGTAATCCTGACCATCATGCGCCGGTAGAGCACCACACGGAACGGTGCCGGGGTGTTCAGTACGATCTCGCGCTGAATTTCTCCGAACGGGATCACGTAGAGTCGGGATTTGTGCAAGTATGCGGTGAGGGTCTGCACCAGATCGCGGACCTTATCTTCCGAGTCGCGGCTTACGAGCGGCCGGCCTGAGAAGTGGACGAAGAGGGCGCGGCATCCGCGCTTGATTATGCGGTAGGACGCGACCGGCGAATCAATCCCGCCGGAGATGAGACAGGCGACTTTGCCGCTGACCCCCACCGGCATGCCTCCGGGGCCTGGAATCTTTTCGATTGCGAAATAAACATCTCGGGAAAGCATTTCAAGATAGACGGTAATGTCGGGGGCTCTGAGGCTGACGGCTTTGCCCGTCTGTTCATGGATGGCAGCGCCGATGATGCGTTCCGCGTCCATCGATGTCAACGGGAGGCGCTTGTCAGCGCGCTTCGCCGTCACGCGGAACGTTGAATAAGATTTCGTCTTGAGTTCCTCGATAATAGCGGCGCTGAGTGCCTCCAAGTTGGGATTGACCAGATCGAGAGGCACGGAGTTGGCCAGAGAAAAGTTCGCAATGCCGCAGACGCGGGAGAGCCGCTGACGAATGATGTCACGGTTGGCTTCTGACGGAAGGATCACTCGGATACGGCTGCGAAGATTTTCAACCTGCCTGATCCCAAGATCGCTGAGGGCCAACTGGATGTTGTGAACCAAGCGATCTTCAAAGTAGTCGCGATTGCGGCCTTTGAGAGCAAGTTCGTGGTAGTGGACGATGGCGCAGCGCATTCTTAGCTTTCAGCCTTCAGCTCTCAGCCGTCGATAGTGGCCGATTGCTGTAGGGTGATTCCGTATCAGTGTTCGCTTTCCAGAAATCGTTCCGCGTCGATGGCGGCCATGCAGCCGGAGCCCGCGGCAGTGACGGCCTGGCGATATTGCGAGTCCTGTACATCGCCGGCTGCGAAGACCCCGGGGATATTAGTGGCGGTGCCGCTGTGTGTCCGGATATAGCCCTTCTGGTCCATCTCAAGTTGCCCGGCGAACAATGTCGTATTGGGTCGATGGCCGATGGCAACGAAGACGCCGTCGCAGGGTATTTCTGATAATTTTCCGGTCACCACGTTCTTGAGCTGTGCGCCGGTGACGACATCTTTCCCAAGGATATCTTCGACCACCGAGTTCCAGATGAAAGAGATCTTCTCGTTGTGTATGGCGCGGTCTTGCATGATCTTTGACGCACGCAGTTTGTCCCGCCGATGGACGACCGAGACTCTCGTGGCAAATTTCGTGAGGAAGTTCGCTTCCTCCAGCGCGCTGTCGCCCCCGCCGACGACGATGAGTTCCTTTCCTTTGAAGAAAAACCCGTCGCAGGTCGCGCAGGTGGAGACTCCGTGGCCGGTGAGGCGAGCTTCGTTTTTGAGGCCGATCGGAATGGCCGAGGCGCCGGTCGCAATGATGACAGTCTGGGTGTGGATGGTTTGCTCCCCATCGATGGTCAGGGTGAATGGCCGCTGTGCGAGGTTCACCGCTGTGACATCGCCGGTCAGAAACTCGGTGCCGAACCGCTCCGCCTGTGCCCGGGTTTCTTTCATCAACTCCGGGCCCATGATGCCCTTGGCAAAGCCCGGATAGTTCTCAACTTCAGTGGTGGTCGTGAGTTGTCCGCCGGATTGCCAGCCCTCAATGAGGAGCGGTGACAGATTGGCCCGCGCCGTATAGATAGCAGCGGTCAATCCGGCTGGCCCTGAACCGATGATGGCGACGTGACGCATGTGGGAGGAATCTAACACAGTAAGAAAAGAGAATGCATGGGCGTGGAAGTCAGGTCGATGCACGCAGCGATTGGTGCAGCAACCGGACCTGTTGCTTGAGTTGCGGAAGCGGGAGGGTGCCGTCGAGTACGTAATCGGCGCGGCGGCGTTTCTCCGCCAGCGGCATCTGGCTCTTGATCCGGCGCAGGGCTTCGGTGCGCGAGAGGTCGTTACGCTCTTTGAGGCGAGCGATCTGGGTTTCGCGATCAGCGGTTACGACAATGGTTGCGCCCACGCGTTTATCGATGCCGGCTTCGAACAGTAGGGGAACGTCGTAGATCACGATTGCGCGCGGATCGTTGAGGGCGGCTTGTTTTGTCAGTCTGATTTGTTCCCGCGCGACGCGGGGATGGATGATTTGCTCAAGTTGGCGCAGCTTGCCAGGATGCCCAAAGACTGTGATGCCCAAGGCCTGGCGATTGAGGGTACGATCGGGATTGATGACGTTTTTGCCGAAAGTCTCCACGATCTCGCGCCAGGCTGGTTTGCCGGGTTCGACGACTTTCCTCGCCAGCGCATCGGCATCGATAACCGTCGCGCCGTAGCGCTTGAATATACCGGCAACCGTACTCTTGCCGGTGGCAATGCCGCCTGTGAGTCCAACAAGGATCATGGCGGCGGAGCTTATCACGGGGGTGTGGGCCTCACAACAAAGCAGGTTGACAGGCCGCGGTGCCCGCCTGTAATACCTACCTCATGCGCATGGTGATATTGGTCTTAGGGTGTCTGGTGGGACTGAGCGGGGCCTCGTGGGCGGAGGAGCCTCGGGTTGCGGAGCCTCGAACCATTACGGTCGCGCTTGATGGCAGCGGAGACTTTACTTCGATTCAAGAAGCGGTGGATTCAGCCAAGAAGGGCGACACGGTGTTTTTGAAACCCGGCGCCTATCCACAAGATCTCACGATCCATAGCAAGGAAAAGATCAAACTGATCGGGGCCGGAGTGGACAAGGTCACGATGTTGGGCCGCGAGGACCTTGTGGGTGTGTTGCACGTGGGGAAATGGCCGTATGGGGCTACGGATATCGAAATCAGCGGGCTGACGATCAACGAGCATGGCGGGCATGCGCTCGGGATTTTTAACGGCAAGGGCATCACGTTGCGCAATCTTCACGTGAAGGGGATGCTCTTCGGACAGCAGGTGCAAGATGTGCGCATTGAAGATTGTGTGATCGGCGGCAGTGAGACGACCGGTGTGCAGTTTTCCGACTCCCAGGCTGTCCTGGTCGGCAATGTGATTCATGATAATGATCATGGGGTGAATATCGCCGGCAAGTCCGACGTGCGGTTAGAGCGGAATGTCATCATCCGGAGTCTGTTCGAAGCCGTCGTGGTGAATGACAAGGCGAAGGCCTCGCTGGTCGGCAACACTCTTGTGAAGAACGGCGGTGGAGTGGCCTTCCTCGGTGCGTCCCAGAGCGATGCGTCGGGGAACGTCATCGGCCTGAATAAGGTTGGTTTTCTGGTCGCACCATCCAGCCGGGTCACGACCGCGTTCAACGCGTTGTTTAACAGCGAAGGCGACTACCTGCGGGCCGGGTCTCCGAATACCCCTGCGCCCGATCTGAAACAGGATTCAGATGTCGTCGGGGATCCCCGCTTTGTGGATGCCGAGCACGATGATTTCCGGCTTCGTTCAGATAGTAGACTCCTCAATAGAGGGCGGTTTCCGTTTCTCGGTGCGCTTCCTCCCGTTCAAAAGCTTTCCTCGACTCGCTAAAGTCGTTGAAACATCACGCGATGGTCTGTGCCCCTGACAGATTGAAACCGTGTGGTATGCTTTCTCTACGGTTCTGCTCTCCCGATCTCACTCCTCTCAAGAAAACCGGGGGCAGGGCCGATAAGCATGTACCAGGAGGTTTCCCTTGGCCAGCTTCCGACAAGACGTTGATACCAGATTCGGTGACGGAATCCCTTCTCTGGAAGACATGGAGTCGGGGAAGCTCGTCGGTGCCGTCCTCCCGATGTCTGACAAGGCGCAGACTCAGATGCGTGAGAGTATTGAAGTGATTGACTATCTTCTCAATCAGGAACGTGTGGTCTGGATGTAGGTGTGCGCTTTCTCCGCTCTGCTTTTCCCGCTCTTGGCAGTATTCCCTCCCAACCGCTTTCGTGAGAGATCTCCCTCAAACGTTCGAAGCTTTCTGCCTTGTGATGCGTACTTGACAGTCTCCGGCCGCCTTACTACTCTCCTGATTGATTCTCTCTTGCTCTCATTGTTCGTACACAAAGGAGTGTCTTATGGATAAAGTGTTGCTGCAGCATGCTGTTCTCGTTGGGAGTCTAATGTTCGGAGGCGCGATTGCTGTCGCCCAGGAGTTGCCGAAGGAATCGGTGTTGCCCTTGAGTCTTGCCCAGCGGGCAACCCAGGCCGCGATCGATGCCTGCAAGAAAGACGGCTATCGCGTCAGCGTGTCGGTGGTTGATCGCGCGGGTTTGTTGCGCGCGATGGGACGGGCCGATGGAGCCGGTCCGCATACTATCGATAGCAGTCGAAAGAAAGCCTACACCGCAGCGAGTTTGCGCCGGGCGACGAGTGAATTGGCTGACCTCATGAGCCGTACGCCGACGCTACAGGCGTTGCGGGATATGAATGAGCAGATTCTGATGCTGGGCGGCGGATTGCCGATCGAGATCGGTGGAGAGGTGGTTGGTGCAATCGGTGTCGGCGGCGCGCCCGGGACTCACCTTGACGACGCGTGCGCCGAAGCGGGCCTGGATGCAATTAGCGCTGCTCCGAAGATTCCGGCGGCGAAGTAATGCGACTCCTGCGGCGGTATATGCTCGTCGCTGCGATTGGTCTGTCGAGCGGGTGTAATAGTGGTGTGCCGGAGCCGGCCTCTACCGAGATTCCAGGAACAGGTCTGCGCGTGACGCTTGTGCGGATTGCCACAGATCCGTTTCTGTCCCGGCATAATCTGGCGATGACGATCGAGCGTGCGGGTAACTGTACGGAGACCGTGGATCTTTTCCCCGATACCGGCCACACCAGCCGCCGCAATGTGTATGTCACGGCCAAGGCCCAGATCTATGTCGTCGGGCAATTCGATGCCCGTGTGATCGATGCTCGCCAGTGCAGCATTACACTCGCGGAGTTCCGGCACCTCGACAGAGAAGTCATTTTCGTCGGAAGTTTTGACGAAGACGCTGAAGAGCATTGGGGATTTGTGTCGGCCGCTGAACGTCCGGAGCGTCCGTTTGAGAAGCGATAGCGTACAGTCACCAGCGAATATGGAATGGCTGGTGACGGGCTCGCTGCCTGGTGTAGGACCATGAACCAACCGATCGTTGGCTATCATCTGGACGATGTAGGTGACTGGGTCGCGGATTTAGCTTGCGGCCATGGGCAGCACGTGCGCCATCAACCGCCATTCTTTTCTCGTCCCTGGGTGCTCACGCAGGAGGGCAGGGCTCAGCAAGTTGGGCAGATTCTCGCGTGCAAGAAATGCGATGAGGGGGCGGAGCCTACTCGATAGTTGTCAGATCGGATTGTGGAAGAGTAGTTATGCCGAGTCCTGATGTATGCCACGGTTCAAGTTGAGCCCCTCGATAGCCATAGCCCCCTTGCACAGGGTCAGTTGCCAAGAGTAATGGTGTATCGAGATCCAGGATATCGAAACCCTTCATGCCCAGGACGAGACTGAACGAGCAGCCCATCGCGATGCGGGTTTCAACCATTCCGCCCACCATCAGTTTCAATCCGGCGACGAGCGTCGCCTCTGCAATGGCGACGGCTTCGACCACGCCCGTCTTCATGATCTTGATATTGATGTAGTCCGCCGCACTCTGCGCGATCACGTCGCGGGCGTCCGCCAGTGATCGAACCGACTCATCGGCGGCCACGGGGACACCGGTATCCCGCCGAATCGCCGTCATACTGTCGAGATCGTCCCGCACGACCGGCTGTTCGAGAAGGACCAGCGCTCCCCCAAATCGTCGGACACCTTTGGCAAATGCCAGACACTCCTCACGAGAGAACCCCTGATTCCCATCGCCGATAAACGAAATGCCAGGCAGCGAGTGATGCACGGCTTCCAGTCGACGGATATCCTGATCCACATCGTTGCCCACTTTCATTTTGAAGAGGCGAAAGCCTTGTGCATACCAGCCGCGGGCTAAGGACACAGATTTTTCAAGGGTGGCGATGGGAATGGTGATGTCGGTCTCTCGCGAGCGGACGTCTTGTCCGCCCCAGAGCTGCCACATGGGGATCTGTGTCGATCGACAGTACGCATCGATCATAGCCGTCTCAAGCCCACACCGGGCGGCAGGATGAAATGGCGCGGTCTGTGCCATCTCGGCGGCAAGCAGGGCATAGCACCCAGCCGATTCTCCGATCAATGTCGCGGCGAGTTGGCGGAGGGTGGTCAGACAGGAGTCGCGAGTCTCTCCACCGACCTCCGGGAAGGGCGCGGATTCTCCATAGCCCTGTGTCCCGTCGTGCAGGGTGATACGGACGAAGATGTTTTCCGCGACGACACGGGCACCGGTTGCGACGACAAATGGGTCGGTGATCGGGATATCGACGGGCCAGAACTCGATCTTGACGATCTGATCGCGGGAAATCTTCGGTACTTGCGATGTCCTCGTTATCTCCGCCATGGGGCGGAATAGTACCGAGAGGGAGATCCTGCTGTCATCAGAAAATATGAGGCATGTGGAGCACGAGGACTCCTTGTTTGGTCTGGCCCTTGACAGGGTAGGGGCCATTGGTCGACAACCCTGAACGGGTTCAGTGAGAGGATGGGGCCTATCGGCATGTTCCGCTATCGTTATCAACGTATTGTGGTATTGGCCCTCATTGGCTTTATGAGCGTCTACCTCCTAGTTCCATTGATGGTGTCTTACGGAGTGACGCAGTGGCTGAGTCGCCAGGGGTATCGGAATGTCATCGTGCAGTTGGGATATCCCGGATGGCAGGAACTCTCAATTCCTGTGGTGTCGTTTCAGCTCGATCTGGGTGATGAAGTATTGATGGTCTCCGTGACCAACGTTCAGGTGGAGTACCGACTTCCCGACCTCCTGCACGGCCGAGTCTCGCGGGTGGTGCTGCCGTACCTGGCTATTCAGATGCTCAACAACCAGGACCGGTTTTCCGCTGGCGCGCGCGCCGATGTGAATGTATCCGACGAAGGGAGCGGATCCCCTTGGAATGTCCTCACGGCTGGTGATCTGCTGCGACGGATCCCGGTGTTGCCCTTCGAGGAAGTGCAGCTGAGCCAGGTGACGGTATTTCGTGAGCAGGCGACCGGTCCGCTTCGCAGAGTGGCGATTCAGGGTGTGATCGAACAGCGGGATGGTGAGCTCGGGGGGCGACTGTCGTTTCAGGGGCGTGAGACGGCGTCGTATTTCCTTTCTCTGACCGGTCATTCTGCAACGACCTGGGCGGCGACGTTGGTGTCGCAACGGCCGCAGGCTGCCCCGATTCTCACCTGGCAATCGACGGCGCAGGCGCGTGACGGGCAGGTGCAGGTTGAGGGGAAACTGGAGATCAATGTTCGGGAACTGGCTCCGTTCATTGCCTTAGCCGTTCCAATCGGACCGGAGCTGAGCAAAGTGTCAGGGCACGTCGCCGTCGCATGGACGGGAACGGCCCCGTCCAGCGCGGCATTGAGTGCGCTTCGTGAAAGCCCTGAATCAATGTTCCAAGGCTCGTTTCAGACTACCGTGACTCTGCCGGCGTTGAAAGGAGTGGCTAAGCAGATTGCCCTATCTTCGTCCGGTAATTTCTCGGGGTCTCCGGCGCGGCTGGGCTGGACGGTTGATCCCGGCGTGTTGGCCACGGCGACGGTGAATATGCAGCCTCGCTTTGTGCCGGATGTGGTCAAGTCGTTGTTGCCGAGCGGCGATCAGCCGATTCGTGTCGAACAGCGCCAGCTGCTTCAGGGGACACTCTATTGGTCAGAATCGCCGATTCGCCTGACGGTGGATGGTCCGGTCCATGTGAGTTATGGGGCGGCGACGGGGCCGCTGATGGTCGAAGTGGATGCCGTTCACGCTGATCTGGTCGGCCAAGACCTCGTGTCGGCCGAGGGGGAGTTCCATCTGCGAGGGCTGGTGCCGCCCAGTTTGACCGCGGGGGTCTCTGTGCGAGACGTCCGCGGCGATCTTTGGGGACGCGTGGTGCTCAAGCAGCGCGTGGTGAACGGTACCTTGCATGTTCCCTCCATGATGACCGTGAAGCAGTTTCAACAAGGACGTGTGGCGATGTCGTCCGCGACCATCGAGGTGGCTGCGCCGATTCCGGTCCGTTGTGCGTTGGAATCAGGCCAATGCACGGCCGGTCCGGGAACGTTCCGGATCGGCGCGCAGGGGATTCGTTCGGCCGGATACGACGTCACGCTGGCAGAGGGCACCGTGACGCTCCAGAGTGCCGAATCCGTAGGGAGTTCCTGGACAGCCCAAGGTGGTATCGATCTCGCCGGAGTGCGAGTCGAGCCGCTGCCAGTGACGCTTCCGCCGTCTGCGTGGCAGGTGAGATTTACAGCGAATCAGGCAGGGCTTAAGGCCGAAGCGCGGGGAGACCTCCCTGGGCGAGAGGGCGTCGTCACTGCAAAGGTTGCGCAATCGTTTGCAGTGGGTGAAGGATCGGCGCGATTGGTGCTCGGACCACTCCAGTTCGATGCGGCGGCGAATAGTTTGCAGAAGTGGCTGCCCGGTCTGCCCGCTTCGTTCGATCTCACGGCCGGTCGGATAACGGCCAGCGCGGATGTTGCGTGGATACCCAGTCGATCGAAGGACTCGACATCGGTTGTGCTTCAGCCTGGTAAGATCACGATCCGGGCGGATCAGCTGTCTGCAGCTGTTCAGGGGATGGCGATCCAGGGGATCAACACGACCTTCGATTTTGATCTCCAGAGTTTTGACCAGGTGCGATCGAGTCAGCCGGCGGTGGTGAATGTGGCGGCAATCCAGACGGGGGTGTTGCTGGCCAATGTGTCCGTGATAGCCGATCTGCAGTGGTTGTTGTCAGACCTCTGGCCGGTGCTCGATCTCAAAGATTTCCAGGGTAGTCTCTTCGGAGGATCTGTCACGAGTCCGGGTCTTCACCTTGACCTGGCTAAGCCGTCCCACCGACTGGTGTTGTCCTTGCGGCGATTGGATCTGGCGAAGCTCTTGAGTCTTGAGCAGCAAAAGGGCTTGCAAGGGACAGGCCTATTGAACGGGACAATCCCGCTCACGGTGACGGCGAAAGGGGTGAGTGTCAAAGATGGGATGGTGGAAGCAGAAGCGCCGGGCGGGGTGATTCGCTACCAACCCTCACCGGAGTCCGCCGCTCTCCTGAGTGACGCCGATTCGAGTATGAAGCTGGTGGCACAGGCGCTCAGCAATTTTCAGTACACAGCTCTGAGAGCCGGAGTGCAGTACGCAGAAGACGGGGCGTTGTTGTTGGCCGCGCAGCTGGAGGGGAGAAATCCGGACATGAAAAAGAGTCCACCCATCCATTTCAATGTGAACGTCCAAGAAAATATTCCCGCGCTCTTGCAAAGTCTTCGCCTGGTGCAGGATATTGAAGACTCGCTTCAGGGCAAGATGCAACGACGGTGAGGGGGTAAGGGGATATCATGAGACGATGTGGAGTAGGGTTTGTGGTGGGACTGTGGCTTGTGGGAGGGATCGCCGGTTGTACGCCCCGTGTGGAAGTGGCCGTCCCGGATAAGCCGATTACTATCAACCTGAATGTGAAGATCGATCATGAGATCCGGGTGAAGGTCGATAAGGATCTTGATCAGGTCCTGTCTGACAACAGCGGATTGTTTTAACGAACGGCAAAGGAGATGAGGATGGCACGCATAGGCATGGTAGTTGGTGCGGTTCTCGTGGCTCTCTGTGTGGGGACCGGCATTTCTGCCTGGGCCTTGTCGCTGGAGGAGGCGAAAACCAGGGGGCAGGTAGGAGAAAAGGCCAGCGGCTACCTGGGTGCGGTGACGGGAGGGAACGCCGATGTGCAGGCGCTGGTCAGCGAGATCAATCAGAAGCGGAGGCAGGCTTACGAGGACATTGCGAAACGCAATGGCACCAGTCTGAACTCCGTCGAGACCTTGGCCGGAGAGAAGGCCATTCAGAATACGAAGCCCGGGAATATGGTCGAGGGGCCGGGGGGCTGGACCAAAAAATAAGCAGTCTATCCGTAGCGATCGTTCTTCCACGGAAGCGCGGTATTGGAGTAGCCCCGCACTTCCCAGAACCCCTTTTCATCCTTATCTGAAAACGTGATCTCCTTGATCCACTTTGCGCCTTTCCAGGCATAGCGCTTCGGGACAATGACACGGACCGGGCCGCCGTGTTCCTTGGTAAGCGGCTTCTCGTTCCACTTATATGTCAGTAGCACGTCGGCATCGTCGCAGACTTCGACCGGCAGATTCGTGGTGTAGTCATCGTATGATTTGAAGAGGACGAATTTGGCGAGCGACAGCGGTTTCACGACGGAGATGATCTGCCTGAAGCTCACGCCTTCCCAGTCGTTGTCATAGCGGCTCCAGGAGGTCACGCAGTGAAAATCCGAGCGGTCTTTGAACTGTGGCTGGGCCAGGAAGTTTTCCCAGGACCAGGTGACAGGAGTGGTCACGAATCCACTAATGGTCAGTGTCCATTCTGCGAGCGGAATGTCCGGTTTGAATCCGAGGTCCAACACCGGGAAGGTTTCAACGAGATGTTGTCCAGGCGGAAGCCGGTCGTCGCCTTCATAAAAGACTTCGCGTTCTTCGCCTCCTCGCCGGGCTTTGGCCCACTGCTCTTTGGATTTTGTTAACCGAGAGTCGTCGTCCATATTCTGGCCTCCAGCCGAAGGGTACGGGAATCAGGCCTCTTTTGACAAGTCACCCCGCCTGATCCGCTTCGTTCGACCATCTCACAGACATTGAATTTCCTTCTCGAATCAAAGGCTTGGAGGCACAATAGGGTCTGCTACACTTGGATACCCTATGAGATCACGTCCTATGCTTAGAATTCGTATGAGGCCATATCGCTCTGCCGCTGTCCTGGCTTTGCTTCTAGCAGCGCTGGTAGTGACCTGGGGAGGGGAGGGGAGTGTTGCCTGGGCTGAGCATAGGGTCTCAACTGGACAGGGAGGAATCGCTGCCAATCAGGCGGTTGCCAGCCAGCCTAAGACTCGACCAGCTGACTCAGCTCGAAAAGATATGGGGATTTCCAAAAAACAGCGAGCTGGGCAGAACCCTTCGGTCGGAAAAGCCATGAGGCCGACAAAGGAACGGTCCGCCCGCCGAGCGCATCGCCGAGCACGAGCAGCCAAACCATTCAGGCCTCAGGCCACGCTCACTCCGAAGCCTGACGTGTCCTATCATGGCATGTTCCAGCAGCCGCAGCGGTATACCCCGCATTACGAGCATGGCAAGGGAGGGGTTCCAAACCCGAATGCCGGCGCGCTGCTTCATGAGCACTTCCAAGAACTCGATAAGAATCGAGACGGCTCGATCGATCCGTTTGAGCGGGCCTTGGGCCGGCTCGATCTTGATCGCGATCTCGCTGATCACCAGTGGCAGTAAATCTGTCAATCTGCAGATACTTCAGGAAAGTCTTCCGGCCACCGATAGAGGCACTAGGTATGTGTAGTAGGCAGACAGGGAGGGATGGATGCGGACCGGACTCTGTGTGGCGTTACTCATCAGTTTCGGGTGTGCCGGAACTCCCCCCACCTCGACCGACAACCTGACGGAGACCTCTCACCAAGATCCGTGCCCCTCTCGCCTGCAACAGCCTCAGCGTGACAATATCCCCGGGCGCTCCTGCCGCGCTCAGCCTGTCTGGTGGAATGACGTCGGTGACGCACTCAGTGGCGCTGCCATGGCGGTTCGACTCCCACGCCCATAGGGTTACCGGCAGATCTGTCTGGTCAGATTAGAGTCTTTCTCCTGGGCATACACCCTCTGAATTTAGTCAGCTGTTCTCATTCATCTTCAGCTATCCACATCCAGATACCAACCCGTTCCGTACCGCTTCATAGCGATGGAGCGCGGCTCTTGTAAGAAACCGGCCGTGGCGCCGACTATGCTGGCAGGCTGCTCCATTGACAGACCTGAGAGGAGTCCCCATGATATCGAAGAAGCCGCTATGACCAGCCAAGCGCCGACGACCAACCCATCCCAGCAACCGAACGGAAGCAAGTTTGCCATAATGGCTGGCATCGTCGTGGCCATGGGATTGTTTTTCTATTCCGATCTGGGCCGGTTGCTGTCTCTCGACGCATTGAAAAGCAATCGTGATCATTTGCTGGTCTTCACGGAGGCGAACTACGCGACGGCTGTCGGTCTCTTTATCTTTGCCTATATCGTGGTGACGGGTTTGTCCCTGCCTGGAGCCGTGATTCTGACGTTGGCCGGGGGATTTCTGTTTGGCAGTGTTTTCGGCACGCTCTTTGTGAACCTTGGGGCGACGACCGGGGCGACGCTGGCTTTTTTAACGGCGCGCTATCTGTTGCGCGATTGGGTGGAGCAGAAGTTCGGGAAGTGGCTGGAACCTGTTCAGCAGGGCTTTGCCAATAATGCATTCAGTTATCTGATGACATTGCGTCTGATTCCCCTATTTCCGTTCTTTGTGATCAACCTCGTCTCCGGTCTGACGCGCATGAATGTCGGGACCTATGTCGCGGCGACGGCTCTGGGTATCATTCCCGGTTCGTTCGTCTATGCCTATGCCGGCCGGCAGTTGGGAACGATCAATTCGCTGAAGGAAATCGCCTCGCCGAATGTGATTGGGGCTTTTGTCTTGTTGGGGCTGTTGGCCCTCATCCCGACGGTCTATAAGAAATTCAGAGGAGCGCGGTGATGAGTCAGCATGATGAGAGCGTGATGCTGCCGGACGATGAGCATAATCAGCGGCTTGTCGCCAATGTGCATCCTTCCGATTGGGTCAATCCGGAGCCTTCCGGTCGCTATAACATTGTGGTTATCGGAGCCGGGACAGCCGGTCTGATCACGGCTGTCATCGCCGCGAGCTTGGGCGCGAAGGTCGCGCTGATCGAAAAGCATCTGATGGGTGGAGATTGTCTGAATGTAGGCTGCGTACCGTCAAAGGGAGTCATTCGCGCCGCGCGGGCCTGGGCTGATCTCAGGAAGGCCGAGGAATTCGGTATTCATATTCCACCCGGTGTGAGGTACGACTTCGGAGCTGCGATGGCTCGGATGCGCAAACTGCGGGCCCGGATCAGCCACAACGACTCGGCACAGCGCTATAGCAAGTTGGGTGTCGATATCTACATCGGCAGCGGATGGTTCACCGGCCGTGATTCGATTCAGGTCGAAGGGCCGGCCGGTAATCGCACGCTCAGCTTTGTGAAGGCGGCGATTTGCACGGGTGCGCGCGCGTCGGCGCCTCCGATAGCAGGTTTACAAGAGGCGGGATATCTCACCAACGAGACGGTATTCTCGCTAACGAAATTGCCGCTGCGCCTCGGCGTGATCGGCGCGGGGCCGATCGGGTGCGAGTTAGCGCAATCGTTTGCCCGGTTTGGGAGTCAGGTGAATCTGATCGAAGCTCAGCATGGCATCATGCCGAATGAAGACCGCGATGCGGCGCAGATCGTGGAACAGCAGATGGCGAAGGAGGGGGTGCATCTCCTCTGTTGCGGCAAAGATCTGAAGGTCAGCAAGGTAGACGGCGGGAAACGTCTTACGGTTGATTCCCATGGCCGGCAGTACGACGTGGAGGTTGATGAAATCCTGGTGGGCGTCGGTCGCACTCCGAATGTGGAGGGGCTGGGGCTGGAAGCGATCGGGGTCGAGTTCGACAAGAACGGTGTGAAGGTGAATGCCCGGCTGCAGACCAGCAACCCACGCATCTTCGCGGCGGGGGATGTCTGTTCCCGCTACAAGTTTACCCACGCCGCCGATGCGATGGCGCAGATCGTGATCCAGAATGCCCTGTTTCCCCATCCCTTCGGTTTAGGCTATGCCAGCGTGGATTCGCTGATCATGCCCTGGTGTACCTTCACGGAACCGGAGATTGCCCATGTCGGGATGTATGAGAAAGATGCGAAGGAGAAAGGGCTCGAGGTCGAAACCTATACGTTCAAGCTGGATGAAGTCGATCGTGCCATCCTTGACGGCGAAGACGAAGGATTTGCGCGGGTCCACATTCAAAAGGGTTCGGACAAGATCCTGGGAGCGACGATTGTGGCAGCGCATGCCGGCGAGATGATCAGTGAATTCTCCGTATTGATGAAAGCCGGACTCGGGGCAAAGACGATTGCCGGAACTATTCATCCTTATCCCACGCAGGCGGAGGTCAATAAGAAAGTGGTGAATCTCTGGCGCAAGGCGCACTTCACGCAGGCGACCAGGGATTGGCTCATCAAACTCTTTGCCTGGATGAGGCGGTAGGGAGGACGCTGCATGACGGCCCTGCAGAAGATAATAGCCTTCACGGTCCTGGTTGCGGGCAGCCTCGGTGATCAGGTGATGTCCTGGGGGCAATCTGCGCCGGTGATCGAGGTTGGGAAGTTCTCCTCGGATCAGCCCGGGACAGGTCTTCCCGGCGGCTGGAAGCCTCTGACGTTCAAAAAGATCCCGAAGCAGACGGAGTACGTGCTGGTGAAAGATGGCGAACAGGTCGTGGTGAAAGCCACGAGTGACGCTTCAGCCTCCGGGCTGACGAAGGAAGTCGCCATCAATCCCAAAGACTATCCCATTGTCCGCTGGCGTTGGAAAGTCGAGAGTCTGCTCCAGCATAGCGACGTGAGCCGGAAGGACGGGGACGATTACCCGGCGCGGCTCTACATTACGTTTGCCTATGACCCGGATCGCGTGAGCTTCGGGAGGAAGTTGAAATACACAGCGGGCCGGGCTCTCTTCGGTGACATTCCCATCGGCGCGTTGAACTATATCTGGGAGACAAAGACGCCGGTCGGCACGATTGTCGAGAATGCCTATACGGATTTTGCCCAGATGATTGTGGTCGAAAGCGGGCCGTCCAGAGTCGGGATGTGGGTAGAAGAGGAGCGGAATATCTATGAAGACTATAAGAAAGCGTTTGGCGGGGAGCCGCCCGTGATCAACGGCGTCGCGATCATGAGTGATACGGACAATACGAAGGAGCGGGCGGTCGCGTTCTACGGGGATATTGAATTCAGGAAGGCTGCGAAGTAATCGATAGCCGATTCCGGATAAAACAAAGGGGGCCGGCCTGTACAGGGCCGGCCCCCCTCGAGGACCGTTCCACACCCGGGTGGGTGCGCGGATTCAAACTTCGTTACTGCACGGAATTCGCGAAGCCACCCCGCGTGATTTCGGCGCGGACCGTGTCCCCGACCTTCTTTTGCTTGATGTGTTTCGTGCCTTGGCCGACGTACAGTTTCACTTGATTGCCTTCGTAGTCTTCGACAATGTACGCACTACCATCGACTTGCTTGAGCGTCCCGCCGACGGTCTTCCAGGCCGGGCCCGGCTTCGAGTCATGCTCCCCGCGCTTCGGGGCTTGGCCGATTTCAGGAATGTGGCTGGTGGACGAAGCGGCAGCCGCCGCGGAGGAATGGTGCATGCCGGTGGATTTCTTCTTCGCCTCTTTATCCTTGGCCAACGCCGGCACAGCGGCCAGCGCCACCATGGCGAGGGAGGCAACAGCGATCATCATGGGGCTCTTCATCTGGCTCTTCATCGACAACCTCCTTAGAAATGAACGGTGCATAGGTCTTGGTTGCCAATACAGCAAGGCACATGCCGAAGCGGGCCATTAAAGACCTGCTGGAAAAACGAGAGGTTAGGATGTGTTTCTAAGGTCGGACACGTAGACCGTATGATGAGAGGAGAAAAAATGGCGGTAGCCTGTGCAAATCTGATCAGGATCACAGCATCTGGCACCGGTCTGCGGGTGTTTGACCGGATGGGGAGATAGTCGAATGCCTGCCCTTCGAACCCTCTTTGCTCCGGTCCGTAACCTTGTTCGGGGCAGACCGCTGCTGGCGGTGTTTCAGGTGTGTCTGCGCTGCAACTCAAATTGCGGGTACTGCAATCTGCCGCTCAATCAAGGCCGGTATGAACTGACGAGGGATGAGATCAGGCGGGTCTTCGCCGGGCTGTATCGGGAAGGCGTTCGCGTGGTCTTTCTCCAGGGCGGGGAGCCGTTGCTCCGTCGCGACCTGCCGGAGATTATCGAGGATCTTGCCGGACTAGGCTTTTTCATCACGCTCATCACGAACGGCACAAAGTTGACACGACCGTTGCTGGCGGGAATGGCACGGCATCGGGTGACGATTTCTGTGAGTCTGGACACGCTTGATCGGGAGCGCTATCGGCAAATTCGCGGGGCCGATCAACTCGATCAGGTGCGTGAGGGGATCGCGCTGCTCCGCGAGTATCCCCATCAGAAGTGTCTGGTGTGCATTGTGAGCGAACTGAATCGAGCCGAAGTTCCGGCGGTCGTCCGATTTGCAACGGAGCAGGGATTGCTGCCGGTGGTCGGCGCCTATCATTGGGAGGTGGGATTGTACGGGAAGAAGGATCCGGCGTTGATGTACGAACGGCAGCAGGCCGGCATGGTATTTCAGCAGCTGCTGGACGAGGCGCTGATTCCGGCAGGATCACTGAAACGCTTTACGGAAGATAATGTTCGCTGGTTGCAAGGCCAGGATTTGGAGCCCTGTGATGCGGGACGGTACAGCATCGCCATCGACGCGTCCGGCAACGTCGCGCCCTGTCTCTCCCTGCCCTATTCCGGGAATTTGCTGACGGCGTCCTTGAGCGACATTCTCGCCGGGTTCGATCGAGACACCATTGCGACCTGTTCGGGAAGATCGTCCTGCAATCGGCTCGACAGCCGGATTATGGGATCGATCGTGCGGCATCCACTCACAGCGCTGCGCACACCGGTGACGGTATGATGCTGAGGGCGGCACCTATGACCGGACTGGCGGTGGCGCTCGGTCTCATGTTTCTGGCCGGTTGTTCAACGGTGCCCGCAAGCTATGGTCCGGCCAGACCCTTGGCGCCGGGAGAGTTTTCTCATCAGCCATTCGATCAGGTGCTGCAGTCGCATGTGCAGGACGGGGATGTGGATTATCCGGCCATCCTGGTTGACCCGAGGTTCGTGCAATATCTGGAGGACTTGGACCGTGTCGATCCGAATCGTCTGCCGAAAGACGAACAATTGGCGCTCTGGATCAATGCGTATAACGCCTATGCCATCAAGGGGATTCTGGACGGCTATTCTCCCGGGACGTGGGTCGGGCGGTATCGGTACTTTATCGGGCGGACCTATCGCATGGGAGGGGCCTCCCTCAATCTCTATGATCTGGAGCGGGACATTCTCATCGCGCAATTTCACGAGCCGCGGATGCATTTTGCCATCGTCTGTGCGTCCGCGTCCTGTCCCAGGTTACAGCCGTGGGTCTATGAAGGCGCGGAGTTGAGCCGACAGCTCGAGCAAGGCGCCCGCGAGTTCATCAACGATCCCGCCAGGAACCGGTTCGACCGGGCAAACCGGGTTGCCTATCTGTCAAAAATTTTCGACTGGTTCACGGAAGATTTTGAAGCCAAGGCCGGATCGCTGCAACAGTATGTCGCGCGTTACGTGAGCGACCCCGTGCTCGCGCAGGAGCTGGCGACGATGCCCTATCGCATCGAGTTTCTCGACTATGATTGGAGCCTGAACGGATCCCCACCACGGAGGTAGCCTGTGCTGGTACGTTCTGATGAAAAAGTGCCGATCGCGCGGCTGCTGACGTTTCTCGAACATGGTGAACGGATGGCGCACGACTGTGCGCACGCGCAGGCTGTCTTGGCGCCGGACACGCAGTCGCGCCGGTTCCTCCTCAGCCAGGCCCGGCAGGAGGCGGCGCATGCGTTCGTGTTTCAGGGGGCGATTGCCTGGCTCGCGCCCAGACACCTGGGCGATGCGCCGTTTCTTCCGGCATTGGAAGCGTATCGGAAGATGCTTGATGATGCGCTGGCCCGCCAGGACCTGCTCGAAACGTTTCTGGCCGAGCAGGTCATTCTCGAAGGACTGGGAGAGGCGATTTTGACACGCATCGAGGAAGGGCTGGTGAAACGGGCGGCACCGTTCGGGCGGCTGCGGCGCATCCTGCTACAGCAAGAAGAAGCCCATCATGGTTTCGGCCGTCGTATGCTGGAACGGGCGATGGCTGACGGTCGTATCGATGCAGAGACCCTGAGCCGCCGTGCGCAGGACTATCTTGCGCTTACCGATGAAATGGTGCTGACGCTCAGCGATTTGTTCGAAACGATCGCCGAAGATCCCGCAGTCTGGGCACAGGATGTCCGGAAGTTTCTGCCGGAGTGGTTGAGTGGAGAGGCATTGTCGGCGGTTAGCGGTCAGCTTTCAGTCTCCAAGGCCCAAGGGTGAGTAGCTGAAAACTGACGGCAGAGGGCTACGGCGTATGATCTCCGTTATCATCCCAGCGTACAACGAAGAGCAGGCATTGCCGGCGACACTCCGTGCTCTTTTTGCACAGCAAGGGAGCTACGAAGCCATCGTCGTTGACGGTGGAAGTTGTGATCGAACGGTTGGGGTTGCCCGTTCATTTCCAGCGGTGGAGGTCATCACGGCTTCCAAAGGTCGCGCCGTCCAAATGAATGCCGGCGCCAAGCTAGCGACCGGCGAATGGCTGCTCTTTCTCCACGCCGATACGGTCTTGCCGCCTGATGCCATCCAGCGATTGATCGGTATGGAGTTGGATGCCGCCGTCCAGGCCGGTGGGTTTATGCATCAGTTTTCGGGTGACGACTGGCGGTTGAAGGTGATTTCATTTTTGGACAACTTCCGCTGTATCCGCAGCCGGATCATCTACGGTGACCAGGCGCTCTTTGTCCGCCGCGCCCTGTTTGAGCAACTCGGTGGATTTCCTAACCAGCCGATCCTTGAAGACGTCGCCTTCTGTGAGCGGCTGATCAAGGTCACGACTCCGCTGTTGCTCTCTCCGCCCGTCGTCACCGACGCGCGTAAGTTTTTGAAAATGGGTGTCTGGAGGAGCTTTATCCGTGTGCTCCTGATCATTCTTCATGTGGAGTTCCGTCTGCCGGTTCTTCCGCGAGCTTTCTTCCAGGATGTCCGCTAGCAAGATGCTGGAAAAGTGCGCCAGCGGCATCCCCTCGATGCTGCATAAATTCTAGACAGAATCCAAACAGCCTGATAGATAAGGCTGTCGTCTGGCTCGCTCTTGCTGCTGCAAAGCGGTGTCAACCGACCGGTGTGCCATGCGTTGATAAGGGCTAAGGAGACTCACTCTTTCATCTCTTAAGGAGGCAATGATGATGAAGCCGATGCTGCTTGCGATGTGTGGATTGATCCTTGGTTTCAGCGGGATGGCGTCTGTCCAAGCCGAAACGCCGGTGATTGACCAGCGTCAGGCCAATCAAGAGAAGCGGATCGATCAGGGCATTGCCAGTGGTCAATTGAATGAGCGTGAAGCCAATCGATTGAACACGCAACAGGAGCACGTCAATAAGGTGGAAGATAAGGCAAAAGCCGATGGTGTCGTGACGAAGGGCGAACGGGCCAGGATCGATCGCGCCCAGGACCGCGCATCGCGCCACATTGCGCGTGAGAAGCATGATGCCCAGGGCAAGCGGCATCGCTAGACGCCTGGGGGCAGGCGCAACACCACGGCGTCGGGATTTCTATCCTGACGCCGTTTGTCTATGAAAAGAGATCGTCGCGACCGCAATCGCCCCGGTCGGTCCGACGGTCTTCCCGTCAATCCCGCTGCCGATTCGCCAGCCGATCCTCCGGCCGGACCGCCGCTTGCGCGGACACGGCATTTGGCATCACCCGTCTCTCCAATCGACCTGTCACTAAATAAGCCGATCGAAAGGGGGAAAAGGTACCCCCCCCGCATTTCGCGAGGTCATCGACCCTGCTAGAATGACGTTATGGATGTCGTGACGACCCACCACAACGCGGATTTCGACGGCCTGGCTTCGATGGTCGCCGTGCGCAAGTTGTATCCCGATGTACGGCTGGTACTGTCCGGTGGGGCACAGGAAGCCGTGCACGCCTTTCTTCTGGCGCATGACCTGAATCTCACTAAGCTGAAAGATCTCGATGTTGCGCAAGTGACGAAGTTGATTCTGGTCGATACCCATGAGCCCGATCGGATCGGTCCCTTCAAACAATGTTGGCTGGATCCGAAGGTCGAGGTCCTGGTGTTTGACCACCATGGAGTAGATCCGGGTGTGACCAGTGCTCCATCAACCGGGAAATCCATCACTCAGGTCATTGAGACCGTCGGGGCTACGGCGACGATGTTGATTGAACGGGTGCGAGAAGCCGGTGTCCCGCTCACATCGGTGGAAGCAACCGTGTTGGCGCTCGGCCTCTACGATGAAACCGGGTCGTTCACCTATTCCTCGACCACTTCGCGCGATTTGCAGGCTGCGGCCTTTCTCATCGGCGCCGGGGCGGACCTGAAATTAATCACCCAGACGCTGCACCAGCCGCTTGACCCAAATATTGTCGCATTGCTGAACGATTTGCTGCAGCACAGTGAAGTGCACTATCTGGAAGGCCGGAAGGTGCTCGTGGCGACCAGCACCTTCGATCGTGATCGTGTGGAAGCGGCCGAGGCGGTGCATCAGCTGGCCGAGCTTGAAGGAGTGGACGCGGTATTGGTCGTCGTGGTGAACGAAGAGCATGTGGAAGTCATCGGACGCAGCCGCACGCCCGAGATCGATGTCGGATGGATCGCGCAGGAGTTCGGCGGAGGTGGCCACGCGGTGGCGGCGGCCGCGATTGTCAAAGGGCAGACGCTCACAGAGGTGAAGGAGCGGCTCGTGCAGTTGTTGACGGAGCGGTACCGACCGACGCTGTTAGCGAAAGATGTCATGACCAAGCCGGTCAAGACGATCGGTGGAGAGGCCACCGTGACTGACACGGAACAGCGGATGACGAACTATGGCGTGAACGTCTTGCCGGTGCTGGATGGCAAAGACCGGTATGCCGGGTTGGTCAGCCGGGAGCAGGTACAGAAGGCGCTGTTTCACCGATTGGGCAAGATGACGGCGGCCGAAATTCTCCAATCGGATCAGTTCACGGCTCATCCGGACACCGACTTTCATACGATCGAACAGGCGATGCTGGAGCGGAATCAGCGGTTCGTGCCGATTCTTGAAGGCACACGGGTGGTCGGGGTCATTACGCGCACGGATCTGCTCAGGGCGTGGCATGACGATGTGCTGCGCTCCGTGAAGATTCGCCCGAAAGTTACGGACCCAACTGGCGTGCCCGGCCCGTTGCATCATCGAAATCTCAAGAGGCACCTCCAAGAGAAACTGCCGTCGCCGCTCTTCGCACTGCTCAAGGAAGCAGGGCAGTTGGCGGATCGGCTGGATCTGCCGCTCTATGTAGTCGGGGGTTGTGTGCGCGACTTGTTGCTCGGGATCGAAAATCTCGACCTCGATCTGGTGGTCGAAGGCGATGGGATCGCGTTTGCTCGTAAACTGGCGGCGGAACAGTCGGGGCGTGTCAAGGCGCATGAGCGATTCGGGACCGCGGTCATCGTGCTGCCGAATGGGTTCAAGCTCGATGTGGCCACGGCTAGGACCGAGTACTACGAATATCCGACCGCGCTTCCCACCGTCGAGCAAAGCTCGATTAAGAAAGATCTGTATCGCCGTGATTTTACGATCAACGCATTAGCGGTGCGCCTCAACGGCCGTGGATTCGGGGAGGTGCTCGATTTCTATGGCGGCCAGCGGGACCTGAAGAATCAGGCCATTCGTGTTCTCCACAGTCTTAGCTTTGTCGAAGATCCCACTCGCGTATTTCGTGCTGTCCGCTTTGAGACCAGGTTCGGGTTTCATCTAGGGAAAGACACGTTGGCGTTGGTAAAGGCCGCCGCCAAGATGGCGCTCTTCCAGAAGCTCTCCGGCCACCGGCTTTTGGAAGAATTGAAAGCGCTCTGTTCAGAGCGAGAGCCGAAGTCCGGATTGAAACGGTTGGCCGAGCTCGATCTGTTGCGATTCATCCATCCGAAGCTCGTCTGGACTCCACGGCTGGAGAAGTTGCTTTTTGCCGTCGCAGAAACGCTCGATTGGTATCGGCTGCTCTATCTGGATCATAAGCTGGAGGCCTGGTTAGTCTACATGATGGTGATCGCAGCGGTCCTCCCTGATCGTGGCGTGACGGATTTGTTGAAACGTTTTCCCTTCAGTGAGCGCGAAACCACCACGTTGAAGGCCATGCGGGGAGGAGCCCATCGGCTCCTGCGGCAGCTCAGTAAGCAGCCGCCGTTGAAACCGTCCGGGGTATGCCGAATCTTAGAGGGCGTGCAGGATGAGGCGCTGGTGGCCATCATGGCCCAGAGCCCATCCGATCGGGTGAAGCGGCTGGTGTCGGCGTATCTCACGGCCTGGCGACAGGCCAGGCCCCGGCTCACTGGGAAAGAGCTTCAATTAATGGGCATCAAGCCAGGACCAATCTATGGCAAGGTGCTCACTCACCTTCGTGACGCTCACCTGGATGGTCTTGTCAAGACAGAGACAGAGGAACGAGCGTTCATCGAGAAACTGACCCGCCGTTGACCGTCGAACCGTGTTTAGTTCGACGGTGTAATCGTCAGCGAGACTTCGTTTGGGAGCAACAGGGTCACGTTGGCTTGGTTCCCACTGTCCGGCTGAATGATGGCAAACAATGGGACCGGTTGCGGCACCGTGCTCGGCGGCATCGCCAAGAGAGCCGGGAAATCAATCAACGGCGAGATGGTCGCAAGACTCGCGAGCCTCAGCCTGAACGCCATCAAGACATCGCGAAGCCGTCCCGTCTGTTCCTCCTGGGAGAGCGATTGATTCGTGACGATTCCGATATCCCATAACGGCTTGGTGATGGTGACTGGAAATGTGAGCCCGAGTTCCTTGGCTGTCGGTGTGACATCGATCAATATTCCCGACTGAATCGCTTCCTGCCGATCCCTGATGGCCGGGACACCTGGTCCAGCGGTGGAGTCGGCTGCCGTGCTGTCCTGCTTCGAGTCCATGTCGACGAGAGTTTTGTTTCCAACGCTTGAAACAGCTGGTAGCTTCGCTTCCAGTTCAGCGAGCACGGCATCGACTTCTGGAAGCGCCGTGACGACTTCCTTCGGCAAGGCGTTCACAATGCCATCATAGATCACCCGTGCAGAGGCCGACCAAACGGGATTAAACGGGCGGCCGGCGAATGCGGCGTCCGCAGCCTTCTTTTCGTCGTTCGTCAGTGTTTTTGGAGTGGTGTTGTTTGTCATATTTTGAAGATAAGTCGGATGATCAGAAGGTCAAGGGGGGTGGGGGGGGAGTCAAGGTGAAGCCCGGGGAAGGCTCGTGCTATAGTTTCGCGCATGGCGCAAATGGACTACTACCGTGTACTGGGCGTCTCGCGTGAGGCCTCCGACGACGAGATCAAGAAGGCCTACCGCAAGCTGGTCTTTCAGCATCATCCTGATCGGAACCCCGACGCCAAAGATGCGGAGGCGAAGATCCGCGAGATCAACGCGGCCTATGAGATTGTCGGCGATGCGGAGAAACGGCGCAGCTATGACCGGCTCTACTGGGGTGACGAGCCCCGCGCGGACTTCGTGGATTTGTCGGTCATTCTCCATGAGATGGAGCAGAAGCTCTTCGATGAGGGACGAAAAGAGCTGTTCGCGCTGTTGGTGAAGAATGTGGCCAGAGTGAAAGCCGAGTTGGCCATCCTGCGCGAGCGGACCGTGGCGGCGCAGGGTTACGACACGTTTAAAGAGGATCTGGTCGCAGAGCGTGGATCGGAAGTGATGGATGATTTTCTCACCGAGGAGATGGAAGCGCGCAAGGGGCGACTCGTCGAAGTGGCCGCTGAGATGATGGTGTCGCAAGGGGTTGTGAAGAAGAGCGACGAGGGTGGGTTTCGCTCATTGCGAGGACAGCTGGAGGACAGCTTCAGAAAAGGCCGCATTCACGGGTATGCGTCGGCGCTGGAACTCTTCTACGAGCGGCGTTAAGACGTCAGTCGTCAAACGTCAATCGTATGAGAGGAAAGAATGGTTTCTCAGGATGTCGAATGACGCTTGACGAATGATGTCACTTCGCCAGCGGTCCTGCCACGAACTTGCCCGCCTGCATCACTCCCATGATTCTGCTGCGGTCCCGCAAGATCTCGATTCGTTTCAGCGGATCGCCATCAAGAATCACTAGATCCGCCTGCCGGCCGCGCATCAGAGTGCCAACCGTGTCATGGATGCCGATCAAGCGCGCGGCGGCCGCGGTTGAGGCGAGAATCGCTTCCATCGGGCTCATGCCGAACGCCACCATCCGTTCCAGTTCCTGCGCATTGTCTCCGTGGTAGTTGAAGGGGGTTCCGGCATCGGTGCCCATGGCAATGCAGAGTCCGCTCTGGTGGGCCTTCTTGAAGCTGGCTTGATGGCGTTTGGTCATCGCTTTGGCCTTGTCGAGCGCGCTGACGGGGATGCCGCAGCCCGGCCGTCCCGCCGCAGTGGTGGAAAGTGCGGAGAGCGTCGGGACCATGTAAACACCGTGCGCTTTCATCAACTCACCGGCCTCGTCATCGAGCAAGGTGGCATGTTCGATGGAGTGGACGCCGGCGCGAATCGCGTTTTTCATGCCGGAAGCCCCGTGGGCGTGGGCGGCGACTTTTGTCTGCGCCCGGCGGGCTGTCGCGACCGCGGCTGTGAGTTCATCCATGGTCATCTGCGCCTGATCCGGTGACGTACCTGGAGTGAGGACGCCGCCTGAGGCGATGACTTTAATCACCCCGGCTCCGGCCGCGAGTTGCGCGTCGACGGCACGCTGGACTTGCTCGATCCCCTCGACTTCCTGGCCGATGAAACGGGCATGGCCGCCGATCATGCAGATCGCGAGACCGGCGCCGACGATGCGGGGACCCGGCATGACTCCCTGGTCGATGGCGTGCTTCAAGACAAAGATGGAGTGGTCGCGCGAGCCGACATCGCGGACGGTCGTGATGCCCGACTCCAGCGTCTGCCGTGCATGGCCGGCCGATTTCAGCAGCGTCATGGAAGGAGCATCCGATTCGACCGTGGCCACGACGTCCGGCTCTCCTCCCAGGCAGAGGTGCACGTGACAATCAATCAAGCCGGGGATGACCGTCAGGCCGCGGCCGTTGATTCTGGTCACGCCTTTCGGGATCGTCATGGTGCGGCTCGATCCCGTGGCGACGATCTTACTGCCGCGGATCAGAATGGTGGCGCGTTCAATCGTGTAGCCGGTTCCATCAATGAGACGGACATGCTGAATGGCGATCGCCATGGGATTATTCTCCGACCGGGAAGGTAATGACGATGCCGCCCATCACATCGTTCAATTTGAAATCGCGGCGTGGGCTGTTGGCGTGCTGGTTGTGGCAATCGACGCAGGCTTGCGAGCCGGCCCGGTCGGCATAAATGGCCTGGAAGTAACGTGTGCCGCCTTTGGTGATGAAGCCGTAGTGCGGTTTGTCTGGGTTCTTGTCCACTGCGGCGAGGCCGAGGCGTTCAAAGTCGCTGTTGGGGCCGTTCCAGACATAGATCGGCGTGAGGCTGGCCAGGCGGAATGAAAACTTCAGATCTTTCAGCGACACCAGCCGGCCGGACTCCATCAGGTACTGGGCGGGCAAGGCGACGCCGCGTTCGTCTTTCCAATGTTCGTGCGCCTGAATCCCTTCTTTCTGCAGTTTCACCACGACGTTGTCCGTATAGTTGTTGCGATTGGCTTCGAGCAGAGCTTGGATAAATGCCGCCACTTTTTCCGGCGAGACCATGTCCGTCTTCATGGAATTGGCCATCGTCAGCTTGAAGACCCAGAAAAAGATGACGCTCATCAACGCGAAGACCACAGCTCCCAATACCACTAAGAGAGGACGGTTCATGCTCGGTGCTCCTTTCGCACAGTTCGGCTATAGACTCGCGCGGCGGCTTGTAGCGCAACTCCCGGCGTCGAGAGCCAGCCGAATCGGATCAACACTTCTTCGAGGGCGTTAAGGAACGTCAACACGTTCGCTTCCGTGCTGGATTCCCCCATCAATCCGATACGCCAGACTTTGCCTTTGAGCGGACCCAGCCCCCCGCCGATCTCAATGCCGTAGATTTGGAGCAGCTGCTGCCGGACCGCGGCTTCATCGATATGCGGAGGGACCGTCACGCAGGTTAACATCGGGAGCCGATGCTCCGTCAGGGGAAGCGGCGTGAACTCCAGCTCCATAAGCCCGGCGACTACGGCTTCGCTGTTGAGCCGATGACGCGCAACGCGGGTGGGCAATCCTTCCTCCTCCACCAGCCGTAGCGCTTCGCGTAGTGCGTAGAGCATCGATATCGGTGCGGTGTGATGATAGGCGCGTGATCCTTCGGCCCAGTATTCTGCGACCAGCGCCAGATCCAGGTACCAGCTTTGGCAGGGAGTGCGGCGGCCTTTGATAACGGACAGGGCTCGCGAACTCAATGTGAGCGGCGCCAGTCCAGGCGGGCAGCTCAGACATTTCTGCGTCGCACTGTAACAGACATCAATTCCCAGACGGTCGACATCGACCGGCATGCCGCCGAGCGAGGTGACGGCATCGATGATCAGCAGCGCGTTGTGATCCCGGCACAGCGAGCCGATCGTATCAAGCGGTTGGCTCGCGCCAGTGGACGTTTCTGCATGGACCAGTGCCACGGCCTTCACCGGTCCTGACCGGCGCAAGGCCGACTCAATCATCTCCGGGGGAATGACCTGGCCCCAGGGTATCTCCAGCCTGATCGCTTTGCCGCCGCATCGTTCGATGACGGTCGCGAGCCGCGTGCCGAAGACGCCGTTTACACCGACGATGACGGCATCGCCTGGTTCGACCACGTTGACGATGGCCGCTTCCATCCCGGCTGATCCGGTTCCGGACACCGCAATGGTGAAAGGATGGGTGGTGGCGAACACGAACCGGAGTAAGTGCTGCACATCGTTCATGACTCCGAGGAAGGCGGGATCGAGATGGCCGAGCAACGGCGTGGCAAGGGCCTGCAGGACGCGGGGGTGCACCATGCTGGGACCGGGGCCGAGCAACAGGCGCCGGGGAGGAATAAAGTCGCGCATCATGCCGAAGTCTCCGAACGGTTTTGCGGCGTTAGTATAGCCAAGTCCGGCGTGAGAGGCCATGTGATAGTGGCGGGATTTTGGCCGCGTGCTGACAGGCTGTTCAGAAGGGCCGTTCGGCCAGGCCGCAGCGAGTGAAGAGGCGAGGCGTACGCTTCGGTACGTTGAGCCTCTGAATGAAGCGAGAACGCCGCTGGCGGACTTTCTCAACAGCCTGGGGGAGAGGATCTAGCCATTTCGAGGGATAGGTGCCCGCGAGGGGCCGATGGTATAGTCACCCCTATGATTGATGCAAGCAGGCGAGAGGGCAACCAGGCAGACTTTGCCGAGACGGGAAGAGCCGAGACCCCTTCGCCATTCAATGGCCCCGATCGCCCGCACTTTTCGTTCGGGGTCAGTCTGTTTGCTGCCATGCTGCTCATCACGGCCTTGAGTACGCTGCTGTGGCTGTCCTCCAATTCACCCAAGCTTGATCGATTTGAAGATCCCGAGCGCGCGTTGGATCTGATGGTCAGCCGGACCATGGAGGCTCAAGACGGCTTGCTGCTTGCGTCGGACTGGCAGCAGCAAGTGACCGAGTGGACGGCCGGCAGCAACGATGTCGAGCGGGCGCAAGCGATTCAGTGGTATCAAGAACTTGTGGCGGCGACCGCTTCGCCAGCAGCGAAATTGCGGTTGGCGATTCTGCAGGCCGAATCCGGGCACCCATCGGACGCGCTGGCTGCGGCCAACATCTGGGCCGCTGGGGATGCGCCGCTGTCGCTGTATGCAGAGTTCATCGACGCTGCCTATGGCGAGAGTCCGCTCACGAGCGAACGTGAAGTGGAGTTGCAGTCTGCCTTGGCGGAGGCCCTTCCGGCCGGATGGTTTTACAATCATCTCGCGGCAGCCTTGGCTGAGCGAGCGGGTGATGTGGCCCTGGGCGCGACCGTGCGCGAACAGATGCATGCCCGCGGGGCGAGGATTCAAGCGCTCTCACAACTGCTCACGGGTCTGGAACTGCTGGGGTTGATCGGCGGATCGCTCATGTTGCTGCGATTCGCCTGGTTGAAGATTCGACGGGTCGACGGCCTGCGTTTGCATCAGCCCGGGGTGCCGCCGCCCTGGCCCGGCGGTATCGGCACGGCGGTGCTCTTGCGAGGCGGCGCACTGGGCGCGGTGCTCTCATTGGCATTTATCTCGATGGCACCTGCGGAGAATGTCTCGCTGCGCGCCGTGGCGATTCCAATGGCCAACCTGCCGTTGTTGGGGATGGCGTACTATTATCTGCTCAGACCGTCTGGATTGAACCTCGTCACCGGGTTTGGTTTGCAGATTCAGTGGCGGCAGATCGGGCGGCTGGCGGGTGTGGTGCTCGCGGTCGTCGCGGCCGGGTTGTGGGGCGAGTGGGTGATGGGGCGGGTGGCGGAGTCGTTGCACCTGGCCAACCACTGGACGGAATGGTTCGACCCCGATCTGGTCTGGGCCTCGGGATCAGTGTTGACCATCAGCTTGCTTGAGTATGTGGTCTTTGCGCCGATCTTCGAAGAACTGGCGTTTCGCGGCATCTTGTATGCGATCTTGCGCCGGCGGCTGAATCCGTTGCCGGCGGCTCTTATCAGCGCCGGCATCTTTGCCCTAGCGCACGGGTACGGGCTCATCGGCTTTATCAGCGTGCTGTGGAGCGGCGTGCTCTGGGCCTGGCTCTATGAACGAACCGGCAGCCTGATCCCCGGCATGATCGCACATGCCACGAACAATCTGCTGGTGTGTTTGGCCGTGATGGCTCTGCTCCGCTAGCAGACTTGTGAAAACGGCCCCCAACTTTGTTCTCGGCTCGAATCGGTCCTCAACGTACCCAAGAGGGTACGCCTGCGGTCCGTTCTCGCCTGCGGCCGCGTTGGATGGCCGTTTTGACAAGTCTGGTTTTTGAGCGTGTTACAAATCTTTGATCAGGGTTAATTCGGAGAAGAGATCGGGGCGTTGAATTGTGTAGCCGAGATCTTGTGTGAGCTTGGCGTTGGAGATACGTTTTCCGGTGTCTTGTGTAGAGGCGGACTGGGGTGATCGCACGTTCCAGTGCTGTTCTGCCGTAAGGCAGATCTCTTCCCAGGTTCGTTGTGTGCCGTCGCTGACGTTGTAGGCTTCGCCGGGGGTCCCCCGTTCCAGCGCGGCGAGGCAGATGGCTGCGAGGTCTTCGACGTGAATCAGGTTCACATACTTGCGTGATGACTTGACGCGGCCGGTTCGGATCCAGTCGAGAGGATTTCGTCCGGGTCCATAAATCCCGGCCACCCGCAGGACGATGGCGCGCTGTTCCCGGCGGAGGTACTCTTCACCTTGCACCCGCGGCTTACTAAGATCGATCGGGGCGTTCTCGCTGATCCAGGGTGGTGGGTACTCCTGTGAGTCTCCCTGGTCATAGGCGGAGGTGCTGCCGAGTACGACAAGGCGGCGAGGAGAACCAGTCAGTGTCGCAGCGAATTGCCGGACCAGCTCAATCGGCGTTGCTGGAAAGCACCAGAGGAGATCGGCATCGCGGGGGATGTTTCCCCACGTGTCTGGCTGGGACAAATCAAACCGGAGACGTTGGACCGGCGGCACATAGCTGAGATGCTGCTCCGGCGCACGGCTTGTGGCAAAGACCTTCGGCGAACGATCCGCAACGAGCGGCCAAAGAAAACGGGCAGTGTAGCCGGAACCGAGTATGATCAATGGTGAGGAGGGCACAGTGAGTCGTCTCCGTCTGTAAATGAAGACAGTGTGCCAGCGGTTATTGATGAGAGTCCATTGAAATCCCTGCTGATTGTGTTGGCACAGGTTTTCCATAGTGATATAAATCGAGTGGGTTTCGTGCTGCGGGATACGAACCAAAGGAAATGCACATGCACATGAACATTCGAATGTTGTCAGGCCTGATGCTGCCGATGTTGCTCCTTCTGAGTGGATGTCCGGGAAGTGATGGTGGCCCTGGAGGAATTACAGAGGGGGCGTCTGTACCGGCAATTGCTTATGTGGCCAATAGCGGCGCTAATAATGTGTCGGGGTACGCGATCAATACAGCAACAGGTGCGTTAGTTGCGGTTACGGGTTCACCCTTCCCTGCGGGGACAAACCCGCAGGGAGTGGCGGTTTCTTCGAATGGCTCCTTTGTGTATGTGGCGAACAGTGGGGGCAACGTGTCGGCCTACACGGTCACTTCGGGGACCGGGGTGTTGACGGCAGTGGCGAGCTCTCCATTTAGCGCAGGCACGAATCCAAGTGCGGTGACTGTTTCACCGAACGGGCAGTTTGTGTATGTGGCGAACAGTGGGGGCAACGTGTCGGCCTACACGATCACAGCGGGGACCGGGGTGTTGGCGGCAGTGGCGGGCTCTCCATTTAGCGCGGGCACGAATCCAAGTGCGGTGACTGTTTCACCGAACGGGCAGTTTGTGTATGTGGCGAACAGTGGGGGTAACGTGTCGGCCTACACGATCACAGCGGGGACCGGGGTGTTGACACCCATAGCCGGCTCGCCGTTCGCAGCAGGAACCACTCCAAACGGAATTACGGTTGAGCCAAATGGGCAGTTTGTGTATGTGGGGAATGGTGGAGGCGATGTGTCGTCGTATGCGATCACGGCGTCAGGCGTGAATGCAGGTGCACTGACGGCCATAACGGGCTCACCCTTTCCAGCTGGATCCATTCCTTCTGGTATAGCAACACCTGGCCGCCCATAACGGGTTTCAGTGAAGACAGGACCCGTAGTATCAACCGATGCCACGGGCCTTTTCCTGCTTCACACAAATCGTCCATTTGTAACGCGGTTGGCTAGGTCATAGAGTCCCCTCACATGGCGCGGTAAGATTTCACGCCATGCCACTGTCTTCTTTTCATCCCCGCATCGCGGAATGGTTTTTGACGCAGGTCGGGCAGCCGACGGGCGTGCAGCAGCCGGCCTGGGCGGCGATTCGATCCGGGGCGGATGCGCTCATTGCTGCGCTGACCGGAATAGGGGCGATTCTGATTCTCACGCCCTGGTAACTATAAAGGGTTGGGATCTGCAGCCCTGGCTAGGCCGCTCTCTTTTCGAGTTCGGTTTGAAACACCTGACAGGCGTGGGTGAATGCAGTTTCGAGTGGATCGAGCAACGGCTCGGCGTCCTTGAGCGAGCCTCGACGACTGATCGCTTCGATCTGCTGGCACAGGTCTGACAGGGAAACGGCCCCGAGTACGGTACTGCGTGATTTCAGACTGTGCGCGGCTTCGTTGACAAGCCGGGCTTCTCCGTCGGCGACTCCCTGACGAACCTGGTCGACGAGTTGTTGCGAGTCCGTGAGGTAGAGGGTTAGGACCTTGGCGAGCATGTCAGGTTTTCCTGGCCGCTGCAGCGCGGTAATCGAAATCCAGGCCTTGCGATCGATGTTGGGGGAAGCGTCTCTTCCGGCGTCTGACATCTGATGGCGTCCGGCTTGAGGGACATCGGTCTGCGCAGGGGGTGGGGCCGTGGCCGTGGTGCGGGGCGGCAACCATGCGGCCAGCATTTCTTGCAGCTGTTCCATGGTGAAGGGTTTGGACAAGTAATCGCTCATGCCGGATGCAAGGCATTGAGCGCGATCTCCGGGTGTCGCATGGGCTGTCAGTGCCACAATAGGAATAGGTTGCTTTGACGCGCCGCTGTTCAGGTCGCTTTCCCATGTCCGTATAAGGCGTGTGGCCTCGAACCCATCCATGTCCGGCATCTGACAATCCATCAAGATGATGTCGTAGCGAGTCTTTCTTACACAGTCGACCACCTCTCGACCGTTCTGGGCGACGGTGACGGAGCAACCCAGGCTTTCGAGCATCAGCGTCGCGATCTCTTGGTTGACGGGATTGTCCTCGCCCAACAAGACCGCGCCAGCCAGTTGAGGTGTTGAGGTCGGCGCCGGGGTCGACGATGCGAGTGCCAGCGGGTTCCTGCCCAGGAGACCCAGGAGCGCTTCATGGAGCGCGTCATATCGGAGCGGTTTGGTAACGAAGGGAATCTTGCCGAACACCGGGTCTTGTTCGACATCGGCTCGGCGGGTAAAGGACACGAGTCTCAGAATGCCGGCATCCGCGAGGGCGAAGTCAGACCGAAGATCCTGCATCACATGGATGTCGGTCATTTCCGCGAACGCTTCATCGATGAGGGCAATGACTCGGCCGCCTTCCGTTGCCAGTTCGTCCATCACCTGCTCCAAAAACTCCGCGCCGGTGTCCGCTAGTCGGGGTGCGAGGCCCCAGCTGGACAGGTATTGCGTCAGAAGCAGCCGGGTAGCGGGGTGACTTACGGCGGCGCAAATCCGGACCCCTGCGAGCGCAGGATCGGGCACGCGCGTGGCGCCGGACTCGGCCTGTAGCGGCAGGGGAAGCGTGACCCAGAACGTGCTGCCTTCCCCGATGACGCTGTGGACACCGATGGTGCCGTCCATCAATTCACTGAGCTGTTTGCAAATACTGAGTCCTAGGCCGGTGCCGCCATGAACCCTGGTCGAGGACCCGTCCACTTGAGAAAACGATTGGAAGAGCCTCGCCTGGCCTTCGGAGCTGATGCCGGTTCCTGTGTCGGTGACAGCGATGCGGAAGATGGCCGGCCCGGCTTCTCGTGACGCCGGCGGGTCGACGGTGACTTGTACGCGCACATCCCCCTGCTGGGTGAACTTGATGGCATTCCCGAGGAGATTCGTCAGGATCTGGCGGATGCGAATGGGATCGCCGATGACAGCGGTAGGAGCCGATGGATCATATTCCGCCAGCAGCAGCAGACCTTTCCGTTGCGCGCGTTCGGCTAACTGTTCCGCCGTGCGTTCGACCAGATCTCGAAGATCGAGGGCGGCCGGCTGGATCTCCAGTTTTCCGGCTTCAATTTTCGAGAAGTCGAGAATATCGTTGATGATGGCCAGCAAGGTGTCGCCGGAGTTGTGAATGGTCTCTACATAGTGGCGTTGTGTGTCAGACAGGGACGTGCGCGCAAGGATCTCGGTCATCCCGATCACGCCGTTCATCGGGGTTCGGATCTCATGGCTCATATTGGCGAGAAATTCCGCTTTCGCTTTGGTCGCGTCTTCGGCCGCGAGTTTGGCGATGGCCAGAGCTTCTTCGGCCTCACGGCGGCGAGCGGCCTCCAGCACCAGCGTCATGAAGTTTCCCAAGGCTTGCGCAAACTGCAGCTCGTCGTCGGCCCATGCTCTTGGCGATCCCACATGTTCGACCGTCACCACTCCGGCCAAGCCTGCTTTGGTATGAAACGGGGCGTCCAACCGCGAACTGACACCATGCGGCGCGAGGATGTCGGACGCTAACTCGTGAAATGGTGGATCCTGCTCTGCCTGTGCAGCCGCGAGGACCTGCCCGCGCTGGAGCTGCTCGAAATAGTCAGGATAGCGTGAAAGAGACAGCGTGCGTCCCGGCCCATGGCGGTCCCTGGACCGCTCGTAACTGTCGAGGCCGTAAAGTAGGCGGCGACCCGCTTCAAAAATCCACACACTGGTCCGTTCTACTCCGAGGGCCTGGGCTGCCGTAGTCGTGACCAGTTGGGCCGCGTCAGCCAGCGAGCCTTCAAATACCGTCCGGTCTTTGACGAGGGTCAGCGTGGCACTCTGCTGATGCCGCAGCCGTTCCTCTTTCGTCTCCAGCGACTGGTTCTCGGCTTGCAGCACCGTGGCCCGTTCCTCGGCTTCGCGTTTCGCCTCGACGGCTCCGACGAGTTCCATCTGCGCGCGCACGCGGGCTTCGATGGCGCGGCTGTTGGTGAGGGCGACCGCGACCTGGTCGGCCAGACGGCGGGCAGAGACGACATCGTCGGGGGAAGAAGTTTTCCCCTGCCGGTAGGCAAGCACCAATACGCCGGTGGCAAGCGTATCTGCGAAGATCGGAAAGACCGCGAAGCTTGTGAGCTGGAGTGCAACCAGTGCCGTCAGATATTCGGGCAATGCAGTGGACCCCAGCATGACGTGGTGTGGATGAGCCTGGAGGAAGGCCAGATCAGCCTCAGAAAGCTGACAGTCGGTCTCAGTAAATTCAGTTTCCGATCGGGAGTTCAGGTGCCGTACCGACAGGATGGTCGATCCAGGGCGGCCGGATTCCATCAGCGCCATGCCCACGGCGTCGCAGGCGATGGTTTCAGAGATTCGGGACTGGACAAGCCGGACCATCGCCCCCGGTTCATGGCTTGAAATGATGGCGTGGCTGATGGCCGAGAGCGTTTCCAACATGTAGAACTGCTGGCTGAGCTGGCCGGTCATGCGATTGAACGAGGCGGCCAGATCTTCAAACTCGTCCCGGCTGTTGACAGTGACGCGGGTTGTAAAATCTCCGCCGGCGAGGCGCGTCGTGCCTTCCTGCAGGAGCGTCACCGGTTGCAGGCTTCGGCGGATGTGCGAGAGGCTGAGCAGCACCACGACACTCAATGCTGAGGCGATGACCAGGAGGAAGGTGTGCCGGAACTGATCGACCGGAGCCAATGCCGATTCTTTAGGTTGGCTCAGCGCAATGATCCAGGGGTCTGCAAGGAAGTGGTATCGCAGAGGGATGGTCCATGCTGCCGTAATGTACTCAGTGCCCCCTCTCTGCCACACAAACGCGTCCGTCGTCGGAGCGGCGAGGGTCGACCGTCCGAGACCGGGAATCTCGATTCGATCCTGAAAGGTCGAATAGAGGGTCTGTTGCTCTTGGGCATCAATGCTGAGGTCGGTGTCGGGAGGAAGGGAGTCCTTCCCTTGCATCTGCCAGAGTTGGGCGTCGTCAATCTGCGCCAAGAGGAGCCCTGCCTCCAACCGGTCTGGGGAGATGGTGCGAATCAAGATGATTCGTGTCGGCTGGTTCGGTGTGGACCGAAGCTCCAAGAGTGTTTTCCCCATCTGAAGGTGTTGACGCTGCTTCTCGGTTCGCTGATCTTGAGTGAATGTGTCAAACGTGAGTCGTGTGAGTTCGCTGAATCGATGTGCCGATTTCTTCACCGACGCAGGGATGGTCATGTCTAAGGCGGCGGGCCCCTCTGAGGGGAGTTCGGTGGCGATGCGATCGAGATCGGCTTGAAGGGTCAGGAGGGCGTTGTAGAGAACCATGCCCTGAGCTTTGCTCTGCTGTTTGAGGCGGGACGATGTTTGGAGGATCAGCTGGTCGGTGACTTGGCGGTACGACATCCACCCAAGGATTGATGTGGGGACGAGGGCGCAGAGGACGAATAGCCCTAACATACGGCGGGCGATACGACTGTGGAGGAGTGAAGAGGAAAGCCAGGTCTGCATGATCCCAACGAGTTAGAAATTGGCTGCCAAGCCGTAAAATCCGCCGTCATTGGCTCTGATGATATCGTCGTGACTTTTATTCGCCGTCAGGGGTGCGACCGTGTCGCCGTCCCTTCCCATGCTGTAGATGTCAAAATCCGAGTTGATCGGGTGCAGAAAGTGGTCTTTTCTGGGCTTGCCGCTCCCACAGGTCGAACCGCCGCCTCCTCCTCCGCTGCTTCCACCCCCCTTACTGGCAACAAGATGAATAAGCTCTTGGTCGCCGGCATACCCGACTGCGAGGAATACTCGTGCCTCGTGGGTTGGGGAAGGTCCGGTGACGGGAACGATACGGCCATCAGATTCCTTGTCGGGGGGATCGGGTTGGTTGAGATGGCCAATGGTGACTGGGTCGCAATTGATTCGAGTGTATTGATACGGATTTCCCCATGGATCAAGCAATGTACTGCGTCCAATTTGGGCCAGGGTGTCGGGGTATTGCGCCGTCGAAAGGGCAAACCCTTGAAGCTCTTTGGCCAGACCGTGCAGTTCAGCGACGGTCCTCGCAACCCTGGCTTTATACAGAAAGTCGGTATAGGTCGGCCCGGCCAAGGAAGCCAGAATGCCGGCGATCGCCACTGCAATCATGAGTTCGATCAGCGTGAAGCCGGTGGCGGTATCCCATCTGCCCGGCGCCGTTGGTCGGGTTGCCAGATCTGTACTCTGACTAGTCTTGTGTAGGCTGCAGTCCACTTGCCTATCCTTGATGAGTCTTGAACCAGTCGAGGGATTCTTTTAGGCTCGCCAAATGCTGTTCGGTCTGTTGAACGAGTGTGGCGAGAGTCGGATTGCGCTCACGGGCAACGGCGTCTTTGAGCCGTTCGACGTCGAGCGCCAGCGTTGTCTGCGCTTGCTTGCTGGCGCTGACTCTGGTCTGGAGCTGTGCCGTCATCCGGTTCAAGAGGTCTGCTTCAGGTGTCAGGTAGTCGTGTGGACGAAGGGTCGCTCTGATGGACAGGTTGCCCTCGCCGATCTCTCGGTAGAGCTGCTTGAATCGATAGAGGGGGCCAGCGATGCGATGCACCATCCGCAGGGAGTGCAGGCAATGGATGACCAATACGGTCCCGGCCCCAAGGGCCCAGGGCCAGTATCGGGCGTGTAAATTGAGCAAGTCGGTTGCGACGGCGGCGCGCTCTTGCCAGGAGAGCGCAGGGTTGTCGAGGGCTTGCATGAGGGGGCTGAACACGGGGATGGCCAACAGCAGCGCGATCATCACCGTGTAGGAGAGCACGAGGCTGAGCATGCGGGTCTGAAGTGGGTGCATGAAGGCCAGCCGTCGTCTCTGTGTGCATGGTGGGTTCTGTGGCCCGGGCTGGTTATGGCGCGAGGGTGGATGAGCCGTTGAAGAAGTGGATGGCGCCTCAGTGAGCGGAGCCGGCTTGCTCGTGACGGGAAGCACGTGGTTCATGGTTATGCGGCCTTCAACCTGGCCGGTGGTTCCTCGGTGGCCCGATCCGCAAACTCAAGGGGCAGTTGAGAGAGTGACGGCGGTGCCTCTTGCGGCTTGAATGCGGCCACGCAGAGCTGGAGTCGGGAGATGTCCCCTTCGAGTGTCTGGAGGGCGGCGTTGAGCTGGTTCGACGACTGCTGTTGGATCGGGCGGACCGTATCCTCATAGGTCTGGGCTACGGCTGTGCCATGCCGATGCAGCAGCGCCATGTTTTGCTCCAGATAGTCGAGCATGGCGTTGAAGTCCCGCGCTTCGCGATGGAGATAGTCGTGCTTCCGCAATCTGGCGCGTTGGTGAAGGTGTCCGGCTCCGATGGATCGAAACAATGTGGCAAATCGATAGAGGGGGCCGGCGATGCGGTGCATGAAATACATAGAGTGCAGGAGCAACCCGAGGAATGTCACCAGTAACCAGGGCCACACCCGCATGTTCAACTCCAGAATCTGGGCCGCGATCCGGCTACGCTCTTCCCAGGAGACGGAGGGACTGTCGAGGGGTTGTGCCATCGGGAGGAAGACCGCGCCGTAGAGCACGACCAAGAGGCATGAGAAATACACCAGCGTTGTGGCGACAAACCAATACTGAATCGGATGCACGAACAGCTGTCTTCGTGTGAAGTAGGCGATCACGACTCCACCATAGCTCTGGTCCAGATGAGGTGCGATTGGTTCTTGAAGGTGATGGTTTGGTCGTGAGAATCGTAGAAGAATATGAGCGTCTGCTCCTCGTTGCGAGAGTTGCCGTAGACGAGTGTGTAGAGCACGCGGCTCCCGTCAGGGCTGGCTTCCAGCCGACGAACCGCCTGGGCGTCGAGATGATCTCTCCCTGCGCTGAATATGACGGCGTGCGTGGTCATCACCAGCATGCTGTCTTCATATCCTTGCGCGGCCGTATTCCATGTGCCGATCAACTCGTCAGGGCAGGCGGCGGGAGTATCCCGCATCACCTTGGCGAGTCCCAGGGCGATAAATGCCCCGACAAACACCAGAACGATGATCGTCGCCCGGAGATTGGTCCGTTGAGGGGGGAGTGGATTGGATGAGGAGGCAGATTGTTCCATCTATTTCATGTGCACTCTCTGTGGAGGAGTGAACGGTATGAAGGCTGTCCCGATGCCATGATATCTCGTTTCCTCTATCGGTCAATGAATAGCGGACTTAACGTCCTGTGGCGTCTTCGACTAGACGGGAAGAGTTCCTGTGTAGAGGCGCTTTTTCGTGCGTGATAAGATGCCGCGATGACGCTGTCCCGCTTTCATCCACTCATCGCGGAATGGTTTCTGACGCAGGTCGGGCAGCCGACGGATGTGCAGCAGCAGGCCTGGCCGGCGATTCAATCCGGGGCGGATGCGCTGATTGCCGCGCCGACCGGATCGGGGAAAACCCTCGCGGCGTTTTTGTCCTGCATCGATCATCTCTTCAAGCAGGCCCTCGCTCGCGAACTCGACGATCACACCCAGGTGTTGTACGTCTCGCCGCTCAAGGCCCTGAGCAACGACATTCAGAAGAATCTTCAAAAGCCGCTGGCGGAAATCGGGCAGAGGGCATTGCAGGCGGGGTTGCTCCTGCCGGAATTGCGCGTACTGGTGCGCACGGGCGATACCCCGATGGCGGATCGGCAGCAGATGCTGAAGCGGCCGCCGCATATTCTTGTGACGACGCCGGAATCTCTGTTCATCCTCCTGACGGCGGAGAAAAGCCGGCGCATGTTGCAGACGGTGCGGACCGTGATCGTCGATGAAATTCATGCTCTGGCGCCAAATAAGCGGGGCGCGCATGTGGCCCTGTCGCTGGAACGACTGGAAGCGCTCACACTGGTCAAGCCGCAGCGGATCGGCTTGTCAGCGACCCAGCGACCGATCGAGCTGGTGGCGGAGTTTCTGGTCGGAGCTCGGCCTCGCCCGACGATCATCGATGTCGGGCATCGCCGCGAATTAGATCTGGCCGTTGAGGTGCCGAAGGACGAGCTGAGTGCCGTCGCCACGAACGCCATCTGGTCCGATGTCTATGACCGTGTGGCTGAACTCGTGCGGCAGCACCGGTCGACACTGGTGTTCGTGAACACCAGACGGCTGGCTGAACGAGTGTCTCATTACCTGGAAGAACGGCTTCAGGATCTGGGTCCCGATGTAGTGGCGGCGCATCACGGCAGTCTGTCGCGGCAGATTCGTCTCTCGGCTGAAGAGCGATTGAAGACCGGCAAGACGCGGGTCGTCATTGCCACGGCCTCGTTGGAACTGGGGATCGATGTCGGCACGGTCGATCTCGTCTGCCAGATCGGTTCGCCGAGAGCCATCGCCACCGGGCTGCAACGGATCGGCCGCGCGGGGCACTGGATCAAGGCGATTCCCAAAGGCCGCATCTTTGCCATGACGCGGGATGAACTGGTGGAGTGCGCGGCGCTCGTGCGCGCGATTCGCCGGGGGAAGCTGGATCAGATCGCGATCCCGCCCGCTCCGCTCGACATTCTCTCTCAACAGATTGTCGCAGCAGCGGCCAGCCAGACCTGGACGGAAGACGAGCTCTTCGCCTTGTGCCGTCGCGCCTATTCTTACCGGGATCTTTCGCGGGCCGAGTTTGATAGCGTCCTGCACATGCTGGCTGACGGGATCGCCACCCAGCGGGGGCGGGGCCTGGCCTATCTGTTCCATGACCGGATCAACCGGCGGATCAAGGGGCGGCGCGGTGCGCGGCTGGCGGCGATCACCTCCGGCGGCGCTATTCCTGACACGGCCAATTACGCGGTGGTGGCGGAGCCCGATGGGACGGTGGTGGGGTCGGTCGACGAGGATTTCGCGGTGGAGAGTCTCGCCGGCGACATCATGTTGCTGGGCAATACATCGTGGCGGATCAAAGGTATCGAGGCGGGGAAGGTCCGTGTGGAAGATGCCCAGGGGGCGCCGCCGAACATTCCGTTCTGGCGAGGCGAGGCTCCGTCGCGGACGGCCGAATTATCGGCGGAGGTGGCAGCGCTGCGGCAGGAGATTGCCGAGCGCGCGCTGTCTGATGATCCTGCCGTCAGTCATCTGTCAGCCATCGGTTGGCTCAAGAGCGAATGCGCATTGGATCAGCGTGGCGCGCAGCAGGCCATAGAATACGTGCTCACCGGCAAGGCCGTGCTGGGGACTGTACCGACGCAGGACACGATCGTCGCGGAACGGTTTTTCGACGAAAGCAGCGGGATGCAGCTGGTTGTGCATGCGCCCTTCGGCGGGCGGATCAACCGGGCCTGGGGCCTGGCTCTGCGCAAACGGTTCTGCGTCACGTTCGATTTCGAGTTGCAGGCCGCGGCGACAGATAACGGTTTGGTGATCTCGCTCGGCGAGAAGCACAGTTTCCCGCTGGAGTCGGTCTTCAGCTATCTCCATTCGAAGACGGTCCGCGAGGTGCTGATTCAAGCGGTCTTGCTCGCGCCGATGTTTGCGACCCGGTGGCGCTGGAATGCGTCGCGTTCGCTGGCGCTGCTCAGATTCTCAAACGGCAAGAAGGTGCCTCCGCAGATTCAGCGGATGAAGTCGGAAGATTTGCTCGCGGCGGTCTTTCCGGATGCGATCGCCTGCCAGGAGAATCTCACCGGCGAGCGGGCGGCCAGGCTGATTCCGGATCATCCCCTCGTGAATGAAACCATCCGCGATTGCCTGACGGAGGCGATGGATCTGGAGGGGCTGACGGCTGTGCTGAAGGCTATTGAAGCCGGCACGATTCGCTGTGTCGCGATGGATACGCCCGTGCCCTCGGTCTTTTCCCATGAGATTCTGAACGCCAACCCCTACGCCTTTCTCGATGACGCGCCGCTGGAAGAGCGCCGTGCCAGGGCGGTGGAAATGCGGCGGACTCTGCCGCCGGAGATGCTCGGGCAGGTCGGCGCACTCGACCCCGCGGCGATTGAAGACGTCGAGCGGGAGGCGTGGCCGGTGGTCCGGGATGCCGACGAACTGCACGATGCGCTGCTGACGCTGGTCTGGGTGCCGGTCAGAGAGGGAGCGTCTTGGTTCGTGTTTCTGCAGCGCCTCATCGAAGAAGGGCGGATAGTGGAGTTGGCGGCGAGAAGTGAGGGGCGAGCGGTGCAGGGCTGGGTGGCGGCGGAGAACCGGGAGCGGGTTGAACGATTGTTTGCGGATCGTGATGAAGAGGTCCTTGGCACGGTGGTGCAGGGGTGGATGGAGAGTATCGGCCCGACGACGGTGTCGCAGCTGGCCGATCGGCTGCATCTACCCGTGGATGGCGTCACGGCGGCGATGCTGAAATTGGAATCGCAAGGCCAAGTCCTCCGCGGCCAATTCAGAGCGCACTCAGGACTCAGCACCCAGGACTCAGCACTTTCCGGTATCTCCACGTCAGAGTGGTGTCATCGCCGGCTCCTGGCGCGGATCCATCGGCTGACGATCGGCCGGTTGCGCAAGGACATCGAGCCGGTCACCGCCGCCGAGTTCATGCGCTTCCTGCTCCAGTGGCAGCATGTGACGCCGGGCTCTCGGCAGCATGGAGAGGCCGGCCTCACGCAGGTCATCACTCAACTGGCCGGGTTCGAAGCGGCGGCGTCAGCCTGGGAACCGCAGCTCTTGCGTGTGCGTCTGGCGAAATATGAGCCGGAGTTGTTGGACCGTCTCTGTCTCAGCGGCGCGGTCAGTTGGGGACGGATCTCGCCGCATCCGCGCCTGGCCTTCTCCGGTGAATCCGACAAAGCCCGGCGCATCGTGCCCACCAGCGTCGCACCGATCAGCCTGTTTCCGCGTGAGGACGGAGAGTGGTTGCTGGCGGCATTCGCAGAGGGTGCGGCGCAGGCCGGACCTGATCCCTATGGCCAGCTGAGTGCCGTGGCTCAGGACCTGCGCCGTGCATTGCACGCGTACGGCGCGAGCTTCTTTGCCGATCTGGTGCGGCTGACCAATCATTTGCCGGCGGAGGTCGAATCCGGGCTGTGGGAACTCGTCGCGGCCGGTCTGGTGACGGCCGACGGGTTCGACAATCTGCGCGCCCTTATGGATCCGCGCCGCCGCCGTGCCGAGGGCCGGGAGCGGGCGCGCCGCCCACGGCATACAGCAGGCCGCTGGACGCTGCTTCGAAGCGCGGTCAGCAGTCAGCCATCGGCTATCAGCTCTTCAGAGAAAACGGCTCGTCAGCTCTTGCGGCGGTATGGCGTCGTCTTCCGCGATCTGCTGGTGCGCGAGTCGTTGGTGCAGTCGTGGCGCGATCTGCTTGTGGTGTACCGGAAATTGGAACTGCAAGGGGAGTTGCGTGGCGGGCGATTTGTGACGGGTTTTGTCGGCGAGCAGTTCGCGCTGCCGGAAGCAGTCGAAGCCCTGCGCGCAATGCGCAAATCTGTTGGCGGCGCTGCGGCAGGACAAGAGATTAAACTGTCAGCCTCCGATCCCTTGAATCTCGTCGGGGTCATTCTGCCGGGGCCGAAAATCCCGGCCGTGCCGACGAATTTTCTTATTCTCAAAGACGGGGTGGTCGTGCGCACGGTGCTGCGAAAGCAGCCTGAAGGAATGTCGGATGCGCCGGTGAGGGTGGTGCGGAGAATGTCAGACCGGTAAAGCCAGCAGGGGGCAGCGGGCGCCACGGAGCACACGTTCGGTCACGCTGCCTCGCATGAGGTCCAGCAAGGTATGCTGTTTCGACGTCGTCATGACGATGAGATCGACATCGAAATCTTTCCCCATCGCGAGAATCACCTCCACCACGTTTCCCTGACAGGCCATCGTGTGCCAGAGCCAACCGGTCTTGATCGGGTAGCGGAGCGAGTGGAGCGTGCGATCGTCTCCCACTTGCACGACGATCACCGTGAGATTGTCGCAGCCCAGGGCGGACGCCAATTGCGCGGTCGTGTCGATGGCCAGTTGCGGGCTGTATTCCTCGCTCACCGGCACCAGGACCCGGCGAAGCTTCGGCTGCCCTGAATCCTTTACCACGAATCCTTCGACCTGCGCGGGGACGAACAGCGTGGCCATCTGGCTTGCACGGGCGACCGGCTCGGCGACACTCTCATGTTGCCAGCGGGCCAGGCCTTCGTGCTGATTGGTGGCCATCACCAGCAAATCGGCCGGGTACTTGGCGAGATATTGGAGAATGGCTTCGGTCCGGTTCTTCGCCACCGTACGGGTCTTCTTGATCGCGATCCCTAAGTCGCCCACTTGCTCGCGTGGACTGCCGGGAGGAAGGAGTCCCCAGCGTTCAAGCAGGGGGCGTACTTGAGGAAAGTCCTCGAAGTCTGCCCGGGGAACATCCGGATCGATGTGCATGATCGACAGCTCGCCGTGGGCGGCCACGGCCAACTTCACCGCGTGGACCAGTCCGGTGTGGCTGTCCTCCGAAAAGTCAGAAGGATGGAGGATTCGTTGAAAGGGGAGTGTCGCGGCGGAGGCTTGAGGTGTGGTCATACGAGATCCGACAGGGGTTAGTGGGATAGCCGATATGATTGAGCGGTTTCATGGAGCTGCGCGAGCCACTGTTCGGGGGCCGCATGGGAGCCTGGCCAATCCTTGGCATAGTGGCGTTGGATCGCGGCGCCGAAGTCGGCCCGATCAGTTTCCGGCACGCCGAGCAACGTTCCGACTGCGGTCAGATACTCGCCGGATCCGGCCGCGATGTTCTGTTCCATATTATCCCGGCTCGCTGTGATTAAGGCGAGAGCTTTGTACTCCGGCTTCACCAGCCCGTCTTCTGAAACCCAGCTATGAACCGATGAAGTGGTGCCGCTGACATTTGAGGTCGTATCGAGCGTCTGGTCGAGCGTGGCCTTGAATGAACAGCCGCTGGAGAGGGCCAGCGTCAGGAGCACGAGAGCAAGGCGTGCCGAAGTTGATGGTGTGCGCATGGGGAACTCCTTCTCCGCGAGGAAGTCGAATAGCCAGTATCTAGGGGCACTATACCACAGCACCCCTTAAGTTTAGCTAGGGGGGATCCGATAAGGCCCACAGGAAGGAACAGCAGTTATGCCAGTCTCAGCGCTGACCCCGTTTGACCCGTCCAAATTTTTTCAGGCTCCGGCTGCGGATCCCTCACGCTCCCAGAGTCTCGATACCAAGGTGTCGGCCGTCTCGGCGGCGGCGGATCTGAGTGGCCGTCTGAGCGTGACGACGGCCGAAGGCGATAAGATCACGCTGACCGCCGACTTTGAGGCCCGGTATCGGGCGGTGAACTATCAGGCGAAGGCGGAGACCGAACAGGGCACGGTTGAGGTCAATGCGACGAGCGTCGAAGCTTCCTTGAAAAAGCAGTATGGTGTGACGGTCGAAGGGGACCTAAACGAGCAAGAATTACACGATCTCGAGAAGCTCTTTCGAAAGGTGAGCAATATCTTCCGCAAGTATTTCCGCGGGCAGGACGACGAAGCGCTCGCGAAGACGGCGAAGCTCGCCGAGAAGTTCGGGGGCTTGTCATCCTTGTCCGGCCTGGATCTCAGCGTTAATGTCGAACGATCAGTGACGGTCGTTGCCGCTCAGGTGGCGTCGTCCCTGAGCGAATCGCCGGCGTTGCCGGAGAGCCAACCGGCTCAGACTCCAACCGCTGCTCAGACATCCCGCATCCCCTCGACACCGGTTACCCCGGGTGCGGCGCCCTCGACGGCTGCGGTGATCCCGCAA
>NEWQ02000080.1 GCA_002869855.2 Nitrospira sp. CG24D
CCGACAAAGAATGCCGCCCGGCTGGAATCCAGCAAGATCTTTTCGAAGGATGTGATGGCCTTGGCCAAGATTCCGACGGCGCGGGCGAAGAGCTTTGAAAAGATGGAAGAGGCGCTCGCGTATGTCGAGGCGCACGAACTTCCGGTCGTCATTAAGGCCGATGGGCTGGCCCAGGGCAAGGGCGTGATCATCGCGACCACACGCGAGCAGGCGAGGCAGGCGATCGTCGATTCGATGGAACATGCCGTCTTTGGTCAGGCCGGTCAGCGGGTGCTCATTGAGCAATTCCTCGACGGCGAAGAACTCACCATCATGGCGTTTACGGATGGTAAGGCGGTAGTGCCTATGTTGCCGGCACAGGACCACAAGCGTGTGGGCGATGGCGACACGGGGCTCAACACCGGAGGAATGGGCGCCTACTGTCCTGCTCCGTTGGGCACCCCGGCCTTGCGTGTGCAGGTCACTCGGGAAGTGTTACAGCCGATTGTGTCGGCGATGTCCCGGATGGGCTCTCCGTTTCAAGGGGTGTTGTACGCCGGGATAATGGTCGTGAAGGGCGTGCCCTATGTACTTGAGTTCAATGCGCGCATGGGCGATCCGGAAACGCAGGTGGTGTTGCCGCTGCTCAAGTCTGACCTCATCGATGTCATAGAAGCCGTCGTTGAGCATCGGCTGGACCAGTTTACGGTGGAATGGCATGACGATTGTGCCGTGTGTGTGGTGATGACATCAGATGGCTATCCCGGCAGTTATGAAACGGGAAAAGCCATTCACGGACTTGCCGACGGGGAGACCTCAGCGACGGTGTTTCATGCCGGGACCGTTCGAAAGGGGTCTGACGTTGTGACGGCCGGCGGCCGGGTGTTAGGCGTCACCGGGCGCGGGCCCACGATCGCGGAGGCGCAACAGGCCGCCTACCGCCAGGTTCAGAGGATTTCTTTTGACGGGCAGCATTATCGGACGGATATTGCCCATCGCGCGCTTCGGCGCAGCAGCTAGTAGTTCCACGCCTCCCGCACCTTTCCATGGCTGTCATCGAGTCGTACGCTACAACGGATTCAGATGTGCTGTTCCCCCGGATGGCCCGACTGGTGCAGGCTGGGAGAGTGCTCGCGATTCCCACAGAAACCTATTATGGCTTAGGGGCGAATCCGTTCGATGGGGCGGCCGTGGCGCGCCTGCTCTCCATCAAAGGGCGGCCGGATGGGAAGCCCATTTTGATTCTCATTGGCGATCAGACTCAGCTTCAGGACGTGGTCACCGATGTGTCTCCCGCTGCGCAGGTGCTGATGGAGGCCTTTTGGCCAGGACCTCTGACGTTAGTGTTTTCCGCCAGTGCAAGACTTCCGAAATCCGTCACTGCGGGGACCGGCACGGTCGGGGTTCGTCATACCTCTCATGCCGCTCTCGCAGACCTCCTTCGACATACCGGTCCCTTGACGGGCACAAGTGCCAACCGCTCAGGGGAGCCGCCGGTTCAGACCGCGGCCGAGGTGGAACGGACGCTCGGCACTCTGGTCGATGTCATCGTTGATGGCGGGCCCACGCAGGGCGGATTGCCGTCGACGGTGTTGAGTGTGTGTGACGGTGTGCGGATGATTCGTGAAGGGCCGATCGATCGAGCGATGATTCAACAGGCTCTTGTGGCGCGAGGATTTCACCTCAACCCGTGAGAAGTATGCTATACATCCGCGC
>NEWQ02000081.1 GCA_002869855.2 Nitrospira sp. CG24D
ATGACATCGACGGAAGACAGGATGGTGCTAAACCGTTCTGAGAGCGTGGCGAGTGAATGGACCCGACGATGTTGTGGGGGAACGGGACCGTCGATTAAGAATTGAATACCCGGCATCGATTCCATGCGATCAAACGGGAGCGCTTCGAACCGGATCCCGCCAAAGGCCACGAGCACGAGGGCGTCGTGATCGGGGATGTGCAGCTGTTCGCGGATATGAGCTTTGGCAGGAGGGAGTGGGGCCGCAATCGGTCCGATGTCGATGGCGTGGCGAAAGGCCGGCATCGGCAGTCCCGGTGTGAGGCGGAGCAGGAGATTGGCTTGTCCATAGGCGCGGCGGATGTCCTCAAGTATGGCAGTCTGCCAAGGCTGTTTCGAATCGACATGGTCTCGCAGGACCTCATCCCAACTCAGACTGGCGATCGCCACCGTCGGCACGCCGGCGGCGGCTCCGGCCGCCATGGCCAGGTAGGGCGTATTGCCGATGACGAGATCCGGACGACCCTCGCGGACGGCGAGGGTTTCTTCCTTAAGTCGAGCGTCCCAGTTTGCGTGAAAGGTCCGATGGGCCTGCCAGGTCGCGTCCCAATCCATCGTGAGGGGACCATGCTGTAGGCAACCGATATCCATCTGGGCCGGGCGCAGTTCCCAGGGCACGGTCATGCGCGATTCGAAAAAATGCCGGGGAACGTTCGTGCGGAGAATGACGTTGAGCGAAGGAATCCGCCGGCCCAGTTCGTTCAGCACGGGGACGATCTGGGCGGCGTGTCCGTAGCCGTGGGCGGAAATAGCTGACCAGATCAGTGGCACAGAGGGGTGGCTCGTGAATCGTTAGCTGTTGGAGTAATCGGACTCGAGCGGCGCGATGTTGTATTCCAGTTCCAGATCGAACTCATTCACGAGTTCGTTGAAGGCGCTTGCGCCCATATCGGAGCGCACTTCATTCATCACCAGATCGAGCATGGGGGCCGCGCGCGGTCCGAATTGTGCGATGGCTGATTCGATGCGCTGTCTGGCTGTATCCAACGTCATGGGTGGTCTCCGTGGTTAGCGCAGTCCTTGGATGATCATCTGCATTTCAGGGACGAGATCGCGCCCGCCATTGGCCCGTCCGGAGGCGGAGGCGTCGATACCGGCTTGCAGCACGGGTTTGGCTTCTTCCGGCCGTCCGACGCCGATCAGGGCGCGCCCGAGGGCCAGGTGGGATGCGACATGCACCGGGTCCAGTTGCACCGCAACGCGCAAGTGTTCGACGGCTTCTTCCAGATTGCCGCCCTCTTGCAGAATTTTATTGCCCAGGCCGTAGCGCCCGAGGAACCCCTTGGGGTTTTTGACGACTATTTGACGAAAGGCTTCAATGTCCATGTGCGCTCCCGCTGTGAGAAACGCATCATAGCATTAGCAGACGGCGGGAGACCAGGCCATGGTATGGCCGGAGCTTGCCTGGGAGGGTTGGGTAAGAGGGAACGTGCTTGCCGGGCGTCAGCGCGATTTGACCGGGGCAGAGGTGGAGACGGAGAGGGCGGCCGGTCCCCGGCGCTTCGACTTGACGCTGACGCTATGGATGGTTCGTTCGGTCATGGGGGCGCTGCTGGCATTGTAGAAGGTTGCGTCTTTGACGAGTTGGTTCATGAGGTCGGTGATGCCGGCTTCCATCACGTGACCCTTCAGTTCCGCAATCATGGAGGGGCTGGCGCTGAAAAGATTGTACCGCGCCGTGCCGGATGACTCGGCCTGATACGTCTTGACGGTCCCGTCCCAGCGTTCGAGTTCCAAGGTGAGATGGGTGCCGTAGTCGTAGTGGAAGTCCATCACCGGGGCGAGGAGAAACATAGAGGTGCCGATCGCAAAGCCTTTCCAGGCGGCTTCGCCGGGATGAGAGTCGATGGCGTCGTCGATCGTGACATGAGCGGTGATCGCTTTCTCGTTGTCGGCCAGTGATCCTTGTTCGGCAAGGGAAAGATGGGAGAACAGCTTGAGGCTTTGTAAGGAGCCGAGCAGCCGGCGATCCAGCTCAGTGGAGGGATTTTGAGGCGCCCCATTCTGACTGACTTTTACCTGGTCGAGAATGAGCGGCACGCGCTCAGTGCTTGCAATGGAGGTCGGGGCGGTGTCGGTGCTCATGGCGGCGGAGGGCATGACCTCGATCGACCTGGTACAGCCGCCGGAGAGAGTACTGCTCAGCACAAGCACCGCTAAGATGCGTGAAGATGTGGTCTGTTTCATGATGTCCATCCCTTTCCCTTCCCCTTCGTCAGAAGTAAAACGAAAATCCCCCGAACGGCAAGCTGGAGTTGAGTCCCAAGTTGGGATACCGCGTGCCGGCGTTGGAAATATGGTGAAACCGATAGCCGATGTTGAATGATGTCTGGGGCGTCAGAAAGAACGAACAGCCGAATCCCGCGGTCAGAATGAAATTGAACCGCGAGGATTCTTCGGGAATTTTCCCGGCGAGGTCTGTCCAGAAGGGGCCGCCGGCAAATTCGGCATAGGGGCGAATGCGATCGTGCGCGACCATGGTGTATTTGATCTTGGGCGTAAAGCCAATGCCGTGCGTGAGAAAGGGTTCTTGAAACTGGATGTACACCACCTCAGCGCCCAGAGAAATCTGTCCGCGATACCAGCTGTCACCCATCGGATCGGTCACGGTCATCATCCAGGACGGCATCAAGGCGATGCCTTGCTGCTTGGTTGTGTGCGCATCCGTAAGCCGGTGGGGGAGGAGGTAGCCCGCGGAGAGTCCGACTTCCTGAGTACCGACAGTGATTTGAGGGGCCATAGATTCCGTCGCCTGTACCGGAGTGGTCATGGCGCCGACTATGAGGAACAACCAAAAGGCACGAAGCAGCAAGATCCCACCTTCTTCTATATGTGTACGTCAGTATCTTGTCGGTTGTGCGAGGATGAAACTTGATGCAATCGCTGTGACGATCCTACGGTAGCAGAGCATTTGTATCTGTCCAGAAAGATGTGAGAAATGCCGGTCGATGCCGGTCGCAGGGCGAGGCTACGGATGTGAAATAGATTGACGAAGCTCGGTGAGCAGCGTGCGGTCCCTGGCAAGCTCCGGGAGCTGATAGTGCTGATCGAGCGATACGACGCGTTCGAGGCAGCGAATCGCCGAGGAGGAATTCCGTTCACGAACATAGAGCGCGGCCAGCAGCCGGAGAACGGCCGCTTCTCCGGGCGCGTTGCCGAGTTTGATGAAATGCTCCGAGGCATTGTTCAAGCATTTTTCCGCCTGACGCAAGGCGCCGGAGTCGAGGAAGGTGTTGCCCAGTTGACTGTAGGTCAGCGCCAGGCCCTCTTCATTGCCGATGCGGCGGTGGCATTCCAGCGCGTCAGTGAAGTGGGCGATGGCCTGATCCCAATGGGTCTGCCGCGCCTCTTCCATGCCGAGGTTGTGATACAAAATCCCGAGCGCGCGGTCATCGTGAAGCGGTTTCAGCAGATCGAGGGCTTCAAGGTAGTAGGGGCGGGCTTTTTCCGGACGGCCGGCGCCGATGTGGAGATTGCCCAGATTGACCAGTGTGTGAGCGACGGCCTGTTGGTCCCGCTCCGTCCGCTGGATCGTGAGCACTTCCCGGTAGCAGGCCTCGGCTTTTTCGAATTCCCCTGACAGGGCGCAGACATTTCCAAGATTGCCGAGCGAGGCGGAGAGTTCGCGGGGATTGTCGCCGAGACGATCGTCCGTTACGGCTTGTTCATGGGCGGCTTTGGCTTGTGCCAGCTGCCCGCGGTGAAGAAAAATCCTGGCCCGGTGTTTATCGTCAGCAGACATGGTACCGTCTCTCGTCGCTCGTGAAGGGTGTCTTGCTCGAAGGGAAGAACGAACGACGAACGACGTTTCACGAGATACGAGTTGTGTTAGTCGCCACCTTTCGGCGTGTCTTTTCTGAATTCGACGACAATGTCGTCTTCCTCGTCCAAGCCCAGTCCTGCACGAAACGACTCCAGGAGTTCGGTGACGTACTCGAGGTGTTGCTGCTCTTTTCCGTCGCGTGAAGCCAGGTAGGATTCGGAGAGCCGCAGTCCGGTCTGAAAGTGGTGCGCGATCGTCTGCTCCGTCACCTGTTGCCAGGTGATGTAAATGCAGAAGGCTTGAAAGGAATGGGCCTGCGGATAGCGGGTCGCCAGCGAGAGTAATTCCTCATAGGCTTCCCGCGCCGTCGATCCGGCGTTGGACGAAAAAGTTGCTTCCAGATCAGCGGCGGTTTCCCAGTCGGACCCGAGCTCAGACTCTGCTTCTTCAAACGCCGCCTGCGCGGCAAGGGCTGCATCGAATTGCATGGTTACCTCAATCGTTTTCTGATCCAAGACGGATTCCGACGACAATCTAATACTGCATGTACCCGAACCATCTCTCTATCCAGACTGTAGTAAATCGCAAAAGGAAACCGCTTGGACAGGCAGCGGTGATAGGTGTAGGTCACCGCGTGCACTCCAGCATATACAAGAAGGGAATCGATATCCGAGAACAGGCAATTCAGGAAGTAGGCGCCCAGTCCAGGTTCTTGGCCTTCGTAGAAGCGGAAGCCATTGGAGTAAGTCTTCCTGAGCCTCATCCAGGATTTTGATTTTCACGGGAGCTTGGCGCGGATGTTCGCTTTCGCGATGTCCCAATCGATGAATTGCGACGTTCCCTCGACGACATGCCGGTGGCGTTCGTCGAGAATGTCTTTGTGCCAGGCCGGGGACTCAATGGCTTCTGGTGTGCGGGCGAGATCTTCCCACAACGACTCCATGGCCGAGAGTTTCTCATGGAGACTCATGTCTTTGAGGGGAAGGTTAAATGGCATGGAGGAAGTATACCGCAGGGGGGGATGGATTCAAATACGAAACTGACCGATGGTGGAGTCATACGAGCATAAATTAACGACTTCTTGGGCTCATGTGAAACCATATCCAACCTTCCTGGGCAGCGAGGGAGCTGTCATCCTGCCGCCTCTGCTTTGTGCGTTTACTTTCCTTCCCGCTGCTCTGTAGACTGCCTGCACGAGAAACATGAGTACTGAGAAGCCGACTTCCCCTCCAGCCCCAGAATCTGTTTCAACCGATCCGGTCGATCAGGTCATCCGCTATCACCTTCAGACAAAGCATCACTTCAACCGCTATGCCCGATCGATGGGGTTTCTGGACTGGGCGAACCAGCCTGATCCCTTTCGGCGCTTCGCCGGCGCTGAGCTGATCCCGTTGCCTTTGCTTAAGCCGGATGAGGAGCCGGCGTCGCCGGCCTATGACGAGATCTATCGGCCTGGGAAGGTTCCTTCTCAGCTGGTCACAGTGCGGTCTCTTTCCAGATTCTTCGAGTTTGCCCTGGCCCTGTCTGCTTGGAAGAAAGGCGGCGAGACGGAATGGGCGCTGCGGAGCAATCCCTCCTCCGGCAATCTGCATCCGACGGAAGGCTATGTGGTCCTGCCGCAGATCGATGGACTCGGTATGCAGCCGGCGCTCTATCACTACGCACCGAAGGAGCATGGGCTGGAGCGGCGGGCGGCATTTCCGGCTGAAGCCGTGGCGCAATTGCTGGCGCCGTTTCCACCGGGAGCGTTTCTCTTCGGTCTCTCGTCGGTGCATTGGCGGGAAGCCTGGAAGTATGGGGAGCGGGCGTTTCGCTACTGCAATCATGACATCGGACATGCCCTTGGTTCTGCGCGGGTCGCTGCGGCGACGTTGGGGTGGAACATGGCGCTGCTGGACGGCGTGGATCAAAACACCGTAGCAATGGTGCTGGGCACCCATCGTGTTGATGATTTTGCCGGCGTCGAACCGGAGCATCCGGATTGCCTCTGTATGCTGTGGCCTCACGGGACAGTGACACAGGGGGCTGCAGAAATCCCCCTCTCTCTCGATGCGGCTCTGGTCAAGGATCTCTCGAATGTTTCGTGGCAGGGGAAAGCGAACCGACTGAGCGGGGAGCACGGAGTGCATTGGGACGCGATCGACGCGGTAGCCGATGCTTCGTGGAAGTTGCCGCAGGCGCAGCCGGTGTTGTCGAATCCTCTTCCGGCGACGGATGAAGCTACGGGCACGACGCATGACGTCGGGCCTCCGGCCGGGCAAATCATTCGCCAGCGTCGGAGCGCAGTATCGTTTGACGGACGAACATCGATCTCCGCTGCCACGTTCTTTCGGATCCTACAGCGGGTGATGCCGCGTACCGAGCGTCCTCAGTTGGAACGGCCGATGCCCTGGGATCTGTGGCCCCATGCTCCGGCGATTCACTTGATGATCTTTGTGCATCGCGTGGAGGGGCTGACGCCGGGGCTCTATGTCCTGGTGCGGGATCGGGCGAAGCTGCCGCTTGTTCAGCAGTCGCTCAATCCGGAACTGGTCTGGACGCAGCCGCCGGGATGCCCTGAGGATCTGTCGCTCTATTGGTTGCTTGAGGGCGATGCCAAGCGGGCGGCGGCGCAGGTGAGCTGCCATCAGGAAATCGCCGCGGATAGCGCGTTCTCGTTGGGCATGCTGGCCGAGTTCGAAGGGCGCTTGCGTCAGGCCGGTGCCTGGTTTTATCCTCGGTTGTTCTGGGAGGCCGGTTTGCTCGGCCAGGTATTGTATCTGGAGGCGGAGGCAGCCGGGGTGCGCGGGACGGGGATCGGCTGTTTCTTCGATGATCCGGTTCATGAGATGCTGGGGGTACAGGGTTTGTCTTTCCAATCGCTCTATCATTTTACGATCGGCGGGCCGGTCGAGGATCGGCGGATGATGACATTGCCGCCCTATCACCATCTGAATAGATAGCGATTGACATTCAGTAAAACCAATAGCTTGAATGGAAGTCATTCATGTTTAAGATCAAGAAAAAAGTCGAGAAGCCGAAGCTGCCGGTTCTCTATAACGTCATCGAGGACTATTCGGAATTCGATGCGCCTGGCAATGTTACGGCTTGTGCGACGACGCTTCCGGAAGATCTACCAGGCCATGCCAAGATTTTGTCCGAAAGCTATGGAGTGCCGTTGGCGACGATGACGGAGTTGCTGACTCAGGGCGGGGTCTATGTCTATCCTGCGGAGGGAGGACTTTTGACGCGCGGGCTCTTTGCCTGTGTGATCGATCCGACGGGCGTGCTGCCGAAACGGACGTTTGTCCTGGATCTGATGCAGTTTGCCGAGACGGAGCATCTGGCCCGGGCACGGTCGCTTCCGATGGCTGAGGCGGCCTATGAGATTTTCCATCGCACGCTACCGGATGAGCTGAAAGTGAAGCTGGAGCAGAAGAATCTAGGGTTGGATTACCGCATGATCGATCGCGCCGTGGCCAAGGGTGGCGATATCAAGTATATCGATTTCCGCAAGGACTGGTCTCCGCACTTCAAACGGCTCTGCATTATGCCGGATGGCCGGCTCGTTGAGACGGGTGGGCTGGAGGAGTTTGCGCAGTTGCACGGGATCACGATTGCGCAGGCCAAGACATTGATTGAAGAGGGCGGCACGTTGGAAGTCGGTGCGGAGGTGCTGGCTTGCCAGATTGTGAACGGCCAGTCGTCGGTGGCGCGGTTCGGGGCGAAGAATTACGTGAAGGCGAAGGACCTGGCTGCCTCCAAAGGGATTCACATCCTGGACGCGTTGAGTGAAATTGCCTACAACGATCCTGTGATGATGCGGGGACTCGTACGGAAAGAATTATCGAGCGGCCGCTAGCAGCCTGGTCAACGGAGTCCATGGCCGTTCGTTGAAGCTCATAAGATGAAATCGGCTTCCCACCAGTCCTTGTTGCTGTTCTCCTGCCTCTTTCTGATTTCCGGGTGCGCGGCGCCCAAGCCGATTCTCTATCCCAATGCCCACTTTCGCCAGGTCGGGGAGTCCGTTGCGGAGCAGGATATCGAGGACTGTTCTGCTATGGCCAAAGAGGCCGGAGCGACGCCCAGCCGGGGGAAGAGCGGCCAAGTGGCCGGGAGTACGACGGCGGGTGGCGCGATCGGATCGGCGGCCGGCGCTGTGGGCGGGGCAGTCGTCGGACATCCCGGGCGCGGTGCGATGGTCGGAGCGGCGAGCGGGGCAACCGGTGGACTGCTCCGCGGCCTGTTTCGGAAGTCGCCGCCGAGTCAGGCGTTCAAACAGTTTGTGAATCGCTGCCTGCAAGAGCGCGGCTACGAACCTATGGGATGGGAATAGCAGGCGTTTTCGGTTGAGTTGCGTGCCGCGCACGCCTTCGCCAGGCTTTCCAGAGAAATGTTCCGATGATGGTGCCGCTGAGGTTGCAGACAATATCCAATGGCGAAGGGCGGCGGTTGTGAGAGTAGACCTGATAGAGTTCGACCGTACAGGAGAGGAGTAAGCCCAAAAGCACGGCCGTGAGGAGGGCTGACCGGTTATTCGAATTCCGATATTGGAGAAAGAGGAAGGCAAAGGGGACGTAGAGGGCGACGTTCACGATAATGTCGAGCCAGAATTGAATCGACCGTATCTCGTCGAACGGTGGAATCCAAATGACATAGTCCCAATGGGAATGGCCGACGAAGTCGGACCCGTAGACGCCACTGGCGAGGATGAGGAAGCTGTACAGAGTCCAGATAGTCAGCCACATGAGCGTTCGAGCATTTTCCTAAAAGGTCGCGCGGCACATCACCGTCGGTTTCCGCGATCCTCTCAGATCCTGCAGAAAGACTTCCAGTAAATACTGCTTATGTCATGCGCGCCTAAGAGGGAGTTGTCTGCTGTCCGTAGACTAGGGGCTCAGTGTAACTTTAGGAATCGGACAGGCTGCCCCATGGGCTCACCGGGCTCATCATGGAATCTCGCGCCACTGTAGCTCTTGTTGTTTCTTCGAGTCGATCTTCGCAGGCTCGTGACAACGACGAGTAGTACTGTGGGGGTGTCTCAGTGCGCGGCACGGTGCATGACCACCAGCGGTCCCTGATCGAGGTCCTGCAGAAGTTGTTGGAGGCGGGTTGTGTCCGGATCAGACAGCGCTTGGAACTCCAGGCCGAAGGTATTGCCCCGCACCCACCGGACAACTGCTTGATTGATCTCCAGCGGCCACTGGGAATCGGGGAGCTGGATCTGTAGTCCGACGACGCTCTGAGCCGGCAGCGTGATCTTCGACTCGATACTACAGCCGCCAACTGACAGATTGGTAATAGTGCCCTGGCCTGCGAGCGTGTCGCCGGCGAAGGTGCTCCCAAAATTGACGTCGAATCGCGGGTTCTTCCGATGGTATCCCATGCTGATACACCTGCCGAGTTTAGTTCGCTGCGCGATGCACACCGATACGCGAGGAGGGGCTTCTGTCCTTCTTCATCGGCACAACAGACAGTCAACTTGAGGTGGAATGGATTGGATGTGATGGGGAAATGCGGTCGGCGGAGACAGGGCCGGGATTATTCGGGTATGAGGAAGGGGGCTACTTGGCTGCCAGCTCTTCCTGTACGGCCTGAAGGAGCTTGTTGAGATCGAAGGGTTTCTGGAACGTCCGTCGGGCGCCGAAAAGGTTCGCCACGTCAAGAAAGTTGCGATCGCCTTGCGCGCCGGTGATCGCGATGACCTTGGCGTCCACATATTCACGAGTCAGCTGGAGCGTGGTTTCCAAGCCGTCGGTATCCGGCATCAGCAGATCCATGATGACCAGGTCGGCCGGTTGCTTTTGATAGGTCTCAAGCCCTTCGCGTCCATTGGACGCTTCGAGCACCTGATGTCCGGCTTTTTCCAACACCTCACGGAGGAGATGGCGGATGGATTCTTCGTCGTCGATGATCAAAATCGTAGCCATGGTTTTTCCTTAATCTATGAATGCGATCTTACCTGTCTGCCGGCTGTGTGTCTAGGAAGAAAACGGTTGGCGACCGGTCAGAACGGGGAACTGTGGCGGCTGTGCCTATCAAGAGAAACTCGGTGCCGGATTGGAACGGATATCAGCGGAGAGCTGATCGAACGAATATTCATTGACCGATCCGATCCTTTTTGATAAAACTCGATTCATCTGCTGCTAATTCTCTGCAACGCACCTTCTTCGGAGAGTATCTTTGTGACAACTGATTCGAATTGGGCCTGGAGCCGACGCACGTTTTTGCAAACTACTATGATGGCCCTGGCTCTCGCTGTGTTGCCCGGGCTGCGGCCTCAGCGAGTCGCGGCGCAGGCGCTGCCTGAGGGCCGGTTGACCTTCTTGAATGTGTGGACCGATGAGCGGCTGGATGTGACGTACCGCAACGATGCCGGCGAGTATGATTTGGAAGCGCTGGACGACGTCAATCATATCCTGCGCTGCCATGCGACCGGTGAAGTCTCAGCGATCGATGTGCGGGTGTTGGAGCATGTCAATCTGGTACAAAAGAAGTTGGGCGGCGGTCGGGAGATTCATATCATCTCCGGCTATCGCTCTCCGGAGTATAACGCGAAATTAGTCCGTGCCGGCCGGCGCGCGGCAAAGAACAGCCTGCATATCCAGGGTCAGGCCATCGATATACAGATTCCGGGCATTCATCCCAAAGTCATTCGACAGGCCGCGCTGGAATTGGGCTATGGCGGCATCGGCTATTATCCCCGTTCGAAATTCGTGCATCTGGATTCCGGGGCCTTCCGCTCCTGGTGAGAGCCGGTAGTGTTGGGTGCCTCCATCGCGGTATCCTCGTGTCCTGTTCCCGCCTGTAGCGACGCAATATTGTTGAGGAGGATTGTATGATCGTTCGTCTCTGTACTCTGAGATGTGTGTGCCTGGTTGCTCTGTTGGGTACGATGGTCAATGCGCCGGTGATTCACGCTGAGACGACGAACGGGGCCGCGAAGGCCGTGGTCTCGAAGGGGAAGCACGTGTCGCTGGAATATACGCTGAAGCTGAACGAGAAAGATGTCGTGGAATCGAATGTCGGCGGTGAACCGATGACCTATCTGCACGGCGCGGAGGAAATTGTTCCCGGACTGGAGAAAGCGCTGGAGGGGATGGCGGTCGGAGAGTCGAAGCACATCGCCGTCAAACCCGTCGATGCCTACGGAGAGGTGGACCAGAAAGCTATTCAGGAAGTGAAGAAGGCCCTGGTGCCGGAGCATGCGTGGAAAGTCGGAGCCGAACTGGAAGCGCGGGGGCCTGAAGGCCAATCGTTGTTTCCCCATGTGACGGAAGTGAAAGAGGATTCCGTGGTGCTGGATTTTAACCATCCGCTGGCCGGGAAGACCTTGTACTTCGACGTCAAAATTCTGGAGATCCGCGCAGAAGCCAAGGCCAAGTAGGCGAGGGCTATTCGCAGGCTCCGGAAACAACGTCAGGATGCTCAAAAAGGCTACCGTTCTCACCCGCCCATCCCCGGCGCACCGAGACGCGCCGTTCCGCGGGCAAGGCCGCAGCGAGCAAGTGGCGGGAGGTACATACCAAGCTTTGCTTGAGCCGCTCGCTTCGATCACATGCGAGCGGATAGGTCCTTTGCCTCAAGTTGGCTTGTATACGGTGAGCCTCTGAGCGATGCGAGAACGCCGCTGGCAGGCTTTTTCAGCTTCCTGATCGTTTGAAGAAGAGCATGGAGAGCGGCGGAAGCGTGAGGCTCAGTGAATAGGGCAGGCCGTGGCAGGGGCTGCCCTCGGCGCGCACGCCGCCGGAGTTCCCCATGTTGCTGCCCCCGTACAGTTCGGCGTCGCTATTGAGCAGCTCCCGATAGTGCCCCGCGGTCGGGACGCCGATGCGGTAGTGATGCCGCGGAACCGGTGTAAAGTTTCCCACGCAGACGATGGATTCCGAGGCGTCTTCCGCTTTTCGAAGGAAGGCGATGACGGAATTCTCCCCGTCGTTAAAGTCGATCCACTGAAATCCATTCCATTCGTAGTCGACCTGGTGTAATGCCGGTTCTTGCCGGTACAGATGATTCAGGTCCCGTACAAAGCGCTGTAACCCGTGATGGGGCGGGTATTCGCAGAGATGCCAGTCCAGGCTGGTATCGTGATTCCACTCCCGCCATTGCCCGAACTCATTCCCCATATACAGCATCTTCTTCCCCGGATGGCCGTACATGTAGCCGTACAGGGTGCGGAGATTGGCGAATTGCTGCCAGGGGTCGCCGGGCATTTTTCCGATCAGCGAGCGTTTGCCGTGCACCACTTCGTCATGTGAGAGGACGAGGACGAAGTTTTCCGTGAAGGCGTAGAGCAGGCCGAACGTGATCTGGTTTTGATGAAACTTCCGGTGCACCGGCTCGTGGGCGAAATAGTCGAGCGTGTCGTGCATCCAGCCCATGTTCCATTTGAAGGTAAACCCGAGCCCTCCGGTGTAGGTGGGGCGGGAGACGCCCGGCCAGGAGGTGGACTCTTCCGCAATGGTCATGGCGCCGGGAAAGTCCCGATGCACGAGGACATTCAGTTCCTTGAGCAGCGTCACGGCGCCCAGGTTTTCGCGTCCGCCGAACTGATTGGGGATCCACTCGCCGTGCTTACGGCCGTAGTCGAGATACAGCATCGAGGCGACGGCGTCCACGCGTATACCGTCGATGTGATAGGTGTCGAGCCAGAACAGCGCGCTGTTGAGCAGAAAGTTACGCACCTCCGGACGGTCATAATTGAAGATCCGGCTGTGCCAATCCGGGTGATAGCCCAGGCGCGGATCGGCATGGTCGTAGAGATGGGTGCCGTCGAACAAGGCGAGGCCGTGCGGATCATCGGGGAAATGCGCGGGCGCCCAGTCCATGATGACCCCGATACCCGCTTGGTGGGCGGTATCGACAAACGCCATGAAATCTTCCGGTGTGCCGTAGCGGCTGGTCGCAGCAAAATATCCGGTGGTCTGATAACCCCAGGATCCGTCGAAGGGATGTTCGGTGATGGGAAGCAGTTCGATATGGGTGTAGCCGAGGTCCTTCACATAGGGAATGAGTCTGGCGGCCAGCTCATGGTAGGTGAGCCAGCGATTCTCCTCTTCCGGCACCCGCATCCATGATCCGAGATGGACTTCATAGATGGCGATCGGGGCGCGCAGGGGATTCCACTGTGCGCGGGCGGTCATCCAGGCTTCGTCGTGCCAGGTGAAATCGGAGAGGTCACGCACAATCGAGGCGGTGCGGGGACGAAGCTCGCCGGCGCGCGCATAGGGGTCTGCCTTGGTAAGGACGGCGTCCTGGCCGCGCGGTCGAATTTCATATTTGTAGAGGCTTCCGTCCGGCAGTTCGGGGAGGAAGATTTCCCAGAGTCCTGTCGATCCTCGATTGGTCATTGGATGGCAACGGCCATCCCAGCGATTGAATTCGCCGACCACACTCACGCGCGCGGCATTTGGCGCCCAGACGACGAAATGCACCCCGGTGATTCCTTCTGCCGTGCGAACGTGCGCGCCCAGCGATTCGTAGGCTCGATAAAACGTGCCCTCAGAAAACAGGTGTAACTCAAAATCTGTCAGTAACGGAGGCAGCGCGTAGGGATCATGGCTCTCCGCGATGGTGCCGTCGGCAGCCCGAGCGCGGATCTTATAGTGGAGCGCGTCATTCTGTTTGGGGAGGAGGGCTTCAAAGAGGCCGGCTTCGTGGATGCGTTTGGCCGAGACCGGAGCTGTCTGACCAGCAGGCACAATTTCGACAGTTTCGGCAAAAGGAAGCCAGATGCGGATAGTCAGGCCTTGTGGGGTCGGGTGAGGACCGAGAATCGCGCGCGGGTTCCAGTGTGTGCCGGAGATGAGTCGTTCGAGGTCGTCCTGCTTGGGTGCGGTAGAGGTTGTCATAGACCTATCCTAAAGCGTCAGTTGAATAGATGAAAGTGGAAAACGCGAATCGAGGAGAGCAACCAGTTCGGCCGCTACGGGTCGCCCTTTTGGCCGTAGTCGGGGAACAACCAATCAGGAGCGGGGAGGCTCTATCGCAGACGATGGATGAGAAAGAGATTGCCCGTGAGATGACATTCAACGCGGGGTTGCGCTAGACTCCACATACGAAAATACACGGGATTACCGGGCAGGGGGCGCGAGAGCATGAGCCAATTTCGTCTGGTCTTCCGGGTTCACGCCATTCAAAGGATGTTTCAACGAAAGATCAGTCAGGAAGAGGTCAAACGAGTGGTCGAAGCAGGCGAGACCATTGCGACCTATCCGACAGACAAGCCCTTTCCCAGTCGCCTCATCTTGGGATGGAACGGGACTCGCCCCATACATGTCGTGGCGGCCGACAATGTGCCGGATCAGGAAACGATCATCGTGACCGTCTATCAGCCGGATGCCGGAGAGTGGGACGGAGAATTCAAGAGGAGGAGATCTCGATGACCTGTGTGATCTGTAAAACCGGGGAAACCCACCCGGGGGCAGCGACAGTCACTCTTGAGCGTGATAACGCCACTGTCGTCATTAAGGGCGTGCCGGCACGGGTGTGTGGGAATTGCGGCGAAGAGTACATTGAAGAACTGGTCACGGCAAGTCTCCTCAAGACAGCAGAAGAGGCCGTCCGCGCGGGAGTGCAAGTGGACGTGAGGACCTACGCAGCCGCCTAGCGCGATCCATCGCTCCCTCTCCCTCACGCGTGAGAATCCATCGGCTCCCATCCTCAACGATCAGCACGTCCTTGCCCCTCCACAGGTTTCGCGAATCCTCAGCCGCTGCGGCAATCTCAGCGCCAATCCGTTCGATCAGGACTCGACCAGCAACCAATTCGGCCGCTACGGCTCGCCCTTCTCGTCCGATTCGCTCAATAACCAATTTGGCGCAGGGAATCCGTTCAGGCTCGATTCGCTGAATAATCCTTATGGGAGAGGGTGGAGGATTGAAGGGAGGGAATGAGGCTATGGCAAAAGGTTGTGTCTGAAAAACCTGGGTGATTTTCAGTGAGGGAAAGAGTAGCCTTCTTCGGACATTGTTTGGAATGCGTTCTATGGGAACATGCTTGGAGATATTGAGAGAAGCCAGGTCGACCGAACGTTCGTAAGCGGGCAGGGAAGACGCATCCATCTACGAGAACTGATTCGACCTGTGACCATCTGAAGGGACGAACACACGGCGGGGAAGAAACCTCGTGCCGTCATCAAGGCAAACTCCTCATCGGAACGCAAGCAGCGTGGCCGCGTGGACCGTAGCGTCATGTTCCCTGTGCCACCGCCTGCCGCCGACGTGCCTGTGGACTACGCGGCGTGGCTGGCGGACCTCAAGGCCTGCATCCATCGGGAAAGGCTGCGTGTCGTCCTTGCCAGCAACACTGTCATGGTATTGCTGTACTGGGATATCGGCCGCAGCATTCTGGACAAGCAGGCAGACCAAGGCTGGGGCAGCCGGGTCATTGATCGTCTGGCGGCCGATTTACGTGAGGCTTTCCCGGAGATGAAGGGGTTTTCGCCGCGCAACCTGAAGTATATGCGTGCCTTTGCATCCGCGTGGCCGGACCGGAACATTGTGCAAGCGGCGCTTGCACAATTGACCTGGTACCACCAGCTCGCGCTGTTGGAGAAACTGGAAAGTCGAGAGCTGCGGCTCTGGTACGCTGCGAAGACGCTTGAGCATGGCTGGTCGCGCAATATGCTGGCAGCCCAGATCGAAGCTCAGGCCCATCGCCGGCAAGGCAAGGCGCAGACAAATTTCCCGGCTACGCTGCCGCCGCCTGACTCTGATATGGCGGTGCAAGTCTTCAAAGACCCCTACCTGTTCGATTTCTTAGGGACCGATGCGCCGCGCCGGGAAGCGGAACTGGAGCAGGGCCTCGTAACTCATATTCAGAAGTTCCTGCTTGAACTCGGCCAGGGCTTCGCCTTCGTCGGTCGGCAGGTGCATCTGGAAATCGGCGACGAAGACTTCTATCTCGATCTGCTCTTCTACCACCTCAAATTGCGCCGGTACGTGGTGATCGAGTTGAAGGCCCGCAAATTCCAGCCCGGCGATGGTGCGCAACTGGGGATGTATATGACGGCGGTGGATCGATTGCTCAGTCATCCTGACGATAAACCGACAGTGGGCCTGCTGCTGGTACGGGAAAAGAACCGCGTGATGGTCGAGTACGCGCTGGGTGGAAACACCAGGCCTATCGGCGTGGCCGAATGGGAAACCCGACTCACGCAGACCCTCCCCAAAGAACTCCAAACCAGCCTCCCGACCATCGAGGAGATCGAAGCCGAGCTGGCGAAGCCGTGAAATCCCATCGGGAGGAATGAACATGGCAAAACGAAAACGCGCGACCACCGCGGACGCCGTCCAGATTCTCTACCGCCGCTATTAGGGGGGAAGGCCGGAGAGTGTGCGAGGGCTGGAGGAAACGCGGGCAAACGACAGTGTGTCACGTACGGCTCGCCCTTTTCGCCCGACTCGCTGAACAACCAATTTGGCGCGGGGAATCCGTTCAGGCCGGATTCGCCGAGTAATCCCTATGGGAAGGGATGGAGGTTTGAAGGGGGGAAATGAGGTGATCGTGCGTAGCCGGAGGGGTTCATGGCCCTGGTAGTTCTACCTGAAAAAGGCTCTGTTGGGAGAGAATGCGAATGGTCTGTTCCCTAAAAGGCGGGGTGATTTCTAGCTGGTAACAAGGTATCCTTGGCGCCCATGGCCACTCCCGAAGATCAGGCGCGTGCACACATCGACCAGGCACTGGAGCAGGCCGGCTGGAAAGTTCAAGATTATAAGAGCGCACATCTTCATGCGGGTCGGGGAGTGGTCCTCAGAAATTTCCCCCTCGTGAGCGGGC
>NEWQ02000082.1 GCA_002869855.2 Nitrospira sp. CG24D
CGATGAAGCGGTGGTCCCTCAATGCGCGCAGTGAAGGACCATCCGGCCACTCCCTTAGGTATGTGAGTAGAGTGGAGGTTTGAAGCCGAGCGAGTGGTCTCATGTGCTTGTTCGACGTGCGCAATCGAGGATTGCCCGCAGTCGGGCATCGCTCAGCCGGCTTTCGGATAGGACTGTTCCATACAGTCGTGGCAGATATCCCGTTCCAGTTTTCTCTCGAAGCACTGCTCCAGATAATCTTCGATCCGTTTCCGATAGGTTCCATCCGAGCGGACTCGTTTGCACTTGGCGCAGATCGCGATCAGGCCGCGCAGGCTTTTCAGCTCTTTCAGTGCCCGTTCGAGTTCTTCGGTCCTGGCAATGAGTTCTTGCTCACGTGTGATACGGGCATCGAGCTCCTGTTTTAGGCTGAGGGCGGTGGAGACTCGAGCGACGAGTTCGACCGGGGTGATGGGTTTCCGGAGAAAGTCGGTGGCTCCGGCGGTATAGGCGGCTTGCAGATCAGCCGTGTCGGTCTTGGCGGTGATTATAATGATCGGGGTATGTTCCAGCCGCTCGAGCGAGCGAATCTGTCGACAAGCTTCCAGCCCGTCGATATCCGGCATCATCAAATCCATCAGGATCACATCCGGATCGCAGGGCGTGACCCGTCGTCCCATGACGCCGAGCAGTTCCAACGCCTGGCGTCCCGACTCGGCTGTCACCATCGGGCCATAGCCGGCCTTCAGAAGCACGGCCTGGAGAAAATCGCGTTCTTCATCGAAATCATCGACGAGTAGTATGCTCATGCCCCTACCTCCGTGTTGCTAAATAATCTAATAAGTATCATCGGCTCATGCCGCTTGATCTTGTGACGGATCGAGCCGTTCAAGGATGTGTGCCAACTCATTTATTGCTGATGCGATGCGATCCGGCTCCTGCCCAACGGCGGCTTTTTCAAGCCGGCTTCCGATTGCTCCAATTTCTTCAAACCCGTACGATCCGGCCAGCCCCTTCATCCGATGACCAAGGGTTTGAATGGTTGTCCAATCGTGCGTGGACAGAGCCGACGCTAAGGCGTCGAGATCGCGTTTCCGGTTACTTAGGAATTTCTGACGGAGCCGACCCAGATCCGGCTTTTCCGGTTGTCCGGGGGAAGACGGCGTCTCTAGAGCGTGCTCATGAGACGATGGGGAGTCCGTCGGGTGGGCGTATTGTTGAATGGCTTCGAGGAAGGTGGTTTGGAAAAATGGCTTTCCGATAAAGCCCGTGCAGCCGGCCCGTATACTTCGCTCTTTTGCCGGCCCCAGGACATCTGCCGTCAAGGCAATGATCGGCGTACGAAGGGTTCCCTGCGCCGCTTCCCAAGTCCGGATGGCTGTGGCGGTGGCATAGCCGTCCATGCCGGGCATCTGGAGATCCAGGAAGATGAGATCATAGCGATGGGCCTGGAATTGCTGAATGGCCGAGGGGCCATCGGCGGCGCGGTCCAACCGATAGGGTAAACCTTTGAGATAGAGGGCTGCGAGCTGACCGATCTCGGGGGAGTCATCGACGAGCAGCAGCCTCAACGGTGTGGAGGGCTGTGCTTCTAAATGGGTACGCACGGCAGCGGGGGATGCGTCACAGCCCCCCTGTGGAGCGCAGTCGACCGCTGTGGCGGTGGGGGCGGAAAAGCGGCGCGTGACCGTGA
>NEWQ02000083.1 GCA_002869855.2 Nitrospira sp. CG24D
TCGAAAGCGAGTTGTTCGGCTATGAAAAAGGGGCCTTTACCGGCGCAATGGCGACCAAAGTCGGGCGGTTCGAACTGGCCAACGGCGGCACGCTGTTGTTGGATGAGGTGGGTGAACTGTCCCTCAAGTCGCAAGTCGATTTTCTGCGTGTGTTGGAGACGAAGGAATTCAGGCGACTGGGGGGAACCAAGCTGATCACCGTCGATGTCCGTATCATCGCGGCCACCAACCGCAATCTCGAGGAAGCCGTCAAGCAGGGAGACTTTCGTGAAGACCTCTATTACCGTCTGAATGTCGTGCCGATTCGCCTTCCACCGCTCCGTGATCGAGCGGATGATATTCCCCTGCTGGTGGACCGGTTTCTCGCGGAGTGCGCGACGCAGCATCACCGTGAACCGAAAGACGTGTCACGGGAAGCCATGCGCCTGTTTCGGTTATATGGATGGCCGGGAAACATTCGCCAACTGCGCAACCTGATGGAACGCCTCGTCGTGACGGTACGGGACAAAACCCTTCAGCCGGAGCACCTCCCCGAGGAGATCCAGGCCAGCAAGGAAAACGCACATACATTGCTGGTCACATTAGGAACTTCTTTGGAGCAGATCGAAAAAGATGTCATCCAACGGACATTGGCTGAAGTCACCAATCATCGGGAAAACGCCGCCAAGCTCTTAGGCATCAGCCTCCGGACACTCCAGTACAAAATCAAGGAATACGGCATCCGCGCCTAACCGCCACCGCGTTCTGCTCTCCAACACATGGGCAGATCTAATGTCGTGCTGCAATATTTGCGGGACTCTACCGCCGTCAATTCAGGATCACCTGCAAGTCTTGCAGACAGCGCTGAAGACCTGCCCGGACAATTTGTAAAGGGAACCCCCTCTCGCTCGTAAGTACGCTATTTCTTTCACGCCATCATCGAATGTCCGCACAACCGGACCGCGGGCATCTTCCCTGCACTGTCTTTTGACAGGCGTTGCAGTATGGCATGAGCAGATGAGCGGGCCCGCGCGTACAAGCTTGAGTGGACGGCTGGAGATCATCTGTTTCATCACGGCCCTGTCTCTGGCCCTCGGCACCGCGATCGGCCTCTGGACGTTCAACATCCCCATGACACTGATTGTGTTGGTCGCTGTGTATGGAGTGTTACGGGATGTGCGGGCGCTCCTTCGGTTGCCCGCTCGGAATGAGTTTACCGCCTCGCCAACATCTGTGAACCGAGCATCGCGTGACCGGCTTGCAGGTTCATCTCCACCCAGAAAGTGAGCAAGTCTTCCGATGTTGAATGATTCTTGGATCACACGACTGGTTGAATTGCAGCAGCTGCTGACAGTCTGTCCCACCGATCTCCTTGCACGGTGCGATCTGGCGCTCTTACTCGAAAGACTGGACCAGTACGAAGAGGCTCACTTCAACTGGAAGGCAGTGCTGGATACTGACCCGAATAATCTCAAAGCCCGCGAAGGCATGGCCCGCTGCCGGAATCGAACCGGCCGACCGTTGCAATCTCGGTTGTGACTCAGAAAGCAACTGCCTAATGCTACGGAAGAGGAGCGGTACCATTTCTACTGATAGCCCGACCGCATGCTGAATGTACTGTGGGTCCTTCTCATAGGTTATGCGGCCGGCATGGTTCTGCCGCTCTATCCGCGGCAGCTGAATACACAGAGTCTCACGGCCAGCATCTGTGCCATCGTCGCGACTTGTGCAGGTATCGCCTTGGGACTCCTTGGGCTCATTGCGCCTGAACCGGTCACTCTCTCCATCGCCTCGACCGTCCCACTGCTCACGTTCGCGATCCGTCTCGATCCCCTGGCGGCGTTATTCGTCTTCACGATCTCGCTGGTCGGCCTCGCCGCTGCGATCTATGCCGTCGGGTATGTCCGGCATTTCCAGGGACGCGTCTCTGTCGCGGCGCTGGGAGCGCTTTTCAACGGATTTCTTCTCTCCATGACTCTCGTCGTGCTCGCCGACAACGGACTTTTCTTTTTGATGGTCTGGGAACTGATGTCTCTCGCCTCCTACTTTCTGGTCGTCACAGAACATGAGAAGGCGGACGTCCGCCCCGCCGGATTCTTCTACCTGGTCATGACGCACGTCGGCACCGCCTTTGTGGTCCTGACCTATCTGATCTTGTTTCAATCCGCTGGATCGTTCTCGTTTGATGCCTTTCGTCATCCGGAGCAGGCCTTACCGGAAGGGATGCGAACCCTGGTCTTTCTCGCCGCCTTGATCGGCTTCGGCACAAAAGCCGGCATCGTGCCGTTGCATGTCTGGTTGCCCTACGCCCATCCGGCCGCGCCGTCGCATGTCTCGGCCCTCATGTCCGGCGTCATGATCAAGACGGCCATCTATGCGCTCATCCGGGTCTACTTCGATTTCCTTGGGGGACAATTCCCCTGGTGGTGGGGTTTCGTGGTGCTGCTCGCCGGGACCCTCTCGGCCATACTGGGTGTGATGTATGCGCTGATGGAACATGACCTCAAGCGTCTCCTGGCGTTTCATAGCGTGGAAAACATCGGCATCATTTTGCTCGGCATCGGCGCCGGCATGATCTTTCACACCTACGGGCTCAATGAATTTGCTGCGCTGGGCCTGTTGGCCGGGCTCTACCACACGATCAACCATGCCATGTTCAAGGCCTTACTCTTCCTGGGAGCAGGCTCGCTCCTCTACGCCACCCATACGCGCAATATGGAAGAGTACGGCGGGCTGCTGCGTCGCATGCCCTGGACCGGTCTGTTCTTTCTCATCGGCGCCGTGTCGATCTCGGCCCTCCCCCCGACCAATGGATTCGTGAGCGAATGGCTGGTGTTCCAAACACTCTTTCTGAGCTTTCAACTCCCGGCTCTATTCCTCAAGTTGATGCTGCCGATCGCTGCGGCCCTGCTGGCCTTGACCGGCGTCTTAGCGCTGGCCTGCTTTGCCAAGGCTTTCGGCATTTCCTTCTTGGCTCTCCCACGAAGTGCCCATGCACGCCATGCCGAAGAAGTCCCGGTTGCCATGCGGATCGGGATGGGCATCCTGGCCCTGCTGTGCGTCGGACTTGGCCTCGCCCCCATGATCGTCGTGCCGCTCCTCGACCGGATTACCGCACCGCTGACCGGCGTATCGATCACCGACAAGGTCCTCGCACTCGATGGCTGGGCCGTGGCACCAGGGGACGTGCAGTTCTCCAGCATCTCACCGCCCATGTTGGCGGCCATGCTGATCCTGGGCGGCCTCCTTGGCCTCCTCTTGGCATTCCTCTTCGGTGGCCGCCTGATGACACGCTCATACAAGACCTGGGGCTGCGGGATCAATCTCTCCCCACGGATGGAGTACACGGCCACGGGATTTGTCCAACCGATTAAGCGAGTCTTCAGCACCATTTACCAGCCGACCATCAAGCTCGAAACTGAGTTTCTGCAAAAGTCCCGCTACTTCGCCAAACAACGGAAGTTTGAGTTTCACATCGAGCCGGTCTTTGAGAAGTACCTCTACGATCCGGTGATCCATATCTTTATGAGAATCGCGGACCGCCTGCGTATTCTTCAGGCTGGCAGCCTCCATCTGTACCTGGCCTATATTTTCGTGACGCTGGTGATCTTGTTGCTGTTCGCCGTCTAGGAGACGTACGCAAAATGTCGCCTATCATTCAATCACTGTTGCTCGTGACGGCACAGGTCATCGTGCTGCTCACGGTCTCTCCCTTCCTCGTGGGGCTCATCCGCAAGGTGAAGGCACGATTCCAATGCCGGCAAGGCGCCAGCGTTTTCCAGCCCTATGCCGATATCGCCAAACTCTTCCGAAAGCAGCCGGTAATTTCGACAACGACCTCCTGGATCTTCCCTGCGACACCGTACATTCTGTTCGCCTCCACACTCTCCGCGGGTCTGCTGGTTCCCACGTTCATCTCACAGACACCGTTAAACTTTTCTGGGAACATCATCGCGCTCGTGTATCTCCTGGCACTGGGAACATTTTTTCTGATCCTCGCAGGACTCGATGCCGGATCCGCGTTCGGCGGGATGGGCAGCAGCCGTGAAGCGATCGTCGCGTCGCTGACAGAACCGGCCATGATCCTCTCCATCTTTGCCATCGCACTGACCGCCGGCTCCACCAATCTCAGCACCATTGTCCATAAGACCGCGTTGTTGGAAGGGATCGCGACCGATCCATCCCCGCATCTGATGGCACTGGCAGCCCTGTTCATCGTAGCGCTCGCCGAGACCGGGCGGGTGCCGGTCGACAATCCGGCCACGCATCTGGAACTGACCATGATCCATGAGGCGATGGTCCTAGAATACTCGGGCCGCTATCTCGCCTTAATCGAATGGGCCGCCGGCCTGAAGTTGGCCGTATTTCTCTCGCTGATCGCCAACGTCTTCGCGCCCTGGGGCATCGCGACCACGCTGGCGCCGACCGCGATGGGGATCGGGCTCCTGGTCTACGCGGTGAAAATCGCAGGGCTTGCGGTGCTGATCGGGGTCCTCGAGTGCATGTTCGCAAAATTGCGGCTGTTCCGCGTGACGGATCTCCTGGGCGTCGCCTTTATCCTGGCGTTGCTCGGACTGCTGTTCTTTTACATTCTTCGGAGCTGAGCCGATGCAGATTTCTCCCCACACCGGATCGCAGCTCGTTGACTTGTGCTCAGCCTTACTTTTGCTCACCTGTTTCGCCATCGTGGCACAGCGGCGGCTCTCCGCCTGCGTCGACTTGTTTGCGCTGCAGTCGGCCTTTCTCGTCCTAACGGCAGCGGTGGTGGCCTTCCTGACCGGAAACCATCACATCTACATCGCGGCGGCGCTGACCGGCGTGATCAAAGTGGTCATCATCCCGAGGGTGCTCAAGAAAGTCATCGAGCGTCTGAACGTCAAGCGAGAATTGGTGATGAACGTCAACGTACCGGCCGGCCTGCTGATCTGCGGCGCGCTGGTGATGCTGGCCTTCTTCATCACGCAGCCCATCATTCCGCTGGGCTTTCTGCTCACGCGCGATTCTCTGGCCATCGCCCTGGCCATCGTACTCATCGGATTTTTCACGATGATTGCCAGGCAAAAGGCCGTCACGCAGCTGGTGGGCTTTCTGGTCATGGAGAACGGCTTATTTTTGGGAGCCACCGCCGCCACCTACGGGATGCCCTTAATCGTGGAACTGGGAGTGTTCTTCGACGTGCTCATCGCGGCGTTAATTGCGGGAATCTATACGAATCGTTTGCAAGACGCGTTCGACAATGTCGACACCAACCACCTCACCGTACTGAAGGAATAAGTGAAGGGTTTATTGTGATAATCGAAGTCCTTGTGTTGTTGATCTCCCCGCTGCTCGCGGGGGGGTTGAGCTTGCTTATTCATCGGTCTTCGCTCCTCCACGCGATCAACCTCACGAGTATGAGTTTGCTCGTGGGGGCAGAAATCATGATCACCAGGACCGTATTGAAGGATGGCCCGTTCACGGCGCTGGGACAGTTGGTCTATCTCGACGCCTTGTCGGTGTTCATTCTCTTCATCATCGGGGCGGTCGGGCTGGCCTGTTCGTTCTACATGCGTTCCTACATGGACGACCAGGTGGCGCGAGGAGTGATCGCCCCCACGAGGCTCAACCTCTTTTTTTTCCTCTTTCACATGTTCCTGCTGGCGATGGTCATTGCGACCGTCGCAAACAGTGTCGGGGTGCAATGGGTGGCCATCGAGGCGACGACGCTCGCCACAACCTTCCTGATTGCCTTCTGGCGACGGCGAGAGTCCCTGGAAGCCGGATGGAAGTACCTCATTTTGTGTTCGGTCGGAATTTCCCTCGCACTCTTCGGCGTGGTGCTCACCTATTATTCCTCGCTGCATGTGCTGGGGGACGTCAGCGAAGCGCTGAACGTGACACAGTTGCTGCCTGTGGCCGACCAGTTAAATCCGCATGTATTGAAGTTGGCCTTCATTTTCATCCTAGTGGGCTATGGCACCAAGGTGGGACTCGTGCCCATGCATAGCTGGCTGCCGGAGGCTTATACCGAGGCGCCGGCTCCGGTAGCGGCGATGCTGGCCGGTGTGCTCGAAATTGTCGCAGTCTATGCCATTCTCCGCATGAAGATGATTGTCGACCACGCCGTCTCCCCTGCCTTCACCGGCGGACTGCTAGCCTTGCTCGGGTTTGCCTCGTTTGTGACGGCCGCGTTTTTCATCCTCATTCAGCACAACTATAAACGGCTGTTCGCCTACTCCAGCATCGAGCATATGGGGATCGCCATGATCGGCTTCGGGGTCGGGGGTCCGCTGGGAGCCTTCGGTGGGCTGTTTCATTTGCTGAATCATGCATTCGCCAAGTCGATGGCGTTTTTTGCCGCAGGCAACATTCACCGTCGCTTTCACACGGTGGAGATCGGTCAGGTGCAGGGGCTGGCCATTGCGCAGCCCTGGACCGCCATGGCCTTGATGATCGCGGGACTGGCCTTATCGGCCCTTCCTCCCTTCGCCTCATTTGTCAGCGAGGTGCAAATCGTCACAGCCCTGGCTGCACAAGGGATTCCGGGACAATGGTTGAGCAACAGCGGCGGGATGGTGACCGTTGCCTTCTCGAACCGATTCACCAGCCTGAGCCTCACTGGACTGTTTCTGCTCTGCTCCGTACTTGCATTCAGTGGCTTGCTCTATCGCATCACCAATATGGTCTGGGGCACCCCGCCTGAGGGAATCGTCCGGGGAGAAGCCTGGACCTTGGGCCATCTGCCGATCATCGTGCTCGCTGCGGCGTTGGTGGGATTTGGGTTCTTCCTCCCTCAGCCCATCCGGCAACTATTGGAAGAAGCGACGCGAATCATCCTGGTTCACTAGGGGGATAGCTACCATGGCAGAGTCGAGGTCCTGCGACGAAGTACTCAAAGCCGCGTTCCCGTCCATCGTACAAAAGGACGAGGTGCAGAAGGAATTCTCTCATTTTCTCGTCTCCAAAGATCTCCTGCCGGCGATCACCCGGTACCTCCATACCCAACCGGGCTTGCATGGCAGGCTCAC
>NEWQ02000084.1 GCA_002869855.2 Nitrospira sp. CG24D
TTCGAGTGCTATCAAAACGGGGTTCGGTGGCCTGGCCGTGGCGCTAAGTCTTTCGAGGAGGACTTCCACCCGCCTGTCATCCCGAGCGAGAGCGAGATGGGATGAGAAGGCCAATCCCCCGACGCAGTTCCGTAGATTCCGGGCTGCAGGTTTACGGGCTTGGAGTCCCAAGGGAGATTGGCCATGCGAGAGGTTACCAAAGCTTCGGTGACGGTGATGGGCTTGGATTTGGGAGATCGATGGATTCACTATTGTGGTCTCGATGCCCAGGGCCAGGAGGTCGATAGCGGTCGATTCGCGACAAATCGGGCGTCTCTGGCGAGAGCGTTCGAGGGAGCGTCGCGATGGCGGGTGATCCTGGAGGCCGGTCCGCAGACGAATTGGATCGCTCGCGAGCTCGAGGGCTGGGGCCACGAGGTGGTGGTAGCGAATCCTCGCAAGCTGAGCCAGATCACCCAGAGCTCGAGAAAAAGCGATCGGGTGGACGCGGCGGCTCTCGCCCGTTGGGGTTGGGCCGATCCGCGCTTGCTGCACCCGATCGTTCGGCGCAGCGAGAGGTCGGCGCGTCGCCGCGACTTGGTTCACGCCCGCAGCGTGGCGGTCGGGACGCGGACGGCGATGGTCAATCACGTCCGCGGCGTGCTGAAAAAGCAGGGGGTGGTGGTTCCGCGAGGAACGAGTGGGGCTTGGGCCCAGCGGTGTCGGGAACAGGTACCCAAGGATCGCGAGGCGATCGTGGTTCCGTTGCTGTTGCTGATCGAGGCGCTCGGCGAGGCGATCCGCGTCTACGACCAGCAGATCGAGCGGGAAGCGGCGCAAGAGCCCGCCGCGGTGGCGCTTCGTCAGGTGGATGGCGTGGGTCCGATCACCGCGTTGACGTACGTGGCGACGATCGACGATCCCCACCGCTTTGCTCGGTCCCGCCAGGTGGGGAGCTACGTGGGCTTGGCGCCGCGGAGCGACCGCTCGGGAGATCGAGCGAAGGAGTGCGGAATCACGCACTGTGGCGACTCGACGCTGCGTTGGCTCTTGGTGCAATCGGCGCAGTACATCCTCGGTCCGCACGGCAAGGATTGCGACCTTCGCCGCTATGGCCTCGCGCTGGTGGCGCGAGGAGGTCGGGCGGCGAAACGAAGAGCGGTGACCGCGGTGGCTCGCAAGCTCGCGGTGATGCTGC
>NEWQ02000085.1 GCA_002869855.2 Nitrospira sp. CG24D
AAAGAACCGTCTTCTTAGGCCGGCGGGAAGAACTTGACGATCACGGTCCGGTCCATGCCCTCAGGGGGAGGCCGGACTTGGGCGAGTTTCGACAGGGCATCGAGCGCGGATTGGTCGAAGAGCAGGCTGCCGGATGAATTGAGCAAGCGGAACTGCAACACGCGCCCTTGCTCATCGAGCACCAGCTCGCACATCACCGCATATTCCAGATCCTCGGAGAGAGTCGGCGGTTGCTGATACTTCTCTTGGATTGTAGCGGTCAGAATGTCCGTGTAGCCGGCAAACTTGCCGCGGCTCTTGCCGATCGCGAAGGGATTGGCGTCCATTTGCGGCGGGCCGGTCGGCGCGTCGACCGCTTTCTGCGGAGGAGGCGCTTCGGCTGTCGGCGGTGGTGGAGGGGGCGCTTCCTGAGGCTTCGGCTCAGGTTTCGGCGGTTCTGGTTCCGGCTCCGGTTCCGGCTCTATTTCAGGCGTTGGAGGCGGTTCTTCCTTCTTGAATGCGTTGAGCTTGTAGACCTTGATGAGATTCTGTCCCCAA
>NEWQ02000086.1 GCA_002869855.2 Nitrospira sp. CG24D
CGGCAGATCGGGATCCAACGGAAGATCGATGCCGCCGTTGCCGTCTTTCTCGCGCCCGAACATCCAGGCGCCCAGAATCCCGATCTCATACAATACCATCATCGGCACCGCCATCAAGAGCATGGTAAAGAGCGTGGCATCCGGTGTGACAATCGCCGAAATGATCAAGGCCGCCATGATCGCGTGCTTGCGATATTGCGCCAGCTGCTTGGCCGTGACGACACCGGCGACTGCCAGCAGGGTGAGGGCCAGCGGCAATTCAAAGGCGCAGCCGAAAATCAGCAGGAACTTCACATTGAAATCGATATAGGTCCCCACGCTCAATTGCGGCGTGATATCCCGATCCATCCCGAAGCTGACGAAAAAGTCGATCACCAGCGGCAAAATGACCAGGTTACAAAAGACCAACCCCAAGATGAATAACCCCCCGGCCAGCAGGAACAGCGGAATCGCCCAGCGCTGTTCCTTCTGCAGCAATGCCGGTTCGACGAACTTCCAGAACTGGTAGAAGATCACCGGAAGGCTGACGATCACCGCGGACAGAAAGGACACTTTGATGGAGGCAAACAGGGCTTCGGTCGGTCCGTAAAACACCAGCTGATTAGGGAAGGGCCGGTTCAGCCAGGCGACCATATCGGCGGAAAACGAAAAGGTGGCAATGAGCGCGGCCAGCAGCGTAGCCCCGATGATGATCAATCGCCGCTTGACGGTACTGATATGAGCGGCAAGCGGGTTGATAAACTGGGCCATGATGTGTGGGCACCCGGCCGCCGGACCGACCGGCGACCGGGACATTCCTTAGTGTGCGGCCTGGGGCGTCCCCTGCTCGCGATATTGACGGATCAACTCCGCCATCTTGTCTTTCATTGCTAATTTTTCTTTTTGCAAATGCTTCTTCACGACTTCTTCCTGGGGCGTCAGCACATGGCGCCGTTGCAATTCGTTCAGCTCGCCGTCGAGCCGGTGATGGGTTTCTTCAAGCGATTTGAACTCACGGCTGGTCTGTCGAAGCTGGTCCGCGAGTCCCTGTTCAGTCTGCATGCCACACCTCCTGGTCGGGTTAGTGAGCGGGAACTGAGCCTCCCTTGTTGACGGGCGCAGACCTGCGCCCGGAGCCGGCGGGGATCACAATCGGCTCCATCTCCATGAGCACCGCATCTTCGACTGGATTGGAATAATATGCAGGACGGACCGACACCTGCGTGAAGCCGAAGCGCCGATAGAGCGCGACTGCGGCTCGGTTGGACGCCCGAACCTCGAGGACGGCGCGGGTGGCTGCCTGGATGAGGCCGGTACGCAAGGCGGAGCCCACGAGGGCCGCGCCAATTCCACGACGACGCATCTCTTCTGCTACGGCAAGATTCATCAGGCGCACTTCTTCAAACACGATCCAAAAACACAGGGATCCGACAATGGGCCCATCTGCGGTCGCTGTCTTTGCCGTCTCACGCGCCACCAGAAAGTGTGCAAACTGGTTGCCGGTCAGTTCAGCCTCCAACATTTTGCGCGTCCAGGGGGACGAGAAGCAAGCCTCTTCCAGGCGCAGCAAATCAGGCAGATCGGCCAACGTGGCCGGCATGATCTGTATCGCGCTATCCACGCGTCTTCCCTATTGACCGGGGCTGGCGTGCCGCCCTGGCAGCTGTTTTGGTGGCCACACGGGCCTGCCGACGGGCCACCGGCGAGACCCCACCCGATTGCTCGTAGCGTATTTCCGCTTCGGTCCGCTGGACATACAAGGGCGCCACCTGATCGCCGGCAATCTCACCCCGGCGCAGCCGTTCAATTCCGGCCTGGCCTACGGTGACGGCCGAGGGTCGCACCGAGTCTCCTGGAACCGGAATGATCGTGAGGGCCGGGCCGAGAGCTGCTCGAATGGCCGGCTCCATCAGCGTCCACCCCTCTCCGAAGATAGTGGTCGCACCAGTGAGCGTCTGTGCCAGGGCCTGCGGAGAACCGACATGCTCAGAAACGAGACGCTCAACAAGGCCATCGGCGCCCCAACGAAACACGGCCCAATAGATTTCATCTTTGCGGCTGGGAAGCACCGGGCAAATCGGGCCGGATGTGCCTCTGAGCGACCAGGCCATGGCTTCCAACGTCGGGACTAAGACCAGCGGAAGATCGGTGGCTGCCCGTAAACCCAGCAACGTCGCCGTTCCCACACGCAGACCGGTAAACGAACCAGGCCCTATAGAGCACACCAGCCCGTCCAACTGCGTGAGTGTCAAACCGGCCTTAGCCAAGAGCCGGGTGATCGTCGGCAGCAAGAGCGTGCCATGCGCGCCGGTGGCCTCATGATCTTCCCGCGCCAAAACCCTGTCGTCATCAAGAAGTGCGACGCTCTGCCAGGAGGTTGCCGTTTCGACAGCCAGGACTTTCATGACGCTGGCTCCGCCGGTGACGGCCGCCGTGAGACACGCCCGAGCTCTTCGCTTTTTAATTCCTGATTGGAAATGATTTCATGGAACGTGACCTGCACGCTGCCCTGCCCTCGTCCATCTTCCAGAGAAATCTTAAAGGGACGCAACAGGCGAGAATCGGGATTGCCATTGGCCGGCAGCGCGGTTTCCCCGATTGAGCGAAAATCCTCGTACTGGATGGAGGCATCCACTTCCCCGGCGCCGTTCAACCGCTCCTCCTGCACCACCAACAAGGTATGGCGATCGAACCACATCCGCCGAAGCAGGGGCCGGTCCGTCGAAGCCACACCGGAGCGCGGGCCAAACACATCCAATCGATAGCGTGTCCCCTCTTCGACCAGTTTCGTCGTCTCGTCTTTCCCGATGGCGCTAGTGCCCAGCACGCCGCCCATCGCCCACACACTGAGCTCAAACGGCCGGGCCAACTTGCCCATCTCGCTCATATCCGACTGGCGGCCGCTCAACACCCGTCCCATCGTCGGCAATCGCAGCATGTACAGCTCATCGGCCTGAACAAATTCAAACAGCTCGCCGCCGATCGGCGTAAAGCCTCGCAACCGCATGCTGTTCGGACGGCGATAGTAGACCGCTCCTTCGACGCGCGTGGAAATCGGAATCAAGCCGCCGCGCACTTTCGCGCTGAAGAGGCCCTTCATGGTCCGAATCGCCGTTTCGCGTTGACGCAGCAGGGTGGCCAGCTCCTCGGCCGTCGCCTGCTTCAGCCCCACCGCCTCTTCCGGGGCCGGCGTAGTCGTGGTACAGGCAGTGACGAGGAGGCAGAGCAGCAGCGCGAGCAATGCGTGACGCGTAACGGATAACTTACTCCACAGGATGCTCAAAACGTTCGTCCAGCAAGGCCGCAGCGAGTGAAGGGCCGAGGCGTACCCTCTGGGGT
>NEWQ02000087.1 GCA_002869855.2 Nitrospira sp. CG24D
GTACTTCGTAATATTAGCACCCACTGAAAAGCTGCCATTGATACGTGGACCTGCATGAGCGATATTGACTTGAGGTATTACAGTGGTCATAAAGTCTTCTGCTTTGAAACCGGGTCCCAGCAATGTTTTTGGAGTGTAGAACACGTTTGAGTCATAGGTTTCCGAAACCGACAATGTTGGAATTATAATGGTTTGAGCCGACACGGAAGTTTCCGTCAACCACCAGGCAACCAGCCCCACTAAGAGAACAGCTTTAGCGATTCGCAGGCCGGCATTACGGTACAACAATGACGTCACCAGCCTTCAGAATGAAATTAGCCTCCAAATTCTTCCCTTGCACAATGTCCATGTAAGGCACAGGAATCATGATCTGCTTGGTCTCACCTTGGGCATTCTTCACCATGCGGAGCACGTGAACGTTGTTGCGGGAAGCAAATGTCGTAAACCCTCCGGCGTATGAGATCCCTTGAATCACACTCGTAAACGACTTAAGCGGAATCTTCCCGGGCTTTCCAACCTCACCGACCGCAAAAATATGGTAGCTATTAATCTCTTTCACTTGGACAGATACCGTCGGGGTGGACATGAACTCAGCCAAGGCGTCAGCCACATGTTTTGAAAGAACCTGAGCCGACAAACCCGCAGCCATGACATCCCCGATAAGGGGCAAAGAGATCTTCCCATCTGGCCTCACAATCACCTCTTTCGACAATTCTTGATTGCGCCAGACTGTGACAAGCAAAACATCCTCCGGCCCGATGAGAAACTCGGTGGGGGGAAGTGACATTCCCGGGTACTGAACATTCTGCTGAGAACAGCCCTCTACCGCGCCAAGGGTAACAATCAGCAAGCCAGCAACTGTAAGGTTTCGCGCCCACTCCCATGTCTGAACGATCATCGTCTTCGTACCTCTCCCCATTACCTCACCTTCAGCCCCATGCCTTTGTTCACCACTACTTGAAAGTTTTCTGAGCTTGGAGGCAACCGAAATACACATATAGCGGCTTAACGACTTGGCAATACCACCATCGTCTCTGACGGCACAACAATCTGATCGCCTGGCTTCAACTCCATATTCTGGACTGATCCGTCGCGCACCACGATATCGTCATAACTTGCTTTGAGTTTAGTTAAGCCCTCCCCATCTTTCGAGAATCGAAAAACAACGATCTTATTCCTGGCCGCCATTGCTGTAAATCCACCAGCCACGGTAATCCCCTGCAAAAGCGTCGTCTTACTCTTTAGCGGAAACTTACCAGGTTTATTGACTTCCCCCAACACATAAATCTGATAACTATTGACCTCTTTTACTAAGATCGAGATGGTTGGATTCTCCATGTAAGCCCTGAGACCAACAGAAATCTCCTCAGTCAATTGGACAGGAGTTTTTGCGACCGCCGATATATCTCCCAGTAGCGGAAGGGAGATTCTGCCATCAGGCCGCACCTGAACTTGCTTAGAAAGATCTGCATTCTTCCAGACCGTTATTTCCAGAATATCCTCAGGGCCAATAATATACTCCGGGGTGACTATTAAGAGAGACTTGTCGGACGAGATCGCCGCGGATTTTCCGGAGGAAGACATCCCTCCCTTCTTGATATCCGCGTCCTGAGGAACCGCCAGTACTGGGTCTAGAAAGAAACTCGTACTTATTCCAACGATCACAGCCAGAGTTTTGATACTTTGCATGCTTGAAAACTCCTTTAGCAGGGACGGACTAACAAGAACTACTGCCGCCCATTCAAGGGACTCCCTCTTCCTATGCTCTCTTAAAACTCATGAAGCAGGCCAAGGAGATCCGTCAAGATTTCCGCTAGTAATCGAAATGCGCAAACGAACAACCTGGGAACAGGCCCGAACGACGAAAGCGGCGCTTTCCGCCGACGGTAAAACACTCTTTCACTTCAGGGTAATAGGTCTCAATCCCTGCTTGACCAAGAAACGATGTTGAGGAATATTCCTGGCGAGGCTTAGCCATGACACTATACCATTTTTGCATCCGCGCTACCCCCAACTTCCCTTACCGACCGCCTACCAAGACTTCCGTACCGTACTGAGCCACTACCCACTCGGAGAGCATTGCACAGCGAGGCTAAATTCAAAAACTATTCATTCAAAACATGAACTTGAGACCCACCAAGTACGGGCCGACTCCTTTTCCAAAAGGAATGCGTCTTGCCCACCGCACTTCAGCCAGCGTAGGCGTCTCCGCGACAGTAACTGGAGTCGGCACAAAAACTTTCAAAACCTGCTCTATAGGAGGGGCCTGTTCCATTAGTACGAGCATTCCCCCACTGCTGATATTCAAGGAGAGCGCCCTGCCTTCACGACCCGATGAAGCAGATTCATCCGCAGGTCTAGTCAATTCATAAGGGATAGGTCTCAGCATCGCCACTCTATCCCTATGACTTTCCCCACAATCGGTCATCGGCCATTCCCAGCTTATCTGTCCCACATCACGCCTCCCCTGTAAGGATTGAATCATTGGCTTCCCTATCTGCAAATTGAGGATTGGATTCTTAAATGGTAGCCGAGCCGACCTGCGCTACTCTTCTTCCAATCACACTCAACTATAGGGAATGCCTCCGAGGCGAACAATACCGATGATGTAGGCCAATATTCTCTAACGTAGGTGTTGACTCCCCCTAAAGGGTTAGGTACTCTTTCTAGGATCGTTTCACTCGCTGCACTCTATCAGAGTTTGTTCAATTGTCTAGCAATACTGCCGAGTCTGTCGTAAAGAGAATCCATGACTGAATCAACTCAGCATGCCGATCAATCAGATGGCCTTGCCGACCAACGTGCCGGTTCAGGAATTGTTGTGTTAACGGCCGCTATGCAACTGCTCCACATGAATCGTCAGGCAACTGAGCTGGCTAAAAAAATCAATGCCGCGGAACAGGCAGGATCGGCTGCCCGATCGGCCCACGGCGTTTTGCCAACGGCTCTCACTGAACTCTGCGGGGAAATCATCAAGGCGCTCCATGTTCGGACTGAAGCAAAAGACTGGGAGCAATTTGAGCTCA
>NEWQ02000009.1:0-65890 GCA_002869855.2 Nitrospira sp. CG24D
GCACCGGCTCTTCACGAAGCAGACGAAGATGAAGGTCTACTTTGCCCATCCCCAGTGTCCCTGGGAGCGGGGGACGAACGAGAACACGAACGGCTTGCTGCGGCAGTTCTTTCCCGCTGGCACTGAGTTCCAGCGCGTGTCGCGGCGCGAGATCAAACGTGTGCAAGCGATGCTCAACGATCGGCCGCGCAAGATTCTGAACTGGCACAGTCCGGCGCATGCCTTTCACCAACTGTTGCACTAGGATCTTGAATGCACACAGAGAGCATTATCTGATTCTGTTCTGAATGAGGGAAAATATAAGAAGCTTCTCCTGGATTGCAGGCTGCTCAAGCAGACAGATAACGAGGCCGAAAATCTAACGATGAACACATGAAGCCCCCTTTTTCAGGCTCAGCACTTAGTGTTCATAAGGCAGTCCTATTTGGGGCTAGGGCTCCACCGTCACATCCACAAACGCCGGGAGGCTATCTGCTCCCTTCTTATCCGTCACGCGCAGCTTGAATCGATAGGTTCGTGGCTCGGAGACGTGTGGGGCTTGGAAGGAGGCTTCGGGGCCGTTCACATCCAGAAGCGGTACTTTGCTGCCGCGGACTTGGCTCCACGAATAGTACAGCGCTTCGCCCTCCGCATCGCGACTGTTCAACCCGCTCAGCTTCACCTTCGTTCCAGCCTTCACCGTTTTGTTCTTGCCTGCATCAGCGACCGGTGGTTCGTTGGGCTCATCGTTGACGGTCACATGGATGTCGAGCGATGCCTGCTTGCCGCGATTTGTCACGGTCAGGATCGTCTTGCCGTTGCCTACGATTTGCAGCATCCCACCGCTCAGGACCTTGATGGCGGCGGGGTTGGAACTCTGGTAGCTCGTGCCGCTGGCCGGTGAGGCGAGCGGCCGTACGACCCCGTCGGCGAATTCGCCCACGACCGGGAGTTCGAACACCTTGCCCATCGAATCGACATGGCCGAATGCCGACGACTGTCCGGTGCGTCCCAGTTGCAGCGGCTTGTCGGTCTCGAAGTCGATCGTCTGCAGCGCCGCTTCCGGCTCGATCTTCACAATGACTTCGTCGAACACGGTGCGAGTTCCCAAACGTCCGCGTGAGATTTCAGCAACGGCTAAGAGGCGCATCGGTCCGATCGCTTCTTTCGGGATCTTCAGGGTGCCGCCGAACGGCGGTGTTTGGTCCGAACTGGAGGAGAGGGCGGCGACTGCGACCACCGGGGCGCCGGAGATACTGTCTTTTTGAGAGAAGCGATCGTCGCTCAGTCTGTCTTGCTGGGGCATGATCGAAGCGTCGGAGTCATCTTGTTGCACAAGAGTCTCAGCCAGTTCCCCGTACCAATAGTAGCGTACCTTGACGATGCCGCTATCCGCGCCGAGATCGACCTTGGCTGTGAGGGCTTGACCGGATTTCAGGGTGGAGCCTTCGGCTGGCGTCACAATCTTAAACGCAAACGCCTGTTCCGCCGACAGCACGCTGCCTAGAGCCAGCGCGCAGAGGGACACGCTTCGAATCCTCGTTTGACGTTTCACGTTTGACGTTTCACGCTGCACGGCTACCTCGTCAGGTGGTAGGGCACATCGGTTAAGACAACACGATCTTTGAAGAGCAATGCCCCTTTCAAGAGCAGCGCCCGTTGATTGTGGAGAATATTCTGCCACCAGCGGGCCGGCAAGATCTCCGGGATGACGACGGTGATCCAGCAATCAGGATCCTTCTGCTGGAGATCCTCAATGTAGTCGAGGATCGACCCGAGAATGGAGCGGTAGGGAGACGGCAGGACCACAAGCGGCACACCGCAGCCCCACTGGGCCCACTTAATTTCCACGAGCGCGGTTTCTTCTTTGTCGACATCAACCAGGATGGCGCGAATCTCGCCGCCCCGGCTGCGGGCGTAGTCCACGGCGCGGACCACCGAGCGATTGACCCCTCCGATCGGCATAATCACGAGATTGCGGCGGGGCCGCGGCGGGCGTGTGTCCCGGGTGAGCGACACTTGTTCGGCGACGGCTTTGTAGTGCGATCGAATTCCTCTGAACATCATGATGAGGATTGCGACAAGCAGGAAGACGATCCACGCGCCCTGCATAAACTTTGTGGTGGCAATGATGACAGTTGCCACGCCGGTGGTGATCGCGCCGATACCGTTGACCACGAGTTTCTTGCGCCAGTGCAGGCCCCGTTTGACCAGCCAGCGTTTGACCATGCCGGCTTGCGACAGGGTGAATGAGACAAAGACGCCGATGGCATAGAGCGGGATCAACGCATGGGTATCGCCATGGAAGATGACCAACAGCAGACAGGCGAAAAACCCGAGAATGAAAATGCCGTTGGAAAACACGAGTCGATCGCCGAAGCTGGCCATCTGGTGCGGCATGTACCCGTCCCGGGCCAGAATCGACGACAAGTGAGGAAATCCCGCGAAGGCGCTGTTGGCGGCCAGGACGAGGAGCAGCATGGTGCTGATCTGGACCGCGTAGTAGATGGCGCCGGAACCGAACGTGAGGCGTGCCAATTGCGAGACGACCGTTTCATCCTCTTTGGCGAGAATGCCGTAGTGGTAGGCCATCCAGCTGATGCCCATGAACAGAACGGCGAGGATGGCCGACATCCAGATCATGGTCGTAGCGGCGTTCTTGGATTCCGGCTCGCGGAACGCTTGCACGCCGTTCGAGATCACTTCCATTCCGGTCACAGCCGAACAGCCTGCGGCAAAGGCGCGCAGGATCAGGAACAGCGTCACCCCGTCCAGACTGTCTTGTCCGGCGGTGGTGGGAGGTGCCACGGGCACGGCTCCCGGTCCGACCAGAGATTGGATCGTCCCAAGGACGACCATCAGCCCGAGGGCGCCGATGGCAAAATAGGTCGGGACCGCGAAGAACTTTCCGGACTCGCGTACGCCGCGGAGATTCATGACGATGATGAAGAGAATCGCGGTCAATCCCAGCGCTTCCCGGTGGGGGAAGAGGACTGGAACGGCCGATGTAAGGGCCGCAATGCCGGCGGCCACGCTCACCGCCACGGTCAGGATATAGTCGATCATCAGTGCGCCGGCGGCAATCAAGGCCGGGAGCTCCCCGAGATTGGACCGGGCGACGATATAGGCGCCCCCCCCTGCAGGGTATTCGTAGATGATCTGGCGGTAGGAGATCGTCAGGATCAGGGTCAGAATCAGGATGGCGATGCTCACGGGAATGGACCACGAGACGGCGGCGGAGCCGGCCAGAATCAGGACGAGAAGAATTTCCTCTGTGGCGTAGGCCACCGATGAAATCGCATTGGAGGAAAAAATGGCCAGAGCCAGTGTTTTGGAAAGCCGTTCGTGCGCTGCTTGTGCCGTCTTCAGGGGGTCGCCGACGAGCCAACGTTTCAGAAGCATCTCGCATTATCGCACAACCGGCAGGAGGAAGGAAAAGACGCGAGGGGATCGTGCTGGAGGCCAAGCGTGAGGTCAGTGCTGTCCGTAGGTTGCCGCAAGGGTGTAGCCGTCCTGGCAGTCATTACAGTAGGACGGAGAAAACACCACCTGCTTGGCGTGGAGGCGGTGTCGCGTCACGTAGGTCTGGAGCTGTGTCCAGACGCTCGTGTGGGCGGCGTCCGTGCTGTGGTCATAGACTCGTCGGCAGAGCTCGCACATGGGCACAATCCGAGTGGTGGTATCAGGCATGATGGGTTTGCTCGCTCTTTCAGTGATCGTGGCCACTAGTGACGTGAAAGGGTTGGGAGCGTTGCAGGGTGCTGAATCCGTTCGCCGCGCAGGATTCGGGTCAGAAGGCTTGTCAGGTCCTTGGTCCGCTGTTTGACAAGAAAGCCGGAAGCCCCCGCCTCAAAAGCCGCCGCTGCATAGGCGGCGTCGTCATGGGTTGAAAAGAAGACGATCTTGGTTGTCGGGAGTTTTTGGGAGAGCTGCCGGCTCGCGGCCAAGACGTCTCCGAACGAGGGTGTGAAATCCAGGAGGACCAGAGCCGGCTGGTAGTGTTGTGCGGCCAGCACAAGTGATTCGCTGTCCATTACGCTAGCCACCACATCAAAGGTGCTATCCACCATGGCTTCCGTGAGGGCCAGCATGGCGTGTGATGAGTCGCCGATGATCATGGCGGGGCGAGTGGTTGGTGTCACGATCCCGGCTTCCTCAGTTTCGACCTGTAACAGGGAGCGGACTATAGAGGTGAAATAGGGGAAAAGCACTAGTAAGACTACGAGGGTGCCGGAAGAAAATTACCAGGAAGATTGACGGCAGGGATATCGGCTACGACAGACGTACTAGCCCGTTCGTCAGGGCAAATTTGATCAGTTCAACGGTGCTATGGAGATCCAGTTGTTGCATCAGCTGGGCTTTGTGGAACTCGACGGTCCGATGCGAAATACTCAGTTTCGCGGCGATATCTTTCGCTGAAAGCCCGTCAACAATGAGCTGCAAGACTTCCTGCTGTCGAGCGGTGAGTTCAATGAGAGGTCGTGTATTGTTGCGCAGCAGGTCGTCGACCACATCGTTCGCAATCAGTGGGGTCATATAGGTCTGTCCTCGCAGGACGGTGTGAAGAGCCTGGGGTAACTCGTCGCCCAGAGACTGCTTGAGGATATAGCCGGACGCTCCGGCCTGAAAAGCCGCGCGAATGTACGCGGGATCCGCATGCATCGTCACAAACACCAGCTTCAGGGCAGGATACTTGGATTTCAGCGCGCGGGCCGCTTCAATGCCGTTCATCACGGGCATAGAAATGTCCAGGATGACGATATCAGGACGATGCTGGGCCACCGCCTGCAGGAGCGCTTGTCCATCTCCTGCAGTCGCCAGGAGTTCGCAGTGCGTTTCGAGCAGGCGCCGAAAGCCTTCGAGTACCAGGGTGTGGTCGTCGGCGAGAATGACAGTCGGTTTCTTCATGGGGAGGAAGGCTCGGACAACGGGAGGTGCACGTGGATCTCCGTACCGTGCCCTGGCTGAGACTGTACGCGAGACGTTCCGCAAAATGCCAGTGCCCGCTCACGTAAGTTGAAGAGGCCAAGGCCCTGTCGTTCGTGCTGGGCGGCATCGACCTCGAATCCGACGCCATTATCGCGAACCGTGAGGTCGAGCTCTCGCTCGCTGCTGAACAATTCCACTTCCACGCGCGTCGCCTTGGCGTGACGGGTGATGTTCGAGAGGCATTCCTGAACGATTCGGTAGACGGTAGTGGCAATCGCTTTGGACGGCGAGGTGCTGCATGGAGGATTGACGAGCAATGTTTTGATCTTTGTTCGATGGGTAAAATCATCAAGCAAGCGTTTGAGCGCGGCGTCCAGGCCCAGGTCATCCAGGATCGAGGGATGAAAGCGATAGGCCATGCGTCGGACGTCTTCTGAGAGAAGAAGGATGTCCTGCTGGCTTTGGTTCAGGGTGGCGCGAACCGATTCAGGTAGAGCCTGTTCGGGCTGTTCCAGCGTGCGAAGACCGAGGGCCAGCATCGCTAACCGCTGATTGATATCGTCATGTAAGTCGTGCGCAATACGCCGCCGCTCTTCATCCTGCACGGTCAGCAGGCGGCTGGTCAGGGCGCGTAGTTCTTCCTGCGTTTGGCGCAGCGCCAGTTCTTTGGCTGCAATTTCAGCCGTGCGGGTTTGGACGCGCGTTTCCAATGATTCGTTCAGGCGGCGCAAGAGAATTTCTGTTTGCCGGCGCTGAGTAAGAAACAGGATCGGCGCCCAGATCATGACCAGGCTGAGTGTCCGGTTCGACAGGGCTACCCAGAGGGGAACGCCGGGAATTGACGGGCCGAACCAGGCGCCGATAATGGTGAGGGCCGAGCATCCTGCGGCGGTCAGCACGGGAAGCCGGAGTGATGGACTGAGGGCGGCAAGAAATACCACGCCTGCGTAGAGCACGGCGTTCGCGACGCCCAATGGCAGTAAGAGATCGAGGCCGAAGAGTGCAAGGCTGACCCCAATGATAAGAATGTGAAGCAGCTGCGGCTGAGGTGTCATGACATCCTGTCGGTTCTGTCAGGGCCAGGGAGTGCGAAAGCCTGCGGGTCCCGCGCATTATGTGAGGGTGACGGGCGGCGCGGCAAGTGGGTCTGAGGCGGACGACCGCATAGAACGGTGGAGGTGGCGAAAATGAGGGCAGATTCTGACCGGTGTGGGAGCGTGGAAATGGCAGACGGCTAACGGAGTGAGGCAATCAGCCCCACTTTGAGCGCTGAACTGTCCAAGGGGGTTGACAGAGAATCGGGAGTTCAGTATCGTTCTGCCTCTTTTGAAAGGCTCCGATGTCTTCGTGTCGTTCCAAGGCACGAGGGGATTATATACATAGCGTCATTTGCATTTCGTTTCATGTTTATGGGTTTGTGTCGTTCATCATACCAAGGAGGCCGGTCCATGTTTTTTCACACTTCACGGGTTTGTGTGCCTACCCGCATGCTCGGTGCGATGGCGGCGGTCGCTCTCTTATGGGCTCCGCTCGCATCCGCTGAGAGCGCATCGTCCCATGTGGCGATGAATCACCAGCTCCCCGCCTGGGCGGAGCAACTCAAAGGTCAGACGATCGTCGAAGACGCCATGTCCGGAAGGGGCGAGCGGTCGGCGATGGTCGAGCAGCAGCATCAGCGCATCATGGAGCATATGAGCCATGATCCGCAGGTTCAGGGCGTCAACACCGGGATGTACAACACCCAGTCCATGATGCACCAATACGGTGCGGGTGGGCAGGACATGTTGTTGGTGTCCGATCCCCGCGTTGAGCCGGTGGCGATGGTGGGCGGCGGCAAGTGCCCCGCAACGGCCCCGGTGAAGCAGTACAACGTGTCCGCGATCAACGTCGAGATCACGCTGAATCAGTGGCTCGATTTTTATCCCGGCTACATGTATGTGCTGGATGAGAATCTCGATAAGGTGCGCGCGGAAGAAACCAAGAATAAGGAAGCGCGCGACAAGGAAGGATTCGATCCAGGCGCGATCATCCCCGGCGTGCAGGCCCAGTGGATTCAACCGTTGACCATCCGCGCCAACCAGGGCGATTGCGTCAAGATCAAGTTGAGCAACAAGCTGGAAGGCGGCGAAGAAGTCAGCCTCCACATCCATGGTTCCTCCATGGTGGTGAGCGCAACGGGCGCCGCCGCCACCACGACCAACTCGGATACGATTGTTGCCAAGGATAAGAGCGGTGATTACGAGTGGTATATCCACCCGAACACCCAGGAAGGTGTCCGTCAGTTTCATACATTCAGCAACGACCGTGAGTTGACCGTGATGGGCATGTTCGGCTCCTTCGTCGTGGAGCCCCGCGGCTCTTCCTATTGGGAAGCCCTCGGCAGCGGTGATGCGACTCCGGCCGCGAGCGGCTGGCAGGTCATGATCAAGAATGGAACGGGGCCGGACTTCCGCGAGTTCGTGCTCTACTACCATGAAGTCGGCGACGAAGCCTTCCGTCCCTTGAATAAGAAGGGCGACTTCCTCCCGCAGCGCGATCCGTTGACGGACGCGTATCGGCCGGGTGGCCGCGCGATCAACTATCGCAGCGAGCCGTTCGGCATCAACAACATGCATGTGCAGCATGAGTATTTCGGTTTTGAAGACGAGTCGATGGGCTACAGCTCCTATACGTTCGGCGACCCGTCGCCGACGATTCCCCGCTCCTACATCGGTGACCCGGCGAAGTTCCGGCTGGTTCACGGTGGATCGGAAGTGTTCCATAGCCACCATCCGCACGGAGGCACGATTCGGTGGCCGCGCAGCCCGCGGGCGATCGATGACATGAACCTCTGGGCGACCAGCACCAACGGTCCGGTCAAGTACCCGGTCATTCGTGCCAAGACCGACCGTGTCGACGTGGAAGTCATCGGGCCGTCAGAAGCCCTCGACCTGGAAACCGAGTGCGGTTCCGGTCTCTGCCAGCAGCTGGCAGGCGACTTCCTCTTCCATTGCCACGTGGCGCACCACTATGTCGCAGGCATGTGGGGTTACTGGCGCGTGTACAACACGATTCAACAGGGTGATCTGCGGAACGACGTGATGCCGGACCTCCGTGAGTTGCCGGATCGCAAGGGCCGCATCAAGACCCCGATCGCATCCGACAAGCTGATCGGTCAAACCGTGGACTGGTTCGGCAAGCAGTTCACGATTACCGATAAGGGCAAGAGCAACTGGAAAGGCAACCCGGCCGTCATCAACATCAAGGATTGGGTCGCCATGCAGATGCCCACGATGGGCAAGCCTGGCCACAAGGATGATGAAAAGGGCCAGACCCAGTCGTACGATGCCACCGTCCTGGATTGGGCGTGGAACGGCAACGTGGCGATGAGCGAAAAGGAAAGCGAGATCGATAATCCCAAGTACAAGTCCACGCATCCGGGCAAGCGGCACCCGATCATGTTCGAGCCGTTGACCGGTAAGGTGGCGTGGCCGCATCTCACGCCGCACTTCGGCCGGCGCGTGATGTTCTCGCCGAACCACGTCGGCGCCCCCTGGTTGGAGATGATCCGCCGGGATGCTAGTGGCGAAGAGAGTGTCGATCAGGCGCTTCCCGGTGAGAACGGTGTCTGGAGCCTTTGTCCGGAGAATGCCGGACGGAAGAGCTACAACGTCCACTTCGTGAAGATGCCGATCAAGATCGCGAAGGCACAGGGGAAAGAGCCGCCGGTAATCGATCCGAACGGCTTGATCTATGTGCTCCATGAAGAAGAAGCGGCGATCCGCGCCAACGACGATCTGAAGTATCCGTTGGTAGTCCGCGGCAATATCTATGATTGCATCGACTGGACGCTGACCAGCGAGTGGGACGACGACGACTACACGAACTTCCAGTCGTCGAAGATCAACACGCACTGGCATTTCCTGCAGTTTGATAACCAGGCATCAGACGGTGTGATCACCGGCTTCTCGTATGAGCAGTCGGTCCGCCCGTTCACGATGCTGGAGAAAAAGAACAAGAAGGGCCTTCCGGCCCCGATGAACACCGCGTTGACGGCGGCGGCCAAGAAGGGCGCCAGCAGCATCTCGGTGAAGAACGCAAAACAGTATCACGTAGGCACCTTGATTCTTGTCGGCGCCGATAACGTGAAGGGCAACGAAATCTCCCGCATCAAGGCGATCAACGGCAACACGATTGTCTTGGCGAAGGGTCTGAAAAACGATCATCCGGCGAACGACATCATCACGGTGGAATTCGTCCGGCAGCGGTTCTGGGTTGATGCGGACGTGGGGACCGTGTTCTGGCACGACCATGCGTTCGGTGCGACCACCTGGCCGCATGGCGGGTTCGGCACATTCATCGCCGAGCCGGTCGGTTCGACCTATCATGATCCGAAGACCGGTAAGGACATCCGGAGCGGCCCCATCGCCGACATTCGGACGGTTGAGCCGGTGGGTCATGGCGTGAACAACAGCTTCCGCGAGTTGATGGTGCAAGTGCACGACACCGTGCCGCACACCGTCAACATCGTGACTGCGGGCAATCCTCCCGGGCAGCCGATTGAAGTGGCGCTCGAGGCAGGGAAAACGGTGTCGTTCATGATGCCGGACAAGTTGTATATGACGCCGATGCCGTTCTTGAATGGTGGCACGCACACCACTGGCAGCGGTCTGAACTTCCGGGCCGGTCCTATCGCTCAGCGGTTGGCGACCAATCCGGATTCGTCGCAGATCTTCAATAGCAGCATCCACGGCGATCCCTATACGCCGACCCTGCGGGCCTATGTGGGAGACACCATGGTGTTCCGTCTCCTCCATACCCTCATGAACGAGTCGATGGTCTGGACCTTGTCCGGCCACACGTTCTTGACGGAGCGCTATGCGGGTGACGCCAACCGGAAGAATTCGATTCATATCGGTATTGCCGAGCGCTACGACCTCGTGGTGCCGCAAGCCGGTGGATCGCGTTTCCAGGCTGGCGACTACATTCACTTCAACGGCCGGTCTTCAAAATTCTCCGAAGGCGGCTGGGGCATCATTCGTGTCTATGACAAGGAACAGGCCGACCTGAAGAAGCTCACCTCGGGTTTCTCCAGCAAGGGTGAAATTCCGAAGTCATTGCCGGTCTGTCCGGCCGATGCTCCGGTGAAGTCGTTCAACGTGGTGGCTTTGGATTATCCGTCCATGAAGTTCAACGCGAAGGCCCCTGAGACCATCGAAGTGGATTTCGAGCGGAAGATCCTCATGACCAATCCCGAAGCGAAGATCTATGCCTTGGAGGAAGATACCGCCAAGGTGGCGAGCGGCGCGCAGCCGATGCCACTGACTCTTCGTGTGAACGTAGGGGATTGCGTAAAAGTTAGTCTGAAGAACAAGATGAAGGAGAGCAAGGCGTCATTCTCAGCCATCGGGTTGGCCTTTGACCCGAAGGAATCGATGGGCGCCAACGTCGGCAATAACCCCGGTGATCAGACGATCGCTCCGGGCGCCGAGCGGACCTATACGTACTATGCGGATCCCTTCAATGGTGAAACGACCTCGTTGGTCTGGGATTGGGGCAACGTGATGACCAATCCGCGCAACGGGCTGTTCGGCGCCATTGTGGTTGGCCCGAAGGGTGCGAAATATCGTGATCCGAAGACCGGTGCCGATATCACGACGAAGAATGCCTGGGCGGCCGATGTGATCCTCGATCACTCCATGCCCGGGATGGAGAATCGGCCGAACTATCGTGACGTGGCGTTGTTCTTCCAGGACGAAGACAACATCATCGGTACGAGCTTCATGCCCTATGTGCAGAATGTGGCTGGTTTGACCGGTGTGAACTACCGGTCCGAGCCCTACAAGTTCCGGGAAGAGCAGGGTTGTTCGTTGGGCAAGGTGTTTCAGCCTTGTAAAGCCGACAAGCCTGAGGATCCGGCAACGCCTCTGATCGAGGCGCATGCGGGCGATCCTGTCCGGATTCACATCCTGGGTGTGAGCAACGAGCAGAACGGGATGTTCAGCGTGGAGAAGCATGAGTGGCCGATTGAGCCGTTCATGCGCGGCGCTGACCTGATCAGTGTCGTTGAGTTCTCCGGTTCCGAGACGATCGATGCCTTTATCCCCTCGGCAGGCGGTCCCTACCGTCAGCCCGGCGACTACGTGTACAGCAACCAGCGGTTGCCGTACTCACAGTCCGGCCAGTGGGGCTATGTGCGGGTGTTGCCGTCCGGTGATCAGCGGTTGTTGCCGCTGCACGGGACTGGCGCCGGGATGAAGAGTGCATCGGTTGGACAGCCGATGCAGGTGATCCCGGTTGCAGCGAAGTAACATCTTTTCTCCTACGTTCAGTAGGAATGAGGGATGAGATGGAAGGGGGAAGCCGCAAGGCTTCCCCCTTTTTCTTTTGGCCGGCCATTTGATACGATGGCGCATCTGGACTATAGGCTTCGGCATGGAGGTACCTACTGTGAAGAGTCATGCGGATCTGAAGCGGGCTGGTAGAAGGATCATGGCGGCGCTCTGGTTGCTGGTCATGGCGATGGGTGCAGGGGCAGCCTCTGCCTATGATGTGATGGATGTGCCGCATGGCGGGTCGATTGAAGGTATCGTGCGTCTAGATGGCGGTATCCCGGAGCCTAAGGGATTCAATCTCATTACTTTCCCGGACCCAGCTTACTGCGGACGAATTTCAAACGGCCGGGGCTGGCGGTTGTTGCGTGATTTCGTCGTGAGCGCAGATGCGGGACTGAAGGACGCAATCGTGCTGCTGGAGGGGGTAGAAGCAGGGAAGCCGTTTGAGACATCTGTGCCGTTGATCGAAGCGCGGGATTGTATGTTTCAACCGTTCATGACGATCGTGCGGAACGGGCATGCCGTGGAAGTCATCAACATGGATCCGGTGATGCACGACATTCAGGGATATGAAACGTCTCCGGAAGCCGGCGCCAGGACATTATTCAACACTCCGCTGGTCATGAATCATCAGCATCGCCGCGGCGACATCCATGCCATCCACAATCACGCGCCGGGTAAGTCGCTGGTCGGACCGGTATATCTGAACAAGGGCCGCCGGACCTTTTATATGCAGTGCGGCTTCCATGCGTATATGGAAAGTTGGGCGATGGCGGTCAACAACCCCTACTATGCGCTGACCGATAGTACGGGCGCCTTCAAGATCGACAACATTCCACCGGGAACCTATCAGTTGGTGGTGTGGCATCCGCAGACCGGTCCAGGCCTGACGAAGATGGTGACGGTTCAGGCCGACGGCAAGATGACGGAACAGCTCTCACTACAGGCTCCCAAAGGAAATCGTTCCGCCTACAAGGTGATGGACAATCCCCGTTTCGGCCCGGAGTCCTTAGGCTATTCCATCGACATCCAGCCGCTCGTGGAACATCAGCATTGATGGGATCTCCAGTCTCCCCTCGTATGAGGGCGCGAGTTGGGGCTGCCTGTCTCGCGCTCTCGGTCCTGTCAGGCATTGCCGTCGACCAGGCCCGGAGTGGTGAGTCGGCGGCACTGGCCGTGGAATTTTCCGGGACTCTCATCAAGCAGGTTGAAGGCCGGCGACACCAGGCCCAGGTGTTTGCGAAAGGTGACCGGATCCGTTTGGAATATAAGTACGCGCTGAAGACCGACTACGGGTATGCCGCGATTGAGATTATTCGCTTGGATAAAGCTGAAACCTGGTATCTTCTCGCACAGCGGAAGGAGCTCCTGGTGACGCCGGTGGATGTGGACGATGTGTTGCCGGTTCGACCCACTTTACCCGGTGAGAAAGAACGGGTCTTGATCGGCGATGCGACGGCCGTTGGCCGGCCCGCGCAGCTGTTCGAAGTGCAGACGGATCGTCATGGCCGGGTTGAACGGTTTTTTGAATGGGTTGATGTGGAAGCCGGGATCGTGTTGAAGCTGGTGAGCCGCGATCGAGACTGGTCCGTGGAGTACGAACGGATTCGATTCTCCTCTCAGCCAGATTACTATTTCGATGAACCCCCGGGGTATAAAAAACGGGCAAGTCCCACAGGTCCCAGAGTGCAGGGGTAATGGGGCGTAAGGAACACGGATGACGCAAATGGTTCGCAAACAGGGTGTTGTGATAGTCGCTGGACTTTTGTGCGCGCTCGCATGGCTCGACCCGTCTGTGCTTATGGCCGGGGCGTCGGCCGTTCCCAAAGAAGCCCAGACGGCTTTTGAGAAGAAAGCCTATCAGCAGGTGCTTGATGAGCTGGCGAAGCTCGATAAGGAAAAGAGCGCTACTCCCGATGTCAGACGGCTCAAAATTCGGTCCCTGATCAATCTTGGCAAGCCGAAAGAAGCGTTGGATGAGTACGATCTGCTGGCCCAGTCACTCAAGCGCGACGATGAGCCGGTGCTTCGTGAGGTGGCGCTGAGCCTGATTGTGGTCCTCGTGAAGGATATGCGGGAGCAAATGCGAGGAGCCGCCTACACGGCATTGAAGGAAATCGATTCCCATGAGGCTGTGCCTCTGTTCGAGGATGGATTGAGCGATGGGTCAGGTCCAGTGCGCGTGCTGGCGGTCGAAGGGTTGGGCCGTTCGGAGGCCGGGCGAAAGTCGAAGAAGCTACGCGGGGCGATTGAGGATCAGGCGGGGCTGGTAAAGGCACGCGTTGTCAAGGCGCTTGGACGTTCCGCAGACGTCTCCGTCCTGCCGCTCATCGAGGCTGCGACGAAGGACGAACTCTCGCCCGTACGGATTGCCGCGTATGCGGCGCTCATACGGCTGGGGAAGAAAGAGGCCTGGGATGAATTGCGGAAGATCGCCGATGCCGCCAATCCGGACGATCGGACCGATGCCATGCGGGCGATCGCCGATCTGAAGGATCAGCGGGGCGCGCCTCTCATGATGGAACTCTTGACCTACAATCAGCCTTCCGTTCGGGGGACTGCGGCCAGAGGGTTGGGGCAACTCGGACGGAAAGAGGCTCGCGAGAAGATCGAACTGTTATTGAAGGATCCTATCCCGGCGGTGCGAGAATCCGCCGTGTCGAGCCTGGCTGAGCTGGGCACCGTTGAATCTGTGCCAGCCATCAAGCAGTTGTTAGGGGATGGGCAGGTGACGGTACGGGCGGCGGCAGTGGCATCCCTGCTTCAGCTCGGTCAACCATTTGAGATGGTCGCTGATACGGCTAGAGCCCTTGCGCAGCAAAGCGATACGGCCTCCCGCGCCTCGATTGCGTTTGCGCTCGGGAAGGCGACTAAGTCGAATGCCAAGGACGCAGTTGTATTTTTGAGTGGCCTCACGGCGGATTCACTGCCAGGTCCCAAGATTGTTGCCCTTCGGTCCCTGGGCCACATTGGAGATCGTGAGGTAATTCCCTTGATGATTGAGGGGATGCACGATCCCAATGAAGCGGTGCGGGCTACGGCTGCAGGAGGACTTTTGCATCTGCTCCAATCGAAACCATAGCGGGGGAAGATAATCGCCTCTTGTTTCGGATTGACAGGGTACGGTAGACTTTTATATACATACTCGGTCCACGATCAGCCTCGCCAGCGTGATAGCGATCGAGTACACCAGAGAGGAAGTTGTCCCTTCCATTCCTCTCACCAGGCCGGTGGTTTGACGGAAGGGAACCACAAGTGACAAATCAGGGTAGTTAGTTCATCACAAGGAGGCAGTCTCATGAAGAAGGGTGCGTTATCAGTTGTGTTTGGTGCGGCCGCGGTGGCGTTGGTGGCAGCCCCGCTCTTGGCCAATGCCGGCGGAACCGTTGCCGGGAAAGTGACCTATGCCGGGAAGGCTGAGCAGAAGGAATTCTCCTTCGCCAAGTTCCCGAACCCCAAGTTTTGCCCGAAGAACCCGAACAAGAGCTTGATGGATGGCGATAAGCGTTTCCTGAGGACCATCGAAGTGGGCAAGGATGGCGGTCTGAAGGGTGCGGTCGTTGCTGTGGTCGATATCGAAGATAAGGCGTTCATGGATGGGTACGCGGGCACCGAAGTTGTCGCGGCGTTCTGCGAGTTCCTCCCGTTCGCGGGCGTGGTTGTGAATAACAAGAGCTTCAAGGTTGAAAACACCGATGCCGATGCGGATGACCCCAAGTCGACACTGGGCGTCCTTCACAATCCGCATAGCTTCGTGGTGAAGGGTTCAAGCTCGGCAACCGGTTTCAACATCGGTTTGGCCAAGAAGGGCGATAAGTTGGAGAAGCCGGTCGTGTTCCGTGGCGGCGCGGAAAAAGATGGCTTCTATCGTTTACAGTGCGACCAGCATGAGTTCATGCAGTCGTTCTTCCTCCCGGTGACGAATGCGCACTTCGCCGTGGTGAAGGATGACGGCACGTTCGAGCTCAAGGATGTCCCGGCCGGCAAGCACAAAGTGGTGGCCTGGCACCCGTTTGCCGCCAAGGGTAAGAAGGTGGAGTTCGAGGTGGATGTTCCCGAAGGCGGGAAGGCTGACCTCAAGGCTGAAATCAAGTAAGCCTGTTCGCGTATATGGCGGGGTGACCCGTCAGCAAAGGGCAGCGGAGCAATCCGCTGCCCTTTGTGTTTCTGCTGAGATTTCCCCCGGCTGAGTCGCCTTGCCTTTCACTTTCTGAACTGGGTAAGATGCCAATTTTCTGAGTCAGGATGCTTCAAGGGGATTGGTGTGTCACGAGAACTCTCGCTCGCGGAAATCTTTCAACTCGGGTACTACTGGGAGACGAAAATTCTCCTTACGGGCGTGCGCTTGGACCTCTTTTCCGCTCTCGATGGGAAAGGGAAAACGGCTCAGGAGGTCGCCAGCCGTCTTGGTGCCCATGAGCCGACTCTGACGCTCCTCTTAAACGCGTTGGTCGCGATGCGTCTGCTGAAGAAAGAGGGTGAGGCCTACAGCAATTCAGCGGCGGCGGCCACTCATCTCGTCAAGCATTCCCTTCAATATATCGGGCACTTGCTCCTGCTCCACGATGCAGAATGGGAGAATTGGGGAAAGTTAGAGCAGACCATTCGAACAGGGCAGCGGGCCGTCGATCGGCATGTCTTTGAAACGGATCCAGAGCTGGGTACCAATGTGCTCGCCGTACTTCATCGGATCGGGCAGCAAAGCGGGCCTGATTTTGCCAAACGGCTGAGCCTGGCCGGCCCCGTTCGCATGTTGGACCTCGGCGGTGGAGCGGGAACGAATGCGATCGCCTTTTGTCAGGTCTATCCCGAACTCACGGCGACCGTCTTCGATCTCCCTGCGACGCTCCGTTTGACCGAGAAGACGGTCAAGGAAGCCGGCCTTGAGTCTCGGATCGCGCTGCTTCCGGGGAACTTCAATACGGACAACCTCGGCGGTCCCTATGATGTCGTGCTGATGTCTGACATTTTGCACTATCAGACCTACGAGACAAATGCGGCCTTGGTCAAGAAAGTCTTGGCGCATCTGGCACCGGGAGGACGGTTGATTATTAAAGATCGGTTTCTGGACGAGGCGGGGACCGGTCCTGCCTGGACGACGGCCTTTGCGGTTCATATCCTGGTCAATACGCAGCAGGGTGGCTGCTATAGGACGAGTGACGCTATTCAATGGATGACCGCAGCGGGGTTTGCCTCGGCCACGGAGCTGGAGAAAACCGCCGTGGTACAGGGCCTGAAAGGTACAAGGTAAGCGCGTCATGGACTGGCTCAAAGATCCTGGATTTCTCGGGACGCATGCCACGATCGGCGCGGACTTGAGCCAATTCATGGCCACGCTCTTCACTGGCTTGTTTATTCTGGGATGGATCCAGGCGAAGCAGCGCAAAGCTGACGCCCATCATTGGTTGATGCTGGGCGGGATGATCTCGATGCTCAGCTTTTTCATCGCCTACTACCTGTTTCGGCAGCTCGGGGTTCTGGCCGTCGAGGGCAAAGAAGGCTTCGGAGGATCGCAAGCGCTATACGACTATGTCTTTATTCCGGTCCTGACGCTCCACATTATGTATCTCGGGCTTCTGTTGCTGGTCGGAATCGTGCTCGCGGTGGAGATCACGATCCAACGCATCTGGCCGGACGGCGGCCGTCGGCATCGCGCGCTGGGCCGATTTACGATGGTCATCTATTGCATCCTGTTTGCCACCGGCACCTTTACGTACACGATGCTCTACATTCTGTATCCCGGCAAAATTGGATAGCCCTATGTTGACCTGTGGTTGCGGGCGCTGGATGCATACCGAGGGCATTGAAGAGCGAGCCTACGAAGATGGGGCGCTCCAGTGGTTCATTCGATCGGAATGTCGCGGCTGCGGGCTCAAAGTCGGTGTGGATGTTCCGGCGGGACAGATGAACGGATTGGTCGACCGTCTGACGTGGACGGACGATGCGTTGCATCGGCTTGAAAGAATGCCGCCGTATTTGGCTCCGCTGTTTCGGGGCGAGGTCGAGCAGGATCTACGGACGCGCGGCGAACGGGTTGTGACGTACGATGTGCTGCTTCGCCCGCGCACCGGGGAACGCATTGAATGGGATGCCGAGGCGGAACGGCGTCTGGATAGAGTGCCGGCTCCTGTACGCGCAATGGCCAAGGTTGAGCTGGAGCGAACGGCCGCCGACCGCAGACAGAACAGGATTACCGTCGCGCTGATGGAAGAACTCAAGGCCAAGTATTTTGGAATGGCGGCGCAAAAATCGTGAACGGTCAATTTAAACGACTTAAACGACGCGCTATTTTTTCACGTTTCACGTTGTAGGGCTGACGGGGCCAGTATGTTGCATCGAATGGCATTGCGGGTGCTTCCGAGTCTGAGCCTGGCGGTGACGGAAGATGCCGTACGCAAACAGAAGCGTCTCGTCATGTTTGTGCCGGGATTGGTTGCATTCGTGGTCTATCGCCTCGCGAAGCATGTGGTGCCGTTGACGGAGCCGCTGGTTTTGCTGGCGGTGAGCAGTCTGGTGGCGATGGTCACCGCACTTCTGGCTTATCGGGTTGGACGATCTGCTTCGTGGACGGTGATCGCACGAGAAGACGGGATCCGGATCCTGGCTTGGCTGGCCGGATGGATTGGCGCTGTCTATGGGATCCAGCTCTCGCTCTTGGTGCTCGCACTGTTGTGGGTGGTGGGGTACAGCTATCTACAGCATCCGGACGGCCCGGCCATGATGGCGATTATTATTTCCAGCACGGCGGTGGCCCGCGATGCGTTTGAAATCGGCCATGTGCGAAAGCTCGCGGTCCAGGGACGCCCGTTTCTCACCTTCCCGGATGGAGCCGCGTTTCGTACCTTAGTGCAGAGTCGGCTCTCTCAGGTGGGGCCGTGGGGACTCGTAGGTCTTGGCGTCGGCGGGGTGATGGGACTGTCCGGACATGTGATCGCCGATGGGCAGATGGCTGCGCTGGCTCAATTACTGGGTATCACTGTTCTGGGCGGTGGCCTCACGCTCTGTGCTTATTTCGGCGGCTTGCGTCCCTCCGCCTCGTGGATGGAGACGCTCAAACGGACGGCTCCGACCGAGTTGCTGAAATATTGGTGGTGGCCTGGGATGGCCTTTGCGTCCACGTACTATTTGGTCGTGATGGGTCTGGTGCTGTTTGTCGGCAGACAGCCTGGAATGGCGACGGGGCAGGCCGTCGTGGGCGGCGCGTTGGTCACGGCGATGATGACGCTGTACGGATATTACCTGGGCCATCGCCGGCAAATTGAAGATGAGCAGGCGCCGCAGTTGTCGAGCGGGATGCTGCGCTGTCCGTTCGTGATGGGGATTCTTGGCAAGTCGGCGAATGCGTCCGGCAGCATGAGCGGACTAGCCGGCGACATGGCTTTAAGCAAGACGGGATCAAAGGGGTAGCGAATGCGTCGTCGCAGCTGGATGACTGGTTCCATGATCGCAGTGGTGGTGTGTTTCACGATCCTGGCCGCTCTGTTGCCAGTGATCGGGAATGGGCCGGATCTGTCGTTTGCCGAGGGCACAGCGGACTTATACTTTGGCACACAGGGCACGCCGCAGGGTCCGCCGGCTCCGGGACCTCATGAGACCGTCTATTCACGGATCGGCTCATTCGATAGCCGGCTCCTGGTCTGGTTCGTGACGCAGCAGCATACCTACTTCGGAGGATTCGTCCTCGCGCTGCCGTTGTTTTGTGCCTTGCTGGAGTTTGCCGGATTGATTACGAAAAAGCCGGCGTTGTCGCTTCGCTATGACGGCTTGGCCAGAGACTTGGCGAAGGTTGCCTTGCTGGCCCTCTCGGTGACGGCCGTGGTCGGGAGCCTCATGCTGGCCATGTTCATCTACTTCTACCCGTCGTTCATGAAGTATATGGGCGGGACGTTCAAGTCCTTCATGCCTGTCTATGCCATCGTATTTGTCGGAGAGGCGCTGCTGCTGATTGTGTATTACTACAGCTGGAATCGGATGGCCGAACCCGGGTTGAAGTGGATCCACGCCGCGATCGGTATCTTGACGAATATTTTCGGGACGTCATTGCTGTTGCTGGCAAACGCCTGGTCGGCGTTTATGATGGCGCCGGCCGGTGTCGATGCACAGGGCCGGTTTCTCGGGAACGTCTGGCATTTGCTCCATTCGGCCCTCTGGAATCCCCTCAACGTCCATCGATTTCTCGCAGACATTATGTCAGGCGGTGCGGTGGTGCTGGCCTATGCCTGTTACCGGTTTTTCACCAGCAAGACCAGTGAAGAGCGGGCCTATTACGACTGGGTGGGCTATATCTTTTTGTTCGTCACGGTCTGTGCGTTGCTGCCGATGCCGATTGCCGGCTATTGGCTCATGCGTTCTGTGTATGCCTTCAGTCAGAGCATGGGCGTGACCATGATGGGCGGGTTGTTGACCTGGCTCTTTGTGGTGCAGGCACTGTTGATCGGTGCGTTGCTTTTGGGAATCAATTACTACATCTGGCAAAGTATGGCGCGAATCAAGGGCGGGGAGCGCTACCAGCCGTATTATCAGTTCCTGCTCGGCGTGCTGACGCTGGCACTGTTCATCTGGTTGACGCCGCATACGGTCCTGATGTCAGGGGCTGAAGTGAAGGCGATGGGCGGGGCACAGCATCCGGTGGTCGGGAACTACGGGGTGATGTCCGCGAAAAACGGCGCGGTGAATGTGATGATTCTCATCACGGCGCTCAGCTTTCTCTACTATCGGCGCGCCAATCGGACGATGACGGTGTCCTGGGTGAAGACGGGAAATCTTCTGATCGGGACCTTGTACACGGTGGGTCTTGTGAATGTGATCTGGCTGTCGATTTATGGCTTCTATCTGCCTGCCAAAATCCGAGTCGGGCTGTCCTCGCCGCAGGCCTTTACTACGCTGACAGTGATCGTGGCGGGTGTTGTGATCAATCGCCTGATGCTGAGGGGTGCCGTTGTGCACGGTCCGATTCAATGGGGGAAGATTTCTGTTCGCGGGATGGTGGGGCTCTTCGGCTTGGCGGCGGCGTTTACCTGGGTGATGGGATTGATGGGCTATATTCGATCGTCCGGGCGTCTGTCCTGGCATGTCAGTGAGCTGATGGCCGATGTGTCCCCCTGGGCCTTTACGCCGGATCTGGAGTTTGCCGCGAAGATGGTCACTCTGAACATGATTGTATTTTGGGGAGCGGTGTTCGCGCTCTTTTGGATGTGTCAGCGCGGACAGCAACCGGTGATGGGAGAAGAGTTTTTCGAGGAGCCGGCGCCGGCGTTGGCTCCCTCCTCGTCGCAAGAAGTCTCATCGTAAAGAAAGGGTCGAAACGCCTATGAATGGTCGGATGGTGTGGAGTGTCGTGGCTCTGGCGAGTATGGCGTTGTGTGTTGGAACCGTCATCACTAAGTTAGTCTATGCAGAAAGCCAAGTGTTGGTGTTGGAGGATTTTCAAGGGAAAGAAGCCGATGGTTTTCCCTCGTCCTGGGATCACGAGAACCAGCGCAGCCATTCCAAGGGTCGCGACGCGTATAAAGTGCAAACTGAAAACGGCGTAAATTTTTTGTCCGCCAAAGATGCCGGACAGCGTATCAAGAAGAAAAAGATCGACTGGGATCCGAAGGCCTATCCGGTGCTCACGTGGCGCTGGCGTTTGCTGAAGGCTCCGGCTGGAACGGATCAAATCGCGGCGATCTATGCCTCACTCGATACCGATTTGTTATTTATCCCGGTGTTTACCAAGTATGTCTGGAGCGGGACCAAGCCGGAAGGGACGCTGACGGAAGGCGGCATGTTCAGCGGGTCTGAGATCGTCATGCAGAGCGGGACGAAAGACGTCGGCCAGTGGTTTGAAGAGCGTGTGAATGTCTATGAGGACTTTAAGCGCATTCATCAACATGAGCCGGCGCCCAAGGCCTGGGGCATTTCGATCATTGCCGCGCCTGGGGTTGAGATTGATTTCGGCTCGCTGGTGGCCAGCCCCGCAAAGTAATGGAGGAGGCACCGTTGTCATGACTGAGGCTGGAGATCGGGGCCTTCCCACCAGAAAGCTCGTGGACATCGTGTTTGGTGTGGTGGTGATGGGGACCGTGGGCGCGTTGATCGGCCTCATCATGGGCAGTGAATTCATGCCGTTGGCGACAGGGATTGGGCTGGTGATGGGCGGCGTCGTGGGCTTTCTTGGCGGCCGCCGGTTCTTGATCAGTATCTTAGTCGGAACGGTTTTGGGTGGTGCGTTGGCCTGGTTGTTGGCCGGACCGGAACGGATCTCGTATGGGGCCGGTGCCGGGGCGGCCATGGGGGGATTTCTTGGGGTCCAGGTTTCGATGTTGCTGGATATGCGCGCGGCCCGCAAGGCCGAAGCGGCGAGTACATCCGTTGAAGGAGTGGCTCAGGACGCTCGCCGATAGGGGTGATGTCAGATTTTTTCGGGTGCTTGGAGACATATGGAAAACAGGGGTGTACTGATCGGGTCAATCGTCTTTGTGTTCGGGTCGTTCATTCTCCTGATCGCAGGGCTGGTCTATGAGTCGTATAAGGCCAAGCAGATGCGGGAATTGGCCATGAGCATACAGACGGAATCCCGCCCGGTCGCGGAGAAGACGGTTACGCAGGATTTCTCAATGTATAAGACGAGGATCGGCGACGAAGGGCGTGAAATGGTGCAGGTGCCTGCAGGGCCGTTTACGATGGGGAGTAACGATGGGGATCCGGATGAGGCTCCTGAACGACAGGTGTTCTTGAAGGGGTTCTTTATCGATCGAAACGAAGTGACGCAGGATGAGTATCTGCGTTTCGCCAAGATGACCAAGCGCGCGTTCCCGAGGATCGAAGTCTTCGAGGATGACCAGTCGAAAGTCTTAAAGCCTGAATTGGCGGCAATGAGCGTCTCCTGGGACGATGCGGTCGCCTATTGCAAGTGGGCCGGTAAGCGATTGCCGACAGAGGCTGAATGGGAAAAAGCCGGACGCGGGGAGGGGAAGCGAAAGTACCCTTGGGGTGACAAGTTCATGAATGGTATGGCCAATGTGGATGGGCCGGAGGATGGATACAAGTATCTTGCGCCTCCCGGCTCATTTGAAGCCGGCCGGAGTCCCTACGGATTGCACGACATGACAGGCAATGTCGCCGAATGGGTCGCGGATACGTACGACGAGCATTACTATAAAAAGGGTGGTTATCGTGACCCGAAAGGGCCCGATGAAGGTGATCTGAAAGTGGTGCGCGGCGGCTCATGGAGAGAAACAGAGCAAAACGCCAGGCTCTCCAAGCGTTTCGCCGCCAAGCATTGGCGGAATGACATCACGATCGGAATTCGTTGCGCCAGCGATTTGGAGCCGAGCGGCGACGCGGCCGGTCAGTAGCGGTCATGCTGGAAACAAGATTCAAGGTCGTGTTCCTTATCGTGGTCCTGCTGTTCGCGGCCATGCCGATTATTGCCATCCTTCGTGGGACGACTACGACTCCCTTTGAAGAGGCTGATCCCGGCTCTCAGGTTTCGGTGCAGCCTGGCGACGTGCCCGTTGCAACCGAGGCGCCCATAGATGAAGAGATGATATTGATACCTGCCGGGACCTTTCTGCGTGGGACGGATGCGGGCGGGCTTGACGAAAGGCCGCCCAGAGAGATCTTCCTTGATGCATTTCAAATCGACCGCTATGAAGTGACCAATTCGCAGTATGGGCAGTTTGCTGCGGCCACCGGTCACCGGAAGGCGGGGCCTCCGTCACGTTACGCCAAGAATGTTTCCAAAATGCGCGGCTCGAATCAACCTGCCATCTATGTGTCATGGGACGATGCCGTGGCCTACTGTCAGTGGAAGGGGCGGCGGCTTCCCACGGAGGCGGAATGGGAAAAGGCTATGCGAGGTGCGGACGGCCGTCTGTGGCCTTGGGGAAATACGGAACAGCCTGATGGGGCGAACTGGGCGCGAGTCAACGACGGATTTGAGGCGAGTGCTCCTGCGGGATCATTCAAGGCAGATATGAGTCCCTACGGTGTCATGGATGGGGCAGGAAATGTCATGGAATGGGTCCAGGACTGGTATGCAGAGGGGTATTACAAGGAATCGCCCGACCGAAATCCGCCGAGCCCGGAGTATGGCGTCTATCGAGCAATGCGGGGGGGGGCATATACGACGACTGGGGGCGATCTTCGCCTCACCAGCCGAAGCAAAATGGTCCCTGATTTTCGTGATGAAACGATCGGATTTCGGTGCGCGATGTCAGCGGAAAATGGCGGAGGTGAGACGGCGAATCACAGCGAGAAATCTATAGAAAATCAAAGTAGTAGAGAATCAGAAACACGGCCAAAATGATATTGACAACCATACCGGCCAAAACTATAATGTCGAAAATTTTTGAGTTTTTTGTCATGGGTTTCCTTGTGTTGTTATGGCCGCCAGCTAAGGAATTTTGAATAACACACAGGTTTTGGGGTGTCAAGGAATTCGCAGACTTCACTCACTATTTCGAGCATGGAAGGGGAGGCAAGATGGCGACGGCAACAGCGGACAGTGATTTGATGGTTAAGGTCGGCAAGATGATTTTCTACATCACTTGCGCGGTGGGTCTGTGGTTTTTCTATTGGTTTGCTGGTATTCAGTGCCCCTGCTAGTTCAGGGCCGCTGCGACTAAGACGATTGTGAAATTTTGATGGATCTGATGAGGAGGAGATGATGGGGCAGAATATTCTGTATGGGATTATCTCTGTGGCGATCTGCGTAGGATACTTCCTGATGGTTGACCATTTTCTGATGGATATGCAGGGCCTGGATTTCTGGTACATGTTCCGCAAGTAGTTTGGCTCTGCGTTTGATTTAGGGCTTGTGATGAATCTTTTTCGTAATGCATTAAGGAGGTATCCCATGGGTCTTGTAACCCGGAAGAAAGTGTTCTCAATCATGGCGCTCTGCGCGATGGTTGGCCTCCTCCTGTTTCCTGTGGTGGTGTCGCTTCCGTCACTGGCAATCGGTGCGGATGCGCCTGACGCGGCAAAGAAGGAGGATGCAAAGGTTGAGAAGGGGCGTGACGTCTATTATAAGACGGAAGGCATCGTGGTTGGAGCGCCTGCCCCGAAGACGGTTGACGGCCCGAAGGATTATCCCCGGTATAACTTCGAGAGCCGCGTGCTCCTCTGGTTCGCGAATCAGCAGCATCTCTACTACGGCAGCTTCGTGCTCGCCGTTCCAATTTTCTGCATGGTCGTCGAATTCATGGGGGTCGTGACAAAGGATAAGGCGTTGGCGAAGCGGTACGATCAGCTCGCCTATGACTTTATTAAGATCAGTCTTACGGCATACTCGCTGACAGCCGTTCTCGGGGGTATTCTGATCTTCACCTTCCTCACGCTCTATCCTGCATTTTTTGGATATCTATCCAGCATTTTCCGTCCAGTCATGCACATCTACGCGTTGATGTTCGTGGCTGAGAGCGGTACCCTCTACATCTACTACTATGGTTGGGACAAGATGAAAGAGGGGTTCCTGAAGTGGATCCATTTGAGCATGTCGGTGATTTTGAACATCATCGGGACCTTGCTCATGTTCCTGGCGAACTCGTGGATCGGATTCATGATGTCGCCGGCCGGTGTTGACGAGCAGGGGCGGTTCCTTGGGAACATCTGGCACGTTCTTCATACGGCATTGTGGAACCCGCTCAATCTCCATCGCATCCTTGGCAACATGGCCTTCGGCGGTGGTGTCGTTGCGGCTTACGCGGCGTATAAGTTCCTGGCGTCGAAGACCGACGAGGATCGCGCCCACTATGATTGGATGGGCTACATCGCGATGGCGCTCGGTGTCGCGTTCTTGATCCCGTTGCCGTTTGCCGGATACTGGCTCATGCGCGAGGTCTATGCGTATCGCCAGCAGATGGGCATCACGCTCATGGGTGGATTGTTGGCCTGGCTCTTCATTATTCAGGCAACCATGATCGGCATTTTGTTCCTGAGCACAAACTACTATTTGTGGCAGGCGATGGGACGGATGCGCGGAGCGGAAAAGTATCAACGCTACATCAAGTATCTGGTGTTTATTCTCGCTTGCGGCTACCTAGTTTTTATTACGCCGCACACGATGGTCATGACTCCGGCGGAGTTGAAGGCCATGGGCGGACAGCAGCACCCGGTGTTGGGTAACTACGGCGTTATGTCCGCGAAGAACGGCGGCATCAACGTCATTATTACCACCACGGTGTTGAGTTTCGTGTGGTATATGCGTGGGAACAAGGTTTCGACGGTCTCTTGGTCGAAATTTGGGAACATCTTTATGGGGTGTTTCTTCTTCTTTGCCTACGTTAATATTATTGGGTTAGCGATTTACGGATACTACATCCCGGCTAACGTCCGAGTCGGACTGTCTGTTCCGCAGGTGGCGACCACGCTCTCCTGCCTCTTCTTCATGTTTGCGTTAAACAGCGTCATGATGAAAGGCGCCAAGCAGATGGGGGCGATCGAGTGGGGTAAGATTTCTGCCCGCTCGCAGTACGCTCTGATCATGTTGGCGACTGCATTTACTTGGATGATGGGCTTGATGGGCTACATTCGCTCATCGGTCCGCCTCTTCTGGCACGTGAATGAAATTATGCGAGACAATTCACCGTGGGCCTATACGCACACGGTCGGTTTTGCCGCGAATATGATTTCCTTCAACGTCTTATTCTTCTGGATCAGCATTCTCTTTGTGTTCTGGCTTGGTAGTTTAGCGGCAAAGAAGGTTCCAGCAGGTGAGAAGGCAGGAGTTCCTGGTAGTGCGCCGCAGCCGGCTGGTAGCCACTAACCATCTTATTGAGCAACTGGCTCAGGGGGAAGGCCATGCAGCGCCTTCCCCCGGTGTAGCCGCAGGAGGTTAAAACCGTGGGCGATTTGATTAATCAAGCGCTAGAGATGGGGTGGCCGGCACTGGCGTTGCTGGCCGGCCTCTTAGTGTATTTCCAATTCTCCATCAGTGATCCCGTTGCGAAGAAGCGGGCCACGCTCAAGACGATCATTGGGATGGCGGCGACGCTTCTCTTGTTTATTGCGATCGTCAACTACACGACCAGTTTTTACGGCGAGAACAGGCTCATGCCAGTGTCGCTCGTCATGATTACCGCTGCCGCATTCATGGTGGCGATCTATTTCCCAAATTTCGGGGCCCTGCTCAAGATTGGCGGATTGATGTTTTTTGTGGCCGCCTTTCTTTCAGGTTATGGGAACTGGTTGCCGCAGGTCGAAGGTGGCTTTCCTCCGAAGGAAGAGAAGCTTGAGTATAGCGGTATGACGGCGCAACAGCTGGCCGATGAAGGCGAAAAGATTATTTTCGGCGGAGTCGGGAAGAATAAAGAGCAGGGTGCCATCGGCAAGGGCCAGTGTCCGCTGTGTCACGCATTCCATGCTGGTATGTTGGGTGAACGTGCTCCCAATCTGAACGGCTTGCCCGAGCGCGCTGGCAAAGAGCGTCTTGAAGACCCGAAATATTCGAAGGGCAATGCTGCCAAGCGTGACTATGCCCAAAAGGAAGCGTTCCCTGGATCAGGCACTGCGGAAAATGGCCAGGAGTATATTGCTGAATCGCATGCCTGCCCAAATTGCTACGTGGTGGCTGGTTTCGGAGTGAAGGGAACGAACGATAAAGAAAGCCCAATGCCATCTATCCATAAGCCGCCGATTTCCCTCTCTTTGCCAGAATTGGCTGCAGTGGATACGTGGCTCTATGTCCGTGAGGGGCGTGACGCTCCGTCATACGAGGACATTGTAAAGTCATACGAGAAGTTTATTCCTGAGGCAGACCGCCCGAAGCAGCAAGAAGAAAAGACGGGCCCAGCCAGTGCGCTTCTAGCTGATGGCACTGAGCCAGTTGATCAGATTTTTGCAAAAGCCCAGTGTGTATCTTGTCACACAATTCCTGGAATCCCGGGTGCTAATGGGACGATCGGTCCTAAGCTGGTTGAAGGGACGAATGCCCCAGGCCGCATCAAGGATAAGGATTATAAGGGAACGGCTAAGTCGACCTCTGACTACATCATGGAGTCGATTGTTGCGCCGAGTGCCTATGTGGTAAAGCCATTCCCTGATAATACGATGCCCAAGGTGTTTGGTCAGAAACTCAGTGCGGGAGCGCTCAAGAAGATTGTGGATTATCTCTCGCAAGTCTACGAGGGAAAAGAGCCTCCAAAGATTTCGTAACTGAGCTGTGAATCTTTTTAGACCAAAGGGAGTGAACTCATGAAAGCATTGATGTCAGTCGGCGCGCTGGTAGGGGCTATTGCGCTCCTCCTGCTAGTCGGGATGATCCTCGACGTCGTCCCGTCGAATACCGTCCGCTTAGTCGAAGGCTACATGCCTATCCAAATGTTGCTTGAGGTGGCTTGCTTCGTAGCCGGCTTTACCGGATTGAGCTACATGCTCAGTTCAATGGGTATGGCGGTTCCCCGGTTCTGGCAGGGAATCGGGTTCTGGGCGTTTGTGTTGCTCTATTTGAAGTTCCGCGTCTATCCGCCCATCCCGTTCAGCGTTCGGGCCATGTATGGGACGGTGTCTCTCGTCGCGGTCTTTATGTGGGTATCCGCGAACGAGGACGACTGGAAGAAGTTTAAGCAGCCGATCATGAACGTCCTCGATGCCCAGAGTGGAGCGAACAAGATGCTCCGCTACGCGTATCTCGTTCTGATTCCAGTCCTTGTTGGTTTCACCTCCTTCAATGCGATGAGGCCAAAATCTGAAGAGCCGGTTGAGTTGCGCACGGTGCATCCGGCTCCTCCGGCCAGCACGAAAGTTCATGGTAAGACCTATACCCTCCAGACCTCCCAGAATCCGTACCGTGTCAACCCGGAAGGGAAATTTGACCAGGAATATAGCAACAAGCTGATCGTCGAGCAGGGCATGGGGCGCTTGATGGCTCCTAACGCCAATCCGTTTGATGAAAAGAACCAGGGCTATCTGAAGTACGTGAAGGAAGGCGGAGAAATCTTCTTCCAGAACTGTCACTTCTGCCACGGCGACAATTTGAATGGTCGTGGTCTGCATGCGTTTGCGTTCAACCCGATCCCTGCAAACTTTACCGATCCAGGCACAATCGCTCAGCTCCAGGAGACGTTCATTTTCTGGCGCGTCGCCAAGGGTGGTATTGGATTGCCGAACGAAGGTTTCCCCTGGGCCTCAGTTATGCCGCCATGGGAACAGCATTTGACCGTCGATGAGATCTGGAAGGTCATCTTGTTTGAGTATTGGCACACGGGTTACTACCCCAGGACTTGGGACTAAATAGTCCTCTGGCATAACGGATAACCCTGGATTACGACATGAGGAAAAAAATGATGAATACGTCGATGGGCAAAAAAGCAGGGATCGTCCTTGCCTCGGCCTTTGGACTGGCGCTTTTCTCTGCCGGTCCGTTGGTCCTCACGGCATCTGCTGAAGATGTTCCGCAAGGGTTTAAGAAGGGTGAGTTGGCGCCAGAGCCGGCGGCAGACATGATTGAGGCCGGGAAGCGCGTCTACTTTACCAAGTGCGTGTGGTGTCATGGAGTCGATGGAGCCGGCGACGGGCCTGGCGCCGACCGACTCTGGCCGCGTCCCCGTAACTTCAACCAGGGGACGTTCAAGATCCGGCACACCGCTAGCGGTGAATTGCCATTGTTCGATGCCAAAAAGCCAACTCCTGGGCAGAACGATCTTTTTGAGACGGTTACCCATGGGTTGCCTGGTTCGGCAATGCCTTCCTGGGAAGGTATCTTGACCGAAGAGCAACGTCTTCAGGTGTTATCGTTCGTCACCACACAGTTGGTGAAGGATCGGAAGTTTACCGATAAGCAGTCAGAGTCCCAGACGATTCTTCAGCTGGCCGATTTGAAGCCCAAAGAGGCGACAGAGGAAAGCAAGAAGAGAGGATCCGAGCTGATCGTTGAAAAGAAGTGCGTGGAATGTCACGGCATGGAAGGCCGTGGCGATGGTAACGCCTTCAACCTGAAGGATGACTGGGGTTTCTCGATCCAGCCAGCCAATTGGCACAAGTGCTGGAACTTCCGTGGAAGCCGGCAGGACCCGTACAATGTGAAAAACATTTTCAGGACCTTCTCGACCGGAGTCAATGGTACGCCGATGCCGTCGTTTGCAGACAGCACCAGCGTCGACGATCGTTGGGACATTGCCAACTTCGTGAATTCATTGTGCGAAAGAGACCCGGAAGGGAATCCGCTCTCAATTGATCCACAGACGGATAAGCCGAAAGTCAATTTCGTGCTTCCATCGAATCCGGTGGAAGGTGAGATCCCAATGGATATGGAGAACGAAGCCTGGCAGAAAACCCAGAAGCGCCTTATCGCCATGGGTGGTCAGATCACGCATAAGCCGCGTAACTTCGTGAACCGGATCGATGATCTCTGGGTTCGGTCGCTGTATAACGAAAAGTCGATTGTGTATTTGATCGAGTGGGACGATCGTACCAAGAGTGTGGCCGAAGGGAAATTGCCCTGGGCTCCGACTCAGGTAAACATTGATGTGAAGGAGCAGGATCCGAAGACGGGTGAAGAAGGATCCATTGCCGCACATCAAAATAATTACGCGGTCTATAATGACGCGGTCGCGATTGAAACGCCGGTCAAGTGGCAGGATCTTCCTGCTCCGATTAAGCCGCGGTACCTCTTCGGAAGCAATGAGCAATATCCCGTGGATATTGTGAAGTGGGAAGCTGACGGATCTTTCCGGGCCTTCAAGGGAACCGGTTGGGATAAGGATTTCGAAGAGCGCGATAGCTATGAAGAGAATCTGAAGGTTCTCAAGTCTGAATGGAAGAATGGTCGTTGGTACGTCATGCTTCAGCGTCCAGTCGGGAACAAGAAGGACCAGGATTATGACGAGGACACGCTGTTCGAAATGGGGAAATACATCCCGACCGTGTTCTTTGCCTGGGATGGCCACAACGGTGATGCAGGACGTAAGATGGCCGTCTCGGCTTTCTACTACACGTTCATGCAGCCGCCGACGCCCCGTGAAGTGTATATCTATCCGTTCGTCATTGCCGGCGGGATCGTGCTGTTGGAAGCCTGGGTTCTGACGCGTCGCGCAAACAAGCGGAAGGGCAAGACGCTCTAAGCGCACTCTGTACGTGAGTGGCTGAGCAGCGAATGAAGGGGGTGGGGTAACCCACCCCCTTCGTATTTTTAGGCTATGAAGCGGTAGATCAGTATGAATGTAACGGGAGTTGTGCTGGCCGGCGGAAAAAGCCGGCGGATGGGGGAGGATAAGCGTTTCCTGACGGTAGGGGAGGAAACGTTACTGACGCGCACCACCTCGGTTATGGCTCAACTATTTTCTGAAGTGCTGGTTATCATTGCGCAGGATAGTCCACCGCTCGCCGTTTCCGGATGCACGGTTCACAGAGATCTCATTGCAGATTGCGGGAGTCTCGGAGGCCTCTACACTGGTTTGGCAAAAGCCACCGGGCCGCGCGTCTTTGTCGTGGCCTGTGATATGCCGTTTCTGAATCCAGACATGATCCGGTGGTTTGTTGATCGTGATCCTGCCGCCGACATCGTCATGGCCCGCTTGCCGACCGGGTTGCAACCTCTTCATGCGCTCTATAGTAAACGGGCATTGCCTGTCCTTGAGCGCATGGCCAACACACATGCTCTGAAGATCCAGCAGATCGCCTCGGAGCCATCACTCCTCACGACCCTCGTCTTATCCGCTGAGTGGGGCGAGCGCGACGCACTTGCCCAATCGTTTCAGAATGTGAACACGCCGGCGGATCTCGAAGCGGCGAGAGCCGCACTTCGTAACCGTTCATTAACTTAATAATGCCAGGCTCCCAGCGCACTATTGTGGTGATTCATCCCGGTGGATTGGGTGATGTCCTGCTGTCGATTGATGCGATGGCCGTCATGCGGAGCGCCTTTCCGCAGCACAAGATGATCCTACTTGCGGGATCGGAAGTAGGGCATCTACTGGGCCAGTGCGGAGTGATCGATCAATCTTTGCCGATCGAGTCAAGCCGGTTGAGCGCTCTTTTCTCCGGAAGGGCGCTGAGTTCAGATCTACAGCAAGATCTCTTGAGGCGATGCGATCTTGTGGTTGGATGGATGAGTGATCACGATGGTTTGATCCGGCGTACGCTGCAGGAATTTGGGATTCCACGTGTGATTCTGCAATCGCCGGCTTCAACTGAAGGTCCTCACCAAAGCGAGCGATTTCTCCAGACATTGCAGGGAGAATTCCCTGGTGATGCACGGGCCCCTCTTCGTCTCCATCTTCCCGAGCAAGTGCTCCAGTCAGGAGCTGACGCACTCCGTGTTATTGGGATCGAACAAGCGGCGCCGCTGATCGTGTGCCACCCAGGAAGCGGAAGCAGGCACAAGTGTGTGCGCGCGGATACGTGGGGCACGCTCATTCAGGGATGTCGGGCGCGGAAGCTTATGCCTGTGGTGGTGCTAGGGTCTGCTGATGAGCAAGCCGAGATGGCCATCAGAGGGCAGAGTCTTCCTGAGTTGCCGATTCTTCGCCCCCGGTCCGTCACGATGCTCGCCGCGATCCTGGCGCAGGCGCAGGGGTATATCGGCCATGATTCTGGCGTGACTCATCTGGCTGCTCTGCTGGGTGTGCCGACGGTGGCGATGTTTGGGCCAACTGATGAGCAACGATGGGCTCCTCGCGGAGTGCATGTGGCTGTCGTGAGGGGAGAAAACTGCATGTGCGCGAACTGGGATGCTGTGCGAGCCTGCACGGAAAAGTCTTGTCTGAAGGTGAAACCGAATGAGGTATTCAAAGCGCTCGATGCCATCGATTTTCGCTACCATCGGGTAACAAATTCCTGACGGCTCACCTTGTCACGCTATGTACCATATGCTACAGTGCAAAATTGTTTTTCTCTTTCTTCTCTAAGGACTTAGGAGATTTTGTGACGCAGGGGCTTGTGCAAGAACAGGTGGCGAATGCGGTCCAAGGAGCCCTCTCCGACGCAAAGGCCAAAGGACAGCTGAAAATAGAGTCCTGGCCCATTGTGACCTTGGATGCTCCGAAGCGTCCGGAGTGGGGAGACCTCGCCACAACCGTTGCCATGTCTCTCGCCGCTTCTGAGAAACGCGCACCCCATGACATTGCCCAAATCATTGCCGATAATCTGTTGACCCGTGATCAATTATTCGAGCGAGTTGAAATTGTCCGGCCGGGTTTTCTCAACCTGACGGTGAAGCCTGCCATCTGGTTAGAAGTCTTACGGGACATCGAGCGGAAAGGCGCGGCCTATGGCACGTCCGTGGTCGGAGTCGGGAAGCGCGTGTTGGTCGAGTATGTCAGCGCTAATCCCACCGGGCCGCTTCATGTGGGGCATGGTCGAGGCGCTGCGGTTGGTCAGGCGTTGGCACGACTGCTGAGAGCGGTCGGATACGACGTGGTCAGCGAATACTACATCAATGACGCCGGCCGACAGATGAAACTCCTGGGCGCTTCCGTGTATGCGCGGTTGCAGGAACTTGCCGGGACGCCCGTCACGTTTCCCGAAGAAGGCTACCACGGCGAGTATATCCGCCTTGCGGCTGAACAGATTCAGGCCTCAGACGGGGCGAGGCTGGCGACGATGTCTCCGGCGGAGGCCGAGCAACGCTGCCGCGACCTGGCCTATCGAACCCTGCTGCAGCGCATTCGGGAAGATCTGTCGGCCTTAGGTATTGAGTTTGAGTCCTGGTTCAGCGAAGCATCGCTCATTGAGTCCGGCGCCGTCGAGCGGGCCTTCGCAGAGCTGAAGAACCAGGACCTGTTGTTTGAGGAAGACGGGGCCTGGTGGTTTCGCTCGTCCCGATTTGGCGATGAGAAAGATCGTGTCGTCCGCAAAAAGGATGGCGAATGTACCTACCTGGCTTCCGACATCGCCTATCATCGCGACAAGCTCCAGCGGGGTTATGATCTTTTGATTGATGTGTGGGGAGCCGATCACCACGGTTATATCCCGCGCATGCAGGGGATCATTCAAGCTTACGGGCATCCGAAAGAGCGGCTACAGGTCGTGCTGGTGCAGCTCGTGAAGTTATTGCGAGGCGGAGCCGAAGTGAAGATGTCCAAACGTTCCGGCGAATTCATTACGATGCGTGAGGTGATCGACGAGGTAGGTGTCGATGCCGCCATGTTCTTCTTTCTCATGCGGGATTCGAAAACGCATTTGGATTTTGATTTGGAGCTGGCCAAGCAGCGGTCTTCGGATAACCCTGTCTACTATGTGCAGTATGTCCATGCCAGGATCGCGAGCCTCTGGCGGGTGGCTGCGGCGCGTGGGATCGTGTGTCCAACGGCGTCGGACGCCGATTTGACGGTGTTGACCGATCCTGACGAGCTGGCGTTGATCCGGAAGCTCTCGATGTTTCCCGAAATGCTTGAGGCGAGCGCGCTAGCGTTTGAGCCGCATCGCCTGACCTACTATCTTCAGCAGCTTGCGGCCCTGTTGCACACTTTTTACAACAAACATCGGATTCTCCCTCCGGCGGCCGATCTGGAGACCGGTGACGCGCCGGCGGCGGAGGAGATTTCTCCTAAGACGACGGCGGCCAGACTGGTGTTGATGCGTTCGGTGCAGCAGGTGGTGAAAAACGGATTGACCGTCTTGGGAATTTCAGCTCCCGAGCAGATGTAACGGAACGCCACCGCACGATGATGCAGTTTACTATCAGACAGCAGGATCGACAGACCAAGGGGCGGCTGGGGCAGCTCCGTACCGCCCGTGCCGTCATCGATACGCCCGCGTTCATGCCGGTGGGGTCGTTGGGGCCGGTGAAAGGGCTGGAGCCGGAAGATCTCCATAACCTGGGGTTCAGGTTGATGCTGAACAATGCGTACCACCTCTATCTGCGCCCTGGGCATAAGGTCGTGGCGGAGTTGGGTGGACTGCACGCCTTTACCGGATGGCCTGGCGCGATTCTGACCGACAGCGGCGGGTTTCAGATTTTCAGCCTGGCGAAACTCTGCAAGATCACCGACGAGGGCGTGACCTTTCAGTCGCACATCGACGGCTCGACGCATTTCATCACGCCAGAAACGGCGATTGAAATCGAAGAGGCGCTCGGCGCCGATATCATTATGGCGTTCGATCAATGTGTCGCCCTGCCGGCGTCGCGCGCGGCGATTCTGGAGGGAGTGCAGCGGACGACGTCGTGGGCGAAACGCTGTCAGGCGAGTCGTCGGCGGAACGATCAGGCGCTTTTCGGCATTGTCCAGGGCGGGCTGGAAGCGGATCTCAGAAGAATCTCGGCTCAAGAGCTTGTGGCGCTGGATTTTGAAGGTTATGCCATCGGCGGACTCTCCGTCGGGGAGAGCAAAGCCGACATGTATGCGATGCTGGATGTGACCGCTCCGGAATTACCGGAGGCCAAGCCGCGCTATCTGATGGGGGTGGGCCTTCCGGAAGATCTCATCGAAGGGGTGGCCCGCGGGGTCGATCTGTTCGATTGCGTGGTGCCGTCCCGTCATGGGCGAACAGGATGGCTCTTTACGGGGTTCGGGCGGGTGTCCATCAAGCAGGCGCAATACAAGCAGGATGAACGGCCGATCGATCAGGACTGCGGATGTCCGGTGTGCAAGCGCTATTCGCGGGCCTATCTGCATCACCTCTTCAACGTGAAGGAAATGCTCGGGGCGCGGCTGAATACGATCCACAATCTTTGGTACTTTGCTGATTTGATGCAACGGGTGCGCTCGTCGATCGAGCGGGGGACATTTCTCACAATGCGCGAGGAGTTTTATCGCGCGCGGGCGGAAGCCGAGCGGGTTGGTGGCGCGACGGCAGTCGCTGCGCAGGAACCGCGGGCCGGCCTCGACTAGCGTAAGGGGAGCCTGATTTATGATGATGGTCGTGATGGCGTCGGTGGCGTGGGCTGAGGGTCTCGGGGGGAGCGGCGGGAGCACGTCGAGCTCGTTGCTCTCGTTGGTGCCGTTTGTGCTGATTTTTGTGATTTTCTATTTCCTGCTGATTCTGCCGCAGCAGAAGCGGCAAAAGCAGCAGAAGGCGATGCTCGAGGATCTGAAAAAGGGCGACAAGGTTATCACCGCGTCGGGCTTCTGGGGGACCATCACGAATCTCGGCAAAGAGACGGTGACCCTGCAGATTGCCGACAATACCAAGGTCAAGATTCAGAAAGAGCATATTGCGAAAATACGGGCGGAAGACGACGACAAAGAGTAGTCCGGTGACGGTAATCACAAGAGGATGCTCAAACAGGCTGCCCAGCAAGGCCGCAGCAAACGAAGAGGCGAGGCGTACGCGGCGGTACGGTGAGTCTCTGAGCGCGGCGAGAACGACGTTGGGGGGCTGTTTCAGCATCCTGCAAGAGAGGGTGGCGGAGACATGAAAAAAGTTGGTGGACGGTTTGCATTGCTCGCGCTGGTGGTCGTGCTGTCGGTGGTGTTCTTTCTGCCGTCGTACAAGCCGTTGTATCAGGCCTTGCCTGACTGGGCACGGAAGATTCTGCCGGACAAGGGGATTACGCTGGGGCTGGATCTCCAGGGCGGCATTCATATGGTGATGGAGGTCGATGAGGACCGGGCGGTCGAGATTGCCGTCGAGCGATCGGTGAACTCCCTTCAGGACCTGTTGGTCGACAAGAAGCTGCCGGCAGAATCGGTGAAACGGACGGCGTCGAATCAAATCACCATTCAGTTTGCCAATGCCGAATTGAAGGCGCAGATCCAGAAGCTCTCGGAAGAGTATCCTACCTTCTTTGAGGTGGATGCCGCCGGATCGGCCAACAGCCTCGTCTGGGAATTGCGCGAGGCGGAGATCAAGCGGATCAAGGATTCGGCGATCAATCAGGCGCTCGAAACCATCCGTAACCGGATCGACCAGTTCGGCGTGTCCGAGCCGCTGGTACAGCGCCAGGGTTTGAAGCAGATTGTCGTGCAGCTGCCGGGTGTGAAAGAGCCGAAGCGGGCGAAGGACCTCATTAAGGAAACCGCCTTGCTCGAGTTTAAGATGCTCGACGAAGACAATCAGATGAAGATGGATTTCCCTGCCCGCATCCCCAAGGAAAAAGAAGCCGAAGTACTGGCGCAGTTTCAGGGCAAGGTGCCGGAGGGCGATCAGATCCTGTTCGAGCACCAAATCGACAAAGACACTGGCCGGGAATTCCGTACGCCGTACCTCGTGAAGAAGCGGGTGATGCTGACCGGCGATGTGTTGAGCGACGCGCGGGTCTCGATCGGGGAGTTTAACGATCCTTATGTCTCCATCACGTTCGATGCCAAAGGTGGCCGTGAATTTGAACGGATCACCGGCGAGCACATCAAGAAGCGCATGGCGGTTGTGCTCGACAACACGATCTATTCCGCTCCGGTGATTCAGGACCGGATATCCGGCGGGCGGGCCCAGATCACCGGGACATTCAGCACGCAGGAGGCCAACGATCTGGCCATCGTGCTGCGGGCCGGTGCTCTGCCGGCTCCATTGAAGATCATTCAAGATCTCACCGTCGGGCCTTCGCTCGGCCAGGACTCCATCGATCAGGGCGTGAAATCCACCTTCATCGCCGGGATCCTGGTGGTAGTGTTCATGATTGTGTACTACCGGCTGTCCGGCGTGATCGCCGATTTCGCATTGCTGCTGAACCTGGTCTGCTTGCTCGGAGCGCTGTCAGCTCTGAATGCGACGCTGACCCTGCCGGGCATTGCGGGTATCGTGCTGACCATCGGGATGGGGGTCGACTCCAACGTGCTGATCTTCGAACGCATCCGTGAGGAGCTGCGTGCAGGAAAAGCCGTGCGTCTGGCGGTGGATGGCGGCTATGACAAGGCACTGCTCACGATCATCGACGCGCACGTGACGACATTGATCACCGGCGTGGCCCTGTTCTTGTTCGGCACCGGACCGATCAAAGGATTTGCCGTCACGTTGTGCCTGGGGATCGCGATCAATCTGTTCACGGCCTTTGTCGGAACCAAAGTCGTATTCGATCTGCTGAATCAAGGGAAAAAAGTGGATACGCTCAGCATCTAGCCGTGACGCTGATAGCGGAAGACTGAACGCTGAACGCGATGAAAAGGGAGCGAGCATGTTAGAGATTCTTGGAAAAACGAATTTCGATTTCATGGGTAAGCGCAAGATTGCCTTCCTCTTTTCGGGCATCATGGTGCTGCTCGGGCTCATCGCGATCGTGCAGATTGCACGAGGGGCGGCCAATCTCGGCATCGACTTCGCCGGCGGAACGGCCGTGCAACTGAAGTTCGATCAGGCTATTCATATCGATGAAGCGCGGAAAGCGCTGGAGTCCAACGGGGTCGGCGATGCGGAGCTACAAGAATTCGGGCAGGACAATAAGCTACTCGTCCGCGTGAAGGCTTCGACGACGATCGAGGAGAAAACGGCGGAACGGGTCATGGCGATCTTTACGAAGGAGTTTCCGAACAACAAATTTATGGTGGAGTCTTCGACCGAGATCGGACCGACCATCGGGAAGAAGCTCCAGGAAGACGCGCTCATCGCGGTGGTGATGTCATTCGCGGGAATCATCCTTTATATTGCGGCGCGATTCGAACTCCGGTTCGGTGTTGCGGCGGCTTTGGCCACGTTCCATGACGTGCTGGCCGTGCTGGGGGCCTTCTATCTTCTGGATAAAGAAATTACCCTGCTGGTGGTGACCGCGTTGCTCACCCTGGCGGGCTACTCGCTGACGGATACCGTCGTGGTGTTCGACCGGATCAGAGAAAATCTGAAATTGCGTCGGCGTGATACCGAAGAGGCGACGATCAACACCGCCGTCAATCAGGTCCTCAGCCGGACAATCGTGACCAGCTTGACGGTGGTGTTGGTGTTGATTCCTCTGACGCTGGCCGGCGGCGAAGTCTTGCATGATTTTTCGCTCGCCCTCCTGAGCGGCGTCATCTTTGGAACCTATTCCTCGGTGTTTGTGGCCAGTCCGTTGCTCCTCCTCTGGCCCGGCGCCGGCGGACGGATGATGAAGCGGAACTAGCGGGGACGGGGCGCTCGCTCGTTGCTCGCGTCTGCGCGTCGATGTCTGTTGGCGCGGAGGCGTGAAGCGCCCGGTTTCCGCATGCCGTCGGTTTCTATCCGCATGCTGCTTGGGGCATCAGTATGACATTCTGGAGTCGGTCTCACAGTCTCCAGCATAAAATCATCACGGCCATCGTGATGGTGGGTCTTCTGCCACTCAGTCTCTCCCTCCTGCTCAGTTACGTGGAAGAACGGCGGGCGCTCCGCGAGGCCATCGGCGCCAACTTCAAAGAAGTGGCGGTTGAGGCGTCGCGGCGCACTGAAATGCATGTGACGCGCGGAATCAACGAAGCGCAGCAACTCGGAACTACCCCCTTCCTCCGCACGGCCGTGACCGAATCGAACCGCACCTATGAGGGCAAGGACGAGCGCGCGATCGATGCCATGATCAAAGACTGGCAGCAGCGCTGGCGCCAGCGCGATACCCGCAGCGAGTTCCCGCTGTTCATCAACCGCATCGTCACGAACTATCTCATTCGCTGGCACGATATCCGGAAGTCCGACTATGTCGGGATTCTGGTCACGGACGCCCGCGGTGCCCTCGTCGTCAGTTCCATTCCTCAGGTGGAGTATTTCTACGGCAAGGCGCCCTGGTGGACGGCGGTCGTGAAGTCGCAGGTATCCCGTCCTTACGTCAGCGATATCGCCTTCGACCCGGCCTTCGGGACGCACGTGGTGGTAGTGGCGGTCCCGATCATTGAGGACGGCGGTCGGGGAGTCATCGGCGCGGTCACCATTCTGCTCCGGCGCGATACCCTGTTCCATTCGATCGGAGAAGTGTCGATCGGCTCATCAGGCCATGCGATGCTCTTCAATTCCGACGGCGTCTCGCTGATTTGTCCGGTGTTGTCGCCGGAAGAACATACGGTCACGCCGGAACTGGTCAGGACGATCGTGCAGGACAAAGCCGGATGGGCCATTGCGCCGGACGACTCTCATGGAAGTCACGATGCCCTGATCGGGTTCGCTCCGGTGCGGTTCAGCGAACCGTTGGCGCCGGGCAGTATGGGCGGCAAGCAATGGGTGACGGTCATTCGGCAGGATCCGGAAGAGACCTATGCGCCGCTCGGGCGTCTCGTCGGCCGGGTATTGCTGTACGGAGTGTTGGTATTCGCCGTGCTGGTGGGCACGGGTTTGATCGTGGCCCGGCGGATCGCCCGGCCGATCAAAATCCTGCACGATGGTGTCCTGGAGATCGCCAGCGGCCGGCTCGATCAGACCTTGCAGATCAGGACCGGCGATGAGATCGAACACCTGGCCGGAGCCTTCAACCAGATGGCCGCCAATCTGAAGTTGTCGTTTACGCAAATCGAACAGCGGATGCTCGAAGTGCGCCGGTTAGAGGAAAAGTACCGGGACCTGATCGAGCACTCTCCGGAAATGATCTATCAGCTGGATCGGGCGGGGCGGTTTGTCCATGTGAACCAGACCGGGCTGGAGAAGCTCGGGTACAGTCTCGACGAGATGTTGGCCATGCGGCTTTGGGACGTGGCGCCGCCGGACCAGGCCGGTCACGTGCTGAGCTATCTCGAGCGGCTCATGGTGAAAGGCCGCAACACAATTGAAACGGTGTTTCTCGCGAAGGATGGCCGTCAGATCGATGTGGAAATTCATGCGACGGCGTTGTTCGATCAGGAGGGGGGCGGTATCGTCCATACCCGCGCATTTGTACGGGACGTGACCGAGCGGCATCAGTTGGAGCGGCAGCTTCAGCAGTATACGAGCAAACTCGAAACGGCCGTCTCTGAGCGGACACAGCAGCTGGTCGCGTCGCAGGCGCGCTATAAAGCGCTCTTCGACCTCGTGGCCGACTCCGTCTTCATGGTGGATCGCGATGGGAAAATCGTGGCGGTCAATCAGCGGGAAGAGCAGGCCTTGGGGTATTCGGAATCGTTGGTCGTCGGTCGCAGCATCTTCGACATTGCCCTGCCCGCGTTTCGCGAGGGAGTTCGTGCGTTGTTGATGGAATTGGCCGGAGGGCAGCGGCAGGTCCCTACCCACGAAATCGCCGTGCTTACAGCCGCCGGTGTCGAGACGCCGGTGGAAATGGATTTGATTCGCACCGGCGCCGCCGAGGCTCCGTTGATAATGGTGCAGCTCCGTGACATCACGGACCGGAAGCGGATGGAGCAGCAGCTACGCTCTTACCGTGATGAACTGGAAGTGAAAGTGCGGGAGCGCACGAAGGAAATCGAAGAGACGAAGCAGTATTTAGAGAACTTGCTCGAAAATGCGAACGATGTGATTTACACGCTGGACACCGAGCAGCGCTTCACCTACGTCAACAGTAAGATTGAAGCCTGGGGGTACCGGAAAGACGATCTCATCGGCCGGCCCTATCTGGCCCTGTTGTCCAAGCGGCACCGGGGGCGCCGGCTCAAGAGTACGCTCGATATCGGCGCAAAGCAGGTGTATGAGGTTGAAGTGGTGACCCGCACGGGCGAGGCCCGGTCTGTTATGGTGAGTGTGTCGCCGTTGCACGGGGTAGACGGGGAAATCCTCGGCGTGCTCGGAATCGCCCGTGATATGACCGACACGAAAAAACTGGAACAGCAAATCAGGAACTCGGAGAAGCTGGCCTCCGTCGGCAAGCTCGCGGCGGGAGTGGCCCACGAGATCAACAATCCGCTGGGCGGCATCCTGAACTGCCTCTACAATCTCGGGAAGGGGACGATCGCACCGGCCCGGCGCGAGGAATACTTAGCTTCGATGGAAGACGGATTGCATCGTGTGCAGAAGATCGTCCGGCAGTTATTGGATTTCTCCCAGCAGCATCAGCCGGAATTTTCGCCGGCCGACATCAATACGGTGATCGAGCGGGTGCTGGTGCTGACGAATCATTTGTTCGTACCGAACCGGATTGTGCTCGAGTCCTCATTGGGCAACGGGTTGCCGGCGGTCATGATCGACCGGCATATGATCGAGCAAGTCTTGATGAATCTGATTTTGAACGCCGTGCAGGCGATGAGAGAGGGCGGGGTCCTCTCGATTCGGACATGGGTAGAAGAGGGGATCTGCCTGGTGGAAATTCGAGACACCGGGTCCGGGATTCCGGCGGCGGTGCTGCCGAAGATTTTCGATCCGTTCTTCACCACGAAGCGTGAAGGCGAAGGGACCGGGTTGGGTTTGTCGGTGAGTCTTGGGATTGTGGAACGGCATGGAGGCAAGATTCTTGTGGATAGTGAAGTCGGCAAAGGCACAGTGTTTACACTCTGGTTGCCCGTTTCCCGTGAGCGGCAGCCGGTGGAGCGGGTTTCATGACGCCACTCACGATTTTGATCGTCGACGACGAACCGTTGATGCGCTTGTCCATCGTCGATGCACTCGAGGCCGTCGGCCACGACGTCTGCGCCGCCGCCACCGGCACCGAAGGGATCGAAGAGGCGCGCCGGCGGGAATATGATCTCGTGATCACCGATCTGCGGCTGCCGGGTGCCGATGGCCTGGCGGTGCTGAAGGCGGCCAAAGACGCGCGAGCGCAGACCGAAGTGGTGGTGATCACGGCGCACGGCTCCGTCGAAACCGCCGTGGGTGCGATGAAGCTCGGCGCCTTCGACTACATTACCAAGCCGTTCAAGATGGATGAGCTGCTGCTGATCGTAGAACGCGCGGGAACGGTGGTCGCGCTCCGCAAAGAGAATCAGGATCTGAAAGAGATTTTGGAGGATAAGTTCAGTTTCGGCGGTATTCTCGGATCCAACACGAAAATGCGTGCGGTGCTGGACAAGATCAAGACGGTCGCGGCCACGGACTCCACGGTGTTAATTCTGGGAGAAAGCGGGACAGGAAAAGAACTGGCGGCCAATGCCGTGCATCAGAACAGCCCGCGTCGGGACTATCCCTTGATCAAAGTGAGCTGTGCCGCTCTTCCGGAATCGCTGCTGGAGGCAGAGCTCTTCGGCCATGAAAAGGGAGCCTTCACCGGCGCGTTGCGACAGCGACGGGGCCGGTTCGAAATGGCTAATCGCGGCACCTTGTTCCTGGATGAAATCGGGGAAATCTCTCCGGTCGTCCAGGTCAAACTGTTACGTGTTCTGCAAGAGCGGAAGTTCGAACGGGTCGGGAGTAACCAGACGATCGATGTGGATGTGCGGCTGGTCTGTGCGACTCAAAAAGACTTGCGGAAAGAGGTGGCAGGGGGCCGATTCCGAGAGGACCTCTTTTACCGTTTGAACGTCGTCCAGGTGGTGATTCCGCCGCTGCGCGCGCGGCAGGAAGATATTACCGTCATCGCCGATCATGTGTTGCAGACCTGCTCAACCAAGATGAACAAGAAGCTGCGTGGCTTTTCACAGCCGGCGAGAGAGCTGCTGATTCGCTATTCCTATCCGGGTAATGTGCGCGAGCTGGAGAATATGGTCGAGCGTGCGGTGGCGCTGGGCCGTGATCGGGAGCCGATTCAGCCGTCCGATCTGTGCGGCTTTCAGGCCTGCCCCTATCTGGGTGGGGAGCCGCAAGAGTCCTGTGGTTTTTGTAATGAGGGTTTGACCGGAAAGCCCAAGAAAAAAGAGCTGTCGCTCACCGCGCTCTCGACAGCCCGAGAAGCATTTGAGAAGGAGTATATCCTCTCTGTTTTGGAACGGGTGGAGGGGAGTCGCACCACTGCGGCGAAAATCCTCGGCCTGTCCCGCAAAGCCTTGTGGGAAAAGTGCAAGCGGTACGGCATTCCCTCGGCGAGGGATGAAGGAGAAGAGGAATAGATAATACCCGTGCTGTCCCGCCTCCCTCTTCCCATCCCGCCTGTGATTCTGAAAGGAACGGTATGAAATCAGGGTATCGTCTCGTCATTGTCGATAAAGCCGGCGTGCTGGTATCAGAATTTCAGCTGACAGAGGCGGCCCTGGCTCAGCCGGAAGCCTTCGTCGCTGCGGTAAAGCAGGCGGTTGAGGATGTGGAGGAGGAAGAGTCCTGAGATGGACGTTGGTAGAACATCCTCAACGAGGGCGTCATTTTTCTGATTCGTAAGAGGGAAACATGATGGTTCGATGGCTGGTGGTCTTGATTGCTACTGCCTTGTCTTATGGGACGGCCTCGGCGGAATGGGTGCGGGCGGGTGGGACTCACAAGTACGATGGCTATGTGGATATGGCGACAATCGGCCAAACAGACAAGAGCGTGACGCTCTGGACGTTGAGAGATTTCACTGTAACCAGGCAGGTTGCGCGGGGGCCGTATCGTTCGGTCAAAACCAAGAAGCAGTACGATTGCCAAAACAATCGAAGCCGCCTCTTGTTCTCCAAGTACTATGCGGAGCAGATGGGCAAGGGCCGTCTGGTGTATCAGGGCAAAGGGACGAAGCAGTGGGCCAAGGTCGCGCCGGGCAGCGATGGCGAAGTGGAATGGAAGGTTGCTTGTCGGAAAGTATAAGTCGCTGGGAAGAGAGTGCACGGCAGCCGGTTGTATATGGTCGGCTGCCGTGCGAATGCGGGATTACTCGGTCGGTTCGGCTCCGCCTTCCCACAGCTTGATCGTGCGGTCCCACGAGGCGCTGGCGAGCCGTCGGCCGTCCGGAGAAAATGTAATGTGGCGGACGCCGGCAGTATGACCCTTCACGGTCTTGAAATGCCGTCCGGCGGCGATGTCCCAGAACTTGATGGTGTTGTCGTCCCCGGCGCTGGCGAGTACTTTTCCGTCCGGTGACACAGCCAGCGTTCGGACCCACGCGGTGTGCCCGCTCAGGCACTTTTTTTCAATCAGCTTGGGCATCTCAAAGAACTTGATGGTCTTGTCGCGACTCCCTGTAATGAGAGTCTTGCCGTCCGGCGTGAAGGTCATGGCCCCGATCCAGTAATCCATGGGCTTTTGGAACCCGCCGTCGTCTTCGATGAAGTAGCCGCGGGTCTCGGTGGAATCGTCGGCATCGCGCTGCCAGTGACCGTCGTGTAAGACTTTCTCCTCGCCGCTCGGGAGCACTTCCCACAACTTGATTTTTCCAATGTCGGTGCCGCTCGCCAGGTGGATGCCGTCAGGCGAGAATGCGACGCACACGGACCAGTGGTGGTCGTATTGATCTTTGCCCAGGAGCGTCATCAATTCGGTGCCGGTCGTGACTTCCCAGATCTTGATGTCCTTATTGTGGCTTCCGCGCGCGAGCATGAGACCGTCCGGCGAGAGGGAGAGGCTGCACACATTGTGATCGTACCGGGTGAACAGGAGCTTGGTCGGTTCGCCGGTTTTCGGGTTCCACAGGCGGATCGTGCGGTCCTCGCTCGCGGTGGCGAGCGTGAGTCCGTCCGGGGTAAAGACGATGGCGCGGATGTCGTTGGTATGGCCGCGGAGTGAGCGCAGGAGCCGGCCGGTTTCGATGTCCCACATGCGCACCAGGCGTTCGGCTCCGCCGCTGGCCAGGGTCAGTCCATCGGGTGAGAAGGCGACGGCCCAGACGCCGTGCGAGTGTCCCCGAAAGGTCTTGATCTCCCGGCAATCGGTTTTCCAATACTCAAGAAAGTCGATAGGCGGCTGCGGAGCGGCCGCTTCCGGGGTGGCACTGGGAAGGGGGGGCGTCATCGTGTGTTCAGGCATTGGGTACTCCACTCACCGGGAGGACTAGGGACCTCCCTTGATTGCAAATCGGCTTTTGGGGCCAGTATACTTCTCTCGTCAACGCTGGGAGATCGTAAGAGATGCTCGGCGTTCAAGTCAAGGTGGCGTGGGGCGCCGCGTTCCCTGCGCAGGCGATTCCGGTGGTGTCAACGCACTGAGTGTCCGTCACATCCATTCTTTCGAGGCTTCCAATGGAAATCAGATTTCAGCCCGCATTGCTGCAAGAGGTGATCGACTCCTTTGTGGAAAAAACGGAGCGCGAAGGCGATCCGACCTACTATAAGGAGTTCCATGAGCATGCCGATCCGATCTATGAGAAGTTTATGCTCGAGGATCGGGAAGGGGAATTTAAGAAGCTGTACCAGTATTTGTTCGGTACGTGGGGGTTCTCCGACATTATTCGGGATTCGTTCAACGAATATCCGCTCTTAAAGGATAAGGTCGGGATTGTGCTGGTGAAGGGGGTCTTGAAAGAAGATCAGGAAGGCGTCGACATTCTCCGCAAGTGGGGATCGGTCGAGCAGGATTTGGCCAAGGATTTTGAGGCCAAGGGCATGAAGGGCGTGGGCATTAAGCTGATCCCGCGACGGTTTTATGATCCTGCCTTGACCCGCTATTGCCGCCATGAGCTGATGCACATCTCGGACATGCTCGACCCGGTCTTCGGGTATGACCCTGATACGAAGGTCGGGCAGAATTCAGGCGAGGAAACGCTGATCCTGCAGCGCTACCGCGTGCTGTGGAGTGTGAGCGTCGATAGCCGCTTGAGTGCGGCGGGCCGGGAGCCGATGCTGAGCAAAGAGGATCGGTTTAAAGAATTCCGGTCGTGGTATCGGAAGATCGCGCCGCCCCAGTTGAAATCGGTGTTTGAAGGTCTTTGGCAGATCTCGTACTTCACCCATTCCGAGTTGATCGAAATGTCGACCGATACCTTGCGCGTGATGGATCGCGCGGTCGATGTGGAAGGGGGCGAGGTTCCGGAGACGGAAAATAAAGTTATGCTGATGCCGGGCTTTCCCTGCCCGCTCTGCCGCTTTCCGACCTATTCGTGGGTGGAAGATATGGGCACCAAGCTGGAACCGTATGTCTTGGACTTCATCCGCGAGAACCATCCCGGGTGGGATATTGAGTACGGCGGGTGTGACCGGTGTGTGGAAGTGTATAAACTAAGAGCCGACGGCGTCATGTAGGTGCAGATGGTGAAAACGTCTGCTAACTTCGTTCTCGCATCGTTCAAGGCTTCCACGTACCGCAGAGAGTACACGTCGGCCTTTCACTCGCTGCGGCCTCGTTGAACAGGCGTTTTGATCATCTGCTGGATCAACGAACACCATGGCTACTAATCCATCATATGGCCGGCGGGACTTTCTGAAAGATTCCGTGATGTCCGTCGCTAAGGCGGCACAGGAGTTTTCCAAGCACGTGGATGCTGCGCCTGAGGCGCCGGCTCCGGTCTTGCGGACGGATTGGCTGCGGCCGCCGGGGGCTGTAGAAGAAGTCGTGTTTCTGGATCGCTGCACGAAATGCGGCGACTGTATCAAGGCCTGCGATCCGGGTGCGATTATCTGTCATGCCGGTGACGGGACCCCGGTGATTTTTGCCGACCAGTCGCCCTGTCTCTTGTGTGACGATCTTCCCTGCATTGCCGCCTGTTCGACTGACGCATTACGGCCGATCGATCGGGCGTCTGATATTCGGCTCGGCGTGGCGGTGGTGTCACAGCGGCTGTGTACGGCTGGGCAGGGATGCCATGCCTGTGTTTCGAAGTGTCCTGTGGATGCCTTATCGATGGATTTTTCAACCATGCGGCTTGAGGTATCCGCAGAGTGTTGTGTGGGTTGTGGTATGTGCGAACATATCTGTAATACCGTCAATGATCATGTCGCGATCCGAGTGACACCCGTGCGACAACTCGTCGGGTTCTGAATGTGGCGTGAAGCGAAAATCAAGCGTCCTGAAGCGGGGTTTTGAAATGTCTAGAGAAAATAAATAAAAAAATAAACCGGCTGAAATCTATGGATTGAGGTCCGAGTTCTTGCTTGACATCCATTTGACCTTTACCTATCATACGCAGGCCCGTGATAGGTCAGAGTAGTGCTGGTTCAGAAGTTGTGTGAGTTGTGAGGCCTGGGTTGATTCCCACATCCAGGAGACAATTGTCATGACGAGTAAACAATCGGTGCAGACTGCAACATCTACCGCTGCTACCGTTATTTCTAATACCCCGACGATCAAAGATTCTCCGGCAGTTGAGCGAGCGCTCAATCGCAGTAAGATGTATCTCCTTGTTTCCTGGAGCCTTTTGTACCCAGAAGACGAGGAGTTTCTTGATTACTTGCAGTGTGGAGAGTTTGTGGAAGACGGCCGCGCGGCCTTGGATGCCCTCCAGGCCGCCTTGGATGCCAATCAGGGCGGAGATCGTGCGAAGCTGAAGCTGGCTGCCTTGAAAAAGCAGTTGGATAATGTCGAAAAGCTGGTTGCGTCAGAATGCGTGAACTGGCAGCTTAGCGATCTGCAGTCGGAACATCGGCGCGTGTTCAGTAATGTGATCACGCTGGATTGTCCTCCGTACGAAACCCTCTTCGGTAACGATCACGTGTTTGCGCAATCCCATACCATGGGCGACATCGCCGGCTTCTATAAGGCGTTCGGCGTCGAGTTGTCGAAGGATATTCATGAGCGGCTCGACCATCTCAGTGTCGAGTTCGAGTTCATGCATTTCCTGGCTTACAAAGAATCGTATTCCCGCTGCCATGACGGTGCCGACAAGACGCAGATCGTCGTGGATGCGCAGAAAAAGTTCGTCAAGAATCATATCGGACGCTGGGTGCCGCTGTTTTGCCGGATGCTGACCAAGAAGTCTGATTCCGGTCTTTTCAAGATCGTCGCGGATATGACTTCTGACTGGATTGAGTTCGAGACGGCGTTTCTTGGAGTCACGCCGCAGCCTTACACGGAAACAGATTATCGTCCGGCGACCTTTAATTCGCCTGAAGGTCAGACGTATGAGTGCGGTGCGCAGGACCAGGGGAATGAGCTGAGCGTGTTGTTGAACGAAGTCGGCGCGCAGTCCTTCCTGGATGTGAAGGACAAGGATAAGGACAAGGAGGAGGGCGGACCAGTCGGAACCGCGTAGGTTTCGAGTAATTATTTCTCGTTTTCTCGACGGTAGTTATACGGTAGTTATTTTGGGCGATGTTATTTAATCATTAATTTGAGAGGAGGGATTAGCTGTATGAGAGTTGTGCAGACGACCAACAAGAAATTGGTGTTTAGCATTCTGCTCTCTGCCCTCGTCGTCGGCGTCATGCTGACGATCGGGCAAGTGCCCTTGGCCGTAAGCCAGCCGGTGACGATTCCGGCGAAGGCTGTCAAGGGACCGATTCCCATGGATGGCGCTAACCCCGTGTGGGAAAGCGTCCCTGGTGTAATCGTTCCGTTGAGCGGTCAGCTGATCACCACTCCGATGCACCCGAACATCTCGGTGAAGTCGGTGTTCGTGAAGGCCATGAGCAACGGTAAGGAGCTCGGCCTGCGCGTGGAGTGGAACGATCAGACGAAGAATGACACAGCCATCGGTCCGCAGGATTTCCGCGACCAGGCTGCGATCATGTTCCCGGTCACCACGTCAGGTGCGCCACCTTTCCAGTGTATGGGTCAGTCCGGCGGAACCACCAACATCTGGCGGTGGAACGCGGAATGGCAGAAGGACCTTGGTAAGGATAGCGCTGGTATGTGGGACGTGGACGATCAGTACCCAGGCATTTTCTGGGACTACTATTTCGAAGAGCCGGCCGGTGGCGTGACCTATCCTGATCGGATCGGTCGGAGCCTTGGGCCATTCAATTCAGGCATCTGGTCCGGTAACATCATGTCCGACCCGACGCTCCGTGTGAGCTCGGTTGAAGACCTGAATGCCAACGGATTCAGCACCCTCACCACCCAGGGCCATCAGGATGTGTTCGGGAATGGTGTGTGGGAGCCGTCAGGCTCCGTCAAGGGTGGCGGCTACTCTGGTCCGACCTGGCGCGTGGTTATCAAGCGCAGCCTGGAGACCAGCGATGCGAACGATACCCAGTTCAAGGCGGGAATGTCTGTGCCCATCGCGTTTGCAGTGTGGGATGGGAACAACATTGAGCGCAACGGTATGAAGGCGCTCTCCACCTGGTTTACACTCAAGCTTCCGTGAGCGAAGCGGTCTCGCGAGAGGCCACCGCTCATCGCTGAACGCGTTGAGGTGAAGTGAGGAAATGGCCCCGGGTCTGCGCTATGTGAATAGCGAAGTGACCCGGGGCTTTTTCTTTTTTGCATGTTTTTTCTGTATAGCTGGCGGAAGCTTATTTCACTCCTCCAAAGTGCGATGCAGCAGGGTTGCAAATGAAGAAGACGGGAGTGTATAAACGATCAGTGAAATCCTTCGAAACTATCTGATTTTCCGAAGATATTAGAAAGTGGTTTCCATGAAAGTCTCGTTGTTGTTTCCGCCTACCTGGCATCCCTCTCAACCGTATCTCAGTCTTCCTTCTCTCACCGGATTCCTGCATCAGGGCGGCGTGAAAAACGTGTCCCAGCGGGATCTTGGGATTGAACTGCTTGACCAGCTCCTGACCCGCTCCTTTGGGGCGGAGGTGCATGAGCAATTGCTCGCGAAGCAGCGGGAGCTAGAAAAAAGTACGTCTGGAGAGACAGGGCCGGGAAGCCGTGAGCACGCTGCCAAAATTGCGGAGTCGCTCGACCGGTTTCCATATTTGATCGATCGTGTGGAACTGGCAAAAGAGACGCTGCGGAGCGAGGCGTTTTACGATCTCGATGCCTACCGCGGCAGTCTCTTCATGATCGACAAATGGCTGGAACTGGTGTCGTCGGTGTATTTCCCGACTCGACTGACGGTCGTGGACAATCAGTTCAACAATTATTCGATCTATTCCTCGAAAGACCTTATGAAGGTCATTCGGGATGAGGCGCAGAATCCCTACATCAGTCTGTTCCGCGATAAGTTCATTCCATCCATCGTGAACGATCGCCCGGATCTGATCGGGGTGTCGATTACGGCAACCTCGCAGATTATTCCAGGCCTGACGCTGTGCCGGTTGATCAAGGAAGCGGCTCCTGATCTGCATATTACGATCGGGGGCAGTATCTTTACCCGCCTGGTTGATAATATTCGCCGCTGTCCGAGTCTATTCGATATCACCGATGACATTGTGGTGTTTGAGGGGGAGACGGCGTTACTGGAACTGGTCAATCAGATGGCCGGGAAAAAAGATTTCAGCAAGGTGCCGAATTTGATCTATCGCCAGAACGGGAAGATCACGGTCAATCAACCCTTCTATTCGGAAAATGTGAACCAGCTGCCGGCGCCGAACTACGACGGGTTTCCGCTCGACAAGTATCTCTCGCCGGAGCCGGTCCTGCCGGTCCAATTTTCGCGCGGGTGCTATTACAAAGATTGCGCGTTTTGTGCCCTGACGCTCGACCACCAGAACTTCAGGCAGAAAGATCCAGGCCGGACCATTGAAGAGCTGAAATGGCTCAAGCAGCGGTATGGGGCGCAGAATTTCTTTTTTACCGACGAATGTTTTGCGCTTGCACCCACTAAGCGGCTCTGTCAGCAGATGATGGAGCACAAGCTGGACATCAAGTGGACCTGCGAAATGCGGTTCGAAAAGAACCTCTCCCGTGAACTCCTGACGTCCATGCGAGATGCCGGTTGTCTTAAGATCGTGTTCGGATTGGAATCCTTCAACCAGCGCATCATGGATTTCATGAAGAAGGGCATCAAGCAGGAGTGGGTCCGGCGGATTGCCGATGACTGTGTGGACCTGGGAATTGCCGTCCACTGCTACATCATCGTCGGATTCCCCACGGAGAAGGAAGAGGAAGCGCTGGAAACGATGAATTTCATCGTGGAGAACAAGAAGCTGCATGAGTCGTTCGGATTCTCCTGCCAGCCCTGCCTCTTCGATCTTGAGAAAGAAGCCCCGATCATGAGCGATCCGGGAGGATACGGGATACGCAGAATCATGCGACCATCCGCAGAGGATCTGAGCCTGGGCTTCTTTTATGAGGTGCAGGAGGGGATGACGCCGGACGAGTCAGAAAAGCTCTATCAGCACGTTTATGAACGGGTGAGTGAAGTGGTCTGTGAGTTGCCCTTCAATTACTCGATGGCGGATGGATTGCTCTATATTGCCCATGAAAAGGCGCAGGCCGGCCAGGCGCCGCAGCCGATCAGCGCGTCCTAGCTTCCTCGGACGGTGGCCGCGCCCGTCATTGACCCTGTTTTTTTGCGACAGCTATAATCAAACCCTTGCTGGTTGGAGTGGACGAGGGGCATGAAGAGCGCAACGATGAGTGATCGGATTTCAGGCCGGATCAGCGATTACGGCCCGATGTTCGAATATACGATCAAGCTCGTACTGCTGACCTCATTTTTTGAGCTGGTGCTCTATCGCCTGGTCTCGAGATTGGGGATGCACCTGAGCAAGATGGCTGTTGCGCATCCGTGGATCACCCCGACCTTCAGTACGCTCACGGAGATTGGAACCTGGCTCCTCAACATCGTGGCCATTCTCTTGTTCCTCTCGCTGGGTGTGACGATGGTCAATCGAGGCGTCGGCCAGGAGGTGAGCCGGACGATCAAAGTGGCGATGAGTTGCGTTGTGTTGCTGCTGCTCTTAACCGCGGCCTTTTTGGTGGTGCCATCCGGGATGGTCGGGTCGTTGGTCTATAACGTCGTGGCCTTTCTGGCCCTGACGTTGTTCATGTTCGAGTATGTCTCGACGCAGCAGCAGCGATCTCACCGGATTCTCGGCGTGACGTTTTACTTCGGCATTTCCGGCTGGCTCTATTACCAGATTCTTTCGACCGCCTACAGCGTGGCAAATACCGTCGCGGCGCCGCCGTTCGTGTATGAGGCCCACCGGATCGGTGAAGCCTTGATGGTGCTGGCGAGTTTTCTGACGTTTGTGGCCTATGGACAGGGTCTTTCACTCAAGACCAAGAATCGCGTTCAGCTCAACCGGGCGATCTGGTTCTGGGCGACGACGGGGACGATCTTCACGACCCTCATCTTTACCGATTATCTGCTCGGCTTGTATGATCCGGCTTTGGCTTCAGCGGTCCGGCAGGCCTCCCAGGGGATCGGGTGGATTTTCCAGTTCGGCATGGGCTATACCTTCTATCTGCCTTTTGCCATTTATATGGGGGGGCTGCTGTGCTGGTCTTACACCGTCATTAAGCTGCTCAACATGGGGCGGCTGGCGGGGTATGGGATCGGACTGATGTTTATCGCAGGGTATGCGTTGCTCTTTTCCAATCTCACGCTGATGGTGATTCTGGGAGTGATGCTGCTCACGATGGATCGGGTCAGACCGGCGGTTTCGGAGTCTCCGTCGACCGCCACGAGTACGCTCATGGGCTCTTCGGATGCCCTGGTAACCGAACAGGTATAATCACCGCAACTGAACACAGGGGCATGTATGGACACAACGAACCCAAGCAATGAACCCACGCAGACGGCGACCGCGCTGGATCCCGGAGATCAGCCGCTCTCTCCCGACGAGGAAATCCTTGCGATCGAGAAATTGCTGGCTGAGGAGCCTGACGATTTCCAGGCCCGCTGCCGGTTAGGCGAATTGTATTTCAGCAAAGGGCGGATGGACGATGCCTTGATCGAGGTCAAGAAGTCGATTGAAATGGCCGAGGGATTGCGCGCCGAGATGAATCGCTCGCTCGCCATGTATTATTCGAATCTTGGGACCATCTACGCGACGAAGAACATGGCCGACGAAGCCGAGGCTGAATTCAAGCACGCGCTCGATGTGTTCCCGCATGACATCCTGGCGCTATTTAATCTTGGCCGAGTCTATGCGGACAAGAAGAAGTTCATGGAAGCCAAGGATTACTATGAGCGCCTCGTTGAGATGACCCCGGAAGATCCGATTGCCTGGTACAATCTCGCCAGCGTGTATGTGGAGCTGGATAATCCCCTGGTGTCCGACTACAACACGATCGATATGGGCATCCAGTGTTACATGCGCACACTCGAACTCGAGCCCACGCATCTGGAAGCCAGCTTCAAGTTGATGGAGATCGCGCTGAATCACAAGAAGTCCGATCTGGCGATCAAGGTGATGGAGAGCGCCGTCGAGAACAATCCCGACGAGCCGTTGGCCTACTACAATCTCATCAGTGTGTACGATAAGTGCAAGATGTTCGAGCAGGCGGAAGAAGCGCGGAAGCGGTTGAAAGAGCGGTTTGCCAAGAAAGCCAAAGAGAGTTCCGCATCCTGATTTACCTCTTAGGAAGGAGTCCATCATGTTTGGGAGTCTTGGAATCACAGAGCTGATCCTCATTCTCGTGATCGTCCTGATCATTTTCGGCGCCGGCAAGTTGCCGCAGCTGGGTGAGGGAATAGGCAAAGCCATCAAGGGCTTCAAGAAGTCCGTGCATGAAGCCGACGCCATCGAGGCCGAGGCCCAGGCACTCGCCGCGCAGCAGCAAGCCGCGGCTCCGGCACAGGCCATTACCGCCGCTCCGGTTCAATCGATGACCGTCGATCAGCCGGCTGCCGTCGCACAACCGGCCTCGCGCGCGTAAGTTTTCTTTCCGATGTGAAGTGGAGACGCATAGACGTCTATGGATACAGAACTGCAGTTAGCCGGCGGCTACATCGAGACCTTTGCGGGAAACGGGAAAGCCCGGAGTACCGGTGACGGAAAGCGGGCGGTGAAAGCGGGGATTCCCCTTCCTCACCACGTCGCGCTCGACAAAGAAGAGAAGTGGCTCTATTTTGCCGAGTCCGGGTCGGACCGTATCCGGCGGGTCAACATACTCGAGGGTACGCTCCACAACTTCGCCGGCATCGGGGAAACCTGCTACAGCGGCGATGAGGGGCCTTGCGGCGAAGCCGGTCTGTATCTGCCGCTGGATGTCGCATTCGACTCACAGAACAACCTCTTCATTTGCGATTCCGGCAGCAACCGGATTCGCCGGATCGATCGTGAAACCGGGATCATCACAACCGTCGTCGGGACCGGTCAGCACGGGTTCAATGGCGATGGTCCGGCGCTCGAAGTGAATCTGACCTGGCCTGCCGCGATTGCATTCGATCGGGACGATGTCATGTACATCGCCGATACACAGGCACACAAAGTCCGCCGGTTCGATGCGCGGACCGGGATGGTGACCACGGTCGCCGGTGCCTGGACGGCGGAAGACGAATCGCGGGAGCAGCCTTTGGTGGCGCGCAGTCTCGTCGTGCTTTCCGGTGATGCCATCGGTATCGATTTCAGCGACGATCAGGGCTGGCTGATGCCGGTCTGCTCGGATGGTCTGGATTTGTCGATGTATCTGGATGATGGGAAGCCGGCAATGGAAGCCCGCCTCTATGATCTTGTGGGAATGGCCATCGATAGCAAGGGCAACATCGTTGTCGTGGATAAGGGCAGCAATCGTGTCAGGAAGATCGACATGCAGACCGGGATCATTTCCACGGTGGCGGGGATTTGTCGGTACGGCTACGATGGTGACGACAAGCCGGCCGTGAAGTCAATGCTGCATGCGCCCGAGGGCGTCGTGTTCGATGCCGAAGACAATCTTTATGTCGCCGATACCATGAATCATCGCGTGCGGAGGATCGATGCGGTAACCGGCACGATTACCACCGTGGCGGGCAACGGCGACAGCGGGTATGAAGACAAGAACATGGGCGGGTGCGGCGCCGCGCGGTTTGTCGCGAAAGAATCGGCCGGCACGGTCAAGCACGGCGATGGATTGTTGGGCATCGAAGCCGTGGTGAACTCACCGGTCGGGTTGACGCTCGACTCACAGGGGCATCTCTATATTTGCGAGCGCGGCGAGAACAAAATTCGCCGGGTGAAACTGTCCTAGGGCCGTGTTTCCGAGCGTGAGCCCTGTCTCTCGGCTGGCGCTATGGTAATCTGCGGTGATCCAGACGGCGACCGTCGAACTTCGAATCATCTGCATGGTGCGAATGACGAATCTCAGCCAGTCCCGTCCTCTTCTGCTGGTGTTTTTTGCCGGCCTTTTTGTTATCGCTAGTGTTCTAGCCGGATGGGGAATTCCGCTGGTCAGCTCAGCGGGCATGACTATCCGGTCCCATTTCGCCGAGGGTGAACTGCCATCGGCTCCCGACGATGCGGCCTGGGCCAAAGCCTCTTCCTTAACGGTGCCACTCAGCGGACAGGTCATTACGCGCCCTGTCTGGCCTGAGCCGACTGCGCGGGCACTCGTCGTACGCTCTCTCCATAACGGCACCGAGATCGCCTTTCTGCTGGAGTGGCAGGACAACACCAAGAATGATCGCCTGACTCCCGGTACCTTTCGAGACGGCGTCGCCATCGGGTTGCCGCTCGGCGACGCGCCGGCATTCTTCTGCATGGGCCAGCTCGATCACTACATCAACATTTGGCATTGGAAAGCCGATTGGCAGAGTGATATCGACCGTCGAGCTTCCCGCCAAACCGAAAAGAAGGAAGGCGGCGTGCGCACGTTCGAAGTCATTCCCCGGCGAGTCTCGTCCGTGGAAGACTTGATCGGCGGAGGATTCAGCACGTTGACCACGAAAGAAAAGCAGGGACGGATTCAAGGGAAGGCGCAATGGAAAGACGGGGTGTGGCGTGTGGTGATGCGCCGCCCGCTGGTGAGCGAAGAGCCGGAGAATGAGGCGAAGCTCATTCCTGGCCGTGTGCAAACCGTCTCATTCGCAGTGTGGAATGGCGAGAACAAAGAGCGCAACGGACAGAAGTCCGTGGCCCCCTGGTTCCAGCTGGCTATAGATCCGATTGCCAAGCTCTAGCAGGCTGCTGAAAAAGTCCGCCAGCGGCGTTCTCGCATCGCACACAGGCTCAACGTACCGAAGCGTACGTCTCCGCCTCTGTGCTCGTTGCGGCCTTGCTGGACGGCCTTTTTGAGCAGCCTGCTAAGTTCCCTGGTATTATAAAGCGTCGTTCGCCTCTGCCGAGGACCCATGAAAGGATCGCTATTCGAAGCCATCGATTCGTGAACATCGCACTCCGGTGCGGCCGGAATTGTACCTTGGCTCTCAGCCTCGTCGGCTTCACGGGGGCTGGCGGCTCCCTGCCGATAGCGGTAGCGGCTGACGCCGTGGCCATGACCGAGGATGAGGCGGTCAGGTTGGGTGAGGAGTTTGGTGTGATGGTCGGATCGGTGGACGAAGATATTCGGAAAGAGCTGAAGTTGCAGGAGGCGAAGGGGGTCGCCGTGTTCGAGGTGATCGGGAACTCCCGCGCCGACTACGCCGGCATCAAAGTGCGATCTGTCATCAAAGAAATTGATAAGACGGAAATCCGGAACATGATGGATTTCGGGATCGCGATCAAAAAAGCGATGAAGGAGTGCAACTTTACCCTCGGGACCTATGAGCCAGCCGATCCCGGCGATCCGGTCGGATGGGGTGTGAATTTTCATTTTGTCGGCTGCAAACGGGATTAAGGGCAATAGATGTCATTGACGCGACGCCTGGCCATCGGATGCTTTCTTCTTCTTGCCATCGGGCTGAATGCGCTCTCGCACGAGCGGGCCATCGCGCAAAAATCGGATGGAGCGGCGCCGCCCGACTGGGTGGCCGAAATCGAAAACGTATTCATCCGCTCCGAAGATTGCAAACAATGCCATGACCGCCACTATGAAGAGTGGAAAGGCATGCGGGAGCAGACGCCGGATCTGAAAACCTTCGGCCGTGTTGATGCCGCCCTCTTGCACGGGACATCGCTGGAGTCGCCGGTCTTTCGGACGGTGTTGGGCGTGTGGATGCAGACGAATCCGACTCCCGATGAACGCCAGCGCTGTCTCTCCTGCCACGTCCCGTCCACGACGGTATTTCCCCAGCATGCAGAAAAGATTGTCGCGCAGGTCCTGGCCGGAAAACCGCAGGTCGAAGGGATCGGCTGTGCCACCTGTCATATGATCAGCTCCGTCGACGCGACGCCCGGCCCGCCGCCGACTTTCAAGCTCACGCCTGGGAAAACCCTCTATGGTCCCTTCGCGAATCCTGAAGAAAACCTCGTCCATATCGGGGCGCAATCCGATCTGTTCCGCGGGGCGAATTACTGTACCTCCTGCCATTTCGACAAAGTGAAGGATGTGACGAAGCGGGAGCTGCCGGGGGAAATTCTCCAGGGGACGATTTGCCAGGACTGCCATATGGAGCCCTCGACCGGTAGTTCGACGTCCAAACGCGGATCGATGACGCGGGCCATCGGCCGGCACTGGTTTCGGGGCGTCGTCATTCCCGGCACGCTATTAAAGAACCGGAATCTCCAAGCCGAATGGATGCCGCGCGTCGATATCGAGGTGGCCAAGTCGAGCGGCACGGTGGAGGGTACGACGCTGGTTAAGGTGGGGAGTCTGCCCCACAGTTTCCCCGACGGAGATCCAGTGCTCAAGCAGGTGATCCTCACCATCACCGTCAAAGACGCGGCAGGCAAGGTCTTAGCGGAAGAGACGAAGCGGTTCGGTCTGCCGTACGACAAGATCCTTCGCGGCCCGATTCCGGATCCGTTCATTAAGGGCGGCAATACGAGAAAAGTGCCGTTTGCTTATTCGATGCCAGCCGGATCGACCCCGGCCTCGGTTGAAGCCGTGTTGAGCTATGCATTGATTCCGACGCCGGAACCGGTTCTACGGGAAGCGTATCTGGCGACATTGAAGAACGACAAGGAGCGGGACGAGGCCAAGCATGTGCTCGACGAGTACCAGCAGCCGCGGCTTCTGACCTATCGCGTGAAGACTCTCTAGCAGGATGCTGAAAAAGTCCGCCAGCGGCGTTCTCGCGTCGCACAAAGGCTCAACGTACCGAAGCGTACGCCTCGCCTCTGTGCTCGCTGTAGACTTGCCCGTGGAATGGCGCCTCTCGGCGCGCCGGGGTTGGGCGGGTGAGAACCGTGGCCTTTTTGAGCATCCTGCGGTGGTCATGCTGATGTAGCCATAATTTCTGTATCAACTTGGTTTTTCACAGTCTGCTAGTCAGTGATGAGTGACCGGTTGGACAAGAAGGAAATCGGAATGGAGCAAAGCGTGACGGGTAGAAAGCGGGTCGGCGTCCTTCTTGGAATGATGGCGGCGGTTCTGGGGCTCTCGCTCTTCGGCCTGCTGGATGCTGAACTCTCGGCCCAGGACGCCAAGTCTCAGGCCGTGATCGAAAAGGCCTTCCCCAACTCCAGCAAGTGTAAACGGTGTCATGAGCGCGTGTTTGAAGAGTGGGAAACCTCTCCGCTCTCCAAGTCGATTCATTCGCCGGCCTTCCGTGCCTCGTTGGATGCGTACCTGAATTCTTCCGCAGGCAAAGATAAGGCGATGTGCTTTCGCTGCCACGCGCCCCACGTGCGTGAGTTTCCTGACCAGGCCCAGCTCTTTGTCGATCAGGCTAAGGGGGGGGATCCCTCGCTGGATGGAGTCGCCTGCGCGCAATGTCATTTGATCAAGCAGGTCGATCGGGCCAAGCATCCACCGGAACCGAAGTATGAACTCGGCAGCAAGACGCTCTATGGTCCCTACAAAGACTTTGTCCAGAACCTCGCCCACCAGTCGATGGAGTTGGGCCTGTTCCAGAAGTCCGACCTCTGTCTGAACTGTCACCAGTCCGTGCCCTCGGCGGCGAATCTTGGCAAAGCCAATGACCTTCTCGGGAGCTATGAACAGAGTCAGGCCGTGAAGTCCGGCAAAGAGTGCCAGAGCTGCCACATGCCGGAGCAGATTGGAGAGTCGGCGAACGGGGAGAAGAAGCGCAAAGTCGCCAACCATACCTTCCCCGGACGCATCGGCAAGCTGCGGCAGGAAGCGGCGAAGCTGGATGTGCAAACCAAGATCGACGGGGATAAGACGACCGTCACAGTGAAAGTCCAAAGCCTCGTGCCGCATAACCTGCCAACAACCCATCCGGCCTGGGCGTCGGTGGTGTTGGATCTCGACATCAAAGGGAAGAATCTGAAAACGGTCTTCGCCGATAAGCGGGTCTATGGCCGGACCTATGCCGACGCCAAGGGCCAGAAGACCATCTTTGACTTTGAGGCGGCCAAAGTATTGGAGGACACGGTCTTAAAGCCTGAGGAAACCAGAGTCGAAACCTTTACCTTCCCCACTCCGAAAGACACGAAGACGTTCGACGTCGATGTGACTCTGAACTACGCACCGATCACCGGACCTGCGCCGTTTCTCCAGCGTGTCGAAGCCGAAGCCTCCAAGGGATCGCAAGACCCCGTCTTTCAGGCGATCGACATCGTGAAACGCACCGAGAATATTCCCGTCAACAAGTAGCCGTGCCTCGTCGCTCGTGAAGCATATCTCGTGGCGGCGGTCGAACGACCTCCGCACGCGCGAGAGCCAAACAGCGTTTCACGGGATACGATGGATGTTACTCGAAGATGATCTTGGAACTGGGCGACTTCATCTTGAAGATTTGCAGAGAGTTGTAGATGCCCTTGGCGGGGTGATTCAGGACGAGGCGTGAATTGGTTACGTGAGTGTCGAGCAGTTCGTACTGCCCGCCGCTGTAGTAGAGATCGCAGTCGTCGATCTGGCAGTTCTTGTAGACATGGTTATCCAAGGCCAGCTTGACCTTACTGAACGTCTGCCCGTCGATCACGATATAGTTCGGCTCAAACCCCATATAGCCCTCCGTGCGGGCTAACTATAGCAAGTCACCTGTTGAACCGCAAACCAGGACGTCTCCAGGTATCGGTACACATCGGTTCCATTTCAGCGGACTGGGATGATTGTTCGCAAGGGAGAGGGTGATGAGGGCGCGGATTGACACTATGTCTGATATGACATAGTATTCGGCGTCGAGCCGGGAGGGGGCGTGATGGCAGGCCGGGGAGAAAAGCCTCTCGTGTGGCTCAAGGGCGAAGTCAAAACGCCTCCGTTTTCCCACGCGGCGCGCCTCGAAGCGGGATATCTGTTGAGACTCTTGCAGGAGGGGGAGTCGCTCGGACTTCCACACTCACGGCCCATGCCGGTCATTGGCGCACGGTGCCATGAGTTGCGGATCAATGATGAGAGTGGCACGTTTCGCATCATCTATCGCGCCGATGCCGATGCCGTGGTCATCCTTGATGTGGTCAAGAAGAAGACTGAGCAGACCCCGCTGTCGGTCGTTGAAACCTGCCGACGCCGGCTCAGAGACTATGACAGGGTGATGGAAGCGTAGGAGTATCACGATGAAGAACACCAAACGGGCAAAGCTGGAAGCCGCCGGGTGGGCGGTTGGGTCGGTGAAGGAGTTCCTGGGCCTGTCGGATGCTGATGCGGTGCTCATCAATATGAAGCTGGGGCTCAGCCGCAGCCTGCGCGATCGGCGGAAGAAATGTGGTCTCTCCCAAGTCCAGCTTGCCGAACAGCTTCAGTCCAGCCAATCCCGTGTCGCCAAAATGGAAGCTGGTGACCCGTCTGTCTCGATGGATCTGTTGGTCAGTTCGCTCTTACTCCTCGGCGCCACGTCCGCAGACCTCGCCAAAGCCATTCGAGGAGGGGAGAAAGGTAAAGGCCGTCACGCAGCCTAGGTGTGCGCACTCCCGCAATCATGTCGTTCCCCTCTCCTCACGGTTCACTGTTCACTCTGAACAAGAGACGCGTCACCATCTCGGCCATACTCAGGACCCAGCATTTCAGGGGAATGCCAGCACTAAGGCCTCAGTACCCAGGATGTTCCTAAGAAGCCCTAGTAAACGTGGAGGGGTTTCAGCAGAAAACTCAGAACTCATCACTCCCAAGTGCGGTTCGCGGTTGACGTGTGATGCCTCACGTCCTCTGCAAAGCGGGGTGATTTCCCTACACGAAACGGGTATTCTTCGGCGGTAATTGGTTTGCGCCATGTGGCGTTGAAAAATGCTTTGTGTGGCATGTCAGATTTTCTTTTGCCGGGCATCCTGTGAGTGTGAGGTGTCATGAAGCTGTGCACTGATACGCAAGAACTGGCTCGGCGGTTTAATGAAGATGAAGCCGTCTGGAGAGAGTATGAGCGTCTGCGTCAGTTGCGCCGTCGATGTGGGTTTCGTGTTAGCGTGCCGACAGATATTCTCGACCGGCTCGATTGGCTGAAGGCGGAACGGGTCGGCAGAGTCATCCGCTGCGTCGGGATGCCTGTGTCATGACGCAACATATACGATGTGAATCAACAGGGCTCACGATTCGATCGCACTAGGACCAGAGTATGGGCCCACTATGAGCCAGGCGCCTCCCATCGTTGCCACCCTCATTGACCGGTTCGAGCAGAATCGCGATTCCTACAAAAGTCAGAGTTACAACGAAACCCAAGTGCGCCGGGAGTTTCTCGATCCGTTCTTCGAGGCGCTCGGGTGGGACGTTGCCAACAAGCAGGGCCATGCCGAGGCGTACAAAGACGTTATCCATGAAGATGCCATTAAGATCGGCGGCAACACCAAAGCGCCCGACTACTGTTTCCGCATCGGCGGGGCGCGCAAGTTCTTCCTTGAAGCCAAGAAACCGGCCGTTAATGTCAAAGACGAGATCCCCCCGGCCTATCAGCTCCGCCGCTATGCCTGGTCGTGCCCGGATCAGCGCCGAGGTCTTTCTCTTTCACAAGTTTCTCCTCATGCAAGCCTGTGTCGGCGTCTTTCCTGAGTCCCATGTGGCGCATGTGGTCGGCGGGTTCTTCGCTGCGTTGAACGAGAAGATGAACGGCTTGGAACTCGGCTCGGACCGGCAGCAGGCCATGGAGCAGATGTGGCAGATCCGTGCCGGGCAATTCGAGCAGCCGTTTTCAAATGATCGCGCCCAGTTTCTCGAAGCAAGCCCGGACGCCTCCCACTGGAAACAGACCATCTCGCGCTTTTGCCAGAACGTCCGCGAGATCGCTAACCCACCTGATATCTGGGCCGGCACTAACAGCCCCTCCCAGGAAGCCAGCCGCACCGTCACCCACGCCCTGAATCAGATGATCTCGACGCTCAACGAAATGAACCGGTTGCATTTCCCTGCTTCCGTCTAACTCCGTTACTTCTCGCAGACCACATTCTGTATGTCGAGCTGTGATAGATCTGTCATCAGATCCTGCCTATAATCGTTTCAGCTCGGTTCATTTTGCATAGGTGGTTATGGATCTCTCCGCGTATCTCGATCGCATTGATTATCCGGGCGAGTCTGCGGCATCACGCGACACGCTGCGCGCGCTTCATCTCGCCCATGTGTTCACGGTGCCGTTTGAAAATCTGGACGGCTATCGGGGCGTTCCGGTGTCGCTGGAGCCGGCTGACTTGTTTGCCAAGATCGTGACCGCGCGTCGTGGCGGGTACTGTTTTGAGCTGAATGGTCTCTTCAGTCTGCTCCTGGAGGCCATGGGGTTTGAGGTTACGCGGCTGATCGCGCGGGTGTGGTATGGGGCGAAGCCGCCCTATCCGAGAAGCCATCAGGTCCTACTGGTGAGAGTCGGCGGGGAGCCCTGGCTGGTCGATGTCGGTTTCGGCGGGAATGGATTGCTTGAGCCCATCCCGCTGGCCGTGGGGCATGAAGCCCGGCAGTTGGAGGAACGGTTTCGTCTCCTCTCAGGGGAATCGGGAGAGTATCTGTTGCAGGCTTGGATTCATGGTGAGTGGGATAGTCTCTATTCCTTCTCGACTCAGCCTTGTCAGCCGGTCGATTATCAATACGCGAACTATTTCCACTCCCATTCCAGGGATTCCCTGTTCATGCAGCGGCGGGTCTGTACGATTCCGACGAGAAATGGACGTACAACCTTGGTCGATCAGAGCTTGAGTATCAGGCGAAACGGAAAGAACGAGAAATCAGTGGTCGAGAGTGAGGCCGCGTACGCCCGCGTGCTTCACGAGCACTTTGGCATCGTCCTGCCGTAAGCCCGCCGGATCCTACCGGATGATCAACCGCACCAATCCGACGCAACTCATATAGAGCGTGAGGGAACCGATCATCGCGGGCCAGAAGCCGAAGCGCGGGACGCCGACGATCATGGAGACGACGTAGACCGTCCAGGGCGGCACGAACCACAGCAGATTCTTGGCGTAGCTGACGATGGCGTCGTTGCCGCCGTTCAGGTAGATCAGGATGAAGGTGGCCCCGGTGATGGCGGGGAAGGTGCTGGCGAAGGCCGCAAGAAACGAGCGGCCCTGCGCGCCAAGGTAAGTCGACACGCTGACGATGGTGCCGCCTAAGAGAAAATAGAGTACATATCTGCCCCAGTCGTTCACGGATCATTCCTCCTGCGATAGCCTGCTCTCGGTTGCCTCGCACCCTGTGCAGCGATTCTATCCAAGTGCCACTCGCACCGCACTATACATCACCATGACTTCGACGGCATGGGCGACGACGGGGATATAGAGGTTGTTGGTCTTGAGCCGCACGGCCCCCCACACGAGACCGTCCCAGATCGCGATCCAATGTAGGTGGTGGAATGTCGTGACCATGAAGGGGTCGAAGGAAAAGGCGACGGCGCTGGTGATGAGGGCCAGAGGCGAGAGGCGCCGGAGAAGGGGGGATGGCCACAGAGCAGATTCGAGCACGACGAGTCGTCCGAGGAGAAAGCCTCGAAAGTTTACTTCAACGAAGAGCGCGATCCCGCCGATCACCCAGGGCAGCATGAGGGCGGGAGGGATGCGGGCATGCGGGGTGTCTTTGAGAAAGGTGATGTCGATACCCATGGCGGGGATTGCCTTGAGAATCATGATGGTGTTGAGGCAACCGAGGCCTAGGCCGATCACGAGCCCCCACCGGAGGCCGGACTTCAATCCGTGTGGGTGCAGGCCGAGAAGTGGAAGCAGGGGACCATTGCATCTCGACCACAGGGCGAATGCGAGATAGGCCAACAGTTGCGGAGCGAATTGCATGAGCGGCGGTTCTTGCAGCGATGCGGGCAGGATGTAGAAAACGAGTGTGGCGGCGATCGGGAGCAGCGCCAGGGCTGCTCCCCGTTCGTTGGCCTGAACCGTGGTCGCGAGTCCGCTCGGTTCAGGCGTCGGCATAGAGGACTATTGCAGTTGGAGATTGTAGCGATCCAGCGTGGTGGCTTTGTGCCGCGCCAGATTGGAGAGCGACTTGTTGTAATCGACGACCGACCGGAGCTCGTTGCCTTGGGCCGTGGCGAGGTCGCGTTGGAAGTCGAGCACGAAACGGGTGGTGCTCAAGCCGACTTTCAGCCGCTCCTGCTCGGCCTGTAACTGCTTTTCGGCCATGATACGGGCAGAGCGGGTGGTCTCGATGCGCTTGAAATCTGTCTGTACGCGGCGGACTGCTTCCCGCACGCCCACGATGATTTGTTGGCGCACGCTCACCAAGGAGGCTTCGGCGTTCTTGAATTCGAGCTGGCGTTTGTTGTACGTGCTGACCGCCGAGCGATTCCCGAGCGGATAGCTCAAGACGAGCCCCGCGCCAAAGTTGTAAAAGTCGCCGCTGAGGTTCTTGCTGACGGAATCGCCGTAGTCTTTGCCCAGTCCTGCCATGCCCATGGTACCTTGAAGTGACAGGGTGGGGAGCAACTGGTTGCGGGCAAATTGTTTGTTGAGTTCGCCCGACTCGAGGTTCTTCTTGGCCTGGACGATTTCCGGGCGCTGTTCGATGGCGGTGTCGATGGCTTCCTGCAAGCTGAGGGGTTCGAGCACCACAGCCGGTGCATCGGTCGGCGTCAGGCGTACGTCCTGCCGCAGATCCTCTTCGCCTGGATTGAGGAGCCGGCGCAACTGATCTTCCTGGTCCCGGATTGATTTTTCTGCCACCAACACCTGTTCCACTCGTGAGGCGACGGCAGCCTCGGCCTGCAAGACGTCGACGATCGACATGACGCCGGCTTTCGTTTTGGCCCGGTTGGTCGCCAGCAATTCTTCCGCGGCCTTGAGCGCTGCCTGGGCGACCTTCATGTTTTCGTTCGCAAAGACCAGTTCCCAGTAGGTTTGCTCGACGGTAGCGAGGACGGTCAGGACGCGGTCGCGGAACACGTGTTGTTCGACGTCGGCGTTATTCTGTGCGACCTTGATGAAGGTTTTGTTGATGTCAATCCCGGCGTTGCGCAACAATGGTTGGGTCAACGTCAGAGCGAGTCCGCCGGTGTAGGCCGGATTGAACAGAAATCCGGTGGCCAGGTTTTGGTTCACGTTGGTACGGGCAGGGCTGTAGTTCAAATCGACGTTACCGCCCGTAATGAGATTCTGCGTGGCGTCGACGGTAACGGAACTGTTGCGCTGATCGAATGTCTGAATGTCAGTCAGGTTACCGCCGGTGCCGCCGAAGACCGGCCGGTTGAGCGGGGAGACCTGGCGGTTGTATTGACCGTTCACGCTGAAGGTCGGATCGAACTTGGCCTGCTCGACGGTGATATCGAATATCCGGCTCTCTTTCGTCTGGCGGCTGATGGAGATATCCAGGTTACTTTGTAATGCCCGTACGGCGGCGTCAGGCAGGGAAATGGTTTCGCGCCGTTCAGCCGGGGTTGCCGTTTTGGCGGGTCCTTGGCTCCAGCAGGGGCTGGTCGTCAGAAACGCGAGCGTCAGTGCGAGACCGCTTCTCCATCCGGACATGCCGGGCACGAGACGAAAGTGAGGGCTCATGAATCCTCCTTGATCGACAGGCTGAATGGGCTCATATTATACTGGTCACGTGGAGATTGTCATGACTCAACTCGCCCTCCAGGTCAGGAACATGTCGCGACGGTTGCTCATGGGTGCACTCCTCACGGCAATCGGGACAACGGGTGTCGCGCTTGTCGAAAGCGGACCGGCTCTGGCCCAATCGGTGTCCGGCGTGCGGTCATTCGACGGCGGTGTGGGGCCGCTATTCAATTTGGTCGGGCCAGGTAATCTGTACCTCGATGGGCAGGGAACCCAGGGCTATTTGTACCAGCCCGGTGGCAATATGCAGACGTATAGTTTTCGGAATCCGACGACGGGTCAGGCCTGGAGCGGTGCGGTGATGACGTTTGGCCCACAACTTTCGATCGGACTGATTCAAGGCGCCAACCAGAGCGGCTCTCCGCTGGTCTTACCTGGCCCTCCCAGACAAACCGGTCCTCTGCCATCGATTTCTTCGACGCTTCTCGACGAGATTCCCTAGCAGGATGCTGAAAAATTCTGTCAGCGTCGTTCTCGCAGCGCTCAGTGGCTCAACGTGCGGAACTCAGCACGCCTCGCCTCTTCGCTCGCTGCGGCCTCGCTGAGCAGACTTTTTGAACATCCTGCGATTTC
>NEWQ02000009.1:65990-117139 GCA_002869855.2 Nitrospira sp. CG24D
CGGTGGTGGGCGTGGCGGATTCGGTGGTGGTGGCGGCGGTCGGTACTAAACCGGTCACGACCCCTTAGTACGCGAAAGGGCTGCCGGAGTTTCCGGCAGCCCTTTTTTATTCCTCGCTCCCTGCGCCGGTCGTGCAGATACGGTGTCTTTGATAAGATGACCGCCGGAGGTCCCTGTGCCGCCGTTCAAGCTCGAAGCCCCATTTCAACCCTGCGGTCATCAACCGGACGCGATTGCCAAGCTGACAGCCGGCGTTCGTGCCGGCAGAAAGCATCAAGCCCTTCTCGGAGTAACCGGATCAGGCAAGACTTTTACGATGGCGAACCTGATCGAGCAGGTTCAGAAACCGACGCTCGTGCTTGTGCATAACAAGACGCTGGCCGGGCAGCTGTACCAGGAGTTCAAGCAGTTTTTTCCGCAGAACGCCGTCGAATACTTCATCAGTTACTACGACTATTATCAGCCGGAAGCCTACCTCCCGCAGACGGATACCTACATCGCCAAGGATGCGTCGATTAACGATGCGATCGATCAGATGCGCCACTCGGCTACCCGCTCGTTGCTGGAGCGGAACGATGTGATCATCGTGTCGTCGGTCTCGTGCATTTACGGCCTGGGTTCGCCGGAGATCTACCATGGCATGCTGTTGTATCTCGAAGTGGGAATGGAGATTCGGCGGGAGAAGATTTTGGCGAAACTCGTCGAGATCCAATATGCGCGGAACGATGTCGATTTCCATCGCGGGACGTTCCGTGCGCGCGGGGATGTCATCGAAATTTTCCCGGCTGCCAGCGATGCGGTCTCGGTTCGAATCGAACTGTTCGGCGATGTGATCGATGCGATCCACGAGATCGATCCGTTGACCGGGAAATCGCTGGGGAAATTGCCCAAAGTGCCGATCTATCCCAATACCCACTACTTGATTGCGCCGGATCGGTACGAGCGGGCGATCACGGGGATTGAGGAAGAGCTCGATGAGCGCGTGCTCTATTTTCAGAAGCATAAGCAGCTGGTCGAAGCGCAGCGCATCGCCCAGCGGACGAAGTTTGATCTCGAAATGATCCGTGCCATGGGGTACTGCCACGGCATCGAAAACTATTCCCGCCATCTGAGCGGACGGGCCCAGGGCGAGGCCCCTCCTACGCTGATCGACTACTTCCCCAAAGACTTTCTCATGATCATCGATGAGTCGCATGCCACGGTCTCGCAGGTGGGCGGGATGTATGCGGGCGACTATTCACGGAAGCGAACGCTGGTGGACTACGGTTTCCGATTGCCCTCGGCCATTGATAACCGGCCGCTCAAGTTTGAGGAGTTCGAACGGATCCTGAACCAGGTGATCTATGTGTCGGCGACGCTGGGGAGCTATGAGCTCGAGCACGCGGCGGGAGCGGTGGTTGAGCAGATTATTCGGCCAACCGGATTGATGGATCCCTGTATTGAGGTGCAACCGGCGAAGGGCCAAGTGGATCATCTCTTAGGAGAAGTGAGAAAGGAAGTGGCCAAAGGCGGTCGTGTCTTAGTGACGACCCTCACAAAGCGGATGGCGGAAGATCTCAGCGAGTACTATCACGAGTTGGGGTTGAAGGTGCGGTACCTCCATTCCGATATCAAAACGCTTGAACGGGCGGAGATCATCCGCGACTTGCGCCGGGGAGTATTCGACGTGCTGGTAGGAATCAATCTCCTGCGGGAAGGGCTGGATCTACCCGAGGTGACCCTTGTGGCTATTCTTGATGCTGACAAGGAAGGCTACCTGCGATCCTATCGGTCCCTGATCCAAACGTCCGGGCGTGCGGCAAGAAATGTGGAGGGGCGCGTGGTGTTTTATGGCGATGTCATCACCGAGTCGATGAAAATCGCTATGGCTGAGACGACTCGCCGGCGTCTGATCCAGGCTGAGTATAACTCAGCCCATGGGATTACCCCGGCCAGTATAAAGAAAGAGATTCCTGCGTTGGAGTATGCCGTGGCGGAACTGGACTACGTGCAGCTCGATTTAGCTGCTGAGACTACGGAAAGCTACGGCAAGAATGAATCGGTCGGTCAGGTGATTGCTCGGCTGGAGGCCGAGATGAAGGCGGCAGCGAAGGAGCTGGCTTTTGAGCGCGCGGCAGAATTGCGCAATCAGATCAGGGCGTTGAGGCTGAAAGATTTGGATCTGAAGGCTTAAACGTGCTTGTACAGGTAGACCCCGATAAACATACCGAGGATGCTCAGTAAGTTGACCTTGATGCTGAATCCGATCGTGAATTTGAGGAGCACCAGGTCTATTGTGAGGGGAGGGCTGATTCCAGGGGTAAAATGCGTGGAGAAGATGCTCTGAATGTTACCCTGTGGTGCCATGACATGCAGAATTTCTCCAAGAATTCCGCCGAGTAGACCGCCGATGAGCACAAAGATAAGAAGAACCCAGGGTGATTTTCTCACGCGCTGTGTACGCTCCCTGATGTAGGTTCGACCGACGTCAATTGAGGGCACCATATCGGAAGGTGTAGGGTCTGTCAACAAATCCGAAGGCTTCGCGATCTCTTGACTTCGCCGGACCGGTTTCTATACACTGCCCGATGCTCTTTCTCTAGATTTTACGAGGCGATCGGAGAACTTGGGTAAGACTTCGATTGCCTTTTTCTTTGGGGCCCCATGCTGGACGCGCTGAGCGATAAATTCGAGAAAATCCTGAAGAAGCTTCGCGGGCAAGGTGTGCTGACGGAGCAGAATATCGGCGAGGCCTTGAAGGAAGTCCGGCTGGCTTTGCTTGAAGCCGACGTGAACTTCAAGATCGTCAAGGATTTCATCGAACGGGTTCGCGTCAAAGCCGTCGGACAGGAAGTGCTGCAAAGCCTGACCCCTGGGCATCAGGTCGTCAAGGTGGTGTGGGATGAACTCTGTGACATGATGGGCCGGGAGAAGGCGGGCTTGGCCCTCCATTCTCAGCCGCCCACCGTGGTGATGATGGTCGGGTTGCAAGGCGCCGGAAAGACCACGACCTGCGGAAAACTGGCGCGGCTTTTCAAAGGCCAGGGGAAGCGGGTGCTCTTAGTTGCAGCCGATCCGCGCCGGCCTGCGGCGGGTGAGCAGCTGAGCAGTCTTGGCCGTGACCTCGGGATTGACGTTCACCGGGTCGACAATGCGCAAGCTACTCAGGCGGATGTCGTACGGATCTGTCAGGCCGGGGTCGAGCGTGGACGCGAACAGGGGTTTGATCTGGTCGTCCTCGATACCGGCGGACGTCTGCACATTGATGATGAGTTGATGGGGGAGTTGGTCGCCGTGAAGACGGCGGTGACGCCGCATGAGATTTTGCTGGTCGCCGATGCCATGACGGGCCAGGATGCCGTCACGATGGCTACCCAGTTTGATCAGAAGGTGGGGCTCACCGGGGTCATCCTGACGAAGGTCGAAGGCGACGCCCGCGGCGGAGCAGTGTTATCCATCCGCGCGGTCACCGGCAAGCCGATTAAGTTTCTCGGCATGGGCGAAAAACTGGATGCGCTGGAGGTCTTTCATCCTGATCGGATGGCCTCTAGAATTCTCGGGATGGGCGATGTCCTTTCGCTGATCGAGAAGGCGCAAGCGACGTTTACGCAAGAGCAGGCCGAAGAGGCGCAGCAGCGCCTGACCAGCAACAGTTTTACGCTTGAGGATTTTCGCAAGCAGATGGCCCAGATGAACAAGTTGGGTTCGCTGGAACAGATTCTCGGCATGTTGCCGGGCGGACAGAAGTTGAAAAGTGTGATCGAGGGGGACAAGCCGGAGCGCGAGATGAAGCGGGTCACGGCGATGATCGACTCGATGACGACCCGTGAGCGGCGTGACCATACCATCATCAACGGCAGCCGGAAAAAGCGGATTGCTCGCGGCAGCGGCGCGAGCGTGCAGGAAGTGAATCGCCTAATCAAGCAGTTCTTGTCGGCGAAGAAGTTGGCAAAGGCAATGACGGGGACAGGGGGGCGGCGACAACTCGCCCAACTCATGCGCTCCATGTAGCGAGACTCATTCACTGACCGTGTTGGACGGTTTTTCAAAGGAGGACAGTCGTGGCAGTTCATCTCAGATTGGCTCGGACAGGCAGACATAAACGACCGATGTATCGGCTGGTAGCGGCGGATTCCCGGAAGGCCCGCGACGGGCGGTTTCTGGAAATTCTCGGCATTTTCGACCCGCTCAAGGAACAAGGCCTTCCAGAAGTGAAGCAGGATCGGGTGTTGACCTGGTTGCATCATGGCGCTCAGCCCTCGGTGACCGTGCGCACCTTGTTGCGGCGGTCCGGTCTCTGGAAGCAGTTCGAAGCAGAGAAAGCGGCAAAGAAAAAGGCATAGCGCACCATGGTGGCCGAACCGGTCGAGTTGGTAACAGTAGGGCGGATCGAACGGTCGTTCGGCGTCAGGGGCGAGGTGAAAGTCCGTTCGCTCAGCGATGTGCCCGGTCGATTGGAGTCATTGGGGGCCGTGAGTCTCCTGGGGACCAATGGAAAGACCTGGGACACGCGGGTGACGCATATCCGGCCTGCGGGGCAAGGGTATATTCTCGCGCTGGAGGGTCTGACTTCTCCCGAGGCAGCAGGGCTGTGGCGCGGCGGGTTGATTCAAATCCCGAAAGGCAGCGCGCCCCCGTTGCCGCAGGGGCAGTACTATGAATGCGATCTCATTGGTTTGCGTGTGCAGGATGAGCAGGGGAACGGAATCGGGACGTTGACCGACATCTGGGAATTAAGCGGCAATCATGTGTTTGTGGTGCAGGACGGGAGCAAGGAAACGCTCATCCCCGCAGCGCGAGATTTGGTTGTGGCCGTTGATTTACAGCAGCGGGTGATGACCGTGCACATGATCGAAGGGTTGGGAGCGTGACGTGTTGCGCATCGACGTTCTGACATTGTTTCCCGAGATGATTCTGCAGGCGGTGGGGCATAGCATGCTCAAGCGCGCGCAGGAGAAGGGACTGCTCACCGTCCAGGTCCATAACCTTCGCGACTATACAATGGATCGCCACAAGGTTGCGGACGATGTCCCCTATGGCGGCGGGGCGGGGATGGTGATGAAGGCGGAGCCGATTCTGCGCGCGGTGGATGCGTTGCGTGCCCAGGCCCAGTCTTGTGGGGAGGAGATCCGCTTGATGTTTCCCTCGCCCCAGGGGCGAACCTTCACGCAGGAATATGCGAAAGACTTGGCCGCAGAGCCGCGTCGGATCGTCATTCTGTGTGGACATTATGAAGGGGTTGATGAACGGGTTCGCGAAGCGCTCCGGCCGGAAGAGGTTTCGGTCGGCGACTATATTTTGACCGGAGGCGAATTGCCGGCCTTGGTTTTGATTGATGCCGCCACTCGATTGGTCCCGGGAGTCTTGGGTGATCCGGAGTCTGTGGTCGAAGAGTCCTTTTCGGACTCACTCCTGGAATACCCGCACTATACCAGGCCTGCCGATGTGCGAGGCATGGGGGTTCCCGACGTGCTGCTCTCCGGGCATCACGAAGCCATTCGTCTCTGGCGCCGGAAGCAGGCGTTGCGCAGCACCTATGCGCGGCGTCCGGACCTCATCCGGGATCGCAGTTTGAGTCGTGAAGATCAACGGTTACTGAGTGAGATTATTAGCGAGGGCGTTGTCTCAACGCCCGTTTGATGGAAGGAAAGGGAGAGCATCATGAATCGGTTAGAACGTCTTCAGCAGTCATTCACCAAAGCCACGCCGCCTAAGTTTGAAGTGGGCGATACGGTGCGGGTCCACGTGAAAGTCGTGGAGGGTGAAAAGGAACGTATTCAGGTATACGAGGGCGCGGTGATCGCTCGTAAAGGAACCTTGAATACGGAAACTTTTACCGTTCGTAAGGTCTCCTATGGCGTCGGTGTCGAGAGAATTTTCCCGGTGCACTCGCCGATTGTGACCAAGGTGGATGTGGTGCGTCAGGGCCGTGTGCGTCGAGCGAAGCTCTACTATCTCCGGTCCAAGAAGGGCAAGTTTGCTAAGGTTGAAGAGCGCGAGTTTGTGGGTGAGGGGAAGGCCTCAGCAGCTGCAAAAGCGACGGCGGCTGCCAAGGCCTAAGTGCCTGATCGGGTGGCCGTCATTCAGCCTCGCCCATACCTCTGAGTCGGTCTCGCAAGTCGGAGGGCATGCCGGTTGGGACCTACCGAGGAATTTGAGCAAGAGGCCCGGCGGTGCGGGTATCGCCGCATCGCCGGTGTCGACGAAGCCGGCCGGGGCCCCCTGGCTGGCCCGGTCGTCGCCGCGGCCGTTATTCTTCACGTTCGTTGTCGCCTGATCGGGGTGGACGACTCCAAGCAACTATCCGTATCTGAGCGCGATCGGCTGTATGCCGAGATTATGGATCGGGCCGTCTGTGTCGGCGTCGGGTCATCGACGGCGGAAGAGATCGACCGGATCAATATTCTTGAGGCCACCAAGCTGGCGATGCGCCGGGCGCTAGCCGAACTCTCACCCGCTCCTGATTATGTACTGATCGACGCGGTGGCGCTTGCGGGAGTGGCGATGCCCATTCGTCCGATCATTAAAGGCGACGCCTTGTCATTGTCCATCGCGGCGGCGTCGATTGTGGCCAAAGTCACGCGGGATCGGGTGATGGCTCAGTTCCATGTGGCCTACCCGCAGTATAATTTCCTGTCACATAAAGGGTATGGCACAGAGGAACACCTAGCTCGTCTGGCTGAGTATGGCCCATCCCCGATCCATCGACGAACCTTTGCGCCTGTGTCGGCGGCGTTGAGCAGGCCTGCCTTCGAGGCGCTTCGAGCATGAAACCGCCGGTGACGACGCGCGATCCTCGCCATCAATTTGGTCAGGAGAGTGAGTCTAGCGCCGAACAGTTTTTGCGCCGGAAGGGCTATGCGATTCTGGAGCGGAACCTTCGAACTACGATTGGCGAACTCGACCTGGTGGCCGAGGATCATGGCGTTCTGGTGTTTGTTGAAGTCAAAGCACGAACCACCGGAGCGTTCGGCGGTGCGCTCCTGGCGGTAGATCGGCGGAAACAAGCCAAGTTGATCCGGTTGGCCGGACAGTACCTTGCCCGGCGTCATTTGAGTGATCGAGTCTGTCGATTCGATGTGATCTTAGTGCAGGGGGATGCGGAGTCCTCCTTTCAGATTGAACATATCGAGCATGCCTTCGATGTGCCGGATCAAGCGGGCTGGTAGCGGTATTCCCTAGGCAGGTAGTCATGGATGCGATGATTCAACTGATTCACGTTTCGAAAACGTATGATCGCCGTCCGGCGCTCTCCGATCTCACACTCGATATCGAGAAGGGGGAGTTTGTCTTGCTGATGGGGCCGAGCGGCGCCGGGAAGTCGACGTTGCTGCGTATGCTGATTGCTGCCGAGATTCCGGACGAAGGGCAAATCTTTGTCCAGGGAAAGAATGTCACGAAGCTGAAAAGGTCAGAGGTTCCCTTCCTTCGCCGAAAGGTCGGGACGGTTTTTCAAGATTTTCGGCTGTTGTCGAAGAAGTCGGTCTTTGAAAATGTTGCGTTGCCATTGATTGTTCAGGGGGCGTCGTCGGTCGATATTCGCCGAAAGGTGACAGAGGCGTTGCGGGCGGTCGGAGTCGACCACAAGAAAGATCAGTTTCCAACCGGCTTGTCCGCCGGCGAGCAACAGCGCGTCTGCATTGCCCGGGCGATTGTGAATGGGCCGATCGTGCTGCTCGCCGATGAGCCGACGGGCAATCTGGATCCCGAGCGAACGGCGGAGATCATTGAGCTGTTTAAGCTCATCAATGCGCGCGGCACGACGGTCATTGTTGCCACCCATGACCCGCAGGTCATGGCGCAGATTAACCGTCGTGTAATTGTTCTTCAGGAAGGTGTCATGGTTCGGGTTCCCGCTCATGCCGTGCAGGTGGGCGTATGAGACGATTGTTCTATCTGCTCCGTGAAGCCTGGGCCAATATGCGAGCGAATCGCACGACAACGGTCGTGGCGATTCTGACGACGGCTTTTACGCTGTCCTGTGTCGGGATTTTCCTGCTGCTCTATGTGAATCTGCGGAGCGCCGCGGGCTGGCTCCAAGAAGATATCAAGATCATGGTCTATCTGGAGGATCAGCTCACCCGGGAAGCCGTGGTCGAACTGGAAGGTCGACTGAAGGCGGATCGGATGGTGGCAGCCATGGTGTTTATCTCAAAGGAACAGGCGTTGGGTGAGTTTCGCGCCCAGTTTCCCGAAGATTCCCATCTGCTTGAAGGGTTGGGGCAAAATCCGCTCCCGGCCTCGTTTGTGGTGACGCTGGCTTCCCAATTTCGATCCCCAGATGCGGTGAAGCGATGGACGGAGCGGGTCCGCACGATAGGGGGTGTGGCGAAGGTCGATTACAATCAAGAATGGATTGACGCGTTGGCAGGGCTCATTCGATATATCGAGCTGATTGCGATTGGTGTCGGGGTGATTCTCTCGACTGCCGCGGTGACGATTATCGGAAATACCATCAGGCTGACGCTGTTTTCACGGCGGGAAGAAGTGGAGATCTTACGGCTGATCGGCGCCACCAGATGGTTCATCCGCATTCCGTATCTGCTTGAAGGCGCGGTGCTGGGCGCCTGCGGAAGTGCATTGTCATTGCTGATTCTGAAGGGCGGGTTCGAGCTGTTTCGCCAACAGATCAGTTCAACCGGCCGATTGAGCGGTATCGAACACATGATTACTTTTTTCCCTTTCTCAGTCTGTCTGGCGCTGGTTCTGGTCGGGATCGGTCTTGGGTTTGCCGGGAGTTTTGTGTCGCTCAGGCGGTTTGGAGATGGGCGGGCATGAGGGGGCATCTCACGTTCATGGCCGTTGGGTGCCTTGTGGTGTATGCGGGTGTCGCGGGTTCTGCCTTGGCCGCCGGTGATCCGATTTCTGAGAAGATTGAGCGTGAACGGAAAACGCTGGAACAGTTGAAAGATAAAATCGAGGAGAAACGCAAACGAGCGGATGAAGCGGAGAAAAAGCGGGAGTCCGTGCTTCAGGGGATTCAAACGCTTGATGAACGATTGGTGCGGACCCGCCAGGAACATCAGGAAATTAACAAGAAGCTCCGGAAGAAGGATCGTGAGATCGACTCGATCTCCGAACAGCTTGGGGCGATACGAGCTAGCATCCAAGAGCGTCGCGATGCCATTCTCGCTCGGCTCCGTGTGCAGTACATGGAGGGCCGGGCCGGCTATGTGAAGACATTGTTGTCGGCGGATTCCTATGGTGACTTCCAACGACGATTGCAGTATCTCTCGGCGGTTTCTCAAAAAGACTTTGACCTGATGGGGACGTTCCGCGCCGATGTCGGGCGGATGGAGCAGGCGGAGCGGCAACGGGCGGAAGCTCGTGCAGGAATGTTGGCGTATAAGGACGCGACAGAGAAGAAACTTTCTGATATCCGGTCTCTGCAGAAAGAGAAGAAGGTATATTTCACCAAGATCACGCAGGAGAAAGAATCGTTCAGCCGGGCGGCCGAAGAGCTTGAACGGTCTGCCTCGCGGGTGGATAGCCTCCTGCATGAATTGGAGACGCGCCGGAAGGCCATGGCCATGCGGCCGCCGACCGCGCCGGCGGTTCCGCGCGGGACTAAGGGCGCGTTACCCTGGCCGGCGGACGGGCAAGTCGTGTCCTTCTTCGGCCGGCAAAAACATCCGACGTTCAATACCTATGTGCAGCGAAAGGGTATCGAAATCAGAACGGTGGAGGGGAGTTTTATCCATTCCGTCATGCCGGGAACCGTAGTCTATGCCGACTGGTTGAAAGGGTACGGACTGGTTATAATCATGGATCATACGAACGGGTTTTTCTCGCTCTATGCCCATGCCTCGAGGATTTTGGCAAAAGTCGGGGAGCGTGTCACGGAAGGGCAGGCGATCGGAGAAACCGGAGATACGGGCATGATCGGCGAAAATACATTATACTTTGAGCTACGTGAAGGGTCCGATGCCGTTGACCCGATGCTGTGGTTGGCAAAGCGATAGAAAACATGGTCTGGAAACGGACTTGATTGGTGACAGGGTTCGGGCATTTGGACGGAAAGGATAGACGCTTTATGGAACAGCAGCCGCGAGGGAAGTCTTGGGTCGTCGGGCCGATGATGGTTGTGGCTATCGTGTGTGGAGTCCTGATCGGCAAGGGCTGGGAGCGAACCGGCCATGCGACGGAAACGTACGAGGAGCTCAAGACTTTTTCGGAGGTGCTCAATCAGGTTCAGCGGCATTACGTGGATGAAACGAAAACCAAAGAATTGGTGCAAGGGGCCATCCGCGGCATGCTGTCAACGCTCGACCCCCACTCCGCCTATATGACGCCCGAGATGTACAAAGAGATGCAGGTGGAGACCAAGGGCGAATTCGGCGGCGTTGGCATTCAGATTGGCGTGAAGGAAAATCGGTTGGCCGTGATCGCACCGATCGAAGGGACTCCGGCCCAGCGGGCAGGAATCAAAGCCGGAGACTTCATCGTGAAGGTCAATGATGAGACGACCAAGGATCTTACGTTGATGGATGCGGTCCAGAAAATGCGCGGACCGAAGGGGACCAAGGTGAACCTGACCATTCAACGTGAGGGGACGCCGGATCCGCTGCAGTTTACGCTGATGCGGGATACCATCAAGATCGAAAGCGTCAAGTCGAAGATCATCGACAACCTGGGCTATGTTCGGCTGACACAGTTTCAGGAAGCGACGGGACGCGATCTCGCGAAAGCCATCAAGCAGTTCCGCGAGCAGAAAGTCCAAGGGGCCATTCTGGATCTCCGGAACAATCCCGGCGGATTGCTGACGGCGGCGGTCGATGTGTCCGAGCAGTTTCTCCCCAACGGGAAGCTCGTTGTGTTCACCAAGAATCGCGAAGGCAAGAAGGATGAATGGCTGGCGAAGTCCAAAGATCAAATGGACGAGCTTCCGATGATCATTCTCGTGAATGAAGGGTCGGCGAGTGCGTCGGAGATCGTTGCCGGAGCGCTGCAAGACTGGGGGCGTGCAGTGATTGTCGGCACCACCTCGTTCGGGAAGGGATCGGTCCAGACCATCCTTCCGCTCGGTGACGGGTCAGGGCTTCGACTCACCACGGCGAAGTACTATACGCCCAAGGGACGATCGATCCAGTCTACGGGCATTACTCCTGATATTGTCGTCAAGCTGCCGACCCCGGCTCCGGCAAAAGACGCCAAGCCTGCCGAGCAGTCGCCGGACGCAAAGGCCGTGAAGCCCTCCCAGGGAAAAGAGAAGGATGCGGCACCGCATTCGAACGGGAAGGCACCGGAGGACGCGGCAACCAAGAATGGTGCAGCCCCTCAAACACCTTCAGTCGATAGTGCCGGTGATCCGGCCCTTGAGCAGGATGCGCAATTGCAGAAGGCGGTGGAGTTGCTGAAGACCTGGAAGATTTTTAAAGAAATGAAAGTCTCCTAGCTCGGAGGAGACGATTTCTGCTGTCGAATGGCCTGGAGCAATGCATCCTCTGATCCGGTAAATCCTGGTACGGTGCGGAGAAGGTGGGATGAGACCAATTGCTCCAGGTCATCCAGCGTTCGGATTCCCAGCCTGGCGTAGAGATAGCTCACCAGTGAATCGTGGAGCCCCGGCAGCCGCGCCCAGCTCTTTACCTCGGGCGGCAAGGGTGTCTTCAGTTCTTCATACGTGCGGATCGTTCCGGTCTCCAGAAATTCCCTGATCTTTCCCGCCAAATCTTTCCCGATTCCGTCGATGTCTTCAAGCTCCTGACGCTGTGCCACGAGCGCGACATCTTCCTCCAGTGCCAGAATCGAATCGGCAGCACGACGATAGGCTCTAATGCGATAGGGATTGGCCCGTTGGGAGGCTAATAGTGTGGCGATCGATTGAAAAACTTGTGCGACTCGTTCGTTTTGCGTAGGCATGTCAGTTCACTCCGGCTATCGACGGACCCGCATTGTGCGGGGGATGCCCCTCTAGAGACAAGAGGGAGAGCTAATTGACAACCAGAATTGTGCTCCCATAGGATGATCGTCATGGCCAACGAGATTCAAATCCAGGTGAATGGGGAGCCGCGCGGATGGCAGGACGGCGGGACGGTTGCCGATCTATTGAGGGATCTGGCAATTGAGACGGAGCGCGTGGCCGTAGAGTTGAATCTTGAAATTCTCGACCGGAAGGATTTTGGCCAGCGGAAGCTCCGCGAGGGAGACCGGGTCGAAATTCTCGGGTTTATCGGCGGTGGATGTGAGACCAAAGGAGAATCGGATGGACGCGAACGATAGATTGACGATTGCCGGTCATGAATTCCGGTCACGGCTGTGGGTGGGGACGGGAAAGTATAAAGATTTTGCCGAGACGAAAAAAGCGATCGAGGCATCCGGCGCCGATGTGGTGACAGTGGCGGTCCGGCGCGTGAATATCACTGACCGTTCGAAGGAGAATCTCCTCGACTACATCGATCCGAAGAAGTACACAATTCTTCCGAACACGGCCGGTTGTTACACGGTGGAGGACGCGGTGCGGTACGCACGGCTCGCGCGGGCCGCCGGCATCTCCGATCTCGTGAAGTTGGAAGTACTCGGTGATGAACGGACGCTGTTCCCGGATACCGCGGGGCTCATTGAGGCCGCCAAGATTCTGATCAAGGAAGGGTTCATCGTATTGCCGTACACGAATGATGATCCTATTGTTGCGAAAAAGCTGGTCGACATCGGTTGTCCCGCGGTGATGCCGCTGGCGGCGCCCATCGGGTCCGGTCTGGGGATTCGCAACCCGTACAACCTCAAGATCATCATGGAGACCGTGAAGGTTCCTATTATTGTTGATGCCGGAGTGGGAACGGCCTCTGATGCCGCGCTGGCTATGGAGTACGGCGCCGATGCGGTGTTGATGAACACGGCGATTGCAGGGGCACAGCATCCGATCGTCATGGCAGAAGCTATGAAGTATGCGGTCTATGCCGGCCGGTTGGCCTACAAGGCCGGGCGTATTCCGAGAAAGTTGTACGCGACCGCGAGCAGTCCTATCGAAGGCATGCTCTAATTGAGGGTCTCGTGCTGTGTTGGCGGAATGAGTCCAGAGTAAGTCTGGCTTTCGGTCGCACTGGTCAGATCGTTCTGGTGATCTGCTGATTGTCACATGCCGCCTGTTGATTTCCATCTACTTCTCGTCACAGATCGCTCGCTGGTTCACGGACGCTCGCTTGAGAGCGTCCTCCGGGAGTCGGTGGATGCCGGTGTGCAGGCAATCCAGTTGCGCGAGCGTGATCTTCCGACCCAACAGCTCTTGTCATTAGCCCGGCAGATTCACGGGATGACGCGGGATCGTGCCGTTCCGTTGATCATTAATGATCGTGTCGATATGGCGGTGGCATTGGATCTCGACGGGGTCCACCTTCGCGCCAGCAGTCTTCCAGTTTTGGTTGCGCGCCGAGTCGTGGGCCAGCATCGGCTCATCGGCCGGTCAGCGCATTCCGTCACAGAAGCGCAACAGGCCGGCGATGACGGGGCCGACTACGTGATCCTCGGCCCGATCTTTGAGACGCCATCGAAGCGGGAGTTCGGCGATTCTCTGGGACTAGCGGTGCTGGCTGACGCCTGCCGCCATTCATCGGTGCCGGTGTTCGCCATCGGCGGCATCACTCGCGAACGAATCGAATCAGTGCGTGGTGCAGGGGCATTCGGCGTGGCGATGATCGGTGGAATTCTCGGTCGGGAGGATGTCGGAAAAGCAACCGCCGATATGCAGTCGGCAGTTCGTACCGCGTGGCCGCCTGATTTGCGCGATGACTCGCATGCACGTTGAACTCGTGTAGTTGACCACCCCCAGGTCGGGTGTTAGAATCCGTTCACTGGCTTGAAGATGCGGTTACGCGCGGTGTCCTAGCGTTACGGCGAGTAGGCACATGGCAGAGAAGAAGAGCGGTTCGAGCCGAATCCGGTCCCTCCGAGATTCCGTGAAGCAAATCACGAAGCGGTTGTCAGAGGGGAAAGCGGACGTGATTTCAAAAAACGACGACCATGCCCGCGAAGTCGACAAACTTCGCGTTCAAATTCAGTCGATGGAAGAAGAAATCCGTCGGCTGTATCAATCCCGCTACCAACTCGACCACGCCACCAAACAGAACGATAAGCTCGTTGCGACGTTGCAGGAAGCCAAGGCTCAGATCGAAGCGTTGCGCGCAGAGATCGAGAAGCTGACGGCCCCGCCCTCCTCCTACGCGATCTATTCATCGATGAATCCTGACGGCACGGCGAACGTGTTCGTGTCTGGCCGGAAGATGAAGGTCAGCCTGCTTCCTGCGATCAACAGCAAGGAGCTGCGCCGCGGGCAGGAAGTGGTGTTGAACGAAGCGCTGAATGTCATTGAGGCGAAGGGCTTCGATGTGCAAGGCGAGGTCGTGCGGTTGAAAGACGTCTTGGAGGGCGGCCGCGCCCTCGTCACCCTGCATTTTGATGAGGAAAAGGTCGCGGAGCTCGCTGATCCGCTTTTAGCTGAGCGGCTCAGCGTCGGTGATCATCTGCTGTACGATGCTCGTTCCGGTTATGTCATCGAAAAACTGCCGAAGTCTGAAGCCGAAGATTTGGTGCTCGAAGAAGTGCCGGATGTCGACTACGAGCATATCGGGGGGCTTCAGAAGGAACTGGAGCATGTGCGCGATGCCGTGGAGTTACCGTTCCTCCATGCTGAACTGTTCGCGGAGTTTAAGCTGAGCGCTCCCAAAGGCGTGTTGCTCTATGGCCCTCCCGGTTGCGGAAAGACCTTGATTGCCAAGGCCGTGGCCAATTCGATTGCCAAAAAGCTGGGCCATCTCACGGGAAGGCAAATCCGGAGCTACTTTCTGCATGTGAAGGGCCCGGAGCTGCTGAATAAATATGTCGGTGAGTCGGAACGGCAGGTGCGTGAAGTCTTCAAAAAGGCGAAGGAACAGGCTGCGGAGGGCAATCCGGTTATTGTGTTCTTCGATGAAATGGACGCCCTGTTCCGTACGCGCGGCACGGGGATTTCTTCCGACATCGAGTCGACAATTGTGCCGCAGTTTCTCTCAGAGATTGACGGGATGGAACGTTTGCGGAACGTCATCGTGATCGGGGCCAGCAATCGGCAGGATCTTATCGATCCGGCGGTGCTGCGCGCGGGGCGGCTTGACGTCAAAGTCAAAGTCGGCCGTCCGGATGCCGTAGCGGCGCGGGATATTTTCTCGAAATACGTCTCCACGGAATTGCCGTTTGCGCCGGAGGAGTTGGCGCAGCATGGCGGCGATCGGAAAGCGCTGGTTGAAAAACTGACGACGCTCACCGTTGATGCGATGTATGCGGCCTCCGAGGAGAATAAGTTCATTGAAGTGACCTATGCCAACGGGGAGAAGGAAGTCCTCTACTTCAAAGATTTCGCCAGCGGTGCGTTGATTGAGGGCATTGTCTCCCGCGCCAAGAAATACGCGGTGAAGCGGGCCATTGCGAAGGAAGGGGTCGGGCTCCGTTCGGAGGATCTGATCCGGGCCATTCGTGAAGAGTTTAAGGAGCATGAAGACCTGCCGAATACCACCAATCCGGACGACTGGGCGAAGGTGGCCGGCAAGAAGGGCGAAAAAATCGTCCATCTTCGCACGATCAGCGGCGGGCCGGCGGAGTCCCGCCAGATTGAAACCGTGACCACGGGCCATTATCTCTAGTCGTTTCATCACTCTATGCAAGACCAGCCGTCGACGAATTTCTCCCGCGTGATCGGCACGGAAACCGAGTTCGGCATTGCAGCCAAGGATGCGGCACTATCGGATCCTGTGGCCGGGTCGATCGCGGTGATCGGGCACTATCCCGGGTTGCCGGCTCCCAACGCCATCTGGGACTATGAAAACGAAAATCCCCTCTTGGACGCGCGGGGCTTCGAGGTGGAGGGAGAGCGAGAACGCCCCAACCCTGAGTACAATCGCCAGCTGAATAAGGTCTTGGCGAACGGCGGCCGGCTCTATGTCGACGGAGCGCACCCCGAATATTCCATTCCGGAATGCTCGAACCCCAGGGAAGTGGTGGCCTTTGAGCGCATCGGGGAACGGATTCTTGCCAAGAGTCTAACTGAATTGACCCGCGCGCGCGGGCGCGAACAATGCGTCGTCTATAAGAATAATTCCGACGGAAAAGGAAACAGCTACGGGTATCACGAGAACTATCTCGTCGCCCGGGCCGTTCCGTTCGACCAAATACTCCGCGTGCTGGCGCCGTTTTTCGTGACACGGTTGATTGTGGCTGGAGCCGGGAAGGTCGGCGCCGAGAATCAGACGAGTCCCGCCGAGTATCAGATCTCCCAGCGTGCCGACTTTTTCGAATGCCTGGCCGATCTCAACACGATGGTCAAGCGGCCCATCATCAATACGCGGGACGAACCGCATGCCGAGTACAGCAGGTATCGGCGCCTGCATGTGATCGTGGGCGATGCCAACATGGCCGAACTCTCCACCTATCTGAAGGTGGGAACCTTGAGCATGGTGCTGGAATTGCTGGAAGCGGGTGCAGATCTTCCGCAGATTGAGCTGGACGAACCGGTTCGCGCGATCAAGCAAGTGTCGCGCGATCTGGATATGAAGCAGTCCCTGAAGCTCGCAAGCGGACGACCGACGACGGCATTGGCGATTCAGCGTGCCTATTGGAGTGCTGCGAAGGCGTATTACGCGAACCATCCGACCTCTGAGATTATGCAGGACGTTTTGCGCCGATGGGAGCATGTCCTGGATTGTTTGGAGAAAGATCCGCGGCTGCTGGTCGATGAGTTAGACTGGGTTGCCAAGCGCCATATGATCGAGTCCTACCTGGATCGGAAGGGCTGCGGGTGGACCGATCCGCGAGCCAAGCTCATGGATCTTCAGTATCATGATGTGCGGCCTGACAAGGGGCTTTTCTATACGCTTGAGAGAGGGAACATGATCAAGCGCATTGTCAGCGAAGCAGAGATTGTGCGTGCGGAAACCATGCCGCCTCCGGGGACACGTGCCTATTTCCGCGGGCGCTGCGCAGCCAAGTTTGCCGCCTCGCTCTATGGAGTTAGCTGGACATCGGTCCTGTTCGATTTCGGAAATCCGACTATCACGCGGATCCCGTTGATGGATCCGAGCCGAGGCACGGAAGCCATGACCGGTGCGCTGCTGGAGAGTTGCCTGACAGCCGAAGCGTTAGTAGCCAAGTTGAAATCCTAAACCAGGGAGCCGCGTCACGCGTCAAACATGAATCTTCCCTTTTTGCCGAACCACGATGAGTCGAGTTTCTTCGATTTTATCTCCAAGCAATATCCCGGACTGACGCTGGGAGGAAACAGCGGCGGTGTGTTCCCCGGTACCCAGGAATCATCACGAGGGGGCGGCGCTTTGACGGTTCCGCAGGCCACGACGGTGCTGGCCATTAAGTTTCAGCAGGGCGTGGTGATTGCCGGTGATCGCCGGGCGACGGAGGGATTTCAAATCGCCGACCGCCGGATCGAGAAAGTATTCAAGATCGATGAACATTCGGCCATGGCTATCGCCGGTGCAGCCGGGCCCTGCATCGAGATGGCAAAACTGTTTCAGACCGAGTTAGAGCATTACGAAAAGTTGGAGGGGATGTCGCTGTCATGCGAAGGGAAGGCCAATAAGCTCGGCCAGATGGTGAAGGCGAATTTGCCCATGGTGTTTCAAGGACTCGTCGTGATGCCGCTTTACGTAGGCTATGATCTCAAGCGAGGTGAAGGGCGCATCTTCAAATATGATATCACCGGCGGACGGTATGAAGAGTCGGATTATCATGCGATCGGGTCAGGCGGAAAAGACGCGCGGAACACCATGCGCGAACATTTTCAGCGCCAACTTCCGGAAGCAGAGGCCCTCAAGCTCGCGCTGATGTCGCTCTACAATGCCGCCGACGATGATGTGGGGACCGGTGGTCCCGATCTGGTGCGGGGGATTTATCCGACCGCCAAGTTTGTGACCTCGCAGGGGATCACGGATGTGCCGAACGACAAGATCCGCGCAGTCTATGACGTGTTGTTAGCCGCCCGTCGCTCGAAGGAGACGTAACGATGCCGATGCCCTACTACGTGTCTCCCGAGCAGATGATGCAGGACAAGGCGGAGTATGCCAAAAAGGGCATCGCCAAGGGTCGTTCAAGCATTGCCATGGAATATGCGGACGGGGTGTTGTTCACCGCGGATAATCCCAGCGCGTCGCTCCATAAAATTTCCGAAGTGTATGACTGTATCGCGTTTGCCGGGGCCGGGAAGTACAGCGAGTTTGAGAATCTCCGAAAGGCCGGCATCCGCCATGCCGATCTGAAGGGATTCATGTACAGCCGGGAAGATGTCACGGCTCGCTCGCTGGCCAACGGTTATTCGCAAAGTCTCGGTACCATCTTCAGCCAAGAAATGAAGCCGCTTGAAGTGGAGATTCTCGTGGTCCAGGTGGGGCTGAACAGTCATGCGAATGAAATTTATCGCATTTCATTCGACGGCAGCATCATCGATGAAAAGACTGTCGCCGTCATCGGCGGCCGGTCGGAGGCGGTGTTGGCGGCGATGAAGGACAAGGTGACCGGTCCTCCTCCGACTCTCAAAGCCGCGCTGAGTTTCTGCGTGTCTGCCCTGGAACAGACGGCCAATCAGAAGCTCAACCCTGAAGGATTGGAAGTGGCCGTGCTCGAACGGGCGCGCACCGGCCGCAAGTTCAGGCGGCTCACGCCGGGTGAAGTTCAGCAACTCCTGACGGCCTGACGCGGTCGTGCGGTCTGTCCGTGCGGAAGTTGAAGCTCGCTCTATGGCCGTGTATTGTGTTGTAATCTTCCATGCTATCCTCCGGTTCTATAAAGCAGCGGATTTTCGGCCTGGAAAACGAGTACGGCCTGATCTTCTCGCCGAACGGACGCATCTATCTGCCGATGGAAAAAGTCCTCGGCTACATCTTTGAAGGTCTGATCCCCAACAGCTGGCCCTCCAACGCATTCCTCGTCAACGGCGCCCGGTTCTATCAAGACACCGGCTGTCATCCCGAATACTCCACGCCCGAGTGCGACAATATTCTCGATCTCGTCATTCACGATAAAGCCGGGGAGCGGTTGCTGGAGGCCTGTCTTCCCGCGGCAGAAGAACGGCTGCGGGAAGAGGGCCTGTCCGGGGAGATCTACATCTTCAAGAACAACACGGATTCACTCGGGAACACCTACGGCTGTCATGAAAACTTTTTGATGCGGCGCGACGTGGATTTCTGGAAGGTCACGGAGCAGCTGATTCCCTTCTTCGTTACCCGGCAGATCTATGGTGGGGCGGGGAAGGTGCTGAAGGTGTCCGGTAAGCCGCAATATTTCATTTCTCAGCGCGCGCAGCATATTCACGAGAAAACGTCTTCCTCTACGACCTCGTCCCGCAGCATCATCAATACTCGCGATGAGCCGCACGCCGATGCGGAGCGCTACCGTCGGCTGCATATTATCGTCGGGGACTCCAATATGTCGGAGTTTGTCACCTATGTGAAGGTGGGCACGGCCGCGTTGGTGCTGTCGATGATCGAAGACGGATACGCCGTGCAGGGGATGGAGTTGGAAGATCCGGTCAAGGCGATTCGGGAGATCTCACGCGACCCGACCTTGAAGAAGAAGGTGAAGCTGGATGACGGACGCCAGATGACTGCCATCGAAATCCAACGGGTCTATCTCGATCGCGCGCAGCAGTATTTGGCGCAGCAGCAACACGATCCTGTCCATGACGATGTGTTTCACAAATGGGCGACGTTGCTGGACCGGTTGGAAGACGATCCGATGCAATTGGTCCATCAGGTGGACTGGGTGACCAAGAAGCATCTCATTCAGTCGTATGTCGATAAAAAAGGCTGTGGTTGGGACGATCCCCGCGTGTATCTGCTGGATTTGCAATTCCATGATGTGAAACGAACACGAGGATTATATTACCTCATGGAGTCCAAGGGGCTCATCGAGCGGGTCGTGGAAGAAGAGGCGGTGCAGCGGGCGATGTCGACGCCGCCGCAAACCACGAGAGCCAAGGTGCGGGGGGACTTCATCCGGTTTGCCAGGGCCAAGAACCGGTCGTATACCGTTGACTGGACCTATCTCAAATTAAACGGGTATTGGGAAGAGACGATCTTATGTATGGATCCGTTTAGCGCCACGAATCGTCGGGTCGAAGAATTAGTCTCACAAGTATCAGGAACGAGGTTCTCTCGATGAATGCCATGATTCAAGCCGTCCAACAGCGCGCTTCGCAATTCGATCGCATGATTCTCACGGCGATTGTTTTGGTCGCAAGTATTTTCCCGATCGAACTGGTTCCGGGTTCGATGCCGTCGCCGAAGGGGGCGGATGGACAATACAGCGGAAAACAGGGACAGATAGTGCTGGTCAAAGTGCCGGGTGAGGATCCCCAGGCAGAAGTCCGGGGAACGTTCATGGGACGCACCCTGTCGTTCTTTCCAGACCCGCGAAGCGGCGAAGCTCCCGGCTATGTTGGATTGCTGGGCCTCGACATGCAGGATGAGCCCGGCACGCATGAATTGGCGGTGGACATCAAGACCGGTGACCAGACCAAGCATGTCAGCATGAACGTACTGGTCGTTAAAGAGAAGTTTCGAGTCGAGCACTTGAAGCTGCCGAAAGAGAAGGTCGATTTGGACGAGAAAGCGCTGGCCCGATGGAAAGCCGAACAAGAACAGGTGAAAACGGCGCTGGCTGATGATTCACGCTTGAAGCTCTGGCAGGGTGGTTTTCTGGAACCGGTCGGTGGCAAACGCACGGGGATTTTCGGCAGCGTGAGAATCATGAACGGCCAGGCCAGGAATCCCCACAATGGGGAAGACGTCGGCGCTCCCATGGGGACCGACGTGCTTGCCACAAACGACGGAGTGGTGCGGTTGACCGTCGATCACATTTTTTCTGGCAAAGGCGTCTATGTGGATCATGGACTAGGTTTCTACTCCATGTATTTCCATCTCTCGGAGGTGTCGGTCAAAGAGGGAGATCAGGTGAAAGCCGGGCAGGTAGTCGGCAAAGTTGGCGCGACCGGCCGGGCGACCGGTCCGCATTTGCACTGGGGTGTGAAGCTCAACGGGGCTCGCGTCAATCCCTATGCCTTGCTCGATCTGCCGTTCAAGGGAGCCATTCAGTCGGCCGTCCCTGCGACGGTGACGGAGCCGACATCCGGCGTGGGTTCACCGGCTCCATAGCAGTTTTGTCGCTTCGACAGTGTTTCTGCCGCAGTCTGACTGAGTATCTTCAAACATTAATTCGGCGAGATTCCTAATCCCCCGAGCAGCGGCATGAGCGCTGCTTCACCCGGGCCCTGGCCGTTCTTCATGGCATCGCTGATTTCATCAAGGAGCTGGCCTGCCTGAGGATTCAGGTTCTTGAGTTTCTCTCCCAGATGTCCTGACATCATGCCTTGTTGAACCTCTGCCTCTGAAAGCTTGCCTTCTTTGATGCCTTGCTGCAGGTGTTGGGCAAGGGCCTGAACTTTCGCGAAGAGGTCGGGAGGCATGTTGTTCAGAATCTTTGCGGCCTCTCCCGTCCCCACTTGAGCGGAGCAGGGGAATGCGAGCAACACAATTACTCCCCAGACTATGAGATAGGTTCTGAAATAGATCAGCATGGTTCCTCCTTCAGTCTGTCTGTCAGGCGAAGGCCGTTCGGCATTGCAGTTATTATCCTCACCGGCCAGGCCGCGGGACAGAAAAATCACAAAACAGGATGGCACGTGATAGGCAGGCCAAGGCAGAAGGAAACGGGATTCTCCTAGGTGCCGACGTGCACCGGTGGTAGTGTCAGGAAAGTACGTAGATTGAGGGTGAGGAGGAGAAGATAGTGCAAGGCGTAGAGATACCCAATATTACGATATATTTGGTGGGCATACTTGCGCTCTTGGTCATTTGGCAATACTACCAGATGCAAATAATGGCTGGGCGAATCCTGGCGGTCGATATCTTCGACCGATCGGGGATTCGGATGTACTTCTTTGTGACGGCCGACGATGATCATATCTGTGAAGTCTGTTCGGAGGCGAACGGACGGGTGTTTTCCTCATCGCAAGTTGCGAAGCGGTCATTCTCCCCGCTGGGCGGAAAGTGTAAGCGGGCGGTTCCCTGTGCCAGTGTGCTCGTCGGACTGTATGGAGGGTGGCTCGAAGCCCGAGGCGTGTTGGAGCGATTGCGGGCAAGTCTCAGAAGCGGGAAAATTGTCCAACTGTCGCCCGAAGAAATGCGCGCCTTGGTGAATGGACAGTGGGAACGCAGCATCAGCGCGGATACGGACCGCCTGGGAATCCACATCATTGAAGCGATGTGTTATGAAAAAGTGAATCCGGATGTCGCGATATCGGGCTATCGCTTTGTCGTCGACCAGGCCAAGGAAATTCGACACCTGATGTTATTGGTGCCGGCCTATCTTCGGCTCACCCAGCTATTGATCAGATCAGGGGAAGCAGCTGAAGCTCTTGAACTGGTCGAGCGGTTTGAGATGCGATTCCCGGCTAACAGACGGGGGCCTCATTTTCCCTCCGATGAGCAGCGCGAGATGATGCGTACCAAGAAGACGCAGTTGCTGAAGGGCCTGCCGCTGAAGATACCTGCCTAAACAATCCATCTGCGCACTCCGACCTTGAGGCCGATAGGGAGCGCTTGTCCAACGCTCGAGATACGGGAACGCCGACTAGTAGTTCGATTCGAGGCTGGAAGGAGTCTTGTTGAGGACGGTGGCTGTGGCGCGCGACAGGGCCGCGTCATGGCGATGGTCTAGCCCGTAGACTCTGAACTGAATCAGGCGGGTCGGAAGCAAATCGAGAAATTCTTCCAGCGGTTCGGCGGAGACCTGTCTGGTCCCGGGGTCATAGACATAGAGTGGATTCCCGCGGCGATCTTTCGGATCCGGCCTGGGGTCGAGCGGGGCCATGTCGACACGAAACTCAACTTTCCTCAGTTCCTTTGGAAGCTCTTTGACAATTTGCAGCGCGAAATGCTCGTGGCCCGGGAATGCCATGCCCCGCTCCTGCCCCTTCTCCTTTAACGCCGTACTATAGGCCATCTTCCATTTCACATCGCGGTCAAGAATGCGTGCCCATTCCTGGCCGAGGTGGCGGCGCACTTTCTGGCGGGACGTTGTCCACTGGCGGACCTCCTCTAAGAGTGACCAGTCGGTGAGTCTCAGATAGTCTTCCATTTTTTTGCGGGGATCGTTCGGGAAGAGCAGTTTCATGGTGTCCCCGAAAATATCCCGCAGGTGGATGTCGATAGCTCTCGTCGTGCGGTGAAAATACACGTTGGAGTAGAGGTACATCCTGGTGTTCAGGAACATTTGCAAGGCCGGAAGTCCGGTCTTGTGGATGGTGAACCCTTTGTCGGTGATGATGGTGTAGTGGATCAGACGAGTCAGATCGACAGGACCCACCGCCACGCCGCACATGTACGAGTCGCGGAGCACATAGTCGAGGTTGTCTCCGGTATAGCTGCCGGAGATGACCGGTTGCAGCATGTCGAGCCAACGCGGGATCTTGGAATTGTCCTTCCCCTTTTCTTTCAGAATCAGATGGGCGATCTGATCGGGATTCAGTTCCTCGCCTTTGTCGAAAGGGCCTGACGGGCTGCGCCGGATTTTCCGGATAATGGCGCCGAGATGTTCGCGGACAATGATCTGCCCCAGCTTTTCGTGGGTGAGGTGAAAGCCATGGAGATAATTGTCGTCGAAAAAGTGGCAAAAGGGGCCGTGACCGATGTCATGGACCAAGGCAGTCACCCGCAGGAGTTCTTCGACATAGTTGGCCGACGGGACGTCCTTCACGACCTTCTTGAGATAGGGATAGAGGTGCCGGGCGAATCGGCCGGCAACGTGCATCGTGCCGAGTGAATGGACGAAACGGGTGTGTTCAGCCGAGGGGTAGACCCAGCGCGCGCTCTGGAGTTGATAAATATAGCGAAGGCGCTGGACCCAGGGCGAATCGATCAGGTCCTTTTCCGTGCGTTCATGCGGATCGGGAGTCGCGTAGGGGACGGTGAACGACACATACTTGTGGATCGGATCGGCGATGAGGGCGGAGCCGTCATAGGGGGCATTGATGGGTTCGTCAACTTGTTGCATAACAGAACTGCATCTTAGCCCAGCTGATCATGGGGCGGCAATGGTGAAGGGGGAGGCGTGGGTTGACGATGCTTACTAATCAGGTACAGGGCGACGGGGTAGGCAAGAGCTGTGGCGGCCACGCTCAAGACTGTTCCGCCCAGCAGAAACGGGATGGCGTAGGGCAAGACCTGCTCGTAGATTCCCGAGAAGCTCAGGTCATGCCAATCGAATGAAGGTGTTTCCGCTCGTCCGAGAAGGAGGGCGCCGGTCCAATACGTGGCACCCAGAATTGGAATAAGGGTCCAGGGATTGTTGATAAAGTTCCCGGCCATAACCGCAATAAAGTTCAAGCGGAAGCCCCATGTGCATCCGATTGCGAGAAGCGTATGAAATCCATAGAACGGGCAGAACGCGATGGCTGTGCCGATTGCAAATGCTGTCGCGGTTCTTTTGGGGGACTCCTGCAGATGTAACACTTGTTTAAGATGTGCTCGAAATGATGCCATGGGGATTGACTGCTCCTCAGCTCGGGGTCCGAAAATGCTCGTAGCTCATTACGGGTAGTGGTTTCCTTCGGCCGTTTCCCAATCGACGATGAATGCCCAACGGCGCAGCGCAAATGTGCCCAATCCTGGTCAAGGAAAAATTATGCTGGCTAGCGGTACGCTCAAGTCTGGCCCGATGAATTTCAGGAACTGTGAACAGCAGTTCATAATCTTCACCGCCGGCCAGGGCAAGCACGACAGGATCTTGCTTGGTTGAGGTTCCATAGGCCTGGCAGGCAGGGGAAAGCGGAAGGCAAGAGACGTCAATCTCGGCCCCTACATGACTGGCATTGCAGATATGCCGCAAGTCGCCGGACAAGCCATCTGAGACATCGATGGCCGAGGTGACGACGCCCGTCTGATTGAGCCACTGTCCCTCCCGCACGCGAGCGGTCGGACGCAGATGTCGGTTGATCAGGAACTTCTGGTCCGCAGGGCGGAGGCGAGAGGTTCCCGTGCCTTGTGCGTGTGAGTTCGAGAGGAGCTGAAGCCCGGCGAGGGAGTCTCCGAGTGTCCCGGTGACGTAGAGACTATCCCCGATTCGTGCCCCTTTTCGCAGCAAGACTTTCTTTCTCTCCGTCGTGCCAAGCAGCGTAATGCTGAGGAAGAGTCCATGTTGCGATGCCGAGGTATCGCCCCCAACCAACCGGACGTTGTATGGCCGACAGGCCGTCATGAGTCCATCGTACAGTGCAAGGATGTCGGTTGTTCGGAGGGAACTTGGAATTGCGATGGAGACCAATAGGAACCGCGGGGAGGCTCCCATAGCGGCGACATCGCTCAGGTTAGCCATGGCGGCCTTATAGCCGATCGCGCTGAGTGAGGCCGTGGCTAAGTCGAAATGGATTCCTTCCGTCAATAGGTCAGTCGTGAGGATGACCCAATCGGCCGCGGCGATCGAAACGACGGCCGCATCGTCTCCGATACCTGTGATTACGGACGGACTCCTCCGTTCATGCCGGTGTTGGAGTTGCCGGATGAGCGGAAATTCCTGGATGGGCTGTGTGGCCTTCCGGCGGGCCATAGGTGCCAACGTTAGGAGCGGAGGTGAGCAGGTAAGGCCATGATGGTGGCCCGTGCGGCTCCGCCTCCGGCGGTTCTTCGGCCCTTCGGTGTCCGGGAGGGTTTGCTCCGTGCGGCCGCCGAAGGGGTGGAATTCTTCTTGGGCGCTGCCGCTGCCTTCGGTTTTCGGCGCAGGGCTACCTTCATGACATCGTCCATGGTGTCGGCAAAGTGCAGCTGGATACCCTTTAAGATGTGCTTGGGGATTTCTTCCAAGTCCTTCTTGTTCCGCCGCGGGAGGATCACGGTCGTGAGCATGGCCCGCTTGGCCGCGAGAATCTTTTCTTTGAGCCCCCCGATGGCCATGACGCGGCCACGCAAGGTAATTTCACCGGTCATCGCCAGGTCTCGCCTGACCGGAATGCCCGACAGTGCCGAGGCAATCGCGGTGGCCATGGTAATGCCGGCAGAGGGACCGTCTTTGGGGATGGCTCCGGCCGGGACATGGATGTGGAGATCCTGCTTACTGAACATGTCCGGATTGAGATTGAGTGTTTTTTCCCGTGACCGCACATAGCTGAGGGCGGCCTGCGCCGACTCCTTCATGACGTCGCCGAGATGTCCTGTGAGCGTCAGATGGCCCTTCCCCTTCATGGCAGTGGCTTCGATGTAAAGCACATCGCCCCCCGACTCGGTCCAGGCCAATCCTGTCGCGACGCCGATTTCGTCTTTTTCGAGTTCAGCTTCCGGCACGTATTTAGGGACGCCCAAGTACTTGTGCAAGTTCGCCGGGTTAACGGGGAAGCCCTGCCCTTTCCCCTCGGCAACTTTCTTGGCGACCTTCCGCATGACATTGGCGATTTCGCGTTCCAGATTTCGCACACCGGCTTCACGCGTATAGTTGGTGATGATCTGGCGCAGCGCGGTGTCGCTCACCTTCACATGCTTGGTGGTGATGCCGTGTTCGGTGAGCTGGCGGGGAATCAAATAGGTTTGCGCGATGCCCAGTTTCTCTTCTTCGGTGTATCCGGGGATTTCGATAACTTCCATCCGGTCTCGGAGGGCAGGAAGAATTGGATCGATCAAGTTGGCCGTCGTGATGAACATGACTTCGGTCAAATCGAACGGGACCCCGAGATAGTGGTCGGTAAACGCATTGTTTTGCTCAGGGTCTAAGACTTCGAGCAGGGCGGCTGAGGGGTCTCCGCGGAAGTCCATGCCAACTTTATCGACTTCGTCGAGCATGAAGACTGGGTTCGCCGTACCGGCTTGCTTCATGCCTTGGATCAGGCGGCCGGGGAGCGCGCCGACATAGGTACGGCGATGGCCGCGGATTTCCGCTTCATCGCGCACGCCGCCGAGACTGATGCGGACGAATTCCCGTCCCAGCGCTTTGGCGATGGATTTACCCAGCGATGTTTTTCCGACACCCGGAGGGCCGACGAAGCAGAGGATCGGGCCCTTCATCTTCTCTTTGAGTTTCCGGACGGCCAGGTATTCGAGGATACGCTCTTTCACCTTTTCGAGGTCGTAGTGATCCTCATTGAGCACCCGGGCGGCGGCTTTAAGATCGAGGTTGTCTTTGGAGCGTTTCGACCAGGGTAACTCGACCATCCATTCGAGATAGGTGCGGACCGTGGCGGATTCGGCGGTGTCCGGATGCATTTTTTCCAGCCGCTTCAGCTGTTTCTCTGCTTCTTTCAAGACTTTTTCCGGCATCTTGGCATCGGTGATCCGTTTTCGGAACTCCGTCACTTCTTCCGCCCGTTCGTCGAGTTCGCCCAGTTCTTTTTGGATCGCTTTGAGCTGTTCGCGCAGGAAGTACTCCCGTTGCGTTTTGTCCATCTCGCCCTTGGCCTGCGCCTGAATCTTTTGCTGCATCGAGAGGACTTCGATTTCTTTGCCGAGAATGTCGCTGACCCGTCGGAGCCGTTGGATCGGGTCCGGAAGCTCCAGCACGCTTTGCGTGACGTCGACTTTGAGTCCGAGGTTTGAGGCCACCATGTCGGCCAAGCGTCCAGGCTCTTCCAGATTTTCGATGACGACCATGACGTCGGGAATCAGGACTTTTCCCAGGCTGACGATCCGTTCGATCTGCTCCTTGACTGTCCGCATGACGGCCTCGGACTCCAGCGTCGAAGCCGTGATCTTGGTGTCGGGCATCTTGTCGATGCGCACGGAGTAGTAGGGGTCGGATTGAATATAATTCGAGACCTTGGCTTTGGCGATGCCTTGCACGAGAATCTTGATCCGCTCATCGGGCAGCTTGAGCATGCGCATGATGATGCCGACGGTGCCGATCGCGTGAATGTCGTCGGGTGTCGGATTCTCGACATCGAGGGCCTTCTGGGTGGCCAGAAAGATCATGCGATTGCCGGCCAGGGCCGCTTCGATGGCCTTGATGGACATCTCGCGTCCGACAAACAGCGGCAAGACCATATAGGGGAAGACGACAATATCGCGAACAGGCAGGAGCGGCAGCTGGTCCGGGACTTCCACGTTTTGCGGGGGCGTAAGATCTTGTTCAATTGAGTCAGTCATGGAGCATCTGCCTTTTTCTGCGTTGGTGTCCCAAGCGAGCGGTGATCCACCCGGCGTTGCGGCGGTTGGGCTCTGCGATCAGGTACGACGAGTGCCTGTGGCCGGACGCATTCGGTTTGAGAGGTATTCGTGAAAATCAGGCCCGAGGGAGGGGTTCTTGAGCGCAAACTCTACTGTTGCAATTAAGAATCCCAACTTGTCTCCCGCATCGTGGCGGTGCCCCACCACTTCATGGGCATACATGGGCATTTTTTTCGCCAGTTCTTTCAAGGCGTCGGTCAATTGAATCTCTCCGTTTTTCCCCGGTCGTGTCTTTCGCAAAATCGGGAAAATCTCCGGCGGAAGGATGTAGCGACCAATGACGGCGAGGTTGGACGGCGCCTCTGCCGGTGACGGTTTTTCCACCAGGTCGTCCACGCGATGCAGGCCTTTCCCAAGCTTTGTCGGTGTGACAATCCCGTAGCGGCCCACATCTTGTTTGGGAACTTCCTGCACACCCAGAACGGCCCCATGGCGTTTCTTGTATATGTGGATGAGTTGTGCGAGCGCCGGGACCTGGGCGTCGATGATTTCATCTCCGAGGATGACCGCGAAGGGCTCATCGCCGATCAGATGCTGCGCGCAGAGAACGGCATGGCCCAATCCCAAGGCTTCGGACTGGCGGACATAGCAAAAATTCGCGAGGTTCGAAATTTGGCGGATCTGGTTGAGCATCTGGGACTTGCCGGTCCCTTTGAGATTCTCTTCCAGCTCGACGGAGCGGTCGAAGTGGTCTTCGATGGCGCGTTTGCCGCGACCCGTGATGACGATGATGTCTTCGATGCCTGAGGCGACGGCTTCTTCAACCGTGTATTGAATCAACGGTTTGTCGACCAGCGGCAGCATCTCTTTCGGGGAAGCTTTCGTGGCGGGAAGGAAGCGAGTGCCGAGGCCTGCCGCAGGGATGATGGCTTTTCTGACGGTGTGCGATGACATCGGAGGGATAGTATGTGATGGGTGAAGTGAAGTCAAGAAATGGGCAATCTTTCTCGGCCGAATCATGCAGCGGTTGTGACGCCGCCATACTCCTTTACATCATTGAAAGGGCTCAATATAATCCGGGAGTTTTGCGCCATGGGTCGCATTTGCATCCATTGGACAGCGCGTGGGGAATCGGCTCTTACCGAGAGGGACGCCGCGAACGGCGGTTCCTCGGAATAGGATCGGCCGAGTGACATGACTTCGGCTCAGGCCTTGCGGGAGTTTCGGGTACGGTCTCAGGACATCGTGGCCGTCTACACTATTATGGTAGGGGGATCAGGGTTTGTGTTGTTGAGCGGGTATGGGAAGCTTCAATGGTGTGTCGTGATGCTGGTGCTCATCGTTTCCTGCCTGGTGGTGGGGGATGCGGTCGCTCAGGTCACCGGCCTCAAGGTCAAGACCATCGAGATCCGTGGAAATAAACGGATCGAGCTGCCTGCGATCGCCGGACGTCTGACGCTCAAGGCCGGTGATCCCTACACGCCGGAAACAGTCCGTGGGCAGGTTAAAATTCTGTACGATACGGGGTTTTTCGAGGATGTGCAGGTCGAGACCGAAGCGGGTGAGGGAGGCACGGCGGTGGCGTTTGTCGTGCGGGAGAAGCCCTTCATTACCGAGATCGTGTACGACGGCAATGAAAATCTGAGCGACGACAAGCTCAAAGAAAAGACCACGATCAAGAGTCAATCTTTTCTGGATCAGCAGCAAGCCAAAGAAAGCGCTGAGAAAATTCGTCTCGCCTATCAGGAGGACGGCTATTACAACGCGCAGGTGATCCCGGTCGTTCAGACCTTGGACGAAGACCGCAAGCGCCTGACCTTCTTTGTGAAGGAAGGGGACAAGGCCCGGGTCAAGGCCGTCGTTTTTGAAGGCATGCGCGCCGCGACGAAAGAGGAAGCCTTCAAAGTCACGGCCACGCGCGAGTGGATTCCCTGGTACGGGCTCTTTACGCAATTGAAATTGCCCTCGTTCTTATCGGACGCCGGCATTTTGAAACATGATGAGCTGGCGAACGATGTCGAGCGGGTGAAAGAAGTCCTGCTGAATAAGGGCTACCTGAATGTGCAGGTCGGATTGCCCACGGTGGAACTGACGGAAGACAAAAAGTGGTTTGTCATCACGTACTCCGTATCGGAGGGAGAACCGTTTACCGTCGCGGAAGTCGGCTTTCGGGGGTACACCGTCTTCGAAGAAGCGGAACTTCGTGACAAGCTGAAAATCAAGGACGGCGAGATCTTTCAACGGGCCAAGATTCGCGACGAAATCACCCGTCTTACCGACATGTACGGCAGCAAGGGGTATGCGTTTGCCGATGTCGTGCCGAACGTGAATCCGAACAATGAAGAGCGCACCGCCAGCATCATTCTCAACATTAAGGAAGGTGAGATGATGCGGATCAGGCAGATCAATATCAACGGAAACGATAAGACCCGCGATAACGTGATTCGCCGGGAAATTCGCGTCGACGAGCAGGATGTCATCGACACGCCTTCGCTGAAGCGGAGCTTTCAGCGTCTGAATAACCTGAACTTTTTCGAGACGGTTGAAATTCTGCCGGCGCAAGTCGAGGCCGACAAGGTCGATCTGAATGTGCGGGTCAAGGAAAAGCCCACCGGCCAATTCAGTATCGGCGGTGGATTCAGCACGCTGGACAAGCTCGTCGCCATTGCGGATATTACCGAAGGTAACCTTGGCGGCAATGGCTACATGGGCCGTATACGCGGCCAGCTCGGTCAGCAACGGTCCCTTGGCTTGATCACCTTCCGCAATCCCTATTTGAATGACGGGTTGACGTCGCTTCAGCTTGATGTGTACCGCAGTATGACGAACTACATTTCCTATTTTGAAGAAAAATCAGGCGCCAGCGTGACGTTCGGGCGTTGGTTGTCAGAGTATGTGACCGGAAGTATCAGCCTTGTCGCCGAACAGTTAAACTTTTCTGATCCCCAGGAAGGGCTCTGTCCGGACTTGTTGCCCCTCATTTGCCGTCAGCTCGGCAACCAGACGACGACGGGATTCCGGACGACGATGTTCCGGGATACCAGAGACTATTTTCTCGACCCACGGACCGGCTGGCGTATTGGCGGTGGCGTCGACTATGGCACGCCGTTTTTGGGAGGCTCCAATAACTTTGTGAAATACACGCTTGATGTGAGCAAGTATACCCCCTTGCCGTTCGATACGCGATTCGCGGTGCGGGCGCGTTTCGGAGCCATTGAGAGTCTAGGTGATAAGCCGATCCCGCTGACCGAGCGGTTCTTTGTCGGCGGTATTAATACCATGCGCGGGTTTGTCTTTGGACAGGCCGGTCCTGTGGTCCCGAATATCTATTCGATCGTCGGAGCGGCAAAAGAATTGATATTCAATTTTGATTATATTTTCACGGTCTCTGCGGATGCCAAACTCAATGGTGTGATTTTCTTCGATTACGGGAAAGGTTTTGACGACAATGAGAAGCTCTCGCTGAACCTGAGAAAAGCTGCCGGTATTGAGGGCCGCTGGATTTCTCCGTTCGGACCGTTGCGTGTCGCGTATGGGCTCAATCTTGCGCCGAGGCAGGGGGAGCGGCAGGGCGTGTTCGAATTCACGATCGGGTCACTATTCTAATGGGCGATGGAAGGGGCGGTGTGACAAGAACGGCTGCGACGAGGGGGCTCTGTTGGAACGGTGGTGTGGGGCTGCTGGTCGTTGTCCTGCTTACTGCGAGTGGATGTGCGGGGACCGGTGCCGGAGCCAAAGTCGAGGGGAAGGTCGGGGTCTTAGACCCTGCCCGAATTCTGTCCGATACCAATGCGGGGAAAAAAGCCAAGGACAACCTCACGGCCTTTTCCAAAAATCGACAGACCCTGATTGAGCTCGATGAAAAAGAATTGCGCCGGCTGGAAGAGGATTTTGTCAAACAGGCTAGCGTCCTCAGTCCCGCGGCCAAACGTGATCGGGAAGAAGCGTTCCGTCGGCGCATGCAGGAGTATCAGCAAAAGGTCACGGAGCTGAATCGGGAAGTGCAGGAGAAGCAAAAAGATGTGATGGACGGGTTCCGCGAAAAGATCGAGGCGGTGGCCGGCAAGGTCGCGAAGCGGCTGGGCCTGCAACTTGTCGTGGACAGCAGCAAGGGTGGGGTGACGCTCTACCGCGAGGATACACTCGACATTTCAAATCAGGTGATTGAAGAGTTCAATCGGGACTATCCCTAGCAGGAGGAGAGAGATTCTATGAAACGACAGCATGTGATCGGAATACTCGGGGCGCTGGTGGCAAGCCTGTGGTGTGTCCATACGGCCGTCGCGGCGGAGGCGTTTAAGGTCGGGGTCATGGATCAGCAGGCAGTGATGGAGCAATCCAAATCCGGCAAGCGGGCGCTGGAGGAGATGAAGAGCTATTCGCTGACTCGGCAGAAAATCGTCAATTCCGATGATCAGGAGTTGAAGGAAATGGAGGCGTCCCTCCAGGATCCGAACAATAAGTTGAGCGAACAGGCGAAGCAGGAAAAACAGGAGCAATTCCGGACGAAGCTGGAAGCCTATCAACGCCGGCTCGCAGATTTTAATCGGGAAGTGCAGCAGAAACAGCGCGAGATGGTGACGGAGTATGCCAAGAAAATTGCGGCGGCCGCGCAAACCGTTGCGCAGAAGGATGGCTATCAGGCCATTCTCGACAAGGGCAGCGATGCGATGGTCCGGATCGTGCTGTATCATCAGCCCGCGCTGGATGTGACGGACCGGGTCGTGAAAGAATTCGATCTCCAGAATAAGTAGCGCGGCGCTGACGCAGAAGACCGCTATCAGGATCTTTTCCGGTAAAGGGCAGCGACGCCATGGTCCGTATCGTGTTGTGCCATCAGCCCGTGCTGGACGTGACGGATCGTGTCGTGAAGGAGTTTGATAACCAGAATAAGTAGTGGTGGGGCAGAAGGCTGGCTATCAGGACATTTTTCGGCAAGGGGCCGCGATGCGATGGTCCGCATCGTCCTATACCATCAGCCCGTGCTGGATGTGACGAACCGGGTCGTGACAGAATTCGATCTCTAGAATAAGTAGCGGCGGTATGGTGACGTGACGGGGAACAGAGGAGGCAACGGCCATGGCAGTGATGGAGCAGGCAGAGATTCAAGCATTACTCCCGCACCGGTATCCCTTTCTATTAGTTGATCGGGTGTTGGAGTTAGATCCCGACCGGCGAATTGTGGCGATTAAAAACGTGACGATCAATGAACCCTTCTTTCAGGGCCATTTCCCTGGCCGGCCGGTGATGCCGGGGGTGCTTATTCTGGAAGCGATGGCGCAGGTCGGAGGCGTGTTGGCCTTTAAGTCTGTGCAGGTCACCGGTCGTCCGGTCGTCTATCTGACCGGCATCGATAGCGCAAAGTTCCGGAAACCGGTGGTGCCGGGGGATCGCCTGCGGTTTGAGGTGGATGTGGTCAAGAAGCGGGCGCCCTTTTGGAAGATGCAGGCCAAGGCCTATGTCGATGACGATGTGGTGTGTGAAGCGGAAGTGACGGCCATGGTGACGGAAGAGAAAACAGAGTCGCGACCATAACGGGGCCATTTGCGGAGGTCTGGCGTGCAGATTCATGCGACAGCAATAGTTCATCCGGGTGCGAAATTGGCGGAGGATGTGGTCGTCGGACCGTTTTGTCTGATCGGCGAGCATGTTTCGATCGGGAAGGGAACCAAGCTGTTTTCCCATGTGACGGTTGATGGGTGGACCGAGATCGGCGAGCGGAACGAGCTGCATCCTTTCTCATCCATCGGCGGCCCGCCCCAGCACTTAGGCTATAAAGGGGAGCCGACCAAGGTGGTTATCGGCGACGACAATATTTTGCGGGAATATGTCACGGTCAATCGGGCCACGGTTCAAGGCGGGGGGCTCACCTCCGTCGGCAATAAAAATTTCCTGATGGCCTACGTGCATGTGGCCCACGATTGCCGGTTGGGGAATCATCTGATCCTCGCGAACGCAGCCAGTCTGGCCGGGCACATCACCATCGGCGATCATGCCATTATCGGCGGGCTGACGGGCGTGCATCAGTACGTGCGCATCGGGGCCTATGCCATGGTAGGAGGGTGTTGCGGCGTCGTCCAAGATGTGCCGCCGTTTACGCGGGCCGCCGGTGGGTATCGGTCAAAACTCTATGGATTGAACTCGATCGGATTGCGCCGCCACGGATTTTCCGGCGAGCGGATTTCGGTGTTGAAAAAGGCCTACGATCTGCTGTTCCGCGAGGGCCATCGATCCGCCGAAGCGATCAAGCTGGCCCGGGCGGAGTTCAAGGATCAGGCGGATGTCGCCCAGGTCCTGACCTTCATGGAAGCCACCAAGCGTGGAATTTCCCGTTCGATCGGGAAAGACCAGGGCGATGAGGATGAATCCGCGTGACCACCTCAATGCCCACCGAAGACAAGCGTATCGGACTGATCGCCGGGAACGGCCGCTTTCCGATTATCTTTGCCGATAATGCCAAGAAACTGGGCTACTTTGTGTCGGCCGTCGCCCATGTGGGAGAGGCGGCGCCTGAACTCGAGCAGCATGTCGATAGCATCCACTGGGTGAAGATCGGGCAGCTCAACAAGCTGATCAATGCCTTCAAGAGCGACAACGTGAAGCGTGTGGTCATGCTGGGCGGCGTCAAGAAGACGCATGTCTTTACAACGGTGCGGCCGGACCTGCGGGCGCTGGCTTTGTTCGCACGGGTCGCGCTCTGGCGGGACGACGACATTCTCAGGGAAATTGCCGCGGAGATCGAGCGGGAAGGGATTACGATTTGCGAGTCCACCTTCGGTCTTGAGGGCATCCTGGTCGAAGAAGGGACGCTCGCCTCCCGTGAACCGTCCAAGAAAGAGTGGGAGAATATTCGATATGGCTGGGAGATGGCCTACGAAATGGGGCGCCTCGATATCGGACAATGTGTCGTGATCAAAGACAAGGTCGTGGTGGCAGTCGAAGCGGTCGAAGGGACTGATGGCGCGATCAAGCGGGGCGGCGAATTGGCGAAGGACGGCGCGGTCGTCGTGAAACGGTGCAAGCCGCAACAGGATCTCCGATTCGATTTGCCGGCCATCGGGCCGCGAACGATCGAGGTGATGGCATCGGTGAACGCAACGGTCTTAGCCGTGGAAGCCGGGCGAACCGTGATGCTGGATCGGGACCTGCTCTTGGAGAAAGCGCGCCAGGCCGGCATTGCCGTGGTCGGGATCAAACATCTTGAACCGATCAAAGCGTAAGTGAACGAGAGGAAAAGCCTTCAGTGAAGGATTTGCGGGCAGGCGTCATCGGTGTCGGACATCTGGGGCAGCACCACGCGCGGCTCTATGCCTCCATCCCCGGCGTGACACTCGTCGGAGTCACGGATCAGAGTACTGAGCGCGGGAAAGAAATCGCCGGCCGTCATGCAGCCCAGTTCTACCGTAGCCCTGAAGCTCTCTTGAAAGCGGTCGATCTGGTGAGTGTGGCCGTACCCACCTCCTCTCACTATGCCGTGGCGAAGATGTGTCTCGAAGCCGGCAAGCATGTGTTGGTCGAGAAGCCGATTGCCGTGCAGCCGGCCGAGGCGCATGAACTGGTGGCACTGGCCAAGGTGAAGGGTTGCCGGTTGCAAGTCGGACACAGCGAACGCTTCAATCCGATCATGCGGCTCATGCGGCCGCACATCCAGCGCCCGGCGTTTATCGAGGGACATCGGCAGAGTAGTTACAGCCCGCGCGGGACGGACGTCGACGTCGTGCTGGATCTCATGATTCATGATCTCGACCTGGTGTTATCCTTCGACCTTGGTCCGGTTGAAGAGGTTCGGGCTTCCGGAGTCGCGGTACTCTCCCCGACGATCGATATTGCCCAGGCGCGGATTCAGTTCCGCAGCGGCTGTGTCGCGAATCTCACTGCGAGTCGCGTGTCGACGAACAAGATGCGCCGGTTGCGGTTGTTTCAGCGAGATCAATATCTCTCAATCGATTTCCAAACCCGTCAAGCGGTGATCTTACGGCGCCGCATCCTGTCCGGTGTACCGCCTGAACTGGAAACCGAATCATTTCAGGGGAATACCGACGAGCCGCTCAAGCTCCAGTTGGAATCCTTTGCCCAGGCCATCCAAACCGGAGCGCGGCCCGAGGTCTCCGGTGAGGACGGTGCGGCAGCACTGGATGTGGCGCACCAGATTTTGGCCGCCATTGCGGAGCATGCAGCGCGCCAATCATCCTAGCCCAACGGTGACTGTCAGCATTGTGATCCGTGTGATCCGATGGCTCTCTGGCACAGGTGATTCAGAGTAACTCGATTCTCAATGTGAGAGACTGTCGATGCCGCAGATTTTGATCGTAGCCGGAGAGGCCTCCGGCGATCTTCATGGGGCCAATCTGGCCCGGGCGCTTCGTGAGCTCGATCCCGCCGTCCGGTTAGTCGGCGTCGGCGGGGCTGCCATGAACTCCGCCGGGGTGCAGCTGGTGGAAGGATTCGGGCATCTCGACGTCATGGGAATCGTCGGGTTCTCGGCCCTGCGCGCGATCATCCGCCGGTTTGCCGCCATGCGCCGGTTGCTCAGGTCTGAACGGTGGGATGCCGTCGTCTTTATCGACAACCCCGGACTCAATCTGCGCTATGCCTGGTTTGCCAAGTCGGCCGGGTTGCGGGTGATCTATTATATTGCGCCACAGATCTGGGCCTGGCGGCCGGGCCGCATGAAATATATTCAACAGCGTGTCGATCAGGTGATGGTGATTCTTCCGTTCGAACCTGAGCTGTATCGTAAGGTCGGCTTGCCCTGTACGTTTGTCGGCCATCCGCTGCTCGATGCCGTCGCCCCGCACTATGATCAGGCGAAGCTGCGCGAGCAATTTGGTTTACAGCCGACAGGCCGGGTCATCGCCCTGCTGCCGGGAAGCCGGTCGGCTGAAGTGCGACTGCATCTTCCGATCCTCCTGGAAGCGGCAGAGCGATTGATGCGCGACGACCCTAAGACGCAGTTTCTCATGGCGCAGGCCTCGACGATTGCCGATGATCTCATTCAGCCGCTGCTGCAGAAAGGCTCGGCGCCGGTGAAGGTGGTGGCGGAACAGGCGAGTGAGGTGATGGCGGCCGCCGATCTCCTCTTCGTGGCATCGGGGACTGCGACGCTGCAGGCGGCGGTCGTCGGAACGCCGATGGTGCTACTCTATCAGGCGCATTCCTGGTTGACCTATCGGTTGGCCCGGTTGCTGATCCGGGTCAAGTGGATCGGGCTGGTCAATCTGGTGGCCGGGCGGACGGTGGTGACGGAATTGATTCAGCATGAAGCGACGGGCGCGAGGGTGTATCATGAAGCCCGGCGGTTGTTAGATGATCGTGCCGCATATGATGAAATGAAACAGAGTCTGCAGGCGGTGAAAGCCAGCCTCGGAGAGCCCGGCGCTTCCCGCAGAGCGGCCCAGGTGGTATTGGACGCATGTCGAGCGTAGAACGATTTTTTCGATTGCTGCAATATGTCCGACCCTATCGGGGCCGGTTTATCGCAGCCATTGCCTGCTCCGGCATGGTGGCGGCGTTGTCCGGCGTCTATGCCTGGTTGGTCAAGCCGGTCCTGGACGGCATTTTCATCGAGAAGGATGAATCTCTCTTATTGGTGTTGCCGCTTGCGCTTCTCGCCGTGTCGATCGTTAAAGCCTTCTTCAGCTACGGACAAACCTATCTCATGAACTATGTCGGCAACCGGGTGATCGCCGATATTCGACAAGCGCTGTTTCTCCATGTGATGCGGTTGCCGGTCGGCTACCACGACGCCAATACGTCAGGCCGGTTGGTCTCTCGCGTAGTCAACGATGTGGGGCTGATGGCGAATGCCGTCTCCAATGTCTTGAAAGATATTTTTCAGCACGCGCTGACATTTATTGTGATGCTCGGTGTCATTGTCTACCAGAATTGGCAGCTGGCGGGATTGTCGATCATCGTTATTCCGCTCGCCGTCCTGACGATGTCCCGGATGGGTCGGCGCCTGCGCGCATTGGCGACCAGCGGGCAGGAGCGGATGGGGGACATGTCCTCGACGGTGCAGGAGACCTTATCCGGGATCCGGATGGTCAAGGCGTTCCGTCGCGAAGAGGCGGAGGCTGCCCGATTCGAACTGAGCAACCGGGCCTTTTTGAGTACGACGCTGAAAGCCAATCAAGTGTGGTCGATCGGGTCGTCGCATATGGAAGTGATAGGCGTGGTCGGCGTGGCCGTGATTATCTGGTACGGCGGCTATCTGGTTCTCCATGGCAGCATGACGCCGGGCGCCTTCTTTTCTTTTCTGACGGCGATGTTCATGGCCTATACGCCGATTCGAAAATTGGCAGGGGTAAATAATCTGATTCAACAAGCCTTGTCCGCCTCGGAGCGGGTATTTGAAGTGCTGGACCTTCCGACGGAGCAGGCGCAGGACCGGGGTACGCTCGTCTGCCGGGGAGTCTCCGACCGGATCGAATTGCGCGGGGTGTCGCTCAGCTATAGCGGTCAGACGACGCCGGCTTTGACGGGAGTCGATCTGGCCATTCGTGCCGGCGAAATGGTCGCGTTGGTCGGGAGCAGCGGCAGCGGAAAGTCTACGCTAGTGAGTCTGTTGCCCAGATTCTACCAGCCGACGAGCGGGCAGATTCTCCTCGACGGCGCGCCGTTAGAGTCCTATACCCTCGCATCGTTGCGCACGCAGATCGGCATCGTCTCGCAGGATGTGGTGTTGTTCGATGACACGGTGGCCAGCAATATCGCCTTCGGGCGTCCGGGCGCGAGCGCGATGGACATCGAACAGGCTGCCAAGCAGGCCTACGCGCATGACTTTATCTCCCGGCTGCCTGAGGGGTATCAGACGACGATCGGCGAGCGAGGGGTGAAGTTGTCGGGTGGTGAGCGTCAGCGGGTGGCCATTGCCCGGGCGATTTTGCGCGATCCCCCGTTGCTGATTCTGGATGAGGCGACGTCCGCGCTCGACACCGAGTCGGAGCGCATCGTGCAGCTGGCGCTGGCGAATTTGATGAAGAACCGCACGACGGTGGTGATTGCTCATCGGCTCTCGACCGTGCAGAATGCCACCAGAATTGTGGTGCTGGACCGTGGCCGGGTTGCCGAGATCGGCACGCACGAAGAACTCTTGCGGCACAACGGTTTGTATCAGCGGTTGCACGCGATGCAGTTTCAAGACGTAACAAATGTATGAACGCCGCGTGACAGGTGACATGTGAAAGGTGATGAGAGCCCAAAGAAAGCCACTATGAAGAAACGGTTGGAGCAGTGGCTTAAGTTTATGGTGCTGCCTCCGCTCGGAGCGCTGGTGATCCGTGGGATCAAGAGAAGTATGCGGCTGGAGCAGCGCGGCTATGAGCCGGTGGATGCGCTGTATCGCGAAAAGCGATCCATCATCCTGGCTTTCTGGCATGCGCAACAGCTGATGATTCCGTTCGGGTATCGTGGGCCGGGATCGCATGTGTTGATCAGTCAGCATGGCGACGGAGAAATCATCGCCCGCATCATTGCCCGGTTCGGCCATGAGGCCGTGCGTGGGTCGAGTACTCGCGGCGGGGCCGGGGCCCTTCGCTCCCTCATTAAGCTGGGGCGGTCGGGCAAAGATGTCGTCGTGACCCCGGATGGCCCCAAAGGCCCGCGGCAGGTGGCCAAGTTAGGCGTCATTCAATTGGCAAAGGCTACGGGATTGCCGATTGTCCCTCTCGGCTTTGCCTGCTCAAAAAAAAACTCTTCTCGAGCTGGGATCGCTTCATGGTGCCGTATCCATTTTCTCGCGGCGTCTTTCTCTGGGGTGCCCCGATCTGGGTCTCTCGCGAGGCGGATGACGCCGCGCTTGAAACCGCTCGTGTCGAATTGGAATCGACCTTAAACCGGCTGACGGCTGAGGCTGAAGCGGAGGTCGCATCCTAGCGAGATGCTGAAAAAGTCTGCCAGCAGCGTTCTCGCGTCGCTCAGAGGCTCAACGTACCGGAGCGTACGCCCTCGCCTCTTCGCTCGCTGCGGCCTTGCTGGACAGCCTTTTTGAGCATCCCGTGAACGGTTGGTCTCGTTGTCATGCGAAAGATCACCACGGCTTTTGAACGATAACCGAGGCTTTCTCTGGTGTCCTAGCCAACCCATGTGGCGACTGCTCTACAATATTCTTCTCATACTGGCTACGCCGATCATCCTCTGCATTCTGCTCGCCAAGAAACGGTGCCGGAGGGGCTTGCGTGACCGGTTCGGGTTGCGCATCAGTCCGGTCCTGGAGCCATCCGGAGAGCGGCGTCCCTTAATCTGGATTCATGCTGTTTCGCTCGGTGAAGTGGTGGCGGTCACGCCGTTAGTGAAAGAACTGCATCGCAACCATCCCGATCACAGGCTGATCGTCTCGACGGTGACGGAAACGGGGCGCGAGGCGGTTGAGCAACGACTGGCCGGGATTGCCGAGCATCGCTATGCCCCGCTCGACGTTCCCTGGGCCGTGTCCCGCGCCATCGCGGAGTGGCAGCCGGTCCTGTATGCGTTTGTCGAGACCGAACTCTGGCCGAATCTCTTATGGACCTTGCGAGACCGGCAGGTGCCGACCGTCATGGTGAATGGCCGGTTGTCGTCGCGGTCGTTTGCCCGGCAGCATATCGCCGGCCTCATCTCATTCTATCGTTCGGTGCTGCGGTCGCTCACGCTGTGTCTCATGCAGTCGGAGCGTGATGTGCAGCGAATCGTGGCTCTGGGAGCCGACGCCGGTCGGGTTCATAGAACCGGCAACATCAAATTCGATCAGCCCATGCCGACGATGGCGGCTGATGTATCGTTGCGTGCTGAGTTGGGCCTGCGTGAAGGCGAATCGCTCCTTCTCGCAGGGAGCACGCATGCGGGTGAGGAGGAGGCGCTGGTTACGGCGTACCGGCAGATCGTCGTTACTCATCCGAATGCCGTTCTTATGCTTGCTCCCCGGCATATCGAGCGAGTGGCCGATGTCGTGACGATGATTCAGGCGGCGGGTTTGCCGGTGCTGCGCAAGAGCCGGCTCGATTCAGTCGGGTCCGGGCCGCGAGTCATCATCCTGGATACACGAGGTGAATTGGCACGGGCCTATCACGAGGCGACGGCGGCATTTGTCGGCGGCACCTTGGTTCCCGTGGGCGGGCATAATTTGCTGGAGCCGGCTGTCTGGGGTAAGCCGGTGCTGTTTGGCCCCTACACGGACCATTGCGCAGAAATCGCGATGCTCCTTTTAGAGTCCGGCGGTGCCGTTCGAGTGTCCGGTGCGGAGGATCTTGCTCGCACCGTCTGCGCGTGGCTGGAGGATTCGTCGGCACGTCGCCAGGTCGGGGAGGCCGCTCGCCAGACAGTGGCGGACAATCAGGGAGCGTTGCGGCGGAGTATGGAATTGATCGAAGCCTGTTTGTCGAACGTGCGGTCTCCTTCTTCCCGGTCTGTCGGATCTGCGCCGCAGCCCGTGATTGCGAGGCCGTGATCGTGGCACTGTTGCGTCCAGGCGATCCGGTTCGTTCCTGGTTGAGCGGAGCGGCCTTTCTCTACGGGTTGGCGGTTCGCCCCAGGATGTGGGCCTATGACTGCGGATGGAAGAAGCCCGTACGATTACCCTGCCGAGTGGTGAGTGTCGGAAACCTGACCGTCGGTGGAACGGGAAAAACTCCGATGGTGATTCTGTTGACGGAGTGGTTGCAGGCACAGGGGCACCGGGTCGCGGTCCTCAGTCGTGGTTATAAGCGGACGTCGACGGCGGCGCAGGTGTTAGTATCGGACGGGGAGCGGGTCCTGGCCGGTCCGGCAGAGGCCGGTGATGAGCCCTATCTCATCGCGAACCGCTGTCCCAAGGCCATTGTTGCGGTCGGGGCGGATCGCGCAGCGGTCGGACGATGGCTGCTCGATCGATGGCCGATCAACTGGATCGTGCTCGATGATGCATTTCAGCATCGCGCACTGTACCGCGACCTGGATGTGGTATTGATTGACGCGATGGATGCGACGGGATTGGATGGCTTGTTGCCGGCCGGGCGTCTTCGTGAGCCGTTAGCCGGACTCCGTCGTGCGGATGCGGTCGTCATCACCCGTGCCGATTCTGAGCGGGATGTGGCAGCCGTGCGTGCCCGATTGCAGGCAGTGTTGACGGGAAATCTGGTTCAGTCAGAAGTGATCTTCAGGCCAGACGAAGTGGTATCGGTCATGACCGGTGTGCGGCATGCAGCGGACTGGTGCGTGGGAAAGAAGGCTTGGCTGGTGAGCGGGATCGGCAACAGCGAGTCCTTCCGCCGGTTGGCCATGGAGAATGGTGTGCAGGTATTGGGAGAAACGGCGTTCGCGGATCATTATGTCTATCGGAGCGAGGATGTTGATCGTATGCGTGCTCAGGCAACACGATCGAATGTCGAGATTGTGCTCACGACCGAAAAAGACGCCGGGAAACTCGCGCCATTGTTGATGCCTGACGATTCCTGGTGGGCCTTGCGGCTGCGGGCCGATGTCAGGCGCGGCCAGGATGCGCTCCATAGCTTGTTGTGCGAATTCTCCGATACGCCTAAGCCCAAGGGTGACGTGCGTGCGTAACGAATCGCCTTCGCGAATTCTGGTCCGGGCGCCGAATTGGATCGGCGATGCCGTGATGTGCGAGCCGGCGCTACGCGGGCTGCGAGCGCTCTTTCCCAAAGCCGAGATCACAGTGCTCGCGAAGCCGGCTATAGCCGAGCTATTCATTGCCTATCCGGGCATCGATCGCCGGCTGGTCTACGATGACCGGGGGATTCATGCGGGGCTGTCAGGAAAATGGACGCTGGCGGGCCTGCTGCGCCGGCATCGGTTCGATCTGGCGGTGTTGTTCCAAAATGCGTTTGAGGCGGCGTTGATCTCCTGGCTCGCCGGTATCCGCCGCCGTTATGGCTATGTCACCGACGGGCGCGCGTTCCTGCTGACCGACCCGGTCGCGCGTCCCGATCGCGCCACGCTTGTGCATCAAGTACACTATTATTGGGACTTGTTGAAGCCGCTCGGTGTGACCGGTTCGCCGTCTGTCCCCGCGCTGGCCGTCTCTGATGACGAAACACGCGCGATGGATGAACGGTTGGGAGATCTTGGCGTAGGGCCGGACGATCTGATTGTTGGCGTGAATCCCGGTTCGACTTATGGAAGCGCCAAGAGATGGTTGCCTGAACGATATGCGGAGGCCGCTCTGCGGGTCTGCCGCCAGATCGAACAACAACAGCGGCGGCCGGTCTCCGTGGTGGTCCTCGGGGCCAAGGGCGAAGAGGCGTTGGGCCATTCGGTGGCAGATCGTCTCACGGTACGGTCAGCCGTGTTGTCGGGACGGACGAATATCCGGGAGCTGATGGCGGCCACAAAGCGCTGCACAATATTACTGACTAACGATACAGGGCCGATGCACATGGCGGCGGCGTTTGCGGTGCCGGTGGTGGCGGTGTTCGGCCCCACCGATTGGCGGACCACGGCGCCGTATGGACAGGAGGCGTCGATTGTCCGGCAGCCGGTGGACTGTGCGCCTTGCCTGTTGCGGGAATGCCCCATCGATCATCGTTGTATGACCGGCGTCACGGTGGATATGGTGACACAGGCTGCGGTCGGACAGCTGACTGACAAGGTTCAGCCAGCTGCTGTGGCTCATCACCCGGCATCTGTCACAGGGCATTCTCCCTTGCAGGGGGTTACCATTTTTCTCGATCGTGACGGGACGCTGAATCCGGACCCCGGGTACATCGGTTCTCCTGATCAGTTCGAATTGTTTCCCGGTGTCGCCGCCGCGCTCGCGAGACTGACGCGCGCGGGAGCTCGACTGGTGGTGGTGACGAATCAATCGGGAGTCGGGCGTGGATTGTTTTCTTCCGCAGACCTTGAGGCGATTCATGCGAAGCTCCGGCGATTGCTGCATGACGCGGGGGCATCGCTGGATGCGATCTATGTGTGTCCGCATCATCCGGATGAGCGCTGCGATTGTCGGAAACCTGAGACGGGCATGATTGACCGGGCCGTGCGCGAACTGGAAATCGATCTGTCCCGCTCCTATCTCATCGGGGACCATGCCAAAGACATGGAGTTGGCCAAACGGGTGGGTGCGAAGCGCGTGTGGGTGACAACCAGCGAGCATGGAGAACTGGCCCGGACGGAGTCCGGCGAGGCTGCGGCAGTCGTTGCGCCGTCACTTGATGAGGCGGTGACGTGGATCCTGGCCGATGCCGGGGCGCATGAGCAGGGCACACCTGTCGGCGAGGGGACGTCGTAAATGATATCGATGGCTGAGCCTCGACGAATTCTTCTGATCAAGCCGAGCTCGCTCGGCGACATTGTGCATGCCATGCCGGTGGTCGCGGCGTTCAAACAGCGCTGGCCGTCAGCGCATCTGACCTGGCTGGTGAAGCGCCAATGGGCTGAGATCGTGCAAAGAATTGAAGGGGTCGATGCCGTGTGGCCGGTCGATCCCACCCTGGCATCGTGGGTCGGTCAAGCCCTGGCGCTGAGGGCGCAGCGGTTTGACCTGGTCGTCGATCTTCAGGGTCTCTTGCGCAGTGCGCTGGTGGCTCGGATCACCGGATGCGCTCAACGAGTGGGGTTTGCCAATGGGCGTGAGGGGAGTCCGTGGTTGTATTCGCACCAGGTGGCTGTGCCGACGACTGAGATGCACGCGGCGGATCGGTATCTGCTGATTGCGAAGGAGCTGGGCGCGTCGGTTGACGCCGGGCCGCAATTCCGATTCAGACTGCCGTCGCAGGATGTCACGGCGCTGCGGGATCTGTTTCGGCGCAAGGGCATCGATCTGGATGCGCCGTGGGTGGCCATGAATGTCTCCGCGCGCTGGCAGACGAAACGCTGGCCGGCCGCATCGTTTGCCGCCGTGGCGACTCAACTGGCGGCTCGCGGCATCGGGCCTCTCGTGGTGATCGGCGGGCCGGACGAGCGGGAGGCAAGCGGTCTCGTGCGTAGTCTGACGGCTTGTCCGGTTGTCGATCTGACCGGCGAGACGCCGATTGGATTGTTGCCGGCTCTGTTGTCGAAAGCCTGTGTGTTGATCACGAACGATTCAGGGCCGATGCATGTGGCCGCGGCAGTGGGCAGGCCGGTGGTGTCGATCTTCGGGCCCACCAGCGCGGTGCGTACCGGTCCTTACGGAGCAGGGCATACCGTATTGACTCATGACCTGCCTTGTCGTCCTTGCTTCAGTCGCGTCTGCCGCAATGCGGTGCCGATGGAATGTCTCGAATCGATTACTTCTGAACAGGTCGTGGCGGCTGTGGTGGCGCAGCAATCCTGCCGTATGGTGTCACGATGAATGTGCTGATCGTGCGTCCCGACGGGATCGGCGATCTGGTGCTCTCGCTTCCGGTTGCGGCGCAATTGCGACAATTGATGCCCGGAGTTCGCATCGGCGTGCTGGCGAATCCCGTGGCGGCGCCGATCTTAGAGCATCATCCCGATATCGATTATGTGCGAACGGTGTCCTTGCAGGCGTCGATTCCTGACATGATGCAAGTGTTCTCCGGCGGGATTGACACGGTCATTTTTCTCAAGCCGTTTCGCCGGTTGATGTGGGCAGCCTGGCGGGCGGGCATTCCGCTTCGCGTGGCAACGGGCTTCCGGTGGCAGAGTGTGCTGGCGAATCGCTGGATTTATGAGCACCGAAGCAGTTTTCAAAAGCATGAGTCCGAATGCAATGTGGAGATGCTCAAAGGTCTTCGGCTGACGCCGTTGCCTGTGGCAACACCAGCATTGCGACTGACGGATATCGAGCGGACCGATGGGGAACGCCGATGGAGCGGCCCTACATTGCCGCGAGTCGTCATTCATCCTGGTGGTGTGTCGGCCCGGCATTGGCGACCGGCACAGTATCGGGATCTTGCCCAGACGTTGGCTCAACAAGGGTATGCGGTGGTGTTGACGGGTAGCCAGGCCGAATGTGATCAATTCCGGAGCGAGGTATTGGACGGTGTCGTGCTTCACCCCAGGGTCAATAACCTCATGGGACAACTTACCATTCGGGAATTGATGGCGGTGATCGCGGCTGCGCAGGTGGTAGTGTCCGGTGCGACCGGTCCAGCTCATCTCGCTGCCGCGCTGAATGTTCCCACGGTCAGTCTGTTTGATCCGCGCCGAAACAATTTGCCGACCCGCTGGAAACCATTGGGGCGTGGCGTGCTGCTTCGACCGGATGTACCGACCTGTGAGAAGTGTATCGGCGAAGCGTGCCCTTATTGGGATTGTCTTGATCGATTTACCGTTGAGAATGTCGCCGCTCGACTCGGCGCTGTTGTTCAGTCCGCCCAGCCGTTAACGATCCACCACATCTAGGCGTCATCGACTTAGCCAATCTTTCCCCTAGAGCGTTGATATCCCTACCTATTGTGGAATTCTTTCTTGACTCCCTCTCCTAATTGTGTTCATATCCTGAACGTTTTTCCGTGGAGCCTCTAAATGAGATGAATCTTCAGGGGCAACGAGACCTTATTCTGCTCACGGAGTTGGAGCGGGACGGTGCGGTCACGCAACGGTCCCTCGCCATTAAATTAGGCGTGGCGCTTGGTCTCACGAATCTGTACGTGAAGCGACTCGCGAGAAAGGGATACGTCAAGGTCACGACCATCCCATCTCACCGGATTCGCTATCTGTTGACGCCTCAAGGATTTGCCGAGAAGTCCCGGCTCACCTACCTCTATATGCAGTACTCCCTATCTCACTATCGGGATATGCGCGCGCGATTGCGCGATGTTCTGTCTCGGATCACTGTGGTGGGAGGCCGGCGGATTGTGATCTTTGGAACGAGCGAATTTGCTGAAATGGCCTATCTCTCTTTGCGGGAGATGGACATGGAGTTAGTGGGGTTCGTGAGTGACGGGACGGCTGGAACGTTTCTCTCATATCCCGTCTCGCATCCGAGTGTGTTGAAAGAGTGGGAGTTCGACGCAGTGGTGCTTGCCGATCTTGATCGGTCGCATGAACACGGTGAAATGCTGGCGCAGTACCAGGTTCCGAACGGCAAGGTGCTCGTACTCGGACCAACGGTCTGAGTAGGCCGTAAGTTCAGGTAGTTTTTGGTGTTCACTGTAAGTGAGAGGGCGAAGCTGTGTCTGAGTCGGCGCCGAAATCCCAGTGGTACGCACTTCGTACCAGGTCGCGCCATGAAAAGTTGGTGCGAGATCAGTTGGAGAAGCAAGGGATCGAGCCGTTGCTGCCGACAGTGAAGCGGCTGAGTCAGTGGAAGGATCGCAAGAAGGAGATTGAAGTTCCGCTGTTTTCAGGGTACTGCTTCGTAAGGTTTTCGCAGCAGGATAGGCTTCCCGTGCAGAAGGTGTCTGGGGTGGTCGAAGTTGTGGGGAGTGGAAGCCATCCTGAGCCGATTCCGGAGGAAGAGATTGAAGCACTGAAGATGCTAATGACCAGTGTCCTGCCGTATGACCCTCATCCATATCTCCATGAGGGAATGATGGTGGAAGTGGTGCGGGGGCCATTGCGAGGTGTGCATGGCATTCTCTTGCGGAAGGAGAAGCGGCATCGGTTGGTGATCGGTGTCCGCTTGATTCAGCAGGCGGCGGCGGTGGAGATCGATGTGCAAGATGTGGTGCCGGTGTAAGAGGCTGGGAACGCGATGAGGAATTTATTGGAACTTCAGCCGACTGACACGAACGTGCAATCCAATGCCGTGCACTCCCAGGCGGGTTACGATTGTGACTGATCCGAACATCAACAAGCCTGGACTCTTGCTGACAGGTGGTAGTGGTCTTCTCGCACTCAACTGGGCTTGTGCGATGCGCAATCGGTGGAATGTGGTCCTGGGGGTGCATGAGCATACTGTTCGTCTTGCCGGAACGAGAGTGACTAGACTGAACTTACAGGATGTTATGGAGTTAGGACGCCAGCTGGATGTGCTTTCCCCCGATCTCGTGGTGCACACCGCTGGATTGACGAGTGTTGATCGCTGTGAAGAGAATCGCGCACTGGCCAATGAGGCGAATGCCGTCATTGCGCGCAATATTGCTGAAGCGACTGCAAAGAGAAATATTGCGTTTGTTCATATATCCACCGATCACTTGTTTGCGGGGGACCGATGCTCTTACTCCGAGCAAGAACCGGTTCAGCCGATCAACGAATACGGTCGATCAAAAGCTCTCGCGGAGCAGTGGGTCAAAGCCTCATATCCGAAGTGTCTGATCTTGCGCACTAATTTTTTCGGCTGGGGGCATCGACATCGGCAATCATTCAGCGATTGGTTGATCTATAATCTTCGAGCCGGCAAGCCGCTCACGCTTTTTGACGATGTCTACTTTACTCCTATTCTGGCTGATCGATTGGCATTGGCCGCGCACGAACTGGTTGAAAAGGGCGCCTCGGGCATCTTCAATTTGGTCGGGCCAACCCGGCTATCAAAGTACGAGTTCGGGCTGAGAGTGTCGGACTCTTTCAGCCTGCCGGCCAGTCTAATCAATCGCGGACAACTTTCCCGTGCCACCTTGTTGGCCCCGCGTCCTCGGGATATGTCTCTGGATAGCAGTAAGGCGCAACATATGCTTGGGCATGGATTAGGATTGGTCCAGGATTATCTGGAAGAGTTGCAATTGCAGGAAGCAACAGGCCGTCGATCGGAACTCCTTGAGTCAGTCGACCAATAGGGGAAAGTCTATGCTAACAGGGGCATCCATTCTCATAACCGGTGGCACGGGATCATTCGGTCATACCTTCGTTCCCATGACATTGGCCAAGTTTAACCCTTCCCGACTTGTGATCTTGTCCCGCGATGAGATGAAGCAATGGGAAATGGCCAAGTTGTTTCAGCATGATCGAAGAGTGCGCTTCTTTATCGGTGACGTGCGAGACAAAGATCGTCTTCATCGTGCCTTCAGCGGGGTCGACTACGTTGTGCATGCCGCTGCGACGAAGATTGTTCCGACAGCCGAGTACAATCCCTTTGAATGCATCAAAACCAACATCGACGGCGCAATGAATGTGATTGATGCCTGCATCAATCAGAAGGTCAAAGGCGTCATCGCACTTTCCACCGACAAAGCCAGCAGTCCGGCGAATTTGTACGGAGCGTCCAAGCTGGCATCGGATAAGTTATTCGTAGCCAGCAATGCGTATTCCGGAATGCAGAGCACCCGCTTTGCGGTGGTCAGGTATGGGAACGTCATGGGGTCGCGCGGATCGGTCATCCCGTTCTTCATGTCGCTTGCCGATACCGGGAGATTGCCGATCACCGATGTCCGGATGACGCGCTTTATGATCTCACTCGAGCAGGCCGTCGAGTTGGTTTGGCATGCGTTCGAGGATATGGTGGGAGGGGAAATCTATGTCAGGAAAATCCCATCCATGACGATTACGGACATTGCAAAAGCAGTTGCACCGGAGGCGAAGTTCGACATTATCGGCATCCGTCCCGGAGAGAAGCTGCACGAGCAGATGATCAGCTCGGAGGATTCATTTTCTACGTATGAATACTCGAGCTACTACAAAATCCTGCCTGCGCTGAATGCCTGGTGCGATGATCCCAAGCGCATCAAAGATGGTCGAAAGGTGCCGGAAGGATTCATGTACACCTCCGACACAAATCCAGAATGGATGCCCGTCTCCTCCCTGCAGGCCTGGATTAGGGAATATCAGCAGAAGCCAGGGTTGCCCTAGCGATGGACATGATTTCGTACGGCCGGCAGCACATCGACGACGCCGATATTCAGGCGGTGGTGGAGTGTCTTCGGAGCGGTGCTCTCACTCAGGGGCCCAAAGTCGCTGAGTTTGAACAGGCCATCTCCGCCTATGTGGGAGTTCGCTATGCCGTTGCGGTTTCCAATGGCACGGCGGCGCTGCATCTTGCGGCGATCGCGGCTGATGTCGGCTCTTCTTCTGCGGTGGTCACCTCTCCCATTACTTTTGTGGCGAGTGCCAATGCCGCGCTGTATGTCGGTGCGCGGCCGGTATTTTCCGATGTGGATCCCGAAACAATCAATCTTTCTCCATCTGGATTGGTGCATACGCTTGATCAGCATCCTGACGCGAAGGTCATTATCCCCGTGCATTTCGCAGGGCTCCCTTGCGATATGGTTGCGATAAGCGCGGCCGCAGACAACGCAGGGGCGGTAATCATCGAGGATGCGGCTCATGCCCTAGGTTCCCGCTACTCGGATGGAAAAATGGTTGGGTCCTGTGCGCATTCGTTGATGACTACATTCTCTTTCCATCCTGTGAAATCGATCACCACCGGTGAAGGCGGAATGGTCACGACGAATGATGAGCAGGTGTACCGGAGGCTGTTACGTCTTCGCAGTCATGGCATCAATAAGGGCTCGGATGAGTTCTTGGACCAGGACGCTGCGTTCACAGACGGACGGCCCAACCCTTGGTACTATGAGATGCAGGAGCTGAGCTTCAATTATCGGATCACAGATATTCAATGTGCGTTGGGGATTACGCAATTAGCCAAGCTAGACAAGTTTGTTGCACGGCGTCGGCAGCTAGTGGCTCGGTATGACGAAGCCTTCGTGGACTCCAAGCTGATTCGGCCAATCCAATTAGGCCAGCGAGACCGGAGCGCCCACCATCTGTACGCAGTACGGATTGATTTTTCCGCCGCAGGGATCAGCCGGGCCGAATTCATGACTCGACTTCGAGAGAGGGGGGTCATCAGTCAGGTGCATTACATGCCGGTTCCGGCACATCCCTATTATCGCCGTTTAGGCTTCTGCTCTGATCACTATCCGAACGCACAGGCCTACTACCGGCAGGCCTTAAGCCTTCCGTTGTTCTATGATCTTACGGAAAAGCAGCAAGATACGGTGATCGCTCTTTTGATTAATTTGCTGCAGTGAAGATCGCTCTGGGTACTGCTCAATTTGGTCTGCCTTATGGAGTTGCCAATCAAACCGGGCAAGTTACCCGTTCGGCGGCAAAGGCTATGCTCGGCCTAGCAGCGGCCAATGGTATTGACACAATCGATACTGCAATTGCCTATGGTGAAAGTGAAGCTTATTTGGGTGAGGTGGGCATCCAAGGCTTCAAGTTGGTGACAAAACTGCCTGCAGTGCCCGATGGTTGCGGTGATGTAGAAGTATGGGTGCAAGGACAAGTTGCTGCGTCGCTGACCCGCCTTGGCGT
>NEWQ02000009.1:117239-194411 GCA_002869855.2 Nitrospira sp. CG24D
GCCAACGTGCTCGTCGAGAGCGAGCAGCCTGCCAGAGAGGGAGCCACATCCCTTCCCATCGATGAAGCCTATCTGACCAAGCTAGGCAAAGTGGATCAGCTCGCAGTGTGGAAAGAAGCCTGTCGGCCGGACGAAGAGTAAGATAGCCCTTACTTCATTGCCCCGTTGAAACCAAACCTAGATTGATCAAGTCAGCTGCGCTTCGGCTCTGTTGAAGCCTGATGGCGTGCTGGTGTAGTTCTATTGAACAGCTCAGATGTCAGCGTAAGATGATGGGTGCCGAAGCTGTCTCGGTACGCTCTGCAAGCTTTCCGGTGCATGGGGGAACGAGTGAGTCCAAAGCGAAGAGTGAGTTCTGAAAGTGGGTCGAGGAAGAGTGCGATTGCAAGGCCGGGCTCTATTTCTTTGACCCTATGACAAGGAGATCTCGTTATATGGAAAGCAGCAAGCAATTAGGGAAAGCGTTTCTACTAGTTGGCGTCTTCCTTTCCTGCTCCTTATACCCATTTTTGACATTTGGGGAGTCAGGAGAAGACATACCTGGTCTCCAAGGGTTGTCAGTTGAAGAAATTGTGTTTTGGCCAATCATCGGGGTTGAGACTGCGAATTCGGTACACGACACGAATGAGCTTCTTTCTAGGGCAATCATGAAGCTTGCTCGTGCAGGGATAGTCACAAGAGGAGCTCAAAGCAAATCTGAAGGCGAGGATAAGGCGCCCGCACTAGTGCTTACCTTCTTGGCGAAGAAGGTAGATGGTTGTAAGGACAAACTGCTTTACACGAGAAACCTTGAGTTGTTTGAGCATTCGGTGAGGCAGAGAGAGCCAAAGATATCGACTAGATCCGTGATGTTTGGAGGGCCTCTTTCTGTTGAAGTAATAGGCATACATGATGCCGATCAGAAGCGTTTTAGCCAGGACATTGACCGGCTGCTGGATATGTTTATTTCTTCATACCGCTCTGCCAACTAGGGGCTGTGGACAAGAAGAGAGGCGGGGGTCTTTTCTTGGCACGACCTACTTGGATTCAGTAGAAGTGCGGCATACCCCGCCGCCCGCGCTTGGTCCAGTGACGGAGATGTGTCAGGTAGTAGGCGAATGGGTTTCGTTGTCTGGTTACGCGCGAACGTGATGTGGATTCGGTGTTCGGATTGGACTTGCCGAGCTTGACAGGCGGGGTGCGCCCCAGTAAGATCCAGCTGCCTTTAATGCTCATCCTGAGAGGTGAGTAAGGAGCTTCTATGACCGCGATCTCCGGCTACGGCCGGTCCCCACAACCGAACCTTCTTGCTGAGCACGGCGAGAGGGTTTTTTTATGTCGCTCAGCTGCTGAAAAATCTCACCAGCTTCGTTCTCGCGGCACTCAAAGTCTCGCCGTACGGACCAGAGTAGGACTCGCCTTTTCGCTTGCTGCGGCCTTGTCCGGGCAAGAGCGCGTCTCGGCGCGCGAAGGGTGGGCGGGTGAGACGGATGGAATTTTTGAGCAGCTGACCCTTCAGACGAACCCGAAAGCCGTGAATGCATGACGAATAGTAAACAAAATGCGCGTGAGCAAGAGCGGTTGATTATGGATGCCGGCGATATCGCCCGGGCGTTGACCCGTGTGGCGCATGAGATTCTGGAGCGGAACAAGGGTGTGAAGGATCTGGCGCTGGTCGGAATCCGCACCGGCGGAGTGCATCTGGCTCATCGACTGGCAAAGCGCATTCAGGAGATCGAACAGGCGCCTGTGCCGATCGGGGATCTCGATATTACGCTCTATCGTGACGACTTGTCGTTGCGTAAGGAGCAGCCGGTGTTGCGCACGACATTGGTGCCGTTCGATATCTCCGACAAGATTGTCGTGCTGGTGGATGACGTGTTGTTTACGGGGCGAACGATTCGCGCGGCGATGGACGGCTTGATGGATCTGGGGCGTCCGGCGGAAATTCAATTGGCGGTCCTCGTCGACCGCGGACATCGTCAGCTGCCGATCAAGGCCAATTACATCGGAAAGAATCTCCCTACGTCGCGCGAAGAGCAAGTACAAGTGTTCTTAGAGGAAACAGGCGAAGACGATCGGGTGGTGATCCTGAAGGCTTGATGCGGAGGATGCCATGAGTCTCAAACATAAAAACCTGCTCAGTCTGGCACCCTTGTCGGTGGAGGATATCCAGCTCATTCTTGAGACGGCCGATTCGTTCAAGGAAGTGAGCGGCCGCGAGATCAAGAAAGTGCCGGCGCTGCGCGGGCGGACGGTCGTGAATCTTTTCTTCGAGCCGAGCACGAGAACGCGCACGTCATTCGAGTTGGCGGCGAAGCGGCTGAGTGCTGATGTCATTAACTTTTCCCCTTCGTCGAGCAGCGTCGTCAAAGGGGAAACCTTGCTCGATACGGCGCGCAACATTGAAGCCATGCAGGCGGATATCATCGTGCTGCGCCATTCCTCGGCCGGAGCGGCCGAGACCTTGGCTCGCGGGGTGAAGTCCTCGGTGATCAATGCCGGCGACGGTTGGCACGAGCATCCGACCCAGGCGCTGCTTGACCTGTATACAATTCGTGAGCGGGGGATGGCGTTCAAGGGATTGCGCGTGGCCATTGTCGGGGATGTGGCGCATAGCCGGGTGGCCCGGTCCAACATACTGGCCTTGACCAAGCTGGGCGCTGAAGTCCGTGTGGTGGGGCCGCCGACCATGATTCCTTTGGGCATTGAAAAGATGGGTGTGCGTGTTTTTCACCATCTCGACGAAGGCCTGCGGGATGTGCAGGTCATCATGATGTTGCGGCTTCAACTTGAGCGACAGGGACGCGCGCTGTTCCCGACCATTCGTGAGTATGCGCGTCTGTACGGGTTGACGGCGGAGCGCGTGAAGATGGCGGATCCGAAGGCGATTGTCATGCATCCCGGTCCGATCAATCGCGGGGTCGAAATCGCACCGGAAGTGGCGGATAGTCTGTCATCGGTGATTCTGGATCAAGTGGCGAACGGTGTGGCCGTTCGCATGGGGGTCTTATATCTCATGTCAGGAGCGAACTAAATTCTGGCGATAGTGACTCAGGGGGGACGGGTGATCGATCAGAGGTCTTAGCAGCTGCGGAAAAAATCGGTGGATGAGAAAAAGCGGCCAATGATGCTTGAGTGGCATCACGGCCTGAACAACCACAGGCTGCTCAAAAAGGCCGTTCAGCAAGGCCACAGCGAGCGAAGAGGCGAGGCGTACGGGTTGGTACGTTGAGCCTCTTCGTGAAGCGAGAACGCCGCTGGCGGACTTTTTCAGCAGCCTGTTAGATCAAGCGGCGAACGGCGTGGCCGTTCGCATGGGTAGCCATCTCATATCAGGAGCAAACTAAATCGTGGCGATATTGATTAAGGGCGGACAGGTCATCGATCCGGGGCGTGTAAATGGAGCGGCGGATGTCTTGATCGACCAGGGGGAAATTGCGGCGGTGGGGACGAATCTGAAGGTTCCCGCTGGTTGTACGATCATCGATGCGAAAGGGCTGCTGGTGTTGCCAGGATTTGTGGATTTGCATGTGCATTTCCGCGAGCCGGGGTTTGAGTATAAGGAAACGATTCAGAGCGGCAGCGCCGCGGCGGTGGCCGGTGGATTTACCACGGTGTGTGCCATGCCGAACACGAAGCCGGTGAACGACAATCAAGCGGTGACGGAATTCATGATAGATCGGGCGCGCACGGCGGGGTTGGCCAATGTGTTGCCCATCGGAGCGATCACGAAGGGCTCGGAGGGGAAGGAATTGGCGGAGATCGGCGATCTGCACCGGTCAGGCTGCGTGGCCATTTCCGATGACGGCAAGCCGGTCATGAACAGTCTCGTGATGCGGCGGGCGATGGAATATGCGGTGGCCTTTGACATCCCGGTAGTGGATCACTGCGAGGATCTGCATCTTGCCGAGGGCGGCTGCATGAATGAGGGGTTGATTTCCACCGAGTTGGGGCTGCCCGGCATTCCTGCCGCGGCGGAAGATGTGATGGTCGCTCGCAATCTTTCGCTGTCGGAACTTACCGGCGCGCGCTTGCATCTGGCCCATATCAGCACGGCCGGGTCGGTGCGGATGGTCCGCGAAGCGAAAGCCCGCGGGATCAAGGTAACGGCCGAGGCCTGCCCCCACCATTTCACGCTCACTGAGGATGTGGTGCGGGGCTACAACACGCTGGCGAAAATGAATCCTCCGTTACGGACGGGTGAAGATGTGCAGGCGATCAAAGAGGGGCTGCGCGATGGAACGATCGATGTCATCGCCACAGACCATGCGCCCCATGCCACACAGGAAAAGCAGCAGGACTTTACCGAGGCCCCGTTCGGCATCGTCGGATTGGAAACGGCGCTCTCGCTGACGCTGGCTTTGGTGGATGAAGGCGTGCTGACGCTGGAGCAGGCGGTTGATAAACTGGCAACTTCACCGGCGATCGCATTCGGGCTCAAGAAGGGCACGCTGGCTGTCGGGGCCGATGCGGATGTGGCGATCGTCGATCCCAACGAACAGTGGCAAGTCGATCCCAGCAAGTTCAAGTCGAAAAGCCGGAACACGCCTTTTGCCGGATGGAAGGTGAAGGGGCGGGTCAGAACGACGATTGTCGGGGGGCGGGTGGTGTTTGAAGCGACTCCAGCGGAGCGGTAGTCTATGATGGAGTCCCGGGCGTGGTTGTGGATGTCTCGCATTGGTCTGACGCTCGAATGGGTGGCCTTGGGAGTCTGGGTGGGCGGGTTAGTGATTCTGGTGGCTGCCGTGATTCCAGCGGTGTTTAACACGTTCGGCGGGCAGGATTCCGGAGGATTTTTTCTGACGAGAGCATTTGAAGGATTCAATCGAGCGGTGATGGTGGTGATGGTGGTGATGATAGCCGGGATGGTCTGGCGTCGGTGGGTTCAACATCCGGTGATGGCTCCCACATCGCTTGAAATGCTCCTGCTCGGCGTGATGGTGCTCATTGCGGCGATCATAATCGGGTTCTTGCATCCTCAGGCGGCTGTGCTCCAAGCTGAGGCCTTTGCAATCAAGGATGAAACGGCAAGGAAGGCGGCGTTTGAAGCCTTTTTCAGACTCCACATGCCGGTGCGCGCGCTCTATATGGTGAATCTCTGTTTGGGCATCGTATTGATGGGTGTGCGAGTCAATCACACATTGCACACATTGCGAGTGAGTAAGGGGCAGGTATGAAGAAGGCACTCTTGGCATTGGCCGATGGAACGGTTTTCGAGGGGCGTGCTCTCGGGTATGCAGGCGAAGCCATTGGCGAAGTCGTGTTCAATACGGCTATGACCGGGTATCAAGAGGTGCTGACTGATCCTTCCTATAAAGGACAGATCATCACGATGACCTGTCCGCATATCGGAAACTATGGGGTGACGCCGGAGGATATTGAGTCGCGGAAAGTCTGGGCGGAGGGATTCGTGGTGATGGAGGCCAGCCGGCTGGCGAGCAATTGGCGAAGCAAGGAGTGTATTCAGGATTATCTGACTAAAGCCAAGATCGTTGCGATCGAGGGGTTGGATACGCGTGCGCTGACCCGTCATCTTCGGGAGAAGGGCTCGCAGCAAGCGCTGATCACGCATGTGGACGCTGATCGAGAGTCTGCCGTCAAGAAGGCCAAGCAGGCGCCGAGCATTATCGGCCGCGATCTCGTCGCCGAGGTGACGTCGAAACGTTCCTATGAATGGGAAACCGGTTCGGGGGAATGGATGCCTGATGTGGTGCCGGTGCGGGCGCGATCCGAGCGACGAAAGCCCTGGCGGGTGGTGGCCTACGATTTCGGCGTAAAGGAAAATATTCTGCGACGGCTGGTCGACGTGGGTTGCCATGTGACGGTGGTGCCGGCGTCGACGTCGGCTGCCGAAGTGCAGGCGTTGAAGCCGGACGGGGTGTTTCTCTCGAACGGTCCGGGCGATCCGGAGGGCGTGCCCTATGCGATGGAAGCGGTGCGTGCCTTGATCGGTCGCTACCCTATCTTCGGCATTTGCCTTGGTCATCAAATCATCGGATTGGCCTTGGGTCTCAAGACCTACAAGCTGAAATTCGGGCATCATGGGTCGAACCATCCGGTCATCGATATCCGGACGCGCAAGGTGGAGATCACCTCGCAGAATCACAATTTCGCCGTGCAGAGCCCGACCCCGATCACTGGCGTGCCGGAGCGTCCGGTGACGATCGAGACCAAGCTCGGCAAGGTGTCGATTACGCACCTGAGCCTGAACGATCAGTCGATTGAAGGGATGGTCTGTCTGGACCAGCCGGTCTTTTCGGTGCAATATCATCCGGAGGCCTCGCCTGGTCCGCATGATTCGGCGTACCTGTTTGAGGAGTTTGTGCAGCTTATGGAGAAACATCATGGATAGATTCAGCCAATCCGTCGCCGGTGTGTTCGTCGTGGTCTTGAGTGTGTTGCACGCGGGCTGCGTCAATATTCAGATCCCGCCGCCGCCCGCTCAGCTGGAGGAGCGGCAGGTGAGTGGGACAGGCAAGGATAAGATTTTGCTCGTGGATGTGTCCGGGATGATCAGTTCGGAAGAGAAGGCGAGTTTCTATACCCATCCCAGCATGATCGCGACGATCAAGGAAGAACTGACGCGGGCCTCACGTGATGAGTCGGTCAAGGCGCTGGTGTTGCGGATCAATACGCCTGGCGGCACGGTCACGGCGTCGGATATCATTCATCATGAACTCAAACTCTTTAAAGCGTCCCGCAAGATTCCGGTCATTGCTTCGATCATGGATGTGGGGGCTTCGGGCGGCTATTACATCGCTTCCGCCGCGGACCGGATCATGGCCCATCCCTCGACGGTGACGGGGAGTATCGGCGTCATCATGCTCACGGTGAATACTCACGGGCTGTTGGAGAAAGTGGGGGTAGAGGCCACCGCGATCACCTCCGGCCCCCGGAAGGATATGGGGTCGCCGTTTCGCGCCATGACTCCGGAAGAGCGGGGCATTTTTCAAGGGTTGATCGATTCGTTCTATCAGCGGTTTTTGACCGTTGTGCAGGAGGGCAGGCCGAATCTCCAGATGGAGCAGATCAAGAAGCTGGCCGATGGCCGGATCTATACCGGCGATCAAGCGAAAGCGGCAGGATTGGTCGATGAGATCGGCTATCTGGAGGAAGCCATAGAAGCGGCCAAGAAGAAAGCGGGACTGACCGAGGCGAAGGTGGTGACCTATCACCGCCCGGGCGATTATTCGAACAATGTGTACACCAAGCTCATGGCGCCCGGTCCGCTGGCGGCGCTGGGCAATCTCGACGTGATGTCGTTTGTCAGGGGTGGCACGCCGCAGTTCATGTATTTGTGGATGCCGTAGGCCGGGCTGAAATCGTTCCAGGCCGGTGTGATTGAGTGACGTGATGGCACAACAGGTTGATCATAACGTGGACCAATTTCTTGCTACCCCGGTCGGGCGGCGTGCCGTGCTGGCGCTTGGGGTGCGAGGAGTGGCCGGAATTTATGCGGCACTTGGGGCTTGCACGGCTCTGGGGCTGCTGTCGTCGTTGTCCGCCTGTTATCGCGCTCCGGGAACCGCCCGCGATCAGCTTATTTTCTTTTCGGAAGAAAAGGAAATGGAGTTTGGACTCGGCGCGTACCGGGAGGTCTTGCGGCAGGCCACGCTGAGCGACAATGTCGAGATCAATGAATTGGTTCAGCGAGTGGGCCAGCGGATCGCCAAAGCCGCCAATAAGCCGGAGTACCAGTGGGAGTTTGCGGTCATCGAAGATGACAAGATGGTGAACGCTTTTTGTTTGCCCGGCGGAAAAGTGGCGGTGTTTACCGGCATTCTCAAGGTGACCAAGAGTGAGGTGGGATTGGCAACGGTGATGGGGCATGAGGTCGCTCATGCGCTTCAGCGGCATGGCGTCGAGCGGATGAGCCGCAGCATCATCGATCAAATCGCTCAGTTGGGAGCTATCGGTGCCGCAGCGGCCGGGCATGCCGGAGGCGGAGCCATGCAGGGGTTGCTTGGCGCCTATGGCGTGAACGTCTCCCTGCCCTTCAACCGCAAGCAGGAGTCGGAAGCCGATTATATCGGTCTGCGCCTCATGGCGGAGGCGGGATTCGATCCGCGTGAAGCGGTGCCGTTCTGGGAGCGCATGAGCGGCTGTCCCCGGCAGATGATCGGGAAGGTGTGCTTCCGGTCGCAGCAGGCGGTTCCGGAGTTTCTCTCGACCCATCCCTCGGACCTCACCCGTATTAATCAAATCGAGGCCTGGTTGCCGGACGCGATGCAACATTATCATGGACCCAATGCCCCGACGGCCCCGCCTCCGGTACCCTATCGTCCGCTGATCGGACCGATGCCACAACTTAGCTAGGTTACACACTGTAGAGGACGCATGCCGAAACGCACTGATATCAAGTCGATTCTGTTGATTGGATCCGGTCCGATCGTGATCGGCCAGGCTTGTGAGTTTGACTACTCCGGCACGCAGGCCTGCAAAGCGCTGCGGGAAGAGGGTTTCAAGGTTATCCTCATCAATAGCAACCCTGCCACGATTATGACCGATCCCGAGCTGGCCGACCGCACGTACATTGAGCCGATCACGCTGGAGGTGGTGGAGAAAGTCATTGAACGTGAACGCCCCGATGCGCTCTTGCCGACGATGGGTGGGCAAACGGCGTTGAATGCGACGATGGGACTGGTAAAGCGCGGCGTGTTGGAGAAGTACGGCGTCAAGCTGATCGGGGCTTCGGCGGAAGCCATTCACAAAGCTGAAGATCGTGAGGCGTTTAAGCAGGCGATGCAGCGGATCGGTTTGAACGTACCGGAGAGTGGGACGGCGCACAATCGCGATGAGGCGGCCAGAATTCTGGAGAAAGTTGGATTTCCGGCCATCATCCGGCCCTCGTTTACGATGGGCGGGACCGGCGGCAACATTGCCTACAACCGGGAGGAGTTCGAAAAGCTCATCGACTGGGCTTTGGCTATGAGCCCGACCGGCCAGGTCTTAATCGAACGATCGTTGATCGGGTGGAAAGAGTACGAGTTGGAGGTCATGCGGGATCTCAAGGACAATGTGGTCATCATCTGTCCGATCGAGAATCTGGACCCGATGGGCGTGCATACCGGCGACAGTATCACCGTGGCGCCGGCCATGACCCTGACCGACAAGGAATATCAACGCATGCGCGACGCGGCCTTGCGGATTATTCGTGAGATCGGCGTCGACACGGGTGGTTCGAACATTCAATTCGGTCTGAATCCCGACAACGGGGAAATGATTATCATCGAGATGAACCCGCGCGTGTCGCGGAGCTCGGCTCTGGCGTCGAAGGCCACCGGCTTCCCGATTGCGAAGATCGCGGCCAAGCTGGCAATCGGTTACACGTTGGACGAGATCACCAACGATATTACGGGTGTGACCAAGGCGTCCTTCGAACCCACCATTGATTACGTCGTGGTCAAGATTCCTCGCTTTGCTTTTCAGAAATTCAAAGGGGCCGATCCGACGCTCACGACGCAGATGAAGTCGGTGGGCGAAGTGATGGCGATCGGCCGGACGTTCAAGGAGTCGTTGCAGAAAGCGATTCGCTCGTTGGAGCTGGATTTGAACGGACTGGCCTCACGGGTCGGTATTGATCGGGGGATTCCTGCCGAGTTCAATCGCGCCGAGGTGGTCGAGAAGATCCGGCGTACCCTGAAAACTCCATTGCCTGAGCGGCTCTGGTATCTGGCCGATGGGATCAGACTCGGCCTCACGAATGACGAATTGTTCGCCATTACCAAAATCGATCCCTGGTTTTTGGAGCAGGTTCGTGAGCTGATCCAGTTTGAACAGTTGTTGGTAGGCAAGGCCGACAACGCCTCTGCGGTTCTCGCGGGTGATCTGTTGTGGGAGGCGAAAGAGTTAGGATTTTCCGATGACCGGATCGGTCAACTGCTCGGGGTTGATGGAGCGGTCGTTCGGAAGGCGCGCATGGGGGCCGGCAAGTCCGCCAAGCCGGCCAGAGCCGTCACATATAAGCGGGTGGATACCTGTGCCGCGGAGTTTGAAGCGAATACACCCTACCTCTATTCGACCTACGGCAGCGAGTGCGAATCGCGTCCCTCCGATCGCACGAAGGTCGTGATTCTCGGCGGCGGCCCCAATCGGATCGGGCAGGGGATCGAATTCGACTACTGCTGTGTGCATGCGGCGATGGCGTTGCGTGAAGAGGGTGTCGAAACGATCATGGTGAATTGCAATCCCGAAACGGTGAGCACCGACTATGACACCTCGGATCGTCTCTACTTTGAGCCGCTTACCGAGGAGGATGTGTTGAACATCATCCATCGGGAGCAACCGCTCGGGGTGGTGCTTCAATTCGGCGGGCAGACTCCGTTGAAATTGGCGTTGCCGCTCTCCAGGGCCGGGGTGAAAATTCTCGGGACCAGCCCGGAGGCCATCGATCGGGCGGAGGATCGGGAACGGTTCCGCGATCTGTTGGATAAGCTTGGATTGCGTCAGGCCGAAAGCGGCATGGCCCGCTCCGTCGATGAGGCGGTGCAGATTGCCGGGAAGATCACCTATCCCGTGATGGTGCGTCCCTCCTATGTGTTGGGTGGGCGGTCGATGCAGATTGTGTACGATGAAGCCGATTTGCTGGAGTACATGCGTTCGGCAGTGAAGGCATCGCCCAAACACCCGGTGTTGATCGACAAGTATCTCTCGGACGCGATCGAGATCGATGCCGATGCCATTTCTGACGGGAAAACGGTAGTGGTAGCCGGCATTATGGAGCATATTGAAGAAGCCGGGGTGCACTCGGGTGATTCGGCCTGTTCGCTTCCGCCGTACACCTTGGATAAGGCACTCGTTCGTGAAATTGAGCGGCAGATGAAGGCGTTAGCGTTGGAGTTAGGTGTCGTGGGTCTAATGAATGCGCAGTTCGCCGTGAAGGACCAGACGGTGTATGTGCTCGAGGTGAATCCACGGGGTTCGCGCACCGTGCCGTTCGTCAGCAAAGCCATCGGTGTTCCGCTGGCCAAGCTGGCGATGAAGGTGATGCTAGGAAAGTCGCTCCAAGACCTCGGCTTTACCGAGGCGCCGCAGCCCGCGCACTTGTCGGTGAAGGAGGCGGTGTTCCCGTTCAATAAATTTCCGGGTGTCGATGTGCTGTTGGGGCCGGAAATGAAATCGACGGGAGAAGTCATGGGCATCGATGGCGATTTCGGCTGGGCGTTTGCTAAATCTCAGGCCGGAGCCGGGGCCACCCTGCCGCAATCAGGCACCGCCTTTCTCAGTGTGAAAGAGTCCGATCGTCCGGCGGCCTGGGATGTGGCGAATCGGTTGCACGAGCTGGGCTTTCAGATTCAAGCGACCAGCGGCACGGCTGGGTTTTTGAGAGAGCAGGGGCTTGAAGTAACCGTCGTCAACAAGGTTCAAGAGGGCCGGCCGCACATAGTTGACCATATTAAAAACGGTGAGGTAGTCTTGGTCGTGAATACGGTTCAGACGGCCTCCGCGCATACGGATTCGCTCTCGATCCGGCGGGAAGCGTTGCAAAAGGGGCTCCCCTATTTTACGACAATGCGAGGAGCCTTGGCGGCAGCGATGGGAATTGAGGCCCTGGCAAGGAAAGAATTGTCGATTCGATCGCTGCAAGAGTATCATTGTCGTCAGGTGTAAGAGGAGTTACTGCGGTATGCCGACACCCATTACTCAAAAAGGTTATGACGCCCTCAAGGCCGAACTTGATCGTTTACGCAAGGTCGAACGACCGAAGAATATCGAAGCGATTGCCGAAGCCCGCGCGCATGGCGATTTGAGCGAGAATGCCGAATATGACGCGGCCAAGGAGCGTCAAGGGTTTATCGCGGCCCGCATGGCTGAGCTGGAAACCAAAATTGCTGAGGCCCGGGTGGTGGATACGACCGGCCGTACGACGGACACCGCGGTGTTCGGCGCGACGGTTCTGGTGATCGAGCAGGAATCGCAGTCGAAGAAAACGTACACGCTGGTCGGCCAGGACGAAGCCGACATGAAGGTCAACAGAATCTCCGTGCAGTCGCCGGTCGGCCGCGCGCTCATCGGTAAGCGGGTCGGAGATTTCGTCGAGGTAACGACGCCCACGAAGGTCATGGAATACGAAGTCGTGGAGATCAAGTTCGAGGAATTGTGACGTGCCGCCGGCCCTCCCGCTCATTACTCTCCTGACCGATTTCGGCTCTAAAGATTATTTTGTGGCCAGTATGAAAGGGGTGATCCTGACGATCCACCCCGCTGCCCGCATTGAAGATGTGTCCCATCACATCACCCCGCATCGAATCGACGAAGCCGCCTACTGTCTCCAGGCCTGCTACCGGATGTTTCCCGAAGGCACCGTGCACGTTGTCGTTGTCGATCCCGGTGTCGGCAGCCACCGGCGGCCGATTCTGGTCAAAACGGGTCGCTATTACTTCGTGGCACCGGACAACGGTGTGCTCACGCCGGTTTTGAATGTGGAAGAGGATGTTGAGATCCGGGAAATAGAAAATCAGCGGTATCAATTGCAGTCACCCGGAGCGACCTTTCACGGCCGGGATGTGTTTGCTCCGGCGGCAGCCTGGCTGGCCAAAGGCACGGCGCTGTCGTCGTTCGGCCGATTGGTCTCTGATCCGGTCAGAATGAACTGGCCCCAGCCCAGGATGACCGCGCGAACGATTATTGGAGAGATCGTCTACATCGACCGTTTCGGGAATCTGATCTCGAACATTTCCCACACTCAAATTGAAGCCGGCAAGATCGGCAGGCCGGAGATCCGGGTCGGGGAGCATCGCGTTGGAAACATGGTCGCGAACTATAGTGAAGGTCAGGCGGATGTTCTTCAGGCCTTGATCAATAGCAATGGGATGCTGGAGCTATTTCTCAAGGAAAGGCCGGCAAGCGAATGCTTGAAGATTGGCGTCGGAGCCGCCGTTGAGCTGAATGGTTGATAGAGGGTTATCGTAGACGCTGGTCGATCTGATCGCACACATGACCGGCGAAGGGTAGTGAACAGGTGAAGGCCGGTGAGACTGCATTGAGGACATGCATCGAGCGGCGGTCCCCTTCCAGGACAAAGTCCATTTCAAGTTTCTTTTTTGTGATGTCGAGGAGTTGAGCCCGAATGCCGGGCCGTCCCCACTTCTGATAGTTCGATTCCTGTACCCCTTCGGCGAGCACCGAGGCGAGTTCGACCATCTTGCTGCGGGAGTATTTGGCAATCTCTTCCATGGCGAGGCGCCGGTAGTCGAATTGGGCATTGGTCAGCAGCCCGAGTCCGCGGCCCGCGACCTCCATCATCTCACCCAGTTTGAAATTGCTGAGGCCCTCGTAATTTTCACGCCAGAAGGCCGGAATGGCCGTGGGGCCGATCTTAGCCTTTCCATCGGCGGTGATGGTGAAGTGAACCCCGAGAAACGGATTTCTCAGGTCGGGCACCGGGTAGATATTGGTGCGGATTGCGCCCGGCGGCTCGTTGGAATAGAGATAGAGCCCTTTGAAGGGCAGGATCCGATACTTTTCCGAGAAACCATAATCTATCGCGATTTTGTCTGCGTACAATCCCGCGGCGTTGACGACATATCCGGCGGCAATCGTATCCGAGTTAGTCCTGACTCCTTGATCGGTTCGGCTGATGTAGGCGGTGTCGAATCGTATTTCGATTCCCTCCTGGAGGGCATCGCGTTGCATGGCGTCGACGACGTGCAAGGGGTTCACGGTCGAGGTGCGGGGTGAGAATAAGGCGCGCTGGTAGGTTTTGACGCGAGGCTCGATCCGTTTGGCTTCTGCTTCGGTCAGCTCCTGAATCTCAATCGCGTTCGCTCGGCCGCGCTTCACCAGCTCGTCGAGGGAGAGAAGATCGCCGGCATCTTTGGCCACGACGAGTTTGCCGCAGCGATTGAGGGGAATGCCTTTCTGCTCACAATAGGCAGTCATGCGCTCGTTCCCGAGCTTGGTGAATTTCGCCTTCAGGCTATCGGGGGAATAGTAGAATCCTGCGTGGAGGACGCCGCTGTTGCGTCCGCTGGCATGGGCCCCGCAAGCGGATTCTTTCTCGATCAAGAGAATGCGGGCATCGGCATGGCGGGTCTTGAGTTCTCTGGCGATACTCAAGCCAATGACCCCGCCGCCGATCACGAGAAAATCATACGGACCCATCTGCGCCTCTCATTGTTCGCTTGAATTTACAATACGGGGCTCTGTGCTGCATCAGGCGCCCCGGTTGGATGAGTGCAAGTGTCTATGGAATCGCCCAGGATTTCCACCATTCTCGATAATTGATCCCGAGACGAAGAGAGCGGCGGCATCAGGACGATCACATTGCCGATTGGGCGGAGCAAGAGCCCTCGACGGCGTGCCTCCATGGCGACCCGGTGGCCGATTCTGGCCTGCAGGGGGATGGCTTCGCGGGTGGTCTTGTTCCGAACGAGTTCGATGCTCACCATCAGGCCGCGCTGGCGGATATCTCCCACGAGCGGCAGGTCGGCAAGGGGCTTGAGCAGGCGTTTCAAGAGTGCGATCTTCGGGCGAAGTCCCGGAAGGGTTTTTTCTTTGCGGAAAATCTCGATGTTCGCCAGTGCCACCGCGCAGCCCAGGGGGTTGCCGGTATAGCTGTGGCCGTGGAAAAACGTCTTGAACTCTTCGTACTTCCCCAGAAACGCGCTGTAGATGGCTTCAGTCGTCAGAGTGGCAGCCAAGGGCATATATCCACCGGTCAGCCCCTTGCTGATGGCCATCAGATCCGGGGTGACGCCCTCATGCTGGCAGGCAAACATCTTTCCTGTGCGGCCAAATCCTGTCGCCACTTCATCGGCGATGAGCAGCACCTCATATTGGGTGCAGAGTTCGCGGATGCGTTTCAAGTAGCCGGGCGGGGACATGATCATGCCCGCTGCGGCCTGCACGAGTGGTTCGATGACAAATCCGGCGATCTCGCGATGCCGGGTCTTGAGCAGCTGTTCGATCGGATCGAGGCAGGCCATGTGGCAGGAGGGATAGGTGAGGGCGAGCGGACAGCGATAACAGTAGGGGGGCTCGGCGTCGAGGGTTGGAAACAGAAGTGGTTTGAATCGGTTGTGAAACAGCTCGATATTTCCGACACTGATGGCCCCGATCGTGTCGCCGTGATAGGCCAGCTTGAGATGCAGAAAGGTGTGTTTGGGTCCGGCCTCGGGACGGCGTTGCTGCCAATATTGGACCGCCATCTTGAGTGCGACTTCAACTGCCGTTGACCCGTTGTCGGAATAAAACACCCGCGTGAGGCCTTGGGGTGCGATTCGGATCAGCTCGCGCGCCAGCCGAATAGCCGGCGGGTTTGAGAGGCCCAGAAATGTCGAGTGGGCAATCTTATCTAGTTGGCTTTTGATGGCGCGATCGAGCGTCGGATGCCGATGCCCATGGAGATTCACCCAGATAGACGAGGTCCCGTCGAGGTACTTTTTGCCCTGTGTATCGATTAGGTAGGCGCCCTTCCCCCGTTCGATAATGAGGGGGGCCTCCTGTTCCCATTCCTGCATCTGTGTAAAGGGATGCCAGAGATATTTCCGGTCCCAATCGGCGAGTGTGTCCGGGGGGGTGCGTGGCGCCATGCGATTCAGAGTTCCTGCAATGCCGGGCGGAGTTGAGATGCGTAGAAAGGCTCGAAAATCACGGTGCGGCGGCGATTATACGAGTGAGTCCTGACTTTGACAACCCAGGGGGCAGTTACTATAATGAACCGATTTTTTTCTGAAAAGAGCTAGGATTTGCAAAGCCTTATACGAAACTTCTCAATTATCGCCCATATCGATCACGGCAAATCTACCCTTGCTGACCGGCTCCTAGATGCGACTGGCGCGGTGACCGCCCGAGAGGCCAAGGAACAGATCCTTGATGCCATGGATCTTGAGCGGGAACGCGGTATTACGATCAAGGCCCATGCGGTCGCCATCCGGTACAAGGCCAAAGATGGGAAGACCTACGATCTGCATTTGATCGATACGCCGGGGCATGTCGATTTTACCTATGAAGTCTCGCGGAGTCTCGCGGCGTGCGAGGGTGCGCTTTTGCTTGTGGATGCCACGCAAGGGGTGCAGGCGCAGACTATTGCCAATGTGAATTTGGCCATGGCGAACAATCTGACTATTATTCCCGTCATCAATAAGATCGATTTGGCCAGCGCGGACGTCGAGGGGACCAAGAATTCGATTTCAGAAGTGTTGCAGCTGGATGCCAGCGATGCGATGCCCATCAGCGCGAAAGAGGGCAAGGGAGTGCCGGAGGTGCTCGAAGCGATCATCGAGCGGATTCCGCCGCCGTCCGGTGATCCCAAGGCCCCGCTGAAAGCCCTCATTTTCGATTCCTGGTTCGATAACTACCAGGGGGTGATCGTCCTCATCCGTATCGTGGACGGCGAAGTTCGGCCGGGGATGAAGATTAAAGTCATGTCCAATGACCGGACATTTGAAGTGATGGAAGTCGGGAAGTTTATTCCCAAGCGCTCGAAGATGACCCAGCTGCTGACCGGTGAAGTCGGCTATCTCTGTGCAAACATGCGTGAAGTGGCGGACGTCAAGATCGGTGACACGCTGACCGATGCCGTGCTTCCGACGGCCACGCCGTTCCCCGGGTATAAGGAAGTGAAGCCGCTGGTCTTCTGCGGGCTCTATTCGACCGACACGGCGAAGTACGAAGATCTGCGGGACGCGCTCGTCAAGTTGCGATTAAACGACTCCTCCTTCGTCTATGAGCCGGAGAGTTCCCTGGCCCTGGGTTTCGGCTTTCGTTGCGGCTTCCTGGGCTTGTTGCACATGGAAATCATTCAGGAGCGCCTGGAGCGGGAATATGGCCTGACGTTGATTACGACCGCGCCCACCGTTGTCTATCGCGTGATGACGACCAAGGGTGAGGTGCTGGAGATCGATAATCCCGCCGAGCTGCCGGAGCCCAGCAGTATCGAGTCGTTTGAGGAGCCCTTTATCTTGACGACTGTTATTACGCCGGAACGCTACATGGGGGCGATCCTCAAGCTTTGCCAGGAACGCCGGGGCATTCAGCGGGATATCCACTTCCTCGATCCGACGCGCGTGGTCATCAGTTATGAGATGCCGCTCAATGAAGTCATCTTGGATTTTTATGACAAGCTTAAGTCGCGCACGCAAGGTTACGCGTCGCTGGACTATGAGTTGCTCGGCTATCGCGAATCCGATCTGGTGAAGCTCGATATTCTGCTCAACGGCGAGGCGGTGGATGCCTTGTCGTTCATTACCCATAAAGAGCGATCGGTCCATCGCGGGCGGCAGATGGCGGAAAAGATGAAAGAGCTGATCCCTCGCCAGATGTTTGAAATTGCCATTCAGGCGGCGATCGGGACGAAGATCATTGCCCGCGAGTCGATCGGCGCGATGAAGAAGAACGTCATCGCGAAGTGCTATGGCGGCGATATCTCGCGCAAGCGGAAGCTTCTGGAAAAGCAGAAAGAGGGCAAGAAGCGGATGAAGTCGGTGGGGAGCGTGGAAGTGCCGCAAGAGGCATTCCTGGCGTTGTTGAAAGTGGGGGATGAATGAGTGTCGAACCGACTCCGCCCAATCTTGAGGACGTGTCAGGGGTCGCCCCGGTCACGGTTCAGACCGAAGCCCCGGCGGCAAGCGAGGCTCGTCAGAGCGGGAAGTCTATCGTTCGGGAGTATGCCGAAGCCATCATCGTTGCGATGCTGCTCGCCTTCGCCATTCGGGTATTTGTCGTGCAGGCATTCAAGATTCCGTCAGGGTCGATGATCCCTACGCTGTTGATCGGGGATCACATTCTGGTCAGCAAGTTGTCCTACGGGTTGCAATGGCCGACCGACTGCAAGTTGCAATGGAACTTTCCGCCGGTCAATTGCTACACGTCCTCCAATGTGATGCCGTTCGGCAAGCCGCAGCGGGGCGATGTCATCGTTTTTCGCTTTCCGGAAGATGAAGAGAAAGATTTTATCAAGCGCATCGTCGGGACGCCTGGCGACACCGTGCAGATCCGCAATAAGCAGGTGCTCGTCAACGGCGAGTTGCTCGACGACCGGACCTTCACGCAACGGATCGACCCGGGCATTATCGACAGCACGATCAATCCCCGCGACAACTTCGGTCCCGTGACGGTGCCGGAAGGATCCTATTTCGTCATGGGCGACAATCGGGATCAGAGCCTCGACAGCCGGTTCTGGGGCTATGTGCGGGAGGAAAAGATCCGCGGGAAGGCGTTCAGAATCTACTGGTCCTGGAGCGGCCACGGGCAGTGGACCGAGTGGGTCCGATGGGATCGGTTCGGCAAAGCCATTCAGTGAACGGGCACGGGAAGTGTCCGAGTGAAGGTCTGCCGGAGTCAGGTTGCAAGCCGATTCAACGCAATGAGCGGCACGGTCCATGGATCTGAAATGGGCTCAAAGGGATCGGTTCGGTAAAGCGATTCAATGATCTGCCAATAGAAGGACGCGCACGGCATGGCTCCGCAGACCACACAGAATCAATCCGTGTCACAGAAGGCACTTCGCCAGTATCTCCAGCGATTCCCTCAAGCCAGTCTCTTGGTTATCGGGGATCTGATTCTTGATCATTATGTGATGGGACGGGTGAGCCGGATTTCTCCGGAGGCTCCGGTGCCGGTCGTGCATGTTGAGTCGGAAACGCTGCGATTGGGCGGTGCGGCGAACGTCTTCAACAACATTCTCGCGCTCGGCGGGAAAGCCGATTTATGCGGTGTCATCGGCGCCGACGAGAGCGGACGATTGTTGCTGAAGGAACTGGGCCAGACGCGGTCAGGCCGGGGCGGCGTGATTATCGACCATGATCGTCCGACCACCAGGAAGAGCCGGGTCATCGCCCACAATCAACAGATTGTGCGCTACGACATGGAAGGCCGTCAGGAACTGAAGGGGACGCTTCAGAAGCGTCTGCTGCGCTATGTCGAATCGCGGATTCGCGAGTTGTCCTGCATTGTCGTGTCGGATTACGCCAAGGGCGTCGTGTCGGCGGCGCTCATGACCGAATTGACGCGGCTGGCCGCCTTGCGCAAGATCCCGATCATTGTCGATCCGAAGGTCGAGCATTTCAGCTACTACAAGGGCGTAACGGTGATGACGCCGAACCATCTGGAGGCCACGCAGGCCGCCGGCTTGCACGGCGATGATGATCAGACCATCAACCAGGCCGGCGCCGTCATTCGCCAGCGGCTGGGGTGCCAATCCGTGCTGATCACACGCGGTGAAAAAGGGATGAGTTTGTATGAGGGTGAGGGCACGTCCTGGCATCTTCCGACACAAGCCCGGCAAGTCTACGATGTGACGGGGGCCGGCGATACGGTCATCGGCACCCTGGCGCTGGCGCTGGCAACCGGCGCGAGCATGCGGGAAGCCGCGACGCTGGCCAATCATGCGGCCGGTATCGTTGTCGGCATGGTCGGCACGGCGACGGTCTCGCCCAAGCAGCTCCTGGAGGCGGTCGGCAATGGCTAAATCATTGTCGTCGGTCATTGTGGTGATTCCGGCACGGTATGGCTCGTCGCGCTTTCCCGGGAAACCGTTGGTGAAGTTGGCGGGCAAACCGATGATTCAGCATGTGTATGAACGCGCGGTGGCCTGTCGGTCCGTGAACGAGGTTCTGGTGGCGACGGATGATGAACGCATCAAGCAGGCCGTCGAACAGTTCGGCGGTCGAGCCATCATGATGGGCGGCGAGTATCGGACGGGGACAGATCGTGTGGCGGCGGTGGCGCGGATGTTTGCGGGGGACTGTTTTTTGGACTTGCAGGGTGACGAGATTCCTCTGAACCCCGAGTTGCTGTCGGATCTCATCGACCCGTTTCTCCAGAGCGGCGCCGAAATGGGCACGTTGAAGCGCAAAATGGATGCGACCGACGATTTGCAGAATCCGGCGATCGTCAAGGTGGCGACGGATACCAAAGGCTATGCGCTCTATTTCTCGCGTGCGCCGATTCCGCTGGTGCGCGACGATCCGAGCCGGCGTGTGGTGAGCGGGCTGCATTACATTCATCTCGGGGTCTATATCTATACCAAGGAAACCCTGCTGCGTTTTGCCGGGATGAAAACGGGCGTGTTGGAGGATGCGGAAAAGCTGGAGCAGTTGCGCGCGCTCGAAAACGGAGTCCGCGTGCGTGTCTGGGAGACGCCATATGCTTCGCTGCGCATCGATACGCCCGAGGACGTCCCGGAGGCCGAGGAGAAATTGCGGCAGTATGAATCCCTAAAACAGGAACTCAACCTCAAACGGACCGCACCGAGCCGATGATGGGGGCAGCCATGAGCAAGTTTATTTTCGTCACGGGTGGAGTGGTCTCGTTGGAGGAGAAAGACTTAGCCTCGGCGTCGATCGGCAAGGCATGGGGGCAGTCATGAGCAAGTTTATTTTTGTGACGGGTGGAGTGGTCTCGTCGCTGGGGAAGGGTCTCGCTTCGGCGTCGATCGGGAATCTCCTGGAGAGCCGCGGGCTCAAGATCACGTTCTTGAAGCTCGATCCCTACATCAACGTCGATCCGGGCACGATGAATCCCTATCAACATGGCGAAGTTTTCGTCACCGAGGACGGCGCCGAGACGGATCTCGACTTGGGGCATTACGAGCGGTTCACCTCGCTGTCGCTGACGAAGGAAAGCAATTACACCACGGGGCGGATTTACAATTCCGTCATCACGAAAGAGCGCCGGGGCGATTATCTCGGCGGCACCGTCCAGGTCGTGCCGCACATCACCGACGAGATCAAACAATGCATCATGCGCATCTCGCAGGGGATCGATGTCACCATCGTCGAGATCGGCGGGACCGTCGGCGACATCGAAAGTCTGCCGTTTCTCGAAGCGATTCGCCAGATGCCCTACGACGTCGGCCGTGACAATGTGTTGTACGTCCACCTGACGCTGGTGCCCTACATCGGCGCGGCCGGTGAATTGAAGACCAAGCCCACACAGCATTCCGTGAACAAACTCCGTGAAATCGGTATTCAGCCGCATATTTTGCTGTGCCGTACCGATCGCTATATTCCGCCGGAGATGAAGGCCAAGATCGCGATGTTCTGCAACGTCGAAAAGGATGCCGTCATCACGGCAAAAGACGTCGAGACGATCTATGAAGTGCCGATTGTCTTCCGGAAAGAAGGTTTGGATGAACTGATCGTCCGGCTGTTGCATATCGAGACCGGTCCGCCGAATCTCCGTGAGTGGGATGCGATGGTGCAGAAGATCAAGCATCCGAAGCACGAGATCTCCATCGCGCTGGTCGGGAAATATGCGGGGCTGAAGGAATGTTACAAGAGTCTGGCCGAGGCGCTGGTGCATGGCGGGATCGATCATGAGACGAAGGTCAACATCACCTGGATCGAGTCTGAGGACGTCGAGCGTCAGGGGACCGAGCGGATCTTGCGCGAGGCTGACGGGATTCTGATTCCCGGAGGATTCGGGACGCGCGGGGTCGAAGGAAAAATTCTCACCATCAAGTATGCGAGAGAGCGTGAGGTGCCGTTCCTTGGGCTCTGCCTGGGGATGCAATGCGCCACCATCGAGTTTGCGCGGAACGTGGCGGGGCTGGCGGGAGCCAATAGTTCGGAGTTCGACGAGCAATCGCCGCATCCTGTCATTCATTTGATGTCCGATCAACAGTCCGTGAGCGACAAGGGCGGGACCATGCGGCTGGGCTCCTACCTGTGCAAACTCGGGGAAGGGACGCTGGCGCAGAAGATGTACGGCGTCAACGAGATCGGTGAACGGCATCGGCATCGGTACGAATTCAACAACGCCTATCGCGAGCAACTCACGGCCAAGGGATTGGTGCTGAGCGGTTTGTCGCCGGACGGGCGGCTGGTCGAGATCGTCGAGCTCAAGAAGCATCCCTGGTTTCTCGCGACGCAGTTCCATCCGGAATATCGTTCGCGTCCGCATCATCCGCATCCGTTGTTCAGCGGCTTCGTGGGTGCCGCGTTACGCAAGAAGCTGGGGCACTAATGAGTCACGAAGTCCAAATCGGTTCGTTCAAAGTCGGAGCGGGAAACCGCCCCTTCCTGATCGCCGGTCCTTGTGTCATCGAGAGCGAACAGCTGGTGCTGGATACGGCCGGGAAAATTGCAGAGATCACCAGGTCGCTCGGTATCCCCTATGTTTTCAAGTCATCATTCGACAAGGCCAACCGGACCTCTATCAAGTCGTACCGTGGCCCCGGCATCGAGAATGGCTTGGCGGTCTTGAAGAAGGTGAAGGAACAGCTGGGGCTTCCCGTGCTAACCGACGTGCATACAGAAGAACAGGCGACGGAAGCGGGGAAAGTGGTTGATGTCTTGCAGATCCCGGCGTTTCTCTGTCGTCAGACTGATTTGCTCATCGCCGCGGCCAAGACGGGCAAAGTCGTCAATGTGAAGAAGGGGCAATTCCTGTCACCGCCTGAAATGGCCAACGCCGTTAAGAAGGTAGAAGAATGCGGAAGCCAGCGCATCGTGCTCACGGAGCGGGGATCGTCGTTCGGCTATAACAATCTCGTTGTCGATATGCGCTCTTTCCCCATTATGCGGAGCTTTGGCTATCCCGTCGTGTTCGACGCGACCCATAGCGTGCAGTTACCTGGCGGCGCCGGCACCAAGTCCAGCGGCCAGCGTGAGTTCGTCGAGCCGTTGGCTTGCGCGGCGGCCGGTGCCGGTGTAGACGGATTCTTCATGGAAGTGCATCCCAATCCGGATGAGGCGTTGTCGGACGGTCCGAATATGGTACCGCTGCATCAACTGAAATCTTTGCTTGAACGGGTGATGCGGATATGCGACGCAGCCAAACCACGAAGCTAAAGCCAAAGCCAAAGCCAAAGCCAAAAAGTTCCCCTGCGCCCAAAGGTGTGAAGAGCCTGGGGAGTCTGGGTGACGGGAAGCGTGTGCTGGAGATCGAAGCGCGCGCGGTGCAGGCGCTCGTCGATCGGATGGACAGGAAGTTCGAAAAGGCCGTGGATCTGCTGGCTCAGTGCAAAGGCAAGGTCGTGGTCTCTGGGATGGGCAAATCCGGGCTGATCGGACAGAAGATTGCCGCGACATTGGCCAGCACCGGCACGTCCTCGTTTTTTCTTCATCCTGCAGAAGGCGTGCATGGCGACTTGGGTATGTTGGCGCGACGCGACGCGTTGATTGCCATTTCCAATAGCGGCGAGACGGCGGAGTTACTGCAAATCCTTCCGTATGTCGAGCGCATGGGGATTCCGGTCATTGGGCTCACGGGCCGCATGAGTTCAACTCTTGCCAAGCAGAGTGATGTGGCGCTGGACGTCTCAGTATCGGAGGAGGCCTGCCCCATGGGGCTTGCGCCGACGGCCAGTACGACAGCGACTTTGGCGTTGGGCGATGCGCTGGCCGTGGCACTGTTGCAGAAGCGCGGGTTCAAAGAAGAAGATTTTGCGCAGTTCCATCCGGGGGGTACGCTCGGGCGACGGTTGCTGGTGCGGGTGAAGGATCTCATGCATGCGGGGGCCGATTTGCCGCAAGTCACTGAGTCTGTGCCTGGCACGACAGCGATGTTGGAAATGACCGCGAAGAAGCTCGGGATGACCACGGTCGTTGATCAAGCGGGGAAGCTGGCCGGGATCATCACCGACGGAGACTTGCGGCGGTTTATTCAGGGCGGCGGAGACTTCACGAAGGCGACGGCGAGCGCGCTCGCGTCGAGACATCCCCGGACAATCGGGCCCGATGATCTGGCCGCCAAAGCGGTCGAAATGATGGAGCGGTTTTCCATTACGACGCTCGTGGTGATCGAAGGCGATCGGAACATCCGCGGGGTCATTCATTTGCATGATCTTTTGAAGAGCGGCATCGTATAACAGAACGATGAAACTGCCGCCCTGCGTCGTTCTCGCGTCGCTCAGAGGCTCAACGTACTGAGCGAGTACGCCTTCGCCTCTTCGCTCGCTGCGGCCTTGCAGCGCGCCAGTTTGATCGTTCTGTGTTGAATTTTAGTTCCACCGAATAGGATGGCCTCATGAATCGCGTCTTAGCAGCGTGGCGGGAAATCGGACAGGATTCGTTGAATCTGCCCAACCTGCTCACGCTTACCCGCATCCTCTTGATTCCGGTGTTCGTCGTGTTGTTTGTCACGCCGGATCCGGATCGATCGCTCTTGGCTGCCATCGTGTTTGTCGTGGCTGCCGTGACGGATATGCTTGACGGTTATCTCGCGAGACGGTCGGGTCAGGTCACCAAGCTCGGAAAGTTGCTCGATCCTATTGCCGACAAGCTGTTGGTGTTGTCGGCGCTGATTCTGCTCGTGAACGTGGACCGGGTCAGTGCTCTGGTGGCCATTTTGATCATCGCTCGGGAATTGGGCGTGACCGGCATACGGGCGATCGCCGCCAGTGAGGGATTCATCATTGCCGCTGAGACGACGGGCAAGTACAAGATGGCCTTGCAGGTCGTGGCGATCGTCATGCTCATTCTCGAAGGAACCAGTCTGGCCGCGCTGGGCAATCTGCATCTGGCCGGTATCGTGACGCTCTATCTGTCGCTGGTGCTGGGCTATATTTCCGGCGGGCAATACGTGTGGAGTTTTTGGAAGCAGGTGGTAGCCAAAGGACTCTAATCTTATCCTGGCGTATAAGATACGCGCGCAGTTCCTAGTTATCCCACTCACATGGAAAACGAGTTGCTCTGGGTTCTTATGGCAATGGCCGGCTATCTGCTGGGGGCTATTCCATTCGGCATCGTCGTGTCTAAAGCGATGGGATTGCCCGATCCGAGAACGGTCGGCAGCAAGAATGTCGGCTTCACCAATGTCTTGCGGGTCTCCGGCAAGAAAGCCGGCATCCTGACCTTGATCGGAGACATGGGCAAAGGCTGGGTCATGGGATTTGCGGCCACGCAGGTATTTCAGCAGGAGTGGATGATCTTGCTGGTTGCTCTGGCGCCGTTCTTGGGCCATCTCTTCTCGCCGTTTCTTGGATTCAAAGGGGGCAAGGGCGTGGCGACAGCGTTGGGCTCCGTCCTGGGCGTAGAGCCGGCGATCGGATTCCTTTTGCTCATAGCCTGGCTCGGCGCCGTCGCACTGTGGCGCTACTCGTCGGGCGGGGCGTTGACTGCATTCGGGCTCTTTCCGTTGATTGCCTCGTTGGCCAGACCAACCGTTGAATTCGTACTCTTCTCCGTGATCGTCAGTGGCCTCATTGTGCTGAAGCACAAGGGGAACATTGAACGCCTCTGGAAGGGGACGGAGAGTAAGATCGGGCAGAAGAAAGTCTGATCCAATCGAAGCTGAAATTGACTCTCTTCCACCCCCTTCCTATAATGCCTCTCTATAACTGTTTTGACTGCCTTTCCACACACTTATGGCTTCCTTCACCAAGGTTTCTCTGACGGAAAAATGGGCCCGGGTCCGTGCGGGGCTGTCCCATGCGTTTTCAACTCGCGCTGAAGCTGAGACCTATACCATTGAAGACCTGGAGTTGCTGCAACGAATCGCCGATGCGGTGGTGCAGCGGCGGATGGCCGATCCGGCTATCGTGTTTCTGGACTCACTCGGGCCGATGAGTTTCCTTGGCAGTCAGGCCCTGCATTTCTTCGCACCCATTATCGAGCTCGCGTTCAGCGCTCATGAAGTGTCGCAGGTCGCTGCGCTGCTTGAACGCCGGGATACGACCGTTCGTCTGATTGCGTTGATCGAGGCGGCATCAGCTCCTCAGGGAGCGGCGGCTCGATGAGCGCGCCCACTCAGGTCTCTGAGAAGCCGAAGTTCGACCATCCGTTGAATGTCATTGTTGCCACGGACTGCGGCAGCACCACCACCAAAGCCATCCTCATCGAAAAAGTCGGTGAGGAGTACCGCCAGACGTTTCGCGGCGAAGCGCCGACGACCGTCGAAGCCCCGTTCGAGGATGTGACGCGCGGGGTGCTCAACGCGATTGCCGAAATTGAAGAGCTGTCAGGCCGGAAGATTCTCGACGGCGAGAAGATCATCACCCCGTGCCGTGACGCGAAGACCGGCGTCGATATCTATATCTCCACCAGCAGCGCGGGCGGCGGGTTGCAGATGATGGTGACGGGTGTCGTGCAAAACATGACGGGCGAGAGCGCGCAACGCTGCGCGCTCGGCGCCGGCGCGATTGTGATCGACGTATTGGCCTCGAACGATGGCCGGCTCCCTCATGAAAAGATCGAACGGATCCGCACGCTTCGTCCCGACATGATTCTGATGTCCGGAGGCACGGACGGCGGGGCGGTCACACACGTCGTGGAGATGGCAGAGTATGTTGCAGCGGCGGACCCCCGCCCGCGTTTCGGGAGTACGTATAAATTGCCGCTCGTCTATGCCGGTAATAAAGAGGCGCGCGAGCAGGTTACGAAAACTCTGGGGCAAAAAACTGCGTTGGTGATTACTGAGAACATCAGGCCTGTGCTGGAGAGAGAAAACCTTGCACCGGCCAGACACAAGATTCACGATCTGTTTCTGGAACACGTCATGGCGCAGGCGCCTGGCTACAAGAATCTCATCGAGATGGCTGGCGCGCCGATCATGCCGACGCCGGCGGCAGTCGGCCTCATCATGGAAACCATCGCCAAGCGGGAGCATCTGAATTTGATCGGTGTGGATATCGGCGGCGCGACGACCGACGTGTTTTCCGTCTTCGAAAGCGTCTTCAACCGGACGGTCAGCGCCAATCTCGGGATGTCCTACAGTATTTCCAACGTGCTGGCGGAGGCTGGGCTGGCGAACATCATGCGGTGGGTGCCGTTCAACATCGATGAACAGACGCTTCGCAATCGCATTAAGAATAAGATGGTTCGACCCACGACGATTCCCCAAACCCTTGACGAATTGCAGATCGAGCAGGCGATTGCCCGCGAAGCCCTGCGGCTGGCGCTCATTCATCACAAATCGCTTGCGACCGGTCTGAAGGGTATTCAACAGGAGCGTACGATCTCCGACGTGTTCGAGCAGCAGACCTCCGGCAAGAGTCTCGTGGACATGCTGAAGCTGGATCTGATCGTCGGGAGCGGCGGGATCCTGTCACATGCCCCGCGCCGCATCCAGTCGATGCTCATGATGGTGGATGCCTATGAGCCGCTCGGGTTTACGATGCTCTCCGTAGACAGCATCTTCATGATGCCGCATCTGGGCGTGCTCTCGACGATCAATGAAAAGGCGGCGACGGATGTCTTCGTGCGCGATTGCATGGTCTATCTCGGTACCTGTGTGGCGCCGATCGGGCAGCTGAAAGACGGCGAACGGTTGGCGGACTACGACATCACATTCCCCGACGGAAGCGTCGTCAAGGATCAGCTGAAGATGGGCGAGTTGCGACTGTTCCCGCTCGGGCTGAATCAGAAGGCCAAGTTGACGATGCAACCGGCAAAAACCGTGAATCTGGGGCAGGGCGCCGGTGTGCCGGTCAGCCGCGACGTGCAGGGCGGTGTCGTCGGCCTCCTGTTGGACGGTCGTGGCCGGCCGCTGCGGCTACCGGCCGATCAGCCGGCTCGCGTCGCGGCGCTGACGAAATGGTTCAAGGCAGTGGAATTGTATCCAGGATGAGAGCAATCAGCGGTCAGCAATCAGCTCTCAGTGGGGGGAGCAGAAGGACAGTACGGCAGGAAGGTTTTTGCTGAAAGCTGTCGGCTGACAGCTAAAAGCTATCAAGATCATGGCGCACTCATATACACCAGGACTCACAGTGACCGAACAGACAGTTGTGCGGAGGCGGCGGCAGTTGCCGTTGCCCGGCACGGTGCTGGTTGCGGTCGGTGATCGCGTGCAATCCAATCAGCCGGTGGCCAGAGCCGAGTTGCCTGGCAAGGTCTATCCGTTGAATCTGGCGAATCAACTGGGCGTCGCGCCGGATGAGATCAAAGAATATCTGATCAAGAAAGAGGGCGAGCCGGTCCTGAAGGATGAAATTCTGGCCGAGAACAAGCCGCTGATCAAATGGTTCAAGACGGAGATCAAGTCTCCGGTCACCGGCACGGTGGAATCGCTCTCGACCATCACGGGTCAGGTGTTGCTGCGTGAGCCGCCGCGCGTGCTGGAACTGCTGGCCTATGTGGACGGGATGGTCGTGGAGGTGCATCCCCGCCAGGGCGTCACGGTCGAGGTGCAGTGCAGTCTGGTCCAGGGGATCTTCGGCATCGGCGGCGAAACCTCCGGTGTTCTGGCGATTGCCGTTGCTAAGCCTGATGAACCTCTGACTCCGGCTCATGTGAAGGCCGATATGAAGGGAAAGATCGTCGTTGGTGGTTCGTTTCTTTCTGCGGAGACGATGGCCAAGGCGAAAGAAGTCGGCGTTGCCGGTTTGGTGGTCGGCGGGATTCACGATAAGGACCTCCGGGCCTTGCTGGGATACGATCTGGGCGTGGCGATTACCGGAACCGAGCAGGTGGGATTCACACTGATTCTTACAGAAGGGTTCGGCGCAATTCCGATGGCCCAGAAGACCTTTACGCTTCTCTCCACCCATACCGGGGAGAAGGCGACGATTTCAGGGGCCACGCAAATTCGCGCCGGTGTCATCCGGCCCGAGATCATCATCGCGAAGCCCGCCGGTGCGGTGCAGACCGGAGCAACGGCAGCACCGCAGCGCGAGGGCATCCGGATCGGCGACCCGGTTCGCATCATTCGCGATCCGCTGTTCGGCAAAATCGGAGAGGTCTCGGCGTTGCCCAGCGATCTACAGAAGATTCCCACAGAAAGTGATGCGCGTGTACTGGAAGTACGATTCCCGGACGGTCAGGTTGCTGTCATACCGCGAACGAATATCGAAGTGATCGAAGGGGCATAGCAGGATGCTGAAAAAGTCCGCCAACTGCGTTCTCTGTAAAAAGGTGACGCGTGACGGGTGATGCGTGGGGGGCATGCGCTCACTCGCTGCGGCCTTGCTCGCGGAGCGGCGCGTCTCGGCGCGCCGGGGTTGGGAGGGTGAGAACCGCGAACTTTTTGAGCATCCTGTGGAGATGAACGTCGTGATGGGGCCAATGATCAGTAACAGAGGACGAAGATGGGACCTGTTCCGTCTGGTTATCTTTATCTACGCGTGTCTTGCCGGACTTGTTCCGTCTCTGGGATGGGCTGAAGGGATGTTGCTGAGGCCGGCGAACGTCCAGGCCTTCGACACCCCGAATGATGGAGGCGAAAGCCTCACGGTTAACTGGGCGCCGGGTCCTTTGGATAGCCCCGATGCCCGCTATCAGGTGTTGCTCGGCGATGCCGGTGCCACGGATGCGGCGTCATTGAAAGTCATCGCCGAGTTCCCGGCTCAGACTCGCCTGGTGAAGGACCTCAAGGGACCCTGGTGGACCAGGACGGCAGAACGCAACTGGCATCAGTTCGTGATTCGAAATGGAAAGGGTGTCGCACTGAAAGACGGGACTGCGTATACGGTGACCGTGGCAGTGCTCAAGGGAGAGGAACGAATGGTTGGGCCGCTCCTGCAAGCCGCGCCGACTCCGAACTGGTTTAATTGGAATTTGGTGAACAATCTCGTGTTGACGCTGATCTTCGGCGGCGTGGTGTTCTTTTCTATCGCGCAAGCCAAACGACGTGATATTTTCCTTCGCCGCATTCCCGGTCTCGATGCGGTGGACGAGGCGATCGGTCGGGCAACCGAATTGGGTAAGCCGATTCTCTATCTGACCGGCGCGCATGATATGAGCGATCCCTCGACGATCGCGGCGGCCGTGATTCTCGGGCGAGTGGCAAAAAAGACGGCGGCGTATGAAACGGAGCTGCTCGTGCCGCATCGCGATCCCATTACAATGGCCGTCTGTCAGGAGATCACAAAACAAGCCTACCTGGAAGCGGGGAAGCCGGATCTGTTCAAAGAGGACTCCAATTTTTTCATTACGAGCGATCAGTTCAGTTATACGGCTGCGGTCGACGGCATCATGTTGCGCAAGCAGCCGGCGGCGAATTTCTTCATGGGGTCCTATTTTGCCGAGGCGCTGCTGCTGACGGAAACCGGCGCCAGCACCGGGGCCATTCAGATTGCGGGAACCGATTCGGACCATCAGTTGCCCTTCTTCGTGACTACCTGTGACTACACGTTGATCGGGGAAGAGTTGTATGCCGCGAGTGCCTATTTGTCGCGGGAGCCGGTCCAGCTGGGGACCTTGCGCGGGCAGGACATCGGGAAAGCGATGATCCTTTCGGTGATCGCGATCGGGATTCTATTGGCGACGCTCGGAGTCGCGACGCAGGCCGCCTGGCCACAGTACTTTCTCGACTTTTTTAAGGACGTAAAATGATTTTTCTGCGCCGACAGATGCCGCTGCTGATCACGATGATCACCGGGCTGATCTTTGCGGGACAGTATTATGTGCCGCATCCCGCCTCCGAGCAGTTGCTCACCTCCGCCACGAAGTGGCTCCAGATCATCGGCGGCTTTGCGCTGGTGCTGGGTGTGACCAGTCTGTTTCAGGTTCATGCCGCCAAGATCCGCCGGAAAGAGGCCGGCTGGGGCTACAGTATGGTGCTCTACGCCGGCATGTTGGGCACGATGGCCGTCGGCTGGTGGGCCAACGGCAAGGAGAGTGTCGAAGGCGTCTCGACGGCATTCGGCTGGGTCTACAACTTCATGATGGTCCCGCTGCAAGGGACCATGTTTGCCATCCTGGCGTTTTTCATCGCCTCGGCGGCCTATCGCTCGTTCCGTGCCAGAAGCCGGGAAGCTGCAGTGCTCCTGATCGCCGCGGTGATAGTCATGATGGGCCGCGTTCCATTGGGTGAATACCTCGTGCCGATTAGTGGTGATATTTCCCAGTGGATTCTGAATGTGCTGAACGCATCCGTGCGCCGGGCCATTTTGATCGGCGTCAGCCTGGGGGCCGTGGCCCTGTCTTTCAAGATCATCTTCGGTGTGGAACGGTCGTACCTGGGCGGGGGGAAAGAGTGATGGGGCAAGAGGTAGGGAGATCATGAGTTTCGCGGAACGCATGCTCAAGATCGACCGGCGGATTATCTTTGTGGTGATCGCTCTGTGCACACTCTTGCCGCTGCTCTATCCGGTCGGACTGCCTATCAAGATTTCCCAGGAAGTGCGCGGCGTCTACGATCACATCGAAAGCCTGCCCGAACGCTCAGTGATTCTCCTTTCGCTCGATTTCGATCCAGCGTCGAAGCCGGAGCTTTATCCGCAGGCCGTGGCCATTCTCCGCCATGCCTTCAAGAAGAACCTCCGGGTGGTCGCGATGACCTTGTGGGTATCCGGCACGGGCATGGCCGACGAGCTGCTGACCAAAGTGGCGAACGAATCCGGCAAACAGCGCGGCGCCGACTATGTCTTTCTCGGGTGGAGCCCGGGAGGTACGGCCGTCATCATCAATATGGGGCAGGATCTCTACAACGCATTTCCCAGTGATTACGGGAGCAAGCCGACTAAGGGGCAGCCGGTGCTGGAAGGGGTCAACAGTCTGAAGGACGTCACCTATGCGGTGAGTCTGGGGGCGGGGAATCCCGGTGTCGAGGCCTGGTACGTTTTCGGAAAAGATAAATACAAATTCGAGCTGGGCGGCGGCTGCACAGGTGTGATGGCCCCGGGGTTGTATCCTCTGTTGCGAAGCGGCCAAATCAACGGGTTGATCGGCGGGTTACGGGGAGCGGCGGAATACGAAAGTCTGATCGGGCAGAAGGGGCGGGCGGTGGCGGGGATGGATGCGCAATCGGCGACGCACGTCGCGATCATTGTCCTGGTGGCGTTGTGTAACATGTTCTACTTCACGCTCAGACGCCAGGCACGGCAACAGGGTTCGCAGTCGTAGAGGATAGACCAGGCAATGGATGCAACAATCATCGGCGCGTGGGTGGCCACAGGGTTAACTCTATTTATCTTCTCCTTTTTGTATAAGGACAATCCGCTCTTTAAGCTGGCGGAGAACCTCTATGTCGGCGTGTCGGTCGGCTATACGATCGTGAAGACGTACGACACGGTGATCGTGCATCTGATCTGGAAACCCATCGTCGAGAATCAGGAATGGACGCTTCTGATTCCCGTCGCCATCGGGTTGCTCATGCTCACGCGCTACGTGCCGAAAGCCGCCTGGCTGTCGCGCTATGCGTTTGCGTTTATCGTCGGGGTAGGGGCGGGGCTGGCGATTCCGCGCACCGTGTCGTCGTTTATCCTGAAGCAGATTGAGGACACTATCCGGCCGCTACTCATGCTCGTGCCGGGGGAGGGCGTCACGTTCTCATGGAATCTGATGAACCCGGCCAGCAGTGTGAACGTCATCATCGTCTTGATCGGAGTGAGTTCCGTGCTGTTCTACTTCTTTTTCTCGGTGGAGCACAAGGGACCGGGGAAGATGGTCGCCAGGACGGGCGTGATGTTCCTGATGATCGCGTTCGGCGCAGCCTTCGGCTACACGGTCATGGCTCGCATGTCCTTGTTGATCGGACGGTTAACCGATTTGATCGAGTATTCCGATCCCTCCTACGGGCGGCCGACTTTGTGGCTGGCGCTCGTGACGATCGGCACCTTGATTGCACTCAGTCTTCGAAGCCGAAGCGAACCGCCGGAGGAAGGCTGAGGTTAAGGTTCAGGCTGAGAAAAATCAGTTTTCCGCTCTCAACCTTAGCCTCAACCTTGATCTGTCTCCCCGGTTGCAGCTTCTTCTTTCCCTCCTTTACAATGGCGCTCGACCAAGGAGCAATATGACTACCACGACTGCCAAAGACCCCAAGCACTATCCCACACTGCGGAATCTCCAGTTCTCCCCGATTAAAGAAGGGGAGGAGCAGTACATCGTGCTGTGGGATCCAACCGGCCTGAGCAAGGAACGGCTGGTGCTTCCACTCAACTACTTTTTCATCATTCAGCATTTCGACGGCGAGCATTCTCTCCAGCAGGTGGGCGCCCTCTATTTGAAACGGTTCGGTGAGTTTCTGATGCCGGATAAGGTCGAGCAGTTGGTGACCGACCTCGACCAGAAATTGTTTCTGGAAGGGGAACGGGCAGAAGAGGCCCGCAGAGAGCAGCGCGCCCAGTATCGCGAGAGCCCGCTTCGCCAGGCGGCGTTTGCCGGCCGCGCCTACGAGGCGGACGGCGCGAAACTGAAGAAACAGATCGACGGATTTTTCACGTCGAAAGAAGGCCCGGACTTCAAACCATCAGAGAACGCCGGCAAACCGATCAAAGGTGTGGTCGCCCCGACCTACGATCTGAAACAGGCCGGTCCGATCTACGCCTGGGCGTACAAAGAGCTGCAAGAATCCACCCAGCCGGATGTCTATGTCATCATCGGTACCGCCTATGCCGGTCTCGACAATCTCTTTGCCGTCACGGACAAGGATTTTGAAACGCCGCTGGGTGTCGTGAAGGCCGATCAGCCCTTGCTGGCAAAGATCAGAGAGCGGTTTCCGGTCGCGTTCGAAGAGGATCTCTGCCATCAAGCCGAACATGCGATTGAATTCCAATTGCCGTTTCTTCAGCAGGTCGTCGGAGACAAGAGGCCCTTTACCATTGTGCCGATTCTCTGTTCATTTTCCGCGCTGAGTATGGCCGAAGCCCCGATCCAGCAATCAGTCGAAGTGTTTCTGGCGGGGCTGCGCGATATTCTCAAGGCATCAGGTCGCAGCTACTGTGTCGTGGCGGCGGCGGAGTTGGCGCATCTCGGGATGCGCTACGGCGATAAAGAGCCGCCGACGGACTTCTCGTTCCATCGATCGATGCAGCACGACCTGGAAATGTTGAAGCCGGTGGAAGAGCGGAAGCCGGAAGAATTCACCAAGTACATCATCACCGAAAACGACAAGAGCGTGTGTGCCTTCGGGCTCTTCATCGATCAATCTTGATCCTACTCGGCCTCTCTTTGCTGACCGGCTGCCTCCAGCTGGATCGGCGTGATGTGCTGCCTGCCAGGGTTCTGGGCTTCGTCTCTTTGCCCGTCGTCATCCCTGTTTCGTCAAGGCCCCTCACGGAAGATGTAGGGGAGTCGACAAGCTTCCTTCGTTCTGTAAACGGGATTGCCTGGCACGTATCGTCGCTTCGTCTGGTCCAAGATGATGATGGTTCTATTTTGCTCCACTCAGACCGCCGTTCCGGTTCGATGCTCCAGGGGCTCGACCCTTCGCTTGTCCATCCAGCTGTCCGTCCATTCCTTTTTCCTTCCTGCGACGTCTCTGCCTTGCCGTAATCCGGTTTGAAGGAGCCGTCTCTCCGGGTATGAAGCGAAGAGGCGGCTCCTATGTCCTCGGCGTGGAGGCGACGGATGCAGCCTGGAGTGGGTTGGATCCGAGCTGCGTGGAGCGATTCGACTCCGCGTATGAGTCGGATGACGCTGGTCGGCTCCATGCTGAGGCGAGGGGTTGTTCCAAACGGAGTCATGTTTCGCTGATTTCCCCCTTATTGTTTACGGTGCATCATTGCGGGCGGCCATTGGGCTGTCCCGATCTGATCGCGCTACTCCTGCCAAATCAGCCGCACGACCAGGTAGATGAAGCAGGCCATGAATATGTTCGAAAGTAGGAGGAGGAGTGTGAAATCCATGATGTGCTCCTTTCCGTCACGGCCGGTCGCTTGGGTTCTTTCTTTTTCCTTCTTGTCACCGATGATCGAAACATTTTGCAAAGCGTGGACCACCAACAAGAGCGCAGGTGTTTCCGGTTGAATCAGACTCGATTGGTCGATTGGCGTGCGAGTCGGGGGGGTATGCTTCGCTCGGAGGTTTGCAGCTTCACCGATGAGCCCATCATCAAAGAGCCTAAAACAATTCAGGCTGAATCACTTTCGATTCAGTGCCAACGGCACTAGAAGATTCGTTGCAGCTGGGTGTCGCAGGGCCGAAAGTCTTTGATCCGTTTGCGGCCAAGCCAGCTGGATGTGTCTGATGCAGGGTCAATTGAGCGAGCGCGGCAGGTGGTCGCCGAGCAGGGTTGGCCGCGAGGGTTGGCTGGATCGTAGGCAACTCAGGCGTTACTGTGATCGACGTCGCGGTTGGTAGGGCCTGGGTGGACGAGATATACCCCGTGGCTCTTACGCCTGGTGCGCGGAGAGATCTGGGCGGACGTTCAATCTCACTGGTCGGTGGTCTTGTCGTGATAGTCCTGTACTGCCTCAAGCTCTGAGGGGGAGTCCGTTCTTGGACTTGCGACTGAAGCCTGTGAAGGTCGGTTCTCCGAGTCCTGCCTTGTCCTGAGCGTGAAGAGATGGACGGCGGTTCTGACTTTTTGCACAAGGACGTCTCGCGGCACGGGTTTCCGCATCCAGTCGCCCACTCCCTGCTGGATAATGCCTTCAAGGAATTCTGTGTCGTCGGCCCCGCTGCACACGATGATCGGGATGGCCTGGTGATGTTTCTGGAGGTAGGCGATGAGGTACATTCCGTTGCCATTGGGCATGGCCAGGTCGCAGATCACGGCGCAGACTTCACTCGCCAGCACCGGCTGCTTCATCAGCTGTATGGCACTGTTGCCGTCAGGAGCCAGCCAGACTTCATAGCCCTGTCGCCCAAGCGTCATGCGAGTGGTTTCACGAACGTCGGGATTGTCGTCGACGACCAGGATTGTTCCGTATGTCATGTTGCCCTTCCTCCTTCCTTTGACTGTGTCAGCCGGCTGACCGCTGGTCGGCTCCACATCGCGCCATCATGGTCCTGTATCTTCCTCACGGGTGGTTGATTTCCCCCAACGGTTCTCTTCGCATGTTCCGATTCCGCTATTGCTTCCAGATCAAGTTCAGAACAAAGAAGATGAAGATGGCCATGAGAGTGTTGGTGGTGAATAAGATGAGTCCGAAGTCCATGGCGTTCTCCTTTTTATTGGCGTGATGCTATCCACTCTGTGCAATGAGCGGGCCAAGTGGATGCCAGACTCGCACGGTCGCCACGAAAGAGAATAAACATCAATGCTGTTCAGGCGTTTGTGATCTTGTTGCGCCGGCATCATGATGGGGATGTCGGCGCGTGAGGCCGGGTGGATGGAACCCAAAATAATTCCACTTGAATCCAGAGTGATCCACCGTGGACGAATGCTGAGTGCTAAGTGCTAAGCCCTGAGCCCTGAGACCGAATAAGTGGCTGAGAGCTGGAATCCGTGGGACGCAAGAGATGACCCTGTTGTGCAAAGCTGCTATGGTCGGCGTCACTCACTGAAGGGACAGCGGGATGTTGAACGGCAACGATAAGGCAGTGGTGATAACCGGTGCGTCGACCGGGATCGGCGCGGCTTGCGCGTGGCATCTCGACCGGCTCGGCTTTACGGTGTTCGCCGGGGTGCGTCGGATCGAGGATGGTGAATCTTTGAAGGCGCAGGGATCAGTTCGGCTCCAGCCTATTTTGCTGGATGTCACCGATGCGGGCTCGATCGAACAGGCGCGGCGGCAGATTACCGAACAGATCGGGCCACGAGGGTTGGCCGGATTGGTGAACAACGCCGGCATTGCAGTGGTTGGTCCGCTGGAGGCCGTGCCGATTGCCGATCTGCGTCGGCAGTTTGAGGTGAATGTGATCGGACAGGTCGCGGTGATCCAGGCGTTTCTTCCGCTACTTCGCAACGGGCGCGGGCGTATCGTCAACATGGGGTCGATCGCGGGCCGGGCAGCGATGCCGGTGATGGGGCCCTATTCTGCATCGAAGTTTGCGTTGGAAGCGTTGACGGATGCCTTGCGCCTCGAAGTGCAGCAGTGGGGGATTCAGGTCTCCATAGTGGAGCCGGGCGCGATTGCCACGCCGATCTGGAGGAAGTCCGGCGCGAAGGCCGAAGAGCTGGAGACTGTCACGTCGGAAGAGTTGAAGCGGTTGTACGCCGGAGTGATCGCTGGAGTCCGGGCGCGTGTGGCGGAAGCGGCGGCGCAGGCAATTCCCGCCGATGCCGTTTCGGATGCCGTGGTCCATGCCTTGACGGCCTCTCGTCCGAAGACGCGCTATCTCGTCGGAAGAGATGCGAAGGTGCGCGCGCTGATGATCAAGCTGCTGCCGGACCGGTGGTCGGATAGGCTGATGACGTGGATTCTGAAACTGCCTCACTGAACTTCTACCTCCCCTTGCCCCTCCTTACAAAGGAGGGGATTCGACGGGAGGCTGTTCCGCTGATCTCTACGGTATGATTTCGCGCAAGGGTTGTTTGCCCAGTCCCAAATCCTGCTTCGAGACATCGAACGAAAAGCGCATTTGCACGGCCAGATATTTCTGGACCAGGCCGGGCTTATCGAGCGGCTGGTCCTGTTCATGGTAGACCGCGAGTTCCATGTCATGCCAGCGCAGAGCGAGTCCCACGATCCAATCCATTTCCGTCGGTCTGGCTTGATTGCTGCCTTCCCGGTCGGTGAAGAAGTTCACGTCGCCGTACAGCACGACTTTGTTCTTGTAGAGATCGAGATCGGCGTGGGCGACGTAGCGGAACAGGGCGCGTCCGGTATTATCGGGCCGTGCGAAATAATTGCTGTTATGGAAGAGCCAGCCGGCGCCGGCGTACATCGTCAGGCTCTGATTGGGGAAGAGCGATCGCCACCAGGCCATGTCCTGAGCCGATTGCAGCTTGGCCGTGATCAACCCGTCGGCGTAGGCCTGTTTGATGCCGCTGCGGTCTAACGGCGCATCCCGCTCATACTGGAGGCGCCAGGCAAAATGGTCGACGACGCCGGTGAAGGCATAAGTGCCGTCCCATTCGCTGAGTTCGATCCAGCCGTTCGTCCGGTCGGAGAAGAAATTCTGGTCGGTGTAGAAGGTCAGGTATTGCTTGTAGAGATCTGTTTCGAGATGGAGCATATGGCGCAGGCCGACGAGGCCGCTGTTGTCCGGTCTGGCGGCGAAGGAGGGATTTTTCGCAAAGGCTCCAGTCAGGAGGTAGCCGGCGAAGAGGCTTTCTTCCGACCCACGGTCCAGGTCGTTAGGATCGTCCATCGAGGGCAGAGGCCTGCCATATTTCTCCAGGGCCAGAGCGCCGGCGGGCAGACCGCACACGAGAAGCGACAGGATGAGCACGCATGCAATGTGTCGTCGCAGCGCCATAATGGGGTAGGAGTACCATGATTTGTGGCGTGCGGCTAGGCGGAAACGGGAAAAGTTCTGACGGGGAGCGGGGGCTGACCTACTGCGTGCAGGAGTCGAAGATGGCTTCGCAGTCGTTGGAGGCATCCATGCTCGGAGGGGCGAACCGGTAACGTACGTCGGTGACGCGATCATCGGTCAGCACCACCGTGGCCCAGCAGCCATGCCGGTTTGTCGACATACTGCCTTTCCCCACCGGCTGCGATTCTTCCAGGACCGGCGCTTCCCGGTAATATTGGAGGAGGACAACGTCGTTGCGGGTCTGTTCCTTCACCGGCTTGCCGGCGCAGGCCAGGACTTCGGCTTTCGACTTGCCGATGACTTTTTGCTGATTCGGATATTCGCCGACGGTGGCCGCTGTGGCGCAACCGGCGATGGTTATCAGTCCGAGCAGGCCGGAGGCAAACACCAGCAGGTGGAACGTGCCGGACTCAATCCGGTGCGATTTCCCTTCGGCGGCTGATGGCTGGTCAGATGGTTTCTGTAACATGGATGGTGGACCGGTCTAGATGTTTGTGCGTGGGGTATGGATCAACTAGCCGACAAGGTCGGGATTCAAGCGATTGAGCGGCTTCACCGACAGGGCCTTGATTTCATTGTAGACGATCGAGCGGCCGACCTGGCGCAGGCGACTGAAGACGCCTTCGACGATGACCTGGTCGCCTTCATGAATGTCGGCCTGGCCCAGGCTGATCACCTTGAGCGTCCCGGCCTGGTCTTTCAGGAGGAACCCGTAGGCCGGTTGTCCCTGGCGGTTGGTGGCGAGCTGCACGTTGGTCACGGCCCCGCTCACCACGACATCCTGATGATCGTATTGCTCAGGGTGTGCCAGCAACTCGGCGATTTCAAGCAGGCCCGCCGCCGCCGTCACCGGAGGCGAGCTGATGGTGCCGACCGTCACGGTCGCCTGCAGCAGTACGGCGAGCAGCATGAAGAAACCGAGTCGTCTGACAGATTGTTTCAGCATCGTTGAGCCTGATTATACCTGAGCGAATGCAATTCGCAAGATCGCCTGGCGCTACCACTTGTCCGAGGCTTTGCCGCTGACGTCTTCTCCGATAAAGTTATGCAAAATCTGTTTCTGGAGATCGGTGATCTCCAGCTTCTGCTCCGATGAATCGCCCAGCGCGGCGTCTTCCAGTTTCGGGCGCGGGGCCGTCCGTTTCAGCAGTTCTTCGTCGAGTGCCTCGGGGCTGGTATCGGTGTCCTGTTGAATGGAGATGAGCCGCTGCAACCCGAATAACGTCCGGGTATTTTCGCTGTGCATTGCATTGGAGCTGGCTCCGTAGACCAGCGAATTCCAGAACTTGACTTCAATCGGTTCAGGCACCGCGCCGACGACATAGGCCGAAAGCTTTTCGATCAAGGCGGACTCGGTTTGTTCCAGGCCGTCGTAGGTGGCGATGGAGCGCTCGATCGGGGTGCGGGACAGGGTCGCCAATGTGTTTTGCCAGAGATCCAGGGGAGGGATGCTGTTCGGAACGGATGGTGTCCCCGACAGCGCTGCCTGGAGCGCCATGAGATATTGGGACAGGAATTTTACTTTCCGGGCGGCCAATGTGCCGGCGGGAATTCCCCAGATATGGCCGATCTCATGGTCCTGTAAGGTGGTCTGATCGGAGGTCTGTCGCTCGCGCTCCGCGAGAGCGAGCCTGGTTCTGAAACGTTCGGCCATACGAATGTGCATTTGCATTTCGATGGCCAGCCGATAGGTCTGATATTCCTCTGCCGAGATGTCGTTCTTGTCCCATCGTTCTTCCAGCACGCGCAGCGCAGGACGTGGAACGGCCACACGGGCTTGCGTTTTTAGATTCGCAATGGCCCCGGCGGACACGCCACGGGCGGCCAGGAGTGTGGCTGTTCGATCGACTAACTTTTCGGCGGTGGCCGCGAGGACCGTGAGGGCCGTGCACTGGAGCCCGGTACGTTCGCGACGGAGCCTGGCGCGACGGCGATATTCATCCCGCCGGCTGAGCATGGCCGAGATCGATTCTTCCGTCATCGTCGTAATAGGTTTCTTCCCGGAGACGCAACGGGGATCGGGGCGGTCCGAGACCATAAACAGGATTTCTTCGTGCGTGACGTCCAGATGCTGGATCAGGAGCAGCTTGAGCATGATGCGGCCCTGGATCGGCAGGTTCGCGATGACGTCCTGAATCAGCTCAGCGGTGAGGGGAGAGGCCATAGTTGAAGGCATAGCGATGGTGTGTCCTGTCTGCGTAGGTTAGGCGTTCCCGGCTTGCTGCTGGTGTGTCTCCAAGTAGAGCGCAACGTATTCGCGGACCTCCTGGACGCTGCCGTTAATGAACATCTCTCGAGGAATCTCGATGCGGACCAGTTTGGACGGATCGATTCCGCGATCTTGGGCGTAGTGCTCGTCGATGTACAGGCTGACGGATCCGTCAGGGAATCTGAGTGCATAGAGGGCGGTGGTATCAGCCATGATCCTACCTGATTGGATGATGAAAGAAGACCTAGTAGAGGTAACACATGCGTGATTTGGCTGTCAAAGTGGAGGCCCGGCTCCAGCGGCCTGGTTTCTTGTCCCGGCGCCGGTTTGCAGTGGTGTCAGGATGACAAAAAAGAACGGCCCTCGACTTTTGGTCGAGGGCCGTTCGGAGTCATGTAAGCGGATTGTTACCCGCCGAGTGTATCGAGCGTCTCTTTCACGGTTTTACGGATACAGGTAAAGATCGGCGTATCGCGTAACGTGTAACGGGATCCTTCGGTCTCGCGCAAGGCCATCACGAGGTCGAGGAAGTCTTCCGGCTTATCACTTTCAAATGCCACGACCCATTCCTGGTCGTCGAGACCGAAGGAGTAGGTGGTGTTCAATTTCACGGAGGGGAAGCGATGGCCGACTTCAATGTGTTCGTCCATCATGCCCTGGCGAGCCGCCTTGGTGAGGAGGAACCACTCGCGGGTCTTGAGGAACGGATACACGAAAATGTATTTGCCTTTTCCGGGGACGACCGTCAGGCGCTTGCTCTCCTGTCCCTCATGGGTGTGATGATCCACATAGATCGATCGCTTCGTCATGGACAGGTAAGAGTAGGGGGTGGTGATGTACTGCCCCAATCCTGACGCGAGAATCTTTGTGGTCATTTCCTGGAACAGTTCCAGCTCGTAGCTGATACGCCAGAGCATGATGTCACAATCGCCGCGGATCCCGACCGCCGAATAGGCGATGACGAGGACGCGCCCGGCATACTCTTCGACGGCGCGGAGAAACTCGGCTTTCCCCTTGGTGCGCTCGGCTTCCGGAAGGCGGCGCCAGGCCGGATCGATTTTATAAAACACGAAATTGACGTATTGTCGCTTCGGTGGCTGTGCTGGTGCGGTTTGTTCGGGACTCGACATCGGATCTCCTCCGTGTAACATCTTAATAAGGCAGGTATGTAAAGAGCCGATTTTTTAGCACTTCATCTTTCGTTTTGTCAACGGGCGTAAACGCGTCGCGCGGTTCGTTGACAGTGGAAAATCGATCTGGTACGGCTTCATCCGATGGGGGGCGGCGCATGATGCGGATGGTTATTCGTGGGACAGTGTTCGCTCTCTCCTGCGCGATCCCGGCGCTGGCGATCGAGAGTCAACCGAGTTCCGAACAGGTTCAGGCCGCCCTCGATGCCGGGAAGGCCGCGGCTGTGCAGGGGAACGCACCGGATACGTTTTATGCGCGGTTCGGCGCCCGGGATGAGTTGCACCCGAACGGATTTCTCATCACCAAGCTCGGAGCGCTCTCCGTGATGGCCACACACATGGCGCTTCGGGGGTTGCAGCCCGGCGAGGCAGATGTGGCCCAGGTGCTGGAGACGAAGACGATGCTGGTCAGTACCGTAATCTTCGGGGATGCGCCTGCCTTCGCGCAGGAGAGCTACATGGTGTTCGATCAAGCCGGTCGTACCGTCAAGCCGGTTACCGTCCGGTTCGACGGACAGGCGAATCGGAGTGCCGCCTGGCCGGAGCGCCCGCGATTCAAGGCCAAAGTGATCGCCTCGTTCAACTATGGCGATTTCGATCCGCAGGCGAAGACGACGATCACGGTGTTTCCCGCGTCCGGCGGCGCGGAGAGTTTCGTTCTCGACTTTGCCGGAATCCAATAATAGAAAGTCATGCCCTATGAATGCTGCCAGACCCGCTCATCGCTCTGTCATCGCTGAAACCATTGCCATCGGGTCCGAACTGTTGGTCGGCGGCCGGTCCGACAGCAATTCCCTCTTCATTACGGAGGCGCTGGGACGGCTCGGGATCGAAGTCCGGTTTAAGTCGATCGTCGGGGACGATGAGGCCGATATGGTGCAGGTGCTCAAAACTGCCGTGAGCCGCGCCGGAGTCGTCATCGTGACCGGCGGGCTCGGGCCGACGGTGGACGATTGCACGAGAGAAGCCGTGGCGAAGGCGACCGGGCGGCGACTGGCTCGCCGGAAAGCGGCGCTCGACGGGATGACGGCGCGTCTGGCTCAATGGGGACGGCAGCCGAACAAAGGGCAGTTGCGGCAGGCGACGATCCCGGCCGGCGCGACCGTGGTGACGAATCCCGTCGGCTCCGCGCCGGGTTTTCTGCTGGAGTGGAAAGGGGCGACGCTCGTCTCGCTCCCCGGCGTGCCGCGCGAGATGGAAGCGATGATGACGGAGTCCGTCATTCCGTTCCTGGCAGATCAACTCGCCCGCTCGACAAGAACCTGTCCGCAACCGATCACCCGCCAGGTCTTTCATACGTGGGGTCTGCCGGAGGCGGATGTCGATGCCAAGTTGCAGGGGCTGATTCCCAAACGTGCGCCCGTCGACTTGGGTTTGCTGGCGTCACCCATGGGTGTGCTGGTGTCGTTGACGACAAAGTCGGGCGGTGCCGGGCCGGTCTCGGATGAAGCGCTGTCGTCTCTGGCCCAGGATGTCCGAACCAGATTGAGTGACTGTCTCTTTGCCGAGGGGCGCGAGACGATGGAGGAGGTGGTCGGGCGATTGCTGGCCGGGCAGAAGCGGACGGTCGCGTTGGCCGAGTCCTGCACCGGCGGTTTGATCGGTCATCGGCTCACGCAGGTGCCGGGATCGTCGGCCTACGTCGATCGCGGTGCGATCTGCTATAGCAATCAATCGAAGAGCGAGATGTTGGGTGTGCCGGTAGAATTGATTGCGAAACATGGCGCAGTCAGCCGGGAAGTGGCTGCGGCGATGGCCAAGGGTATTCGTGAGTTGGCCGGAGTCTCTGTCGGTTTGAGCGTCACCGGCATTGCCGGACCCGGCGGAGCCACCGCAACAAAGCCGGTCGGATTGGTCTATGTCGGACTCGACGGCGGGGCAGGCGGTGCCATTACGAGAGAGTTTCGCTTTCACGGCGACAGATCGGTCATCAAGCAGCGTTCGTCGCAGGCCGCGCTCAACCTCCTGCGCCTGTGGTTGATCGACCGGGGCCGGACATGATTCGCGCTTTTCTGGCCGTCGAGTTGTCCGAGGACTTCCGCAACCAGATTGCGCGGATTCAACAGGATCTGAAAACAGCTCTCACCCGCGAGTTGCCGAGGGCGGTCCATCTCTCGTGGGTGCGACCGGCCTCGATCCATCTCACGGTCAAATTCCTTGGCGATATTGACGAGCAGATCATTGAACCTCTGCGCGAGGGGCTTGCAGAAGTCTTCATGGATCAGCGTGCGATTTCAATTCCTCTCGAACGGCTGGGAGCCTTTCCGTCTTTCCAATCCCCCCGTGTTCTGTGGGTTGGTGCGTCGGAGCGGTGGGAGCAGGGCGACGATGCCAGGCGCCTGGTTGGGCTACATGAAGCAGTCGAAACCTGTTGCGATGCTTTAGGATTTGCGCCGGATAACAGACCGTTGAGCCCGCATCTGACGCTGGCACGGATCAAAACGGGAGAGCGTGAGTTTGGTCAGGTCTTAGCTGCGAGCGGGGTGCTGGATCGTTTGTTGTCATTGGGCTCCCTGGCGGTAGAGTCGGTCACACTGATGAAGAGCGAATTGAAGCCGACCGGGTCGGTCTATACGAAATTGTGGGATGCAGGGTTGACGCGGTTGAATGGCTAATTGTCCGGGGCGGTGCCTGACGATGAGCGGCGGATCTCATCGGAGACCTGTCGCAGGGCCGCCGTCAGGTTGTGAAAGGTGCGATCGAGGTTGGCCATCACCTCAGGCGCATTCTCTCCCCAGGCCCAGAACGACAACATGAGCTGCTGTCCCCGCTGTTGTTCCGGCGGCCCCGGCAGAGTCGTATATCTGACCGACGTGATCGTGGCGCCAATGGCCCCCCATTCAAATGCCGGATCGATTCCTCTCACGGCGTGAGCGGTGGTGTTCGTCAACCAGCGCATCTGCTCCGGGGATGTATTCAATGGCAGGTCCCGGTAGAGAATCATCAGGCGGCCGGAACATTGCAGGCGCTTGGAGAATTCTGTGGTTGTATAGGCGGTCGCGCCGCTGAAGGCACAGTCATTGGATTCAAGGGTGGATTCTGGTCCGTTGAGCCATTCAAGTAGGCGGTAAAATGTTTCAGTCGCAGGGTAGGCGCTCCATTCCTGCAGATCCTCAATAGACGACCGGATGAGTTCAGGCCTTAGGCGAAAATCATAATACTTGTGAGCAGGATTGGATTCACCGTCGGTCCAAGGGTGGGTTCGGGGGCGCAAGGAGTCGGGATCGTTGTGTTCGTAGACCTGCATCGTTGCTCCACGCGTAGCATGTCCGACGTTGAGTCAGCACAGCATAGCAACTAACCTGTCCATCATGTGGGGATTAAATCATGAGTCCCTCTTGCCAGGATCATTGGCAGTCGAATGGAGGGATTTTGCGTATGGTCACCGCTCGCCGGACCACCATTCCGCTCTAGGTTTCCTTTTCTCGCTTGGGTATAATCCCTCTTCCTGATTCCTTCTAATCCTGTAGGAGAAACTCATGTCAGAGAAAGACGACAAAAAGCGCGCGTTAGAGTTGGCCCTCTCTCAGATCGAAAAGCAGTACGGGAAGGGTGCCATCATGAAGCTCGGGGCGGATGAACGGCCCGCCGATGTTCCGGCCATCTCCACCGGATCGTTGGGGCTCGATATCGCCCTTGGTGTCGGGGGCTTGCCGCGTGGACGGGTCATTGAAATTTTCGGCCCGGAATCATCGGGTAAGACCACGATGACGCTCCATTGTATCGCCGAAGTACAGAAGACCGGCGGCGTGGCGGCGTTCATCGATGCGGAACATGCTCTGGATTTGACCTATGCCAAGAAGCTTGGGGTACAGGACGACGAATTGCTCGTCTCCCAGCCGGATACCGGTGAACAGGCCTTGGAAATCGCCGAGACGTTGGTCCGGAGCGGGGCGATCGACCTGATCGTGGTGGACTCGGTCGCCGCGCTCACGCCGCGGGCTGAAATCGAAGGCGAAATGGGCGACTCTCATATGGGCTTGCAGGCCCGGCTCATGTCGCAGGCGTTGCGCAAGCTGACCGCGGCCATCTCCAAGTCTCAGACGACGTTGATCTTTATCAACCAGATCCGCATGAAGATCGGGGTGATGTTCGGCAACCCCGAAACCACAACCGGCGGCAATGCGTTGAAGTTCTATTCCTCGGTCCGCCTGGATATCCGCCGAATCGAGTCCGTGAAAGAGGGACAGGATGTGATGGGAAACCGGGTGCGGGTGAAGGTGGTGAAGAACAAGATGGCGCCGCCGTTCCGCCAGGCGGAGTTCGACATCATGTTCGCCGAAGGTATTTCGAAGACCGGTGAACTGGTTGATATCGGGGTGGAGAAGAAGATTATCGATAAGTCCGGGGCCTGGTATTCCTATAAAGGTGAACGGGTCGGCCAGGGCCGCGATGCGGCGCGAGACTTTCTCAAGAATAATCCCGCTGCGGCCCTGGAAGTTGAAGCCAAGCTCCGTGAATTGGCCGGGGTGCCTGCCCGCAATACGAAAAGGCCTGAGCCCAAAGAAGAGAAGCCTGTGGCAAAGACTGACAAGGGTGAGGAAAAGCGGGCGCACAAGTAGGCCGAGGATGCTGCAAAAACCTTCCAGCATCGTTCTCGCGTCGCTCAAGGCCTCCACGTACGGAGCAGAGTACGCGTCGGCGTTTCGCTTGCTGCGGCCTTGCTGGACAGGCTTTTTCAGCATCCTCATCGACTAGAATTGAGATGCAGGTGGCGGGGAAGAGACGGACAAACCCATCGTCTCCCGAAGAGTGGATGCACTTTGCCGTGCGGTATCTGGCTCGTTGGGATCGGACGGTGGCCCAGGTTGAAGAGTTTTTGCTGAGCAAGGGGGCGTCGGCTGCACAGGCGAAGCAGACGATCAGCCGGTTGTCCGATCTCCGGTATCTCGATGATCGCGCCTATGCCGGGCGGTGGGTCGAGAGCCGGATGGCTCGACAGCCGATGGGGCGTGAACGGTTGTTAGCCGAGTTGCAAGCCAAGGGGATTCAGGAAGCCGTCGCTGAAAGGGCTGTCCAGGAGGCCCTTCGTGAGATGGATGACGACACTCTCGCCAAGCGGGCACTGAAGTCATGGCAGCGCAGGGGGCGTCGAGTGACCACCCTTCAGGCTGTCCGCCTCCTACGTCAGTGGGGTTTCGAAGAAGAGACGATCGAGCGTACTATACGGGCTCGCTTTGGACATGAAGGACTTGATCCATGAAGAATAGTGCGCGCGAGCTTCGCCAGGCATTTATCCGGTACTTCGAACAGCAGGGGCACCAGGCGGTGCCGAGTTCGGCCTTGATTCCCCAGGCCGATCCGACCCTGCTGTTTACGAACGCCGGGATGAATCAATTCAAACGAGTGTTTCTCGGCGAGGAGTCGCGGGCCTACAAGCGAGCGGTGACGGTGCAAAAGTGCCTGCGGGCCGGCGGGAAGCACAACGATCTGGAGAACGTCGGGTATACCAGGCGTCATCACACCTTCTTCGAGATGCTGGGGAACTTCTCGTTCGGCGACTATTTCAAAGAAGATGCCATCCTCTTTGGCTGGGAGTTTCTGACCAAGACGGTCGGGCTCGACAAGAGCCGGATGTGGGTGACGATCTTCCGTGAGGACGATGAAGCCGATCAGCTCTGGAAAAAGATCGGCGTGTCACCCTCCCGCATCGTCCGGTGCGGTGAAAAAGACAACTTCTGGCAGATGGCCGATACGGGGCCTTGCGGGCCCTGTTCGGAACTGCATTTCGATCAAGGACCGGCGGTGCCGGGCGACGATACGCCGAACGGCGAGGGCGATCGGGTCATTGAGATCTGGAACCTCGTATTCATGCAGTACAACCGGGATGTGTCGGGGAAGCTCAACCCGTTGCCGAAGCCCAGCATCGATACCGGGATGGGGCTGGAACGGTTGACCGCAGTCGCACAGGGAGTCTTGAGCAACTACGACAGTGATCTGTTCATGCCGTTGCTGGGAGCCATCGGCACGCGCGCCGGCATGCAGTACGGCAAGAAGGAACAAGCCGATCGCTCGATGCGCGTGATCGCCGATCATTTGCGCGCGGTGAGTTTCTTGATGACCGACGGCGTGCTTCCTTCCAACGAAGGACGCGGGTACGTGCTCCGGCGGATTCTGCGGCGGGCGGCCCGTCATGGACGATTGCTGGGGATTGTGGAGCCGTTTCTGCATGAGCTGACCGCCACGGTGGTCGATCAAATGGCTGAGGCGTATTCTGAAGTGAAGGCGGCGGCCGGCACGATCGCGGAAGCCACGCGGGGTGAAGAAGAGCGGTTTATCGCCACCCTCGATCAGGGCCTGCCGATTCTCAACGATATGATCGAGAAGGCCCGTTCATCCAGTACGACGGTATTGGCTGGAACGGATATCTTCAAGCTGTATGACACCTATGGGTTCCCGATGGACCTCATTCAGGAGGCCTGTCGCGAGCAGGATATGACGGTCGATGAGAAGGGTTTCGATCAGGCGATTGAAGAACAGCGGAACCGCGCGCGCAAGACCGGCGGGTTCGAGCAGGAGACCGCCAGACCGGCCGTATCGGAGCTGGCCGGGCGTCTGGGCGCGACGAAATTCGTCGGCTATGATCGGCTGGACACCGATGCGGTGCTCCAGGCGATTCTCAAGTCTGACCGGATGGTGAAAGAAGCGGCCGAGGGCGATGAAGTTGAAGTCGCTCTTGATGTCACGCCTTTCTACGCTGAAGGCGGCGGCCAGATGGGCGATCAAGGTCTGTTGGTCGGTCCGGAAGGCCGGCTGGAGATCAAGGAGACCACGAGGCCTGCGCCGACGCTGATTTTGCACAAGGGAATCGTGACCAAGGGACGGATCAGGGAAGGCGAGCAATTGCGGATGTCGGTCAATGCGACGACCCGACAGGACGCGGCGCGGAATCACACGGCGACGCATTTGGTGCATGCGGCGTTGCGGGACATGCTGGGTCCCCACGTGAAGCAGTACGGATCGTTGGTCGGGCCGAACCGCTTGCGATTCGACTTCGCGCATTTCCGCCCCCTCTCGACCCGCGACATCGATGAAATCGAGACGGTGGTGAACAACGAGATTCGCAAAAATGAAACGGTTTCGACCGAAGTGATGAGCATCCAGGACGCGGTCGCCAAGGGCGCCCTGGCGTTCTTCGGCGATAAATACGGCGAGCAGGTGCGGGTGGTCACGGTCGAATCCTTCAGCAAGGAACTCTGCGGCGGCACGCATTGCCGGCACACCGGCGAGATCGGGCTGTTCCGTATCGTGTCGGAGACCGGCGTCGCGGCAGGCGTGCGACGCATCGAAGCCCAGACCGGCAGCGGAGCGTTTGCGCTGTTGAAAAAGGCGGAAGGGGAGATGCGGGAGTTATCCGATCTGCTCAAGGTCGGTCCGTCTGAACTGGTGAGCAAGACCCGCAAGGTGCTGACGCAACTGAAGGACAAAGAGCGGGAGCTGGAAGAGTTGAAATTGAAGATGGCCAGCGGGTCGGCGGTGGCGTCGAGCGCGAAGACCGTCGCCGGCGTGCCGGTGCATGTGCAGCGAACCGACGGGTTGGATGTGAACGGCATGCGGGCGCTGGCCGATCAATTACGGGATAAGATGAAGAGCGGCGTCGTTGCGCTTGGCGCCGCGACCGAAGACGGCAAGGTGGCGCTCTTAGTAGTGGTGACGAAAGATCTGATCGGCAAACTCAAAGCCGGAGATTTGATTAAGGTCCTGGCCGCGGAAGTCGGGGGCACGGGCGGCGGGCGCCCCGAGATGGCTCAGGCCGGTGGTAAGGATGTATCCCGTCTCGATGCCGCGCTGGAAAAGGTCTTTGGTCTGGTCGAATCTGCCCTGCAGCGGTAAACTCATGCCTAGCCGTATTCTTGCTCTGGATCACGGCACCAAGCGGATCGGCGTCGCCTTGAGCGATGAGCTGGGTTGGACTGCGCAACCGTTGGAAACCTACGAACGGCAGACGCTGGAGCTGGACATCGCCCATATCCTGGATCTGGTTAAGAACCACGAAGTCGGGACGGTGTTGTTGGGCCTCCCGCTGCGGCTGAACGGCGAAGAGGGCCTGGCGGTGCAGGCCGTGCATCAGTTTCTCGAGCGGCTCGCCGACGCGTTGCCGGTTCCGGTGGTCACGTGGGACGAGCGGCTGACCACGAAGGATGCGGAACAGCTGCTCATCGCCGCCGATGTCGGGTGGAAGAAACGCAAAGGGATGGTTGATCGGATCGCCGCCGCCATCCTCTTACAGAGTTATCTGGAGGCTCAGTCACCTTCTCCGGTTCAAGGTCATCCGACGGAGACCGAAGAAGGGATAGAGCCGGACAATAGGCCTCACCCAGTAGCTGGACATCCCTATGAAGCTGCGCGTGATCCTCATCGTGCTCGTCCTCGCCGTCGCACTCGCCGGGGTGGCCGCATATCAGATGATGAAATGGGCTGAAGCCCCGGTCGTCACGGAAGCCGAGCATCCCCCCTCCAAAGTCGTTGTCATTGCCGAGGGCTCCACGTTTCAGCATGTCGCAGGTCTACTTGAGCGCGAACGGCTCATCAAGAGCCGCTCGGCGTTTGTCCTGCTCGGGAAGGCCCTCGAAGCAGACCGGAAGATTCGTCCCGGTGAATACGAACTGAATCCGGCGATGCCTCCGGCGGACATTCTCTCCAAGCTGACAGCCGGGCGGGTGGTTCTGCACGCGGTCACGATCCCCGAGGGCTATACGATGGTGCAGATCGCCGATGTCCTGGCGCAGCATCAAATCACGGATCGGGCCGAGTTCCTGCGTCTCGTCAAAGACAAGAGCTTCATCAAGACGCTCGGGATTTCAGCCGAGACGCTGGAAGGCTATCTCTACCCCGATACCTATCGATTCCCCAAGCCGGTGTCGGCTAAGGATGTCATCAGAACGATGGTGGAGCAGCTGAATCAGGTGGTCACTCCGGAATGGCAGGCGCGGGCGAAGGATATTCATCTCACGCTCCATCAGGTGCTGACGCTGGCGTCGGTCATTGAAAAGGAAACGGGATCGGGTGAGGAGCGTCCGCAAATCTCGTCGGTGTTCCATAACCGGTTGCACAAGAAGATCCCCCTCCAGAGCGACCCCACCGTGATTTACGGATTGCCGAACTTCGACGGCAATCTGCATAAGAAGGATCTTTCGCATCCCAGCCCCTACAACACCTACCGGTGGGCCGGTCTGCCGCCGGGTCCGATCGCCAGTCCGGGGGCGCAGGCGATCAGGGCCACGCTGTTTCCAGCGGTTTCACCGTACCTGTACTTTGTGTCGAAGAATGACGGGACGCATCAGTTTTCCGCCACGCTGACGGAACACAATAAGGCCGTCGATAAATACCAAAAGCAGTATTTCTCCCGCGCCCATCGAGGCCGAACCTAGAAGGAGTGTCCGCTGTCATGACTCAATGGAATTTACCCGCGTTACTCGATCATACGGTCTTGCGGCCTGAAGCGACCAAGGCTGATGTCTTGCGGCTCTGTCAGGAGGCGAAAGATCTGGGCTTCGTCGTCATCTTCGTGCCGCCTTGCTATGTCGATGAAGCGGTGGCTGCCACGGCCGGATCAACCGTGCTGGTGGGCATTCCGATCGGCTTTCCGCTCGGGGGCCATACCACGAAGGCGAAGGTGGCCGAGGCGATGGAAGCCGTCGCGCGTGGGGCGCAGATTCTGGATATGGTGATCAACGTCAGCCGCCTGAAGTCCGGCGATCAGGGCTATGTGCGGCAGGACATTGCGGAAGTAGTCAAAGCCACGCCGTCGGCCGAACATAAAGTGATTCTGGAGACCTGCCTGCTGACACAGCAAGAGAAGATCACTGCCTGTCATCTGGTGGTCGAAGCCGGTGCCGATTATGTGAAGACTTCGACCGGATTTTCGACTGCCGGGGCTACGGTCGAAGATGTCCGGTTGATGAAACAGACGGTGGCGGGCAAGGCCAAGGTGAAAGCGTCCGGCGGAATTAGAGACTGGAAGACGACACTGGCCATGCTGGAAGCCGGGGCCGATCGGATCGGCACCAGTGCGAGTCTGAAGATTCTGGAGGAGTGGCGCAACGCGAGAGCGGCATGACGCCGGGGCGCCGGACTCCTTTCCGTGCACCTCTCTCCACAATCACATCTGAATGTCTATGCGGTATCGGGTGAGTTTGCTATAGTGCGCACATGATAAATCGAGTCATACTTTTGGTCATTGACGGTTTTGGGATCGGGGCGTTGCCCGATGCGGCGGATTATGGCGATGCCGATGCCAATACGGTCGTTCATGTGGCGGAGGCGGTCGGCGGGCTGAGTCTCCCGAATCTGGAAACCCTCGGATTCGGCCATCTCGCGAAGATCCCCGGCGTGCGGGCCATGGCGCAACCGAACGGGTCGTTCGGGAAGATCGGTTTTGTCTCGCAGGGAGCCGATTCGGTCGTCGGCTATTGGGAAACCAGCGGGGTGATCCAAGCGCGCTCAGCCTCTCCGTTCCGCTCGGCCTTTCCATTCGATGTCATTCAACAACTCGAACAAAGCTTCGGGCGGAAAGTCATCGGCAATCGTCTCGGCTATGCCCAATCGCTCATCGATGAATATGGCGCCGAACATCTGTCCAGCGGCGCGCCGATCGTCTGGACCGACGGGGGCTGGACGTGCCACGTGGCGATGCATACCTCGGCCATGCCGGCCGCGGATTTCTATCAGCGCTGCCGCGACATTCGAAAAGCATTCAAGGGAGTGTTGGGGCCTCAGCGGATCGTCGCCCATTCATTCTCGGGTGAAGCCGGGGCTTTTCAACTCAGCGGCGGCCGCAAAGACTATGTTGCTGAGCCGCCGGCCGTGGGCATGCTCGATGTGTTGAACCGCTCGGGCCAGATTGTGATGGGGATCGGCAAGGTGCATGACCTCTTTGCCGGCCGCGGATTGACGCGGGCGTTCCCCGCCGTAACTGCGATGGCCGCGCTCGAAGAAACCACAAAATTGATTGCCAAGATGCCGCGCGGGCTGCTCTACGCGAGCCTCGATCTGCTGACGGATGAGCCGGCGACGGCGGCAACGGCGCTGGAAGATTTCGATCGCCGTTTGCCGGATCTGTTTGAGAAGCTGCGCGTGGGGGATGTTGTGGTGATCACCGGCGATCACGGCAGGGATCTCTCCAGGGCGGCCAAAGTTCCCACGCGGGAATATGTGCCTCTGTTGGTGACCGGTCCGAAGTTGTCTCAAGGGGTAAATCTCGGAACCAGGGCATCGGCCGCCGATCTCGGGCAAACCATTGTCGAGGCCTTACAGGCTGAACGGTTGCCGGACGGGGAGAGTTTCTTCGAAGCCCTTCGAGCAGGATAAGAAAGATAAGGATCTAAATCATGTCATTTGATGCCAAGCTGAAAGCGCTCCATATTGAATTACCCATGGCTCCCAAGCCCGTGGCGAACTATGTGCCGGTCGTGCGCGCCGGCGATCTCCTGTTCCTCTCCGGTGTGTTGCCGTCGCGTGACGGGCAACTCATCTGCACCGGCAAGCTCGGGCAAGGCATCACGATCGAGCAGGGGATGGAAGCAGCCAAAGTCGCCGCGCTGAATGCCTTGGCGATCGTGCGCAGTGAAGTCGGGTCTCTCGATAAAGTGAAACGCATCGTGAAAATGGTCGGGCATATCGCCTCAGCCCCCGGCTTTACCGATCAACCCCAAGTCCTCAACGGCGCCTCCGATCTCCTCGTGCAAATCTTCGGCGAAGCCGGCAAACATGCCCGTGTCGCTGTCGGCGCTGCCGAACTTCCCCGCCACGCCCCCGTCGAAATCGAATTGATCGTGCAGGTGACGTCTTAGCCAATCCCTCCTGGACACTCGAAAAAATCGCTTGCTATAGTCGTCTCGTCCCTCGCGTCACGTTGTACCCCGGTTGCTCTCTCCTGACTCCGGTGCGTGGGGTTCTCTTGCTAGGTGCGGGGATGTTCTTTGGGGTTATCCGTGTTGACCCCCTAGTAGGAGGGCCTTTGTTGACGCCTAGGATGTAGGGGAATAGACTGACGCCATGCACGTACGGCTTCATCGCTCCTATTCTGTTCTAGCCTGCACGCTTGTCGTGCTCTTATTCGTGTTGAGCTTCAATGCCTATGCCTGCCTCTTACCTGTGAGTGGCATCACGGAAGCTGCAATGGGTAAGGGTTGTTCGACTCCAGAGGAACCACCGATCTATCAGTTCTGCGATGCGTTTAAGACGCTTGGTGTGCAGTCGGTCGATAAACTCCACTTCGACAGTGACTCTCAGGCTCTTTGTCTGGAAGATACCGCTTCATTAGCACTTCGTGCCGCCGTCCTCTCGCACAATAGCCGGGTGTATGATCATCCTCCGGATGGTCCTCCCCGGGATCTCCTGCTCAAGATTTCTGTGCTGCGCATCTGATCTTCTCCGCCCATTTCTCGCAATCGCTCCATCGTTAGCGTCTCTGTTGCGTGATGCCCTGTTTCGGCGTTGGTCTGCCGTCTCATTCATTTGGGCGTCGTATCGCTGGAACAGAAACAGGGCTTCGAACGTGATGAGAATGTTGGGGTGGCCATTCCTATGGGACGGAATACAAGTTGTCAGCGAGTCAGATCCATCACTATCGGCGCTCGCATTGATGTGAGGGCCCTATCACGGGGAGGTGCCATCATGAGAAGGAATTGGAATTTCTTGAGAGGTGTTGCCGCGGTTTTGATGATGGTGGGCGTTGTGGCCTGCGCGGTGATTGCCAGTCCGCCTCAAGACCTGGTTGCCAAGAACGACCACGCAGGGCTGGAAGCCTGGTACGTGAAGGAGACCGCCCACCTCCGTCAACGTGCGAAGGACATGCTGGTGATGGCAGAGGAGTATCAGAAGAATCCCGAGGCGGTTTCGCGGGGGGTGCTGTCTCCTAAGATCGATATGGTCCAGCACTGCCAAAGCCTCGCGGCCATCTACACTAAGGCGGCTGATGAGGCCGAGGTGATCGCCCGCGCGCATCGAGATATGAAGGGCCATTCGTAACAAGTATTTACAGGACGCGCGTTATAGCCAGGTAAGGGGGAGAGGAAGTAGTAGTGCGTTCAGTCGTCCAAAGGCAAGGCTTCGGTGCGGCGGCGTTCCTCTTGATGGTCATGGTTGCACCAACGATCCCTGCGGCGGCAGCGGACACGCTAGCGGCGCCTTTCGATCATTCGAAGGGTGCCGCTCAGTCTCAATCGGCAGCAGGTGCCGAGGCAGACCCGTTCGCGGACCTTGCCGAACCCGTCACGGCAGGGGCCATTCCGGAACAGACCCCGCGCTCGTGGCGGCAGACATTGTTTACTGAGAACTTCGGCTTCAGAAAGGAAGTCATGTCGCAGTTCGACATGAACGAGCGGGGCAAGACAGCCAGTCGCCAGTCCGTTGGCTTCGAGGCGCTCAAGAAATTCTCGACGACGACCGCGACCTTGGCCAGCTTCGATTTCCAGGGGCGGCTGGTCCGACGAGATGGGTTCAATCCTGTGCAAAACGATATGGAGGGCCAGGGGCGGCCTGGCTGGGCGTTTGAGTATCACAACGCCTATCTGGACCTATACAACGTCCTCAATCCTCTGTTGAGCGATGAGCAGCGTGGCGATACGGTCGGGCAGTTCAACCTTCGCGTCGGCCGGTTTTATGTTCCGTTCGGACTCAACCTCCAGACCGACACCCATGGCACGGTGCTCCAGTTGTCCAACGACCGCAATTTTGGGTTCGAGCGGGACTGGTATACCGGATTCTGGGGAGCGATCAACCCACATCTAAACTATGACGTCTACTATTTGGCCGGCTCCGGGTACGATCTCAAATTCAAAGGCCAGAGCGGACTCGGCGCGATCAGGCTCAGCCTGGCGAACAAGTACAGTTACGAATATGGGTTGGAAGGGGGGTTGTCGATTTTGGGAGGGGAGCGGCTGTCTTTTGATGCCATCACGCGCCGTCGAGCCCTTGTCGTGGACGGAGGGAGTGAGAATCGCGTTGCGACCAAGCGGGTCGGCCTTGATGGCCGATATCGACAGGCGGTGCCGACGGGTCTGCTCACCGTCACGTCCGAACTCAGTGGAGGCCGCGACCTGTCCAGCCATGTGTTTACGCAGCTCTATCAAGCCGAATATCTTCGCGCCTCGCGCCAGTGGGGCGTCTCCGCGCAATATCGACGATTCCAACAGGAGGGGCTCGGCGCCGATGCGTCCATCATCGGAGAAGTCTCGTGGTACTTCCGGAACGACATTGGTAACTCCAACTTGCATTGGATCAAACTCAATGTCGAGCGCCAATTGGAACAGATGCAAGGGCCACACAGCACCATTGCCACGCTGCAATATTATTTTTATCAATAGGAGGCGCGGATGAAGAGCGTTGTCGTGTTCATGATGTTCGCGGTTCTCGCGATGCCGCAACAGGCATTTGCCGCGATCGGGTGCACGCTGAGCAATCCGGCGGAGGATCTGAAGTATCTCTATCCCGAGATGACGACCTATAAAGAGGACCTCAATGAGTTCCCATTGCTCAAGGACGGCACCGAATTATTCCGCGCGCTGCGGGAGCGTCTTGGCAGCGACTTAGATCCGATCTATGAGACCTACGAGACTCCCTATACCGTGTACAGCGTCTTCAAGGGCCAGCAGAAGATCGGGGTTGTTCATGGCGTCAACGTGCCGGGCAAGGGCGGCGTGATCCAGGTGTTCCTATCGATGGATCCGCAGACCGGCGAGATCAGGAGATTCTTCTTCCAGCGGCTGGAAAGCCCGGCGGCGCGCCAGTTAAGGAGTAAAGAGTTCCTCAGTCAATTCGAGGGCCTGACGCTCGGGGACTTCTACAAGCACGATTACTATGCCACCGTCGATCCTGGCGCGAAGGCCGACAAAGTCGCGGCCATCACGCCGCCGGTATTCGAGGTAAGCGGCCGGCCGGATTACGAGGCGTCCCTCCGCGGCATCCGCAAGAATTTAATCCTGGTCGATTTCTTCGTCTACGGGAAGAAATTCGAGCCGTATTTCGAACGAGCCAAGCAGGCAACCGAGAAGGCGAAGGCCCGAAAGGAGTAGGGGATGAGAACGATACTGGTCCTATGCGCCATCTCTCTCGTCATCGGGGCGGCGCTCATCTGGTACATGATGAGTCTTCCCAACGAGTACGGTGCATTCACCGGAGTGCCGAAAGCCGAGGTCGCCGCGCTCATCGAGCGGCCGAAGGATTTTCTGCACACAACCGTGGCCATTGAGGGAACGGTTCGGAAGCAATGCACCACCATGGGCTGCTATTTCTTTTTCCTCTCGGACGATAAGGTCCTGCGGGTCGACTTGGAAGAAATCACGATGGTTGCGCCGAGACGGAATGGGCATAGGGCCCGCGTGGAGGGGCAGATCGTGCCCTATGGTGACGGATATCAATTTGTCGCCAGCGCGGTCGAGTTCGAGTGAGGAGGACGTGATGGAGGAGACAATACAGGATCCGTTTGTGCTTCGGCGCTATGTCGTGCTGGCCACCAAGAATCTGCGCCGGCGTCCGGTGCGCACGGGACTCACCGTCGCCGGCGTCGCGCTGGCTGTGACGGTAGCCGTGTCGCTCGGAGGCTTTATGCTGGGCTACCGCGGGGCCATCGATAAGAGCATCAAGATGCTGGGCTATCAGGTCATGATCATGGCCAAGGGTTGCCCTTACGAGGCCGCGACCATGATGCTCAAAGGAGGGACAGGACTGCTTTACCTTCCCGGCGACACCTACCAACAGGTCAAGAGTGATCCGGACATCGAAAACATCACGCCGATTTTTGTCGGGGTAGTAGAGAAGCAGGCCAGCAGCATCCGTGACGAAGGCGCGGCCAGTAACTTCACGATCATCAGCGGCATTGATGTGCCGAGTTTCCTGGTCATGAAGCCGTGGCTCGGGTTCAAGCAGGGGCCGGGGTATGCCAATGGCCGGTGGTTCACGCCTGGAAGCAAAGACGAGGTGGTTCTGGGTTTCGAAGCTGCCGAGTACGAGCAGCGCAAGGTCGGCGACAGCTTCTACGCCTCGATCACGCCGGCGGGCAAGCCCAATCCCGTCATGTATCAATTCACGGTCGTGGGCGTGCTGGAGCGGACCGGCACGCAGGACGACGGGACGGTCTTTCTGCCGATCGATGCGACGCGTGAATATTTCAACCGGCCGAACCAGTTGACGATTCTCGGCATCAAGCTCAAAGAGTTCAGTTCGTTCAAGATGCGCGAGTTCGAGACGCGCTGGCTCAAGCTGCCTGAGGTCCAGGTGGTCGGGTTGCAGCAGGTCAAGAATACGCTGGTCAACCTCGTGGCCACGGCCCAGACCATGATTGCAGCCGTGGCCGCCATCGCCGTCATCGTCGCCCTCATCGGTGTCATCAACACGATTCTCATGAGTGTGTATGAGCGCACGGCGGAAATCGGCATCATGAAGGCGCTCGGCGCGCGACGAGGCAGCATCTTCCAGCTCATCTGGCTGGAAACGCTGATGGTGTGTTTTGTCGGGGCGTTGGTCGGTTCGGCGATGGCGGTCATCGGCGCGGGTCTCGTCGAGACGGCGATCAAAGGGCTGGCCGACCTGGGCGTCTCGGGGTCGATCGTGCAGATTACTCCGGCCCTCGTTGGATACACCGTGCTCGTTGCCGTGGTGCTCGGATTCTTTGCCGGGCTCTATCCTGCGTGGTGTGCGGCATCGATGCGGCCCGTCGAAGCGATCGGCAAGGGGGGATGATATGCCGGACACTATCATCGAAGCTCATGGACTCAAACGGTATTATTATCGAGGCAGCGAGACGGTCAAGGCGTTGGACGGTGTGGACCTGTCCATCCGAACCGGCGAGATTGTGTCGATCCTTGGTCCATCGGGCTCAGGCAAGACGACGCTCATCAACTTGCTTTCCTGCCTCGATGCGCCGACAGAAGGGACGCTCATGATGGCGGGCCAGTCGGTTGCCGGACTCTCCGAGGACGAGCTGGTGGAGGTCAGACGCGGCGTGCTGGGGTTCGTATTCCAACAGTTCTCCCTGTTGCCGACGCTGACGGTTTCGGAGAACGTCGAGCTCCCGCTGATGTTTCTGAGGCGTCGAACCGATGCGCGCCGGACCGCGGAGGTGCTGAGGATGGTCGGCCTGAGCGACCGGGCCTCCCATTTGCCGCGAGAGCTTTCAGGAGGGCAGATGCAACGGGTGGCGATCGCCCGCGCCCTGATCGTGGATCCCAAGATTCTGGTCGCGGACGAGCCCACCGGGAACCTCGACAAGGCGACGGGGGAGTCCATTATCGCGCTGTTCAAGCATTTAGCAGCCGACAAGGGGCTGGCGATCCTCATTACGACGCACAACCCAGTGTTCGGCTATGAGACGGACCGTGCCATCACGCTGGAAGATGGCCGGATCGTCAAGGAAGAGAATTTGAGAAAAGAAAGATGATGTTTCGGTCTTGCGATGGCTAGAGGAACGGTGTGTGGCTCATCCAGTATATAGGCATCAGTCTTCGCTCCATCGCCTGCCTTGACACTCGAAAAAATCGCTTGCTATAGTCCTCTCGTCCCTCGCTTCACGTTGTACCCCGGTTGCTCTCTCCTGACTCCGGTGCGTGGGGTTCTCGTGCCACGTGCGGGGAAGTTCCTTTGAATCATTCCGGGCTGACTCTAATCCGCGGGCTCGTGGAGTCCAGGTCTTAGTCTTGAGGAGAGATGCCATGATCTATCGCCCATTCTTTTTTGCACTCATCATTCTCGGGGCGCTGACGCCCTGGGCTTCCTATGCCGGACAGGCCGCGATTGAGATTTCTCCGCGAACCTCGACGCCAGGGGCGACGGTGGTCTTGAGCGGCAAAGGCTTGGGCCAATTCAAATCCGTCCAGTTCAATAAGGTGACATTCGCCGGGATGCCGGCGCTGATTCAGCGGTGGGAATCCGACCTGGTCGAGGTGAAGGTGCCGTTTAAAGCCACGACCGGTCCCGTCGAAATGATGATCGGGAAGAAGAAACTCTCGGCCGGGACCTTCACGGTGGTGAAGCCGCGCATCGAGTCCATTACACCCACAGAGGCGGAGCGCGGCACGATGGTCACGATCACCGGGGAACATTTCGGCGCCACGGCCGGCGCGCGCGATCCGAATACGATGTTCGGCGTCAACGATGTGGTGATCGGCGGCGTGGTGGTGCGTCCGCGCCGGTGGAAGGACGACAAGATCGAGGTGGAGATTCCGACGAATGCGGCGCCCGGCGATGTCGTCGTGCGGTTGGCCTCGTCCGACCCGCTGGCCGATGGGTCCTGCTGTGCGCCGGTGGAATATGTGACGAGCAATGCGGTCTCGCTCGCGCTGGTGCCGAGCGTGCGGGTCGATCCGATGACCGGGCCGGTCGGGACGAAGGTGGTGTTGTTCGGCCAGGATTTCGGGACCAAGGGGACTGATGATGCCGTCTTGATCGGGAGCAGCCTCGCAACGATTGCCCAGTGGAAAGACGATGTCATTGTCGCGCACGTGCCGCTCGGAGCGGAAACCGGACCGCTGGTGCTGAAACGGCAGGGGCGCGAGCGGACACTCGGTACGTTTGCGGTGCATGTGCCCAAGGCCATGCCTGTCACGCCGGCGAGTGCCCCGATCGGGACGTTGCTTCGTATCAATGGCGAGCACTTCGGGTTCTACTCCGAAAGCGGTTCCACTCCCTACAGTTTCATGGATTTCAATAAGGGCGAGAATCGTGTCGAGATCGGCGGGGTTCCGGCGGTGATCTACCGGTGGAACGACGACCGTATCGACGTCTGGGTGCCCTTCAGCGTGAAGAGCGGCCCGGTGCGCATCTATCGCAGCGCGACCAAGCCGAAGGCGGACGGATCCTGTTGCCAGGACCGCGGCGAACTCGTGACCGAAGCGGGCACCTTTACACTGGTGACGCCGGTGGTCGAATCTTATGCGCCTAAATCGGCCGGTCTGGACGACCTGGTGACGATCAAGGGCAAAGGGTTCGGCACGTTCCTGAAGACGGCGGAGCATACCGGACTGGAATTGAGTCAGAAAGCCTATAAGCGGCGGCTGGATGTGGAGATCAATGAGCCGGATTCCGGCAGCACGGTTATTTCCAACGTGTCGCGGACGGAAGTGCTCTTCAATGGCGCGGCCGCCCTTGTCCAATCCTGGACCGATACCGAGATTGTCGTGAAAGTCCCCCATCGCAATTTGTATGGGATCGGGAAGCGTGGCGCCTTCTTCGATGACCTCTCGACTGGGCCGCTGGTGGTCCGGAGAGGGTCGTGGGATGTCCTGCCGGACGGCACTTGCTGCTCGCAGAAACAGTGGCTGACCATTGAGGCGGGACAGTTTACGATCGAGGCGAAGGGACTCCCTGATCCCGGGTATTGGAACAACAATCGTCCGGACGCCGGCACGAATCAATAAATGGAGAACCGGGGAATGGGTATAGGAAGTTATCGGGTCGGGATGAGGACAATTCTCTGTGCCTGTCTGGCCGTTGTTTTGTTCATGCCTGCTGTCGTTCTGAGTGCGGAGCCCCCTGTGCTTGCGACTCTCCAGAAGACCAACACACCGATGACGCTGATGGCGGTGCAGTTCAAGGATGCCAAGCTCGGCTGGGCGGTCGGTTCCGGCGGGGCGCTCTTCAGCACGACTGACGGCGGGAAGAAGTGGAAGAAGCAGACGAGCGGGACATCGGCATTGCTGACCGGCGTCTACTTTATCGATCAGAAAACCGGATGGGTCACCGGCGCGGCTGGAACGCTCAGGCAGTCGGTCAACGGAGGAGAGAGCTGGACGGGGCGTCCGCTCGAAACGCAGCAACCGCTCTACGGGATCCATTTTCCTTCGGCGACCGACGGATGGGTGGTCGGCGGGGGCGGGACGATCCTGCATACGGCTGACGGCGGCGCGCATTGGGCCGAACAGGCGAGCGGGACGAGTGCGGCGCTGTACGCCGTGCAGTTTCTCGATGCCCAACGCGGCACGGCCGTGGGCGCTCTCGGCACTGTCTTAGCGACTCGCGACGGCGGACGCACATGGATGCCGCAAGTTTCGCAGGGGGCGGTGACGCTGTTCGACGTGTACTTTACCGACGAATCGACGGGCTGGGCAGTGGGGAATGCCGGCGCGCTGTTTCAAACGAACGACGGCGGTGCCAAGTGGGTGGATCGCACGCTGCCTTGCGGGAAGACTTGCACGAAGGTGATCGATCTGCTGAAGGTCCGTTTCACCAGCCCTCAAGAAGGATGGATTGTCGGCGAGCGGGGCATGATGTATCGCACAACGGACGCGGGCTATTCGTGGAGCGACGGCACGCCCATTGCGCCGGTCTCGTTGTTCGGCTTGACCTTCTCCGACGCGGCTCATGGCTGGGCGAGCGGGGAGAACGGGACGGTGGTACATTTACAGGCCGGCAAGTAAGGCCCGCTTCTAGCCCAGGGCTCCCACACGGCTCTGGAGAATTCCTACGGCAACAGTGGCAGCGGTTTCGGCGCGCAGAATGTGCGGTCCGAGCGTGATCAGTGTGCAGCTGGCTCGTTCAGCCTGCGCGACCTCTTCTTTCGACCATCCCCCTTCAGGTCCGATCAGCACCATGACAGACTCGTTGCCGCCTCCCGGAAGGCGGACGTTGTGCAAGCTCTGTCCCTCCCGCCGTTCGGTCAAAATGAGCGAGAGTGCCGGCGCAAGGTGGCCGGCCAGGCATGCAGTCAGAGTCTGAGGCTGGGCGATGACGGGCATGTGCCACTGTTCAGATTGTTGAGCGGCTTCCAGCGCAATGCGCTGCCAGCGGGCAAGTTGCGCGTCGAGGCGTTCCGGTCTGAGTTGCACGATGGTGTGCCGGCTCTGGAGCGGAATGATGTCACTCACACCCAGTTCCGTCGCTTTCTGAATCACCCAATCCATCTTCTCACCCTTGAGCACCGCTTGTGCGAGGCGCAGGCGGGGAGCGGTGCGCGCCGGTTCCTGGCTGGTGCTGAGAATGCGTCCGGTCAGCTCCTGCTTGGTGACGCGCGTGAGTTCCATCAGGTAGCGGGTGCCCTGTCCGTCGCAGACCCAGATCTGTTCTCCGAGCTCCAGCCGAAGGCTGTCGCGCAGATGTGTCTGGAGCGATGGAGGCACGGTGATAGAGGGAGGCGTAATAGCGTCGGGAGGAAGAAAAAACACAGGCATGGAAGGCTCAGTCGGTCGAACGAACCGAATGCGTCGGCGCTATTCGAAGAAGGTTTTCATCTTATCGAAGAAGCCGTCGCCGTCGGCTTCCATGACCATGCCGCTCTCTTTGGCAAACTCGGTCAGCAGTTCTTTCTGTCGAGCCGTGAGCTTCGTGGGAATTTGGACCTTGATGGCGTAGAGCTGGTCCCCGGTTTGCCCGCCTTTGAGGCTGGGGATTCCGAGTCCCTTGAGGCGCATCACTTTGTCGTATTGCGTGCCGGCGGGAATCTTGATGATCGTGTTGCCCTTCAGTGTCGGGACTTCGATCTTTCCACCGAGCGTGGCCGTGATGAAGTTGATCGGCACATCACAGAGAATATCGACGCCTTTGCGCTGGAAGACCGGATGGGGCTTGACGGTGACGGCCACATAGAGGTCTCCGGGAGGGCCGCTGTTCGCGCCGTGTTCGCCCTCATTGGTCAGGCGTAAGCGCATGCCGGTTTCAATACCGGCGGGAATGTGAACGGCGATGGTGCGCTCGCGATAGACCCGCTGGCGGCCTTGGCAGGTGCCGCAGGGCTCTGTGATAATTTGTCCCGCTCCTTCGCATTGGCCGCAGGGGCGGCTGACGCTGAAGAATCCCTGCTGGAACCGGAGCTGGCCGGCCCCTTTGCAGCTGGGGCAGGTCTTGATGGAGGCCGCCGACTTCGCGCCGGTCCCTTTGCAATCGCCGCAGGTTTCCCAACGTGGAATCTTGAGCTTGGCTTCTTTGCCGTAGACGGCTTCTTCGAACGTGAGTTCGAGGTTGTATTGCAGGTCGTTCCCGCGTTCGGCGCGACCGCCGCCGCGCTGCCCGCCGAAAAAGTCCTCGAAAATATCGTTGAAGACGTCGCCGAATCCACCGCCTGCGTTGAACCCGTCGAAGCCCTGACCCTGCTGCGCGCCGGCATGTCCGAACATGTCGTAGCGCTTGCGCCGTTCCTGGTCGCTCAGCGTTTCGTAGGCTTCGTTGATTTCTTTAAATTTGGCTTCGGCGTCTTTCTTCTGGGCGTCGCCGGGGTGCAGGTCAGGGTGGTGCTGGCGGGCCATCTTGCGATAGGCCTTCTTTAGCTCTTCGTCGGAAGAGGTTTTCTCAACGCCAAGAATGTCGTAATAATCGCGCTTTGACACAGGAGCTATCACCGGGTGAAAAGCAGAGAAAGACCGAGTTCCCTATGCGAGGAAACTCGGTCACTTCTGAAGTTATTTTAAACTACTTCTTCTCTTTGTCTACTTCTTCGAATTCCGCATCCACGACTTTTTCATCGGTCTTGGTCTCGCCCGAGGCTGACGCGTCCGCTCCCGATCCCGGTGCGGCGGTCGCTGCCGCTTTCTTATACATCTCTTCCGCCAGCTTATGCGAGGCGGTCATCAAGGTCTGGGTCGCCGATTCGATCGCGTCCGGCTCGGTCCCTTCCAAAGCCGTCTTCAACGCCGCGACCGCATCCTGAATCTTGGTCTTTTCTTCCGCATCGACCTTGTCGCCGTACTCCGTCAGATTCTTTTCGGTCTGATAGATCAGGTTATCGGCCTGGTTCTTGGCTTCCGCCAGCTTGCGTCGCTTCTTGTCGTCTTCGGTGTGCGAGGCCGCATCCTTGACGAGTTTCTCGACTTCATCCTTGCTGAGGCCGCTGGAGGCGGTGATCTTGATCGACTGCTCTTTCTGCGTCGCCAGATCCTTCGCCGACACGTGCACGATGCCGTTGGCATCGATGTCGAACGTCACTTCGACTTGCGGCATTCCGCGGGGCGCCGGAGGAATTCCGACGAGGTCGAACTGGCCGAGCAGTTTGTTGTCGTTCGCCATTTCCCGCTCGCCTTGGAACACGCGAATGGTGACGGCGGTCTGGTTATCGGCCGCGGTCGAGAAGACCTGGCTCTTCTTGGTCGGGACAGTGGTGTTGCGTTCAATGAGCTTCGTGAACACGCCGCCCAATGTTTCGATACCCAGGGAGAGTGGAGTGACATCGAGCAACAGCACGTCCTTCACTTCACCCTTGAGCACGCCGCCCTGCACGCCGGCACCGATGGCGACGACTTCGTCAGGATTCACGCCGCGATGGGGTTCTTTTCCGAAGAACTCCTTCACGACTTGAATGACCTTTGGCATGCGGGTCATCCCGCCGACCAGCACGACTTCCTGAATGTCCTTGGCAGTGACACCGGCATCGGACAATGCTTTGCGGCAGGGTTCGATGGTGCGCTGGATCAGGTCGTCGACCAGTTGTTCCAGTTTCGCCCGGGTCAACTTGATGACCATGTGCTTGGGACCGCTGGCATCGGCCGTGATGAACGGCAGATTAATCTCCGTCTCCGGTGAAGAGGACAGCTCGATCTTGGCGCGCTCGGCGGCTTCCTTCAGCCGCTGCAAGGCCATCCGGTCTTTCTTCAGGTCGATTCCCTGGTCTTTCTTGAATTCGTCGACGAGCCAATCCATGACGCGTTGATCGAAGTCGTCGCCGCCGAGATAGGTATCACCGTTGGTGGACTTGACTTCAAAGACGCCTTCGCCGATTTCGAGGACGGAGACGTCGAAGGTTCCTCCGCCGAGATCGTAGACGGCGATCCGCTCGTCTTTTTTCTTGTCTAGGCCATAGGCCAGCGACGCGGCGGTCGGTTCGTTGATGATACGCAGGACGTTCAGTCCCGCAATCTGGCCCGCATCTTTCGTCGCCTGGCGCTGGCTATCGTCGAAATAGGCAGGGACCGTGACGACCGCTTCCGTGACCTTTTCTCCAAGATAGTCTTCAGCCGTCTGCCGCATCTTTTGCAGAATCATGGCGGAGACTTCCGGCGGGCTGTAGGATTTGCCGCGGATGACCACATGCGCGTCGCCGTTATCGGCTTCCACGACTTTGTAGGGGAGCCGCTTCATGGCTTCCTGCACTTCACGGCTCTTGAACTTGCGGCCCATGAGGCGCTTGACGGAGAAAATCGTATTTTCCGGGTTGGTGATGGCCTGCCGCTTGGCGATCTGGCCGACGAGCCGCTCCGCTTTCTCGGTGATGCCGACGATGGATGGGGTGGTGCGAGCGCCTTCAGCGTTGGCGATGACGACCGGATCGCCGCCGCTCATAATCGCGACGCATGAGTTGGTGGTGCCGAGGTCGATGCCGATGACTTTGCCCATGAGTAAACTCCTTCCGATATCAGCGACTAAAAATAACCGATGTCTTAGTTCGTTTCCGAAGACCCGCCACCGGCTTGCGCCGGACCTGATGACACACTGACCATCGCTGCGCGGAGGATCCTGTCGTGCAGGCGATAGCCTTTTTGAAACTCGTCAAGGACGTGATCGCTGGGAACCAGGTCCGATGGCACTTGAGAGACCGCCTGATGGGATCCCGGGTCAAACGGCTTGCCCACGCTTTCAACGGCTTGCACGCCGAATTTGCCGAGAGAGCCGGTCAACTGTTTCAAGGTGAGATCCACACCCTGGACCAATGCCGCACTGCTTCCCTTGTCATGCGCCGCTTTAATGGCTCGTTCCAGGTTGTCAACGACGGGGAGGAACTCTTTCAACAGTTGTTCGTTCCCGAACTTGATCTGCTCACGCTGGTCCCGTTGGGCCAGGCGCTTATAGTTTTCGAACTCCGCTGCCAGTCGCAGGTACTTTTCGTTGAGGGCTTTGCACTCATCTTCTTTGGCGGCAAGGACCGCCTGCATCCCGCCGTCCTGACCTGCATCAGTGGCGCTTCCGTCCTCTAAGTTGTCAATTGTATTGGTGTTGTCTAGATCGTCGCTCATTATTCTTCCCCTACAGGGGTGCAGATATCCATAAGGAAGTGGAAGTCAACGGGGGAGAGAAGAAATTTCTGAGAAAAATGATGGAGATAACGTGGACGTCAGGCCCACGTTGAGGATGAGGTCCCGCGAGCCCGACGGTAGAGGAGTTCCAGGCCCTCAAGCGTCAAGAGGGGCTCGATGCGTTTAATGGAGGTCGTCTCCGGAGCGATGACGGAGGCCAGACCTCCTGTTGCGATGACCAGGCAGGTTCGTCCGAGTTCCTGTTCCATGCGTCGGACGAGCGCATCGACAAGTCCGGCGTATCCGTACAGCAGGCCGGCTTGGATACTGCTGGCGGTATCGGTCCCGATGACGGTTTTCGGACGGGCCAGTTCGACCTTGCTGAGTTTGGCGGCACGGGCAAAGAGCGCCTCAGCCGAGATGCCGACTCCCGGCGCGATGACGCCGCCGAGATAGTCCCCGGTTGCCGTCACGGCGCAGAATGTCGTGGCCGTGCCGAAATCCACGATGATGAGGTCGGTCTTGTACTTATGATAGGCCGCGGCGGCATTCACAATGCGGTCGCTGCCGATTTCTTTGGGATTGGCATATTTGAGTGTGAGGCCGACATCCATATCCGACGACACGACTAAGGGTGTGCGGTGAAAGTACACTTCGACCATGGCGTCAAAGGTGCCAGTGAGGGCAGGCACGACACTGGAGATGATAGCGTCCGTGACCTGCTGCGGCGCGCGGCCGCTTCGGGCCAGGAGGTTCAAGCAGAGTACGCCGTATTCATCAGCCGTGGTCTTGGGATCCGTCGCCAGGCGCCAATGGGCCACCAGCGCGGAGCCTTCGAAGATGCCCCACACGACGTTGGTATTGCCGATGTCGATGACCAGTAACATGCCGCCTATTGTACTTGGTGGATTGGCGGTTTCGCTAGCTTCTGACATGAATCACATCGCCTGCCCGTATGTCGACGAGTGTAACCTTGTCCGTGCCAGAGGTCCCCGTAGAGGGTTTGACTTGTAGTGTTCCGTCGGCAGTGATGGCGACGGCGGTGCCGAGAAGTTCTTCATCGGCCCCAAGGATCACGCGAATCTGCCGACCGAGTGTCGTGCAGCGACGCTGATAGGCCTGCAACAACCGGGATGGACCATGGTCACGCAACTCATCGAGGCTCTGTTCCAAGTCCAGGAGGAGCTGGGCGAGGAGCCGGTTTCGATCAATGAGCCGGTGGGAAGATTCGAAGAGCGACGTAGCGATCGGGCGTAATTCGTCGGGGAACAATTCTCCGGGGACATTCACGTTCAGTCCGATTCCGATAACGACCACGGGGTTGGCGGGGAGGGTGAGTGAGCTTTCGCAGAGTATGCCGCCGACTTTTCGTTCGCCCAGCAAGAGGTCGTTCGGCCATTTCAAAGCGAGTGATATTGCGGCCGTTTCTTGGACGGCTTCGGCCGCCGCCAGCGCTGTCGTCAAGGGTACCCATGAGAGCCAGTCAGCCAGGGAGAGCCCTCGGCCAAGACCGCGGACGATGATCGAGCAATAGAGATTCAAGCCGGGCGGTGAGAACCATGTTCGTGCATGACGGCCTCGTCCGGCTGATTGGCTTTCTGCTACGACGACCGTCCCGTCCTCTGCGCCGTTCTGCGCCAGCGTCATCGCTTCTGAATTGGTCGAGACGAGGCTTTGGTGGATGTGCAGGTGCTGGCCCAGACGTCTAGTCGCCAGGGTGCTGCGAATGTCGTCGAGAGTGAGGGGAGAAGAGGATGTCACGGTTTATCTACGCGGTCGCCGCGGGAGGCGGACCGGCGTCAGTTCCAGACTCATGGTGGCGGCTGGTGCCGAATGGGTGAGTGCGCCGATTGAAATACGATCAGCGCCGGCCTGCGCCATGGCCCGTACGTTCTTGAGCGTAATGCCGCCGGACACTTCCACGATGGCCCGCCGCCGGATTAGCGCAACAGCCTGTTTGACCATTGCCGGGGTCATGTTGTCGAGCAGAATGATGTCGGCTTTTCCCGCGAGCGCTTGGCGAACCTCTGCTAAAGATTCTACCTCGACAATCAGCGGGACGGCACGAGAGGCGTCCCGAAGAGCGAGTCGGCAGGCCGTAGGCACGGCTTGCTTGCCTTTCTGAAGTAGGGCGAGATGGTTGTCCTTGATCAGTAGGCCGTCGCCGAGCGAGAAGCGATGGTTAGTGCCGCCACCTAACGCGACTGCCCATTTCTGCAACGATCTCCAGCCTGGCAGGGTTTTCCTCGTGTCGAGAATCCGCGCGGGCGTAAGGCGTACGGCCTGGCAGAACTTATCAGTCAGTGTCGCGATTCCGGAAAGATGCTGGAGGAAGTTCAACGCGACCCGTTCCGCATGGAGGATCGAGCGGCCGTCCCCTTCAATGTCGAGCAGTGCCGCGCCGGTAGGGATCCGGTCGCCGTCATGGGTATGCGTGGTGAGCCGGAGCGAGGGATCGACCATCAGAAAGGTCTGCACGGCCGCCGCGAGTCCGGCGACCACCATCGGCTGCTGCGCAATGATCGAGGCCTGAGCCGGGACCGGTTTGGAGAAGAGGGCCGCCGTGGTGAGATCGCCTTCGCCGAGGTCTTCTGCGAGTCCGGCACGCACGGCGCGGCGGATATCGGCGGCGGGGAGTTGGATCATCGATCAGGCTCCTAACAGTGTGTTAACAAACTACATGAAGGCTCTAGCCATGCGGAAACCAGGACGCTCACGGACTTACTCAGAATGCCTCGCAGGCTGTTTAGAAAGGCCGTCCAGCAAGGCCGCAGCTAGCGAAGAGGCGAGGCGTACTCTTGTGGTACGGTGAGCCTCTGAACGCCGCGAGAACGCAGCTGGCGGCCTTTGTCAACGGCCTGCTAGCATGGCGCGGAGTTGTTGCTCGCTGCTCACCAGCATCGCCCGGTCACGGGTGAGACTGCGTACCCGCTCCTGATGTTCTGTGATGACCTCAGGCGGAGCTTTGGAGACAAAGTCCGCGCTCTTCAACTTGCCCTCTATCCGCTGCGCTTCCTTCTCTGCCTCGGCGATCTGTCTGAGAAGTCGATCGAGTGCTTTCTTGAGATCGACATCACCCTCGACCGCGATCCCCACGGTCAGCCCTTCGGTCACCAGTCGGAGGATCTGGGTCGTCGGCCATTCGGCTATCGGCGTCAGAGTCAGAGATCCTTTCCCGAGATGGGCGAGGTCGGTTTTCAGCGCCTGCAGGGTAGAGGCGGTCTTCTGGTCGTCGTGCGTAATAAAGAAGTTGATCTGTTTTCCTGGTGGATAGTTGAGCAACACACGCGCGGTCCGCAGAAGGCCGATACTGCGTTCGAGGAGACGGAAGGCGTCGTCGGCCGCTCCATCGCTCCACTCGTCCCGCGGCGTCGGGTAGGCCTGCAACACGATTGTCTCGCCCTGGTGCGGCAGCGTCTGCCAGATTTCTTCCGAAAGGAACGGCATGAAGGGATGCAGGAGTCGCAGCCAGACTTCCAGCGTTTCCGATAACGTGTGACGGGTGGACGGACCCTCAGGGTGAGCGGGATCCTGTAGGACCAGTTTGATCAGTTCGAGATACCAGTCACAGTATTCATGCCAGAAGAATTGATAGAGCGCACTGGCGGCTCGATCGAATCGATAGGCCTCCAGCTCCTGGTCTACGACACGGATGGTGTCGTTCAAGCGACTGAGGATCCACCGGTCAGGGAAGGAGCGGTCTTTAAGAGGCCGGGCTTCTTTCTCCCCGTCGAGATACATATGGGCGAAACGGGCGGCGTTCCAAATTTTGTTGGCAAAGTTGCGATAGCCTTCGATCCGCTCTTCTGCCAGCTTGATGTCGCGACCGGGAGAGGCCATGGATGCGAGGGTGAAGCGCAACGCGTCGGTCCCGAACTGTTCCATGACGTGGAGCGGATCGATCACGTTGCCTTTCGACTTGCTCATCTTCTGGCCTTCGGCGTCGCGGACAAGGGCATGGATGTAGACGTCGCGGAACGGGACATCGCCCATGAACTTCAATCCGAGCATGATCATGCGCGCGACCCAAAAGAAAAGAATGTCCAGACCCGTCACCAGGGTTGCTGTCGGATAGTAGGCTTTGAGGTCTGGTGTCTGTTCCGGCCATCCGAGTGTAGAGAAGGGCCAGAGGCCGGAGGAGAACCAGGTATCGAGAACATCGGGATCGCGCAGAAATTCCTGTCCTTTGCACGTGGGGCAGGTAGTCGGGGCGGATTTCGCAACGATCGGTTGTGCGCCTTGGAGAATCGTTGTTCTGGTGACGGTGCTCCCGGAAGGCGAGGTATGTGTCGTCGTGGCGATGTGTTTGGAGTTACAGGCCTGGCAGTACCAGGCGGGAATCTGATGGCCCCACCAGATCTGCCGGGAGATGCACCAGTCCTTAATGTCCCGCATCCAGCCGAGATAATTGTTGGTCCAGCCTTCGGGGATGATGCGAATGCGTCCGTCTTCTACAGCTTTGATGGCCGGTTCCGCCAGCGGCTTGATGTCGACGAACCATTGTGGTGACAAGTAGGGCTCGACGACGGTTTTGCAGCGATAACATTTGCCCACGGCCATTTTGTGATCATCGACTTTGGCGAGAATGCCCCGCTCGCGAAGGAGCGCTTCCACTTTCGGCCGGGCTTTGGTCACGGGAAGCCCCTGTAGCATCTCACTCACCGCCGCTTCCACTCCGGCCTTCTGCATGCCGGCAGGATCGAGCAGCGCTTGATGATCCAGAATGGCGAGGCGCGGCAGTGTATGGAGCTCTCCGGCTTCGTAGTCGTTGAAGTCATGCGCCGGGGTGATCTTGACCGCGCCGGTTCCAAACTCGCGATCGACGAGGATTGCATCGCCGACGATGGGGATAGTGCGGTTCGTGAGCGGCAGGTGGAGTTGCTTGCCGATCAAGTGGCGAAAGCGTTCGTCTTCCGGATGGACGGCCACGGCGGTATCGCCGAGTAACGTCTCCGGTCGCGTGGTGGCAACAGTAAGGCGGATTTCAGGATTCTCAACCAACGCATACTCGATGGAGTAGAGCTTGCCCTTGATATCCTCGTGCTCCACTTCGATATCGGAGAGCGCGGTCAGGCAGCGGGGGCACCAGTTGATCAACCGCTCGCCCCGATAGATCAGCTTGTCTTCGTAGAGCCGGACGAAGACCTCCAGAACGGCTTTTGAAAGCCCTTCGTCCATCGTGAAACGTTCCCGGCTCCAGTCGCAGGAGGCTCCTAGGCGTTTCAGCTGTTGGATGATGGTGCCGCCGGAAGTCGCTTTCCATTGCCAGACCCGCTCGAGAAAGGCCTCGCGCCCCAGGGCCTCCCGGGAGGAGCCTTCCTGCATGAGCTGCTTCTCGACGACATTTTGCGTGGCAATCCCGGCATGGTCAGTGCCCGGCATCCAGAGCACATTGCGGCCCTGCATGCGGCGCCAGCGAATCAGGATGTCTTGTATGGAATTGTTCAGCGCGTGGCCGACGTGCAGTGAACCGGTCACGTTCGGCGGAGGAATGACGATGCAATAGGGCGCGCCGGGGTTTTGCGGCGATGCCTGGAAGTAGCCGCGGCGGATCCACTCCTGGTACCAGCGGTCTTCGACGGCTTTGGGTTCGTAGGTCTTGTCGAGTTGTGAGGCCATGGCCCGTCCTTCGTCAAAAAATGAGCGCGCATCTTAGCATGTCTGCCGATGGCGGGGAACGGGCGGCCACTTGGCTTGTGGCTGCGCCTGGCTTGTGTTATACAATCGCCCGCAACCAACGATTCATTTTCAGCATTAAGGGAGTCATCATGCCGCGAGGACGCGAGAAAGATCGGAAGACCCGCAAGAAGCACCGCAAGAATGTGACGCGGGTGAAAGCGCTGGTAAAAGCACGCCAGAAGGGGAAGCGGACCGGAAAGAAGAGCTAAGGCGGGGTAGGCCTGAGGCCTACTCCGCTGCCGTAAGGCGGGTGAGTTCGGCCTTAATGTGTTGTTCCGCGAGTTCAGGAACGATTCGTTGCACTGCCTGTTCGACGGTCTGCTCCGCAGTCGCCCGGACAATATCGTCGGCGATGAGCGGGGCCTGTTTGAGAGTCGCCTGCCTGATTTCTTCTTTGACCAGCAGATCGATTGATCCCAGGTGTTCCCGTACCACCTCAGGGAGTTGTTTGCGCACGCTGGCTTCGGCCAGTTCGCGGACTGATTGGTCCAGCACGTCCTTGATCACGGGAGTTGCGATATCGGATAGGGCCTGACGGATCAATGCTTCGCTGGCGGCCATTTCCTGCTTGATGAACGAGGGAAGCTCCTGCACCAGCAGCGGGTGGACAATCGTCGTCAGCTGTTCCTGTGAGAGAATTTCCCCCAGTTGTCCGTCCAGTTCCTTTTTCACGGCCGAGTGAATACGGGTCGTGAGTTCCTTCTCGATGGCTTGCGGAAGCAAATCGGCAATCCGCTTTTCCGTCCGTTCCGTCATCGACTCCAACAGCTGTCCGAAGAGGCCTTTCATCGCTTCTTCAGGGCCGGCGGAGGCTGGCGCGGCTTTCGTGGCGGTCGTAGATTCCGGCGGATGGTCCATGGTGAGATCCTCCTGCTCATCGGAGACGTCCAACTGGTCCATCACCGCGTCATCATCGTCTGTATCGGTCGATGTGGAGTCCGGCGGCCAGACTCGACGCTTGAGGCGATTGCCATTCTGCTGTGGTTGCGATTTTTGCTGCAGGCTCTTGATGACTTCGAGAAGATCTTCCGATTGAAACGGTTTATTCAAGAAGGCTTTTACGCCCAGAGTTTTGAGGAGGCTTTCGTCCGGACGATCGGCCGGATTGACCAGCGAGATCAGATAGGTTTCGCTCAAGTTGTCGAGTTTGTTCACTTCTTTGCAGAAGCCGGAGAACGTGATGTTGTCGAGATGGTAGTCGGCAATGATCAGTGCCGGACTGATGCGTCGGGCCGCTTCGAGGGCGGCAGGGCCGTCCTGAAATCCCACGACATCAAATCCTTCAGGGGTCGAGATTTGCTCGACCATTCGCCTGACGGCCGGACTGCTATCGACGATGAAAATAGAAGAGGGCACCTAAATCTCCAATTGTATTGAAGTATTACGAAGCTAGCAGGGGGGGTATTCTTTGTCAAGAAAACGGGAGATTGTGTCTCGTTTTGACTCTGCGTTATCAGCGCCTTACAATCCGGCACGTCTTCTGACGCGTGATGGCACTGAGGAGAGATGGTTGTGATGGCCTCGTACCAAGTCATTTTTTTCGATGCAGCCCAGACCTTGTTTCACGTCAATGGATCGGTTGCCGAGATCTATTTGCAGTATGCCGTGCGTCACGGGTTTCGGCAGACACCGACATCGCTTGTGTCTATCACGCAAGCCTTCAGCCGGGCCTTCAAGGATGCCTCGCCGCCGGTTTTTGCACTGACGGAGCCGGCGGCTCTCAAGCAAAGCGAGCGGCTGTGGTGGTTTGATATCGTCCACAATGTGTTCTATCGCGTGGGAATGTTTGAAGGGTTCGACGAATTCTTCGAGGAAGTCTTTCAGGTCTTCGAAGATCCGAAAACCTGGAAGCTCTATCCGGAGACCGAAGTGGTGCTGCGCCAGCTCAAGGCGCAGGGATTGGAACTGGGGATTATCTCAAACTTCGACTCGCGACTGTTTCCTGTGTTGCGGGGGCTGGGAATAGAACAGTTTTTCGACACCATCACGATTTCCAGTTTGTCTCAGGCGGCGAAGCCCGCTCCGAAAATCTTCCATCTCGCATTGGAAAAACACGCTGTCGATCCTGAAGACGCGGTGCATGTCGGGGACAGCTTGAAGGAAGATGTGGAAGGAGCTGCGAAAGCCGGGCTGACGAGCGTGCTGATCGACCGGTCGGAGGTTGAGACCGTGCCGGGAATTAATCGCATTCGGTCTCTTGAACAACTCCAACCTTTACTCGCCCGCCTGTAACAAAAGCGGTACGAGCTCCTTCGCGCGCCCGCGCAGTGCGATGTCAGCGAGATCCGATTGCGGCGTCGGATCGAGATTCACTTCGATCACGCAGGCACCGGCCTCTTTCGCGATCGCGGCAAACCCGGCTGCCGGATACACCACACCGGAGGTGCCGATCACGAGCAGGACGTCACAGGCCTGCAACTGATTTGCGCAACGGGTAAGGTCCTCCTCCTGCAAGGATTCACCGAACCAGACGATATGTGGGCGTAACAGCTCTCCGCACTGTCCGCAGTAAGGCAGGAGAGGCAGCGGGACTTGGTAGTTCTCTGTCATAGTGCCACACCCTGTGCAACGGACCATCCAGATGTTGCCGTGAATTTCCGAGAGCTTTCGTGAACCAGCCGCGCGGTGCAGTCCGTCCACGTTTTGCGTGATGAGCCAGAAATCGTTGACGCGCGATTCCACGGATGCGATGGCGCGATGGGCGTCGTTGGGTTGTTTCGTGGCGATGAGTTCCCGCCGCCAGCTGTACCATTCCCAGACAAGCCGCGGGTCTCTCTTAAACGCTTCGGGCGTCGCCAGATCTTCTGCACGGTAGTTGCGCCAGAGGCCATCCGTCCCGCGAAATGTCGGCACACCGCTGTCCGCAGAGATGCCGACACCGGTCAAGACCGTGACGGCTCGGGCTGACGCCAGGCGAGATCGAGCATCATTGAGAAGGTCTGGGCTCATGGCGAGGTATTTTATCCTACTTCGACGGCCTGCTATAGTACGCCCTCTTTGAACGAGGAGTCATGATGAAGAATATTCTGATGGTCGGGGCCGGGTCGGTGGGCGGATTTTTCGGCGCTCATCTTGCCAAGAACAATCCCAATGTGTCGTTTCTGCTCAGATCGAAGACGCTGGCGGCGGTGAAGCAGAACGGGTTGACGATTCGCAGTGCGAGCGGGACGTTCACTGTTCACCCTCAGGCGGCATCGGATGTCCGGGATCTACCGAAGCCGGATCTGATTATTTTGGGCGTGAAGGCCTTCGACCTCGACGAGGTCATGACGCAGGTCGAACCGGTGTTGACGGAGAAGACGGTCATCCTCACCTTGCAGAACGGCATCGATACCGAAGATCGGATCATCGCTCGCACCACACGGGACTGTGTCGTTGGCGGCGTGGCGTTCATCTATTCGAAAATCGCCGTACCAGGGGTGATCGATCACTACAAAAAGGGAGCGGTGGCGATCGGCGAATTGATGGGGCATGAGAGCGATCGCTTGCTCAAGGTCAAGGATCTGTTCACGGCTGCCGGTATTCCCTGTCATCTCTCGAAAGACATCCGCCGGAGCAAGTGGGAGAAGATGTGCTGGAACTGTGTCTTCAATCCGATCACAGTCTTGATCGACGACAAGGTGGCCAAGGCGTTGGATCACCCGGAGATGATGCGGGTGATCCATCAGATCGTCGATGAAGTTGCAGCGGTATCGGCGGCGGTAAAAGTGCCGTTGCCGGCGGATATGGCGGAGCGGGTCGTCAAGGCGACGCAGGAGATCCGGGACATCCATACGTCGATGTACGACGATTGGAAGGCGGGCCGGCAGACGGAGATTGCGTACTTGAACGGGTACATTGTTCAGAAAGGACGCGAGTTGGGCATTCCGACTCCCGTGAATGAGGTGATGACGGCGATGATCAAGACGATCACGGAGCAGGACAAGAAAGGTTCCGGAGTCGTACGAATCGACGGAGCGGTGGTGCAGCCGGTTTCACTTGATAATGCGGCGCTCAAGCAGCTTCCGGCGGAGCATCATGTCGCGGACGTCAGTACCGTCATGCCGGGCATGATAGGAAAGGCGATCAAGGTAAAAGGCTTGCTCGATGTGCCGGCCCTGGCGATCGAGGCCGATCATGTAACGTTTCATTCGCTCGACGGAAAGTATGCCGCCACGCTCACGCTGCAACAGGCGAAAGATTTTGGACTCCTGCTCTACGAACTCAACGGCGAGCCGCTGCCTGATGGAAAGGGCGGGCCCTATCGCCTGATTACGCCGGGACTCGGCGATCTCTGCGCGAACGTGAAGGGTGTCGGGCGGATTGAAGTGCGCGTTGGAAACGGAAAGGACACGAGGCCGCCAGCCGAGGAGCGAACTAAGTGCTAGCTCAGGGATGGTGGCGGTCGTTCAGCTCATGCCGTGCGCGCTGTTTTGATGACACGAATCGTTTTCCATCGTTCCGATCGGTAGCGCCAGAGCAGTAACGCCATTCTGACCGTCCAGTCCGCGATCATTGCCATCCACACGTAGTACACCGAGAGGTGGAGCCAGAGGGCGACGATCAGTGCCATCGGCACACGCACGCCCCACATGCCCACCATCGTTGCACCCATGATGAACCGGGTATCTCCCGCTCCGCGTAACGACCCTGCGATGACCATCGTGAGCGCAAGCGGGATCTGGAGGCCGGCGACGATCTTGAGAAACACTGTGCCGAGCTCGATCACCGCTTCGTCGGTGGTAAAGGTGCGCAGGAGCAGGTAGGGGAAGAAGAAAAACACGATGCCCATGCTGGCCATGATGACGATCGCAAGGCGGTTGGCTTCCCAGTTCTCCAGCTTCGCTCTGGTGTATTTGCCGGCGCCGATGCTCTGGCCAACCATGGTGGCGGCGGCGATGGCAAAGCCATAGCCGGGCAAAAACGACAGCGATTCGATGGAGAGGCCCACCTGATGGGCCGCATAGGAGACGGTGCCGTAGAGCAGCACCAGCTTCGTATAGATAAGGATGCCCGCTTGCTGCACGATCCGCTCGCCGGAGACCGGCGCACCGACATGCCACATGGTTCGAATGAGATCCAGCCGGAGGTGCGTGGACGAGCGCAAGACAGGCCGGCTGCGCCACCAGAGGAAGGCCACGCCGATGGCTTCGGCAATCCCTACGGCAATCGCCGCTCCTTTGACGCCCAGTGCGGGCAGGCCCCAGTATCCATAGACGAGCGGGTAGGCAATCCCGATGTGCAGCAGATTCACCAGGATCATGGCGTACATCGGCGTGCGGGTGTCGCCGGTTCCTTGCAGGATCGAGGACAAGACCTGCAGCAGCACGGTGAAGGGGATCACCAGAAAA
>NEWQ02000009.1:194511-239019 GCA_002869855.2 Nitrospira sp. CG24D
ATCCAGCCAGGAGCGCCAGGCGAGCCTGATCCAGGCCGCCACGACACTGTTTGCTAAAAAGGGCTTCAACGGCACAACCACGAAAGAGATCGCCAAAGCCGCCGGCATCAGTGAAGCCCTGGTATTCAAACACTTCCCGACCAAACGCGCCCTCTATGCCGCCATCCTTGCGGAAAAAGTCACGGTTAGCGAACTCCTCAGCGCCATGGAAGAATCCGCCAAGAAACGGGACGACCGGCGCGTCTTTACCCTCATCGCCGGTTACCGGATTCGCCCCGGCGTGGATCCGACGTTACTGCGACTTCTGCTGTTCAGCGCTCTCGAAGGCCACGAACTATCCGACATGTTTTTCGGTAAACACCACAAAGTCTTTTATGACCATCTGGCGGCCTACATTCACACGCGGGTTGTGGACGGCGCCTTTCGACAGGTCGATCCCCTCTTGGCCGCCCGTGCCTTCATCGGCATGGTCGTACACCATCGCCTGTTGCATGAAATCTTCGGCGTACCGATGGACCGCTCGCATGATGACACCGTCTCCACCTATGTCGATGTATTTCTCCACGGGCTTGTGGCGGCACCTCAGACAGGCCGCGCCAGGAAGTTAAGGACCCGGACATGAGGTCATTAAAGCAACACCCGTTCGTCATTCTCGGCGTGATCATTTTCTTCGCCGTCACAGCGCTGGTGGTATTTCGATTGAGCAGCGGCGCCAAAACCGACAACAAGAAGACCCGCGTCATCACCGTGGGAACGACCACCCCGTTGAAACAAGATCTCCCCATCCGCCTGGCCTACACCGCCGACATCATTCCCAACCAGGTGGTGAATTTGTTTTCACGGGTCGACGGCTACATCGCCAAGATTCACGTGGACAAGGGGGATCACGTCAAAGCGAATCAACTGCTGGTCGAAATCGACCACACGGACTATCAGCATGCCGTCAATCAGGCCAAGGCGAACCTCGCGGCGGCCAAAGCCAAAGTCGCCCAGCAACAAGCGGCCGTTCGCAATGCGACGCTGACGCTCGACCGGATGCAGGCACTCATTAAGGACCAGTTTGTGTCGCAACAGGATTTGGATAACGCGCAAGTCAACTTTGACGGCGCTGCTGCCGCCCTGGAATCCTTGCAGGCCCAGGTCAAGCAGATGGAGGTGGCGCTCGCCCAGGCAGAGACGAACCTCGCCTACTCCTACATCCGCGCACCCTTTGCCGGCTATGTCGCAGAACGAAACCTCGATCCGGGCGCCAACGTCACGAGCGCCACCGCCAGCACCTCGACCAATTCGCGCGGCATCCTGAGCCTGCACGAGATTGAGACGGTGAGGATTCTGATCGAAGTGGTAGAGAAGGACATTCCCCTTGTCCACATCGGACAGAAAGCGGAGGTCCGCGCCGAAGCCTATCCCGATCGCGTGTTCGACGGGACCGTCACGCGGATCGTCCAGGCGCTCAATCGGGCCACTCGCACCATGACTGTCGAGATTGATCTCTCCAATAAGGACCGGGCGTTGAAGGGCGGCATGTTCGCGCGCGTCGAAGCCTTGGTGGGCACCCACCAACAGGCGGTGCAAATCCCGATCGACGCCGTCAGCCGGCTGGAAGACGTGCAGTATGTCTACATCGTGCGGGACGGCAAAGCCCAACGCGTGAATGTCGAAATCGGCGCCCGCGAAGAGAATCGCGTAGAAATTACCAAGGGCTTGAGCGGAAGCGAGCAGATCATCGTGTCGGGCAAAGACCTCGTGCACGACGGCACCCCTGTTCAGGCACAGTCGCTTGCGCCCAATGTGCCGACCGAATCCCCGGCGCCTACGTCAGTTTCACCCACCCCCGCCAAAGGGTAGACCCGTATATGTGGCTGACGCTCCTGGCACTCAGGAATCGTATCGGCATCCTGATGTTGTCGCTTGCGATGGTGGTGCTGGGCGTCACGTCGTTGGAACGGCTCCCCGTCGATCTCTTTCCCAACATCCAGGTACCCGTCGCCTTCGTCGGGGTCATCTATAAAGGTGCGCCGCCACTCGACATCGAACAAAGCGTCGTCTATCCCATCGAAAAAGCCGTGAGTTCCGCCTCCAACGTGGAGCATGTCGAATCCTTTTCGAAACAAGGCATCGGCGCGGTCCAGATCTGGTTCAACTGGGGCGCCGACATCAATGTCGGCCAAATGGAGGTGATGCAGCGCATCACCCAGATTCTGAACAGTCTGCCGCCGGGTATCTTGCAACCCTTTATCGTGAAGTTCGACGTCTCCAATATCCCGGTGTCGTTCGTCACCGTCTCCAGCGACGATCTGGACGAGCGGGCGCTCTACGATCTGGCCTACAACACGATCGCGCCGCAGATTGAGCAGATCGCCAATGTCGCCGCCGCAACGGTGGAAGGCGGGAAGATCCGCCAGATCAACATCAACCTGGACCCGGCTCTGCTCAACGCGCGTGGGCTGTCGATTCTCGACGTCGTGAAGTCTGTCAAGGCGGCCAATCTGATCCTGCCGTCCGGGGATTTGAAGGCCGGTAATCTCGACTACAACGTCTTCACGAACAATCAATTCAAGACGGTCGATCCAATCCAAGACGTCATCGTGAAAGTGAATCAGCAGGGCAGCCCGGTCCGCGTCCGCGATGTCGGAACCGTGACCGACTCCTCCGACATCCAGACCAACATCGTCCGCACCGACGGCACCAGAGCCGTGTATCTCCGCGTGAACAAGCAACCCATCGCCAACACCGTGGGAGTCGTGGACGCCCTTCGCGCGGCACTCCCCAAGATGATCGGTATTCCGCCCGGCGTGAAACTCGGCATCTCCTTCGATCAATCGGTCTACATCCGCCAATCCATCCAGAACCTGATCGAGCAGGCCCTGCACGGATCCCTGCTCGCCGCCGCCGTGATTCTGATTTTTCTGCGCAATCTGACGAGCACCCTGATCATTTCCGTTTCGATTCCGCTGTCGATCCTGGTGACCTTCATCGTGCTCTACTTCACCGGTCAGACGCTGAACGTCTTTACGCTGGGAGGGCTCGCCCTGGGCATTGGCCGGCTCGTCGACGACTCGATCGTGGAATTAGAAAATATTCAGCGGCATCTCAATACGACTCCGCGCCGGTGGGACGCCATCCTGGAAGCCGCCCGCGAGGTCGCCATGCCGATCTTCGCCTCGACTGTCACGACAGTGGTCGTCTTCTTGCCCATGTTCTTCGTCGTCGGCATCGCCCGGCTCTTGCTGATTCCGCTGACCGTCACCATCGCCATCGCCCTCTTCACTTCCTTTTTCATCTCGCGCACGGTCACTCCGGCGCTCTGCTATAAATTTCTGAAGCCCGAGCAAGAGGCACACCGGTCCATGCCGGCCTGGTTCGTGCGCATCATGGACTGGAGCCGCGACCGCTATGAATCGCTGGACCGCAGCTACGAGGACTCGTTGCGCTGGGTGCTCGCGCACCCCCGCCTGTTCATCACCGCCGTCGTGCTGCTCTTCATCGGCTCCCTCATGCTGCTCCCGATGATCGGCACGGAGTTCCTGCCGGTCTCTGATGAAAGCCAGTTCCGCATTGTTCTGCGCGCTCCGGTCGGCCAGCGCGTGGAGAAAACGGAACAGCAGGTCGCTGAAGTCGAACGGGTGCTCAGAGAAAACATTCCACCAGACGAACTGGAAACGATGGTCTCCAGCACCGGCGTCCTCGCCCAGGGCCGCTCCTCCCTCTTCAACCCCAACACCGGCCCGCATACCTCCGTCATCTCCGTCTACCTCACTCCGCCGGACAAACGGAAGCGGAACCAGGTGCAGGTCATGAACGACGTGCGGCCGAAAATCATCAAGCTGTTTCCCGGTGTCGCCATGTTCTTCGATCCGGGTGGATTGGTGAAGCGGGTGACCAGCTTCGGCTCGCAGAAATCGATTGATGTCGAGATTTACGGGTACGATTTTGAAAAAGCGCGCGGCGTGATCCGCCAGGTCGAAGACGCCATGCACAAGATACCGGGAATCGCCGACATCGAAGTGAGCCGGGAAGAGAACTACCCGGAGATCAACGTGGTGGTGGACCGGGAAAAAGCCGCACTGCTGGGTATCAGCGAAACCGACGTGGCCAACGCCGTCCTGTTTTCCCTCAACGGAAACGGACAGACCGACCCGATCATCTATACCGATCCGCAGAACGGGAATGAGTACTACATCAGCGCCTGGCTGGCAGAAGAGCACCGCAAGAACCTCACCGACCTGGACAACATTCTGCTCACGACGAAGGCGGGAGAGCCGGTGCTGCTCAAGAACGTGGCCTCACTGAAGTTGAATGCCGGACCGGTGAAGATCGACCGGAAATATTTCCAGCGCGTCGTCCATATTACCGCCAACCCCACCACGCGCCCGTTGGGCGCCATTGCCGAAGACCTGGAAACGGCCTTTGCCGCCTTCCAACTGCCGACCGGATTCACCATCAAGTTGGCCGGGCAGATTCAGCAACAGCGGGAAACCTTCCAGGGCCTGCAGTTCGCCACCATCCTCGCGCTGGCCCTGGTCTATATGGTGATGGCGGCGCAGTTCAAATCGTTGATCGACCCCTTCATCATCATGTTTTCGGTGCCGATGGGCTTCCCTGGCGTGATTCTGATTCTGTTCCTGACCAACACCACGCTCTCGACCACGTCGATGATGGGCATCATCATGATGCTCGGCATCGTCGTCTCGAACGGCGTGCTCCTCGTCGATTATACGAACGTCCTGCGCCGCAGAGGCCACTCGTTGGCGGACGCGGTCATCACAGCTTCGCGCACGCGGTTGCGCCCGATCCTGATGACCTCGCTTGCCACCGTATTCGGCCTACTCCCGATGGCCATCGGCTGGGGTACCGGCGGAGAAACGAACGCACCGCTCGCGCGGTCCGTCGTCGGGGGGCTCAGCGTCTCGACATTGTTGACGCTCTTTCTTGTGCCGACCATGTATATGATTTTTGAAGAATGGTTCCCGAGGAAATTCAGCGAAGAACAGCCGGCCGTTGCTCCCGTACAGACCAGCCCGCTTCCGGCTCTGGAATAGCCTCCAGCCCGGTCCCTTCAGGCTGGTTCAGACTGCGCTTCGTCCTCTGGCCCTGGAACTTCCAAACTAGTGCGGCCCAGCGTGCCGTCGCGATAATCGGCTAAGAGAATCCTCGCCGCTTTGTCCCGATCCAACGCCCCGCCGCTTCCGGCCAACAGACAGCCGCGCTTTCTGGCGATGGCTTCAATCACCCCCGCACTCGTCAGTCCCTCGGCCGCAAAGCCATAGCGGCCTGTCAGTCTGGCGGGGTACCGCTCGAGCAACTTCCCGGCAAGAAACTCGGCGACGGTTTCATCATCCACGACCGTGTGCCCGACGGCATTGATGGTGGCAAGCAGCAGACCCACCTGCGGGTCTTTGATCGTCCCCCAGAGCAGTCCGGGCGAGTCAATAATAGCCATCCGGTCGTTCAGCTTGTGCCGCTGTTGGACTTTCGTCACCGCCGGTTCATCCCCCACACGGGCGATGCGCCGTTTGAGGAGCGCATTCATCAGGGTCGACTTGCCGACATTGGGGACTCCCATGATCAGCATGCGTAGCGGCTTGACGATACTGTTGCGATGGGGAGCGATCTGCTGGCACAGGCGGGGGATCTTGGCAGCGTCACCCGCACCCTTGCACGACAAGGCCACGGCCGTCACGCCCTCTTGTTGGTTATACCGTTCGAGCCAGCCCTTCGTCACAGCCGGGTCGGCGAGATCGGCTTTGTTCAGGACCTTGAGGCACGGACGCTGCCGGGGCAGGCGCAACTCTTCGATCAATGGATTGCAGCTGGCCTGAGGGACCCGCGCATCCAGCACCTCAACGATCACATCGATCGCTTCCATCGTCTTGGCCGCTTCTTTGCGCGCCGCATTCATATGACCGGGGAACCACTGTATGGACATGACGATCGTCTTTCTGATTAAGAGGACAGAGTCACAGCGTCGCAGAGAGGGGCAAGAGCCGTCAAGCGCAGGCTCTGCGCGTCCAGTCGGTCGCTGCAAGACGACTACGAACAGCTGAAGAGAAATCAGGCCCCGAGGGTGGGAAACAGCGATTTGAGCTGCATGGCCAGGCCCATATCTCCGCTCACGCGGAGGCGGCCGGTCATCACGCTGGCCGGAACATTGAGCTTGCCGTTGAGCAGCTTCAGGCAATCATCCCCCGCCATGAAGATGGTCACCTGCGGATCGGCATGCGCACCCGCCTGCACCGTACAGGCCCCATCCTTGACCTGTACCGAGTACTGCCCGCCCTGAGTGCCGCTCAGTTCAAATTGATACACGGCGGTCACATCTTCGGCGGCATCCCGATCGAGCGAGGCCGGCAGCAACTGGAAAAATTCGCCGATGGGGGTGGGCTTCATGACTGGATAGAAGGGATTGTGTAGGTGACGGCAATGGGGGCCACAAATTTGCGGCCCCCACGCGCAGGCCATTCAATAACTATCTAGCTAGTAACGAAGCGTGACCGTCGCCATGCTCCGGCGCGCACCGAAGAATTCCTTCGAGAAGGATTCGACGACGGCAGGGTCATACCCCTTGCAGCTGAAAATATCGAGATAGGCGTTGTTGGTGTCGTTGGCAAAATGGCCGCCGATCAAAGACGTCGAGATCAGCTGCACCATGGAGTAACCGGCCACACGACCTTCGCCGAAATTCACGACCTGGCACTCGCCAAAACGCTTCATCCCGATGAGCTCGCACAGCTCAACGACATAGCGCTTGATGTGGTCAGCATCACGGATGAGGTCGGGATTGCAATCTTGGAGATCGACGGCGGTGCAGAGGCCCCATGCCTTGCCGGGTCCTACCATGTCCTGGACAGGCAGTGAAGCGGCGACAGGGGTGCTCGTTGGTAAGATTGACGACTCGGATCCGGCCGAGATGCTCATGGGTTGAGACCTTTCTGTTAAAGAGTAAAGAGGCACGCGCGCGGCACATTTTTTTGCACTATACCATGAAGTTTTTTCAGTGAGACGCAGCGCGAAAACTTTTTTTTAGCTTGGGCCATCCGGTGCTCTCCAAGTCGGTTGACAAGGTTCACACCCCTCGGTGACAATGCGCCCCACTATGAGCAACCCATCGACTCCGACCGCATCCGCAGCCACACTCCCGGACCGGCTCTGCACCTGGTGCAAGGTGCCGATGAAGAAACGCCTGGTCGGCGGCGCGCAATTCGTCCACTACACCTGCCCGAAGTGCGTCTTCCAGCACACGACCAGATTGGGCCCGAAGCTCCCTCCGGTCAAACACTAAACTCCCTCTCGGTTGCTACCCCCCAAAGCTTAAGTGGAATCACTCGCCCCTCTTTCTTCACTTCCTAGATTCCGCTACAGTGCCGCCCGTGATTACCCACTCGCACCAACGGCGTCCCTCTCGCTGGCTCTGGGCAAGCCTTCTCCTCACCGTGAGCCTTTCCGCCTGCCAGACAGTTCCAACCAAGACCTATGAGATTCGCCAGCGGGCCTTCACCTATCAGCCGGCCTCGCTCGTGCGGGACTACCAGGAAGAGTATGCCTATATCGAACAGCGCCGGCAGACCGTGGCCAACGGCGAGTCCAACGGAGTTGCCGAGCATGTGCCGATGGTCATGGAGGTACCCCCGCGCCTCACTGGCCTGGCCTTCTCCGGCGGGGGCATTCGCTCCGCCACCTTCCACCTCGGCCTGCTGCAATCGCTCCACGACATGCAGCGGCTGCCTAAGATCGACTATCTGAGCACGGTCTCAGGCGGATCCTACATCGCAGGCTGGATGCTCGCTCATTTAGGCCAGGAACAGGATGATGCCTATGGCAACCTGGTCCAAACGATGGATCAAGGCAAACTGCTCGACCCCCATCAGGATTTCATCACCCATTTGCGGCACCATTCCGGCTTTATCAAGGAAGGCGGGTTCTGGGAAGGGCCGAAGCTCATGTGGGGCTATGCCTGGCGGCTGCTGCCCTATTACATGTGGGATTTAATTCTCCACATTAAGACCCCACCGGAAATCGGCAACGAATTGCACCTGTTTACGCCCTATGAAGACCGGATCCAGCTCACCTACTTGCGCGGGAAGCACGAGACTCCGCTCGTCCGGCTCAATCGCAAAGACGCCGACGCGCCCTATCTCATCATCAACGGGAACTTGGTGAATCGAGGCAGGCCACGCGCCTATGAAGGCGAATCAAACCGTCCCTACCGCGACAATTACAATTTCGAGTTCACGCGCGACTACACTGGCTCTGACGGCCTCGGCTACATCCAAAGCGCCGGGTTCGGCTTGCCCGTGGTCGAAGCCCAGACCGAAGACGGGAAACCGGCCTGGTTCAACCCGCGGAAAGTCGTCGTCGAAGACCTGACCGAAGGCACCTGCCACAAACCGCGGGCCGAACGCATCCGCGCCGATGCCTGCGTGCGCCTCTCCCAAGCCATGACCGCCTCCGGCGCGGGGCTGGATCTGGATAGCCTGGTCGAAGAATGGTATCGGAACGACATCGCGCGCCTGCTGTTCCGGTTCAGCACTGCCCCTTTCAACATCAATAACGAGTACCAGACCTGGAACTACGCCCGCCGGTTCAATACCCCCGTCACCACCGTCTGGGACTACTTCCTGATGATGACTATTCAGCGGATCTGGCCGGATACCAAAAGCCGGTGGATCGAGATCACCGACGGGTCGTTCTATGACAACCTGGGCGTGCAGACCCTCCTGCGCCGCCAGGTCAGCCATATCATCGTCGGCGATGCCACGCTGGACACGACCTGGCAATACGACTACCTGCACAGTTTACAGAAGCGGATGAAGAGCTACTTTGGCGAGGGCGTGCAGTGGTGTGGAGAAATCCCGGAGCAACACGAAATCGTCTGGTATCGGCGCTTCTGGGTAAAGCGCCCTGACGGCACCCCGACCGTCATTCACTACCTGAAGCCCTATGCGTACAACCCGACCCTCTTCAAAAAGAACCCGTCATTGGCCGCGCCTGGCAGGATCTTCGTCAGCGCCGATCCGGAAAGCGGCCGGCCTCTGGCAGAAGCGCCGCTGGCCAGTCCGCCCACAAACCCGACCCATCTGGATGGGAACCGGCTCCTCGCGATGATCAGCGACGATTTGGCCCGCGAACGGGCGACGCTGGCCATCAAGAAGGTGACAAAGATCGTCGAGGCGCCGGAAGGCAAGGAGTTTCCCCAGACGAGCACGATGTTTCAGTGGTATGAGCTGGAAGAATTCGAAGCGTACCGGCACCTGGGCTATCTGATGGGGTGGGCCTATCTCTCAAACCTGGAATTATCCGAAACAGAACTCGCCCCCACGGCAACCTGCCGCACGTTGTAGAGTTCAGCCACTAGCGGCGGCGGGAAAAACTATTCTGCACGTGATCGTCGAGGATATGGGTCAGCCGCTCACGATCCTCAGGACTGATCAACGAAATCGTCGCGCCGAACTTCGGGGACCGCACATGAACGACCTGTAACCCACACGTCAACGTGTTCCCCTGCTCAAGATCGATCACCAGCTGGAGCGCATCGCCGCTCTTCACGAAGAGGCGGCTCTCAATCTTCACGCCGGTCTCGCTGACATCCAGCACCTTGCACGGCGCCGAGAGTGCCCCTCGCTGCAAACGCCCGGCACGGCTGACATCGACACGCGAGCCTTTTCGTTTGAACCCCATAGCATCCAGCCTCCTGCTCTGGAAGCATAGCAAGCGACCGGACAACTCCCAAGGAAATTACTGAATAGAGCTAGAGCTTGTCGCTGAGGAGGGACCGGATCTCTTCCATCCGCTTCCGGTTGACGCCGAGATCGCCATAACCGGTGCGTGAGGCGGAGCGGAAGTGGATGGTCTTGGTCTCGTCGTCGAAGAGAAATTCTACATCATCGACAAATCTGAGCAGCAGGCTGGTGAATTCGTAGTGCAGGTAGGACTCGTCTTCCTCGACGAGCTTGGTGCGGGACATGGTCAGAACGATGCCCTTCAGCGCCTCTTTCGCCTCCGCTCGCGACTTGCGATACCGAAACGGCGCGATGGCATGGCCTTCATCCGTGGCCTGGGTAGACACACAGTTGGGGCTGGAGGGGCAGGTCAGGCTTCTGGTTGTCATCTCAGCTCATTCCCTTCAAACAGACACGTCTCGCACCCGGCACAGAGTAGCACGCCTGAATCCACGATCCCACGATGCAATCACGGCACTGGCGGCTTGGCTTTTCGCTTCAGATAGTCGGCGCCGAAATCCACCTCCAGCTCGACCCAAATCGGCAGATGGTCGGACATCTTGTAGGTCCGCCACTCGCGATAGGTCTTGGCATCCTTATCCGGCAGGTACGTGGCCTGATCGTCGTGACGATACACCTGGTCGAAAAACGGAAACACGCCGGCTTTCGCGACGCTCACCTGGCTTTTGACGTCCGGGGCCAGGAAGGCCATCTGATCGAACGGTTTGTCCAGATTGGCGTTCGTATACTTCCCCTTCAGGCCCGCCGGGATCTCGAAATCCGCCTTCTCGATCGCCTTGAATGTGGCATCGTTGGTGGTGAAGACGTTGAAGTCACCCAGCAGGACTGCGTTGTTGGCCCATCGATCTTTTGACTTCATGCGCGCTTTCAGCAGCTTCACCACGACTTCAGCTTCTTTCTGGCGCTGCGGGTCATCCGGTTTCGCATCCCCATAATATAAATGCTGCGTGCAGATCGTAAATTTGAACCAGCCCGCCCGGAACCCGGCCAGATAGGGCGTCCGTGAGAAGGCAAAATCCGACACTAACGTGTCTCCGTCTTTCTTCATGGGCGGGACCAACTCGCCGGCCAAGCCGCCGAAGGACAACTTCCGCGTATCATAGATGTAAGCATGCCGTTCACTGTTTCCCTGCACGCCGAGCGTCACGTCGGACACCAGGAATTTCCACCAGCCTCCGAGAATCCCCATCAAGCCGTCCAACGCGTCGAGATCGTCGCGCACTTCCTGAACCGCAATCAAATCAAACCGCGAGATGATCTCAGCCAGGTAAAAGAGCGCTTCCTTATCTCTGCCATCGGACTTGGTGCCGCCGAATTCCCGGATATTCCAACTCGCCAACAGCAACGTCTGGTCCAGCGTCTTCGCCGGCACGGTAGAATCCAGTGCCTTTTTTAGGCGGAGCAGTCCCTCCGCTGTTCGTCGCCCCGCAGGAGTTCGATTGTCGATCACGCTATAAAACGGCATGAGGCTCCCTCAAGATAGACACACCGTATGCGACACCATCACAAGCTATCGGGCACAGGCCGTCGCGCCGCAAAGATTGTTTCTTCCCACAAGGTGAAATGCGACAGGCAAAGCCTAAACAGAACGGAGGGAAAAGTCGAGGTGGGCGAGCACGATCAGCGCTTGCTTCCGTTCAGTTCTGACATGGGAGTCTCTTGCACCCACAACTCCACCACCAATACCGCATCGGCGGGAATCAGATCCGGAATGCCCTTCTCTCGATAGGCCAGATGCGGGCCGATGCGGACTTTGCGATAGCCGCCGGCTTTCATGCCTTCCAGCGCGTGCTCGATCCCGGCGATAGCCTGGCGCCGGCCGAGTACAATCGTATGGTCGATGAACGTGACGCCGTCGACCACTCGGATTATCTCTTTGGGAATCTGCTTGGCCTGGAGGTCATTGAGCGGGACTTCGTCGCCCCGGTTCAGGAAGATCCGCGTGTTATAGACCACGCGATCGCCCTTCTCAGCCTGCCGGCCTTCTCCATCTCGCTCTTCCAGCAGTTTGAGTCCACTCAGGCGCTTCATCAGTAGGACAGCGTCTTCAATGCAGTCGGTTGATCAGTCTGTTGTTCGACACGCACCGACACGCGCCCGACGATGCGGCCGTCTTCGGTTTCTACGTCCACGCGCCAGTCGCCCGGATCGAGGCGCTGTTTGAACGAATAGGCCCGATAGCCGCCTTCGCGGCCGCCGGAAATCTTGATGGGAATCTTGTCGGCATGGGTGAAGGGCTTGCTGCTGTTCGAGCGGAAATACCAATGGTGATAGACCGTCGTATTCAGGGTCACCGGAGCAAACACGGCAGTGAAGCAATAGATCGGCTCATCGGCCGGGAACGGATTCTCGGAACGTTTCCAGACTTCGTACCACTTGCGATCGTAGGTCAAAAGGAACTGATCCCCCTGCCGTTGGACTTCGCGATAGATGCCGCCGAACTTCATCGAGAGCGGGACCGGCGGAATCCAGTTCATAAAGTAGAAGCCGACCAGCAGCGCGATGAGCCCGAACGCCGGGGCCGTGACGCCGACCGCCTCGCGCTTCGAACGATCCGGATTGTTGCGATAAATTAAATGCACGACCCGAAAGGTGACCACTGCCGTCAATCCGGCGCCCACGAGAAAAACGACGGCATTCATCAGCCCGGTCATGACCGGAAGAAAGAATGTAAAAAAAGCGAAGCAGACCAGCGCATAGAGACTGATCAAGAGACGCAGGCTGGACAGCCGGTCACGCAGAAACTCGTTCCCGACCAGCAGCAGGATCAACAGAGCAAAGAAGATCGCGCTGCTCGTCAGCGTCGCGCTCCGGGAATAAAAGATCGCATAGGCGCTGAACAGCCCGCCCAGCAGAAACTGTACTGCCATCGGGTAATAGGGTCTGGCGCGCAGCACCCACCGGCCAAAGGGCGAGAGCGAGACCAACTGCTCCCGATCCGGCGGCGGCTCAATTCCTAACCGGCCGGTCAGGACAATCAGCACACCCAAGAGCAGGAGATAGATCATCAGCAGAAGATTATCTTGCAGCCGGTCGATGCGCGTGAGCGTCAAGGTGTCATAGGTCACACCGGACAGAAAAAACACCGGTGCCATGAAAGGCTTGGTGAGAAGAGATTGGATCTTCGCAATCGGACTCATAGCCCCACTGTGCGAAATCCGAAGGAATTGTTCAACGAAAATTCTGTTCTTAAAGAGAAGACATCTTACAGGTTGCTCAAACGGGATGGCCAGCAAGGCCGGAGGAGAGAAATAACCGGAGGCGTACCCTCTGGGGTACGTTGAGGATTATTTCGAACCGAGAACGCCGCTGGCCGCCCGTTTCAGCAACCTCTCACACAAAGGCGGGCAACGGCACATACGCGACCGGGTACCCGATCAACCGCTCCAACCATGGCCCCATGGCCTCTTCCTTGAGCGGAGCCCGGTTCAGGCGGGCCTCGATCTGGAATTGCCCGTTCAACCCGACGATGCCGATGATCGCCGAGGCATCTTCTCCTTCGGGCACGACCGCCTGCGTTTGGAACTCACAGAGCGTGGCATAGAGACGTCCCTCCGGCTGGATTGCCTCCAAGACCTCCGGCAGCTCATCCAGGGGACAGTGGACCGAACAGCGATAGGCAAAGCGGGCGCCCGGCTCAATGGCCGCAAAATCGGTCAGCGCTTCTTCAGAAAATCCCGTCAGGTAGGCCCGCACGCCGGCCGGCTCCTGCGCAAACGTGGCCGCCAGCTTGCTGGCCGGCACGAGGAACTCAAAGGAGTCGGTCGTGTTGTACTCAAACTGGCAGGGGCCGAATGCGTCGGGCCAGGAACAGAAGAACGGGGTCGCAGGATCGGCCGGGCGCAAGATGACTTGTTGCTTTTCGATCAATGTTTCGACGGGCAGCTCCAGAATGGTGATGGCGTCGAGAAAAGCGGCCCGCCGTTCGTCCAGCCACTCCGTGCGGTCGCCGTCGGCGCGCGTTTCCCCCGGCGTGATCACTTCTGTCGTCTGCAGGCGGATGCGCAGGAAAGAATGCGCGTGCCGGAAGCCGAGCCAGAACATGCTGCGTGGTTCATGCCGCCGCAACGGTTCACGAATGCGCCATGGATGGCTCACCGAGCAGTAGCTGCTGACATCCTGATAACGTTGGAAGACGGTGTGATAGGCGCCGGCCAGCAGGAAGAAATCGCCCCGCCATTCCTCGCGCACATGCACGAGCGTGACGTCTTCCGTGGCCCATGGATCGAGCTGATCGAATTCGTCGGGCGCGGACACGGTCCATTCCTCGACGTAACAGATCACATCTTGCGCGGGCACCGCCGGCTTGAGGCCTAACGCCGCCAGCCGTTCTCCGACCGCCAGAACCTGGCTGAACGTCAGCGGAGTCGTCGTTTCCCAGCGCCGCTCACGCACTGTACGGAATCTCCCTCGTCACCGCGTGGATACGCGGGATGCTCAAAATGGCCGTCCAGCAAGGCCGCAGCGAGTGATGGGCCGAGGCGTACCCTCTGGGGTACGTTGAGGGTCTGAACGATGCGAGAACGCCGCTGGCGAACGTTTTCAGCATCCCGCTAGTGGGCCGGCCGTAATGCCCGGTCTGCCACCATCGTATCCGCAATGAACCGATCGATGCCGTCTTTCAAGGTCGCCGCCAACAATTCCTGGACATCTTCCTCGGCAAACCAGAAGACCGTGGTACGTTGCGCACCCTCGACGCTTCGAATCGTTGTACTGGTATCCCCTACATTGCGCGCCTGAATGCTGAACTTGTTACTGGCGTTGATCACGGTCGAAAACACCCGGCTTTTGGCCGTCGCCGAGAATTCAGATACCTGGCCACTGATAATAATGTCGGCATCCGGGACATCCATACTCCGGCCGACTTGCACTTTCCAGGGGCGTCCCCGCCAGCCGCGGTTCTTCAGACGATCCGCCAGAGCCTGGGCAATCACTTCTCCCGGACGTTCTCCCGCTACATTGAATAGCGTCGTGCCACCCCAGAGGTGCGTCCGCTGTCCCACCCGCGTCTTGTCATCACGGCGATCTTCAAACGGTTCAATCACAATCTTGACCGGCTCTTGTTCGGGAGACGGAGCGGCGGCCGTCGGCGTCCTGACGTCGAGATAGCGCGTCTCTCCCTTCCCCACACATCCGGCCATCACGGCCATGACTCCGACCAGACTCACTCCCATCAACTGCCGCAGCATCATTGATTTCACGGACGCCTCCTCACGCTAAACATATATTCCGCCGACGCTGGACCAGTCTACCCAAGTTGGCATCCGGAGACAATTCCCGAAATGCCGGGCTATCAAGCCGCCACAATGGGCAGCATCGACCGAAAGGTCTCCCGACTCAGGTCGGGGAGCAACCCGGCTTGCAGCCGGGGATCGGTCATCGGCACGAACCGTACAATCTTCATGAACCGGCGCTCGGCCAGCACCGACGCGATCTGCGCCTTGCGGTCGTGCGTGATCGGCAGGGTATAGCCTTCCCCTCGCTTCCATTCCCACAACGTCGGGGCCAGCGACAGTTCCAATTCCTGCCCGGCCACTTGATGAAACCGATCAACGATGTGCTTCTTGTACTGCTTGAGGCCGTCCCCTTCGAGGATCAACGCGCAGGCCAGATGATGGCCCCACCAGAACAGCGTCCGGAAGGCGAACTTGTTGCCCCCATCGAAATGTTTGGGATAATCGAGATATTGGTAGGGAAACGATTCGAGCTGTTCGCCTTTGACAAACTGATGCGCGCGAGGATTGAACCCCGGTGGCACCACCAAACTGGCGTGACCTAACTCTTCCATCAGTCCTGCATGGGTCGTATCGAGCTGGGCCCGCACTTTGGCAGAAATCCGCTCTTTCTTGCGAAAGAATTGCGCATCGGCCACAAGAGCGGCCTCTTCATCGGTCAATGAGAGAGAAGGTGACGTGGAGGAACCGTCAGGCCCTAGCATGCCTGCCCACGCTGCATCACAGAGGATGATGAAAAAGAACTTCCAGCAAGGCCGCAGCAAGCGAAAGGTCGAGACGTACGCGGTTGGTACGTTGAGGCCTTGAGCGAAGCGAGAACGCTGCTGGAGGGCTTTTGCAACATCCTCTCGCTATTTCTGACGCATTTCAAACTGCAAGACCGCCAGATCATAGTGGCACCGGCAGTCGGCGCAACGGATCAGCACCCGGTCTTCAAACACATCCATCTCGCGCAATGACAGCGATGGCCGATGGGCAGTGATACAGTTGGCGAGTTGCGTCAGCCCCTCGGCCTTTTCGACCACAGCGGGGGCCTGATTTTCAGCTTCACTCTGCGCGGCCGACGGCTGAGCCACCACAGAGGCACATTGCAAATGATGCGCGGACCGGCAGGAGCTGCACAACAGCACGACCGTGCGATCGTCGGCGATCCGTTTCACCGTGACACAGAGCGGATGGACCGACCAGCATTGCTGCAGAAAGGCGCCGCTTCGAATGACCTGGGCCATTGTCTATCCTTTGTCGGGCAGGCCCGCTAGAACTTCCACAAGATGAACATCACGAGCACGCCGACCAGATAGGGAATCACACAGGAATAGAGCAGGACGGATTTCGCCCGCTCCGGTGACGCCTGGCGCGCGAGCTGTTCTTTGTAGACAAACTCGTAGGAGAGGATCAGCACGGTCAATGTCAGCGCCAGCGTGCGGCTCGTCCGCGGCCAGGTGTACTGACCGCTGATGATGAAATTAGAGGTAAAGAACCCCGCGAAGAGCAGGACCAGCGGGGCCAGCGCCAGCCGGATCGCTTCAGAAAAATAGGCATGCCAATCGGTTCTGGAAGGAACTTGATTCGACGGGGAATTGGAGGTCACGACCCGACGGCAGCCGGGGTCTCATCCTTCGTAGGCGAAGGAGAGGGGGTGCCCTCTTGAGCCGCGCGGCATGTTTTACACACGCGCGGACGGGCTTTTAGAAACGATACTTTGCCGCTGGCGAGACAGCTGTAATGGACAAATTCATCGCAGAGGGCGCAACGGGACCAGCCGCCGGTGAAGAAGGTCTTGTTCCGATAGAGACCTTCATTGCACACCTTGCAGTTCCGGGGTTCGATCCCCAGCAACATGGGCTCCCAATCTCCACCACCCTTTCGAATGCTCATAGTGGAGGAAGTATAGCGAAGCGCTCAGAGGAAAAACAAGCGAGGACTAGCTTACCGACTCGTGACTCGTGAAACCCAATACCCAGGCTTGCGCTTCAAATGCATCACCGCCGCCACAAAGATAGTCTCGCCTTCAATGGTATAGATCACACCATAGGGATACCGTTGGAGAAGATACCGTCGGAAGCGCCCCTTCAGACCACGCCAGACGGTAGGATGTTGCTGAATCTGGTCGAAGGCCGATTCAATCGCATGCAGGAATTCTTGCCCCAGTCCCTCACGACACTCTTCATAGAACGCTGCGGCCTGACTGATTTCCTGTTTGGCCGCAAGATCGAGGCGAATTCTCAACGAAGCAGTTCCTTACGGATATCCCGCAACGCCTTTGTTGCGGACACGGTCTTCGTTCCTTTCCGTTTCCATACCGAGAAACGTTTCTCGGCCTCTGTCACCCATGCTTCGTCTACTGCCGTAAGGGGCTCACCTGTCATCTCGACGAGCAAACGCTCAGCCAACCGCTCACGTTCCGTCGCAGGAAGGGTACGCGCTTGTTTTTCCAAAGCTAAAGCACGTGCGGTCATCGGCAGCCTCCTTATCTCATGCATTCATATGCTGCAGAAACTCTACAAGGTTCAGTTTGATCCATGCAACTTCGAAAGCACAGGTGTAACCTGTTCTATTGCCCCCCAGCTCATTCCAACCCAAGCTTCTGGTAGTTTTTTCAGCGCACCAGCCGCATATTCATCACACCACGATTCCTCCGTAGGACTTCCATGTCCTTTAAGCTTGCCTCCTTTAAATTGTTCGCAATAGACGGCATGAGCAATTTCATGAAACAAAAGATAGAAGACATAGCGCTTTGCGCTTTCTGGAGACCAGACTATGAGGCCGGTTTCTCGATCAATCTTTCCGCCAAAATAGTCTATCGTGCGTTGGTAGGTTTTCTTCGCGGAAAACAGCCGGGACCTATTATTCTTGAGGCAACAATTTATTCTAATTTCGTACCGCCCCCCTCGTTGAACGATACGACCTTCTTGTGTTGTCTTTGTGTTGCACCCGAAACGAATACCCATAATCACGGCTAGCGACGATGGAGAAACTATGCCGCTAAGTATAGCGAGATCAATCCTCGACAATGGGTAAACATAATCTGGACTTATCTTATCGTGGGATACCTTCATTCCGTGTGTCAGCTTCAGAGAAAGAAGTTACGCCTTGCCATCATGCATAGCCCGCACCTTATTTGAGTGAGAGCTATGGGGACAGATTGTACCAAGGTTAACCGACATCTCCCCTTTTATCCCTCATTTTCTTCAGGAGCAGCCCCGTGATTGATTCCACCGCGCCCATTGAGCGAGCACCGCCCTTGATTTCAGTATTCGATTATTCCTGGTGCGCGCTCAGGGAGCGAGGAAACAATCACGAGCGCCGCCCCTTCCCCCCGTTTGACACCCCCCAGGCCATTTGTTACTCTCCGAAAAAGTCAGAGCCGATCGTGACCAACCTCTTTTTATCTCCATGAACATTAAGGACTATCTCGAACAAAAGCGGATCGCAGTGGATCGCTTCCTGGATGACGTGAGCCCCCCGGCCACGACGCCGCCGACGACATTGCATGAGAGCATGCGCTATAGCCTCATGGCGGGCGGCAAACGGGTGCGGCCGATTCTGACGATTGCCGCGGCAGAAGCCTTGGGAACAACACCACCCGGATTGATGGCCGTCGCCTGCTCGCTGGAGTTCATCCATACCTATTCGCTGATCCACGACGATCTGCCCTCGATGGACAACGACGACTTCCGCCGCGGGAATCCGACGAACCACAAGGTCTACGGTGAAGCCATGGCGATTCTCGCAGGCGATGCGTTACTCACCATGGCCTTCGATCTCTGCAGCCGCCCAGATCTGATGAAGGGCTGCGATCCCGTGCGGCAGGTTCGCTTGATTCAAGAACTGGCCTACGGCTCCGGCAACGTGGGCATGGTCGGCGGCCAGGTCTTCGATATTCAGGCCGAGAACAAGGATATCGATCTGCCGACGCTGCAAAACATTCACAAGCACAAGACCGGCATGTTAATGCGCGCGGCCGTGCGGATGGGCGCGATCGCCGCCGGAGCAACCGACCGGCAGCTTGATGACATGACGGGCTACGCCGAGGATATCGGCCTGGCCTTCCAGATCGCCGACGATGTCTTGAACGTGACCGGCACCCGCGAAGAGCTCGGCAAGAATCCCAACACGGATGCCGAGCGCGGCAAGAAGACCTATCCGACTTTTTATGGCGTGGATGGGGCCAAGAAGCTGGCCGACGACTGCGTCACGCGGATCGGGGATCCAGCCCAAATAGGGCGTATCAAGCTTGTCATACATTTCGCCATAGGCCTGCACCGCTGGATGTCCGGCCCACATCGGCGCGTGAACTTCTACTCCCATCCGGATATCCAGCTCCTCGGCGTAGGGCGCAATTTGCGGCAACAGTTCGACCGGCAGGGCGAATTGATAACGGACCAGCGAGAAACCCATTTTTTTGGCGCTGCGGAGCTGACGCTTGTGATATTCGATCAGCGAAGCATCGTCTATCGGCTGCTGACCGGGCTTGAGAAACCGGTCGGAATTGATCGCACAGGACACCGGGTTAAGGCCGATCTCCGTCATCAGTTCCTTGAACTTTTCCGCGAATGCATCCGAAATGTCGGGGAATTCCTTGAAGCTCTGAAACCCGATGATCTCGATATTCGGCCCCATCCCGCGGCGGGAAACTTCGCGCAACAAGCCTTCAAGGTCAAACTGACGGGTCAGCCATGGGTTGGTGAAGGAATAGAGTGTGACGCCAACTTGCGCGCCTGCGGTGGAGGTCATGGGTCTGGTCCTTCAGGCGGCGCGCAACAACTGCGTCTGCGGATTGGCGCGCTTCATGCCGGGAATATAGGGCGGATTGACATTGATCGTCAGCGCAACCGTATGCTCGCTGCCGGGCGTCAGAATGACTCCAGGCAAATATAGAAACGCTGAGTCACGGACGAACCAGAAGGCATTGGTCTGCTCGCCCATTGCGGCCAGCGGCCAAGACTGGCCATCATACTCGACCAGCGCCATACCAAGATCGACCGGAACGCCATCGATCGCCAGATCAGCAATCTCAACCGTTGAGAATGGCAGGGATCGATACCACGGCAACCGCATCGCGAGCCGCAGCCCATCCGCCGTCGCGCTCAGCCCCTCTTCCCCGATCACCCGCTCAACCGGCAACCGCAGATTAGCCGTCGGCCAGCCCAACTCCTGCCCCCGCTGAGCACCCGGCATGACGACTCCACTCATCGCATACTGCCGTCCCAGCAACCGGGCCGCGAGATCGACCTGCCCCTCTTGCACCAATTTGCGCACACGCGTGGAGCTGACGATGCCGCCGTCGGCAATCACCGGCGAGACGGGATTCACGGTAAATCCGAATCGTTTCCCCATCACCGTCAACGAGGCGACATTGCCCGTACGCCCCTTGCCGAAGACAAAATGCTGCCCGACAAAGATCTGCCGCAAGTGCAATCCGCGATACAAGACCATTTCAGTAAATATTTCCGGCGAGAGACTCGCGAACGCCTGATCGAACTCAAGCACAACCACTTCATCGATCCCCGCCTCCTCGAAACGCTGTAATTTTTCTTCTGGGCTCGTGAGGAACTTCAAGTCGACATGGGGAGCAAGAATCTTGACCGGATGGGGATCGAACGTCAGTACAAGCGCCGTACCCTCCATCCGACGCGCAGTCTCCACCACCGTCCGCAGCAGCGAGCGATGGCCGAGATGGTGCCCGTCAAAATTGCCGACCGTGGCCACCGGGTAGGGCCGCTCTTCGCCGCCTGAGTATCCGCGCGTAACCTTCATGCAGGTATCAATGGAGCTGCCGGACGGCATCCTTCGCGAAGTAGGTCAAGATGAGATCGGCGCCGGCCCGCCTGATCGAGAGTAGCGATTCCATCATGGCGCGCGTTTCATCCAGCCAACCGGCGCGCCCTGCCGCCTTGATCATGCTGTACTCACCGCTGACTTGATACGCCGCGATGGGAAGCAAGGTCCGCGCGCGCGCCTGGGCGATAATATCCAGATAGGGCATGGCCGGTTTGACCATCACGATATCGGCCCCTTCTTCCACGTCCGAATCGATTTCGCGCAATGCTTCACGCCCGTTGGCCGGATCCATCTGATACGACTGGCGATCGCCGAACTGCGGACTCGAATACGCGGCATCCCGAAACGGAGCGTAGAAACAAGACGAGAACTTTGCGGCGTAGGCCATGATCGGCAATTCGGGAAAACCCGCCAGATCAAGTTCAGCGCGAATCGCAGCCACCCGCCCATCCATCATATCGGAAGGGGCTACCATATCGGCGCCGGCTTCGGCATGCGAACGGGCCATGGTGCGCAGACACTCCAGCGTTTCATCATTGAGAATCTTGCCGTCTTTCACAATGCCGCAATGGCCGTGATCCGTATACTCATCAATGCAGACATCCGTGATCACGGCCAGCCCCGGCACCTGATCCTTCACCGCCTTAATCGCCCGCTGGACAATCCCGTTCGGATCGTAGCCTGAACTGCCCCGGTCGTCCTTCTTCGCAGGAATACCGAACAGGATAATCGCGGGAATGCCAAGCGACTTGACCTCCGCCGCCTCCTTCACTAGCAGATCGACCGACAGGCGGAACTGGCCGGGCATGGACCCAATCTCCTCACGCCGGCCCTGCCCCTCGACGACGAACAAGGGATAGATAAAATCCGCCGGAGACAGCACGGTTTCCCGCACCATCCGCCGAAAAGAATCCTGTTGCCGGAGCCGCCGAAGCCGCTGGATCGGGAACGCCATGCAGTCCTACTTTCTTGGCAGATTGGTCAGGAAAACCACCAAATCACGAACGGAAATCACACCGACCAGTTTCCCCTCGCGTGTGACACCCAGGTGGCGCACATGGGCCTGAGCCATCAGATCGTTGGCATCCAGCAACGTCTTGCTTTCCTCGATCGTCATGATCGGAGCCGACATGATCTGCTCCACCGTCGCCTTGGTCGCATCCGACCCCGACGCCACCACCCGGCGCATCATGTCTGTGTCGGTCACGATGCCGATAATTTCTTTGTCATTGGTAATGAACAAGCTGCCGATCCCGCGATCACGCATAATCCGCGCCGCCGTCTGGGCATCGGTATCACGGGCCACGGTGACAAACTTCTCTCGAGGAATCATGAACGATTTCACAGGAACCATTGGATACCCCTCCCTTTTACTGTGTATCTGCCCGCCATCACACCGCTACGGCGCCGTCGCCGCAGCCACCGGCACGCTCTTCCCAAAATATCCTGCCATCGCCTCGACCAACGCCGGAATCGTATTCTCGCTGGGCATGATCGCAACCGGAAATCCTGCCTCTCGCGCAGTCTGTGCCGTGATCGGTCCGATACAGGCCACCGCGAGCGATTGTACCAGGCCCCGTGCCTGCGCTTCACCCCCGACCAACTCAATAAAATTTCTGACCGTCGACGAGCTTGTAAAGGTCACGCAATCGATCTCCCGGTCCAGCAGCAACTGCTTCCAGCTATCGACAAAGTCTCGCGGAACCTCTGTGCGATACACCGAAACCACGTCGACCACCGCCCCACGAGCCCGTAACTCTTCAGGCAAGAGCTCACGCGCGACTTCAGCCCGCGGGATGAGAATCCGCGCTCGTGACAAATCCGACTCAGCCAACGTCGCCAGCACTCCCTCGGCCTGATACTCAGCCGGGACCACATCGGCATTGAGGCCATACGCCGTCAGCTCCTCAGCCGTGCGGGGCCCGATGCAGCAAATACGGCGGCCCGCGAAACTGCGCGCATCATGCCCGCACGTCTGCAGCCGCTTCATAAACTGCGCGACGCCATTGACGCTGGTAAAAATCACCCAATCATATTGGCCAAGCGCGTCAATCGCCCGATCGACCGGCGCCCAATCCTTCGGCTCGACGATTTGAATCGTGGCCCCTTCGATCGGTTCCGCACCGGCAGCTGCAAGTAAGCCGGCCAGCTCTCCCGCTTGCTCTTTCGCACGGGTCATCAACACACGCTTCCCGAACAGCGGGCGACGCTCGAACCAATTCAACTGCTCCCGCAGCTTGACCACCTCACCCACAACCACCACCGTCGGTGGCTCCATTTTCGCCTGCCGCGATTTCTCCACAATATCTGCCAGCGTCCCAACAACGGTGCGTTGCGCCGCTCTGGTTCCCCATCGAATCAGCGCCACCGGGGTGGCCGAAGGCCGCCCTTCGCCTATCAAATTGGAGACGATGGACGGAAGATTTTTCATCCCCATTAAGAAGACCAGCGTTCCATGGCTGCTCGCCAGCCTCGGCCACTCCAGAGCCGGTGCACTCTTTTCGGGATCCTCGTGGCCGGTGACAAACGTGACCGTGGACGCCATCGTCCGATGCGTCACCGGAATTCCGGCATAGGCCGGAGCGGCCACCGCCGCCGTCACACCGGGGACCACTTCAAAAGACATCCCTGCGGCGGCCAACGCTTCGGCTTCTTCCCCCCCGCGACCGAAGACGAACGGATCACCGCCCTTCAGCCGAACCACAATCTGTCCCCGCTGAGCCCGCTCGACGAGCATGCGGTTGGTGGTTTCTTGCGGCTGGTACTGTCCTTTTCCTCGGCGGCCTACATAGATACGTTCAGCCTGTGGCGGAGCATGGGACAACAGCACGGGATTCGCGAGATAATCGTAGAACACAACATCAGCCTGCTCAAGGCATTCCTTGCCCCGCAAAGTTAAGAGCTTCGGATCTCCCGGACCTGCTCCGACCAGATAGACTCTGCCTATTCGTGGCTTACCTGCCATCAGGCCCTTCCATAAATCTCGCCCAGAATCTTATCCGCCCCCCGCGCGAGCAACCGCTCGGCCAGCCTGGTACCCAAACCCTGCGCCTCAGCCCTCGTCCCTTGCACGGCATCCCGAATAACGGTCTTGCCGTCCACACTTGCCACCAGTCCCTCCAGGTGCACCTGGTCATTCGTTAATGTGGCATAGGCCGCAATCGGTACCTGACAACCGCCTTCCAATCGATGCAACAACGCTCGTTCCGCCGTCACCGCCACCTGCGTCGGCGGATGGGTCAGCCGGCTCAGAATCGAGCGCACAAACTGATCATTCGACCGCCCCTCAATCCCCAAGGCCCCCTGCCCGATAGCCGGAAGACAAAGTTGAGGATCAAGGTACTCGGTGATTTCTTCCGTCCATCCCAAACGCCGCAGCCCGGCAGCGGCCAGGATAATCGCATCAAACTGCCCTTCCTTGAGTTTCTTCAACCGCGTATCGAGATTCCCCCGGAGCATCTCGATCCGGAGATCCGGACGTGCGTGAAGAAACTGCGATTGCCGTCGCAAGCTGCTCGATCCCACACGAGCCCCGACAGGCAGATCCTGAAAGAGACAACCAGTGCGGCTGATCAATGCATCCCGTGAATCTTCGCGCGGCGGCACACAGAGAATCTCCAGCCCGTCCGGCAACTGCGTCGGCACGTCTTTCATGCTGTGCACGGCAAAATCAATTTCGCCGCTCAACAAGGCTTCTTCGATTTCCTTGACGAACAGGCCCTTCCCGCCGATCTTCGCGAGGGGCACATCGACAATCTTGTCGCCCGACGTTTGAATCCGGGTGAGCGTCACCGTGATATCAGGCGCAATCGCCTGTACCTGCGCTTGGAACCACTCGCTCTGCTGCAATGCCAGCTTACTCGCCCTGGTGCCCAGAACCAGTGTGGTTCGTGCGGCTGTTGGTATCGACACGGGTCTCACTCCTACAACAGTTCTACGGTTGCTTCCGACTGGTCGTCCGAGAAGGTGCCTGCTCAATAAGCGGCTCGCTCGTTTCGCGGGCCAGACAGGACGGCGGTTCGATCGCTGACTCTCCACGCGTATCCGGCGGCGGGGCCGCTTCAAGACTGAAAAAGCGCCGCGCGGCTTCGACAAACGCCGACCCGCTCGACGAATTCACCTCGGACTTCAACGTCACCATCGTCCCGTGAATCATCTTGTTCACAATCGACGACGCTAACCCTTCAACGAGTTCCCGGTCCTGCGCAGGCAGGTGCGCCAGCCGTCCCAAGGCCTTATCCAACTCGCTGCGCTTGATCTCATCCGCGCGCTGCTTCAACGCGACAATCGTCGGTGTCACTTCCAGCGACTTCATCCACTCGCGCAACACCCCGACCTCTTCCACTACCATCTGCTCAGCCTTATCGGCTTCCTGCAATCGCTCGGCGCGGTTTTTCTCCACGCGCTGCTTCAGGTCGTCGATATCGAACAGAAACGCATTGTCGACATGCCGCACCGCCGGATCGATATTACGAGGGACCGAAATATCGATCAGAAACATCGGCCGGTTCATCCTGGCGGTCACCGCCCGCTGGACATCATCGGCGCTGATGAGATAGTGCGACGCGCCCGTCGAGACCAGAACGATATCGGCCGACGCCATATCGTCTTTGTATTGCTCGAATGGCACCGCCGTCCCGCCGAATTTCTCGGCTAAGTCCTGGGCATGTTGCGGTGTCCTGGTGGTAATCCGCACTTGGCCGACTCCCTGCGCGATCAGGTGTTGCGCGGCCAGCTTGGCCATTTCTCCTGCCCCGACCAGCAAGACCGTTCTCTGCCCGAGGTCAGAAAAAATCTTCTTGGCGAGTTCGACCGCCGCATAACTGACCGACACGGCCATCTCGGCAATCTTCGTTTCGGTCCGCACGCGCTTGGCAACGGAGATGGCTTTCTTGACGACCTTGTTCATGATGAGGCCGGTCGACTTATGCGAAAGCGCCGATTCAAAGGCATCTTTCAACTGCCCGAGGATCTGAGATTCCCCCACAATCATCGAGTCGAGACTGGCTGCTACTCGAAACAGATGCGTAATGGCTCGATCGCCGGCATGCCAATATAAATGCGGGGTCAGCTGCTCGGAGGAAAGGGACATATGGGTATCGGCAAGAAATTCCTGGATCCGCCCATACCCCTGATCGATATCGTCAACGACAGAATAGACTTCCACGCGGTTGCAGGTGGACAGAAGCAACCCTTCTTTTACACCGGAATACGAAGTCAGCCTGCAGAGCGCCTCGCCCATCCGGCTCTCCGGCACCGCCAGCTTCTCGCGAATTTCGACGGGCGCCGTCTTGTGACTGAGCCCGACTACGATTAAATGCATCTCACGACACCGTCCCGTAGCTCTTGAGGACCACGCCAATCAGCGTCAAAATGACGCCGGCGAACCCGATCACGGTTAAGTAGGCCGCCCGTTTCGCGCGCCAACCCACGGTCAGACGCCCCATGAGCACGACAAAATAAAACAACCAGGTCACCAGCGCCCAGGTCTGTTCGGGATTCCAACTTACATAGGCGCCTTTGGCGAACTCCGCAGAGATGGCGCCGGTGATGATCCCGAGCGTCAGGAGCGGAAACCCCAGAATGATGGATTGCTGATTCAGATGGTCGAGAAAATCCAGCGCCGGCAGCTTGGCATACAACACGTTGAACCGTTTCGACTTGAGAAGGCGGTCTTGGATGAGATACATCACACCCGCAACAAACGCGACGGCAAAACCCACAGTTCCCAACATGCTCAAGGTGACGTGGAGCCAGAGCGTTCGGAACATCGGCTGCAAGGTGGGAACCGTATCAGGCAGGGCCGCGGCTGAAATGAGAGACACCAATGCAAGCGGGACAATGAATGAGCCCAGCACGTGGATCCGATGGCGAAACTCGACGGCGAGAAAAACCAGAATGAGCATCCAGGAAAAGAACGAGAGCGCCTCATGGACACTCGGAGGAGCGGCAGCAGAACTTCCCACCATCCTCGCAACCAGTGCGAGAGTATGCATCACAAACCCTGCCGCGGTAATGGCAAGGGAGACTTTTGAAAGGGCCTCAGAGCGGCGCAACAGATAGGCAAGAAATGAAATGGTCGCGATGAAATACAATCCCATCGTCACCATGAAGCAGACTACGGCCATGCGGGCATTCCCTCTCTTGCGACGAACGACGAACCGTATCTTGCCGGATTAAAAGAGAATTATAGCGATGCGACGAGAACAGAGTCAACAAAGACGACCGGTGGAATCCCCCGGCCTACCGGCTAAAAAACCTGTAGGTTCGCTCTTCCTGGTGGGAGTCCCCATCGGGCATCCCGATGACATCACGATCCGTGGACTTGCGATTCTCAGCCGGGTGAATGTGATAGCAACCGAGGATCCGATCGCCACGCAGGAACTCCTACGCCATCACAACCTGTCCGCCGTAGTCACGAGTTATGGACCGACGAGGATCAAAGAAAAAGTTGCGGTCCTGATCCATCGACTGCAACAAGGCACATCCGTCGCGTTGGTGTCGGATTGTGGTTCGCCAGTGATCTCGGACCCAGGGAGCCTCCTGGTTGCCGCAGCACACAAACACACGATCCCCGTCTATTCCATTCCCGGCCCATCAGCCGTGACCACTGCGATTGCTGCATCAGGTTTTCCCGCCGAGGCGTTCCACTTTTATGGAAACATCCCCGCACCCACCGGCCCGGGTAAGCACCAGCTCGCAATAGTTCTGACGCATGCAGAACCGACGATCTTCTTCTGTCAGCCCGAATCATGCTTGGCGATTCTGGAGACCATTGCCAAGACAGCCCCACGCCGCCGAGTCGCGCTTGCCTGCGATCTCACATTCCAGAACGAAACACTTCTCAAAGGAACGGCCAGGCACGTCTCGCAATTACTGAAACGAATCCAGACGCCTCACGCAGTCACGATGGTAGTGGAAGGAAGAAACCGGGTTACCGCGGCGAAGACCGGAAGGCGCAGACCACGTTAGTCGGTCTCTTCTCGTCGGATCAGCACACGGTATGATGAGCCGACCCGATCTTGTGCAAGCACCGTGTGGCCCTCATTCTCCACGCTGCGCGGAACATTCTTAATAGGATCCCCATCATCCAACAAGACCGCTAAAACCTGTCCCTGATCCATCGCCTCTAGCTTTAACTTGGTCTTCACAAAATTATACGGACAGATGACTCCGCGGAGATCCAGCTCAATATCCGTCGCAATCCCTTGTTGCCCGTTCCCATTGTCGTCCATCTTCAAGCCTCGCTGATCAATACCAGTCATACCTGCGCGTCGATAAGAGTATTACGTTACCAGCAACGCCCCAAGACAACAAGGTCGGCAGAGCTCTGATCAGGGCAAAAAAAAGGGGCAGCCGAAGCTGCCCCTTTCCAAAAACAAGCGACCTAATCAGATCTAGTTTAAGCCCTTCACGAGATTGGGCTTGGCATAGTCTGCCGCTCCATAATCTGACTTGTTGGTCGGGATCTTGGTCTCAGGAGCCACCGTCTGATAACCCCATCCTGGCTGCGGTTCGCAGTTCCAACAAGGAGCCGCACCGGTGAATTCACTGATCGTGGTATCAACCGTTCCCGTAACCTTGCCAGGGAGCACAGACCCAGCCGCACCACCAGTCATGCTGCCGCTGTTGGTCTCAATCGCACGCTCAGTCATTGGATTTGGCCGTTGACCCAATCCACCAAATCCTGCGAGCTTCTCGTTCCCACGAAGCACGGTAATTTCACGAACGATCTTCCGGCCCGTTCCGAACGGTTGAGCTGTCGAAGTTTCTTCGTAAGCTTGCACCGTCACATCGTCGCCTGACTCAAGAACCCGAACCTGGTCCATGTTGGTGTTGGCATCGAAATACACAGTGCGATAGTTCATCGATCCTGCGCCAGCCCGACCCTCATCATGTGAGCTTCCACCGCTCTCAAGATGCATTTTCTTGCCCGGAATATCGATACCGATCACGCGACCATATACCGTCTCAGCCTGAGACAGCCGATCGAGAAACGAATTGCGATCAAATGCCTGAACGCGGTTGGCGCTTCCGGAAATGTCACCGACCCCGGTGCCTACACCCATCGCAGAGCCGCCAGACTGTTGCAACCGCTCTTGAGCGCCTGCAACACCCACGGAGCCGACAAAAAGAATTGTGGCTCCCAGTGCCAACACCTTACGCATGTGCTGCCTCCTTGTGAGAAAGATAATGTGTGGAGATGATGAACAACAAGATTCCTTGAGTGATCACGTACATGAGTCCATTCTAATGACGGCGGAACTATAGGCCAACAGGGGATGCCTGTCAAGAGGGTTTTCTACTATAAATTGGGTTGTGACAGGACCGATGACTACCATCGCATGTGTTATCCGTGAGTATGGTGCCCAGAGGGAGGGTCGAACTCCCACTCTCTTACGAGAACCGGATTTTGAGTCCGGCGCGTCTGCCAGTTCCGCCATCCGGGCACATCAAGAATACGCCATAATGCAATGCGCCCCTCTTCTAACATGAAGCCTTTGGAGGGTCAATCGGCATCGCCTCTTTTCTTCGGAAGAATACGTCTGCTAGAATGCGGACGCGTTATGGGGACCCTGGCATTTCGGTTTATCCCAGCCGTCTAGCGCATGAACACATAATTCGATAAAGGAGCATGGCAGATATGACAGAGGTTGCGTGCGTCACATGCGGACAAACCGGAGAAGCGATTACCGCTCCCCTCTTTCTCGGCAAGCTGGAACAGGAAATCAAAGCAAAAGTTTGTACCGCCTGCTGGAAGAAGTGGGAGGGCATGCGGGTGATGGTGATCAATGAGTATCAGGTCAACCTCGGCGATGAAAGTGGACGAGAGCTCGTCCGCAAACAAATGAAGGCCTTCTTAAAGCTCGAAGGACAAGCCGACACCTCGAAGATTGCCGAAAACTTCCGCCCGGAAGGCACCTAGCCAGTCGTCGTTCTCTGCATCCGGCGTGCGTGACGACACCGTTTTCCCGGGCGCAAGCGAGCGCCCGGGAGCGTCTCACCAAATTCCCTGTCTTGTCGCCGACTTCGTTGACAGGCCCTTTTTGAAAATGCTACAGTCCTCCATTCTTCGCCTGCCTTCCATGATCATTTACTTGGATGTACGGTTGAATTTGTCATGATTACGCAAATGCAGGTCAAGGGGTTGATGTTCGACCCCTACAACAACGCCTATATCGTGGTGCTACGCGATGAGGATGAGGCTGAGATGTTGCCGATCTGGGTCGGAAAATCAGAAGCGAGCGCCATTAGCCTCGCACTTGAACACGTGGCGCCGCCACGCCCAATGACGCACGATTTCATGAAATCCTTCCTGGACGCCTATAACGCCAAAGTGATTAGTGTGGTCATTACAGACTTGAATGAACACACATATTTTGCCAAGATTCATTTGATGTACGAGGATTCGGAATACGCCGTCGATTCACGCCCCAGCGACGCTATTGCGCTGGCGATTCGTTCAGAGGCGCCCATTTTCGCGAACGAGTCGGTTATCCGAAAGCAAAGCTCGGAAGAACTTGAGCAATGGTTAGAAAATCTCAAGCCGGAAGATTTCGGGAAGCTGGACTCCTGACACGACGTTAACCATGAGCGACTCCGCACACTCAAATAGCCCCGATCTCATCCCGCTCTCGGTGAGCCGTGTCGTTGAAGACGCCAATACGGATACCAGGATTCTCGTCTTGACCAGGACCGACGATCAGGACACGTTCATGATCTGGGTCGGTGCCCCCGAAGGCGACTCGATTCGTCGCGCCCTGGATTCGACCGCACCACCCCGACCGATGAGCCACGATTTGGTCAAGAGCTTCGGCGAGCATTTCGGCATTACGACCAAGCGAGTCGTCTTAACCGATGTAAAAAGCAGCACCTATTACGCCACCGTGTTCTTGGAAAATAAAGGGGTGGAGCGGTCGATCGATGCCCGGCCAAGCGATGCCATCGCCCTGGCCCTTCGAACGCACGCACCGATCTATACCACCCAGGACGTCTGGAAACGGCGCAGCGGGCAACACCTAGATGCCTGGCTCGCGAAGCTCGATACGAAAGATATCGACACACAAGAAGTCTAGGATATTTGGTTTGACTAATTGCGAGGAGTAGAAGATCACCATGACGACCTATCTCGAAAAACCGGCCAATGTAAAAGAACAGTGGCACCTTGTGAACGCCGAAGGAAAAACCCTGGGACGCCTGGCGGCTAAAGTCGCCGGCATTCTCCGCGGCAAGCATCGCCCCACCTTCACCCCCAACGTGGACATGGGCGATCATGTCGTGATCATCAATGCCGAGAAGATCCATTTGACCGGCAATAAGATGCAGGACAAGCTCTACATTCACCACTCGGGGTACCCCGGCGGACTTAAGACTACCGATGCGCAACATCTGTTCAAGAAGGATCCGACTGAATTGTTGGTTCGAGCCATTGAGGGAATGCTTCCCAAGAATCCGCTCGGCAACGGTATGGCAAAGAAACTTCGCGTCTATGTCGGATCGAATCATCCGCATCAGGCTCAACACCCGGAACCTATTTCTCTCTAGCCTATTAGGACCAGAAGGAGACCAGTGATATGGCAGCCGTGACACAGTACGCAACAGGTCGCAGAAAATGTGCCGTAGCCAGAGCCTGGGTAACAGGGACGGCCAATGGTGAAATTACGGTGAATGATAAGCCATTGGAAAAGGCCTTTCCCCGCCTCACCCTCCGGCAGATCATCCAGCTTCCCCTGGAGATGGCCGGACTCACCGGCAAATATTCGATTAACGCGACTGTCTACGGAGGCGGCCCGACCGGTCAGGCCGGCGCACTCCGTCACGCCATTGCGCGTGCGCTCGTCGTCTTGAGCCCCACGGTACGGACCCCGCTCAAGAAGGAAGGCCTTCTCACCCGCGACTCTCGCGTGAAGGAACGAAAGAAATACGGACAGAAGGGTGCTCGTAAGCGCTTCCAGTACTCCAAGCGCTAAACAGCCGGAGCCAAAGAACGAGAAAGGGAAGGCTCCTTGCCTTCCCTTTTTTGTGCCCACAACCGGACACTCTTAGCACCAGGATGACAGGTCATGCCTAAGAAATTTCGCATCGCGATCGCAGGAGCCAGCGGCTATGCCGGCGCAGAACTCGTCCGTCTGGCCGCCGCACATCCCTACTTTGACATCGCCGCGGTGACCTCTGAGAAATCAGCCGGCCAATCCGTGGCCTCTGTCTTCCCCAGCCTCACCGGGGTCGTGCAACACACCTTCGAAGCGCTGGCGCCCGAGGCTCTGGCCGAACGGGCCGATGCCCTGTTCCTTGCGCTCCCTCATACGAAATCACAAGAGCCGGTTGCGCTCTGCATGAAGGCGGGCAAACTGGTTGTGGATCTAAGCGCGGACTATCGTCTCAAAAACGTAGCGGCGTACGAGCAATGGTATCAAACGCCTCACGCCCATCCTGCGCTGCTCCAAGAAGCCGTCTATGGCCTGCCGGAACTCCATCGGAGCGCCATCGCCAAAGCACAGTTAGTCGCCTCACCGGGCTGCTACCCGACTGCGGCCATCTTGCAGTTGGCGCCGCTTTTCGCCAAAGGACTCGTCCAACTCGATTCCATCGTCATCGATGCGAAATCCGGGGTCTCCGGAGCAGGACGGAGCCCTGCCCTGTCCTATCATTTTCCCGAAGCCCATGAATCGTTAGAGCCCTATAAGATCGGCAAGCACCGCCATATTCCAGAGATCGAACAAGAACTCTCCGGCGTCATGGGAACACCCGGCACGGTTACGATCGCCTTTACGCCGCACCTCGTCCCTATGAATCGGGGAATTCTGAGCACGGCCTATTGCAAGCTGAAAACCGAGATTAAGTTGCCCGAATTGCGGGCCCTGTACCGGGATTTCTATAAAGGCGAGCGGTTTATCCGCCTCTACGAAGACATCGTCCCCAACCCCCGTTACATCAGGGGGTCGAACTTTTGCGACATCGGTGTCTATGCAGACCAGCGCGCCGGATGGGTTGTCACCGTCGCGGCCGTGGATAATCTGGTCAAGGGCGCCGCCGGTCAGGCGATTCAAGCCATGAACTTAATGATGGGAATTCCTGAGGAAACAGGGCTCACCGCGCCGGGCAGTTATCCCTAACATCGACGCCGCAACGTCACATTATTCTGAGTAACCCTTCAGCGAGATGACAGCGATGAAAGCACATGCATCAGGCGTGACCGCGCCACAAGGATTTGAAGCCGCCGGCATCCATTGCGGCATTAAGAAACCGGGCATCCTCGACCTGGCTCTTGTGGTCTCGACCGTCACAGGTCCCATGGCAGGAGTCTTCACCAAGAATCGTGTCGTGGCAGCACCAGTCATTCTGGATCGTCGCCACCTTCGGCAACGGCGCGGCCGCGCCATCATCGTCAACAGTGGGAACGCCAATGCCTGCACCGGCACCAAAGGACTTCAGGCGGCTGTTGCCATGGCCACTGCCGTTGGCAAGGGCCTGGCGATTCCGGTGAATCAGGTCTTCGTTGGATCGACCGGCGTCATCGGACGGGTACTCCCGATCGATCGCGTAAAGACAGGCATCCCGACATTGATTGCAAAACTCAGCCGCTCAGGCGGACGCCAGGCTGCTCAGGCTATCCTCACGACTGACTTACGCCCGAAAACCGTCGTCGTCCAAGCCAGAATCGGCGGCCGAGTCGTGACCATCGGAGGCATGGCCAAAGGTTCAGGCATGATCCATCCCAATATGGCCACCATGCTCGGATACTTGACCACCGATGCCGCCATTGCGCCGGCCGCACTACAGCGCGCGCTGAAATCCGCAGTCGATCAATCCTTCAACTGCATTACCGTGGACGGCGACACCAGCACAAACGATACGGTCCTCTGCCTGGCCAACGGATTGGCGAAGAATGCGACCATCCAATCAGGCACCAAACACTATCGTCAATTTGAGCAATTGCTGACCGAAGCCTCTCAGGCACTGGCCCTGGCCATCTGCCGAGACGGCGAAGGTGTCACGAAGGTGGTGAAAATCGCCGTCGGAGGGGCAAAGACGGTGGCGGCTGCCAAGCGAGTGGCCAGCACAATCGCCACCTCCAATTTGGTCAAGACAGCCCTGTTCGGAGAAGACGCGAACTGGGGACGCGTGATGGGCGCCCTCGGTCGATCCGGCGTTCCCGTCAATCCCGACCGCGTGACCGTGCGCTTCGACAAGGTCGTGATGGTCAAACAGGGAATGGGCACAGGACTGGCGGCGGAACGGAGAATCGCACAGGTCTTCAAGCAGAAGGAATTTACGATCTCGGTCGATCTTGGGCAAGGACAGGCCGCCGCCCACATGTGGACGACCGACTTGTCGTATGACTATGTTCGCATCAACGCGAGCTATCGATCCTGAGCATAAACCTCACACCTAACCGCTTGAAAACCCACTGTAGCTGTGATAGCGTGCCGAGGCTTTAGAGGTGCATCGGATAGCTCTGCTCACACCATTGGCGTCAGCAGAAATAGTATTTAAATTTAACATCAGCGAAGAAAAACGCTGCTTGGCTTGAGAATAAGGGGATTCGTTCCCCTCACCCGCACGGCGGGTGCTCTGCAAGCCTCGAAGGGAGGTGAAGGCATGGGAGTGGTCGCGATCAAGGAATTGCTGGAAGCAGGCGTGCACTTTGGACACCAGACGAACCGCTGGAATCCAAAGATGAAGAAGTATCTCTTCGGTGAACGCAACGGCATCTACATCATCGACTTGCAGCAGACGCTCACGCGGATGGAACAGGCCTATGCCTTCGTCCGGGACACCGTCGCCGCCGGTGAAACCGTCCTCTTTGTCGGCACCAAGCGGCAAGCCGCGGAAATTCTCCAAGAGGAATCTACGCGCGCCAACATGTTCTATGTGAACCAGCGCTGGCTCGGCGGCATGCTGACGAACTTCAAAACCATTCGTCTCAGCATCGACAAGATGAAAAAGATGGAGACGACTCTGCAGAACCCGACCGAGCATGGCCTGAAGAAAAAAGAAATCATGCTCATGCAGAAGGACATTGTCAAATTGCAGAAGTATCTCTCCGGCATCAAGACCATGCGCGGCCTTCCGGGCGCAATCTTCGTGCTGGATACCCGCATTGAAAAAATCGCCGTGCAGGAAGCGACCAGACTGGGGATCCCCGTCATCGCCATTTTGGACAGCAACTGCGATCCCGACAATATCACCTACCCGATCCCGGGGAACGACGACGCCATCCGCTCCATCAAGCTGATCACCTCGAAGATTGCGGACGCCTGCATCGAAGGCGCGCATATCAAGACGCAGCGCGATGAGGCCGACTTCCAGGCGGCTCCGGCCGCAGGCGGCAAGCCGGCCGCAGTGAGCGCGGCTCCGGTCGCATAACGCGTTTCGACAACCAAACATTCACGACGATCTCTCTCACCGCGTAAGGATAGAGGACCATGGCAGGATCAAGTCAGCTTGTGAAAGAACTTCGGGAAAAAACCGGCGCCGGCATCCTGGATTGCCAGAAGGCGTTGACTGAAAACGGCGACGATATCGAGAAGGCGATCGACTATCTTCGGCAAAAAGGCCTGGCCGCGGCCGCCAAGAAAGCCGGGCGTGAAACGAATCAGGGGTTGATCCATTCCTACATTCATATGGGTGGGAAGATCGGCGTCCTGATCGAAGTCAATTGCGAAACGGACTTTGTGGCGCGCAACGAAGAGTTTAAAGCCTTCGTGAACGACCTGGCTCTCCAGATCGCCGCAGCCAATCCATCATATGTGAAACGCGACGATATCCCCGCAGACCTGGTCGAACGAGAGAAAGCTATTTTTGAAGGGCAAGCGAAGGAACTGGGGAAGCCCGCAGCGGCCTTGCCGAAGATCGTGGAAGGCAAGCTGGAAAAGTTCTATCAAGAGAACTGCCTGCTGGAACAATCCTTTATCAAGGACCCGACCGTCACCGTCAAAGACCTGGTGGCGCAGAAGATTTCCAAGATCGGTGAGAACATGAACATCCGCCGGTTCACCCGCTTTCAGTTAGGCGAAGCATGAGTTCTGCGAAATACCGGCGCCTCCTTCTGAAAGTCAGCGGGGAGATGTTAGCCGGTGAGCAGGGCTATGGAATCCAGCCATCCGTCCTTGAGGGACTGGCGCAGGAAATCGCCTCTGTCGTTGCCCTGGATGTCCAAGTTGCCGTCGTCATCGGCGGCGGCAACATTTTCCGCGGCCTCGCCGCCAGCGCATCCGGGATGGAACGAGCCTCTGCCGACTACATGGGCATGCTCGCCACCGTGATGAATGCCCTCGCCCTCCAGAATGCCCTCGAACGGGTCGGCATCATCACCCGCGTCCAATCTGCCATTGAGATGCGCCAACTGGCCGAAGGCTATATCCGCCGGCGAGCGATACGCCATCTGGAAAAAAATCGCGTCGTGATCTTTGCCGGCGGCACCGGCAATCCCTATTTCTCGACCGATACCGCCGCCGCCCTCCGGGCCATGGAAATCGGCGCCCAGGTCATCCTCAAGGGAACCAAAGTCGACGGGATTTACGATGCCGATCCGGTGAAAAATCCATCGGCGAAGAAATACAGCGAGATCCCGTTTCTCTCGATCCTGAATCAAAATTTAAAAGTAATGGACTCGACGGCCATCAGCCTCTGCATGGACAACAACCTTCCCCTCATTGTGTTCAAATTGACCGAACAGGGGAACTTCAAGCGGGTCGCACTCGGCGAACCCATCGGCACGCTGGTCACGATCAGCCCGCGCTAACTCATTACGGAGTACCGCCATGTCGAACGCAGCTGCAGTCAAGCAAACCCTGACGACCCATATGGACAATGCCGTGGAACACCTCAAGCGGGACCTTGCCGGTCTGCGGACGGGCCGTGCCTCGGTGGCGCTCCTGGATGGCATTCGGGTCGATTACTACGGCACCATGACGCCGCTCAAACAGATCGCCAACATTTCCACCCCGGAAGCGCGGCTCATTACGATTCAGCCCTGGGAACCGCAATTGATCAAAGAAATTGAGAAGTCACTGGCGAATTCCGGACTGGGAGTGAACCCCTCCAACGACGGCAAGATGATTCGGGTTCCCCTCCCTCCGCTGACCGAAGAGCGCCGCAAGGAATTGACCAAGATCTGTAAGAAACACGGCGAAGACACCAAAGTACAAATCCGCGGCTTCCGGCGCGATGCGAACGAAGAGTTGAAGAAACTCCAAAAAGATGCGAAGTTGACCGAAGATGAGCTGCGCAAGGGAGAGCAAGAAACCCAGAAGCTCACCGAGCAGTACGGGCAGAAAATCGACGACGTGATCAAGAAGAAGGAACAGGAGATCATGGAAGTCTGAGTCAGGCTTCCAGGCCCATCCTCATCGCGTGCCGACCATTTCTACATCCTCTCCGACCTACGCCACCGTCGACCTCTCCGCTCTGACCCATAACCTGACACAGTTGCGCCGCCTCCTCTCCCCCGGATGCGAGATCATGGCGGTCATCAAGGCAAATGCCTACGGCCACGGTGCCGTCGAGGTTGCACGATCGCTGATCGCACAAGGGGTAACCCGTGTCGCCGTCGTCTCGCTCGATGAGGGTATCGCCCTCCGAGCAGCCGGCATCACCGTTCCTATTGTGATGCTTGGCCCTCTGTTCACTGAACAGCTCCACGACATCATCTCCCACCGCCTGACGCCCGTCATCAGTGATCGTGCGTTGCTCCCGACGCTGGCACAGGCCACGACTTCGCTTACAACCCCCTACCCGATTCATCTGAAAGTGGAAACAGGTATGGGCCGTCTCGGACTGGCCACGGATGAGTTACTGAACCTCATCGACTCAGACCAATTGCCGGCGTCACTCAAGATCGAAGGGCTGATGACCCACTTCGCCGATTCCGACGGCCCCACGACCGTCCAAACCGAGCACCAGCTTGCGCTTTTTCAGAGCGTCGTGAATGGCATCACGGCCCGCGGCCTTTCCATCCCGCTGATTCATGCCGCGAATAGCGGTGCCGCCGTTCGCTATCCGCGCTCGCACTATTCGCTGATTCGACCCGGCATCATGCTCTACGGCTATCACACCTTGCCTACATCCATTCCGGCACCCGACCTCAAACCGGTCTTGTCACTACGGAGTTGCATCGCGCAAATGCGCACCATCCCAACCGGTGGCACGATCAGCTATAACGCCACCTTCATGGCCAAACGGCCGACCCGTGTCGCAGTCCTCCCGATCGGCTATGCCGATGGATTCAACCGGCGACTGTCCAATCGCGGAGAAGTCCTCGTGCACGGACGGCGCGCCAAGCTCATCGGCCTGGTCTGCATGGATATGGTGATGATTGATGTGACGGAAATCCCGGACGCTGCCGTTGGGGACGAGGTCATCCTGATCGGCCGCCAGGGAACCGATCAGATTACGGCCGCAGATCTGGCCGAATGGACCGGCACGATCGCCTACGAAACGCTGTGCGCGATCGGGCCACGCATCCCACGCCGCTATCGAAACGTCTAGTGCCGCCACATGACGTTGCTAGAAATTCACTCTGAATGATATCCCGCCGGTATGATAGGTGGTGCGATAGAGTCCATTGACAGCCGTCGCCAGGGCGCACCCGCAGCTCACTGTCCGTTGTTCGTAGAACGAGGCCTGATAAGACAGGTCGAATCCCACGGACTTGGGCTTGATCGGTCCGAACCCGAAATCACCGCACCGAACCCCGAACATCGTCCCGCCCTCCTTGCACACCAGTCCGAATCCCACTGACGGAATATGGACATCAGCCGCTGGGATGGCGGGATCAAACGTGAGATCAGGAATTTGTGTCGGTGAATTGGTGTACCCGGCGCGAACAGCCATTTCCCACTCCGGCAACGACTCTAACTTCAGCCAGCGATACTCCGTCCCGATCATCACCGTATAAGTGCTGCGCCAGTCCTGCGGCTGCGGAATGACGCCACCGTTCGCAAGATAAATATCTAAGTTCCTGACCGATTTCCATCCAACATAGTCCACATCCAATTCCAGCTTCCACTCACGTTCGGCCGTTCTCGTCGGCCAGATCGCAATCGCACCGGTGATGACTTGCGGCAAGACAAAAGTAGTCGAGGCATCCGACGTCTTCACTCCGTTGGCGAGAATCCCGCCGCGCAACGGCAAAGGAACCTGATTCCGGTACACTAGACCGATGTTGGCAATCGGCTTTCCGTCGGCGTTACGCAACGCCGTATACAGGAGACTGACATTGAAGCCGGCCGCCGTGCCCTTCCCATACAGTTCCGCTTTCGATCCGGCGGTGCCAAGCACGGCAGGCGATCCGGGTGGGGTAATGAATTGCTTCTCAAAGTGCCCTTCGCCCAGCATATCCGAAAATGTATAGATGTCGGCGCCGAGGCCGAGCGACAAATCCGGCGTGACTTGATACGCGATCGTCGGCTTGATATCGATCAGCGGCATCGCAGAGAACGTCGCCTTAAAACGTTGCGGGCCGTTGTCCGAATAGCGGCTCACTGAACCGAGCGGTGAGGTCAGACCGATCCCGACGGTCAACCCGTTCAGCCACGCGGCGCCAAGGTCGCCCAGATTCGCCGTAATAAACAAATGTGCCGGCGCCGGCCACGCCAGGCTGCCGTCGCGGGTTCCGGTAGCATTGGCTCCAGAAGTACTCGTGAAACTGGTGGTTCCTCCGGTCAGCAATCCTCCGGCCATCATTTGCACGCCACGCAACTGTGTCATGCCGGCGGGGTTATAGTGCAGCGCCGACGGATCGTCTGCCTGAGCCGCGAAGGCGTTCCCTTGTCCGGATGCAGACGTCCCCTGCCCCTGGATCCTCGGCACCTGGGCCATGGCTGCAGAGGGTAACCAGATTGATATGAGGGCAATCCCCACGATCACACCGACCTGCAACGATCGTCCGCGTCTCCACACCTCTGTTATCAAGATACCCTCCGATATGTGGTGGCCATAGAATCACTCCGACCCCACCTCATCAAGATTATTGAAACCAACGCTCCATGACTGCGTGCAACTCACCGGCCTCAAACGGCTTGAGCAAATAGGCCTGCGCACCCATCCCGATCGCCTGGACCGCCAGTTCTTGGGATCCGGACGCCGTCATGATGATGATCGGGATCTCAGGGTTCTGCAATCGAATCTCTTTCAAGACGTTCAGCCCGTCAATCCGCCCCAGACCGATATCGAGAATGACGCCGGCATAGCCGCTCGACTGGACCGCGACAAGCCCTTCCTGCCCGTCCGTCGCGTCCTCCGGATGATATCCGCTGGCCTTCAACCGGTCGAACAGCCACTGCCGAATGTCCGGATCTTCGTCGGCCACCAGCACACGCCGCGCTGCAGCCGGCTGACTCGGCGGCGACGAGGGGATCGTCGATCGGAGGGGCAACGTAAAGGAGACTTCCGCTCCTCCCGCCGAACAGTTTTTAGCCAAGACACTTCCCCCCTGCAGTTCGACCAGCGTTTTCACGATGGAGAGCCCCAACCCGAGCCCTTTGGGTCCGCTTCGCTGTCCCTGCTGCACACGAAAAAACGGATCAAAGATCTTATCGAGATCCTCCGCCGGAATCCCCGGCCCCGTGTCCCTGACCAGAATGCGGACGAACCGCGGGCTGGATGATTCGATGGCCACCGTGATCTCACCGTCCTCCGGCGTATACTTGACCGCATTCTGGAGCAGATTCACCGCCACCTGAATCAATCGATCGCGGTCGGCCCACACCTCGATGCGGATGTCTCGCGCACTGATGCCCAGTCGCTGCCGCTTGGCGGAGGCCAGAGGGCGCAGTTGCTCAATCGCGTCCGTCAAGCAGGACTCCAGATCCACATCGACCGGATGCACCTCCAACCGGCCGGCCTCGATCCGTGTCCGATCCAAAAGATCTTCAATCATCCGGATCAGCCGGTCGGAATTATCCAGCATGCGGAACAGATACCGCTGCTGTTTCTCGTTCAGCGGACCGGTGAGTCCATCCAAAAGATTTTGAATGAACCCCTTGATGGAGGTCAGCGGGGTGCGCAGCTCGTGCGATACATGAGAGAGAAACTGCGACCGCAGCCGGTCGGCCTGCTCCAGCGCCTCGGTACGTTCACGAATCTTCAACTCCAATCCGACGTTCCATTCTTCGATCTGCTGATAGGCCGCGGCATTGTCGAGCGCGATGGCCACTTGATTCGCCAGCGTGGTCATCAGCTCAAGATCGTCCTTCGTCAAGCTCGGCTCGTGCGTCCGATCCACCGTCAGGATCCCCAGAATGTGGTCTTTGGCCCTCAGCGGAACGATGATCAGAGACTTCGTCCGGCTCAGCTCCGCTAACCGTCGATTCATCGGATGCAGCTCCTGCCAGACCGATTGGACATCCGCGATCAACAGTGGAAGACCTTGCAACACAACCATCCCCTCAGGACTGTTCCGGTTCGTCACCGGCACCTCGCAGTCCTGCGCGTAGGCCAAGACTTCATCGGAAGCTCCGATCACACGCACATGCCGAATGACCGCGCGCAACGGATCGAACATCGACACCATGGCACGGTCATAATGCAGATCGCGCGTGAGCGTTTCCAAGACACGCTCGAGCAGCGTATCACGGTCCAACGTCGCGCTGAACAGGAGACCGGCTTGATGCAGCGCCGTCAATTGCGTCACCTTCCGCCGCAACTCGACCCGCGTCTGCTCCTGCCCTAAATACGCCTCGCGCAATTCCTCATGCCGCGATTCAACGAAGGCAATCTGTTCGCGAATGAGCGACTCGCGCTGCCGGCTTTCCCTGTGCATGCGGCGCTGCATCAGCCATCCGGCAGCCATGACCGGACTCAATCCGGCGAGCACCATCTCAGCAGGCCCCATGGCGGGCAGCAAAAGGCACAGTCCTCCTGCGAGACACAACCCGATCAACCCGCTCCACAAAATCCAGTGCGACTGGTTCCGTGAACCCGGGTTGCCCCAGCCATCCCAGGCCGGTTCTTGCTGCAAGAGACCCAGCCCGGACTCAGCCGCAACGGCATCACGCGGAGCCGGCTCCGGCGGTATCGGCAACGCCGCCGGGGACTGGGACGCCCGTCCCCATCGCGCCGGCCCGTCACTCTGCCATCGAATGAGCCACCGGCACCATTCATCGTCGTTGGACACGCAGGAGAGATTCGTCAGCGTCGCCGGAGGCAGCCCATGCACGCGCGCCGGAACAGCCGCGAAAATTCCCTGGGCGGACTGACAGACCAGATAGGTGCACCGCCGCCGGAACGGCCCAAACTGGCGAAGCGTCCGGTCGGAAAACCGCATGGCCAGTGTGGCGGACCCCGGCGTCACGTCGACTACCCGGCATTCGACCGAACCCGAGGCAAACTTGTTTCCGAAATAGGGAAACATGCCGTAGATCTGTTCGAGCGAGAAGGGTCGCGCCAATACCTGAATGATCGGCGACATTTTTTCCATCCCACCCGCAAAAATAAAGTTCGGGTCGCCGGTCAACAGTTCGCAGAACTCGTAGAGGTAGGCGGCAAATTCGTAGGAGTAGCTATTCCAGGGATTCTTCAGAAACTCCGGCGTGACATGGTAAACGGAATCCTTAATGCGCTGATTCAACAGCACACACAATTCGTCGACGGCCTCCGAGCCTGCGCCGTCCCCCCGTTCACGAGTTAGCGTCTTCTCCAAATCGAGAATGACCGCCCGAATGCTCATGCCGCTCAAATCCCTGATCGTCTGGCCGTGTTCGTCCAACCCGAACGGGCGAAATTCCATGAACGGCCGGTCAAGGATCCTGCGCTCTTTAGGTAACAGCTCGATCGACGGCAGCACCGCCGGTTCGATACCGTCCAATGACTGAATAGGCATAGCATCCTCCACTCCGGGGACAGGCCGCGCGGGATGGGATGACACTCGTCAGGCCGCACCTTGCGCCGGATGTCCGTTTCTGGCGAGGCCAGTATAGAAAGGGAAGCTAGGGACTTCAAGAGATAAAATCGCGACTCGGGAGAGTCGGATCACGCGGAAAGCCCTGCCAGCAGAGCCGATCCGGCACTCTCTGTCAACCGGACCGGCAGGATAGCGGAACGAATTACTGCTTCACCCGGCGCTTGAGTTGTTTCTCGATGCTGGCCACCTTGCTGGACAATCGACCCTTCGCCGCCTTGCGATAATCGACCTTGATCGTGCAGGAAATGCGGCCACAATCTTTGCGCATCCGTTCGTAACACTTCTTCACGACGCCAAAGACTTCGTCCCATTCGCCTTCCAATACCGTTCCCATCGGATTGAGCCGGTAGTCCACGCCGCTCTTGTCGATAATATCGAGGGACCGGGCCACATACTTCCCGACACTCTCCCCTTTGCCGAGCGGAGACATGCTGAATTCAAGCAAGACCATTGTTGCGGACCCCTTTATGTGGTTTTAGCAGCCGGTGCCGCCGCCCCTGCGGCCGTTTGACGGGCTCGCTCTTCCTGCCACACTTTCGGATATTGCACTTTGCCCAACAGGCGGAACCCGTCCAGCGCTTCACGCAGTAATGCGCGCCGCTTGTCCGCATCGGGCTCGTTGGCCTTCGCCTGCTCGCGGAGATGCCCGAGCCAATCGACAAAAGCCGAAAACTCCCCGTCAAGAATACGTTCCAGATCTTCCTTCATGAATCCCGACAGCGCCGGGGCCACCCCGCTGCTGCTGATCGCGACCCGGGCATGCCCGACCGCCACCACCGCCGGCATCGTGACACTGGACAGCTCCGGCATGTCCACCGACCACAGCAAGAATCCCTTTTCCCGCGCCTTGGCCAGCAACATCTTGGCAAATTCGCGATCCCCGCGAATGGTATTCAAGACCAGAATAGTATGCTCCAGATCGGTCTCACGGAAATGCCGGCCGCGATGAATGACCTTCGCGGAGGCGGCCAACAGCTTCAACGTTTCATGCAGCGTCGGACTGATCACCGTCACCCGGGCACCGGATTCGAGCAACCGCTGAGACTTGTCCGCCGCCTCTTCATCCCCGCCGATCACCAGGACGGAAAAGCCCTTCACATCGAGCACCAAGGGAAAACCAGGATTGGGAGCCATAACGTATTCCTCCATACAGCACAGGGTGTAACTGGGAGCCATCATACAATAGCGTCTTCCTGGCCGTAAACCGTGCCCTCCCCTTTTCCAGGCGACCTGTCTATAATGCGACGCTCATTGAGAATCTGGAGGATGCATGGCCGGTATGTCAGGACAGGCAATCGGGATGGCAGGCACGATCATCGGCCTGGCGGCGCTCGCCGCCTGGCTCGGACTCGCCCATAGTTGCGACCCGGCCGTCGGAGAACCGGTCGTCGCAGGACGGGTGACCATCGCCCCGAATCTGGCCGATCAGATCAAGCCGACCGACGTGCTCTTCGTCATCGTGAAGCGACCCCAAGGCCCGCCGCGGCCCATTGCCGCCAAGCGCATCGATCATCCGACATTCCCGGCATCCTTTGAAATCACCAACGCCGATGTCATGGTCGAGGGTTCAGAGCTGCGAGGGATGGTAGACATCGTGGCGCGGCTCGATCGCGACGGCCAGGCCGGACCGGCCCAGCCAGGCGACATCGAAGGACGCTACGCCAAAAACCCCACCCTCCCGGGCGGACGAGACTTCGAGATTGTCCTGGATTCGGTAAAGTAGCGGGGGCAAGTCCTGAGTTCTGAGCGAGTTTTCTGAAAATCCTGAATTGCTCTGAGTACTCAGAACCAGGCTGTTCAAACGCGTTTTCAGCAAGGCCGCAGGCGAGGCAAAACCGGAGGC
>NEWQ02000009.1:239119-253966 GCA_002869855.2 Nitrospira sp. CG24D
CGATGCCGAGTGGAAAAATTTGTGGGATGCCACTGAAGTGATCGATATGGATAAGGTGTGACCGGCGCCGCTCAAGCCGGAAGAAAATAGAAGGCGATCGCCAGCATCGCGTACACGCCGACTAACATGGCGCCCTCCATCCAGTTCGACTCTCCGTCGATCGCGACGAAACCCACAACAAACACAGAGATCGTCACAGCAGCCACTTCAAACGGCGTGAAGATCAGGTCCAGCGGAGTGCCGAACAGGTAACTCGCAAACACCAGCACCGGCGCGACTAAAAGAGCAATTTGTAGGCTCGACCCCACGGCAATGCCATAAGCCAAATCCATCTTATTCTTCATCGCCATGAGGACCGCTGTCGAATGCTCCGCCGCATTACCGACCAATGCGACCAGAATCACACCGACAAACACCTGCGTTAAACCCAGCGTATGCGCCGTGGGTTCAATTGCGCCAACCAGCAGTTCACTCATGGCCGCGATCAAGGTCGTCACGACAGTCAGCACGGCCACGGACATGCGGAAACTCCAGGGCTGTTCCCCGAAATCCTCCGCATCATGCGACTCCCCTGCATATAAGTGGCGATGCGTCTTCAGCGAAAACAGCAGGCTCAGGCCATACATGACGAAAAGCACGATCGCGATCTCCAGACTCATCTCCCGTTCGATCGTCACTCCGCGATCCGCGGCAGTGAAATGGAAGAGTGCGGGAATGATCAGACCGACCGCCGCCAATAGCAGCAGACTGGAACCCATGCCCGCCGCGGTTTGGTTGAACTTCTGTCGCTCATATTTCAACCCGCCGGCCACCATGGACGCCCCGAGCACCAGCAGGATGTTGCCGAGGATTGAACCGGTGAGCGATGCTTTCACCACATCATGGAGCCCTTCACGTAGTGCGGCGAGTGCTATAATCAATTCCGCCGCGTTACCCAGCGAGGCATTCAACAGACTGCCGATCCCGGCACCGACATGCGACGTGAGATGCTCGGTCGCACGCCCCAACATGCCGGCGAGTGGAATGATTGCGAAGGCGGACGCTGCAAACACGTAGAGCGGATCGGCGTGGGTGACCGCAAGGACAATCGAAATCGGAATGAATACGAGCAACACATCAAGCCAGGACGTAAATATTTTCTTCATGGGCGAAACCTAACATGAGTCTCTGTGAATGTCGATGAATGGCTCCCCGTCAACTGATGCATTGTTTTACCCGTTTCACCTCTGCCATGAAGAGACGTTGCATTGCCTCCTCGCACGTTTTTACCGTGTCCACTTTCGAGACTATATGGCGATCCAGCTCAGTCCCTTCTCAGGAACCACAGCCTATGCCGATCGCATGGGGGGAACATTTCCCGAATTGGTGACTACCGGCCGGCTGGTCCAAGGGCACAACGTCAGCGGACCGCTGAGCGACACCAGCCGAGCCTCCATTGACCGTGATTTGGCTGATACTCAGTGGCGAAGAGTCTTCCATGAGGCAATCCGTGAAGACCGGAGATTTCAGCGAGGGCTCTTCGATCCCACACATGCCATGACAATTGGCCGCGATGTCGTGCCAGGCCCCGCGGCACTGCTCCGACTCATGAACGAGAACTTTCTCCACCAACCTTTTACCGTTAAAACCGTGCAACAGTTAAGCTGCGAACGGCTGAGCGGAGATGACGCATTTCGTTTCGAATATGGCCTGGCATTGGTCAAGACTGCCGCAGCCCAGTGCTATACGATTCAACTAGCACACCAACTACAGGTAACCACCGCCACGGATTCGCCCGCACATTTTCAGCTGTTCGGACGATCGCTCGACCGAGAAAACGAGCGGCTTCCCAACCATCTGGTCATTAGGACCGGGTATTAACCTCCTCTCAAGACTCTGCTACACTTTTCCGCCATGGCAAAACCATCCTTTCCGCTGACCACCCCCGACGTGACCGAAGAGACCGGTACAGGCACCGGGGACGCACTCGAAGCTCGAGTGATTGTCTATAATTGCGACTGCCATACCTACCAGCAGGTAATTACCCTCCTGTGCAAATATGTGCCGGGCATGACCTCGTCACGCGCCTTTGAACTCGCCTATCAGATCGATCATGAGGGGGAAGCGATGGTCTTTGAGGGAGAGACACGGCAAGCCGAGCAGATTGCGTCAGGGCTCGCAAGCGGAGGGCTGCGCGTAGTCGTGCAGTAAGTCGTACATCCAAACGAGGCCCGGAAATGAACTACTTGGCTTTCCGCTTAGCCGGTTGCTTCGTGACTTTCTTGGCAACAGGAATCGCAACCTTTACAGGCTTTGTTGCTTTGGCTGGCTTCATCTGCTTTTCCGGCTTGGCAGCTTTTGACGGCTTCGCCGCCGGAGCGGGCTTCCCCGATACAACAGGTTTTGTGGGAAGCTGCTTGCCCGCTTTGGCTGACTGCCGGCTGGATCGCGACGATCCTGACTTCACCGGTATCGGCATGGCGGCATACACTTTGTTGATCTTGGTGAGCTGATCCGGGTTCATCACCCGCACTTGATACAGCTCAAACAGTTTCCCGATAGCTTTCTGATCGCCCCGCTTCGCCGCATTCAACAGCTTGCGGCGTTGGTTCATTTCTTCTTCTTCAGTATGGGAGGCAGCGCGTCGTTCCATTCTACTCCATCCTCTTCTAGCATCCCTTCAAACAGACACCAGGCCTGCCGAACAGGTAAAAACTCGCGGAACTATATCAGAAATCACACAAATGTTGAAACAGGCTGCTCGCACCATAAAATTGAGGCCTCAGAGGCCCGCCAGACGCACTTGGGCCCATCGGTAGATGAATAGATTCTTCCCCATTGAGCCCCGTCAAACCCGGTGGGTATAATCGACACACTACATTCACAGGAGACTTGATCATGTCCATGCATACAGCCCCGCAAACCACTGTCGCCGATGACCCCAAAGCCCGCGAGGTCATGCGGCAAGCATTCGAGAAGACCGCCCGCTGGCCGAAAGATTTTAACGGCTTTACCGCTGATCTGACCGTCAACATTAACGGAAAGGTGACCACTGGTCCCGTCATGGTGAAGGGCCCCCGCGAGGTGTCGGTGCAACTCGGAGATGCCGACGTACAAAAATGGGCCCAGGAACAGCTCGGGATGATCGCCGTCCACCGCGGTCCCCGGAGCTTCGAAGAATCGGACGGCAAGTACTCCCTCACCATGGAAGAAGACGGCCATCCCTTCGGCACCAAGCTCGACATCCACGGATCGAACTCCTTCTACCGGATCAAAGATAACCGCATCACCCAGATTAACCGGAAGATGGCCCATCCGGGCATGACTCCGTTTGCCTTCTCGATCAATGTCGAAGAAAGCTCCGTCACGCAGGATCAAAAGAACCTGACCACCAAATACACCGTCTACTACTTCTCCCCGACCGACGGCAAGCTAAACAATGTCGAGAGCTTTACCGACACACATGTGCGCGTGGGAGCGGCTGATCTTCCCGCGACCCGCCGCATCATTGCGTTTGAGAACGGCCAGGTCATCGTGAAGAACCTGACCTTCACCAATCACAAGCTGCTCTAGATCCATCCTCCCGCCCGCTCCCCGCTTGGGGAACGGGCGGGAAATCGACGAGCATACTCCTATGGATCTCAGGACCTCATTCCCACGAAGCATGCGGGCCACACTCGCGGGCTATGTCCATCTCGCACGCATGATCGACAAATGCCGCGCAGTCCTCGCCGGTACCGAAGGCGAATATATCTATCCCTGCCCGATGGATGAACGGCTTTTGGAGTTCGCCGGGATCACTAGCGATCAATTCACAGCTGCCGTGAAAACGAATCCTGCAGATGAAGGAGTCGCCGCCTGGTTTCGACAGACGGCCAAGCCGCATCCGTCAGCTGAGTTGGATGAATGGAACGAGAAGCTCTTGTTGCGCGGCCCCAGTTCTCCCGAGAGCATGGAGAAGTTCAAGAAATACCGCGACGCCATAGATCCCTCACGGACCGATCTGACCGCCTGGTCCGATCTGCAAGACCTGGAGGAAGGACGAGACGTACCGCAACGAATGGCGATTGCGTAACCGGCTGCCGAGCCAGAGGACACCGCAACATGAACATGACAACAGCAACCTGTGCGTGCCTGTTAGTTGGATTAACCAGCGCCGGCTGCGAAACCGAGCAACTCATGCTTCAAAAAAGCGCCTTGACCATTGAACTGCGAAAGGAAACCACCACCGGCATGGCGCTGCCCGCTGGTTGCCCGACGCTCATCAAATCTCTTCCCGCCACCCAAACCAGCCTGACGGTCTCCTACCTTGAGCCAACGAAGAGTCAGAATGGCGCTTTGCTCACCGACCTCGCCTACACAACGATCTATCTGAGCGCCAAGGGGACTCCAACAACTGCCATTCGCGTGTGGACCAATGACCCTCACGGCGGAGCGCAGGTCACCATCAGCGATATTCCCGTCCCCACATCCGAGATAGGATTGTGCGTCACCGCAACCAATTGGGCGGGGAAAGAATCGTTGTCGGCCTCGACCAAGCCGTAGGATTCCTTCACCAACGGTCAGTCTCGTGGCATCCTTCAAGAATCTCGAATGCGCGGTATCTTCAGGAGATGCTCGATAGGGAGGCCGGCCCTCTGCGTTACTTACCCTTCTCTCGCTTCGCGGCTTTTTTCTCTGCCATGGTCTTCGACGGTTTCTTTTTGGTCTCTTTCTTCTTGTCCTGACCTTTGCCCATGATGCTGCTCCTTTTTGGTTAGTGAACCGCTGCCTACTTGTAGCCTTCCCCGCTCGTTCCGCCACCGAACCCGCCCCAGTTGCCGCCGAAGCCGCCCTGCCCTGTGCCCCAATACTCGCCACGTTGAATGCGGCGATAGGGATGCCGGAGGTCCGGGCGGCTGATCCACCAGAAAAAGGACATCGCCCCAAGGCTGGTGAAAAGGGTGATCCAAAAACCGACGCCTTTGAAATGGTGTTTAGGCAGCGTCCCTACTCGCACCTCTTGAGCCGGCGTTGCGAGCGCAACCACGGTCCGGTACAAGCCTTCACCGAAATGCCCGAGCTGAATCGCGGGAAGCAACGTGCCACCGCCGACGTCGGTCATGATCGTCGGTGTGATAATGGGGAGCATCTGGCGCCCCAACGTCATCGCCGCCTGCCGCTCTTCCGCGGAGACCAGCACCATTACTCCATGTTCCTGCTGCGCCGATCCGATCCCCCATTTCCCGTAGAGCGCCGCTGCATATTCGTTGGCTGAGAGAAAAGGCTTAATCGACGGCACGGTGACCACCACCATCTCCACCCCGGTTTTCCGTTCAAGATCCTGGCAGACAGAACGAATCCGCTCTTTCCACTCCGCATCCAATACACCGGCGTGATCGCTGACATACCCCATCGGACCGGGCAACGGTGCACGCTCCTTCGGGCGATCATAGAGCGCCGCTTCCGCGGCTCCGATCACAACGAGCAGCAGCAGACTGAACGACGCCATCGCAGAAACAAATGTCTTCAGCCTGCCGGTCATGCCTGTACCTGCGTCAACCGGGCTTCCACGGCCTGCACCAGTTGCTCTAGACTCTCAAGATACCGCTCCATGAGCCGCGGCACTTCCTTTTGCCCCGGCGAGATCTGCCCACGCTTGAGCAACCAGGCATCACGCAGACCCGACAGATCGAGGGACAAGAACGTTTCGAAATCCTTCAAGAGCGGCTCACCTTGCGACAATACCGGCCGCCCTACCAATCGCTGCACCCCGCGCAAACAAGGCAGGATCGCCGTCAACGACAGCGGCAAGAGAATCGTAATGGCTTCTTCGCTCCCCCCGCCTTCGATAAAGCGCTGGCGCACGCGCAACAGATTCCCCCGCAAGCTTTGCAGCACTTCGGCAAGAAGGTGGCGCTGATCGACCTTGAACCCGACGAACGGGTCCTGACCGGCGAGGAGCCGATGCTGTTCCTGCATTTCCAGATACTCGAGAGGAAACACCAGTGACATCGCCGGCAAATCGGCCTGCGTCACAAACAGCGGCACGACAATCTGTTCCTTGGCCCACCGGCGATGCAGCGCACCATACTTCTTGAGTTGGTCCGCCTTGGTGGATTTCACCACCAGGACAATATTCAGATTCGAGCGTCCCGGCAGAAACTCGCCACGCACGGCGCTGCCATACAGCAGCACACCATCGAGTGAGTCGCCATATACACGCTGCACGTCCTTCACATAGGCCCGCAAGTGCTGCTGATACTCATCCGGCAATCCGTCGATCACCCATTCGCTACCTGCCATCGTGTAACCTCGTCATTCCTGCTGCCGTATTCCTGGCAAACGGATCCGGCAGGAATCCTGCTGCCATGACTCGATCGATCAATGAAAACGGCGCTGATTGCCGCAAGCCCGCAGTTGTGGACAAGACACGATACCGCAGCCGTGGATTCCGATCCAGCGTGCGAAAGACCCGGTTACGGAGAAATCCGATCACGGGATTCGCTGTATTCCAGAACAAGACCTGTTCATCCGCCAATCTTTGCAACATGGTGACCTGAAGACGCCGGGCATCCTCGTAAATTTTCAGTTTTGCCGCAGAGAAATTCCGCTCAGCCAGACATTCCGGCAACAAATCCGCGAGCGTCATCGCGTCGACCATTGCTTGCATGCGGCCTTGCGACGCGTGCGGATTCATCGCATGAGCCGCATCGCCGATCAGCACCGCTCCGTCCGCCACCCAGGTCGGTGTCCGCACACGCCCGGTCGGCATGAACGCCGTCTGGCCCCAATCCGTCAATCGCTGAAACAGCGGCTTGAGTGTGGGATCGATGACCGTCCAGGCTTCCTGCATGGCCGGAAGGCCTTGTTCCTTCACACGGTCGTAGGAACCGGTTGGGATCATGTAGAAGCAATAGACCTTATCGCCGGCCGCCGGAAACAGCCCGAGAATCGTTTTCTTGCCGACAAAGTATTTCGCCTCAGTAACCGGAACCGGCGAATCGAGAATCGCGATCAGATACCCCTGCGGATAGAGATGCACGTCCGCCGGAATCTGCAGGGCTTGCCGGACCTTGGAAAAAGCGCCATCGGCCCCGACGACCACCTTCGCACGAATAGTGACCTCTTCACCACCGCGCGTCGCGGTCAGACCGCTCACCCGCGTCCCCTCCTTCACCAGACTCATAAAGCTGGTGCCATACCAGAGCGCAACCGACGGTTCTGCTTGAATCGCATCGAGAATGGCGTGGTGCGCCACATTCGGCAACGTCACGACGGCGTGGTTGTATGGCGCGGGCAACTCCCCGTAGTCGATCGTGCACAACCGCTCTCCACCCACCCGGCAGAAATGGAACTTGCGAATCGGTCTGGTCGAGCCCACCGGCAACTTGTTGAGCAATCCCAACCGATCTAATACTTGTTGACCATTCGGCTGAAGAATTTCTCCACGTAGCCCCTGCGGCGGACCTGAGGCCTGCTCCAGGACGATCGTCTTGATCCCCTGCTGCGCGAGCGCAAGCGCCAGCACGGCCCCCCCGCCTCCGGCTCCGACCACGGCAATGTCTGTGTCAACGATTGTCCCTGCCAAGTGCGTCCCGTTTATGGTTTCCAGAGATAAAAGCGCTGATCGTCTTTCCACATCGCCAGAAACTTGTCGCGCGCTTTGGTTGTCACGACGTGATCGCGAATCACATCCAGCCGCTCGTCGTTGTAACGATTCCCGCTGCCGGTATGGTTCATCGATCCGGACGCGTTGATCTCGTCATCAATCACCACTTGCTTGAGATGCATCAGCCCGTCGTGTTGATTGACAAGAATGGGAATGCCCGCCAGGTGCAAGGTCTCGACGGCGGTCTGTTGCTTTTGATCGTTGAGCCTCTCACGATCCGTAATCACGCGCACGTCAAGGCCGCGCTTCTTCGCCTCAACCAGGCCTTTCACTGCCAGCGGCGAGGTCAGCCCATACACGGCCACGTAAATATAGCGTGAGGCATGATCGTAAATCTTCGACAGTTTTGTCAGCGGCTCATCTTCTGGCGCATAGTACACCTCGATACTGGTGGCATGGGCTGAACCGATCACGCTTCCTGCCACGCAGGTGACGCAGAGGGCAAACCGAAGGAGAAATTGGCAGAAGGCTGGCAAGCACCGCCTCGTCATTCGACTTCGAACAAATCTCGAAAATGATCGTCGGACGCGTCCCACGCCTGAGCGGAATGGGCACCGAGCCACCCCCGCAGGAATGCTTTCTGGCCGGGCGTGAGCTGTTGTTTGATCTGATGCGATCGCCCTTGAAGCGGCTGAAGAAACCCCACCCGTTTCTGGAAATCCAGCGTGGCGGTGCGGACATAGACGCCGGTATACATCGACGGCTTATCGTCCTCGCCCTCTCCCTGAATCCAAACGGACAAAAACTTCTCTAACTGCAGTCCGGCGCTATCCATGGCCGGGTCAGTTTCATGAAACAGTTCTTGTTCGGACTCCTTGAGAGGGGTTGCCTCAAGGGCGCGAAACATGAAATTTTGTTTCCACATCAACGACTCCTCCGAGAGGGTCGCATAGTGTATGGGGAGCCGAATGAAAGTCAAGCAACGTGCCAGGCCGACGTTGCCTTGACAAGGGCGGAGACTCTTTGTTAACGTCCTGAAATTCCTTAATCTCTAGGCCAACTTGGGAGAATCCATGCAGGTCAAGGTCAATGGGAAATCCGAGGACATCCAGAGCGGCAGCGTCCTCGATTTGCTCACGCTCAAGAAGATCGATCCGCAGATGGTTGCGGTCGAGGTCAATGACAAAATGATCGATCGGGAACATCTCGCCACCACCACCCTCAAAGAGGGCGATCTGGTCGAATTCCTCTTTTACATGGGAGGAGGCCGGTGACGATGAAGATGCATAAAGAAATTACCGAATTAATCGGCAAGACACCGCTTGTCCGGTTGAACCGGCTGTCCAAACCGGGCTCGGCGACGATTTACGGCAAGGTGGAGTTTTTCAATCCGGGCGGCAGCGTCAAGGATCGAATCTGCCTCAACATGATAAATGAGGCGGAACGGCAGGGAAAACTGAAGCCGGGCGGTACAATCGTGGAACCGACCAGCGGTAATACCGGCATCGGCCTGGCGCTGGTCTCAGCCGTACGCGGCTATAAGCTCATCCTCGTCATGCCCGAAAGCATGAGCATGGAGCGGGCGAGCTTGCTCTCCTCGTACGGGGCACAACTAGTCCTGACCCCAGCCTGGGAAGGGATGAAGGGTTCGATCAAGGAAGCCGAAAGTATCCTGGCCCAGAACCCGAGCTATTTTATGCCGGATCAGTTTTCGAATCCGGCAAATCCGGCGATGCACCGGATGACCACGGCCCCTGAGATTCTGGATGCCCTGGATGGAAAGATCGACGCGTTCGTCGCGGCGGTCGGCACAGGCGGAACGATTACGGGATGCGGAGAGCTATTCAAGGAGAAGAACCCGAACGTGCAAGTGATCGCAGTGGAGCCGGCGGGGTCACCGGTCTTGTCCGGTGGCGATCCAGGCCCCCACAAGATTCAAGGCATCGGGGCCGGGTTCATTCCCAAAGTCTTGAACCGGAAGATCCTCGATCGCGTGATTACCGTCACGGACGATGAAGCCTATCAAACGGCCAAACAGCTGTCGAAAAAAGAAGGCTTGTTGGTCGGTATTTCAGCCGGAGCTAATGTCTTCGCCGCTCAAAAGATCGCTGAAGAGCTTGGCCCGGGCAAGAATGTCGTGACCATTTTGTGCGACACGGGCGAGCGCTATATCAGCATCGAGAAGTATTTCAATATTTGAGGACTGGCTGACAGGTTCCCCTTGCGCCTTGCTAGCCTGCGCGCTTGTCAGCAACACGGACCATGGAATTCACCGAAGAGCAAATAAATCGATACAGCCGGCACATCCTTCTCCCCGAGGTCGGCGGCAAAGGACAGAAGAAGATCGCCAAGGCGAAAATTCTTCTCGTCGGCGCCGGAGGTTTGGGCTCACCGGCTGCCCTCTATCTGGCAGCGGCCGGCGTGGGGACGATCGGTCTGATCGACAGCGATGTGGTGGACCTGACGAACTTGCAACGACAGATCCTGCATCACACGTCCGATATCGGCCGTCCTAAAGTCGTCTCCGGGAAGGAAAAGATCGCGGCGCTGAATCCCGACGTCATCGTGAAGACCTACGAGGAGCGCCTGACCGCGGGAAATGCGCTCAAGATTTTCAGCGAATACGATATCATCATCGACGGCGTCGATAACTTCACGGCCAAGTTCCTGATCAACGATGCCTGCTTCTTTGCCGACAAACCGCTGATTCATGGCGGGATCCTTCGCTTCGACGGCCGCGTGACGACGATTGTGCCGAAGAAGTCGGCCTGTTATCGTTGCGTATTCAAGACGCCGCCGCCGGCCGGTCTGGTCGCCTCCTGCCAGGAAGCGGGCGTCATCGGCGTGTTGGCCGGGATCATCGGAACGATCCAGGCGACAGAAGCGCTGAAACTTATCCTTGGCATCGGACGACCGCTCACCGACCGGTTGCTCGACTTCGACGCGAAAAAGACCCTGTTCCGGGAAATCAAAGTGAAGCGCAACCCTCACTGCGCGCTCTGCGGTGACCATCCGACGATCACCGAGCTGTTTGATGATGGGGACCCGTTTGCCGGCTGTGCCGTTCGTCCGTAGCGTTTAACTTTTTACGTATATGGTGTCGCAATGACCAAAATGAAAGCCCTCGTGTGCCGGGAATGCGCGAAAGAATATCCCACGAAAGCCATCCACGTCTGCGAGATGTGCTTCGGCCCCCTCGAAGTGAAGTACAACTACGAGGAGATCAAGAAGGCGATTTCGCGCAAGAAGATCCAAGAGGGTCCTCACAGCATGTGGCGGTATATCGATCTGCTTCCGGTCGAGGGCACGAACTTCGTCGGGCCCCACGCCGGATTGACGCCGCTGGTCCGTGCCAAGAATCTCGGCGCCTATCTCGGCCTTGATGAGCTGTATATAAAGAATGATACGGTCAATCATCCCACGCTCTCCTTCAAGGATCGGGTCGTGGCGGTCGCGCTGACGCGGGCTCGCGAGTTGGGATTCGAAACCGTCGCCTGCGCCTCAACCGGCAATCTGGCAAATTCCGTGTCCGCCCATGCCGCAGCTGCCAATCTCCATTGCTACGTCTTCATCCCGGGAGACTTGGAAGCGGCGAAGGTGCTGGGCAACCTTATCTATAAACCCCATGTGGTTGAGGTCGAAGGCAACTACGACGATGTGAACCGGCTCTGTAGCGAAATCGCCGGTGAACACGGCTGGGGCTTCGTGAACATCAACATCCGCCCCTACTATGCCGAAGGCTCCAAGACGCTCGCCTACGAAACTGTTGAGCAACTCGGCTGGAAGACGCCGGACCAGGTCGTCATTCCCATGGCCTCGGGCTCCCTCCTGACCAAGATCTGGAAGGGCCTGCACGAAATGAAATACGTGGGGCTCATCGACGAGGTCCACACGAAGCTGAACGGCGCCCAGGCGGAAGGCTGCTCGCCGATTTCCACAGCCTTCAAAGCGGGACGCGACTTCTTCAAGCCCGTCAAGCCGAAGACGATTGCCAAGTCGCTGGCCATCGGTAACCCGGCCGACGGCTACTACGCGCTAAAGGCGACGGCCGAGAGCAAAGGCGCCATGGAGATGGTGACCGACGAAGAAGTAGTCGACGGGATCAAGCTGCTCGCGCAGACCGAAGGCATTTTCGCCGAGACCGCCGGCGGGGTGACCATCGGCGTGCTGAAGAAATTGGTCAAGCAGGGTGTAATCAAGAAAAACGAAGTGACGGTCGCCTACATCACGGGTAACGGATTAAAGACGCAGGAAGCGGTCATCGATGCCGTCGGACGGCCGACCCGCATTCAACCGAGCCTCGTGGCCTTTGAAAAAACCTTTAAGTTGGGAAAGAACGGTGGTGGTGACGCATGATTAAAGTCCGCATTCCCACTCCCCTCCGGCCGCTGACGAAGAACCAGGGGGAAGTTGAAACGACAGCCGGCAGCATCACGAACATGATCGAGTCGCTGAACAGCGCGCATCCCGGAATCAAGGATCGCCTCTGCGATGAGTCCGGTGAACTACGCCGCTTCGTGAACATCTATGTGAACGAGGAAGACATCCGATTCCTCAAGGGCAAAGAGACCATGCTCAAAGATGGCGATGAAGTCTCCATTGTGCCCGCGATTGCAGGAGGCTAACCATGTCACACTTACGCTTTCACGTGCGGTTTCCGGAAGACAAGGTCAAAGAACCGATCATTTACCAGATCGGCCGCGAGTACAATATCGTCACCAACGTACGCCGGGCCGATGTGCGTGAAACCACCGGCTGGGTCGATGTAGAGTTATCCGGCGAAATCGCCGAGATTGAACGGGCCCTCGACGGCCTTCGTAAGAAAGGCTGCGTCGTCGATCCCATCGAATTAAACGTGGTGGAATAAGACAACCCGATTGCAGTCTACGCACATCATGGAACTTACAGAACTTCAGATTCAGCGTTATAGCCGTCACCTCATCTTGAATGAAGTGGGCGGCAAAGGACAGAAGAAGCTCTCGCAAGCGAAAATCTTGCTCATCGGGGCAGGAGGGCTGGGATCACCAGCTGGACTCTATCTGGCCGCCGCCGGCATCGGCACGATCGGATTGGTCGACGGCGATGTCGTCGATCTCTCTAATCTCCAGCGGCAGATCATGCATTCGACAGCCACGGTCGGAATGCCGAAAGTCGAATCAGGAAAAAAGACGCTGACGGCGATCAACCCTGAGATCACGGTCAACGCCTATCACCAGCTGGTCGATGCCGATAATATTCTGCCGCTCATCTCGCAGTACGACATCGTGCTGGATGGCTCGGATAATTTCTCGACCCGATTCCTGGTGAACGATGCCTGCTTCTTTGCCAAAAAGACGTTGATCTCGGCCAGCATGTTCCGGTTTGAAGGCCAGCTCACGACCATCAAGCCCCACGCAGGCTACCCCTGCTATCGCTGCCTCTATCCAGAGCCCCCCCCTGCCGGACTGGTCCCGAACTGCCAGGAAGCCGGGGTGCTTGGCGTGCTTGCCGGCACCATGGGCATTCTGCAGGCGTCCGAAGCCATCAAGGAAGTGCTGGGTATCGGTGAAACCATCGCCGACAAGCTCGTGATCTACGACGCGCTCGACATGAAGTTCAGGAAGGTCAGCCGTCCGAAAGATCCGGCCTGCCCGCTCTGCGGACCGCACCCAAAGATTAAAGATCTCAATCTGGACTACGCAGTCAGCTGCACCATTTAATATCGTGGCTGATCTGATCATTCCCCAGTCCATTCTCGATGACATGGTGGCCCACGCGAAGGAACTCGCGCCCTACGAGTGCTGCGGGCTCCTCGCCGGAACCGGTCAAACGGTCACCAAGATTTATCGCATCAAGAATGTCGTCGCTCTGGAAGGTGCCCAACAACTTGCCTCATTCGATCCGGCAAAAGTCGCACATCTGGAACGCCTGAGCCCGGCTGAACGGGCCGAAATCGCTTTTGTGATGGATGCCCAGGACCTGGCCCTCGCGCAGAAAGACATGCGGCGCAACAGCCACACGCTTCAAGTCGTCTACCATTCACATCCGCACGATCCAGCGCGCCCTTCTGTCACAGACATCAAGATCGCCACCGACTACGAAGATTATTGGGGCAAGATCAATCTCCCCGTCCCCGCCTATCTCCTCATTTCCTTAATGCACCAGACACCGGATATCCGGGCCTACTGGATCACAGGCGGCGTGGTGTCCCCGGCTCAGATCGCCACTCAGTAGTTCCCCGACGCACTCAATCCTCACCGGAATTTCGTATTTCCCTTCTTCCATTTTCAATGCGATAATACCGTCATCATCGGCCTCTTTAGAAGGAGCGATCCCTATGGCATTCATCCATAAGATTCTTCTCGCCGCCGCCTCTATTTTTCTCGTGACCGGACAGAGCTGGGCTGAAGACAAGAGCTACTACAGCCCCGTCATTAATGTCGATACTGAAAACCACCGTGTCCTGATTTCCAAACTTGGCGGGGTATTCTATATCGACGTCCCGGAGGTCGCGCGGCCCCATATGGAGAAGCTGCCGATTTCTGGACTGGTCGACTTCGTGGTTGAAATGCGCGGCGAAGGAGAGATGCCCGTAATCAAAACATGGAAGGTGAAATCAGGCGAATCCACCTGCATGTTCTTCAATGGGAAAGAGTGCAAGTAACAAGGACCCGTTATACCGATCAGCCTACTCCGAACTGCCCAGCATATCGTCAATCAGGGGGCGATTGATGTCGGTGCAGCCCAGGCAGATGGTATCGAACAGGGATTCGTGGTCTGCGACAAAGTTCCTCGCGTCCGGCAGCTTCTCGGCATAGACCTGATCGTAACAGGTCTCACAGAGCATCATGAGCCCCCGCGAAACAGAGACGGTTTTCCGGCCTGCGCTTCCCGCCATAACTACACCGATCCCTTCTGTCGTGCGATCCAAAAGTCTTCCGGTTCCAGGTCGATGCCGCAGGTCACGCACTCATACACCGACTGCCCTTCCGGCAGTTGGATTTCCGTGCGAATAATGCGGCCTCGACACACATGATAGAAACGCCCCCTGGCGTCCTCATCATCCAGCGGATCACTCTCGTATATCAGCACCATAGTTGTATGTCGTCCTTGTGATTCGTGAGGGGAAGTATACTGACCTGCGCTCGTTGGCCGCAACCGTCCGGGCAATGAAATAAACTATGGAACATCGTATTTCCTTTGACCACTCTTGTGCGCATGAACATTGAATGGAAGAGCTCTTTCGCAGGATGCTCAAAATGGCCGTTCAGCAAGGCCGCAGCGAGTGAAGAACCAAG